>NZ_JBVKAP010000004.1:29492-717905 GCF_055639315.1 Streptomyces sp. NPDC039465 | reverse complement strand
TTTCCCTTTCCGGCGGTTCCGACTCTATCAGATCCTTTCGGGCCTGATTCCCAGTCAGCGGGAGTTGTCTTTCCGGCTGTTGGGCCGTTCCGACGAGTGAGACTTTAGCGGAATCCCCGGCCCCGACGCTAATCGGGCTTCCGAGCCCCACGATCTTTCGAACGTGGATTCCTCATTTCGCAAAAGCGCACGAAAAAGCAGCACGACAACAGAGCATCGTGCGCTTCAAGTGGATCTTGCGGAATGGCTGTCCGGGGCCGACCGGAGTCGGTGCTCACGTCGGACAACCCGGAGAACACTACGGACGGGGTAATCCCGTGTCAACCCGGGGCCGGGCGCGTACCCTCGCGGCATGACTACGCATGCCTGTGCCCTTCAGTGGTGGGCCGCCTGACGGCGGCCGCAGACACGCATGCACTCAACGGCCGCCGCCCTCGGCGGCCGTTCGCGTTTCTCCCTCCCGGAGGTCGGCCGTCGGTCGCGGCGGCCTCGACCAGGAGATGAGAGGAGAGCGCGATGGCGCGGATCTTCAGTGGGGTCAAGCCGACCGGGCACCTGACGCTGGGCAACTACCTCGGGGCCGTCCGGCGGTGGGTAGAGGTGGACCAGCACCAGGCTGAGGCGTTGTTCAGCGTCGTGGATCTGCACGCGCTGACCGTGGAGCACGACCCGGCGCGGGTGCGGCGGCTCAGCAGGCAGGCGGCGACGCTGCTTCTGGCGGCGGGGCTCGACCCCGAGCGGTGCACCCTCTTCGTGCAGAGCCATGTGGACGAGCACGCGCGGCTCTCGTACGTACTGGAGTGCACGGCCACGGACGGGGAGCTGCGGCGGATGATCCAGTACAAGGAGAAGGGCGCGCGGGCGCGGGCCGCCGGGGAGAGTGTGCGGCTGTCGCTGCTGACGTATCCCGTGCTGATGGCGGCGGACATCCTGGCGTACCGGACCGATGAGGTGCCGGTGGGTGAGGACCAGACGCAGCACGTGGAGCTGGCGCGGGATCTGGCGGTGCGGTTCAACCAGCGGTACGGGCAGACGTTCACGGTGCCGAGGGCGACGCATCCGGCGGTCGCCGCGCGGGTGATGGATCTGCAGGATCCGACGTCGAAGATGGGCAAGTCGCACGAGAGCGGGGCGGGGATCGTCTATCTGCTGGACGAGGCCGATGTGGTGCGGCGGAAGGTCATGCGGGCTGTGACCGACAGCGGGCGTGAGGTGTCGTACGACCGTGAGGGCAGTCCGGGGGTGGCGAATCTGCTCGACATTCTCGCCGCGTGCTCGGGTGGGAACCCGGAGGAGCTGGCCGGTGTATATGAGTCGTACGGGTCTTTGAAGCGGGACGCGGCCGATGCGGTGGTGGAGCTGCTGAGGCCGGTGCGGGAGCGGCACGCGGAGCTGGCGGCCGATCCGGGCTATGTGGACCAGGTGCTACGGGAGGGGCTGCGCGGGCTCGGGCGTTGGCGCGGCCTGTGGTGGATCAGGCGTATCGGGGGATCGGGCTGCTGGAGGCGGTTCCGGCGCCGGAAGGAGTGGTGGTGGGCTGACGGAAGGCGGCTCGGTGGTCGCGCGGGCGGGTGGCGAGGTGGGCGGCGGGGTGCCGGCGCCGGGTGACCTCGCTGCCGCAGCCCGCGCGGCGGGCGACTAGGGGAAGGGGGTGGCGCGGCTTGGTCAGCCGTTGCCGGAGGCGAGCTCGCGGCTGCGGTCGCGGGCGGCTTCCAGGGCGGCGATGAGGGCGGCTCGTACGCCGTGGTTCTCCAGCTCGCGGATGGCGCTGATGGTGGTGCCGGCCGGGGAGGTGACGGCTTCGCGGAGCTTGACGGGGTGTTCGCCGCTGTCGCGGAGCATGACGGCGGCGCCGATGGCGGCCTGGACGATCAGGTCGTGGGCCTGGGCGCGGGGCAGGCCGAGGAGGATGCCGGCGTCGGTCATGGCTTCGACGAGGAAGTAGAAGTAGGCGGGGCCGGAGCCGGAGAGGGCGGTGGCGGCGTCCTGCTGGGTTTCGGGGACGCGGAGGGTCTTGCCGACGCCGCCGAAGATTTCTTCGGTGTGGGCCAGGTGTTCGGTGGTGGCGTGGCTGCCCGCGGAGATGACGGACATGCCTTCGTCCACGAGGACGGGGGTGTTGGGCATGACGCGGACGACGGGGGTGCCGGCGGTGAGGCGTTCCTCGATGAAGGAGGTGGGGATTCCGGCGGCGGCGCTGATGACGAGGCGGTCGGCGCCGACGTGGGGGGCGAGTTCGTCGAGGAGCTTGCCCATGTCCTGGGGCTTGACGGCGAGGATGAGGGTGTCGGCGCGCTTGGCGGCTTCGGCGTTGGTGACCGGTTCGACGCCGTAGCGGGCGCGGAGTTCTTCGGCGCGTTCGGTGCGGCGGGCGGTGACGAGGAGGTCGGCGGGGCGCCAGCCGGCTCGGATCATGCCGCTGAGGAGGGCTTCGCCGATCTTGCCGGTGCCGAGGACTGCGACTGTCTGGGTCATGGCTCTGTTCACCTCGCCGCTGGGGGTTCGTGTCGCCATCCTCGCACCGTGGCGGGCGGGTGGTGTGGGGTGTCCGAGGGGCGGTACGTGGTCGGCGTACGGGTCAGGCGGTGCGGCGGCGGAGGGTGGCGGCGCCGAGGGCGAGGACCAGCAGGGCGCAGGCGGCGACGACGAGGACGTCGCGGATGAAGTTGGCGGTGACGTCGGTGTGGCGCAGGACTTCGTTCATGCCGTCGACGGCGTACGACATGGGCAGGGCGTTGGAGATGCCTTCCAGGACGGGCTGCATGGTGGCGCGGGGTGCGAAGAGGCCGCAGAGGAGGAGTTGGGGGAAGATCACGGCCGGCATGAACTGGACGGCTTGGAATTCGGAGGCGGCGAAGGCCGAGACGAAGAGGCCGAGGGCGGTGCCGAGGAGGGCGTCGAGGAGGGCGACCAGGAGCAGGAGCCAGGGGGAGCCGGTGACGTCGAGGCCGAGGGCCCAGAGGGCGAGGCCGGTGGCGAGGGCGGACTGGACGATGGCGAGCAGTCCGAAGGCGAGGGCGTAGCCGGCGATGAGGTCGCCCTTGCCGAGTGGCATGGCGAGGAGGCGTTCGAGGGTGCCGGAGGTGCGTTCGCGGAGGGTGGCGATGGAGGTGACGAGGAACATCGTGATCAGCGGGAAGATGCCGAGGAGTGAGGCGCCGATGGAGTCGAAGGTCCTGGGGCTGCCGTCGAAGACGTAGCGGAGCAGGAAGAGCATCACGCACGGCACGAGGATCATCAGCGCGATCGAGCGGGGGTCGTGGCGTAGCTGGCGCAGGACGCGGGCCGCAGTGGCGAGGGTGCGGGCGGTGGTCATCGGACGTTCTCCGTGGGGGCGGCGGGGGTGCGGGGGCGGGTGCCGTGGAGTGCGTTGGCGGTGTCGACGAGGTGGAGGAAGGCCTCTTCGACGGTGGCGGTGTCGTTGCGGTGGCGGAGGGCGTCGGGGGTGTCGTCGGCGAGGATCTCGCCTTCGCGCATGAGGAGGAGGCGGTGGCAGCGTTCGGCCTCGTCCATGACGTGGGAGGAGACGAGGATCGTGGTGCCCCGCGCCCCGGAGGCGGCTGATGTCTCGCCGGCGGCGATGCGGTGGAAGAGGTTCCAGAGGTCGCGGCGCAGGACGGGGTCGAGGCCGACGGTGGGCTCGTCGAGGACGAGGAGTTCGGGGGTGCCGAGGAGGGCGACGGCGAGGGAGACGCGGCTGCGTTGGCCGCCGGAGAGGTTGCCGGCGAGGGCGTCGGCGTGGTCGGTGAGGTCGACGTCGGCGATGGCGCGGGTGACGGTGGTGCGGCGGGTGTCCCGGTGGGCGCGGCCGGGCTGGAGGACGGCGGCGAAGTAGTCGAGGTTCTGTCGGACGGTCAGGTCGTCGTAGACGGACGGGGCCTGGGTGACGTATCCGATGCGGGAGCGGAGGGTGGCGTGGCCGGCGGGGTGGCCGAGGACCTGGAGGTCGCCGGTGACCTTGGCCTGGGTGCCGACGACGGCCCGCATGAGGGTGGATTTTCCGCAGCCTGATGGGCCGAGGAGGCCGGTGATCTGGCCTGGGGGTACGTCGAAGTCGAGGCCGCGCAGGACGGTGCGGTCGCCTCGGACGACGGTGAGGCCGCGGGCGGCGATGGCGGGGGCGGGGCCGGCTTTGTGGGGGTCGGCGGGGCGCGGTTCCGAGAAATTCATCATGTGATGAATAGTGCGCGCGAACAGAAATGACCGTCAAGCGTGAGCGTCGTACGAGGTTGCGAACACCGTTCGGTGTTCGTACAGTGTTCGGCACACCGCACGCCGTACGAGTTCAGGCGCGGCGGACGCAACGCATCTACAGGGGAGACTCGCGATGACCTTCGACCTCGACCGCTGGCAGGGCCGCCTCGACGAGCTCCGGGCCGCCCACCACGTCCCCGGCGCCACGCTTGCCGTGCTGACCGGCGGTGAGATCCATGAACTGGCCAGCGGGGTCCTGCACCGGGGCACCGGCGTGGAGACGACGACGGATTCGGTGTTCCAGCTCGGGTCGGTCGCCAAGATCTACACGGCGACGCTGATCATGCAGCTCGCCGGAGCCGGGGAGCTCGACCTGGACGCGCCCGTGGTGGAGGTGCTGCCCGAGTTCGGCACCTCCGACCCGGAGGCCACCAAGGTGATCACCATCCGTCAGCTGCTCAGCCACACCAGCGGCCTCACCTGTGACTTCGTCGTCGACACCGGCCGTGGCGACGACTGCATCGCCCGCTATGTGGAGGCGGCGAAGCAGGCGGCGATGGACTGTCCGCCCGGGACGATGTCCTACAGCGGCGTCGGTTATGTGACCCTCGGCCGGGTCATCGAGGTGATCACCGGCCAGACCTGGGACGAGGCGCTGAGGACCCGGCTCTTCGAACCGCTCGGGCTGACGCACACGATGACGCTGCCCGAGGAGGCACTGCGCTTCCGCGCCGCGATGGGACATGTCGGCGAGCCGGGACAGGACCCCGAACCCACGCCGGTCTGGGACTACATGCCCCGCGCGGGCGGCCCCGGCGCCCGGGTCATCGCCTCCGCCGCGGATGTCGTACGGCTGGCGCGCATGCACCTGGACGGCGGGCTGGCGGCCGACGGCACGCGCGTGATGGCCGCCGAGGCAGTCGCGGAGATGCAGCGGCGCGTGATCGACGTACCGGACAAGTGGACCGTCAGCGCCGACGGCTGGGGACTGGGCTGGACGCTGTACGACTGGAACGGCGCCCCGGGCTACGGGCACGACGGATCCTCGGTCGGGCAGTTCGCCTACCTGCGGGTGGTGCCGGAGGCGGGTGTGGCGGTGGCCCTGCTGACCAACGGCGGCAGCGCCCGGCCCCTGTACGCGCAGCTGATGCGGGAGCTGCTCGCCGAGGTGGCCGGAGTGCGGATGCCGGAGCAGTTCGCCCCGGCCGAGCGGCCCCCGGTGGTGGACATGACCCCGCTGACCGGGACGTACCGCCGCGAAGGCGTGGTCATCACGGTCACCGAGCGGCATCTGCGGTACGAGTTCGTCGACGGCATGGCCGTCGCCTCCCCGCCGCTGGAGTGCGACCTCGTCCCGCTGTCGCAGAGCGTGTACGCCGCGTCCGGTGCCGGGACGTCCTTCAGCGAGGACTGGATGCCGGTGGTGTTCTCCACCCTTCCCGACGGCACCGGATGCGTCTACATCGGGATGCGGTGTGCGCCGCAGGTCGCCTGAGCGCGCGGCAGGTGCGCGGGCGCGGTCCGCGTCAGCCGATGCCGGGGACCAGCCGCACCGCGGACGGGAAACGGACCGTGGAGCGGACGATCTGCTCCTTGGTGACGGCCGCGACCCGGCCGGCGAGCAGCCCCTCGCGCGGCGAGTCGTCCGGGCGGACGAAGCGGTAGGCGGTGCCCCACAGGCGCTTGCGGTACCGCTCGAACACGGCCGGGTCCGCCATGCTTCCCCGTACCCCTTCTGCCCCGCGCGCGTGCGCCCGGCTACTTCCGCTTCGGCTTGGGCTTCTTGCGGGCCGCCGGGTTGCCCGTCCGCGTCCCCCGGCGCTTCTCGTACCGCTCCAGGGCCGTCTCGTACTCGGCGCGCCGCAGCCCCTCGCCGGGCGCCTCGGTCAGCGAGCGGAAGAAGTACGCGAGGAGCGAGCCGATGAAACCGATCGCCTTCAGGCTGCGCAGCGACTCCTCGCGGGCGGGGTCGGCGGGGCGGCGGACGAAGCCCTCCCAGGTCTTGCGGAACGCGATGGCGCTGCACACCGCGAACATGACCACGACCAGGATGTTGACGAAGCCGCCGACGTCGGCGATCTCCAGTCCCTGGTAGCCGAAACGCAGTACGAAGCAGCCGGCGACGGCGGCGGCGAGCGAGCCGACGGCGACGGCGGCCCGGCGCGGGCCGTAGCCGTTGTCGTGGTTCACCCAGGTCGTACCGAAGAAACGGATCTCCTCGGGCTGCGGCCCTGGGGGCGTGTTCGGGGTGCTCTGCTCGTCGCTCACGCTTCGATTATCCCCGGAGCCCGGAGCGCGGGGTCAGGAGCAGCGCGGGGCGACGTAGCCGTCGCTGCCGGTCTTCACATAGGCGTCGGAGACGTACTCGCCGTCGGCGATGTTGTCCCAGAGCGAGGTGGTGCCGTACGGGCCGGAGATCCGCTCGCCCGGCCGCTGGCAGTAGATGGGGACGGTGGCGCCGAGCGGCAGGGTGCGCACGATGCGGTACTGGGTGCCGGGGCCGCTGCGGACGTTCACGCGGTAGCCGGGTGCGATCGGGTAGCGCGTGACGGCGGCGGCGGTCTGGGCGGTGAGGTCCCCGGTGCTCGCGCCTGTGCTCTCGTCGATGGACATGCTTCTTCTCCCCCGTTTGGACGACGCGCGCAGGCTAACAAGCCCTGGCCGGATTTCAGGCCTCATCGACTAGGCTCCGTGCGTCGTGCACGCGCACGAACACACGGGGAAACATACGGGGTGGGGCTATGCCACCGTTGCGCGGTACCGGCGTCGGCCGGGAAGCGGAGGATCCTGAGTACGCTGGCGCATACCGTCTGGAAGCCTGTCTCGGCTCCGGCGGGATGGGAGTCGTCCATCTGGCCCGTTCGGCCTCGGGGTTGCGGCTCGCAGTCAAGATCGTGCACGAACACTATGCGTCGGACGCGGAGTTCAGAGCGCGTTTCCGCCAGGAGGTGGCCGCCGCGCGGCGGGTGAGCGGGGCCTTCACGGCGCCGGTCGTGGACGCGGATCCGGAGGCGGAACGGCCCTGGATGGCGACGCTGTACGTGCCGGGGCCGACGCTCGCCGAGCAGGTGAAGCGGAGCGGGCCGCTGGGGCGGGCGGAGTTGCGGCGGCTGACCGCCGGGCTCGCGGAGGCGCTGCGCGACATCCACCGGGCCGGGGTGGTGCACCGGGACCTCAAGCCGGGGAACGTCCTGCTGACCGACACCGGGCCGAAGGTCATCGACTTCGGGATCTCACGGCCGGTGGACAGTGATCTGCGTACGGAGACGGGGAAGTTGATCGGGTCGCCGCCGTACATGGCGCCCGAGCAGTTCCAGCGGCCGCGGCAGGTGGGGCCGGCGGCGGACGTGTTCGCGCTGGGGTCGGTGCTGGTGCACGCGGCGACCGGACGCGGTCCGTTCGACTCGGACAGCCCCTACATCGTGGCGTATCAGGTGGTGCACGACGAGCCGGACCTGACGGGCGTACCGGAGGAGCTCGCGGACCTCGTCGGGCGGTGCCTGGCGAAGGAGCCGGCGGAGCGGCCGACGCCGGACGAGATCATGGCGGCGCTGCTGCCGCCGTCGTACGAGGCGGCGGCGTTCATACCGGCGCAGCGGCGGCCGCGGATGCCTCAGGAGGACGCGCAGGGTGAGCCCTCCGACGGGGCGCGCCCGGACGGCGTGCATCCCCGGCAGCGGCGCCGGCGCCGGCGCTGGCCTCTGGTCACCGCCGCGCTGGCGGTGCTCGTGGGCGGGGGCGTGTGGGTGGCCGCCGTGCCGGGCCGGGACGCTGCGGCCGGACGGACCGACCGGGCGGGGCAGGCAGCGGCGGCGAAGCCGTTCAGCGCCTGGCGGACCGCTCTGCCGGGCGGGGACGACGCGGCGCCCGTCTGCTCCTTCGCGCCCTCCGAGGGCGGGGGCCTGTACTGCGCGGCGCGCGGGATCGCGGCGGCCCGGATCGATCCGGCGAGCGGCCGGGTGCTGTGGTCGCACCCGGGGCGGACCGGGGTGGAGGTCCAGGCGCCGGTGCTTTCGGGTGGGCTGGTGGGGACGGTGACCGAGGACGGTACGTACCGGACGTACGCACCGGGCACGGGTGCGGCCGGCTGGAACGCGGACGTCTCGGCGCACCTGGACGGGGTCCATCCGGCCGGGGACACGCTGCTGCTGGCGTCCCGGTCGGGCGAGGTGACGGCCTTGGACGGGGCGACGGGCGCGCGGCTGTGGCGGCACGGCCTGCGGGGGCACGGCGATCCGCGGTTCGGGCCGTACGACGCCGGGTCGGGTCTGGTGACCGCCTTCGAGGCGGCGGGTGAGCGGCACACGCTCGTCACGGCGGTACGGGCGCGGACGGGCGAGATCGCCTGGCAGCAGCGGCTCGCGGGGACGCTGGTCCCGGCGGGTACGGGGCCGGGCGGGGCGCTGCTGCTCACGGAGCTGGACCCGGACGCGCGGGCGGTCGCGGTCGTCCGCCGGGAGCCGGGCACGCGCGCGGTGACGCGGGTGGCGCTGCCGTTCCCGATGACGGAGACGAAGGCGGTGGTGGACGGCGGGGCGGTGTATCTGCTGTCCCGTAGCGGCACGCTGGTGGCCGTGGAGACGGACGTGCCGGGCGGTCGGCGGCTGTGGCAGCTGGAGACGGCGGCGGGCCGGGTGTCCCGGCCGTCCGTCGGGCCCGGGGGCCGCCTGTACTTCTCGGCGGCGGACGGGCGGCTGCTGGCGGTGGACTCGGCGCGGGGCGTCCTGCTCGGCCAGACGGACCCGCGGCTGCGGGGCGGCCGCCTGGGCCACGCGGGGACGCTGCCGGCGCCGCTGCCGGCGGACGGGAAGGTGTTCGGGTCGGCGCCGGACGGGTCGGTGTTCGCGGTGGAGTCGGCGGATCCGGCGCGGTGGTGAGCGAGGGGGCCGCTGCGCGGCGCCTCTCCCCCACCAGCCCCTTCCCGAAACCGGGGGCAGGCCCCCGGACCCCCGGGGGCGGGTGCGGCGGCTGCGCGCGGCGGGGCGCGGCGGCACCGGGCGCGGGCCGAACCGGGGGCGACCGGCCCCCGGCCGCGGCGCGGAACCGCTGAGGCGGGCCGGAGGCCCGCCTCAGTGTGGTGGCGAGGGGGCGGCAGCCCGCTCAGCCCAGCTTCGAGACGTCCCGCACCGCGCCCTTGTCTGCGCTTGTCGCCATCGCCGCGTACGCCCTCAGCGCCGCCGAGACCTTGCGTTCACGGTTCTTCGGGGCGTAGACGCCGCCCAGCGCCTCGCGGCGGGCCGCCAGGGTCGTGTCGTCGACCAGGAGCTCGATGGAGCGGTTGGGGATGTCGATGCGGATGCGGTCGCCGTCCTCGACCAGGGCGATCGTGCCGCCCGAGGCCGCCTCCGGGGAGGCGTGGCCGATGGAGAGGCCCGAGGTGCCGCCGGAGAAGCGGCCGTCGGTGACGAGGGCGCAGGTTTTGCCCAGGCCGCGGCCCTTGAGGAAGGAGGTGGGGTAGAGCATCTCCTGCATGCCGGGGCCGCCGCGCGGGCCCTCGTAGCGGATGACGACGACGTCGCCCTCCTTGACCTGCTTGGTGAGGATCTTCTCGACCGCCTCGTCCTGGGACTCGCACACGACCGCCGGGCCCTCGAAGGTCCAGATCGACTCGTCGACGCCCGCCGTCTTCACGACGCAGCCGTCCTCGGCGATGTTGCCGCGCAGGACCGCGAGGCCGCCGTCCTTGGAGTACGCGTGCTCGACGGAGCGGATGCAGCCGCCCTCCTGGTCGAGGTCGAGGGTGTCCCAGCGCTCGGACTGGGAGAAGGCGGTCGCGGAGCGCTTGCAGCCGGGGGCGGCGTGCCAGAGGTCCATCGCCTCCGCCGAGGCGGTGCCGGAGCGGGCGTCCCACGTCGACAGCCAGTCCTCCAGGTTGGCGGAGTGGACCGTCGTCACGTCCTTGTTGAGCAGGCCGCCTCGGTGCAGCTCGCCCAGGATCGCGGGGATGCCGCCGGCGCGGTGCACGTCCTCCATGTAGTACGTGCCGCCGGGGGCCACGTTCGGCGCGACCTTCGCCAGGCATGGCACGCGGCGCGAGACCTCGTCGATGTCGGTGAGGTCGTAGTCGAGCCCGGCCTCCTGCGCGGCGGCCAGCAGGTGCAGGATCGTGTTGGTGGAGCCGCCCATGGCGATGTCGAGGGCCATGGCGTTCTCGAAGGCCTGGCGGGTGGCGATGTTGCGCGGCAGGACGGACTCGTCGCCGCCCTCGTAGTAGCGCTTGGTGATCTCGACGACCGTGCGGCCGGCGTCCTCGTAGAGGGCGCGGCGGGCGGTGTGCGTGGCGAGGACCGAGCCGTTGCCGGGCAGGGCCAGGCCGATGGCCTCGGCGAGGCAGTTCATCGAGTTGGCGGTGAACATGCCGGAACAGGAGCCGCAGGTCGGGCAGGCGTTCTCCTCGATGCGGAGCACGTCGGCGTCCGAGACGTTCTCGTTGGCGGCGTCGACCATGGCGTCGATCAGGTCGAGCTTGCGGACGGTGCCGTCCACGAGGGTGGCCTGGCCGGCCTCCATCGGGCCGCCGGAGACGAAGACGACCGGGATGTTGAGGCGCATGGCGGCCATCAGCATGCCGGGGGTGATCTTGTCGCAGTTGGAGATGCAGATCAGGGCGTCGGCGCAGTGGGCCTCGACCATGTACTCCACGCTGTCCGCGATCAGGTCGCGGGAGGGCAGGGAGTAGAGCATGCCGGCGTGGCCCATCGCGATGCCGTCGTCGACCGCGATGGTGTTGAACTCGCGGGGGACGGCGCCGGCCGCGCGGATGGCGTCGGAGACGATCCGGCCGACGGGGGCCAGGTGCGTGTGGCCTGGGACGAACTCGGTGAACGAGTTGGCGACGGCGACGATCGGCTTGCCGATGTCCTCGCTCGCTACGCCCGACGCCCGCATTAGGGCGCGGGCGCCCGCCATGTTGCGGCCATGGGTGACAGTGCGGGACCTCAGCTCGGGCATCGTCGCTCGCTCCTCGTGACGGGTGTTCCTACGAGCGAGCGTACGCCGCCTCTCCAAGATCTGGACATCATGTCCGTATGGCGGACTGGCTGTTCAGCTTTCGGTCACGCCGGAGGGGCGGGGGCGTCCGTGAGGTAGCGCTGGAGCGTGGGGGCCACCAGGGCGATGATCGCCTCCGGGTCCGCCGAGGCCAGCGGCTCCATCCGCAGGACGTACCGCAGCATCGCGATCCCGAGCATGTGGGAGGCCGCGAGCTCCGCCCGGAACTCCGGGTCGGGTACGTCCAGCTCCGCCGCGACCCGTTCCAGCAGCCGCCGCAGTACGAAGCCGCGCAGCACCTTCGCCGCCGTCTCGTGGGTCACCGCCGAGCGGATGATCGCGAGCAGCGGCGCCCGGGTCTGCTCGTTCTCCCAGACGGAGAGGAAGAAGCGGGCCAGCCGCTCGCCGATGCCCTCGGCGCCTTCGCCGATCACGGTCGGGATGACCAGGGCGGGTTCGAAGGAGACCTCGATGGCGGCGGCGAAGACCTCGTCCTTCGTACCGAAGTAGTGGTGGACGAGCGCCGGGTCCACGTCGGCGGCCTTGGCGATGCCGCGTACGGAGGTCTTGTCGTAGCCGCGCTCGGCGAACAGCTCCCGGGCCGCCTCCAGGATCCGTTCGCGGGCGCTGGGCCCGGCGTCCTCGGCGGAACGGGCGGGCCGGCCGCGCCGGCGGGGTGCCGGATCGCTCGCCGGGTCGTTCGCCGGATCGGTCATGCGCGCGGGACCCGCGGCGGGGAGGAGGGTGCGGCGGCGGAGGCCAGGTGCAGCCGGGTGAAGGCGAGCGCCTCGGCGAGGTCGGCCTCCCGTTCGGCGGCAGACATCGCGCGACGGGTGTTGACCTCGACCACCACATGGCCGTCGAAGCCGCGGCGGGCGAGCCGCTCCAGCACCTCCGCGCACGGCTGGTCGCCGCGGCCCGGGACCAGGTGCTCGTCCTTCGCGGAGCCCTTGCCGTCGGCGAGGTGGACATGGCCGAGGCGGTCGCCCATCCGGTCCAGCATGGCGAGGGTGTCGGTGCGGGAGGTCGCGGTGTGGGAGAGGTCGATCGTGTAGTGGCGGTAGTCGTCCTTGGTGACGTCCCACTCGGGCGCGTAGGCGAGCATCTCGCGATCGCGGTAGCGCCAGGGGTACATGTTCTCCACCGCGAACCGTACGTCCGTCTCGTTGGCCATCCGCCAGATGCCGGAGACGAAGTCACGCGCGTACTGGCGCTGCCAGCGGAACGGCGGATGCACCACGACCGTGGTGGCGCCCAGCTTCTCGGCGGCGGCCTGGGCGCGCTGGAGCTTCACCCAGGGGTCGGTCGACCAGACGCGCTGGGTGATCAGCAGACAGGGCGCGTGGACGGCCAGGATCGGCACCTGGTGGTAGTCGGAGAGGCGGCGCAGCGCCTCGATGTCCTGGCTGACGGGGTCCGTCCAGACCATGACCTCGACGCCGTCGTAGCCGAGGCGCGCGGCGATCTCGAAGGCCGTCGCCGTCGACTCCGGATAGACCGAGGCGGTCGACAGGGCGACCTTCGCATCCGGGATGCGCACCACCTGTTCTGCCACGAGGGACAGCGTACGGGCCGTCGCGGGGCGGGGGGAGGCCGGTCCTGGCCCTCCCGGCCCTGCAACTCCCCGTCCGGGTGCCTACCGACATGCTCCGTACGGGTCCGGTCAGCCGTTCTCCGTACGGGCCCGGTCGCCCATCTCCGTACGCCACACCTGCGGCAGCTACACCTCCGGCAGCGGGCCCGGCGCCGGGGCCGCCGGCTCCGGGAGGTGGTCCAGGCGGCGCAGGATGACGCCCTCGCGCAGCGCCCAGGGGCAGATCTCCAGCTCCTCCACGCCGAACAGGTCCATCGCGCCTTCGGCGACCAGCGCCCCGGCGAGCAGCTGGGCGGCGCGGCCCTCGGAGACGCCGGGGAGGGCGGCGCGCTGGCCGGAGGTCATGGCGGAGAGCTTGGGGACCCATTCCTCCAGGTCCTTTCGGCTGAGCTCGCGCTGGACGTAGAGGCCCTCGCCGGAGCCGGGTGCGCCGGCGATCCGGGCGAGCTGCTTGAAGGTCTTGGACGTGGCCACGACATGGTCGGGCGGTCCGAAGCGGGTGAATTCGTGGACCGTACGGGCGATCTGCGCGCGGACGTGGCGGCGCAGGGCGCGTACGTCGGTCGCGTCGGCCGGGTCGTCGGGCAGCCAGGCGGCGGTGAGGCGGCCCGCGCCGAGCGGGAGGGAGACGGCGGCGTCGGGCTCCTCGTCGATGCCGTACGCGATCTCCAGGGAGCCGCCGCCGATGTCGAGGAGGAGCAGCTTGCCGGCGGACCAGCCGAACCAGCGGCGGGCGGCGAGGAAGGTGAGTCGGGCCTCCTCCTCGCCGGAGAGGACCTGGAG
This sequence comes from Streptomyces sp. NPDC039465, assembly GCF_055639315.1. Lineage (NCBI taxonomy): Bacteria > Bacillati > Actinomycetota > Actinomycetes > Kitasatosporales > Streptomycetaceae > Streptomyces > Streptomyces sp. NPDC039465. Next base: position 704,344 of record NZ_JBVKAP010000004.1, on the reverse strand, counting down.
GTCGACGCCGGTCTCGTCCTTCACGCGCGCGAGGACGGCGTCGGCGTTGCTGGCCTCGCGGACGGCGGAGGTGGCGAACGGGAGGACCTCTTCGCAGCCCTTGTCCTCGGCGGCCTGGAGGGCGGCGTGCACGGTGGCGATGAGCCGGTCGACCCCGGCGGCGGCGATGGCTCCCGACGCGTCGAGGAGTTCGGCGAGGCGCAACTCCGCCTTGTGGGAGTGGGCGGGCAGCGGCCGGGCGCCGGGGTGGGCGTCCACCACCAGCAGGTGCACTGTGTTCGAACCGACGTCGAGGACTCCGAGTCTCATGGACGGAACGCTACTGCGCCCGCGCGCATACGCTTGTGGTGTGCCAAAGACGAAAAAGGCGAAGCCGGACAAAGAAGTAACCAAGGCCATCAAGCCCCTCAAGACGTCCAAGAAACAGGGCAAAACTCTTGAACCGGACGAGAAGGGCCTTGATTTCGCGCGCGCGTGGGTCGAGTTCCCGGACCCGGCCGACGACGAGCAGATCTTCCGCTGCGACCTGACGTGGCTCACCTCACGTTGGACGTGCATCTTCGGCAGCGGCTGCCAGGGGATCCAGGCCGGCCGGGCCGACGACGGCTGCTGCACGCTGGGCGCCCACTTCTCCGACGAGGACGACGAGCGGCGGGTCGCCTCGCATGTGGCGCGGCTCACCCCGGACCTGTGGCAGTTCCACGACGTCGGCACCACCAGCGGCTGGGTGCAGAAGGACGAGGACGGCGAGCGGCAGACCCGGCGCTGGGAGGGCTCGTGCATCTTCCAGAACCGGCCCGGCTTCAAGGGCGGCGCGGGCTGCTCGCTGCACATCCTGGCCCTCAAGGAGGGCCAGGAGCCGCTGGAGACCAAGCCGGACGTGTGCTGGCAGCTGCCGGTGCGCCGGACGTACGACTGGATCGACCGCCCCGACGACAGCCGGGTGCTCCAGATCTCGATCGGTGAGTACGACCGGCGCGGCTGGGGCCCGGGCGGCCATGACCTGCACTGGTGGTGCACCTCGGCGACGTCCGCGCACGGCGCGGGTGAGCCGGTGTACGTGACCTACCGGCCCGAGCTGACCGAGCTGATGGGCAAGGAGGCGTACGAGGTGCTGGTGGGCCTGTGCGAGGCACGGCTGGCGTCCCAGCTGCCGCTGGTGGCCCCGCACCCGGCCGACCCCCGCTGATCCAGCGGACCCGCTGACCCCAGGGCCCGCTCGGTCCGCTCAGGCTCAGCCCGGTGAGGGCGGGGGTGTCGCCGGGTCGCTCGGGGGCGCGCTCTGCGACGGGGTCGGGGTCGGCGAGGGGGGCTGCGAGGACGGCGGCGGCTCGGACGACGGCGGCGCGGTCGGCGGCTCGGAGGAGGGCGGCTGAGGGGAGGGCGGTGTGCTGGGGGGCGGCGCCGACGCGCCATGGCCGCCGATCTCGACGACCGCGCCCGCCGGCTCCACGCCCACCCGCCCGCTCCAGGGGCCGTGCGGTTCGCGCGCGTGGTCCACGGCGATGTGGACCGTCACGGACTCGCCGGGCCGCAGCGTGCCGGACGTCCGGCTCACCACGAGCCAGGGCGCGTCCGTCCACAGCGTCCAGACGACCGGCTCACCGCCGGAGGCGGTGAGGGTGAGCGCCGTCGTGCCGCCGGCCGGCTGCGCGGTGACCATGAGCCGGCCGGGGCCGTGCCCGGGGCGGCCGGGCGGGGCGGGCGTGCCGGTGCTGATCACCTCCACGCCGACGTCAGGGGTGCGCCCGCCGATGGTGAAGCGCGAGTCGGGTCTCGTACGGGCGTTGCCCGTGTTCTCGTAGTGCTCGGGCGGGCGGACCTCCATCCCGGCGGGCTCTTCCACCTCGCTCGCGGTGACCCGGGAGCCGCCCTGGGTCTCGCCGGTGAGCGGGGCGCCGCGGTAGGCGGCCCACAGGGCGAGGACCGGCGCGGCGACGACGGCCGCGACGACCGTGGTGGTGACGGCGCGGGCCCGCATCCGGTCGCGCCGGGCCGCGTGGTCCTTGGGGTCCATCGGGAAGCCGCCGGGCCCGAAGCGCGGGGCCCCGGCACGCGCGCGTGGCACGTGCAGCATCGCGACGTACGCGGCCGCCCTCGGCGCCTCGACGAGCGGCAGCCGGGCCGGGGTGACGCCGGCGCCCGGCCAGGGGCCGCCCGCTCCGGCGCGTTCGGCGACCCGGCGGCAGCGCGGGCAGTCGTCGACGTGCCGGACGAGTTCACGGCGCAGGGCGGCCGAGAGCAGGACCTGATGGTCGCCGGTGAGGCGGGCGACGGTGGCGCAGCTGCCGGTCTCGACGACGGCGAGCGCGGCGCGGGTGCGTTCGACCTCGCAGGCGGCGGAGGCCAGGAGGTCGCGGGCGGCGAGGGGGTCGAGGCCGAGGACGGCGGCGACCTCCTTGGGGGCGAGCTGGTGGCGTACGGCCAGCTCCAGGGCCTCGCGCTGTTCGGGGGTGGTGCCGGCCGCCTCCGGCCAGGCGAGCAGGGCCAGTTCGGCGCGGCGGCGCTCGGCGGTCTCCTCGGAGACGGGGGGCGCGGTCGGCGGCACGACGGCGGGGCGGCCCGTGTGCGCGCCCTGGCGCTTGCGGCGCTGCTCGCCGAGGCTGCGCAGACAGGCCCAGCGGGCCAGCGCGTAGAGCCAGGCCTTCCGCTCGGCCTCGTCGGCGGGACATCGGCCGTGCTGGCGCTCGGCGATGGCGAGGACGTCGCCGAGGACCGCCGTGGCCGTGTCGTGGTCGCAGAGCACCGCGAGGCAGTACGTGAACAGACCGTCGAGGTAGGCCTCGTAGCGGGCGGGCGGGCGCCGGCGGAGCGTCGGGTCGGACTCCGTCGAGGAGGGGGCGGAGGCGGTGGCGCCGGCGGGGGTGTCCGAGACGGACCGCGGCGCGCGCCGGTGCGCCCGGTGTGCGCCGGTGGTGTGGGTGGGGGGTTCCAGCCTGCTGCTCGTCACCCGGCGACGGTAGGCAAGGGACAGCATGCCCTTCGCGCGCCTTGCGTACTTTTAATCCTTACGGGTGAACGTATCCCTCAAAAGGGGACACGAGCCGCCCGTCGCACGCCCCTGTGCGCCCCCCTGGACGGGCTGCGGCGGCCGCGTTGTCAGTGGGCACCGCTACGGTTTCCGCATGGCTGCCCGTACGAAATCCGCCAAGGACCGGCCGTCCTATCGCTGCACCGAGTGCGGCTGGACGACCGCCAAGTGGCTCGGTCGTTGCCCTGAGTGCCAAGCCTGGGGGACGGTCGAGGAGTACGGCGCGCCCGCTGTCCGTACGACCGCCGCGGGCCGTGTCTCCACCGCCGCGGTCCCCATCGGCCAGGTCGACGGGCGTCAGGCCACGGCCCGGACGACCGGGGTGGCCGAGCTGGACCGGGTCCTGGGCGGCGGGCTGGTGCCCGGGGCCGTGGTGCTGCTCGCCGGCGAGCCGGGGGTCGGCAAGTCCACGCTGCTGCTCGACGTGGCGGCGAAGGCGGCCGGCGACGAGCACCGCACGCTCTATGTGACCGGCGAGGAGTCCGCGAGCCAGGTCCGGCTGCGCGCCGACCGGATCGGCGCGCTGAACGACCATCTCTATCTGGCCGCCGAGACCGACCTCTCCGCGGTGCTGGGGCACCTGGACGCGGTCAAGCCGTCGCTGCTGATCCTGGACTCGGTGCAGACGGTGGCGTCTCCGGAGATCGACGGCGCGCCGGGCGGCATGGCGCAGGTGCGCGAGGTCGCCGGGGCCCTGATCCGGGCCTCCAAGGAGCGCGGCATGTCCACGCTGCTGGTCGGCCATGTCACCAAGGACGGGGCCATCGCCGGGCCCCGTCTCCTTGAGCATCTCGTCGATGTCGTGCTGCACTTCGAGGGCGACCGGCACGCCCGGCTGCGGCTGGTGCGCGGCGTCAAGAACCGCTACGGCGCGACGGACGAGGTCGGCTGCTTCGAGCTGCACGACGAGGGGATCACCGGTCTCACCGACCCTTCGGGTCTCTTCCTCACCCGCCGCGCCGAGCCTGTGCCCGGCACCTGTCTGACCGTGACCCTGGAGGGCCGCCGGCCGCTGGTGGCCGAGGTGCAGGCGCTCACGGTCGATTCGCAGATCCCCTCGCCCCGGCGGACCACCTCGGGGCTCGAGACCTCCCGAGTGTCGATGATGCTGGCGGTCCTGGAGCAGCGGGGCCGGATCACCGCGCTCGGCAAGCGGGACATCTACAGCGCGACGGTGGGCGGGGTGAAGCTCTCCGAGCCGGCCGCCGACCTCGCCATCGCGCTGGCCCTGGCGTCCGCCGCGAGCGACACCCCGCTGCCGAAGAACCTGGTCGCGATCGGCGAGGTGGGCCTCGCGGGCGAGGTGAGACGCGTCACGGGCGTGCAGCGGCGCCTCGCGGAGGCGCACCGCCTCGGCTTCACCCACGCCCTTGTGCCGAGCGATCCGGGGAAGGTCCCGGCGGGCATGAAGGTGCTTGAGGTGGCGGACATGGGGGACGCGCTGCGGGTGCTGCCGCGCAGCCGCCGGGCCCCGGCGCGGGAGGCGGACCCGCTCGGCTGACGGGCCGCGGGCGGAGCGGCCCGGAGGCGCCCGGGGAGCGGCGCAGCGATTGCCCACACCGGCGCGACAGCCAGGTCGCTAGACTTTGCCCTGGTCTCGCCCATCCGTACGAGCCGGAGGAGTGCAGTGGCAGCCAAGGACGGGGCAGCAAATCCCGGAAAGTCCGGCGGAGGCTCCGGCGTCGAAGCGCTGATGCGGGCGTCCCTGAGCGCCGTCGCTCCCGGCACGTCCCTGCGGGACGGTCTGGAGCGCATCCTCCGTGGCAACACCGGCGGTCTGATCGTCCTCGGCATGGACAAGACGGTCGAATCGATGTGCACGGGCGGCTTTGTGCTGGACGTGGAGTTCACCGCGACCCGGCTGCGTGAGCTGTGCAAACTGGACGGCGCGCTCATCCTCGACAAGGACATCACCAAGATCCTTCGGGCCGGTGTCCAGCTCGTCCCGGACGCCTCCATCCCCACGGAGGAGACCGGCACCCGCCACCGCACCGCGGACCGGGTCTCCAAGCAGTGCGGCTTCCCGGTCGTCTCGGTCTCCCAGTCGATGCGGCTCATCGCGCTCTACGTGGACGGCGAGCGCCGGGTGCTGGAGGAGTCCGCCGCGATCCTCTCGCGCGCCAACCAGGCCCTCGCCACCCTGGAGCGGTACAAGCTGCGGCTCGACGAGGTCGCCGGGACGCTCTCCGCGCTGGAGATCGAGGACCTGGTGACGGTCCGGGACGTGACCGCCGTCGCCCAGCGGCTGGAGATGGTGCGCCGGATCGCCACCGAGATCGCGGAGTACGTGGTCGAGCTCGGCACCGACGGCCGGCTCCTCTCGCTCCAGCTGGACGAGTTGATCGCGGGCGTGGAGCCGGAGCGCGAGCTGGTCATCCGGGACTACGTCCCCGAGCCCACGGCGAAGCGGTCCCGTACGGTCGCCGAGGCGCTCACCGAGCTCGACGCGCTGACCCATGCCGAGCTGCTGGAACTGCCCATAGTGGCGAAGGCGTTGGGCTACAGCGGCTCTCCCGAGACGCTGGACTCTGCGGTCTCCCCGCGCGGCTACCGGCTGCTGGCGAAGGTGCCGCGGCTGCCGGGCGCCATCATCGAGCGCCTGGTGGAGCACTTCGGCGGGCTGCAGAAGCTGCTCGCGGCGAGCGTCGACGATCTGCAGACGGTCGACGGCGTGGGCGAGGCGCGGGCCCGCAGTGTCCGCGAGGGCCTCTCCCGGCTCGCGGAGTCCTCGATCCTCGAGCGGTACGTGTAGGCGGTAGCCGCAAGCGGTACGTACGGCGGAGGCGGCGGGCCCCATCGGGTCCCGCCGCCTCCGCCGTTTCAGTCCTCGGTCTTGCCGTCAGTCCTTGGCCAGCGTGAACGACGCGGGCATCACCTTCACGCCGGGCACCTGCGCCTCGACGAGGTACGTCCCGGGCTCCACAGGCCGCGTCGACGGCGTCGCGCACTGCGGGGCGCTGCGCGCCCGGTCCCACTCCACGGTGTGGGTGATCGTTCCGCCTGCCGGAACGCGCAGCAGCAGGCCGGCTGCCGTGCGCGGGCAGTCCTTCGAGGACCAGACGTCGTCGTCCTGGCTGTCGCTGATCGTCAGGACCGCCTGGCGGGGCCCGAAGTCGGCCTTGCAGGTGGTGGCCGAGGTGTTGCGGGCGACCAGCTGGAACTGCGGCCGCTCACCGGGCTCGTAGGAGACCTTCATGGTGCGCAGGGTCAACTGCAGGGCGCCGGGCGGGCAGTTGGGCAGCGGGGAGTTCGCGGGGACCTGCTGGCCGGCGCCTGTGCCGGCGGTGGTGCCGCTGCCGACGGTGTCGCCGTTCTTGCCGTCGTCGGTGCCGGTGCCCGTACCGCCCTGGGAGGGGTCGCCGTCGCTCTCGCCGGACGCGCCCGATTCGTCGCGTCCGCCGGGCTGTTCACTGATCGCCGGGCCGGAGGAGGAGGGGCCCGGGGTGATGGCGGGCGGCTTGGGCGAGGCGCCGTTGGCGCCGTCGCTGGGGGTGCCGCTCCCGTCGCCCCGCAGGGAGGCGACGGCCCAGGCGATGAGCAGGGCCATCAGTGCGACCAGGCACAGCGCGACCGCCCTCCGTCGCCAGTAGATGGAGGAGGGAAGCGGCCCGACCGGATTGCGCATAGATCCCACGGACGAAACCTTACGAGAGATCGGGGCCAACTCCCGCCCCACATGCCGCCTCAGGCCTCAAGTTTTGCCGATGATCACATCCGAGGGATGGGGCGGGAGGGGCCGCCGTCCGCTCTCGCTCCGGTCGCCACCCCCCACTTTCGTCGGGGGCGGGTGGCGACGAAGGCAACGGGTGGGCCTCTGACCTGGCCAGGTACCGTCCTTGACCATGAGCCAGGACCTCTACATCACCATCACCGACTTCGCCCGCGACACCCCTTCGTGGTTCCAGTTCCTCGCCGAACTGTGGACCGAGGCCGGACTGCTGCTCTTCGGAGTGCTGTTCGTCGTCGGCTGGTTCAGGGCCCGGTCGCTGGATTCCCGCGCCATGGCCCTCGCGCTGCTCGCGCCGCTCGCGACCGCTTTCGGCTATGTGGTGAGCGAGTCGTTCAAGTCGCTGGTGGACGAGGAGCGTCCGTGCCGGGCGGTGGTGGGTGCCGGTCCGTCGTTGGTGGAGTGCCCGCCGTACGGCGACTGGTCCTTCCCCAGCAACCACTCGGCGATCGCCGGAGCCGCCGCCATGGCGGTGACCCTCGCGCTGGTCGTCTCGTGGCGGTGGATCGCCTGGCCGGCTGCGGTGATGGCGGTGCTGATGGCGTTCTCCCGGGTCTTCGTCGGCGTGCACTACCCGCATGACGTGACGGTCGGTCTGGTGCTCGGCGCGCTGATCGCGTTCCTCTTCATGCGCCTGCTCACCAAGCCCACCGTGGGGCTCGTGGAAGCCTGCCGGTCCAGCCGCAACGGCGCAGTGGTGTGGTGCGTGGGGCGCGGAGCGCGCGCGCACGCCGCCTCCGTGCGCCGGGAGCAGGTACACCACCAGTCGGACTGAACGTGTCAGGATCGGAGGTGCCATGACTGCCACAGACGCCCCATCCGAAGCCCCTGTCCCGGCGTCCTCCGATGTCCTCGACGCCGAGGTCCCCACCCCCGATGTCCCCGACGTCCCGCAGGCCGACGCGGCGGCCCTGCTCCACGCGCCCGTGCTGGCGTGGTTCGAGCAGCACGCCCGTGACCTGCCCTGGCGGCGCCCCGAGGCGGGTGCCTGGGGCGTGATGGTCAGCGAGTTCATGCTCCAGCAGACCCCGGTCGCGCGGGTCCTGCCGGTCTACGAGCAGTGGCTGGCCCGCTGGCCCCGCCCGGCCGATCTGGCCGCCGAGGCCCCCGGCGAGGCCGTCCGCGCCTGGGGCCGGCTCGGCTATCCGCGCCGCGCGCTGCGCCTGCACGGGGCGGCCGTGGCGATAACGGAGCGGCACGGCGGCGACGTGCCCAGCGACCACGGACAGCTGCTCGCGCTGCCCGGCATCGGGGAGTACACGGCGGCGGCCGTGGCCTCGTTTGCGTACGGGCAGCGGCACGCCGTTCTGGACACCAATGTGCGCCGGGTGTTCGCGCGGGCGGCGACCGGTATCCAGTACCCGCCCAACGCCACCACGGCCGCCGAGCGGCGCCTGGCGCGTGCGCTGCTGCCCGCCGACGAGCCGACGGCGGCGCGCTGGGCCGCGGCGTCGATGGAGCTGGGCGCGCTGGTGTGCACGGCCCGCAACGAAGCGTGTGAGCGCTGTCCGATCGCCTCCCGGTGTGCCTGGCGGCTCGCCGGGAAGCCGGGGCACGACGGCCCGCCGCGCCGGGGCCAGACCTACGCCGGTACGGACCGGCAGGTCCGCGGCCGGCTCCTGGCCGTGTTGCGGGAGGCCTCCTCGCCCGTACCCCAGGCGGCGCTGGACGCCGTGTGGGCCGATCCGGTGCAGCGGGCCAGGGCGCTGGACGGGCTGGTCGCCGACGGGCTGGTGGAGCCGCTGGCGCAGGGCATGTACCGGTTGCCGACGGGCCGACCCGTGCGCCCGGCGTCGTCCTCCTGACTCCGGCTCACGAACCTCCGGAAACGGAGCCTCCGCCCCCGGTCCGCGCCGCCCAAAACCCCTCCGGGCCTGGGGTTTCACCGTCCGCAACCATCTGACACAAACGCTGTTACATAACCGATGGGCAGCCGTGCATCCGCCGACGGCTGCCCCGGACAACCTCGTGACAACACCTCCGTAGCTTCAGTGGCGCAAGGAGAGACCACGCAGTTTCACGGGGATCGGAGGCGGTTCGGATGGCGCACGGCGAGGTGCTCGAGTTCGAAGAGTACGTACGCACGCGGCAGGAGGCCCTGCTGCGCAGCGCCCGGCGCCTCGTCCCCGACCCGGTGGACGCGCAGGACCTGCTCCAGACCGCGCTGGTGCGGACGTACGGCCGCTGGGACGGTATAGCGGACAAGTCGCTCGCGGACGCGTACCTTCGCCGGGTGATGATCAATACGCGGACCGAGTGGTGGCGCGCCCGCAAGCTGGAAGAGGTGCCCACCGAGCAGCTGCCCGACGCGAGCGTCGACGACGCCACCGAGCAGCACGCCGACCGGGCCCTCCTGATGGACGTGCTGAAGGTGCTCGCGCCGAAGCAGCGCAGTGTGGTGGTCCTGCGGCACTGGGAGCAGATGAGCACCGAGGAGACCGCCGCCGCGCTCGGAATGTCGACCGGTACGGTGAAGAGCACGCTCCACCGTGCGCTGGCGCGGCTGCGCCAGGAACTGGAGAGCCGAGCCGTCGACGCCCGTGCTCTGGAGCGGTCCGGCGGACGACGTGACGAAGGGTGGCGGGAGCGGTGCGCGGCCTGAGGGCCAGACACGACATCGACGGCGCGCGCCACGACGCGCGCCGTCTTGGCGGCATCGGGGCGGCGAGCACCACGGCAATGGCCGGGCTCGTCGCCGTCGGCGTGTTCGTGGCCGGCTGTTCGACCGGGGGTACGGGCTCCCGTGACGAGGGCGCGGCCTCCCGGCCCGACCAGACCTCGCCGACGGCGGCCGTCCCGTCCGCGCCCGCGTCCTCCGCGGCCCCCTTCAAGAAGGTGGACGCCGCGCGGCTGATCAAGTCCGACCCCAAGGTGAGCGACCAGGTCAAGGCAGATCTGAAGCCGTGTGTGAAGGACATCTTCCCCGTGGACACCTCCTACGGGAATCTGACCGGCGGGCCCGCGCCCGATGTCGTGGTCAACGTGATGACCTGCGGTGATGCCGTCGGGATCGGCACGTACGTGTACCGCGAGGAGGGTGGTGAGTACAAGAACGTGTTCGCGGCCGAGGACGCGGCGGTGTACGCGACGATCGACCGGGGCGATCTCGTGGTGACCAAGCAGGTGTACGCCAAGGGGGACCCGGTGGCGTACCCCTCCGGCGAGGACGTGATCACGTACCGCTGGTCGGGGAGCAGGTTCACCCAGCACGACTGGGTGCACAACGACTACAGCAAAGCGGTCGGCGACGGAGGCATCGACAGCCCGTCGACGGCCGCACCGAGCGAGAACTGAGAGCGCGCGATGGCCGAGACCCATGTGCTGTTCGTCGAGGACGACGACGTCATCCGGGAAGCCACCCAGCTGGCGCTGGAGCGGGACGGCTTCGCGGTGACCGCGATGCCGGACGGGCTGTCCGGTCTTGAGTCGTTCCGCGAGCGGCAGCCCGACATCGCGCTCCTGGACGTGATGCTGCCCGGCATGGACGGGGTCAGCCTGTGCCGCCGGATCCGGGACGAGTCGACCGTGCCGGTGATCATGCTGTCGGCGCGCGCCGACTCCATCGACGTGGTCCTCGGCCTGGAGGCGGGCGCCGACGACTACGTCACCAAGCCGTTCGACGGGTCGGTGCTCGTCGCCCGGATCCGGGCCGTGCTGCGCCGGTTCGGCCACGCGGGCGGGGCGGCGGGCGGTGCCGACGGGCAGGGGGCCTCGGACGAGCGCGGGGTGCTGGTCTTCGGCGACCTGGAGGTCGACACCGAGGGCATGGAGGTCCGCAAGGGCGGCGCCTCGGTGGGGCTGACGCCGACCGAGATGCGGCTGCTGCTCGAGTTCTCGGCGTCCCCGGGCACCGTCCTGTCGCGTGACCGGCTCCTTGAGCGGGTGTGGGACTACGGCTGGGGCGGCGACACCCGGGTCGTGGACGTCCATGTCCAGCGGCTGCGGACGAAGATCGGACAGGACCGGATCGAGACGGTCCGCGGCTTCGGATACAAGCTCAAGCCATGATCCTGACCCATGACCCCGCTCCCCCGGGACCCGCGGCCATAGGACTCGACGGATGAGGCGGTTCGCGCTCCGGACGGGCGTCCGCTGGAAGATCTCGATCGCGATCGCCGCGGTGGGCGCGCTGATCGCCGTGGCGCTGAGCCTGGTGGTGCACAACGCGGCGCGCGTCTCGATGCTGGAGAACGCGCGCGAGGTGCAGATGGAGCGGCTGCTCTTCGCGCAGCGGATGTACGAGTCCGCCAAGCCGAAGGAGCCGCGCTTCGGGACGAAGCTCAACGATCCGATGCTGCCGCCCGAGCTCGACGAGCTCATGCGCGACCATCGGCGCGGCACCTTCGTGCAGGAGCACGGCGACGGCGGTCCGCCGGACGTGTGGGCGGCCGTGCCGCTGGCCAACGGCGACATCCTGTCCCTGCACATCCCCTTCGCCGACCGCAGCGCCAAGATCATGGCCGATCTGGACCGGGCCCTGATCATCGGCTCGGTGACGGTCGTCTTCGGCGGCTGCGCGCTCGGTGTGCTCATCGGCGGCCAGCTCTCCCGTCGGCTGCGCAAGGCCGCGGCCGCGGCCGGAAAGGTCGCGCAGGGCAATACGGACGTACGGGTCCGCAACGCCATCGGCGGGGTCGTACGGGACGAGACCGACGAGCTGGCGCGGGCGGTCGACGCCCTCACGGACGCGCTGCACGAGCGGATCGAGGCGGAGCGCCGGGTCACCGCGGACATCGCGCACGAGCTTCGGACGCCGGTCACCGGCCTGCTCACGGCCGCCGAGCTGCTGCCGCCGGGCCGGCCCACCGAGCTCGTACGGGACAGGGCGCGGGCGATGCGGACGCTCGTCGAGGACGTGCTGGAGGTCGCGCGGCTGGACGGGGCGTCCGAGCGGGCCGAGCTTCAGGAGATCGCGCTGGGTGAGTTCGTCGAGCGGCGGGTGCGGGCGCTGGACCCGGAGGCGGTGGTCCATGTGGTCCACGAGTCGTGGGTGAACACCGATCCGCGCCGCCTGGAGCGGATCCTGGGCAATCTGCTCGCCAATGCCGCCAAGCACGGGAAGCCGCCGGTGGAGGTCACCGTCGAGGGCCGGGTCGTACGGATCCGTGATCACGGCCCGGGCTTCCCTGAGGCGCTGCTGCGGGAAGGCCCGAGCCGGTTCCGTACGGGTGCGAGCGACCGGGCCGGGCACGGCCACGGGCTGGGTCTGACGATCGCGGCGGGGCAGGCGCGGGTGCTCGGGGCGCGGCTGACGTTCCGCAACGCGGCGCCGGAGGGGGCCGAGCGGTCGGGCGGGTCGATCGCGGTGTTGTGGCTGCCGGACCACGCGCCGACGAACACGGGCAGCTTTCCGATGATCCAGTTCCCGGAGTAGCGCGCAGCTGTGAAGGGCGAGGCCCCGGTGCCGTCTTGGCACCGGGGGCCTCGCCGCTCGTGCTTCTGGGACCGGTCAGACCGGTTCGGCGACCTTCGCCTCGGGGGAGGCGGAGCCCGCGGCGGGCTGGGGGCCGGCGCCGCGCAGCGGGACCTCCTTGACGAAGAAGGCCGCGAGGAAGCCGATCACCGCGACCGCCGCGGCGAGCAGGAACGCGGAGTGCGTTCCTGCGGCGACGGCGTACTGGTACGCCTCGCGCAGCGCGGCCGGGAGCTTCGCCAGGCTCGCCGCGTCGAGCTGCGCGGACTGCTGGGTGAGCTCGGCGCCGCCCCGGGCGGCCATCTCCGACTGCACCCGGCCGGTGAAGAGCGCCCCCATGAGCGCCACGCCGAAGGACGAGCCGAGCGTGCGGAAGAGGGTCGAGGACGAGGAGGCGACGCCCATGTCCTTCATCTCGACGCTGTTCTGCGCGACGAGCATGGTGATCTGCATCAGGAAGCCCATGCCCGCGCCGAGCAGGGCCATGTAGATGCCGGAGGTGAGCGGGGAGGTGCCGGTGTCCATCTGGGCGAGGAGGAACAGCCCGAGGACCACCAGGCCGCCGCCGACGATCGGGAAGATCTTGTACTTGCCGCTGCTGGTGGTGATCCGGCCGGTGATCAGCGAGACGACCATCATCGACAGCAGCATCGGCAGGAGCAGCAGCCCGGAGTTGGTGGCGGAGGCGCCCTGCACGGACTGCTGGAACAGCGGCAGGAAGAGCACCGCGCCGAACATCACGAAGCCGGTGAGGAAGCCGATCACCGACATGAGCGAGAAGTTGCGGTTGCGGAAGATGTGCAGCGGCATGATCGGGTCGGCCGCGCGGGTCTCCACGTACAGGAAGGCGCCGAGGGCGGCGGTGCCGAGGGCGGTCAGACCGAGGATGGGGGCGGAGCCCCAGGCGTACTCCGTACCGCCCCAGGTCGTGACCAGCACGATGGCGGTGATGCCGACGGTGAGCAGGGTGGCGCCGAGGTAGTCGATCCGGGTGCTCGCGCGCACCTTCTTCGGCAGGTGGAGCACGGCGGTGACCATGGCGAGGGCGATCGCGCCGAGCGGCAGGTTGATGTAGAAGGACCAGCGCCAGCCCCAGTGGTCGGTGATGGTGCCGCCGACGAGCGGTCCGCCGATCATGGCGAGGGCCATGACGCCGGCCATCATGCCCTGGTACTTGCCGCGGTCGCGGGGCGGTATCAGGTCTCCGATGATCGCCATCACGCCGACCATGAGGCCGCCCGCGCCCAGGCCCTGGACGGTACGGAAGCCGATGAGCTGGCCCATGTCCTGCGCCATGCCGCTGAGCGCCGAACCGATCACGAAGATCGCGATCGAGGTGAGGAAGACGCCCTTGCGGCCGTACATGTCGCCGAGCTTGCCCCAGATCGGGGTGGAGGCGGCGGTGGCCAGGGTGTAGGCGGTGACCACCCAGGAGAGGTGTTCCAGGCCGCCGAGCTCGCCCACGATGGTCGGCATCGCGGTGCCGATGATCATGTTGTCGAGCATGGCGAGCAGCATCGCGATCATCAACGCGAGGAGGACCACCCGCACACTGTGGGGCCGTTTCGCTTCGTGTCCGGTGTCTGTCGTCGCGTCCATCGTGATCACTCCCCTGTGCGCCGGTGCCCTGGCGCGCGTACGACCCCGCACAGCGCTTACTTGCCGACCGGCTAGTTGACTACAATGGGGAAGGTAGACGCGTAACTAGCCGGGCGTCAAGTAAGTTTGTGGGAGAGCAGTCATGGTCAGAGGCAACACGCGCCAGCGCATCCAGGACGTCGCCCTCGAACTCTTCGCCGAGCAGGGCTACGAGAAGACCTCGCTACGCGAGATCGCCGAGCGGCTGGAGGTCACGAAGGCCGCGCTCTACTACCACTTCAAGACCAAGGAAGACATCCTGATCAGCCTCTTCGAGGACCTGACCAGGCCCATGGACGAGCTGATCGACTGGGCACGGGGCGAGCCGCGGACGCTGGAGACCAAGCGGGAGGTCCTGCGCCGCTACGAGGCCGCGCTCGCCGGGGCCGAGCCGCTGTTCCGCTTCATGCAGGAGAACCAGGCGACCGTGCGCGAGCTGAGCGTCGGTGAGTCCTTCAAGGACCGGATGATCCAGATGATGGCGCTCCTGCGGGAGCCGGACGCGGAGCTGGTCGACCAGGTGCGGTGCGTGAGCGCGCTGTTCACGCTGCACGCGGCGATGTACGCCATGAAAGACATCGAGGGCGACCCCGAGGAGAAGCGTGCCGCCGCTCTCGAAGTCGCCCTCGGCCTGATCGAGCAGGCCCATCACGCCTGACGGAACAGGCGCATCACGTGTCGTACGTCAGTGACGCAGTGCGTCAGATCGAGACGCCCGCGCCCCGCAGGAACGCCATCGGGTTGAGGGCGGAGCCGTAGTTCGGGGTGGTACGGATCTCGAAGTGCAGGTGGGGGCCGGAGGAGTTGCCGGTGTTGCCGGACAGCGCGATCGTCTGGCCGGTCTTCACCTTCTGGCCGATCTTCACGTTGACCTTCGACAGGTGCGCGTACTGCGAGTACTTGCCGTTGGCGTGCTTCACGACGATGGCGTTGCCGTACGCGGGGCCGTCGCCGCCGCCGTTCGGGCCGGCCTTCACGACGGTGCCGGCGCCGGCGGCCTTGACCGGGGTGCCGACCGGAACGGCGAAGTCCTGGCCGGAGTGCTTGTGGGACCACATGGCGCCACCCTGGTTGAAGCTGGCGGTCAGGGTGTAGCCGGTGACCGGCTTGACCCAGGCGGCCGGCTTCTTGGCGGCCTTGGCCTTCGCGGCCTGCGCCTTGGCGACGGCGGCCTTGAGCTGGGCAGTCTTGAGCTGGGCGGCCTTGGCGGCCGCGGCGGCGGCCTGCGCGTCGGCCTGGGCGGCGACGGCGGCGGACGTACCGGCCGCGACGGCCGGGACAGCGGCCTTGTTCTCAGCGGCGAAGGCGCTTCCGGCTCCGGCCACGACGGTTGCACCCAGGCCGGCGGCGATCAGGGCGGCGACGGCGGTACGGGCGGAATTGTTGGCGCGCTTCGACATACGGGAAAGACCTCCGGACAAGAGCGGACCCGACGCGAGCGGCGCGCCGGGCGGTGGTGCCATCCCTTGGTAACCCACGCCCCCATCTCGACTCAAAGACCCCATCTACGACATAGCGTCGTAGCGATCTCCGGCGTCGTCAGGGTCTTGACGTACCGAAACCGCGGTCCTCAAATTCGGACAAAACATGATGAGGACCAGGGTTTAACCCCATGTCCGGCAAGCCCGAAAGGGACCTGGGGACGGGCAATCCACCCCCTGGAGCCCCACCGGCCCGAAGGCCCCGCCCCAGACCTGCCGAAGGTCCCGAAATGGGCGGTAACGCCACCACTATTCCGGCTAGTACGCCCCAAAACGGCTGTGCGCCTTGTCACGGCGCACGACCCCCCAATGCGACCTGGGTCACGCAACCGAGCCCCCTCGAATCCCGTCCCTCGTTAGGCTGACGATCGGATCGATCATGCTTCTTGGGGGGACGGACATGGATCCAGCGATCATCGGCACCCGCCTCGCGTCCAGCGCCATCGGGCCGCTGGTCCGCAGGCTCCTCGTCCAGGACGGCCCGGGGGCGGGCCTCACCGACCGCCGCATCCGCCTCAGCCGCCTGGTCTCCTTCCGCGGCGAGAAGCGCACCCTCACCGAACGGGACGTGCGCACCCTGGCAGCCGCCCTGGTCAAGGAGTCCACGGGCGGCGGCTCCGGGGCGGAGCGGCCGTTCCCGCCCGACGAGACCGAGGCCGTCATCGACGCCCTCGCCCGCACCCTGCTGGCCCTCGGCGACCTCGACATGGACGACGTCCAGGCGGTCCGCCTCGGCCACCGCGACCTGGCCCGCCGGCTACGCACGGCCGGCCCCGCCCCGGACGGCCTCTCCCAGGACGCGACGCTCTACCTGGAGTCCGTCACCGAGTGGGCGTGCCTGCACATCCTGCATTTCTTCACCCAGCGCTCCACCTTCGTCGCCCGCACCCTGGTCGAGCAGAGCCGTGACCAGGCGGAACTCATCGCCAAGGTGGACGCGCTGATCACCCGGACGCCACGCGCGGACGCGCGGGACGCGGAGTTCGAGCGCCGCTATCTCGCGTACGTCGCCAAGAAGCACGGCAGCCTCACCATCTACGGCATCGATCTGCACCACTCACCGGACGTCTGGCCGCTGGACGTGGCGTATCTGTCGCTGGAGGCGACGGGCACGCGGGACTACCAGAGCGCCGATATCGCCAGGGCGCGCGCCCTGGCGGAGCAGGCCGCAGGCCAGCTCGCGGCGCAGCCCGGCGGCCGGGGACCGGCCCGCGTGCGCGCCCTCCGTGCCCTCGCCCCCGCCCTCACCCCCCTCTCCGCCGACCAGGCCCTCGCCCGCCACCCCCGCGTCCTGCTGCGCGGCCTCGCCGGCTCGGGCAAGACCACGCTCGTGCAGTGGCTCGCCGTCTCGGCCACACGCGACAAGCACGACGGGGGACACGAGGGAGGGATGGAGTACCTCCGCGACCGGATCCCCTTCGTCCTCCCGCTGCGTACGCTCACCCGGCACGGCGAGCGCCTGCCCGCCCCTGACCGCTTCCTGTCCGCCGTCGATTGCCCGCTGACCGCGCCGGACGGCTGGGCCGACCGGGTCCTGACCGCCGGGCGCGGCCTGATCCTCGTCGACGGCATCGACGAGGTCCCCGAGGCCGAGCGGGACCGCGCCCGCCGCTGGCTGCGCGACCTGCTCGCCACGTACGACGGCAACCGCTGGCTGGTCACCTCCCGCCCCTCGGCCGTACGGGACGACTGGCTCACCCCCGACGGCTTCGCCGAGCTCACGCTCTCACCGATGAAGAACGCGGAGGTCACGGCCTTCGTCCAGCGCTGGCACCAGGCTGCGGGGCCGGACGCGCAGCCGTACGAACAGCCCCTCCTCGATGCCCTGCGCACCTCCCCCGACCTGGCGCTCCTCGCCACGAACCCGCTCATGTGCGGGCTCATCTGCGCCCTCCACCGGGACCGCCGGGGCTATCTGCCGCGCGGTCGCAAGGCGCTGTACGACGCCGCCCTGTCCATGCTGCTCACGCGCCGCGACCGGGAGCGGGACATGGGCACGCCGTACGGGGTCGACCTCGGCGAGGCCCCGCAGATCCAGCTCGTCCAGCGCCTCGCGTACTGGCTCACCCTCAACGGCCGCACCGAGATGGACCGCTCCCACGCCGAGTCGATCGTCCGCGCGGCGATCCCGGCGATCCCGGAAGCCGCCACCCACGCCGACCCCGACGCCCTCTTCAACCACCTCCTGCACCGCAGCGGCCTGCTGCGCCGCCCGGGCCCGGACACGGTCGACTTCGTCCACCGCACCTTCCAGGACTATCTGGCGGCGAAGGCGCTGGTCGACGAGTGGCACATCGGGGTCCTGACCGACCACGCGGCGGACGACCAGTGGGAGGACGTCATCCGCATGAGCGTGGCCCACGCCCGCCCGCGTGAGGCCGCCGACATCTTCCGGGAGCTGCTGGCCGCGGCGGACGCGGCGGAGGACCGGCGCACGCAGCTGCGGATCCTGGTCGTGGCGGCCACGGCCCTGGACCACGCCACGGAGGTCGCCCCCGAGATCCGCCAGGCGATCCTGGACCGCACGGCGGAGGTCATCCCGCCCCGCACGGCCGAGGAGGCGCGGGAGCTTGCGTCGGCGGGGCGGGCGGTGCTGGAGCTGCTGCCAGGACCGGAGGGGCTGGAGGACGAGCAGGCGGAGATGGCGGTGATCGCGGCCTCCCACGTCAAGGTCGACGCCGCCCTCCCGTACCTGCGGCGTTTCACCGGGCATCCGTCGCTGCGGGTGCGGTCGCAGCTGATCTGGGCGTGGTCGCGGTACGAGACGAGGACGTACGGGGAGGAGATCGTGGCCCGGCTCGATCCGGCCGAGCTCGAATACACGATCACCACTGACGTGCAGGCCGAGGAGATCCAGCGTCTGGGGCTGCGCCCGACCCATCTGGACATCCGCGAGGATGTCTCCGACGACGCCGTGGCCACCCTCCTGGCGTTCTGCGACCCGGTCGGCCTCAACCTGCGCAGGGTCGGCGAACGGCCGGACCTGAGCGCGCTGATCGGCCTCGGCCGGCTGGACGACCTGATGCTCCAGCTGGACGAGGACGCGGCCTGGAGTACGAAGGACCTGCCGTCGTCGCTGACCTCGCTCGCGTTCCCCGGATGGCCCAAGGACGGTGTGCTGGGCCTGCGTGACCGCGAGCGGCTGACGCATCTCGACCTCACCGACGCCGACCTGACGGCCGACCGCTGGGCGGAGATCGCCTCCCTGCCGCACATCAGAGCCTTCACCCTGCACCCCTGGGACTTCCAGTTCTTCTCCGACGGATGGCGCATGCCGGACATCGAGTGGCTGACCCTGGTCACCGGTGGCATGGAGTGCACCCTGGACCCCGTCGTGCACGCGTTCCCGGCGCTCAAGGTCTTCGGCGTCATCGGGCCCGCCGACGGGCCCCCGCTCGACCTCGCCCCCCTGGCGGCTCTGCGCCGGCTGGAGCAGATCCGTACCGACGACGCCCTGGTCACCGGCACCGACCAGCTTCCCGACTCCGTCGAGGTCCACAACTGACCTCATCTCTCGGCTGAATTGTGGGCCTGTGCCCCCGGCCTCCAGGTACGTTCCGCCCCATGACCAGCATCGACCGCATCGAACTCGCCGACGCCATCGCCTCCGTACGCGACCAGCTCGTCGAGGCCGCCACCCACTCCTCCGGCCTGCCGCTCTCCTTCGAAGTGGGCGACATCGACATGGAGTTCACCATCGAGCTCCGCAAGGAGGTGAAGGCGGGCGGCAAGGTCAAGGCCTGGGTCGTCGAGGCCGGCGCGGACGGGTCCCGTACGAGCGGCCAGACGCACCGCGTCTCCTTCACCCTCACGCCGAAGGACACCCGCACGGGTGGTTCCTGGCTCGTGGGCAACGACGAGGACGCCGACATCTCGGGCTTCGGCCGTTGAGGGCGGGCGAGCTCACGCGGAGCGTCGTCGCCGTCCTCGGCGAGCGCCAAGGCACGGGGGTGTTCATCGGCTTCAGACACATCGTGACCTGTGCGCATGTGCTGGGGCAGAGCCTCACGCCCTACATCGCCGTCCCCGGCGAGAGAAGCCCTCTCCGTTGCCAGGTCGTCTGGCGGAACGATCGGCTCGACGCGGCGCTTCTCCTGGTGGACCAGCTGAACTCGGCGCGGTTCGCCCAACCGGGCGCCGTCGCCACCGACCGGCCGCTGCCCGGCTGCCAGATCCTGGGCTTCCCCCAGATCCAGCGGTACGAGCGCAACCGCCTGGAGCTCGACCAGTACACCGGCACCGTGCTCCCCGCCGCCGGGCTCGTCCGGCGCACCCTCGTCATGGAGCTCGACCGGCCCGCGGTGCCGGAGCAGGAGGGGCCTGAGTCGCCCCTCGCCGGCCTGTCCGGCGCGCCGCTCTTCGCCGACGACAAGCTCATCGGCATAGCCAAGGAGGTCCCGCGGGGCCGGGGCCACCGCCGGGTGGAGTGCGTACCGCTCACCGCGATCGTCGCCCACGAGGAGTTCCGCCGGGTCGTTCCGGTCATCGCTTCGACCACGCTGAGATACGTCACCGACCTCCACCCCGGCGACTCCCGCTACGAGGAGGAGTACGCCGACGCCCTCGCCGCCGCCTACCGCCGCACCAAGATCTTCGGCCTGGACGAGCTCGGCAAACGCGCCTCCGAGTGGGATCTCGACACCGCCTACCTCTCCCTGGAGGCCACCTCCAAAGGCGAGTCCGCCTCCGGTCCCTCCCGTGTCGACGACCTGCTCGCCACCCGCCCGCGCGTGCTGCTGCGCGGTGACGCGGGCGCCGGGAAGACGACCCTGGTGTGGTGGCTGGCCGCGCACGCCGCCGCCGGGACGCTCGGGCCGGAGCTCGCCGAGCTCAACGGGCTCGTGCCGTTCGTCGTACCGATGCGGACGCTGCGCGCCGAGGGCGGTGCGTTCCCCTCACCCGCCGAACTGCCCGCCGCCGCACGGCTGATGGTGGACGCCGCACCTGACGGCTGGGCGGGGCGCGTGCTGGCCGGCGGGCGGGGGCTGCTGCTCGTCGACGGGCTCGACGAGGTGCCACGGGAGGACCGGGAGGCCGCGCACGCCTGGCTGGCCAGTCTGCTGGACCGCTTCCCGCGGACCCGGTGCGTGGCGACCGTACGGCCGCTCGCCGTCGAACCGGAATGGCTGGCGGCGCAGGGCTTCGAGGAGCTGACGCTGCTGCCGATGCGGGACGCGGACATCCGGGCGTTCATCCGGGCCTGGCACGAGGCGGGGCGGCTCGACCCCGACGAGGACGAGGACCTGGAGGCGCTGGAGCACGATCTCATCCAGCAGTTCCGCCGCAATCCCAGCCTGTCCGACCTGGGCCGCACCCCGCTGCTCTGCGCGGTCATCTGCGCCCTGCACCGGCTGCGGCAGGGCTTCCTGCCGGAGACCCGCTGGGCGCTGTACGAGTCGGCGCTGCAGATGCTGCTCGGCGAGCGCGACAAGCGGCGCCGCATCACCTCCCCCGACGGCATCACGATGAGCGTGGAGGAGCATCAGCAGCTGCTCCAGCGGATCGCGGTGTGGCTGGTGCGGGGCGGGCAGACCGAGTTCACCCGGGAGCAGGCGCTGCATCAGCTGGAGCGTGGCCTGGCCGGGATGCCGCGGGTGCGGGCCCAGGGGGACGCGGAGGCGATCCTGACGCATCTGCTCAACCGCAGCGGACTGCTCCAGCCCCGGACGGAGGACGTCTTCCAGTTCGTGCACCGGACCTTCCAGGACTTCCTGGCGGCCAAGGAGTTCATCGAGGACGACCTGCTGAACGAACTGCTGCGGCACACCTACGAGCAGCAGTGGCACGACGTGCTGTTACTGGCCGCCGGGCACTGCTCGCGGCGCGAACTCCCGCAGCTCGTCGACGGGCTGCTCGCCTCCGGCGCGGCGACCCGGGACCGTTCCGTACGGACCAGTCTCTACGTCCTGGCGGCCCTGTGCGCGCAGCACGCGGCCTGGCTGGACGGCGCCACCCATGACCGCGTACGCAAGGCCGTCCGGTCCGTCGTCCCGCACCGCAACCCCAGCCAGCTCCAGGATCTGGCCCGGCTCGGCGCGTACGTGCTGCCGATCCTGCCGTCGCCGGCACGGCTGACCGGGGACTCGCGGATCCAGGTGATCGAGCTGATCAACGAGATCGGCGGCGCCGCCGCCGTGCCGTACGCCGGGGCCTTCACCGAGCCGGGCGACGCGTTCCCGCTCGCCCGGGGCTGGCACCGGTATCCGGCGCGGGCGTACGTGGACGAGGTCCTGAGCCGGATCGATCTGGGTGAGGCGCCGGTGTTCGTCAACGGCCACGAGAGGCTGGGCCTGCTGGAGCTGCTGCCGGATGCTGTGCATCTGGATGTGGCAGGGGACTTCTCCGGCGGCGATCTCGACGCGGCGCTGTCCCGGCGGCGGCTCGCCTCCCTCGTCGTGAGCGTCAACGGGCTCCTGAAGGACCTCGGATTTCTGCGGGGTTGCGGCGCGGGGCTGCGGCGGCTGGTGCTGCGCAGATGTCAGGGGCTGGGGGACCTGTCGCCGCTGTCGGAGCTGACGGAGCTGGAGTCACTGGATCTGCAGATCATGCGGGTGACCCGGGACGATGTGGCGGCGATCGCCGCCATCCCGAAGCTGCGCGCGCTCACTCTCCTCGCCCCGCTGGTCCCCGCGGACCGGCTCGACCTCACCCCGCTGCGGGACCTGTCGGAGCTGCGGGTGACCGTGTGGGGCCTGAACAAACGGCAGGTGCTCGGCCGTGAGGCGCTCGGCGACCGCCTCACCCTGCACGCCTAGCTGCACGTCGTACGGGGAAAGGGGCTGCCCCGGACCGTTTCACACGGTCCGGGGCAGCCCCTTTCTTCAGTCCTGGCCCTTCAGGCGCTTACGCGTCCTTCGAGAGGTTCGGCCCGCCACCGCCGGCCGCCTGCTCGATCGGCGGGACGTCGGGCAGCGCCGACTTCTCCTCGCCGCGGAAGGTGAACTTCTTCTCCTCGCCCTCGCCCTCGGTGTCCACGACCACGATGTGGCCGGGGCGCAGCTCGCCGAAGAGGATCTTCTCGGAGAGGGTGTCCTCGACCTCGCGCTGGATCGTCCGACGCAGCGGACGGGCGCCCAGCACCGGGTCGTAGCCCTTCTTGGCGAGCAGTTCCTTGGCGGACTGGCTGAGCTCGAGGCCCATGTCGCGGTCCTTGAGGCGCTCGTCCACCCGGTTGATCATCAGGTCGACGATCTGGAGGATGTCGTCCTGCGTCAGCTGCGGGAAGACGATGACGTCGTCCACACGGTTGAGGAACTCGGGGCGGAAGTGCTGCTTCAGCTCGTCGCTGACCTTGTTCTTCATCCGCTCGTAGTTGGACTTCGTGTCGCCCTGGGCGGCGAAGCCCAGGTTGAAGCCCTTCGAGATGTCCCGGGTCCCGAGGTTGGTCGTCATGATGATGACCGTGTTCTTGAAGTCCACGACCCGGCCCTGGGAGTCGGTCAGACGACCGTCTTCCAGAATCTGGAGCAGGGAATTGAAGATATCGGGGTGGGCCTTCTCGACCTCGTCGAAGAGGACGACGGAGAACGGCTTGCGGCGCACCTTCTCGGTGAGCTGGCCGCCCTCTTCGTAACCCACGTATCCGGGCGGGGAACCGAAGAGGCGGGAAACCGTGTGCTTCTCGCTGAACTCCGACATGTCGAGCGAGATCATCGCGTCCTCGTCGCCGAAGAGGAATTCGGCGAGCGACTTGGACAGCTCGGTCTTACCGACACCGGACGGGCCGGCGAAGATGAACGAGCCACCGGGGCGCTTCGGGTCCTTCAGACCGGCCCGCGTACGGCGGATGGCCTTGGAGAGCGCGATGACCGCGTCCTTCTGGCCGATGACGCGCTTGTGGAGCTCGTCCTCCATGCGGAGCAGTCGCGAGGACTCCTCCTCGGTCAGCTTGAAGACCGGGATGCCGGTGGCGGTCGCGAGGACCTCGGCGATCAGCTCGCCGTCGACCTCGGCGACGACGTCCATGTCGCCGGCCTTCCACTCCTTCTCCCGCTTGGCCTTCGCCGCCAGCAGCTGCTTCTCCTTGTCGCGGAGAGACGCCGCCTTCTCGAAGTCCTGGGAGTCGATCGCGGACTCCTTGTCCCGGCGGACGCCGGCGATCTTCTCGTCGAACTCGCGGAGGTCCGGCGGCGCGGTCATCCGGCGGATGCGCATCCGGGATCCGGCCTCGTCGATCAGGTCGATCGCCTTGTCCGGCAGGAAGCGGTCGGAGATGTAGCGGTCCGCCAGGGTCGCGGCCTGGACGAGGGCCTCGTCCGTGATGGAGACCCGGTGGTGGGCCTCGTACCGGTCGCGCAGACCCTTGAGGATCTCGATCGTGTGCGGCAGCGACGGCTCGGCGACCTGGATCGGCTGGAAGCGGCGCTCCAGCGCGGCGTCCTTCTCCAGGTACTTGCGGTACTCGTCGAGCGTGGTGGCACCGATGGTCTGGAGCTCACCGCGCGCGAGCATCGGCTTCAGGATGGAAGCCGCGTCGATCGCGCCCTCGGCGGCGCCCGCACCCACGAGGGTGTGGAGCTCGTCGATGAACAGGATGATGTCGCCGCGGGTGCGGATCTCCTTGAGGACCTTCTTCAGGCGCTCCTCAAAGTCACCGCGGTAGCGGGAGCCGGCGACCAGCGCGCCCAGGTCGAGGGTGTAGAGGTGCTTGTCCTTGAGGGTCTCGGGCACCTCGCCCTTGACGATGGCCTGCGCCAGGCCCTCGACGACGGCGGTCTTGCCGACGCCGGGCTCGCCGATGAGCACGGGGTTGTTCTTGGTCCGGCGGGACAGCACCTGCATGACCCGCTCGATCTCCTTCTCGCGCCCGATGACCGGGTCGAGCTTGGACTCACGAGCGGCCTGGGTGAGGTTCCGGCCGAACTGGTCGAGGACCAGGGACGTCGAGGGCGTGCCCTCGGCAGGGCCGCCCGCGGTGGCGGCTTCCTTGCCCTGGTAGCCGGAGAGCAGCTGGATGACCTGCTGCCGCACCCGGTTGAGATCGGCGCCGAGCTTCACGAGGACCTGGGCGGCGACGCCCTCGCCCTCGCGGATCAGGCCGAGCAGGATGTGCTCCGTGCCGATGTAGTTGTGGCCCAGCTGAAGGGCCTCGCGGAGCGACAGCTCCAGGACCTTCTTGGCACGAGGGGTGAAGGGGATGTGCCCGGACGGGGCCTGCTGGCCCTGGCCGATGATCTCCTCCACCTGCTGGCGGACCGCCTCGAGCGAAATCCCGAGGCTCTCCAGGGCCTTAGCGGCGACACCCTCACCCTCATGGATAAGGCCCAGGAGGATGTGCTCGGTGCCGATGTAGTTGTGGTTGAGCATCCGGGCTTCTTCCTGAGCCAGGACGACAACCCGCCGCGCGCGGTCGGTGAACCTCTCGAACATCGTTAATCGCTCCTCAGAGCGGTCAGTCAGTTAGGGGTCGATCCCCTCCCTGTCCTTCCGCAGCTTAGTCCCGCAAGCAGGGACCGCTCATTCCAACTGCCGACACCGTCCTTGGCCTCCTGACCCCGAACGCCGACAACTGCTCCAACTCGATGGTGCGAGACGATGTTCCCGCAGGCCAAGCGGTTACCCGTGCCATCTGTACGCCGATGGCGAACGTGAGACGTCAAGGCCTGCGTGTCGCCCCTCCCCACTAGGAATGTCTTACCCGCTCGCACTGACACTCCATGCGGCATTCCCCCGTTCCCTCCGCTACGGGCGAACATCCTTGCGCTCACGAATACACCCGTACGCCCCCATGCCGGACACTCTGCGCACACGACGAAGGACGGAGAGTTACCACCCGCGTAACCGGCGATGGGCCGCCGGAGTTTTCCCGGCATGGCT
Source organism: Streptomyces sp. NPDC039465 (assembly GCF_055639315.1). NCBI lineage: Bacteria > Bacillati > Actinomycetota > Actinomycetes > Kitasatosporales > Streptomycetaceae > Streptomyces > Streptomyces sp. NPDC039465. Next base: position 679,238 of record NZ_JBVKAP010000004.1, on the reverse strand, counting down.
CTCACCGTCCCGCTCCCCCGGACACCGCTTCAACGGCTCGAAGGAGCTGTCGGAGACATCGCACGCTGGTACGAGGACGAGCTCGGCTGGGCCACGGAGGGCGGGGCGGCGGGCTCCCCGGTGCTGCTGCCCACCGGACGGCGTTTCGACGTCCTGGAGCTGCCCGCGGTGGCCGGCTACGCCGTGCTGCGGCGGATGGGCGGCACGGGCCCGGTGGCCCTCATGGGGCCCCGTATGCGGCTGCTGGTGGCGGCGGGGAGCGCCGAGGAGCTGCCGGGGCTGCTCGACTGGCTCGAGTGGGGCGGCATCGCCCTCGACCTCATGGTCCTCGGCGCGGGCGGCCGGATCACCGCCCCTGTTCCCCCAGGATGGAGCGGCGCCGGCCCGCAGGGGGCCGCCGTATGGCTGCGGCCCCCCGAGCCCGGGCGCGAGGTCGAGTCGTCACTGCCGGCTCTGCCCGCGGTGGGGGGCGCCGGCTCCGGTCTCGTACGACTCGTGGACACGGCGGCGACGGAATGCCACCGGGCCCGGCTGCTGCGGACTCAGCCGTTGGCCTTCTCGTAGGCCTCGCGGACGGTCGCGGGGACGCGGCCGCGGTCATTGACCTCAAAACCGTTCGCCTTGGCCCAGGCGCGGATTTCCGCGGTGTCCTTGTTCCCGCCGGAGGCGGCGACACTGCGGCCCTTGCCACGGCCGGCGGCGGACCGGCCGCCGGTACGGCGACCGCTCTTGGTGTACGGCTCGAGCAGGCCGCGGAGCTTGTCCGCGTTGGCGGTGGTGAGGTCGATCTCGTAGGTCTTGCCGTCCAGAGCGAACGTCACGGTCTCGTCCGCCTCGCCGCCGTCGAGGTCGTCGACAAGAAGGACCTGAACCTTCTGTGCCACCGGATTTCCTTTCATCGAAAATGCAGTACGCGGAAAGGAAACCGCTTTTCTCTGGAAAACACAAACCCCTGGGAGAGGTTCAGATCCCCGGCAGCGCGGGAAACGTGCGCGATTCGGACATAGGGTTCCGGGCGATCGTTACGATCACAGGTGCAGAAGCATCCGGCTGTTGCCCAAGGTGTTCGGCTTCACTCGTTCGAGACCGAGGAACTCCGCGACGCCCTCGTCATAGGAACGCAGCAGCTCGCTGTAGACATCTCCGTCGACCGGAGTCTCGCCGATCTCGACGAAGCCGTGCTTCGCGAAGAAGTCGACTTCGAAGGTGAGGCAGAAAACCCGGCGGACGCCGAGCCAGCGGGCCGTGTGCAACAACTTGTCGAGCACCTGGTGGCCGACGCCTGCGCCCTTGAAGTCGGGATCGACCGCGAGCGTACGGACTTCCGCGAGGTCTTCCCACATCACATGGAGTGCGCCGCAGCCGACGACCACACCGTCCTCGTCCCGTTCCGCGACCCAGAACTCCTGGATGTCCTCATAAAGCGTGACCGTCGCTTTGTCGAGCAGGATGCCCGCGGTGACGTACGGGTCGACGAGTCGGCGGACGGCCGCGACATCGCCGGTACGGGCGCGGCGTACGGTCACGGCTTTTGGCGCGGGATTCGGGGTCGGGGACGGAGGCGCGGTGGACGACATGGGGGGACGCTATCGCCCCGGCTCCGGACCCTCGTCGGCGGCCTGTTCTCCGGCCTCTTCCGGGGGCTCTTCCCGGGTCCGTTCCGGTGTGCCTTCCGCTTCCGGGCCGGGTTGCGGGTCGTCGAGCTGGACCATGCGGACGGCGTCCTGAAGTGCCACCCGCTGCTCGGGCGACATCATGCCGAAGAAGGCGACAAGGGCGGCGGCGGGGTTGTCGCTCTGCGCCCAGGCCTCGTTCATGAGAGCGGCCGCGTAGGCGGCGCGTGTGGAGACCGCGGTATATCGATAGGCGCGGCCGTCGACTTCCCGGCGCACCCAGCCCTTCTGATGGAGATTGTCCATTACCGTCATGACCGTCGTGTAGGCGATGGACCGTTCCTGCTGCAGATCCTCCAGGACTTCCCGGACGGTCACCGGGCGGTTCCATTGCCACACGCGGGACATGACGGCGTCTTCGAGCTCTCCCAATTGACGGGGCACAGCGCCACCATAGTGGGCGATCTCGGAATGGACTGTTATTGAACTGGCCAGACGGCGCAAAAAGGACGTACGACATGAAGTCGTACGTCCTTCGTGCGGGGCGGCCCGTGCGGGCGGCGGCCGGCCCTACGGGGTGGTGGTGCCGTCGGCCTGGCGGGCGGCCTCGGCGCGGGCGAGCGCCGCGTCCACGGCGGCGTCCTCCTTGGCCTTGTTGGGTCCGCCCTGGCTCTTGACGATCGTCACGACGAGGCCGATGAAGAACACGGCCATCACGACGGGGGGCAGGAGCGCGGAGAGGTATTCCATGCCGTCCAGAGTAGCTATCCGGCGGCGAGTTGCTCGGACGGGGGCGGCACGGGGCGTCGGCGTGGCGGAAAGACCTCGGAGGGCTTGGGGACGGGGCGCTCGGCGGGGGCGGGCTGCTTGGGGGCGGGCTCCTTCGGCGCGGGCTTGGGCTTCCCGTCGGCGCAGCGGCCGCCGGGGAGGGCGAGCAGCCGGGTGCGCGGCGCGGGCGTCCTGGCGAGGCGGGCGCGTACGGACTGCTCGGCGAGGCCCCAGCAGCGGTCGAGGAGCAGCGCCCCGGCGGGGGTGGCGCGCAGGGTGCGCAGGGCGGCGAGATCCTCGGCGCCGGGGTCGTAGCCGGCCGCCAGGGCGTCCTGGAGGAGTTCCAGGTAGCCGGTGGCGGAGCCGGGCAGGGCTGAGCGGTAGCGCGCCAGATCGTCGACCAGGAACGCGCGCAGCCGCCCGGCCTCGCGTACGGCTTCGTCCACGGAGTCGGCGAGACTCAGGCAGTCCTGGACCTCCTCGACGGCGAGGGGGGTCGGGTGAAGGGCGATGGCGAGGGCGCGTCGGAGCACACGCAGCTCGTCCGCGCTGAACGCCATGCCGCCGCGGGATCCGTATGGCGTGGGCATGGACCGACAATACGCGCTAATCGGACAAAATTCGTTTAGGCGAGTGAACTGGGCGCGTTGCCGGGGGCGGGTGTACGGGGGCCGCCGGGCCCCGGGCGGCCCCCGGCCATCAGGGGGCCGCCGCGGGGCCGGCCGTTACATGCGGGCGATGTTGCGTTCGTAGACCAGACGCAGGCCGATCAGGGTCAGCCAGGGCTCGTGCTCGTCGATCTCGGTGGATTCGCCGAGGACCATCGGCGCCAGGCCGCCGGTCGCGATCACCGTGACGTCGGAGGGGTCGCCGCCGGGGCCCGTCAGTTCGCGCTTCATGCGCGCGACCACGCCGTCGACCTGGCCGGCGAAGCCGAAGACGATGCCCGCCTGCATCGCCTCGACCGTGTTCTTGCCGATCACGCTGCGCGGGCGGGCCAGCTCGATCTTGCGGAGCTGGGCGCCGCGGACGCCCAGGGCCTCGACGGAGATCTCGATACCGGGGGCGATCGCGCCGCCCGCATACTCACCGCGCGCGGTGACCGCGTCGTACGTCGTCGCCGTACCGAAGTCCACGACGATCGCCGGGCCGCCGTAGAGCTCGACCGCCGCGGCCGCGTTGATCACGCGGTCCGCGCCTACCTCCTTGGGGTTGTCCGTCAGGACCGGCACGCCCGTCTTGATGCCGGGCTCCACCAGCACCGCCGGCACGTCGCCGTAGTACCGCCGGGTCACCTCGCGCAGCTCGTGCAGGACCGAGGGGACGGTCGAGCAGATCGAGATGCCCTCGATGCCGTCGCCCAGCTCCATGCCGAGCAGGGGGTGCATGCCCATCAGGCCCTGGAGCAGGACCGCCATCTCGTCGGCGGTGCGGCGCGGATCCGTGGAGATACGCCAGTGTTCGACGATCTCCTCGCCGTCGAAGAGTCCGAGGACGGTGTGGGTGTTGCCGACGTCGATGGTGAGCAGCATCAGGCGTCCGCCTCGTTCGCCTCACGCAGGTCGAGGCCGATGTCCAGGACCTTGGCGGAGTGGGTGAGCGCGCCGACGGCGAGGTAGTCCACCCCGGTCGCGGCGTAGGCGGCCGCGTTCTCCAGGGTGAGGCGGCCCGAGGATTCCAGGGCGGCGCGGCCGGCCACCAGGGCCACCGCCTCCTCGGTCTCCATGGGGGTGAAGTTGTCCAGGAGGATCAGGTCGGCGCCCGCGTCGAGGACGTCGCGGACCTGGTGCAGGGTGTCGACCTCGACCTCGATCGGCACGCCGGGGAACTGCTCCCGTACGGCCTTGAAGGCCTGCGCGACGCCGCCCGCGGCCACCACGTGGTTGTCCTTGACCAGGGCGGCGTCGGAGAGCGACATGCGGTGGTTGACGCCGCCGCCGCAGCGCACGGCGTACTTCTCCAGGGCGCGCAGGCCTGGGGTGGTCTTGCGGGTGTCGCGGACCTTGGCTCCGGTGCCTTCGAGGGCGTCGGCCCACGCGCGCGTGGCGGTGGCGATGCCGGAGAGGCGGCCCAGGATGTTCAGGGCGCTGCGCTCGCCGGTGAGCAGGTCGCGGGTGCGGGCCGTGACGGACAGCAGCTTCTGTCCGGGCTCCACGCGCGCGCCGTCCTCGACGTGCCGCTCCACCTCGAAGGCTTCCGTGCAGACGATGGACAGGACGGCCTCGGCGACCCGCAGACCGGCCACCACGCCCGCTTCGCGGGCGGTGAAGTCGGCGGTGGCGACGGCGTCCTCGGGAACGGTCGCGACGGTGGTGACGTCGACGCCGCCGTCGAGGTCCTCCTCGATGGCGAGGTGCGCGATGTCCTCGACCTGGACGGGGTCGAGGCCGGCGTCGGCGAGGAGCTGGGCGAGGGCCGGGTCGAGCCCGCACTCGTAGACCTCGTCGCCGCCGCCGCAGCCGCAGCCGTCGCCGCAGCCGCCGCTCTGCTCGCCGGAGGCGCTCGGGGCGCCGATCTGGATCAGCGGTACGTCCACGGGACGCGGACGTTCTTCGGGCGTGCTCACGGTTACGGCTCCAGGGGGGCGTCGGCGACTGTCGGGGGGAAGTCTTGGGTGCCGGTGGCCCGGACGTCCAGGGCGCGGTCCGGGGTGAGGCTGACGACGAGGTGGCGGCGCCAGCCGGTGTCGTCCCGGTCGGGGTGGTCCTCGCGCCAGTGGCAGCCGCGGGTCTCCTCGCGGCGGCGGGCGGCGGCGACCAGGACCCGGGCGACGCACAGCAGGTTGGTCGTCTCCCAGGACTCGACGCCCGGCTCGGCGGCCTTGTGGTCGTCGTCCGCGGCGGCGACGGCGTCCGCGTGCAGCGCCTCCAGGGCCTCGGCGGCGGCCGCCAGGCTCTCGGCCGAGCGCAGCACTCCGGCACCGGTGGTCATGATCCGCTGGATACGGGCGCGGGCGCCCGGGTCGGGCAGCGGCAGGGTGACGGGGGCGGGGTGCGGGACCGCCTCGCCGGCCCGGGCGGCGGTCGCCGTGATGTCCTCGGCGATGCGCTCGGCGAAGACCAGGCCTTCGAGGAGGGAGTTGGAGGCGAGGCGGTTGGCGCCGTGCACGCCGGTGCAGGCGACCTCGCCGCAGGCGTAGAGGCCGGGGACGGTGGTCCGGCCGTGCAGGTCGGTACGGACGCCGCCCGAGGCGTAGTGCGCGGCCGGGGCGACCGGGACGGGTTCGGTGACCGGGTCGATGCCGTGGGAACGGCAGGCGGCCAGGATCGTCGGGAAGCGCTGCTCCCACATCTCGGCGCCGAAGTGCCGGGCGTCGAGGTACATGTGCTCGGTGCCCTGCTCCCGCATCCGGCGCATGATCGCCTTGGCGACGATGTCGCGGGGGGCGAGCTCGGCGAGCTCGTGCTGCCCGAGCATGAAGCGGGTGCCGTCCGCGTCGACGAGATGGGCGCCCTCGCCCCGTACCGCCTCGGAGACCAGCGGCTGCTGGCCCTCGGAGTCCGCGCCGAGGAAGAGCACGGTCGGGTGGAACTGGACGAATTCGAGGTCGGAGACCTCGGCCCCGGCGCGCAGGGCGAGCGCGACGCCGTCTCCCGTGGAGACGGACGGGTTGGTGGTGGCGGAGAAGACCTGGCCCATGCCGCCCGTGGCGAGGACCACGGCGGGGGCGTGGACGGCGCCGACGCCGTCGTGCTGGCCCTCCCCCATGACGTGCAGGGTGACACCGGCCGTGCGGCCTTCGGCGTCGGTGAGGAGGTCCAGGACGAGGGCGTGCTCGATGGTGCGGACGCCGCGGTCGCGGATGGCCTCGACGAGCGCGCGGGAGATCTCGACGCCGGTGGCGTCGCCTCCGGCGTGGGCGATCCGGCGCCGGTGGTGGCCGCCCTCGCGGGTGAGGGCGATGGCGCCGCCGGCGTCCTTGTCGAAGTCGGCGCCGGTGGCGATGAGGCGGCGGACGGCGTCGGGGCCTTCGGTGACCAGGGTCCGTACGGCCCCCTCGTCGCACAGGCCCGCGCCCGCGACCAGGGTGTCGTCCAGGTGCTGCTCGGGGGTGTCGCCCTCGCCGAGCGCGGCCGCGATGCCGCCCTGGGCCCAGCGGGTGGACCCGTCGTCGAGGCGCGCCTTGGTGACGACGACCGTCCGCAGACCGGCGGCGGTGCAGCGAAGGGCGGCGGTGAGTCCCGCGACGCCGGAGCCGACCACGACCACGTCGGCGTCGATGGCCCAGCCCGGCGCGGGCGCGTGCAGCCGTATTCCGGTCACTGGGAGGCTCCGAAGGTCAGGGGGAGGTTGTCGATCAGCCGCGTCGTGCCCACGCGCGCGGCGACGGCGAGGATCGCCTCGCCGGTGTGGTCGTCGGGGACCTCGGTGAAGTCGGCCGGGTCGACCAGGGCGACGTAGTCGAGGGTGAGCGGCGGCGTGGCCTTGGCCGCGTCGTCGAGGACGGCGCGGGCGGCGGCCCGCACGGCGTCGGCGCAGCCGGGGCCGGCCTGGGCGACCGCGTGGGCGTCGGCGGCGGCGCGTGCCTCGCCGAGCCGGGAGAGTGCCTCGGCGCGGTCCTGCGGGGCGGGCAGGGACTCGGCACGCGCGCGCAGGGCCTGCTGGGCGGCGAGCCGGTCGTGGGCCGCGAAAAGGGCCCCCGACAGGGCCAGGGCGGTGCGGCGCTCGGGCGCGGACAGGTAGCGGTTGCGGCTGGAGAGGGCGAGGCCGTCGGGCTCCCGGACGGTCGGCACGCCGACGATCTCGACCGGGAAGTTGAGGTCGCGGACCATGCGGCGGATCAGCGCGAGCTGCTGGGCGTCCTTCTGGCCGAAGAAGGCGACGTCGGGGCGGGTGAGGTGGAGCAGTTTGGCGACGACGGTGAGCATGCCGTCGAAGTGGCCGGGGCGGGAGGCGCCTTCGAGGCGCTCGCCCATGGGGCCCGCGGCGATCCGGACCTGGGGTTCCCCGCCGGGGTAGACCTCGTCGACGAAGGGGGCGAACACGGCGTCGGCGCCGGCCTCCTCGGCGATCTTGAGGTCGGCCTCCAGGGTGCGGGGGTAGCGGTCGAGGTCCTCGCCCGCGCCGAACTGGAGCGGGTTGACGAAGACGGTGACCACGACGAAGCCGTCGGGACCGACGTGCGTGCGGGCGGCCCGTACGAGGGTGGCGTGGCCGTCGTGGAGGGCGCCCATGGTCATGACCACCGCGCGGGGGCCGCTGGTGGGCAGGGCGTGCAGCTCGCCCGCCGTACGGACCGGTTCGAGGCTCATCGTCCGTCCCCCTCCGCGAGGACTCCCAGCAGGTCTTCGGCGAGCTCGGGCTTGAGCAGGCCGTGGGCGAGGGCACGGTCCGCGGTCGTGCGGGCCATCGCGAGATAGCCGGCGACCGTGCCGGGGGCGTGTTTGCGCAGCTCGGCGACGTGCGCGGCGACCGTACCGGCGTCACCGCGCGCGACGGGGCCGGTCAGGGCGGCGTCGCCGGAGCGCAGCGCGTTGTCGAGGGCCGCGCCGAGCAGGGGGCCGAGCATCCGGTCGGGGGCGGCGACCCCGGCCGTACGGAGCAGCTCCATGGACTGGGCGACGAGTGTGACCAGGTGGTTCGCGCCGAGGGCCAGGGCCGCGTGGTAGAGCGGGCGGGCCTCTTCCTCGATCCACTCGGGCTCGCCGCCCATCTCGATGACGAGCGCCTCGGCGGCGAGCCGCAGCTCGTCGGGGGCGGTGACGCCGAAGGAGCAGCCGGCCAGCCGCTGCACGTCCACGGCGGTGCCGGTGAAGGTCATGGCCGGGTGCAGGGCGAGCGGCAGCGCCCCGGCGCGCCGGGCCGGGTCCAGGACCTTGGTGCCGTACCGCCCGGACGTGTGGACCAGAAGCTGCCCGGGCCGTACGGCTCCGGTCTCGGCGAGCCCCTCGACCAGCCCGGGCAGGGCGTCGTCGGGGACGGTCAGCAGCACCAGGTCGGCGCGCTCCAGCACCTGCGCGGGCGGCACGAGCGGCACGTCGGGCAGCAGGGCGGCCGCCCGGCGCACGGACGCGTCGGAGACCCCGGAGACGGCGACCGGACGGTGTCCGGCGAGCTGAAGGGACGCCGCGAGTGCGGGTCCGACCCGGCCTGCGCCGACGACGCCGACGGTGAGACGGGCGGGGCGGGGTTCTGGTGGTGCGTTCACGCTGAGGACGGCCTTCCGTTCCAGTCCGCGGGGGGTACCGGACGATTTCTCGTCATGCTACGCCAGCGTTTCGCTCACTTCTGTGACTGTCCACAGGCTGTGGGCCGCGGTATGACGGGTCGCGGGCGGCCGGACCCGCGGCCGGCCGTCGATCGACGGGGCTGGTCACATGGCATGCCCCCGGGCCGTCTCCGACCCGCACCATAGGGGCGTGAGCGTAACCATCGACATCACCGGACTGCCGCAGGAGCGGATCGTCTTCGGGCCCTCGCCGCTGGCCGAGCTCGGCGCCGCGCTCCACGCGCTGTCCGAGCCGGGGCATCACGCGCGGCTGCACGCCTGGACGACGACCACCGCCGCCGGGCTGAAGCCCGAGCTCGCCGACCGGCTGCATGAGGCGGACTTCATGTGGCGGTCGACCCTGTCGGACATCCTGCTGCCGGCCCAGCCCCGGGAGACGCTCGCCGAGGAGCTCGACGATCTGGACCGGATGGACGACGAGCGGTACGTCGCGGCGGCGCTGGAGATCAATTGCGCCGGGTTCTACGACCGCGGCGGCTCCTCCCCGCTCGTCGACGCGACGATGCGGCGGCGCGCGCTCGATCTCGCGGCCGCGCGCGGCCCGCGGCAGGCCGCGTTCGTCCGCCGGATGCTCGCCGATCCGCCCTCCACGCGCGCGTGGATCCGCCGTCTCCTGGAGGACTGCGACGAGGCGTTCTTCGCGGACACCTGGGGCCGCGTCCATGTCCAGCTCGCGACGGATGCCCGTCACAAGACGGAGCTGATGCGCCGCAAGGGCCTGTCCGAGGCCGTCGCGGCCGTGTCGTCGGCCCTGACGCTGGAGGAGGACGCCCACGGCTCCCGGCTCGTCGTCGACAAGCTGTCGGAGGGCCGTACGACCGCACAGGGCAGTGGCGTGACGTTCCTGCCGACCGCCTTCGGCCAGCCGCATCTGATCGCGCTGTACGCCCCCGGCTGGCAGCCGGTGATCCAGTACCCGGTCAGCTCCGGCGAGCTGGCCGGCGTCCTGCCCGTGGAGACGGTCAAGCTCCGGCTGGAGGCGGTCTCCCATCCGCTGCGGATGCGGCTGTGCCGCAACCTGGCCCGGGCGTCGTACACGACGAACGAGCTGGCCGACGCGTACGGCATCACCGCGCCCGAGGTCTCCCGGCACCTGGCGGTGCTGAAGAAGGCGGGGCTGCTCTCCACCCGCCGCCGGGGCCGCTACGTCATGCACCAGCTCGACGTGGCGGCCGTCGCCCGGATCGGCTCCGACTTCCTGGAGGCGGTCCTCCGCTAGCCGCGCCGGAGGCGCTTTCGGCTACTTGTCGATGTCGCCGACGACGAAGAACAGCGAGCCCAGGATCGCCACCATGTCCGCCACCAGCGTGCCCGGCAGCAGCTCGATCAGCGCCTGGATGTTGTTGTACGACGCCGAGCGCAGCTTGAGGCGGTACGGCGTCTTCTCGCCCTTGGAGACGAGGTAGTAGCCGTTGATGCCCAGCGGGTTCTCGGTCCACGCGTACGTGTGGCCCTCAGGGGCCTTCAACACCTTCGGCAGGCGCTGGTTGATCGGTCCGGGCGCCAGCTCGGCCAGCCGGTCCAGGCAGGCGTCCGCGAGGTCCAGGGAGTTGTGGGTCTGTTCCAGGAGGCACTCGAAGCGGGCGAGGCAGTCGCCCTCCTGGCGGGTGACGACGTGCAGGACGTCGCCGAGCTCTCCGTACGCGAGGTACGGCTCGTCACGGCGCAGGTCGAAGTCGACGCCGGAGGCGCGCGCGATCGGGCCGCTCACGCCGTAGGCGTGGACGGTCTCCGCCGCCAGGACGCCCACGCCCCTGGTCCGGCCGCGGAAGATCTCGTTGCCGAGGACCAGCCGGTCGTACACGTCCATCCGCGCGCGGCAGGCGGCGACGGCCTCGCGGACCCGGCCGAGCCAGCCGGCCGGCAGGTCCTCCTTGAGGCCGCCGACGCGGTTGAACATGTAGTGCATCCGGCCGCCGGAGACCTCCTCCATGACGTGCTGGAGGTCCTCACGCTCCCGGAAAGCGTGGAAGATTGGGGTGATTCCACCCAGTTCGAGGGGGTACGACCCGAGGAACATCAGGTGGTTGAGGACCCGGTTCAGCTCGGCGAGCAGCGTGCGCGTCCACACCGCCCGCTCGGGGACCTCCATGCCGAGCATCCGCTCGACGGCCATGACCACACCGAGCTCGTTGGAGAACGCCGACAGCCAGTCGTGGCGGTTGGCGAGCATCACGATCTGGCGGTAGTCGCGCGCCTCGAAGAGCTTCTCGGCGCCGCGGTGCATGTAGCCGATGACCGGCTCGGCGTGCCGGATCACCTCACCGTCCAGGACCAGGCGCAGGCGGAGCACGCCATGGGTGGAGGGATGCTGGGGGCCGATGTTGAGCACCATGTCGGTGCTCTCCGCCGCGCCGCCGATGCCGACCGTGGTCTCCGTCATGCCGGACAGTATCCCTCGCCCCTCCGACAGAGTCCTCTCCCCTCCGGCGCTACCCGTCTGACCTCCGGGACCCGTCTCCCCTGCGACGGACGGGCGCCACGCGCGCGTGTCCCCGCCCCATGCCCGTCAACCTTCCGCCCGCACCCGCCGCATCAGCCAGGTGAAGTCGCCGAGCCCGCCCCGCGCCAGCAGCTCCGCCGCCTCGCCCGCCGCCGACAGGGCCCGTACGTACGCCACCGGGTCGGACGACGCCAGGGCCAGCGGGGGGCGCTCGGCGGCGACGCCGAGGCGGGCCAGCGCCTCCCGCTGGGTCAGCAGTTCGCCGCCGTCCGCCGCGCAGGCGTCCAGCGCCACATGGGAGGTGAGGTCGCAGCTGCCGTCGGGGACGGGCCGGACCTCCCGGCCCTCACGGAAGCCGGTCAGCGTCCCGAACGGCGGCCGGGCCTCACGTACGTGCGCGTAGTCGACCGCGACCGCGAGGCCCTCGGTGAGCGTGGCGAGGGCCGCCGCCCAGGCCTCGTCGCGGGGCCGGCCGATCTCGGCTCGCTCCCCCGGCCCGGTCCGCGGCCACCAGCGGGCCAGCCACTCGGCGTCCGCGCCACGGACCGGGGCGCCGAGGCGCTCGGTGCCGTCCGCCCGTACCTCCACATACCTGCGCACACCGTCCTCGTCCGTCTGCGCGATGTCGACCGGGACGTTGTCCAGCCACTCGTTGGCGAACAGCAGCCCCCGCACCCCGGCGGGCGGTCGGCCGGTCCATTCGATACGCGGGTCGAGACCGGCCGGGCGGGGCGCGCGCTCGACACCGTACGCGCGGACCCGCTCCCGCAGCCCCGGCTCCAGCGCCGCGAGCACCCCGGTCAGCAGCTCCCCGCGCCCGGCGCCGATGTCGACCAGCGCAATCTCGTCGCCGTTTCCCTCGCCGCCGAGCTCGTCCGCGAGCCGTGTCAGCAGCCTGGCCACGGCGGACGCGAAGAGCGGGGAGGCGTGTACGGAGGTGCGGAAGTGACCGGCGGGGCCCTCAGGGCGCAGATAGAAACCACCGGGCCCGTACAGCGCCCGCTCGGTCGCCTCCCGCCAGCCGAGCCAGCCCGGTCCGCCGGGCGGGTTACACGCATCACCCGATGCTTCATCCGTCATGATCACCAGTCTCCACCTTGCGGAGTACGCCCCGGCCGACCGGATCGCCCCTCCGGTTGACCCATGCACCTATCTGCTTTCCCTACGCTTGTCACGTGCAGCGCCTCTACGACTTTCTCCGCAGGCACCCGACGGGCGTCGACACCTTCTGGGGTGTCGTCCTCCTCGGGTTCTCCCTGCTGTGGGTGGTCTCCAAAGCCCCGTCGGTCGAGCCGCTCGCCGGCTACGTGTGCGTCGCCCTGGGCCTCAGCACCGTCGTCGCCCTGCGCCGCCGCGCGCCGGAGAAGATGCTCCTGCTCGCGCTAGCCCTCGGACTTGTCCAGCTCGCCCTGAACGTCGAGCCGATGATCGGCGACTTCGCCATGCTCGTGATCATCTACACCGTCGCGGCGCACGACGGACCGCGCTGGGCCTCCAGACTGGCGCTGGTGGGCGGGCTGAGCGCGGCGACCCTCACCCAGCTGCGCTGGCCGAGCGCGGCCGAGGCCGGGCTCGGTGCCGAGGTCTTCTTCACCGTGATCATGACCGTGCCGTTCGCCCTCGCCTGGGTCCTCGGTGACTCGGTGCGCACCCGGCGCGCCTACTTCGCCCAGCTCGAGGAACGCGCCTCGCGCCTGGAGAAGGAGCGCGAGGCGCAGGCCAAGGTCGCCGTCGCCGCCGAACGCGCCCGGATCGCCCGCGAACTGCACGACGTCGTCGCGCACAACGTCTCCGTGATGGTGGTGCAGGCCGACGGCGCCGCCTATGTCCTGGACGCCGCGCCCGACCAGGCCAAGCAGGCCCTGGAGACCATCTCCAGCACCGGCCGGCAGGCGCTCGCCGAGATGCGCCGGCTCCTCGGCGTGCTGCGCACCGGCGAGCACGAGGAGGCCGGGGAGTACGTGCCCCAGCCGGACGTCGAACAGATCGGGGACCTCGTCGAGCAGGTGCGCGGCGCCGGTCTCGCCGTCGACTTCAAGATCGAGGGAACGCCCCGGCCGCTGCCCAGCGGCGTCGAACTCACCGCGTACCGGATCGTGCAGGAAGCCCTCACCAACACCCGCAAGCACGGCGGTCCGGACGTCGGCGCGAGCGTACGGCTGGTCTACTTCGACGACGGGCTCGGTCTGCTCGTCGAGGACGACGGCCGGGGCGCCACGCACGAGATGTACGAGGACGGTGGCGCCGACGGCCGCGGTCACGGTCTGATCGGTATGCGTGAACGGGTCGGCATGGTCGGGGGCACGCTGGACGCGGGGCCCCGGCCCGGCGGCGGCTTCCGCATCAGCGCCCTGCTTCCCCTCAAGCCCGCCCATTAGCGCCGCCCCGGCCCCGCGGGGGGCCGCCCGCCCCACAGCCCGTAAAGGACAGCCATGTCGATCCGTGTGATGCTCGTCGACGACCAGATGCTCCTGCGCACCGGTTTCCGTATGGTGCTGGCCGCCCAGCCGGACATGGAGGTCGTCGCGGAGGCAGGTGACGGTGTGGAGGCGATCGAGAACCTCCGCTCCACCGCCGTGGACGTCGTCCTCATGGACGTCCGCATGCCGAAGCTCGACGGGGTCGAGGCCACCCGCCGTATCTGCGCGCAGCCGGACGCCCCCAAGGTGCTGATCCTGACCACCTTCGACCTGGACGAGTACGCCTTCTCCGGGCTGAAGGCGGGTGCCAGCGGCTTCATGCTCAAGGACGTGCCGCCGAACGAACTGCTCGGCGCCATCCGCTCGGTGCACAGCGGTGACGCGGTGGTGGCGCCGTCGACGACGAGGCGGCTGCTCGACCGGTTCTCGCCGATGCTGCCGTCGGCGGGCAAGGAGCCGCAGCACAAGGCGCTGGAGAAGCTGACCGAGCGGGAACGGGAGGTCATGATGCTGGTCGCCCAGGGGCTGTCCAACGGCGAGATCGCCGCCCGTCTCGTGCTCTCCGAAGCGACCGTGAAGACCCATGTGGGCCGCATCCTCACCAAACTGAACCTGCGCGACCGCGTGCAGGTCGTGGTGCTCGCCTACGAGACCGGCCTGGTTCGGGCGGGCGGTGGTGGGGCACTCTGAGCCCCATGCTGCTGTGGATCAACGGCCCTTTCGGGGGCGGCAAGACCCAGACCGCGTACGAGCTGCTGCGCCGGCTGCCGGGGAGCGTGGTGTGCGACCCGGAGGAGGTCGGCTTCGGTCTGCACCGGATGACACCCCGCGCGCTGCGCGGTGACTTCCAGGACCTGCCCGCCTGGCGCCAGGGCGTCTTCGAGGTGCTGGATCTGACGCTGCGGCGCCACAGGGGCGCGGTGATCGTCCCGATGACGCTGGTGGAGGGCCCGTACTTCGAGGAGATCGTCGGACGGCTCCGGGAGGCCGGGCACGATGTGCACCACTTCGCGCTGCTCGCGCGCCGCGAGACGGTGCTGCGCCGGCTGAGCGAGCGCGGGCTCGGCCGCGGTCTGAAGCGTGAGAGCTTCGCCGTCGCGAAGCTCGACCACTGCCTGGAGCGGCTGGAAGGACCTGAGTTCGCGCGGCACATCCGGACGGACCGGCTGACCGTCCCTCAAGTCTCCGACCGCATCGCCGCCTCGGCGGGGCTCACCCTCACCCCGAACACCGACAGCGAGATGCGGCACCGGCTGCGCCGCCTTCAGGTCGGCGTGCGCCACATCCGCTTCATCTGACCGCTGCGCAGGGCGGCCCGGGGCCCGCTCATGCGACTGCCCGCACCCCGGCGGCCGGAGGCCGTGCGGTGCGGGCAGAGGCGCCACGATCTTTCTTCTACGGTCAGGAATTCACCGCGGTCAGGAATTCACCGCTCCGCGCAGCTCCGCCACATCGAGCTGCTCGGTCTCGTCGTGCGCAGTCAGGTCGATGACCTTGCCGACCGCGCGCTCCTCGGTGTGCCGGTGGGCGGCGAGCGCCTCGGCCCCGACCACGTCGGCGAGGTCCTCACCGGCGACCGCCTCGATGGCGGCCGCCGCCTTCTTCTGCGTACCGAAGAAGTCGAACCCGCCCTCGGGGCGCGGTACCGGCCGGCGCTGCGCGTACGGGACGATCGCGGCCGCGGCCGGGACGGCCCGTACGGCGGGGACCGCGGAGACGGCGGGCAGGGCGCGCTGAGGGCGGGTGTGGTGCTCGGTCTCCTGCTGCGCACCGCCCGCCGCGTGCTTCCCCTGCGGCTCCTCCGTCTCCCGGGCCCGCTCGGCCAGGTCCCGCTTGCGGGCCGCCTCGGCCGTGCGGCGGGCCTCCTGGGTGGCCGCGTTGCGCGAGAGGTTCTCCAGCGCCCTGGCCGCCGCGAGGTACGAGGCGGGGGTGGGCGTCGAGCCGGCCACGGGCAGCACCTTGGCCGGGGAGGAGGCCTCAATGGCGAGCTGCCGGCGGCCCTCCAGGGCGCTGGCGCGCTCGGTCTCCGCCGTGGCGTACCGGCGCAGCAGGGCCGCGTGCTCCCCGCGCAGCCCTGCAAGCTCCACACGCTTGGCGCGCAGTTTGGCGTCGAGGCGGGCCCGCAGCTCGCGGGACTCCTCGATGTCGGACTCCAGCTCCGCTATGCGCTCCTCGGTCTTCCACTGGTCACCGAGGCGGGCCCGGGTCAGCTCGGCGACCTTGCGGCCCGCGCTCCGGTCCCAACTGCGCATGAGGACCGCACCGGTGACGGCCGCGGCAGCAGCCGCGGCGACCAGGGTGCGCAGGACGACCGGGTCGGCGAAGAGCCAGGCGCCGGCGGCACAGAGGACTGAAGCTCCGGCGACCGCGGAGGGCGGCAGAAGCCTGTGCAGGGGTGGGGAATGGCGGTGGCGTCCACGTGGCATGGCCTGAAATTTACCGTGCGTAGGCGCCGTATGGGGGGTCGGCCCGGCATTCTCTTGCTCACTTCTCGGTGACGGGCCGACTCCCCTTACCCACCTCTTACTTCTTGATCAGTCCCTTCGACCGGAGGTACTCCTTCGCGACGTCCTGCGGCTTGACCCGCTCCGCGTCCACCTTGCGGTTCAGCTCCGCGAGATCGGCCGTCGTCAGGGCCTTGGTGAGCTTGTCCAGGACGGCGGCTATCTCCGGCGCCCCGGCGTCCTTCGCATTGACGACGGGCAGCACATTGTCGGCGTTCTGCAGCTTCTTGTCGTCCTCCAGGAACACCAGCCCGAAGGAGTCGATCGTCGCGTCCGTCGTGGTGGTCAGCACGAGCTGGTCCACCCCGTCCTTGACGGCCTGCTTGGCCTGCGGGGTGCCGACGCCCTTGGGGTCCACCCCGGCCACGTCAATGCCGTAGGTCTTCTTCAGACCGGGGGCGCAGAAGGGTCGTACGGCGCATTCGTCGCCCGCCGCGATCTTCACCTTGAGCTTCGCGGCGCCGAGATCGGAAAGCGTCTTGAGCTTGTTCTTCTCGGCGAATTCCTTCGTGACCGCGAACGCGTTCTGATCGACGGCCTCTCCGGCTGGGAGCACCTTCAGTCCGAGCGGCTCGGCCAGCTTCTTCAGCGCCGCGACGGTGGCGGCCGGGTCGCTGGTGGCGACCGGCTTCTCTTCGGGCGCCTTCGGGCCGTTCACCTTCGCGTTCAGGAATTCCGCGATCGTCGCCGCGTATTCCGGTACGACGTCGATCTCACCCTTCTCCAGCGAGGGTTCGTACAGTTCACGGTTCTTCACCGTGGTCACGGAGGTCTGGTAGCCGGCGTCGCCGAGGACCTGGGCGTACAGCTCCGCCAGCACCTTCGACTCGGTGAAGGCCGCCGCTCCGACGACGAGCGAACCCTTCCCGCCGCCGCCCGCGCCGCCGGCACCCGCCGAGCCGCCGCCCTGCTTCTCCAGGCTGTCGCCGCCGCACGCGGCGAGTCCGGCCGTCAGCGCCAGCGCGCCCACCACCGCACCCGCGATACGCGAGATCCTGCTCACGAGTCACTCTCCCAGTCTTGAGTCTTCACACGGTCTTACGCAGGAGGCCGGGGTCCTCGCGTACGGGCGCCGGGCGCACCGGCCCGAGCAGCCTGCCCACTCCCACCAGCACGGCCTCCACCAGGAGGGCGAGCACGGCCACGAGCAGGGCGCCCGCCACCACCTGCGGGGTGTTGTACGTGTTGAAGCCGGCGGTGATGATCCGGCCGAGGCCGCCCTGCCCGACCATCGCCGCGATGGTCGCGGTGGCGACCACCTGCACCGCGGCGGACCGCAGCCCGGTCATGACCAGCGGCTGCGCGAGCGGGAGTTCGACCTTCCGGAAGAGCTGCCCCCCTGACATCCCCATGCCGCGCGCGGCCTCCACCACCGCCCGGTCCACCTCCCGCATCCCCACGTACGCGTTGGTCAGCAGCGGCGGGACGGCGAACAGGACCAGCGCGATGACGGTCGGCAGATATCCGGCGTTGCGCAGCGGCGACACCATGAAGAGGGCCAGGACCGCGAAGACCGGGATCGCCCGCCCCACGTTGGACACATTGATGGCGAGGGTCCCGCCCCGGCCGCGGTGGCCTAGGAAGAGCCCCAGCGGCAGCGCGACGGCGCAGGCCACGGCGAGGGCGACCCCGCTGACGTACAGGTGCTCGCCGAGGCGGTGCCAGACGCCGCCCTCCCCCGACCAGTTGGCGCCGGTGGCCAGCCACTCCCACGCCTCCGAGACCACTCCCATCAGCCGGCCCCTCCCGCGACGCGTATTCGGGTCCAGGGCGTGAGCAGGCGCTGGAGCCCCAGGAGCAGCAGATCGGCGACGACGGCGAGCAGCACGCAGAGGACCGAGGCGGTGAGCACCTGCGCCTTGAAGAAGCTGGGCAGGGCGTCCTCGATGAGATTGCCCAGACCGCCGCGGCCGACGATCGACCCGACCGTCGTCAGCGCGATCGTGGAGACCGTCGCCATCCGTATCCCGGCCATCAGCGCGGGCAGCGCCAACGGCAGCTCGACCTCCCACAGCAGCCGCGCGGGCCCGTACCCCATCCCGCGCGCGGCCTCCCGCGCCTCGGCGGGCACGGCCTGGAGGCCGGCGAGGGTGTTGCGTACGAGAATCGTCAGTGAGTACAGCACCAGACCGGTCACCACCAGCGCCGCCGACAGCCCGAACAGCGGCAGCAGCAGCGAGAACATCGCCAGCGACGGCACCGTGTACAGCACGGTCGTCAGCCCGAGCACCGGTCCGGCGAACCGCGGTCTGGCGCGGGCGAACAGCGCCAGCGGCACGGCGACGACCAGGCCGATCAGCACCGAGACCACCGTGATCCCGACGTGCTGGAGCGTCGCGTCGGTCAACTCCTGGCTGCGGGTGCGCAGATATTCCCCGCAGATCCAGTCGTTGGTCGCCAGACAGCTCATGCCCCACCCCCCGTCCCGGACAGCCGATCCAGTGTTCGACCCAAAACGACCCTATCCCCGACCACTGACAATCGCCGAGGACCACCACATTCCGGCAACACGCCCTTCACACACCCGCCCGGGGGAGCGACCACAATGGGAGCCATGATCCGATTCGAGAACGTGACGAAGCGGTACGCCGACGGCACGACCGCCGTGGACGACCTGTCCTTCGAGGTCGCCGAGGGTGAACTGGTCACGCTCGTCGGACCGTCCGGCTGCGGCAAGACCACCACGATGAAGATGGTCAACCGGCTGATCGAGCCGACCGAGGGCCGGATATACCTCGGCGGCCAGGACATCGCCCAGAGCGATCCGGTCCAACTGCGCCGCCGTATCGGCTACGTCATCCAGCAGGTCGGCCTCTTCCCGCACAAGACGGTCCTCGACAACACCGCGACCGTGCCGCACCTGCTCGGCGTCCCCCGCGCCCAGGCCCGCGCGCGGGCCGCCGAACTCCTCGACCTGGTCGGCCTCGATCCGCGCACCTACGGCGACCGCTATCCCGACCAGCTCTCCGGCGGTCAGCGCCAGCGCGTCGGGGTGGCGCGGGCGCTGGCCGCCGATCCGCCGGTGCTGCTGATGGACGAGCCGTTCGGGGCGGTCGACCCGGTGGTCCGCGAGCGTCTGCAGAACGAATTCCTGCGGCTCCAGTCCCAGGTCCGCAAGACCATCCTCTTCGTCACCCACGACATCGAGGAGGCCGTACGGCTCGGCGACCGTATCGCCGTCTACGGCAACGGCAGGATCGAGCAGTTCGACGCCCCGGCCGCCGTGCTGGGCGCCCCCGCCACCCCGTACGTCGCCGATTTCGTCGGCGCGGACCGCGGCCTGAAGCGGCTCTCGGTCACCCCGATCGAGCCCGGCGACCTCGAACAGCCCCCGGTCGTCCATCTCGACGACCCGCTGCCCCGCCCGCTCGACTCGCGCTGGGCGGTCGTCCTGGACCACGAGGAGAATCTGCACGGCTGGATCTCCGCCGAACAGGCCACCCTCGGCAAGGGGCACGTACGGGACCACGCCCGCCGCATGGAGGCCTGGCTGCCCGTCGGCGCCTCGCTCAAGCAGGCCTTCGCGACCATGCTCCAGCACGACGCGGGCTGGATCGCGGTCATCGACGCGGCGGAGACCGGACGCTTCCTGGGCGTCCTCACCCCGGCCACGCTGCACGAGGCGCTGCGCCGCTCCACCGCCGCCGACGCCCAGGACATCGCCCGTACCGACGTGGAGCTGGAGACGGTCAGCTCGCGCTGAGCCGGCCGCTCATCCACGCCAGTGTCGGCGGGATCTCGCGGTTCCAGGTGTTGAAGTTGTGCCCGCCGCTGTCCAGCGTGATGGAGGAGACCCGCGCGGGCGCCTTCACCTTGGAGATGAACGCCAGGGTGCCCTTCAGATTGCCCTCGCCCTGCTTGGACGTGGTCACGAGGAAGGAGCTCTTGGACGGCGGGAGCCGGTCCAGGCTCCGCAGCAGGTTGGCGCGGTCGCGCTCCTTCTGATTGCCGTGGAAGAGATCGCCGGTGGTCACGTCCTCGGCGGCCTTGTAGTACGCGGACAGGCCCGCGCCGGCCGAGAACTGCTCCGGGTGGTGCATGGCTATCTTCAGCGCGCAGTAGCCTCCGGTGGAGTTGCCGATGAAGCCCCAGTTCCGCGGGTTCTTCCCGACGCGGTACGTCTCCGACACCGCCTTGGGCAGGTCCTTGGCGAAGAACGTCTCGGTCTGCGGGCCGCCGGGGATGTCCACGCACTCGGTGTCCCGGGGCGGCGCGACGGTCGGCCGCATCATCACGAGGATCATCGGCCGCATCTTCCCCGCCTTCACCTGCTGGTGGGCGGTCTTGGGGTACTTGAGGCCCTTGAGCAGGTTCTCGGCGGTGCCGGGGTAGCCGGTCAGGACGATGGAGGCCGGAAAGGTGCTCTTGGCGTACCGCGGCTGGAAGTACTCCGGCGGCAGATAGACGTACGCCTGGCTGTCGATCTTCGACTTCTCGCCGGCGATCACCACCTTCTGGATCTGGCCGCCGACCGACGGCCGGCCCGCGCCGGGCACGTCCGGCTTCTGCGTGGCGACCACCTTGATGTCCTTGGCGCCCGCCGAATGGTCGACGACCACGCCCAGTTCCTGCTCCTGGCCGAAGAGGTCGGCCCAGGAGCCGTAGAAGAGGAAGGACTTGTTGGCCGCGAGCCCGACCGACGCGAACAGCGCCAGCTGGGTGGCGAGGAGAAGCCCCACCCGGCCGAGGACGGCGCGCCAGCCGCGGCGGGAGAGCCGCGGCCAGAGCCACACCGTGGCCACGAAGAACACCACGGCGAGCACGGTGGCCAGCGCCAAAACCTTGTTGCTGGTGAGACCCATGAGTCGTTCGAGCTTTCTTCCTTGAGAATTTTCCT
The DNA here is from genome assembly GCF_055639315.1 of Streptomyces sp. NPDC039465. NCBI lineage: Bacteria > Bacillati > Actinomycetota > Actinomycetes > Kitasatosporales > Streptomycetaceae > Streptomyces > Streptomyces sp. NPDC039465. The sequence continues at coordinate 658,424 of NZ_JBVKAP010000004.1, read as the reverse complement.
GAGAGCGAGTGAACCCGCTCCCCTGACGTGTCGTCCTAGAGGGCGCACATCATCCGGTCCGGCGCCCACGACCACGACCACGGCGGCCGGACTCCAAATCTTTCGCAGAGCCACGGGAAGCGATGTCTGTCACGGTAGATGGGGACAAAACAGGATTGGTTCCGGATCGGGTACGCCGGATACTGCGCGGGCCGCGCCCCGAGGCGGTCCCCTCCCTCGTCGGTACGGCCTGCACGTTCATCGGCCTGATCGACATCGCGGCCGGGGTCTTCCCTCGGTTCCGCGCCAGCCGTATGCACGCCCTCGCCGAGGTGCTGCCCGGCACCCTCGGCCCGCTCTCCGCCGCGCTGTCCCTGAGCGTGGGCGTCCTGCTCCTGCTGCTCGCCCACGGCCTCAAGCGCCACAAGCGCCGCGCCTGGCGCGCCGCCGTCATCCTGCTGCCGCTCGGCGCGGTGGCCCAGTTCGTCTGGCGCCACTCCTACGTCGGCGTCCTGTTCTCGGTCGCGCTGCTCGCCCTGCTGCTGCGCCACCGCGGCGAGTTCGCCGCCCTGCCCGACCCGCGCAGCCGTTGGAAGGCGCTGGCCAACTTCATCCTCATGGGCGCCGGGTCGATCGGGCTCGGCCTGGTCATCGTCAGCGCCCACCCGCGCCGGGTCATCGGCAGCCCCAGCCTCGCCGACCGGCTCGAGCACGTCCTGTGGGGCCTCTTCGGCTACGAAGGCCCCGTCCGCTACGCCAGCAACGTCGACTGGACCGTCGGCTACTCGCTCGGCGCGCTCGGCCTGCTCACCGCCGTCACCACCATCTACCTGGCCTTCCGCCCCGAGCACCCGGCCGCCCGGCTCACCGAGGACGACGAGTCCCGGCTGCGCGAGCTGCTCGCCAAGCACGGCGGCCGTGACTCCCTCGGCCACTTCGCGCTCCGCCGCGACAAGGGCGTCGTCTTCTCCCCCAGCGGCAAGGCCGCCGTCTGCTACCGCGTCGTCTCCGGAGTGATGCTCGCCAGCGGCGACCCCATCGGCGACGTCGAGGCCTGGCCCGGCGCGATCGAGCGGTTCATGGACGAGGCCAAGGCCCACTCCTGGACGCCCGCCGTCATGGGCTGCTCCGAGACCGGCGGCGAGGTCTGGACCCGCGAGACCGGACTCGACGCCCTGGAGCTCGGCGACGAGGCGGTGGTGGACGTCGCGGATTTCTCGCTCACCGGGCGCGCCATGCGCAATGTGCGCCAGATGGTGAAGCGCATCGAGCGCAACGGTTACACCACCAAGGTCCGGCGCGTCCATGACCTCTCCGAAGGAGAGCTGGAGCGCGTCCGGCGCGCCGCCGCCGACTGGCGCGGCACCGACACCGAGCGCGGCTTCTCCATGGCCCTCGGCCGGATCGGCGACCCGGGCGACGGTGACGCCGTCATCGCCACCGCGCACAAGGACGACCCCGACTCCCCCTACGGCGACCTGAAGGCGATCATCCACTTCGTGCCCTGGGGCAAGGACGGCATGTCCCTGGAGCTGATGCGCCGCGACCGCAGCGCCGACCCCGGCATGAACGAACTGCTGATCGTCGCCGCGCTCCAGGAATCCCCCCGGCTCGGCATCGAACGCGTCTCGCTGAACTTCGCCATGTTCCGCGCCGCCCTCGCGCGCGGCGAGAAGATCGGCGCCGGCCCCGTCCTGCGGCTCTGGCGCGGGCTGCTCGTCTTCCTCTCGCGCTGGTTCCAGATCGAGTCGCTGTACAAGTTCAACGCCAAGTTCCGGCCGCGCTGGGAGCCCCGCTTCGTGGTCTACCGCAAGAGCCGCGACCTGCCCCGCATCGGCTTCGCCGCGATGCAGGCGGAAGGCTTCGTCACCTTCTCCCTGCCCCGCCCCTTCGCCCGCCGCAGGCCGGCCGCGCAGCCCCGGCCCTGCGCCCACATCGTTCCCCAGCACACCGACCACGAAGTACGCGCCGCCTGAACCGGGCCGCGCACCCGCTGGGCCCTAGGCTGGAGGCATGAGTACGTTGCGCGGACGGGGCACGGCCTGGGGCCTGCCGGAGTGGGATCGCTGTGCGGTCATGGGAGTCGTCAATGTGACGCCGGACTCCTTCTCCGACGGCGGCCGCTGGTTCGACACCACGGCCGCCGTCAAGCACGGACTCGACCTGGTCGCCGAAGGCGCGGACCTGGTCGACGTGGGCGGCGAGTCGACCCGCCCCGGTGCCAGCCGGGTCGACGAGGACGAAGAGCTGCGGCGGGTCATACCGGTCGTACGCGGCCTCGCCGCCGAAGGCGTCACCGTCTCCGTGGACACCATGCGCGCCTCGGTCGCCGCGCAGGCCGTCGCGGCCGGCGCCGCCCTCGTCAACGACGTCAGCGGCGGCCTCGCCGACCCGGGCATGGTCCCGGCCGTCGCCGCCGCCGAGGTCCCCTTCGTCGTCATGCACTGGCGCGGCTTCAGCAGCACCATGAACAGCCTCGCCGTCTACGACGATGTGGTCGCCGAGGTCGTCGCCGAACTGCGCGCCCGTATGGAAGCCGTCGTCGAGGGCGGCATCGCCCCCGAACGGCTGATCGTCGACCCCGGCCTCGGCTTCGCCAAGCAGGCCCCGCACGACCTGGCCCTCGTCGCCCACCTCGGCGACCTGCACGAACTGGGTCGGCCTCTTCTGGTCGCCGCCTCCCGTAAACGCTTCCTCGGCCACGTCCTGGCCGGCAGCGGCGGCCCGCCGCCGGCCCGCGAACGGGACGCCGCCACCGCCGCCGTCTCCGCCATCGCCGCCCATCAGGGCGCCTGGGCGGTCCGCGTCCACGAGGTGCGCGCCACCGCCGACGCCGTACGGGTCGCCCGAGCCGTCGAGGGAGCCGCGTGACGCGCGCCACCGACATCGAGGCCGTGGAGGCGGCCAACACCGCCTTCTACGAGGCGATGGAGCGCGGCGACTTCGAGGAGATCTCCGACCTCTGGCTCGACGACCGGCGCTCCACGATCACCTGCGTGCACCCCGGCTGGCCGGTCCTCACCGGCCGCGGCGAGGTGCTGCGCTCGTACGCCCTGATCATGGCGAACACCGAATACATCCAGTTCTTCCTCACCGACGTCCAGGTCTCCCTGGCCGGCGACACCGCGCTGGTCACCTGCACGGAGAACATCCTCAGCGGCGGGCCCGCCGAGGACGGCGCCGAACTCGGCCCCCTGGTCGGGCAGCTCGTGGTCGCCACGAATGTGTTCCGGCGCACAACCGGGGGGTGGCGGATCTGGTCCCACCACGGTTCGCCGGTCCTCACCGAATCCGGCGACGAGGAAGGCGACGACACCGCCGCCTGAGTGGGTAAGCGGGGGGCAGACGCACCCCATGAGCGGGCACTGTCGGTACCCGCAGGTAGATTCGAGAGGTGGCACAACGCCGTCCGCACCCGGCAGCGTGCCGCAAGACCTACGAACAGCAGGAGTGATTCGCGTGGATCGTGTCGCGCTGCGCGGCCTCAAGGCCCGCGGGCACCATGGCGTCTTCCCCCGGGAGCGCGAGGAGGGCCAGACCTTCATCGTGGACCTGGTGCTCGGCCTCGACACCCGCCCGGCGGCGGCCGACGACGACCTGGCGAAGACCGTGCACTACGGCGTGGTCGCGGAAGAGGTCGTGGACGTGGTCCAGGGAGAGCCGGTCGATCTGATCGAGACGCTCGCCGAGCGGATCGCCCAGCAGTGCCTGAAGCACGAGGGCGTCCAGGAGGTCGAGGTGGTGGTGCACAAGCCCGACGCGCCGATCACGGTCCCCTTCGACGACGTGACCATCACCATCACCCGGAGGCGAGCATGAGCGACCCCACGGTGCAGCCTGTCCCCACCTCCGTGGTGGAGACGGTCGACGCCGCCGACGTCACGCTCTCCAATCCCAAACGGGCCGTGATCGCCCTCGGCTCCAACCTGGGCAACCGCCTGGAGACGCTCCAGGGCGCCATCGACGCCCTGGAGGACACCCCGGGTCTGCGGGTCAAGGCGGTCTCTCCGGTGTACGAGACAGAGCCCTGGGGCGTCGAGCCCGGCTCCCAGCCGTCGTACTTCAACGCGGTCGTGGTCGTGAAGACGACCCTGCCGCCGTCGTCGCTGCTGGAGCGCGCGCACGCCATCGAGGAGGCCTTCGACCGGGTGCGCGAGGAGCGCTGGGGGCCGCGCACGATCGACGTGGACATCGTCACGTACGCCGACGTGGTCTCCGACGACCCGGTGCTGACGCTGCCCCACCCCCGCGCCCACCAGCGCGGCTTCGTCCTCGCCCCCTGGCACGACGTGGACCCCGAGGCCCAGCTGCCCGGCCACGGCCCGGTCGCCGACCTGCTGGCCGCCGTCGGCCTCGACGGTGTGACCGCGCGCGCCGACCTGGAACTCCGCCTGCCCGAATAGCCGCCCCGACCCCTTCTCGACGACCACGCAGCGAAAGGCACCTGGTGAAGCAACTGCGACTGAAGGTTCTGGCCGGACTCTTCGTCGTCGCCGGCATCCTGTCCTGGGGCGGCGCCCGGCTCTGGGAGGCCTTCGGCACCCTGCCCAGCGTGCCCCTCGCCGCGCCCATCGTGCTCGCCGCGATCGCCGTGGTCCTCACGGCCACGGCCCTGTCGATCCGCGCCCGCCTGAAGGCCCAGCGCGAGCGCCGCCCCGGCGCGAAGGGCGTGGAGCCCCTGATGGCGGCGCGCGCCGTGGTCTTCGGCCAGGCGAGCGCCCTGGTGGCGGCGCTGGTATGCGGCATGTACGGCGGCACGGGCGTGTACCTGCTCGGCTCCCTGGACATCCCGGCCCGCCGCGACCAGGCGATCTACGCGGCCTTCTCGGTCCTGGCCGGCATCGGCGTGATCGCGGCGGCCCTCTTCCTGGAGCGCGTCTGCAAACTCCCCGAGGACGAGCAGCCCCCGGGCACCACGGTGGTCTGAAACGCCCCAGTGAGCGCGCACCGGTCCGCGCTCACCACGCCTCCCTGACCAGGTGGCCGTTGACCAGGAACGTCGGGTGCGGGGCGAGCCGGTAGGCGTAGACCGTGAACGGCTTACCGGGCGCCGGGCGCCTGCGAACCTCGTGCACTTGGACCCACTGGGCCTCCTGCGGTTCCACGGGGTGCACCTCGGGTCGGAAGGTGCCTCGCCTCTCCCAGCGGTCCGTAACCAGCAAGTGGGACGCAGATCCCGCCCGCGCGGGCGTGAACCGGGCGCCGATCACTGTGGCCAGCTCAGCGAGGAAAGGAACGTTGGCGCTGACGATCACCCGTGCGCGCGCGTTCCCAAGTCGGCAACCGTCCCCGTCCGCGTAACCGTCCAGGAAACCGCCGAAGACCGAGCGATTCCTCAGCACGACCCGGGGGAATCGCTGCCGCATGTGGTGGGCATCTCCCCCGGTGTACTGGCGTAGCGCGTCTGCGAGGTACGAGGAGACGACCCTGACCCTGAAGCCCGGGGCCTCCCGGCCCAGGTAGCCGGAGGGTCGTGTGACCGCCTCCAGCCGGGCGCCCAACCCCGTGGCCACGGTGAGGCATTCCGCGTAACGCTGGGCGAACGCCTCATCGTTCACGACCAGCGAGACATAGTTCGGACCGACGGTGCCGTCTGCACAGGTGGCGCCCACGAAGTACCCGAACTCGTAGCAGGGCCGGATCGTCGCTCGTTCCCGGCAGAGCTTGCGGGCATGGGTCCACGCGACCACAGTGCCCTCGGCATCCAGCGCGTGCACCCAACCATCAGGCGTGCTCAGCAGCTGATCCGGCGTTGTGGCAAATGTCGTGTGGTCAGTGACCACTTCGACGATCTCTCGCGTCTTGACCGCTCTCACGGCTGTCACCGTGGTCTGGGCAGTCAGCGGGCCGTCCAGGGTCCATAACGTGTCGCCCACGCGAACACTGCGCGCCTGTGCGCGGCCCTCGACCATGTTGACGGTCTGCTTGCTGGGAAGTCCGTACCCCATCACACCCCCTGATCAGCGGCGATTCCACTGATCAGGGACCGTATCGGGCAGGTCTGACAATGACGGCTATCGCGCCATGATCAGGCTCATCGCCTCGTTACGGGTCGCGGCGTCGCGCAGCTGGCCGCGGACGGCCGAGGTGATCGTCTTGGCTCCGGGCTTGCGGATGCCGCGCATCGACATACACATGTGTTCGCACTCGATGACGACGATCACGCCGCGCGGCTCCAAGATCTCCATCAGGGAGTCGGCGACCTGGGTGGTCAGTCGTTCCTGGACCTGAGGGCGACGGGCATAGACGTCCACGAGGCGGGCGAGCTTGGAGAGGCCGGTGATCTTTCCACTGGTGGAGGGGATGTAACCGACGTGGGCGACGCCCCTGAACGGGACCAGGTGATGTTCACAGCATGACGTCACTTCGATGTCCTTGACCAGGACCATCTCGTCGTGGCCCAGGTCGAACGTCGTCGTGAGGACATCTTCGGCCTTCTGCCACAGCCCACCGAATATCTCCTTGTACGCCCTGGCCACCCGCCCCGGCGTCTCCCGCAGCCCCTCGCGGTCCGGGTCCTCGCCGACCGCGATGAGGAGCTCCCGCACGGCGTTCTCGGCGCGCTTCTCGTCGAACTCGCCTATCGTGCCCTCGCCGTCAAGCGTCACCGGGTCGGTCATCTGTGCCTCGTTCCGTCTACCTGAGTACGCGAAATGCCGCGCCCCCACAGGCTAAAACCTGGGGGGCGCGGCATACATTCCGGGTCTGCCGGGGCGACCCGGCAGGCCCGTCAAGGCGAGATCAGGCCTCCGGGCGCTCCTCGGGGACGATCTCGGTCGCCTTGCTGGTGTCGACCGTGGTGGTGTCCACCGTGGCGTTGTTCGCGCCGTTGGTGAGCGCCAGCTCCTTCGGGGAGAGCACCGGCGGACGCGTCGAGGGCGTACGCCGCGAGGAGCCGGTCCACGCCGGGCGGGCCGGGCGCTTGACGATCGGGGCGAAGATCTCGGCGATCTCCTCCTTGCCGAGCGTCTCCTTCTCCAGCAGCTGGAGGACCAGGTTGTCGAGGACGTCGCGGTTCTCGACGAGGATCTCCCAGGCCTCGTTGTGCGCGGTCTCGATGAGCTTCTTGACCTCTTCGTCGACCAGCGCCGCGACCTCTTCCGAGTAGTCGCGCTGGTGCGCCATCTCACGGCCCAGGAACGGCTCGGTGTTGTCGCCACCGAACTTGATCGCGCCGAGCCGCTCGGTCATGCCGTACTGCGTGACCATCGCGCGGGCCGTGGCCGTGGCCTTCTCGATGTCGTTGGCCGCGCCGGTGGTCGGGTCGTGGAAGACCAGCTCCTCGGCCGCGCGCCCACCCAGCATGTATGCCAGCTGGTCGAGCATCTCGTTGCGCGTGGTCGAGTACTTGTCCTCGTCCGGGAGCACCATGGTGTAGCCCAGGGCCCGGCCGCGGGACAGGATCGTGATCTTGTGGACCGGGTCGGAGTTCGGCGAGGCCGCCGCGACCAGGGCGTGTCCGCCCTCGTGGTACGCGGTGATCTTCTTCTCCTTGTCCGACATGATCCGGGTCCGCTTCTGCGGGCCCGCGACCACACGGTCGATCGCCTCGTCCAGCGAGTGGTTGTCGATCAGCTTCTTGTCGCTGCGGGCGGTCAGGAGCGCCGCCTCGTTCAGGACGTTGGACAGATCGGCACCGGTGAAGCCGGGCGTACGGCGTGCGACGGCGCCGAGGTCGACGTCCGGGGCGACCGGCTTGCCCTTCTGGTGGACCTTGAGGATCTCCAGACGGCCCTGCATGTCCGGGCGGTCGACGGCGATCTGCCGGTCGAAGCGGCCCGGGCGCAGCAGCGCCGGGTCGAGGATGTCGGGCCGGTTCGTGGCGGCGATCAGGATGACGCCGCCCTTCACGTCGAAGCCGTCCATCTCGACGAGGAGCTGGTTGAGGGTCTGCTCGCGCTCGTCGTGGCCGCCGCCGAGGCCCGCGCCGCGGTGCCGGCCGACGGCGTCGATCTCGTCGACGAAGACGATCGCCGGGGCGTTCGCCTTGGCCTGCTCGAAGAGGTCGCGGACCCGGGAGGCACCGACACCGACGAACATCTCGACGAAGTCGGAGCCGGAGATCGAGTAGAACGGCACGCCGGCCTCGCCCGCGACGGCGCGCGCGAGGAGCGTCTTGCCCGTACCGGGCGGGCCGTACAGCAGCACACCCTTCGGGATCTTGGCGCCGACCGCCTGGAACTTCGCCGGCTCCTGGAGGAACTCCTTGATCTCGTGGAGCTCCTCGACTGCCTCGTCGGACCCGGCCACGTCGGCGAAGGTCGTCTTCGGGGTGTCCTTGGTGATCAGCTTGGCCTTGGACTTCCCGAACTGCATGACTCGGGAGCCGCCGCCCTGCATCTGATTCATCAGGAACAGGAACACCACGACGATGAGGACGAAGGGCAGCAGCGAGAGCAGCACCGAGATGAACGGGGACTGCTTGGACGGCGAGACCGTGTAGCCCTTGTCGATCTCACCTGCCTCGAACTTCTTCTGCAGCGTCGCGGCCAGATCGGAACCCTGGGTCCCGATGTAGCTGGCCTGGATCTTGTCGCTGCCCTTGACCTTCTGGCCGTCCTTGAGGTCGACCTTGATGATCTGCTCGTCGCCAGTGGTCAGCTTGACCTGATCGACCTGGTTCTTGTCGATCGCCTGGACGACCTCACCGGTGTCCACCGTCTTGTAGCCGCCGGACGAGCCGACGACCTGCATCAACACGACCACGGCGAGGACGGCCAGCACGATCCACATGACCGGCCCACGGAAGTATCGCTTCACGTCCATCCATACGGAGCGAAATCGCTCCGTCCCTCCTGCCCGTAGGTAAATGCTGCTGTGAGAAAGAAAAGCTGTTCTTCGGACGGTACCCCAGCATTGTCACCCGCGACCGCCTTCCCTTGCTCCAACGGCGGGAGGGCGGTGCGGGTTCCCGTGCTTCAGCCTCCGTACACGTGCGGCGCGAGCGTGCCGACGAAGGGGAGGTTGCGGTACTTCTCCGCATAATCCAGGCCGTATCCGACGACAAACTCATTGGGAATGTCGAAGCCGATCCACTTCACGTCGATCGCGACCTTGGCGGCGTCCGGCTTGCGCAGCAGGGTGCAGACCTCCAGGGAGGCCGGCTCGCGCGAACCGAGGTTGGACAGCAGCCAGGACAGGGTCAGTCCGGAGTCGATGATGTCCTCGACGATCAGGACGTGCTTGCCCTTGATGTCGGTGTCGAGGTCCTTGAGGATCCGCACGACACCGGAGGACTGGGTGCCCGCGCCGTACGACGAGACGGCCATCCAGTCCATGGTGACGGGGGTGGACAGCGCACGCGCCAGGTCCGCCATCACCATCACGGCGCCCTTGAGGACACCGACGATGAGCAGGTCCTTGCCCGCGTACTCCGCGTCGATCTTCGCGGCCAGCTCTGCCAGCTTCGCGTCGATCTCTTCCTTGGTGATGAGCACCGACTGAAGGTCGGTGCTCATGTCCTTCTCGTTCACCCCGGGTCACTTTCGTTGCAGCTTGCGTCAGCCTTGCCGAATGACCAGTCTGCCACCCTGCCGTCGCGCCTCGACGCGGCCGGGCAGATTGATGGCCCCCTGGCCGCGCCAGCTCGTGATCAGCCGGTCGACTTCCTCGATGTGACGGGCGAAGAGGGACCCGGCGGGGGCGCCTTCGGCGATGACCGCGCGGCGCAGGACGCGGCGGCGGACGGCGGGCGGCAGTCCGTAGAGCTTCGCGCACTCCAGCTGGCCGGCTTCGTCGCGTACGGAGGAGTCCGCGTCGGCGGCCCAGGAGTCGAGGGCGTCGGCGTCGTCGCGGGAGAGCTGCGCGGTGCGGGCCAGTGCTTCGACGACTCCCTTGCCGAGCGCCTTCTCCAGGGCGGGCAGGCCTTCGTGGCGGAGCCTGGAGCGGGTGTAGGCGGGGTCGGCGTTGTGCGGGTCGTCCCAGACGGGGATCGACTGGACCAGGCAGGCCTTGCGGGCGGTCTGCCGGTCGAGCGCAAGGAACGGGCGGCGGTAGCGGCCGGCGGCGCCGGAGACGGCGGCCATGCCGGACAGGGAGCGGATGCCGGAGCCGCGGGCGAGGCCGAGCAAAACGGTTTCCGCCTGGTCGTCGCGGGTGTGGCCGAGCAGGACGGCGGCGGCGCCGAGGCGGTCGGCGGCTTCGTCGAGGGCGGCGTAGCGGGCGTCGCGGGCGGCGGCCTCGGGTCCGCCCTCGCGGCCGACGCGGACGGCGACGGACTCGACGGGGTCGAGGTTCATCGCGCGGAGGCGTGCGACGACCTCGGCGGCGCGGAGGTCGGAGCCGTCCTGGAGGCCGTGGTCGACGGTGATGCCGCCGGCGCGCACGGAAAGTTTGCGGGCTTCGAAGGCGAGGGCGGAGGCGAGCGCCATGGAGTCGGCGCCGCCTGAGCAGGCGACGAGGACCAGGGGCGCGGCCGGGGTGCCGTGCGCGTCGGTTCGGTTCTCGTTGGTGGTCTCGGTCAGTACGTCGTGGAGTACGCGGCGGACCGCCAGGCGTATCGCCGCGACCGCAGGATGGGGACCCATGTCCGGTGCCCTTCGTGGAGTAGGGGTGCCTCGGTCGGAGTGTTAACGGTCGTAACAGGGGGTTCGGTCACTCAGAGTGCGTCGATGGTGACAGAACCTGGCCGTTCCCCGAGCATTGCACGCCTACCCATGGCTCACGGTCCCTCGGATGGGTGATTAGGGGGGCGTCCTTCTGCCGTTCCGCCTCATCGGACTCACGAATCTGTTTTACGGTGCACCCTCGCAACCCAGTCCGCCGGTTTGGCGATCTCCGCCTTGGTCGGCAGTGTGTTCGGGGACGTCCAGACGCGGTTGAAGCCGTCCATGCCCACCTCCTCCACCACGGCCCGTACGAACCGCTCTCCGTCGCGGTACTGACGGAGCTTGGCGTCGAGGCCCAGGAGTTTGCGCAGTGCCTGGTCGAGGCGCGACGCGCCACGTGCGCGGCGCTGCTGGAACTTCTCGCGGATCTCCGCTACGGACGGCACGACCTGGGGTCCGACGCCGTCCATGACGTAGTCGGCGTGGCCCTCCAGGAGGGACATCACGGCGGTGAGGCGACCGAGGATCTCGCGCTGTTCGGGGGTCTGCACCAGCTCGACGAGGGAGCGTCCGCCGTCGTCCTCCTCGGCCTCGGGGCGGCCGCCGGCGAAGCTCTGAGCGGCTTCTCTCAGCCGTTCCAGGACGGTCGAGGGGTCGACGTCGGTCGCGCCGAGGAATGACTGAATTTCGCCCTGGAGGTGGTCGCGCAGCCAGGGGACGGCGGTGAACTGGGTGCGGTGGGTCTCCTCGTGGAGGCAGACCCAGAGACGGAAGTCGTGCGGGTCCACGTCGAGCTCGCGCTCCACGTGGACGATGTTGGGGGCGACGAGCAGGAGGCGGCCGCCGCCGTCGGCGCTGCCAGGCAGGTCGCGGGTGACGGGGGCGAAGGTCTCGTACTGCCCGAGGACGCGGGAGGCGAGGAAGGACAGCAGCATGCCGAGCTCGACGCCGGTGACCTTGCCGCCGACCGCGCCGAGCACGGCGGCGCCGGGGGTCCCGGAGCGGCGTTCCTGCATCTTGTCCAGGAGCGGGGCGAGCAGTTCGCGGAAGCCGGCGACGTTGGCCCTGACCCAGCCGGCCCGGTCGACGACCAGGACGGGGGTGTCGTGCGGCGTGTGGCCGTCGGGGATCATCCGGGTGTAGGCGCGTACGTGTTCCTCGGAGGACTTGGCGTGGCGCCGCAGTTCGGCGACGACCGCGCGGGCCTCGTCGCGGCTCACCTCCGGCCCCGGGCGCACCAGTCGGATCGCGGTCGCCACCGCGAGGTTCCAGTCGACCATCTCGGCACCACCGATGCTCGTCATGCGTCAACCGTACGTGCTGCCGGGCGCGGGGGTGAGGGTCCTGCGGCTGGCGGGGCGTCAGCGGGGTGGCGCGAGGGCCGCGGACAGCCGGTCGAGGGCGGGCTGGGCGGTGTCGGGGGAGGGGGTGCGGCCGGCGAGGAAGGCGAAGGCGAGGAGTCGGCCGTCCGCGGTCACGACGGTCCCGGCGAGGGTGTTGACGCCGGTGAGGGTGCCGGTCTTGGCGCGGACGAGTCCGGCGCCGGGTGAACCGTCCTCGAAACGGCTGCGGAGGGTGCCGCTGAAGCCGCCCACGGGCAGGCCGGTGAGGACGGGGCGCAGGGCGGGCCTGGCCGGGTCGGCGGCGCGGGTGAGCAGGGTGGTGAGGAGGGCCGCGGAGACCTGGTCGCGCCGGTCGAGGCCGCTGCCGTCGGCGAAGCGGGCGCCGGTGAGCGGGACCTCCAGCCGGGCGAGGGTGGTGCGTACGGCCTTGGCGGCGCCGTCGAAGCTGGCGGGCCGGCCGGTCTTGAGCGCGGTCTGGCGGGCGAGGGCTTCGGCGAGGTCGTTGTCGCTGTGGGTCAGGGTGCGCTCCACGAGGGCCGAGAGGGGGGCCGAGAGCGTCTTGGCGACCGTGACGGCCTCGGGGCCCTTGGGGGCGCGGCCGGGGGCGGGGGCGGCCTCGACGGACACGCCCGCCTTCCCGAGGAGCTTTCCGAAGGCGTTGGCGGCGTCGAAGGCCGGGTCCCCGCTGCGGCGGGCGGTGCCGTACGTGGAGTCGTCGAGCCGGCCCGCGTGGAGCATGAGGGGGACGACGGGGGCGAGGTTGTCGTTGGGGCCGATGCGGTGCATGACCGGGCCCTGGTAGAGCGAGGTGTCGTAGGCGAGGCGGACGGTGGTGACGCCCCGGTCGCGCAGGGCGCGGGCGGTGCCGACGGCCAGGGCGCGCAGCCGGGTCCGGTCGAGGGTGGCGTCCCCGCCGCCGACCAGGGTGATGCGGCGGGCGTCCTTGGCGGCGACGACGGTGGTGGGGATGCGATGGTCGGGGCCGAGGGCGGTGAGCGCCGCCACCGCTGTGGCGATCTTGATCGTGGAGGCGGGGGTCATCGGGGTGGTGTCCCCGGAGCCGTACAGCCGCTTGCCGGTGGTGGCGTCGACGACCGAGGCGGAGCGCAGCGGGCCGAGGCCGGGGTCGTTCAGGAGCGGTACGAGCGTGGGGGCGAGGTCGCCCGGGGCGGCGCCGCGCGGGGCGGCGAGTGCGGTGAGCACTCCGGCGGCGCTGGGCGCGGGCGCAGGGGTGGGGCGCTGGGGGCCGGGCGCGGCCGGTTCGTGATGTGCGCCACCTGTGCCCTCCTGGGCGGCCGCCCAGGACCGCTCGGCCTTACGCTGACCGGAGTCCCAGGGGCCTGCCGCGGTCACGGCCCCGGCCGCGAGGGCGAGGCCGAGCACGGCTGAGCCCGCCGTGAGCTGCCACAATCTCGGTTCCGGCATCGCTGACCAGCCCCTTTCGCGATCACACACATGCGTGAGGGACACTTAACCACTGCGCCATGTCGCAAGCAGACATATGTGTTGATCAGGAGGAGCCACCCGTGGAGTTCGACGTCACCATCGAGATCCCGAAGGGATCGCGGAACAAGTACGAGGTCGACCACGAGACCGGTCGGATCCGCCTTGACCGTCGCCTCTTCACCTCGACCAGCTACCCGGCCGACTACGGCTTCGTGGAGAACACCCTCGGCGAGGACGGCGACCCGCTGGACGCGCTGGTGATCCTGGACGAGCCGACCTTCCCCGGCTGCCTGATCAAGTGCCGCGCGATCGGCATGTTCCGGATGACCGACGAGGCGGGCGGCGACGACAAGCTGCTGTGCGTGCCGGCCTCCGACCCGCGTGTCGAGCACCTGCGGGACATCCACCACGTCTCCGAGTTCGACCGCCTGGAGATCCAGCACTTCTTCGAGGTCTACAAGGACCTGGAGCCGGGCAAGTCGGTCGAGGGTGCCAACTGGGTCGGCCGCGCCGAGGCCGAGGCCGAGATCGAGGCCTCCTACAAGCGCCTGGAGGCGCAGGGCGGCGCCCACTGAGCGGGTTTCCCGCCGAAGCGCCGGTGAGGCGCTGCTGAACGTCCGACGGGCGGTGCACCCCACGGGGTGCGCCGCCCGTCTTCGTCCCGGGGTGCGCCGCCCGTCGTGTCGCGGGGGCGCCGCCGCCCGTCTCGCGTGCGACCGGCTGACCGTGTCCATACTGGGCAGACGGGTCGCATGGGTCGCATGGAAGTGAGGACGAACAGAGTGGTGGCGGAGCCGGACGGTCCGGAGGACCGTAAGCCGCAGTCGGACGAGGCGCACAGCGCCTTCACCCCGCCGGCCGGGGTCGAGCAGCCTGTCGTACCGGAGGAGGAGCATCCGACCTCCGAGTTCGCCCTTCCCGAGGGCGTGGACGCCGAGGGTCCGCCGGAGCAGGAAGGTTCCGCCTTCGCGCCGCCCTCCACCTATTCGGCGCGCAAGTCGCCGCCCGTCTTCACCCCGGCCCACGGCGTGCCGATGGTCCGGCTGTCCAAGGACGCGCCCTGGCAGGACCGGATGCGCACCATGCTGCGGCTGCCGGTCAGCGAGCGGCCGGTGCCCGAGCTGGCCGCCCGGAAGGACGACGAGACCGGCCCGGCCGTCCCCCGCGTGCTTGACCTGACGCTCCGTATCGGCGAGCTGCTGCTCGCGGGCGGCGAGGGCGCCGAGGACGTCGAGGCGGCGATGTTCGCGATCTGCCGCAGCTACGGCCTCGACCGGTGCGAGCCGACGGTCACGTTCACCCTGCTGTCGATCACGTACCAGCCGTCGCTGGTGGACGACCCGGTCACCGCGAACCGGACCGTACGGCGGCGGGGCACCGACTACACCCGCCTTGAGGCGGTCTACCAGCTCCTCGCCGACATCAACGCCGAGGACCACGATGTCTCACCGGAGGAGGCCTACCGGCGCCTCGCCGAGATCCGCCGCAACCGGCACCCGTACCCCGGCTGGGTGCTCACGACGGCCGCCGGTGTGCTGGCCGGCGCGGCGTCCGTGCTGCTCGGCGGCGGGCCGACCGTCTTCTTCGTGGCGGCGCTCGGCGCGGTGCTCGGTGACCGGCTGGCGTGGTTCTGCGCGGGGCGCGGGCTGCCGGAGTTCTACCAGTTCCTGGTGGCGGCGATGCCGCCGGCCGCGATGGGGGTCCTGCTGACCCTGCTCCACGCCGAGCTGCTGCCGTCCGCGGTCATCACCGGTGGCCTGTTCGCCCTGATCCCGGGGCGGGCGCTGGTCGCCGCCGTCCAGGACGGCCTGACCGGCTTCTACATCACCGCGTCCGCACGGCTCCTGGAAGTCGGCTACTTCTTCGTCGCGATCGTGGTCGGCGTGCTGTCCGTGCTGTACGTGGCCGTGCAGTTCGGGGCCAATCTCAACCCCGAGGGGATCCTCGAACCCGTCGAGCGGCCCGCGGTCCAGATCGTCGCCTCGATGGTGCTCTGCCTGACCTTCGCGGTCCTGCTCCAGCAGAGCCGCGCGACGGTGCTCTTCGCGACGCTCAACGGCGGCGTGGCCTGGGTGATCTTCGCGTCCATCGCGGTGACCGCGGAAGGGTCGGCGGTGATGGCGACCGCGGTGGCGGCGGGCCTGGTGGGCCTGTTCGGGCAGCTGATCGCCCGCTACCACCACACCTCGTCCCTGCCGTACGTGACAGCGGCGATCGGACCGCTGCTGCCCGGTTCGGCGACGTACTTCGGTGTCCTCGCGATCGCCCAGAACAACCTCGACCAGGGCTTCACCTCACTGGCCAAGGCGGCCGCGCTGGCCCTGGCGATCGCGATCGGCGTCAACCTCGGCGGCGAGCTGGCCCGCCTCTTCATCCACGCCCCGGGCAGCGGCGCGGGCCGCCGCGCGGCCAAGCGGACCCGCGGCTTCTAGCCGCCGCTAGCGCTTGGCGTGGCGGCCGCGCTGGGACTGAGGCTGGGACTGGGACGCCGAGGGGGCCGCCTCGTCCGCCTTCGCCTTCTTGCTCTGGGAGCGGGCGCGGAGGTACTCGATCACGATCGGGACCACGGAGATCAGCACGATCAGGATGAGGATCGCCTCGATGTGCTCATGCACGAAGTCGATCTTGCCGAGCGAGGCGCCGAGGAGCGTGACGCCCGCGCCCCACAGCACACCGCCGATGATGTTGAACGTGATGAACGAGCGGTAGTTCATCCGGCTCACGCCCGCGATGATCGGCGTGAACGTCCGCACGATCGGCACGAAACGGGCCAGGATCAGCGACTTGGGGCCGTGCTTCTCGAAGAACTCGTGCGCCTTCTCCACGTTCTCCTGCTTGAACAGCTTGGAGTCCGGGCGCTTGAAGAGGGCGGGGCCGACCTTCCGGCCGAAGAGATAGCCAACCTGGTCGCCGATGATCGCCGCGAGGACGATCAGCGTGCACACCAGCCACAGGGGGGTGTCGAGGGCGCCCGTCGTGACCAGCAGACCGGTGGTGAACAGGAGCGAGTCGCCGGGCAGGAAGAACCCGATCAGGAGGCCGGACTCGGCGAAGACGATGACCAGGACGCCGATCAGGCCGAAGGTCTCGATCAGAAAGTCCGGGTCGAGCCAGCTCGGTCCGAGCGCAAGCGTATTCACGGGTTCCGGGCTCCAGGTTCGAATGCGGGGGGACGGCTGCCCAAAGCTATCAACGCTTGCGGACAGCCACCGGTTCCACCGGCCTCCCTCAGGGTGCGACGAGCACGCTCCGGCAGGAAGCTGTCGCCATGGGTATCGAAGAGTACGGCGGCGGGCAGGGCCCGCACCCCGATGTGCTGGTCGTCACCACCAATGATGTGCCCGGGTTCCAGGTGCAGCAGGTGATCGGCGAGGTCTTCGGCCTGACCGTACGGTCGCGGCATCTGGGCAGCCAGATCGGCGCGGGGCTGAAGTCGATGATCGGCGGCGAGCTCAAGGGGCTGACGAAGACCCTGGTGGAGACCCGCAACCAGGCGATGGAGCGGCTGATCGACCAGGCCCGGTCGCGGGGCGCCAACGCGGTGCTGATGTTCCGCTTCGACGTGACCGAGGCGGCGGACGTGGGCACGGAGGTCTGCGCCTACGGCACGGCCGTGGTCATCGCCCGCGCCTGAGCCCCCGGGCCCGTACGGGGAGCGGGGACCCGACCCCCGTACGGGCCCCCGACCGAGCCCCCGCCCCCCGCTGCTCGTCACACGTTCCGCACGCCGTTGGCGAGGATCGCGTCGTGCAGGTACTGCGCCAAGCCCGGCTTCATCTCGTCGAAGTACTGCCGGAACCGCTCGTCCGTGACGTACATCTCGGCCAGGCAGGTGTGGAACTCGTGGCTGCACTCGTAGTAGAAGCGGCAGATCTGCTGCCGCGCCTCCTCGGCGAGGTCCATGGCGGCCTCGCCGTCGGCGGGAGCGCCGGAGTCCATGAGGGCCGTGAAGCGGCGGCCCCAGTCCTCCTGCTCCTGCTTCATCCGCAGCCAGTCCTCCTTGGTGTACGAGGCCGTCCTGCGCTGTGACTCGGCGTAGGCGTCCGTGGTGCCCCAGCGCTCCTCGACCTCCTCCGCGTACTGCTCCGGGTCCCTGTCCCCGAAGACCTCGAACTTCTCCTCGGGCGTGAGGTTGATGCCCATCTTCTTCGCCTCCATGGCGTGCTCGACGGCCTCGGCCATCTTCTGGAGCTCGGCGATCCGGGCGGTCAGCAGCTGATGCTGGCGCCGCAGGTGCTCCTGCGGGTCCGCCTGCGGGTCGTCGAGCAGTGCCGCGACCTCGTCGAGCGCAAAGCCCAGCTCCCGGTAGAACAGGATCTGCTGCAGCCGGTCCAGGTCAGCGTCGTCGTAACGCCGGTGGCCTGCGTGACTGCGGCCACTCGGAGACAGCAGCCCGATCTCGTCGTAGTGGTGCAGCGTGCGCACCGTGACTCCGGCGAACCGGGAGACCTGCCCCACGGAGTAGCTCATGGCTTTCCGCTCCCTTCTCTCTTCGGTACGGGCACTTTTCGGTACGGGCATCAGCCTCGGGCCTCACGCAACGTGAGGTGCAAGTCCGAATCTCGGGATGTTATGCCGCATTCGCCCACTTATGGTGGGCTCGTGGCTCCTGATGCACCCTCAGCACCGCCCCCGCCGCTGCCGACCCCCGTCCGAGTCCTGCTGCCGCAGATCGTGCCCGCCCTGCTGATCGGGGTGGGCGCGAGCCTGCTTCTGCTGGGGGTCGACGAGATCGCCGAGCTGTTCAAGGACGTGCTCTGGGAGACGCTTCCGCACGCGCTGGGGATCGGCGGCTTCTCCTCTCTGTGGATGATCACCATCCTCACGGCCACGGGCGCCGCCGTCGGTCTGGTCGTCTGGAAGGCGCCCGGGCACGCCGGACACGACCCCGCCACCATGGGCCTGGGGGACGAGGCGCCGGTGTCGCCCGTGGTGGTGCCGGGGCTGCTCGTCGCCGCCGTCCTCGGGCTGGCAGGCGGGGTCAGCCTCGGCCCCGAGAACCCGATCATCGCCGCCAACATCGCCCTCGCCTACTGGCTGGGCCGCCGCGCCCAACCCGTCGCACCCGCCGCGCTATGGGTGTCCCTGGCCTCTGCGGCCACCATCGGCGCCCTCTTCGGCACGCCGGTGGCGGCAGCCCTCGTCATCTCCGAGGCGCTCACCCGGCAGCCCGGAGACCGCTCGCTCTGGGACCGGCTCTTCGCCCCGCTGGTCGCCGCCGGCGCCGGCGCGACAACCACCGCCCTGATCGCCCACCCCACCTTCGACATCTCCCTGCCGCCCGTCACCTATCCCGGGTGGGGCGATCTGCTGGCGTCGCTCGTGATCGCCCCCGCCGCCGCCCTCTTCGGGCTCGTCGCCGTCCACGCCTTCCCCTTCGTCCACGCCGCCTTCCGGCGGCTGCCCCATCCGATGGTGATGCTGCCCCTGGGCGGTCTGACGCTCGGCCTGCTGGGCGCCCTGGGCGGGCATCTGACCCTCTTCAAGGGTCTGCACGAGGTGAAGGAGATCGCCGCAGACCCCGACGGCCGCAGTGCGGGCGCCTTCGCCGCCCTGGCCGCGGTGAAGCTGGCCGCCCTGCTCGTGGCCGCCTCGTGCGGCTTCCGCGGCGGCCGGATCTTCCCCGCGGTCTTCATCGGCGCCGCCCTGGGGCTCTGCGCGCACGCCCTCGTCCCGGCCGTCCATCCGGCCGTCGGTGTCGCCTCCGGCGTACTCGGCCTCCTCCTCGCGATCACCCGGCAGGGATGGATCAGCCTCTTCACCGCCGCCGTGCTCGTCGCCTCCCCCGCCATCCTCGCGCTGCTGTGCATCGCTTCCCTGCCCGCCTGGCTGCTCGTGACCGGCCGCCCCCAGATGCAACTCGACGCATCCGGCGCGCCCCTGCGCTGACCTGTTCAGCCGACCTGTTCCCAAGGAGTTCCCGTGCCGCTGCACCAGCCCCAGGGCGAGCCCGACCGCCGGCTCGCTCTCAACCCCTTCTTCGGCGAGGCCAATCCGGTCGGCGGCATGACCGAGGCCCCGCCCAAGCACCGCCTCCCGGACGGACCGCTCCCGCCGAGCAGCGCCTACCAGCTGGTCCACGACGAGCTGATGCTCGACGGCAACTCCCGGCTCAACCTCGCCACCTTCGTGACGACCTGGATGGAGCCCCAGGCCGGGGTGCTGATGGCCGAGTGCCGCGACAAGAACATGATCGACAAGGACGAGTACCCGCGCACCGCCGAGCTGGAGCGGCGCTGTGTGGCCATGCTCGCCGACCTCTGGAACGCCCCGAACCCGGCCACCGCGGTCGGCTGCTCGACCACGGGCTCGAGCGAGGCCTGCATGCTCGCCGGCATGGCGCTCAAGCGCCGCTGGGCCCAGCGGCACCCCGACCGCTATCCCGCCAGCGCCCGCCCCAATCTGGTGATGGGCGTCAACGTGCAGGTCTGCTGGGAGAAGTTCTGCACATTCTGGGAGGTCGAAGCCCGTCTGGTCCCGATGGAGGGCGACCGCTTCCATCTGGACCCGCAGGCGGCGGCCGAGCTCTGTGACGAGAACACCATCGGGGTGGTGGCCGTGCTCGGCTCCACCTTCGACGGCTCCTACGAACCCGTCGCCGAGATCTGCGCCGCCCTGGACGCCCTCCAGGAACGCACCGGTATCGACATCCCCGTCCATGTGGACGGCGCCTCCGGCGCGATGGTCGCCCCCTTCATCGACGAGGATCTGGTCTGGGACTTCCGGCTGCCACGGGTCTCCTCCATCAACACCTCCGGTCACAAATACGGTCTGGTCTATCCCGGGGTCGGCTGGGCGCTGTGGCGCTCGCCCGCCGAGCTCCCCGAGGAGCTGGTCTTCCGGGTCAACTACCTGGGCGGTGACATGCCCACCTTCGCCCTCAACTTCTCCCGCCCCGGGGCGCAGGTGGTCGCGCAGTACTACACCTTGCTGCGCCTGGGCCGGGCGGGCTACCGGGCGGTCCAGCAGACCACCCGGGACGTCGCCCGCGGTCTCGCCGAACGCATCGAGGCGCTGGGCGACTTCCGGCTCCTCACCCGGGGCGATCAGCTGCCCGTCTTCGCCTTCACCACCGCACCGGGCGTACGGAACTTCGACGTCTTCGACGTCTCGCGCAGGCTCCGGGAGCGCGGCTGGCTGGTGCCCGCCTACACCTTCCCCGCGAACCGGCAGGACCTCTCCGTCCTCCGCGTGGTCTGCCGCAACGGCTTCTCGACCGACCTCGCCGCGCTGCTGGTGGAGGACCTGGACCGGCTGATGCCCGAACTCCGGGCCCAGTCCGGCCCCTTGACCCACGACAAGGAGGCGGCGACCGCCTTCCACCACTGACCACCGTCCGGAGCGGGGCCCGACGGTGGGTGGCGGAAAGCCCGGCGGAGGCCGGCGCGACGGGGCGGGCAGCTCAGGACTCCGTGCCGCAGGCCAGCCGCACCGCCGACCAGCGGACCCCGTCGGCGGATATGCCGTACTCACAGCCCACGACGGGCCCGCGGAGCAGTCCGACGGGCGTACGGCTCACATGGCCGAGCCTCTCGCCCGAGCGCTGGAAGGTGGAGCCGCCGTCCATGCTGGTGTACGCCCCCATCTCGCCGTGGACGGTGACCCTGCCGCCGCGCCCGGGGACCGGCAGGCCGAGCAGCGTACGCGGCTCGTCGGTCGAGGTGGTGGTCCACATCCGCTGCCATGTGCGGCCGCCGTCCAGCGAGCGGTGCAGCGCCCGCATCGGATTCTTGGCCGGTTCACCGCCTGTCAGCTCTCCCATCTCGGCGGCGTAGACCGCGTCCGGTCCGACCGCAACCGAGACGCCCCAGGGGTTGGTCGTGGGCGGCGACGGCAGGACGCTCGTCGACCAGCTGCGCCCCGCGTCCCGTGACACCGCCACCGCCGGACGCTTCGACACCGGATCGACGCCGGACGCCCACCAGGAGCCGTCGGGCTCCGCCACCTCGGCGGGCCGCAGAGACGGTCCGAGCTGCGGCCCGCGTGCGAGGGCCCTGAACTTGCCGTCCTCGGGCGAGATCACCAGCAGCTGCCGCCGGGCGCAGTCGTCCACGATCGCGCCAGGCGGCTGGGCGCAGCCGAGGGTCACGGCACCGCCCGCCGGGATGGTCGCGACCGTGCCGGTCGGCCGCCCTTCCCCCTTCGTCCAGGAGCGACCGCCGTCGCGGGTGAACCAGGTCCGCAGCGGATGCTCCTCGCTCCCCTCCTGGATGAGTGCGCGGCCGGGCCCGAGGACGGTGAGCTGCGCAGAGACGCCGTGGGTGCCCCGCACTTCGGTGAGCGGAGATCTGCGCAGCTCCCAACTGGCCGCGCCCTTGTCCAGGACGGCGACATGCTGCCGGCAGAAGCTGTTCTCCGGCCGCGCCTCGTCCTCGACGCAGCGGGCCAGGAGGGTGAACCCGCTGCCGTCGGCGGCGAATCCGGGGCTGTGGGCCCAGCCGGGCAGGTCCGGCGCCGACGGTATGCGCGGCGGCGCCTGTGCCCCCGCCGACGGGCCCGACGCCCCCTCACTCCGCGAGGGCGCCGCGGAGCGCCCCGCGGGCTCCGCCGTACATCCCGCCGTCCCGGCCGTACCCACCAACACCAGCGCCACGACGGCGCCCGCTGCTCCGATGTGTCCGCGCATCGCGCTCCCCCTGTCCGAGGCTGTCCCGAAGCCGGTCCGCGGTGAACCGTCTGCTTCTGGTACACCGCTCACCGGCTTCGGGTTCCACGATTCGCCGTACGACTTTCCGAGCCGCGAAAAGCAGGAAGCGATCCGCTCGGCCGACTCAGCGGCTCAGCGGCTCAGCGGCTCAGCGGCTCAGCGCCTGGAACCTCCGTACCGCCAGCGGAAAGAAGACCGCGATCAGCGCCACCGGCCAGATGATCGCCGCCGCCATGTGCCCCGGCTCCCCGCCCGGGTTGGCGAACAGGTCCCGTACCGCCGTGGCCGTCGCCGACATCGGGTTCCACTCCACCACGGTCCCCAGCCAGTCGGGCATGGACTCCGGGGACGCGAACGCGTTGGAGAGGAACCCCACCGGCCAGACGAGGATCTGCACCGCCTGCACCAGCTCGGGCCGCCCCGCCACCATGCCCAGGAAGATCCCGATCCACAGCATCGCGAACCGCAGCAGAAGCAGCAGCCCCACGGCCCCCAGAGAGGCTCCGAGGCCCCCGTTGGCCCGCCAGCCGATCGCGTAACCGACGGCGATCATCACGGCCAGGCCGAGCGCGGACTGCAGCATGTCGGCGACCGCACGCCCCACCAGTACCGCGCTGTTGGCCATCGGCATGGACCTGAAGCGGTCGACGACCCCCTTGTTGAGGTCCTGGGTGACCGCGGTCATGGTGCCTTCCAGGCCGAACGCCATGGTCAGCGCAAGCATCCCCGGCACGAGGAAGTCGACGTACGTGCCCTCGACCTCGCGCCCGCCACCGACGAGGTAGCCGAACATCAGCAGCAGCATCACCGGGAAGACCAGGCCGACCACGACCTGCACCGGCTGCCGTGCCCAGTGGGCGAGTTCGCGCCGGGTCATCGTCCAGCTGTCGCTCAGGACGTACGTACTCATGCCGTCACCTCCACCGTCTCGCGTCCGGCCGTGAGCGTCAGGAACACCTCGTCGAGGGTCGGCCTGCGCAGTGCGATGTCCTCCGCCTCGATCCCGGCCTCCTCCAAGGCACGTACGGCCCCGGCCAGGGCCGTCATCCGGTCTGTCACCGGCGCGCTGACCAGGCGCCGGTCCTCGTCGACGGCCGTCTCGCCAGGCAGCAGCG
The DNA here is from genome assembly GCF_055639315.1 of Streptomyces sp. NPDC039465. NCBI lineage: Bacteria > Bacillati > Actinomycetota > Actinomycetes > Kitasatosporales > Streptomycetaceae > Streptomyces > Streptomyces sp. NPDC039465. The sequence goes on along the minus strand of NZ_JBVKAP010000004.1, from coordinate 635,347 downwards.
CGGCCGCCCACCGCAGCTGCTCCGCGTGGCGCACCACGACGTCGATCCGGTCCCCGCCGACCTGGCTCTTCAGTCCGTCGGCGGTGCCCTCGGCGATGACCCGCCCCTGGTCCACCACCGAGATGCGGTCGGCGAGCTGGTCGGCCTCCTCCAGGTACTGGGTCGTCAGCAGCACGGTCGTGCCCCCGCCGACCAGTGAGCGCACGGAGGCCCACACCTCGGCGCGTCCCCTCGGGTCGAGGCCCGTGGCGGGCTCGTCCAGGAACAGCACCGCGGGCTCCGTGATCAGCGAGGCCGCCAGGTCGAGGCGGCGCCGCATGCCGCCGCTGTACTGCTTGACCGGCTTGCGCCCGGTGTCCGTGAGCCCGAACCGCTCCAGGAGCTCGTCCGCCCGCACCCCGGCCCGCCGCGCGCCCAGGTGGTACAGCCGCCCGAACATCTCCAGGTTCTGGCGGCCGCCGAGCTCCTCGTCGACCGCCGCGTGCTGTCCGAGGAGCCCGATCCGTCGACGTACCTCGCGGGCCTGGGTCCGTACGTCGTGTCCGGCGACCTCGACCTTGCCCTCGTCCGCCCGCAGCAGCGTGGCCAGCATCCGGACCGTGGTGGTCTTGCCCGCTCCGTTGGGGCCGAGCAGCCCGTGCACCGTGCCCTGCGCGACCCGCAGGTCCAGCCCGTCCAGCGCCCACTTCTCCCCGTACCTCTTCCGCGCGCCTTCGACGACGATCGCGTCAGTCATTCCGCTCCTCCAGCCCAGTAGTCAAACTTGACCACTCGATCGAAAGTAACCCCGGATCGCCGATTGGTCAAACTTGATTAGTCTTGATCTCCTGGATGCGGCTCACCGGTGGCGAACGGGTTCTCCTGGTCGTCGGCGAGGACACCCACGAAGGGCTCGCCTCCTTCTCCGGCGAAGACGTACGCCCCGCCCTCGATCCGCTCGATCAGCCCGCGCGTCCACTGCGCGCCGGTGTCCGCCGAGTGCACCCACAGGTGCATGATTTCGCCGATGTGGCCCAGCTGCTCCGTGCCGGCCTCCGGGGTGTAGTACTCCGTGACGCTGTCCCGCCACTTCCGGAGCCCCTCCACCCGCTGCTTCAGCAGGGCGACGGCCTCATCCCGCGGCAGGTCGACGATGAGGCCGAGCCCGGCGGACAGCACGTCCAGCTTCGTGTCGTGCGACTTCAGCGCCTCGCGCAGCAACGAGAAGTACTCGGCCGTGCCCTTCTCCGTGACCTCGTACTCGGTCCGCGGCGGCCCGCCGGCGGTGCTCGGCGCGATCTCATAGGCGTGCAGAAGCCCCTGCTTCGCCATCTGCTTCAGCGCGTGATAGATCGAGCCGGGCTTGGCGTTCGACCACTCGTGCGCGCCCCAGTACTCCAGGTCGTTGCGGACCTGATAGCCGTGGGCCCGCCCGTGCTGCCGCACGGCACCGAGAACAAGAAGCCGGATCGCCGACATCGCCACACTCCCTAATCAACTTTGACTAGGGTACGGGCCCCTGTTGAGGTCCCGGCCGAGGCACTACGCGCCCTGCTGCTCCACCGCGATCAGGTCGAAGGCGCCCTTGCCGTCCAGGGACTCCCGGATGATGTCCGCGTGCCCGGCGTGCCGCCCGATCTCCTCCACCAGGTGAAGCATCAGCCAGCGCATCGACACCCCGCCGTCCTTGGGGAACCAGGGCGCCGGCGGCAGCGGGAACGTGTCGTCCAGGCTCGGGACCGAGCGGATGAACGCCTCGGTCTGCTTCGCGACGTCATCCCAGAAGGCCAGCATCTCCGGCACCGTCTCACCGTCGACCAGACGGAAGCTGTCGCCCCAGGTCTCCTCGGTGCGCGCCTTCTCGTTCGGCCGCTGCTGAGCCATCCGCAGCCAGTTCAGCTCCATCTCGGCGACATGCTTGAGCAGCCCGGAGAGCGAGAGCTCGCTCGCGCTGGGCCGGCTCGCCGCCTGCTCCTCCGTAACGCCCAGCACGGACCGGCGGATGGCGCCGCGCTGCGCCTCGACGAAGCTGATCAGCGCGCCGCGCTCGTCGCCGTGAGCCTCCGCGGGAACGTGAGTGACCATGGTGTCCGCCTTCCGGTCTGCTCCGGGAGGCCCTGCGCCTCCCGGACAACCACCAAGCTACGGACCCTTGCGGTCAGCTTCTGTCCGCAAAGGAGAATCGGCCCGCATCCACGCGCGCGTGGGGCGGGCGAAAACGCACGGCCGCCCTCCACGCGCGCGTAGGGCATCAGAAGGGGAAACGGGTGCGGCCGTGCTGCACCGAGATCCACTTCTGGGTCGTGAACGCCTCGATCATCGACTCGCCGTTCAGCCGGCCGATGCCCGAGCGCTTCTCCCCGCCGAACGGCACGATCGGCTCGTCGTTCACCGTGCCGTCGTTGATGTGGATCATGCCGGTGCGGATGCGCTTGGCAACCCGTACACCGCGCTCTATGTCGCCCGTGTGCACCGCGCCGCTCAGGCCGTACGGGGTGTCGTTCGCGATCCGCACCGCCTCCTCCTCGCCGTCGAACGGCACGACGAGCGCGACCGGGCCGAAGATCTCCTGCGTCAGGACGGGCGCGTCGGGCGCGATCCCGGTCAGGACGGACGGGGAGACGAGGTTGCCCCGCACATCGCCCTGGAGCAGCGCCGTGGCGCCGTCCCGGACCGTCTGGTCGACGAGCGCAGCGACCGACTCGGCCTGCTGGGAGTTGATGAGGGGGCCGATGTGGGTGGTGGGCTCGGCCGGGTCGCCGACGTTGAGCGTCTTGACCTTGGCCACGAACTTCTCGGTGAACTCCTTCTCCACCTTCCGGTCCACCAGGACCCGGTTCGCGGCCATGCAGACCTGCCCCTGGTGCACGAACCGGCTGAAGACCGCCGCGTCCACGGCGTAGTCGATGTCGGCGTCGTCGAGGACGATCAGCGCGCTGTTGCCGCCCAGTTCGAGGACGGCGTGCTTGAAGTTGGCCGCGCAGACGGTGGCCACGTGCTTGCCGACCCGGTCGGAGCCGGTGAAGGAGATGACGCTGGGGACAGGGTGGTCGATCAGCGCGTCGCCGATCTCGGCGATGTCGGTGACGACGACGTTGAGCAGACCCGCGGGCAGGCCCGCGTCCTCCAGCACCTTCGCGACGAGCGTGCCGCCGCAGATCGGGGTGTTCTGGTGCGGCTTGAGCACCACGGCGTTGCCGAGGGCCAGCGCGGGCGCGACCGACTTGATCGACAGCAGGAAGGGGAAGTTGAAGGGGCTGATGACGCCTACGACACCGACCGGCAGGCGGTAGACGCGGTTCTCCTTGCCGTCCACCGGAGAGGGGAGTATTCGGCCCTCGGGGCGCAGTGCCAGCTGGATCGCCTCACGCAGGAACTCCTTGGCGAGGTGCAGCTCGAAGGCGGCCTTCAGGCGGGTGCCGCCGAGCTCGGCGACGATCGTGTCGCTGATCTCCTGCTCGCGCTCCTCGACGATCCGCAGGGCGCGCTCGAAGACCAGCCGCCGGGTGTACGGATTGGTCTCGGCCCAGACGGCCTGAGCACGCTCGGCGGCGCGGTAGGCCTGGTCGACCTCGTCGGCCGTGGCGACGGTGATCGAGGCGAGCTTCTCGCCGCTGTAGGGGTTGAAGTCGATGATGTCCCAGGAACCGCTGCCCGGCTTCCATTCCCCGTCGATGTACTGATGGGCCAGGTCGGTGAAGTAGGACATGAGACAGGACCCCTCATCACGGAGTGCGCGGGCAGCCCGGTCCGGCTGCGCACGCTGCTGACAGCTGATGTCACGTCATCGTACTTATCAGTTACGAGAGTTGAAGGAGACCCCGAAGAAGGTCACGGCTTTCTGCCGGATCGGGGCTGTCTTCCTGTAGACGCTCCATCACCCGTTCGTACTGGGCGACCTCCTCACGCTTGTCCAGGTACAGCGCACTCGTCAGCTGTTCCAGGTAGACGACGTCGGAGAGGTCGGACTCAGGGAAGCGCAGCATGGTGAAGGAGCCGCTCTCGCCCGCATGGCCGCCGAAGCTGAAGGGCATGATCTGGAGCGTGACGTTGGGGTGCTCCGAGATCTCGATGAGGTGCCTCAACTGCCCCTGCATGACAGCGCGGTCGCCGTAGGGGCGGCGCAGTGCGGCTTCGTCGAGCACGGCGTGGAAGCGGGGCGCGTTCTCGGCGACCAGCACCTTCTGGCGCTCCAGACGCAGTGCGACGCGGCGCTCGATCTCCGCGTGCGGGGCGTCCGGCATGCCGCGGGTGACGACGGCATGGGCGTAGGCCTCGGTCTGCAACAGGCCGTGGACGAACTGGACTTCGTAGATCCGGATGAGCGAAGCGGCCCCTTCGAGCCCGATGTACGTCTGGAACCAGCCGGGCAGCACATCACCGAAGCTGTGCCACCAGCCGGCCACATTGGCCTCGCGGGCGAGACCGAGCAGCGAGGCGCGCTCCGCCTCGTCACCGACGCCGTAGAGCGTGAGGAGGTCCTCGACGTCCCGTGCCTTGAAGCTCACCCTTCCCAACTCCATACGGCTGATCTTGGATTCGGATGCGCGGATCGAGTAGCCGGCCGCCTCGCGCGTGATCCCACGCGATTCCCTCAGCCGCCTCAGCTGTGACCCCAGCAGGATCCGTCGCACCACGGATCCGCTCGATTCACCTGCGGTCACGACTTCAGCCTCCCCTTCGCGTCGGTGTGTTCCCGTCTGCACGTCTGCCGCCTGTCTACACATCAGTGTGGACGGAGCACCCCCGAACTCCGAGCCCCGGATTCTGCCACCAAAACGCTTCAGCCCGTACTCATTCGATTACGGAAAGGGGAAGCGCTCGCCAACCAGGTGAAACTGGTGGGTGGAAGATATGAGCAAGAAACGGCACGGGGGTGGACAGGTCCGGCGCGTGCACGTGCATCTGCCCTTGCATCCGCCCGGCGCATTCGGAACCATGGTCCTCGCGCACCTGCGTACTCGTTCGTGTTGTAGCGTCACAGCCGCGATTCCCGGGAGTGCCTCGCATGGGGACGAATGGATCGACCATGCTCGAGCCGTTACGGCAGGGCCTTCCGCCGATCGATCCCGCCTCCGTCTCCAGCTCCGCCTCGTGCGCGCTGCCGGCCCGCTTCGAAGCCGTACGCGGCGCCCGGACGTTCACCAGATCGACGCTCAGCCAGTGGGATCTCGACGAACGCTTCGACGATGTCGCCCTGGTCGTCTCGGAGTTGGTGACCAACGCGCTGCGGCACGCCGTGCCGGCCGATTCCACCGACCCCGAGGCCCCGCAGGATCCGCCCGTGCGGCTGCATCTGATGCGCTGGACCACCCGGCTGGTGTGCGCGGTACGCGACCCCAGCCACTCCGGTCCCCGGACGCGTGAGTCCGACGAGGACTTCGCGGCCGAGTCGGGGCGCGGGCTGTTCCTCGTGGACTCCTTCAGCGACAGCTGGGGCTGGCACCCGCTGGCCGGCACGCTGCACGGCAAGGTGGTCTGGGCGCTGTTCCGGCTGGGCGCGGAGGGGTAGCCGGCGGCCACTTCGGCCCGTAGGCGAGTGCGGCCCCCCGGTGGCCGATACGTGCGTACGGCCACCGGGGGGCCGCTGTACGAGTACGGGCCCCGGTGGCGCCGGGGCCCGGTGGTGTCGGATCCGTGCCGTCCGTCGCCGAGGGGCGGTCAGCCCTCGACGAGGTGGTCGAACTCCCCGTCCTTCACGCCCAGCAGCATCGCCTCTATCTCGGCGGGCGTGTAGACCAGGGCGGGGCCGTCGGGGTGGCGTGAGTTGCGCACGGCCACCCCTCCGCCCGGCAGTTTGGCGAACTCCACGCACGAGCCCTGTGAGTTGCTGTGCCTGCTCTTCTGCCAGACGACCCCGCGAAGTTCCGTGGCCGCCATGCCGTTGTATGCGTGGTGCACTGGAAGCTCCCCGAGAGATGCATGATGCAGGTGTCAACTTTCCCGGATCATAGCTGTGTTCATATGCCAATGCATGTGCAGATGCACGTGCACGCCGGGTGGCGTGTCGACTACAGCTATCAGGAAACGGACGTCGGGGGCGGGCCGTTCCCACGGGAAGAGACGCAGAGCACGCCCTTCCGGATCCCTCCCGGGCTAACGGGTTGTCGACACGTACGGCAGCAGCGCCATCTCGCGGGCGTTCTTGATGGCTCGGGACAGCTGTCGCTGCTGCTGAGCGCTCACCCGGGTCACCCGGCGGCTGCGGATCTTGCCGCGGTCGGAGATGAACTTCCGCAGCAGGTCGGTGTCCTTGTAGTCGATGTAGGTGATGCCGTCGCGGTCCAGCGGGTTCGGCCGGGGCTTGAGGGGCTTACGGGCGGGCTTGGGCATGGGGTCAGACCTCCAGGAGGGAATCGAAGGCGGGCGGCAGCAGCTTCCAGGCGTCGCGTCCCGCGGCGTACTCCGCGTCGGTGAGCAGACAGGAGTCGAGCAGTTCGGCCAGGCCCTCGCGGTCGAGGCCGGGCGAGGTGAAGACCAGGTGCTGGCAGCAGTCGCCATGGTCGGGGTGCCAGTCCATGGCGGCCGCGGCCCGGCGGACGGGCGGGACCATGTCCCAGGCCGCGTCCGGGAGCGAGGCCAGCCAGGGCCCGGCGCTCTCCACGCAGAGCGCACCGCCGGCCGCGTCCCAGGCCAGCAGGGTGTCGGGCCGGTCGGCGAGCCAGAACCGCCCCCGGCTGCGGGCGGCGGCGCAGGTCAGGTCCTCCAGCGCCGCGTACAGCCGCTCTGGGTGGAAGGGCCGGCGGCGGTGCCAGACGTAGGTGGCGACGCCGTTCGCGTCGGCCTCCTGCGGCAGCAGGGCGCAGGCCGGGTGCTGGGCGGCGGCCGCCGCCTCGACGTCGAAGCCCGCCTGCGCGGCGGCGGCGAGCTCCTGCCCGTCCTCGATCCGCACGTGCCGGGCGGTGGGGTGGAGCTGGGCGAGCAGCGCGCGGTCCTCGTCGTCGGCCTCGTCGTTGTCGAGTACGGCGAGCACCGGCGCGTACTCCAGCTGGCGGGCCCAGGTGTCGGCGATCGTGCGCTGGTCGGTGGGGGCGGCGGCGAGGCCGGCCTCCATGAGGTCGTCGCCGTTGCCGAGGTACGGCAGGAGCAGGGCCGGGTCGACCGCGGTGATGACGGCGGTGACGCGCAGCCCGGCGGCCGCGACGACCTCGGCCATCGCCTTGGGCTCGACCGAGTCCCACAGCTCGACGACGGCGAGCCGGGTCAGCCCGGCGTCGTCGAGGCGGCGCAGCTCCGGCACGAGGTCCTCGCGCAGGGCGCAGCAGGCGCAGTCGTTGACGAGGGGCGTGTTCTCCGTGGAGAGGGTGCCGGTGGCGTCGCGGATCGTCCGTACGACCGTGCCCTGCACGGCGGTCGCGAGGTCGTGGTGGAGGGCGACGCTGCCGGGGACGGCGGTCAGCAGCCGGTCCACGGCGGCCCGGCGGGCGTCCGCGTGGAGCCCGCCGACGAGCGCGATGTTCATGACCTGCCCTGCCCCCGGCTGCCGTAACGCCGCTCGAAGCGCTCGACGCGGCCGGCGGTGTCGAGCACGCGCGCGTGGCCCGTGTAGAAGGGGTGGCTCGCCGAGGAGATCTCGACGTCGATGACGGGGTAGGTGTTGCCGTCCTCCCACTCGACCGTCTTGTCGCTGGTCGCCGTGGAGCGGGTGAGGAAGGCGAAACCGCCGGCCTTGTCGCGGAAGACGACGGGCGCGTACGGGGGGTGGATTCCGGGCTGCATGGCGGTCAGCGCTCCTCTCGGAAGTCGACGTGGCGGCCTGCGACCGGGTCGTACTTGCGCAGGGTCAGTCGGTCGGGGTTGTTACGGCGGTTCTTGCGGGTCACGTAGGTGTAGCCGGTGCCGGCGGTGGACCGGAGCTTGATGATCGGGCGGAGTTCGTTGCGGGCCATGGGGGTAGAGTAAATGGAAACGGTTTCCATTACCAAGAAAGCGATCAGAGAGGTAGGTCACCCTTGTCCGCCCACTGCCAGCTGACCGGCACCCAGCCCGGCTTCGGCAACCGCATCTCCCATTCGCACCGGCGCACCTCGCGCCGGTTCGACCCCAACATCCAGCGCAAGCGCTACTGGCTGCCGAGCGAGGGCCGGTACGTACGCCTCACGCTCAGCACGAAGGCGATCAAGACCGTCGACACCATCGGGATCGAGGCGGCCGTGGCCCGGATCCGCGCGCGGGGGGTGAAGGTCTGATGGCGAAGAAGAGCAAGATCGTCCGCAATGAGCGGCGCCGCGAGGTTGTGGCGCGGTACGCCGAGCGACGGGCGGAGCTGAAGGAGATCCTCCGGCGGCCGTCCTCGACGGAGGAGGAGCGTCGCGCGGCGGACGCGGAACTGCGCCGCCAGCCGCGCGACGCGAGCCCGACCCGCGTCCGCAACCGTGACGGGGTGGACGGCCGGCCGCGGGGCCACCTGCGCAAGTTCGGCCTCTCGCGCGTGCGGATGCGCGAGCAGGCGCACGCCGGGTTCCTGCCGGGGGTCCGTAAGGCGTCCTGGTAGGGCTGTGTCCCCCCGTAGGGGGGCAGGGGCCGGGGCCCCCGTGAGCGGGTCCGGGAGCGGCGGCTCCCGGACCCGCGGGCACCTGTGCGGGCGGGGTGGGTATGGGCGCCGTACGCCCCAGGCCCTGCGCGGGCGGGGGGTGGGGCATGGGCGCCGTACGCCCAGGTCCTGTTCCGCCGCCGTTCGTAGCCCCGCTACGGCGTGCCGCTACGGGCGGAGGGGGCGGCGCCCGTGCCCCATGTGGGCCCGCTCGGCGGCGGCTGTGCCGTCCTGCCAGCCCGCGAGGTCGTTGACCCCCCTCACGCGCGTGGAGACCGTTTCCGGGAACATCTCCTGGGCCCGGTCCGCGACCGCCACGTCCCGCGCCAGCAGGACGGGGAGCAGACCGTCGGAGGCGCTCACGCTCTCGGCGACGACACCCTCGGCCGCCGTGGCCAGACGGTCGCCGATCCGGGTCGCGTAGGCCATCAGGAACGACTGCCGGAACGTCTTGGTCCGCTTGCGTCCGCCGGCCCGCTGCCCCGCCTCGGCCTTGGTCATCGCGGCCGTGCCCTGCACCAGGAGCGAGGTGTGGAGCAGCTCCACGGCCTCCAGGTCGGCCTCGAAGCCGACGACCGTGGAGAACCCGAGCGCGCTGTTCCACACCGCCCGGCAGCGGTTGGCCGCGGCGACGGCGTCGAGCAGGATCGCCTTGGCCGTCTCGTACGGGGCGTCCACGCCGATCCGGCAGGCGCCGGGCACATCGCGCGCGTGCGTCTGATGGGCGAGCGCCGCCTCGTCCAGGCTGTGCCGGGCCATCAGCTCCTGCGCCTTCGCGGTCAGCGCCTCGGCCTCCTCCGGGAAGCCGGTCGCCTCGGCCTTGGCGAGCAGGGCGCGGATCCGGGTCAGCATGCGCGGCTCACCGGCGGCCGGGGGCGCGTGGAGCGGCGAGCCGGGGACCGGCCCGACGGGTTCGACGGCCGGGAGGCGGGCGAGGAGCCGGTACAGCTCCAGGACCGCGGTGGCGTACGAGAAGCGGTCGGAGCTCCACTGCCCATCCGGAAGCTCGGCGAGCTGGGCGGCCCAGCGGGGCGGCAGCTGCCCGTACCGTTTCACCTCGCGGGTGATCGCCTCGGCGGCCAGCAGCACATGGTGTTCGTCCAGGTCGCGGCGGACGAGCCGCAGGACGTCGGCGGGCTGCCAGCCCCGTTCCCAGGCCCGTCGGACGAACTCCTCGCCGCGCCTGGCCAGTTCCGCGTCGGCGCCGGGATCAGCCGCCAGCAGTGAGGCGCCGGTGTCGAGGGCGGTGTCGTCGTCCGCGTAGAGCGCGGTGGCCAGCGCCCTCTCGACGGTGTCGCCTGCCGGCATCGACGTGCCTCCTCTTCTGCGGTGAGCCGTGCCTCGGAACGACCATCCTAGTTACGGAAGGGAACCGGACCCTGACCTCGGGGGGGCGGGGCCCCTAGGGGTAGGGCTGGGCCCACCATCGGAACGCCCTCCAGTGGTCGTGAGCGCGCCCGCCGGAAACGGTTGGCTCGGGTCATGACCTCAACAGCCGTACGGCTCACCTCCCTCCGCCGCCTGCATCGCGACGTCCGCGCCCTGGACGGGGTCGATCTCGACTTCCGTACCGGCTCGTTCACCGCCGTCATGGGACCCTCCGGGTCCGGCAAGTCCACGCTGCTGCAGTGCGCGGCCGGGCTCGACCGGCCCACCTCGGGAAGCGTGGAGATCGGCGGCGTGGAGCTGACCGGGCTCCGCGAGCGCGAGCTGACCTTGCTGCGGCGGGACCGGATCGGCTTCGTCTTCCAGGCCTTCAACCTGCTGCCGTCGCTGACCGCCGCGCAGAACGTGGCCCTGCCGCTGCGGCTGGCCGGGCGCCGCCCCTCCCGGGGCGAGGTACGGGCCGCGCTGGAGCGGGTCGGGCTCGGCGAGCGGGCCGGGCACCGGCCCGGGGAGATGTCCGGCGGGCAGCAGCAGCGGGTGGCCATCGCGCGGGCGTTGATCACCCGCCCGGCGGTGCTGTTCGGCGACGAGCCGACCGGCGCGCTGGACTCGGCCACCAGCCGGGACGTGCTCGTGATGCTGCGGGAGCTGGTGGACCGGGAGGGCCAGACGATCATCATGGTCACGCACGACCCGGTGGCCGCGTCGTACGCGGACCGGGTGGTCTTCCTCGTCGACGGCCGCCTGAACGGCGAGCTCGCCGCTCCCACGGCGGAACAGGTCGCGGCGCGCATGGCCCGCCTGGAGACGGGCGCGGGGACGGGCGCTCAGACGGGCTCGGGGACGGGAATCGGGACCCGGCCGGGCGCGGGGACGGGCCTCGGGCCGGGGGCCGGCCTGGCGAGTGGGACCGGCCTGGGCGAGGAGGCCGTGGCATGCTGACGGTCGCGCTGAGCGCCCTGCGTACGCGCTGGGCCACCTTCCTCGGCAGCTTCGTCGCCCTCGCTCTCGCCGTCGGGCTGCTGACCACCATGGGGCTGGGTCTCGGCTCCACCTTCGACGCCCCCGAGCGCGCCCCGCAGCGCTTCGCCGCCTCCCCTGTGGTCGTACGCGGCACGGACACGCTCACCGTCGACGGTTCCCGGCCGCAGAAGCTCGCCCATCCACACCCTGTGGACGCCGCTCTCGTCGCCGACCTGCGGAAGCTCGGCGAGGTCAGCACCGACGGACGCGCCGACGCCGTCGGCGTCGACGCTCCCGCCGACCGCGTCCGCGCGGTGGTCGGCGACCGGGCCCAGGTCCTGACCGGCGACGACCGCCGCCGGGCCGACCCCGAGCCGCAGCGGGACGCCGAGGCGCTCGTGACCCTGAACGCCCTGCTCGGGACGGCGGGCGGCGTCACCACCTTCGTCTCCGTCTTCGTCGTCGCGTCCACGTTCGCCTTCGCCGTGGCCCTGCGCCGCCGCGAGATCGGGCTGCTGCGCACGGCGGGTGCCACTCCCGGGCAGGTACGCCGCCTGCTGCTCGCCGAAGCGGCCGGCGTCGGAGTCCTCGCCTCGGCGGCGGGCTGCGCGCTCGGCGCCGTAGGCGCACCGTGGCTGGCCCGGCTGCTGGTGGACGGCGGTGTGGCACCGGAATGGTTCGCCATCAAGGACGGCCTCAATTGGCCGTTCCATCTGGCCTTCTGGACCGGTCTGCTCGTGGCGTTCGCCGGCGCCTTCGCGGCCTCCCGCCGGGCGGGCCGCATCGGCCCGGTGGAGGCGCTGCGCGACGCCGACGTGGACCAGGGCGTGCTGCCGCTCGGCCGGCGTCTCATCGGCGCCGCCCTGCTGCTCACCGGCGGCGGGCTGCTGCTGTGGACGCTCGCCACCGACCCGTCCGACCTGCTGAAGCGCAAGACGTACACCACCCAACCGATGCTGCTGATCACCGCGGCGGCCCTGCTCTCGCCGCTGCTCGTACGGCCGGTGGCGCGCGCCCTGCGGCTGCCGGGGGCGACCGGGACGCTGGTCCGCGAGAACACCGCCGCCTCCCTGCGCCGTACGGCCGCCGTCGCCGCGCCCGTCCTGGTCACCGTCGCCCTGGCGGGGTCCCTGCTCGGCTCGGCGGCCACCGTCACCGAGGCGAAGGCTGCCGAGGCGCGCGAGCAGACCTCCGCCCAGTACGTCGCCACCGGCGAGCGGTTGACGCCCAGGGCGATCCCCGGCGCCGTCGTGTCCGCCACCAAGTCGACCGCCGTGTACGTACGCGAGGACGGCCGCGCCCTGATCCGTACGGACGCGCGCGCGGTCACCGACACCGCCGCCTTCGCCGAGATCGCGCGGCTGCCCGTCGTGGCGGGCGACATCCGCGACCTGGACGACGGTTCGATCGTCGTCAACGAGGAATGGGAGCGGCACACCGTCGGCGAACCGGTGACCGTACGGCTCGGCGACGGTCGACCGGTGACTCTGCGCATCGCCGCCGTACTCGCGACCGGCACGGGCAACAACGGCGCGTATCTGACCGCCACGCACGCGAAGGCCCTGCCCGTGGACCGGATCGACGTACGGGTGACCGGTGGCGGCCACGAGGCCGTGGCGCAGGCGCTGCGCGCGAGCGGCGGCACGGTCCTGACCGCGGACGCCTGGGCGGACGCCACCCATCCCCGTACGAGCCCCAAGACCCGCCTCGGCCTGCTGGTCGTCCTCGGCATCGCCCTCGTCTACACGGCCATCGGCCTGGCCAACACGCTCCTGATGGCCACGTCGGTACGGCGCGGAGAGCTGGACACCCTGCGGCTGACCGGCGCCACCCGGGCGCAGATCCTGCGGGTCGTCGCCGGCGAATCGCTCCTCGCGGTGGCCGTCGGGGCGGTCCTCGGCGCGGTGGTCGCCGCGGGGAACCTGGCGGCACTGGGGGCGGCCCTTGCCTCCCTCTCGGCGCCGGTGGCGGTGACGGTGCCCTGGGCGGTGGTGGGCTCGGCCGCCGGGGCGTGTGCGCTGATCGCGGTGGTGGCCGGTGTCCTGCCGGCCTGGCGGCTTACCCGGCGGTGAGCAGTGGTCACGTGGTCACTCGCCGCTCGGTCCAGGGGCACGATCCGCGGCACGCGCGCGTTGGCCCGGCAAAACGGAGAGGAAACACGCGACATGGGCGAGAACAAGCAGCGCATGCTGGCCGGCGAGTGGTATCTGCCCGACGACCCGGAGCTCCGCGCGGACACCGAACGGCGCTTCGCGCTCTGTGCCGCGTACAACGCGAACGGCGGCGCCGCACCCACCGAACGGGCTGCGATCCTCAAGGAGTTGCTGGGTGCGGTGGGCGAAGGGGTCAGGATCCGGCCGCCGTTCCAGTGCGACTACGGCCGGTACATCTCCATCGGGGACGGCACCTTCGTGAACTTCAACGCGGTCTTCCTGGACGCCGCCCCCATCACCATCGGCTCCTGCGCCCAGATCGGCCCAAACGTCCAACTCCTCACCCCTTCGCATGAACTGGACCATGAGCGGCGCCGCGAGGGCTGGGAGAAGGCCGAGCCGATCACGATCGGCGACAACGTCTGGCTGGGCGGCGGGGTGATCGTCTGCCCTGGGGTGACGATCGGCGCGAACACGGTCGTCGGGGCGGGGGCCGTGGTCACGAAGGATCTGCCGGCCGGGGTCTTGGCGGTGGGGAATCCGGCCAGGGTGGTACGGCGGCTGGACTGACCTCGCCGTACCCCTTGCCCCCTCCCCCGGATCCGGTCAGATCTTGATGAGCAGCTTCCCGCGCGCGTGCCCCGACTCGCTCAGCTCCTGCGCCTTCGCCGCGTCCGCCAGCGGGAAGACCTCCCCGATACGTACGTCCAGCCGGCCCTCCGCGGCGAGCCGCGCGTGCTCGGCGAGTCCGGCACGGACGACCTCGGGCGGCGTACCGCCACCGGTGAAGACCACGCCGTGCGCGGCGGCGTCCGGATCGGCGATGGTGACGACCCGCTCGGCGGAGCCGCCCACGAGCTCGATCGAGAGCGGCAGGACGCCCGCGCCCGCCGCGTCGAAGACCGCGTCGATGCCCTGCGGCGCCGCCTCCTTCACCCGCTCGGCCAGGCCCTCCCCATACGCGACGGGGATGGCCCCAAGGGCGCGCAGGTGCTCGTGGTTGGCCGGGGACGCCGTACCGATGACCGTGAGGCCGGCCGCGACGGCCAGCTGGACGGCGACCGTACCGACCACGCCGGCGGCGCCGTGGAGCAGCAGCGTCTCGCCGGCCTTGACGCGCAGCAGGTCGAAGACGCGCTGCGCGGTCTCGCCGGCCACGGGCAGGGCCGCCGCGCGCTCCCAGGAGAGCCCGGCCGGCTTGCGGACGATGTCCCCGGCGATGGCGTACTCGGCGTAGGCGCCGGTCTCCGTCCAGCCCATGACCTCGTCGCCCACGGCGACATCGGTGACGCCCTCGCCGACCGCGTCTACCGTGCCGGCGAACTCCAGCCCCGGGATCATCGGGAAGGTGGTCGGGTAGAACTCCTCGACCCAGCCGTAACGGCGCTTGTGGTCCAGGGGGTTGACCCCCGCCACCGCCACCTTGACGCGGACCTGGCCCGGGCCGGGCTCGGGCTTCTCGGCCTCCTCGTGGCGCAGCACGTCCGGTCCGCCGAACTCCTTGTACACGATCGCTTCCATGGCTGTTCTCCCCGCTTCGTCGCTTCGTCGGTCGTCCGGTGTGGACCCGGTGGCAATGCCGGTGTCCTGCCGGTGTGTTCCGGACCGGTTGATGACTCAAGCCTCGGGTGGCGGTACAGCCGTTCCGGCCAGCCTTTCGGACAGTCCCGGCTGGCCGAAAGGACAGGCGGGGGTGGGGTGGTGCTGACTAGGCTGCTCTCATGGAGCTGATCGGAACGGTGACCGGAACGGTGACCCCCCTGCCCGCCCCGAAGACCAGGCCCATGGCGGCCCCGTTGGAGGAGTCGGTCGCGGGCCCCGCCCCCCTCCCCGTTCCGCTCACGACCGGCGCCGCCACGCTCGCGGCGCTCACCGCCGGGTACGACATCATCCGGCAGCCGCTGGGGCAGATCCTGCCCCAGCTCTCCGTGACCCTCGCCGGGCTGATCCCGCACGAGGCCGCCGCCGAACTCTCCACACACTGCGCGTTCTCGCCGTTCAAGGCGTACGGGGACGCGGAGTTCACCAGCCGTATCAGTACGGCCGACCTGGACCCGCTCTTCACCGCCACCTCCGCCGGGCAGCCCTGGCAGGGCCGGGCGCGGATCGCGGGAGCCGAGCGCTCCGTGATCACGTTCATGACGGACGCGACCCCGCGCGGCGCGCTGCTCGTGCTCGTACGGGCCGAGGGCGCCGCTCCCGCCGAGGAACCCGAACTCGCGGTCGCCCAGCAGCTCTGGTCACTGGTGACCAGCCACTTCGACCGGCTGTCCACAGAGGCGGCGCCCGGCGCCCTGGCCCGGTCCCGGGCCGCCGCCGACGCCCGCTCCCGGGTCATCGCCGAGCTCACGGCCACCCACTCCGCCACCCTGACCGGCCTCCTCGGCGTGCTGCGCAGCCGTAGCCTGGACGATGCGGCCGCCCGCGCCACCGCCACCGAACTCGCCGTCTCCGCGCTGATCGAGCTGCGCGCCGAGGCGGACCGGGACAAGGCTGTCGCCGAGGAGCGGGCCGACGAGGCCTTCGCCCGGCTCGCGGACACCCTGCGGCCCCTGCTGCGGTACAGCCACGTACGCCTCGAACTCGGCGCCCCCGACTCCACCCGTCACCTGGCCGCCGATGTGGCGCACACGGCGCGGCTGATCGCCCGCGAGGTGCTGCTCGCCGTGCTGGAGCAGGAGCCGGTGAGCCGGGTCCACGTCGGCTGGCAGATCGACGAGCACGAACTCCGCGCGACCGTACGGGACGACGGGCCGGGCGCCCTCGACCACTGCACCCTGGGGCGGGCGCGGATCGGCGACAGGCTGGATGTCCTCGGCGGCCGCCTCGACATCGACGCCGTACCGGGCTGGGGGACGACGGTCACCGCGATCGTCCCGCTGTCGGCGGCCGACGCCCCGGCGGCCACGGCGATCGACCCGCTCGGGGCGCTGGGCGGGCGGGAGCTGGAGGTCCTGACGCATCTCGCGATGGGCCACCGCAACCGCGTGATCGCGCAGGAACTGCACATCAGCGAGTCGACGGTGAAGTTCCATGTCGCGAAGATCCTGACGAAGCTGGGAGTGGCTTCGCGGGGCGAGGCGGCGGCGCTGTTCCACGCGGTGGCGTAGCCGCCGGCTCCCTCAGTCGTCGGCGAGCCGACCCGCGAGGCGAAGCGACGCGATTGTCAGTGGCGGCTGCCAGACTCGCATGCATGAGCGAAAGGTGGGCTCTGGCTGCGGCGGAAGGGGACGGGGCACGGCTCGTCCCCCTCGGCTCCGACGGGCTGCCCGCCGGAGCCGTCCGCCACGAGCCGGATCTCGTCGAGGCGGTCCGGTCCCGCCCCGGTGTGACCCGGTGGGTGTGGCGGTCCACCACGGAGATCCACCCCCGGCTGCTGGCCGCCGGGGTCCGGGTGGAGCGGTGCTACGACATCGAGGCCGCCGAGCTGCTCCTCCTCGGGCACGAGGGGCGGCTCGGGGAGCCCCGGTCGGCGGCCGCGGCCTGGGCGCGCCTGCACCACCGTCCCGTACCACCCGATCCGCCGCAGCGCAGCGCCGAGCCCGGCTCGCAGGACTCCCTCTTCGAGCCGCAGCCGGTGGCCCTCCCCCTCGACGCCCTCCTGGAGGTCTACGCGGAGCAGCAGCGAAGACATGACGCCGCCGAGCATCCTGGCCGGATGCGGCTGCTGACCGCGGCCGAGTCGGCGGGGATGCTGGTGGCCGCCGAGATGCACCGGGCCGGCCTGCCCTGGCGGGCCGACGTCCACCGCGCGGTGCTGCACGAGCTGCTCGGCGAGCGGTACGCGGGCGGGGGCGAGCCGCGCCGCCTCGCGGAGCTCGCGGACGAGGTATCGGCGGCGTTCGGGCGCAGGGTCCGACCGGATCTACCGGCGGACGTGGTGAAGGCGTTCGCGCAGGCCGGTATCCGGGTGAAGTCCACGCGGCGCTGGGAGTTGGAGGAGCTGGACCACCCGGCGGTGAAGCCGCTCATCGCCTACAAGAAGCTGTACCGGATCTGGACGGCCCACGGCTGGAGCTGGCTCCAGGACTGGGTGAGGGACGGGCGCTTCCGGCCCGAGTACCTGCCGGGGGGCACGGTCTCGGGCCGGTGGACGACCAACGGCGGCGGGGCGCTTCAGATCCCCAAGGTGATACGCCAGGCGGTCGTCGCCGACGCGGGCTGGCGGCTGGTGGTGGCCGACGCCGATCAGATGGAGCCACGGGTCCTCGCCGCCATCTCCCGAGATCCGGGGCTCATGGAGGTCGCCGGCCACCCCGACGACCTCTACACCCGCTTGTCGGACCGGGCGTTCGCCGGCGACCGGGACCACGCCAAGCTGGCGCTGCTCGGCGCGATCTACGGACAGACCAGCGGCGACGGCCTGAAGAACCTGGCGGCCCTGCGCCGCCGCTTCCCGAAGGCCGTGGCCTACGTGGACGAGGCGGCGAAGGCCGGCGAGGAGGGCAGGCTCGTACGGACGTGGCTGGGGCGGACCAGCCCACGGGCGGCCGGGGCGGGGGACGACGACGAGGCGGGCATTCCGCAGGACACCGGCGATCTGCCGGGGACGGAAGGGGGAGGGGAGTTCACACCGGGCTACGCGTCGACGAACGCGCGCGCCCGGGGCCGGTTCACCCGGAACTTCGTGGTGCAGGGCAGCGCCGCCGACTGGGCCCTGCTGATGCTCGCCGCACTGCGCCGGGCGACCGCCGGAATGCGGGCCGAGCTGGTCTTCTTCCAGCACGACGAGGTCATCGTGCACTGCCCGGCCGAGGAGGCGGAGGCGGTGACGGAAGCGATCCGCGCGGCGGGAGACGAGGCCGGCCGGATCGCCTTCGGCCCGACCCCGGTGCGGTTCCCGTTCACGACGGCGACGGTGGAGCGCTACTCCGAAGCCAAATGAGCGGAGGCCCGGCCGGCTGCTCGGGCTCGCCCACTCTCCTCGCCGCGTAGAACCCCGTCCCCCGAGTCCCATCGAGGCGGACCAGTGGTGCGGAGAGTGGAGGGCACCCACCCCTGACGGGTGGGTGCCCTCCGTGCTCAGGCAGCGGTGCTGCTGCCCATGTCCGGGACGGCCGCCAGCAGTTCCCGAAGGAGATCGATGGTCTCGTCCTCGGCGTCGGTGCCGAGTTCCTCATTGAGGCAGTTGAGCTGATCCGCGGCCTCGAGGATCGCGCGACGGTCCCCCAGCGCCGCGTGCGCACGGAACAGGTCCCGGCAGAGCAGTTCGCTCTCCGGGGACGCGCTCAGTCCTCGCGTCGCCGCCGCGATCGCCCCGGCCGGGTCACCCGCGGCGAGGCAGCGGGCGGCCAGTTCATGGGCCACGTCCACGACCGCCGACAGCATGTCGTGGTACATGGCGTCGGCCCAGAGGTAGTTGCGGGGGTTGGTGGCGGCGAATGGCGTGCCCTGGACGAGCGCCAGGGCACGCGCCAGGGCGGAATCGGCGACCGCCCCCTGGGCGTGCATACCAGCCCGGTAGAGCTCCTGGAAGTCCAGCCAGTCGCAACGCACGAAGGGCGCGAAGGCATAGCGGCCGTCCGTGACGAACGGAAGGCAGGACTGTCCCCCCACCCATGCGCGCAGCTTGCTCATGTTGGAGTTGCGCAGCGAGTGACCCACCTCGCGTCCGGGCCAAATCGCCTCGTCGAGGGCCTGGTGTTCCAAACCTGGGTTCAGAACGAGCCATGCGGCGAGCTCCGTGAGACGGCCGCGCCGGTTCGGCTCCACCGGCCCCTGCGCGCCCAGCAGTTCCACCTGGCCGAGCACTCGGATGTACGGCATCCCCGGCTCCGGGGGCTGCGTGGCGATCAGGTCCGCGACGGGGACGGGAGCCTCTTCGCCAGGCGTCCCGGACTCGTCGGCCGCCACTTGGGGCGACTCCGCGTCCGGGGTCTCCACCACCGCGAGGGCCAGCCGGGGATCCGGGCGCCTGGCCCAGGCAGGGGTCGGTTCGTCCATGGTCCGCTCGGCGACATTCATGAGCTGCAACAAGGCCTTGTACTGGGTGGGTTCGATGCGCTGAAGCTCAACCTCCAGATCGCCGTCAGGGATCTCGACCACAGCTCCGGGGCCCGCCGAAACGGTCCAGGAGCCCGGAAGCACCAAGGCGTCCGCGGCACTCGCAACGGCGGCCAGTGCGGTACGCGGCTGCGCCGCCACCAGGTCGAGGAGGTCCATGGCGTCCTCGTCCGCCTCTCTGAGCGGTAGCGAGGACAACACGATCTGCGGGGCCCACGCGTCGGCGCCCGCACCGTGCAGCCGGGCCTCACGCAGGTCCGCCGCTCCTGTCTCCTCCAGCGCGTGGCGCTGGGCCTCGTTGTCGGCCCGTACCGCCGCGACTGCCGCGGCGAGCGTCGCGTGGTGGACGACCCGCCCGGGGAAGGCGGATTTCAGTTCCTGGCCGAAGCCAACCAGCCGGACGGTGTGCTCGGCATGGAACGAGTCGGAAGCCAGCTCGACCGCCAGGGCCAGGAGCACGGCGAGCACGTCGTCATCGCCGCCGTCGAGGCGCAGCATGCCGATGTGCTCGAGGTCCACCAGTACGGGGTGACCCTCGGCAGTCGTACCCAGACTGACCAGTGCCGGGTACGGCAACGACACCGCGGACGCCTCCTGGGCCGGGAGCAGTGCCTCGCTGCCCTGGGGACACCACCAGATGGCGTCCTCGTCGGTCACGGGTCCGAAGGGAGGGACCGCGGGATCCGGAGCGGACAGGTGGAGGGCGGTCCCCTCCGGCGTGATGACGGCGGCCGTCAGCGCGGGGAGTGCCGACCCGGCGTCCGCCTGCCCGGCGGCGAGCGTGCGCAGCGCGCGGTCCAGCAGCTCCAGGCCCTCGGGGGCGTCGGCCGCAGCCACACGAAGATCGCGCTCGAAGACGGCCGCCTCGCCCTCGGGGAGCGGGATGCGGCGCCGGGGTCGGCGCCGCCGCTGCTGTGTGATGCGCCGGGTGCCGAGTACACCGAGTACACCCGCGGCGAGCAGCGCCCCGACTCCGGCCACCGTGCGGAGGGTCGCGCCCTCTTCCTCCTGGTTGTCGTGCTCGACGCCGGGCTTGTCCTTGGCGTCCGGCACCTTGCCCGGCGCGGTCTCGGCCGGAGCGGCGCTCTCGGGGGGCCGTGCGGTTTCCGCGGGGCGGGCGGGGTCCGTCGGCTGTGGAGTGGGCCGGGCCGTGGCCGGAGGACGCGTGGTCTCAGCCGGCGCCGGCCCCGTCCCACCGGTGTCCCCCGTCCCGTCAGGCTTCCCCGGCTTGGACGGCTTCTGCTGCCCGGCGTCCGGCTTCGACGGCTTCTGCTGCCCGGCGTCCGGCTTCGACGGCTTCTGCTGCCCGGCGTCCGGCTTCGACGGCTTCTGCTGCCCGGCATCGGGCTTCGACGGCTTCTGCTGCCCGGCATCGGGCTTCGACGGCTTCTCTCCCACCTCGGACGCGTCTGCGGGAAGACGCAACTTCTGCCCGGGAACGATGACATCGGGGTCGGTGAACGTGCCCCCACCCGGCTGAGCAGCACCCCGGTTCAGCTCGAAGATGTCGCCGTAGCGTGCCGGATCCCCCAGTTCGCGGTCGGCGATCGATCCCAGGCTGTCGCCGGGACGCACCGTTGTCACCCTGTCGGTGCCCGCCGTGGTAGCGCCGCCGGGCATCCTGAGCTTCCACCCGGGCTGGATGAACGACTGCGCGTGGAAGACCGTGCCGTCGCTCATCACCCGCCCCTCGTTGAGGGCCGCAATCTCCTGCCATCGGCTGCCGTCACCCAAGACGCTCTCGGCGATGCTCCACAAGCTCTCCGCGGGCCGGACGTCCCGCACCGTATAGGTGCGCTGCTGCTCTTCTCCCCTCTCGGCGCGGACCTGCGACGCGCTCGCCGCTTCGGCGCCCTGGCCGTTGGTGTTCAGCTGGGAAACCGAGTGCGGCACGGGAGCAGGCGCCGCGAAAGCCGCCCCGGTCGTCGGGAGCAACACCAGAATTCCGCCGATCAACGACGCGGCGGCTCGCTGGCTCATGCCGAGTCCGCTCAGACGGCGTGCCGTGCGGCCCCGCAACTGAGCCGGGATCTCCAGCACCACGGAGAAGGCGAACGCTGCCCATCCGAACCACCCCACGCCCGCCAGGAGCAGGAGGAAGGCGCCGCCGGTGTCCTGGCGGGAGAACAGGTGCGTCAGGTCGTCAAGGCCGCTCTCCAGGGCGAGGCCGCCGGCCCACCACAGAAGAACGGGCAGGCCGAAGAGCAGGGCGACGAGCACCACAAGGCTCAGAAGCGCACGAAGAAGATGTCGAAGTCCTCCCACAGAGATCACGTCCCTTCCGGCGCGACGACACCGTGGAGCAGTCGGGCCTGCCCTTCTCCGGTGACGCCCATGGATCCAATGCCGACCACGCGGAGGAAGCGTGTCGAGTACGTCGAGTTCACGCGTACGGTGAGCGTTCTTCCGTCGCCGGAGATACTCACCGTGCCGCCGACGCCGGCAGCGGAGAGATAGGTGAGTGCGGCCGCGCGCGCGCCTTCCGGATCGACAGCGACCGCCTCACCGGGGATGGCTCTGCCGGGGTCGATGGCCTGCCCGCCCGCCCGGGCGGCTTCCATCGCGACGGCGTTCGCGCGTTCGGTGGCACGTAGCTTTCCGCCACCGTCGACGACGATGCCAATGATGGCGATCAACGCGACGGTGACAATGGCGCTGTAGACGGCGATTCCGCCGCGGTCGTCGTACGCACGCATCAATTGCGCTCCCGGAATGCATCCACCACCGAGGTGAAGGTCGAACTGAGGGTGTGGCTCCCCGGCGCCCCGGGCAGCAGCAGATCCGACAGCGGGACGGTGCAGCGTACGGTCACCGTCACCGTACCGACCGATCCCAGCGGGGCGTTGAGTCCCGAGGCGTCCACCGAGACGCTCGTTCCCGAGCAGCGCATGCCCTGGTCGGCCAGCGTCTCGGCAGCGGCCGCGTAGGCATTGGCCTGAGCGGTGCCGGCGGTGCGCGAGATCGACGCCTCACGTGCCGCGTCCTCGGCTGCGGCGTCCACCTTGCTGCCCGACGTCACCGCGCGGCCGGCGGCGATCGCCATGCAGAGAAACATGATCAGCAATGGGGTGACGATCGCTGCCTGGATCGCCTCACTACCCCGGTCGTCCCAGTTCACCTATCCCCCGGCCGTCCAGCGCTCCACCGGTCCGGACGCGCTCTGTGTAATGGTCAGGCCCGGAACGCCCGGCAGCATCGACGGTGCGGTACCGGACACCTGGATGTGGATGCGCTCGCTGTCACTGCCGGCCGTTGACACGGTCGGGGCCAGCAGATTGTTACCGGCGATGCGGTTGAGGACGGCGCGGGCGCGCGCCGCGCCGGCGCCCGGATCGGATTCGTAGATCCGGGCCGTGGCCACCCCCTCCCGGGCCGCGGTCAGTGCCACATTGCGCGCGTAGTACCACATGGACACCTGGACCACGGCAACCGTCAGCAGGATGACGAACGGGAAGACGATCGCCATCTGGACCGTCGAGTCGCCGCGGTCGTCCAGGGCCCGGCGCGCGGCGGGCGGTCGGAGCACTAGATGCCCGCCAGCTGGCCGTTGTACCTCGCGACGACGGCCGCGATCGTGCCGGCGATCAGAAGGGCACCGGCGACCGCCGCGACCCAGATGATGACCGTGGTGATGCTGATGTCACCCCGGTCCGGGTTCTGTGTACCGCGCTCGATGCGCTCGGCCAGCACATCCCGAACGTTGGCCAGGGATGAGGCGACCTTGATCGACAGCTTGTTGAACATACCCATGGTGGAGACAGCCCCCTCGTTGTTTCGTGCGTTGCACGGCGCGTCAGATAGTGGTCGGAAGGTTGGATTCGGTCGTCGTCAGGTGAAGTCGCGGGTGTAACTCGTCCCGCCCGGTCACGTGGCCAGGATGTTGACCACGGCGGGGAACGCGACCAGCAGCATCACGAGCACCGCGAGCAATGCGCCCGGGGCGGTCATCTTCTCGCTGTTCTCGTTCGCCTCCGTCGCTTGTTTCGCGAGCAGTTCGACTCGGAGCGACTTGGCCCGGGCCCGGAGGGTCGTGTAGACCGCCGCTCCGTCGTGCGCGGACATGCGCATGATCTCGGCGACGTCCTCCAGAACCGGCAGGTCCAGCTCTTCGGTGAGCTGCACCAGAGCCTCCCACGGCGGGATCTTGTCGACGCGCGCCCTCAGCATCGCCTCCTGGAGTCTGGCGAAGGCCCAGCCCTTGCCGATCGCCGCCGCCCGCTCCAGCGCTTCGGTCGGGCCCGAGTCGGCCGCCCGCTTGAGTGCGACCAGGTCGAGATAGGCCGCGACGGCGTGTGAGAACTCCTCACGGGCCCGCCTCGCCTGGTCACGTACGGAGATGTCGGGGATGAACCACAGGAGCGCGCCCAGGGCGAGCCCCACCGCGGCCGGGATGTAGAACGGCACGCTCAGGCCCATCAGCGTCCACGCGCCCACCAGCAGCGGCGGAAGCAGCAACCCGGAGCCGGCGAGAGCCGCCTTGGTGAGAAGAAAACGCTCCGCCGTCTGACCGACGAGCGCCAGGTCCTTTCTCGGAATAGTGATTCCGGGCAGACCCTGGAGGTTCTTCAGGAGCCACGCGCCCCACACATCGTCGCGTGTGACCGGGACGACGCGCTCCTCCTCCGGCGCGGCGTTGAGGCGGCGCAGTGAGGAAGCCAGATCCGGCTGGGGGCGGACGAGTTCCCGCACGAGCAGGGCGAGGCCGCCGCCGACGGCGAGGCCGGCGAAGATCGCGGCAGGCGGGATCACAAGACCTCCTGGGGCGTTTTGGGCAGTTCCGCGATCTTTACGCGGCTGCGGGGGTCGGCGATCAGGAAACGCGGCACCGGCTTGTGGTCGGCCAGGGAGCGCATCCACACCAGAACACCCGCGAACCCGCCCGCCAGCAGCGCCAGCACGAGCTGCCCGAGAAAGGTGCCGTACGGAGCCGAGTAGCTGGGGACGAGGAAGCCGGCCGCGACCACACCCAGGGTGATGATCGTCATCCACCGCACGGTCGTACGCGGCTTGGCCCGGTCGGCTTCGATCTGCCGGCGCTTCGCCACCTCTTCCCGCAGGGCCCCGGAGAGGTCCTCGAGCGCCTGCGCGAGTCCCGGTCCGCGGTCTGAAGCGCACAGGATGAGGGCGGCCAGGACCTTGTCAGCGGTGACGTCGTCGAGGGCGTCCGCGAAGGATTCCAACGCCTCGGCGGGCCGCCAGCCGACCTGGAGCCGGTCTGCCAGATCAGCGATCTCCTGCTCCAGTTCGGCCGGGGCACCGCGGCGGCTGGCGATCATCGCCTGTTCCAGACCCATGCCGAGGCGGAGCACGTCGGCCAGACGCTGGGTCCACTCGCCGAGCGCCTCCAGCTTGTCGATGCGAACGGTGGCGTTCTTCGTCGGGGACAGCAGCCACGGCACCCCGACGAGAGCGAACGCGGCGAGACAGCCGCCGACGAACACGCCGGTGATCAGCCATGTGCCGAAGCCGACCACGGCCGCGGCGCCCCAGCGGGTGCGACGCCACATGGCCGCGTCCAAGTCGACCGCGCCGGCCTTGCCCCGGGTGAAACGCCTCGGGGTCCGCGGCGCCGTCGTGCCGACGACTCCGGCCGCCACTCCTACCAGACCTCCGGTGGTGGCGAGGCCCGCGAGCACCCACAGCAGAACGGTGTTCATCCGGCCATCACGCGAAGGTCCAGCGGGCGCTGCCAGGAGCCGCGCGGATTGTCGAGGAGGTAGCCGGGGAAGCCGACCCGTACCAGGTCTTCCAGGCAGGCCGGATGCATGTGCGGCACGGCCCTCGGTTCGCCGGGCGCCGGAGCGAAGATCCTGTTGGTGGCCGGCCGGCCGTTCTCGCCCATGCCCGTGACCTCCAGGACGTGCGAGACGAACCGGTGCCGCTTGCCCTGGATCCGGGTCTCGTCACGCATGGACACGAAGACGATGAAGTCGAGGCCGTTGGCCGCTTGCCGGTAGGCGAGCTGCTCGGTCATGTTGTCCTGCGCCAGGAGGTACAGCTCCGCGATCCGGTCGAAGACGATCTCAGGGCGGCGGGCGTGGATGGTGCAGAGATTGCCACCCTTGCCATTGGTCATCGCCTGCATCATCGCCACGATCTCCTGGCCACGGACCTCTCCGACCACCACACGGGACAGCGACATCCGCAACGCCCGGTGGATCAGGTCGAGGAGGGTGATCTCACCGGCGCCACGGCCGTCCACGCCGCGTTCACCGTTGGACTCGCGGGACTCCATCGGCACGACCTGCCGGTGGAAACCGTTGGTGTGCGCGAAGAGCTCGAACTCGGTCTCGATGGTGGCGAACCGCTCGTCCGGGTCGATCTCCTTGAGCAGGGCACGGAGCAGGGACGTCTTACCCACCGCCTGCTCGCCCGTGATCATGATGTTCTTCTCCGCGCGCACGGCGGCGGACAGGAAGGCCGCCAAGGTCTCGTCGATGGCCCCGAGTTCCACCATGCCCGCCAGGTCCACGTCTTTGACGCGGTGCCGGCGGATGGTGACGAAGGTCTTCGGTGTCACCCCGGTGACGGCCTGCAGTCGAGAACCGTCCGCGAGCCTCAGCGCGAGGAACGGGTCGGCCGTGGACAGGGTCCGCTCACTCTGACCGTTGCGCCGGGCCAGGTCACGCAGCATCTCCTGGAGTTCCTCGTCGGAGTCCGCGACGGGGGCGGCACGGACGCGGTGGCTGTCGCCGTAGTCGAGCCACACGTCGTCGTATCCGTTGATGAGGATGTTCTCGACCCGGTCGTCGTCGAGGTAGGGCTGGAGTCGACCGGCCCGGAAGAGCATGTCGTAGACGACGGCGGCGAGTGCGGTGTCCTCGGCCTTCGTGGTGCTCGCGCCGCGCTCGATGGCGATGGCGTCGGACCACACGGCGACGGCCTCGTTGATCAGGGCACGACCCCGCTGCGCCTGGGACTCGTGGTTCATCTGCCCCGAGCCCTTGATCTCCTGGGCAAGGCGATCGGCCACGCGCCGCTTGATCTCACCGGCGACGCGGTGGTCCACCGTGGCCTGGGGCACCGAGCTGCTACCGGCCGGAAGCGGATCAGAGACGATCGCCCGTTCGCCCGGCACGGCCGTCGGAGGACCGAAGCGCCCGAGGATCACGGTCCGTTCGACCCCGTCGGGGCGGACAGCCGGGTCCGGATGCAGGGGATTAGCGCGCATCTGCCGGCACCATTCCTCCCTGAGCCGTCTGCGGGCGGGGCGCGAGCCGGTCTCGTCGGAGCAGCACGCGCTGGCGCAGCGGTCCGGCGAGTGAGCGGGCCGCGCGCATCAGCTCCGAGCGTTCGAAGCGACTGCCCCCGTCGGCCCCGTCGGACAGCACCGCGGCCTGCTGCGGCCGCCACGGCATCGTGCCGAGGACGGGTGCGTGGAGCGCCTTCTCCACCTCGCCCGACGAGTACGGGCCGCTCTCGACCAGGGCCACGGTCAGTGCGTCGGCCCCGGTGCCGCCGGGTCCGTCCAGTTCCTTGCGCAGCGCCTCGGCCCGTACCTGCGCACTCTGGATCCCGCGCAGGGTGTTGCGGACCACGAGCACCACGACGTCGGCCCGCTTGGCCATGACGGAGGAAGCGCCGAACGCGCCCCTGCGGCCGAGGTCGACCAGCACGTCGTGGTGGTGGCTCTCGATTCCGGCGAAGAGCTCGGCGAGGCTCGGCCAGGCCGGGTCGAGGCCGGCGGCCTGTGCCGGACTGGTGATGCCGGGGAGCAGCAGCCGGGTGCTGCTCTCGTCCTCCGAGAGGTCGACGAGCTGCCGCCAGAACGCCTCGACCAATTGGTCCTTCCGCGATGCCACGGCCAGATTACGCAGTCCGTAGCGCGCGTCCATCCGGCCCTGGAGGGCTCCCGCCAGCACGGCTCCGCCGTCCGGGTCGCACTCGGCGAGGATGAGCCGGCGCCCCTGTTCCAGGGGCCAGGCCAGCAGCAGCGCGAGCGCCGTGCTGGTCACCCCCGGAGCCCCGGTGCTGCCGGCGAGAGCGATCACTGACATCAGGAATCGCTCCCGTTCTCGACGACGATGGCGATCCGTCCGGTTGCCGCGCGCGCGGCAAGCGACGGGCCGTCGGTCGAGGGGACCGCGACGTCGACAGTGACCACACCCGTCGTGTCGCTCGCCCTGCCGACCGAGACGACCGTGGCCGGGATGGTCTTCGGCGGCGCCGAGGGCACCGCCTCGTCCTGGCCCGGTGTACTGACGACGAGCACCTTGCTCCCGGGGGTGAGCCCAGACGTCGGCCGCTGCGACGGCTTGACGGACACGCCGACCAGCATGTCCCCGTCGCGCAGCAGGGACTTCTCCGTGACCTGGTCCTCGGAGAGCAGGGAGCCCGCGGTCAAGGCGACAGCGGCCCGCTTACCGACGACGTCCTCCCTGGACGCCGCCTTCACCGGCTTGAGCACGGGGTCGAGCGATATGCCCGCCTCGGTGAGGTCGCTGTCCTTGATCACCTCTCCGGCCTGCACGTTCTTGGTGACGGCCAGCACCTGCGTCCGCTCACCGGTCGCGGTGAACAGCAGCGCGCCCGAGAGACCGCCGGCCGCGGTCAGTGCGAGGGACAGGGCGATGAGGGCGGGTCGCCGCCGTCGCTGCTTCAGCGCGCGGGGCGGCGCCACGGGAGTGGGGGCGGAGCCGCCGGGCCCGCCCTGGACGGGAGGGGTGGCGGTCTTCGTCCTGGTCAATTCCTGCCTCCAGCAGATGTTTCGCTCACTGCGCGCTGACTATTCACCGACGACCTGGAGCTCGCCCACGGCGATCTCGGTGTCGGACACCCTCGTCTGGGTCAGCTCTCCGGACTCGCCACCGCCCTCCCAGCGGATGGTCCACGTGGCGGTCGCGGTGATCTGGTACTTGTTGCCGGGCTTGCCCTTGGACATCCGTTTGTAGACGTGGCCGCAGTCGGGCGACTCCCGCTTGCCGTAACTGGGCTTGTACGGGGTGCCGGGTGCGGTGCAGGTGACGGAGCTGCCGTCGCCCATGTTCCAGACGACCTTGTCGACCGTGGCGGTCGCGGTGACGGTGACGCTGCCCGCGGACGCGGTGGCCGTCTGGGGCCCGGTGGTGTTCGCGCCCCGCTGGTTCCACATCCACACGGGAAGACCGACGAGCCCCGTCCTTCCGGGCTCGGGCACGATCCCGATGGACGGGCCCTTCAGAGTCATCCGCGCGACGGCGCGCCGGGCCAGCTGCTCGGGGGAGACGGTCGGAACATTTCCGAATTTGCCGTCGGGAAAGAAGATGTCCCGGGGGACGAACGTGCCCGCCCCCTCGTAGTCGAAGTCCGGGCAGGACGTGGGGCGGTAGATGTCACCCTTCTCCGGGTCGTTGCCGCCCCAGATGAGGTCGTCCTTGGGCGGCTGGGGATCCAGCAGCTGCCAGTAGCACTGACCGCTCCAGAAACCGAGCCCGGGGACGTAGCAGGGGATCTTCTCTCCGTTGGCCCGTCGACAGCTGGCGGCGGAGCCTCCACCGCTTCCGCCACCCGTGCCCCCGCCGCCATTGCCGGGCTTGCCCGGGTCCTCGGCCTCGATGTCGCAGACCTGGACCTCGGGGGGGCAGGTGACCGGGCCGTCCGCCAGTGCCGCGTTCGTTCCGCCGACCACCAGCGCGCTCGCGGTCAGCAGCAGCAGACCCGCGCGTATCAGCCGCGCGCCGCTCAGCACGTCCGGTCCTTGTCGATGGTGTAGTCGGTGATGCGCCAGTCGACGCCGCCGGCCTTCGCCGTGGTGGCCTTGGCCGTCCAGGGGCGCCGGACGTCCTCCTTGTTCACCGGCACGGGCTTGCCCGTCGCCTTCCGGACCACGACGCCGGTCATGTCGACGCAGTCGCTGATGGTGGCGGTGTGGGGGTCGGAGGCGATGTCGACGGCGGTCACCTTCGGCGCGATGGCGGGCCTGGTCTTGTAGGCGAGGCCACGCTCGCTGTAGTAGGTGAAGCCGGTGATGATGTTCTTGGCCGCCTCACCGGTCGTGTACTCACCGAGCCGCGCGTTCTTCATGCTCCCGGAGGTGTACGCCTCCACTTGGGCGTCCCACATGCCGCGATAGGCGGCCAGCGCCTTGGTCCGCGCCTCAGCCCTCGCCTGCTGCTCCTTGCTCTGGCCGGGGGACGTCTTGGGCGGTTCCGGCTTGGCGTCGTCCGACGTGCCGCAGCCCGCGATGGACAGGAGCGCGGTCGCGGCCACCGCCGCGACGGCCTTTCGGACAGTGTTCTGCATGTGCCTCATGAGACCCCCGTTGGTCATGTGACGTAACTCGAACCCACGTCTGCAAAGTGACCCCCCGTCATTCTGCATCACTTTCGGACAGCACAGTGGTCTCGTTCTGTCACAACTGTGTACTTCAACCGCTACAACGCGGCCTGTCGTGCGCGACGTTGCGGCAGAGTCGATCAGGCGTTGCACTTCGCGCCATCCGGACCACCGTGTCACATCCGCCCTTCACCCCGCCCGCGCATTAGGGGCGACCGGCAGCCGGACGCGCCCGACGCGAGGACAGGAACCCATGACAAGGTGCCAGTTCGAATATCTGTGTGACAAGGCGAAGTTGGTCGGACAAGATCTTGACCGACGCACGGTCCGGCGGGCGTTTCCCCTGGACCGCGCACCGATCGCCGCCGGTCCCGGGGTGCGGACAAGGGGGGGATGGAACGGTTGTCTCGTTCCACAGCTAGCCACAGGGGGATCACCGTGTACAGCACCCGTAACGACGGCCTGGTCGGCCGCCTGAACGCCGAGTGGGAGCGACTGAATCAGGACAAGGGCGCACGACTCGCCGTGCGTGACTGGTACGGCGACCAAGGACCCACCGGACCCCAGGACCTCCTCGATGCACTGCGGTCCTGCCGCACCCGCACCGAGCAGGACCGCCTCCTCCTACCGCTGCTGCGCGCGGCGGTCGGCGGCGGCCGGGATGCCCAGACCGCCGCGCGCCTGGTCGTCCAGGCGATGCTGCCGAAGGCCATCCGGATCGCACGCAGCCAGATGCGCCCGCAGTACTCCTGGGAGGAAACGGTTTCGCTGACGGTCGGCGCACTGTATGAAGTCGTACGGACCTACCCCGTAGAACGACGTACGGAGCGCATCGCCGCCAACCTGGCCTTGGACACCTTGCGCCTGACCCACTGCCTGACCGGCGCCGAAACCGGCGTCGTACCCCTGGACAGCGACGCCGTCGCCGGACTTACCGCCACCGACGCGTGTCCGGTGGCTCAGGCGGAACTGGCTCTGATGCTCGGACAGGCAGGCGCGTACCGGTTGCTGGCTGACGACGAGCCGGGACACCTGGCGGGCTGGGACGCGCGTGCGGAGCTTGTGGAACTGCTCGTCTGGGCGCTCGACACCGGCGCCCTGAGCGTGGACGACGCGCGCCTCATCACCAGTTACTACCGCGACGTCCCCGCGCCGGACAGGGCCACTCAAGCCGCGGCGGGCCGGGCCAGGACCAGGGCGAGCCAGCGTCAGCGTCGCAGCCGCGCCGTCCGCCGCCTCGCGAACGCCGCATCTGACAGGTTCGCGACAGTCTCTGACGGGTTCGCAACAGCAAGATGACGCGATCGTGACACAACTCACGCAGGGTTACGCGGGGTTGGACGTCACATCCGTACCGTCCGCCGCACCTTCCCCATAGGGAAGCCTCCCTCAGCCACATGTCCGTTCAGCCGAGAAGCCCGGAGAGCCCCTTGACCGCCATCCCCACCCTGTCCTTGGACGAGGACGAACGACGCGTCGTCGATCCCGGACACCCGGTGCTGTGGGTCGCACAGGGAGGTGTGCGATGAAGCGTGACCGGAAGCAGACGGACAGGAATACGGAGAAGCGCCGCCTGTCCAAGGGCCGTGCGGCCAAGCGCGAAAAGCGCGCCGACGAGGTCCCGCCGCAGGTCGACGCCGAGAGCCACGACGGCGGTGAACTGGACGAGGCGGTCACCGGCTGGCAGCAGAGCACTGCCAAGATGGCCGGCCTCACCCGGCTCGCCACCGTGGGCATATGGGCGCTCCTGCTGGCAGGGCCCGGCCTTGGCCTCCTCGCGGTCGCCACCGCCGGCTCGGGCGCTACCGCACCACCTGCTTCGGGCGCCAAGACCGTTCCACCTTCGCCCACCGGCCCGGTGGGCTTCGCCGAGCTGTACCTGTCGGCGTACCTCTCGGCGGGCGAAGGTACGGAGGAGACCCTCAAGCCGTATTACGCGCAGACCGTCACACTCACGAACGAGCCGGGCTCGCGCACCGCGACACACATGGTCACGGTCGCCGCCCAGCAGGTCTCCCCCAACTACTGGTCCGTGACCGTCGCGGCCCGTATCTCGGCCAAGGCGTCCAAGGGCAAGAGCCTCGACAAGGGGCTGCACTACTTCCGGATCGGCGTCCAGGTCGCCGGACCACCAGCGGCCGGCGGCACCGCCAAGCCCGGCGGGGCGCAGGCGTTCTACGCGGCGACCTCGCTGCCCGCCGAGGTCAACGCGCCCCAGGCGGCGGACCACGGAGAGCTCGGCTACGGCACGGACGGTACATCCAGCCTCAACGGCCCGGTGGGCGACACGGTGAGCCGGTTCCTTGCCGCCTACCTCACCGGCCAGGGAGAGCTGAGCCGTTACGTCTCCCCCGGCCTCCAGATCGCACCCATCGCCCCGGCCCCGTACACCACCACCCTGGTCACCACCCTGCGGGACGACCAGAAGGAGACGAACACCGGGAAGGACGACTCCGTTCCGGCGGACGGCACCCGACGACGTGTGCTGGCCACGGTGAGCGCCCAGGCCGACGGCCAGGACTACTCGCTCACCTACGCCCTCACCCTGAGCACCAGGGACGGGCGGTGGGAGGTCGCGGCGTTCGACGCCGCACCCGCCCTGTCCCCCGACCAGACCGGGCCGAAGACCAGCGGCGCAGCCTCGGCCACGCCGAGCCCCGCGCAGAGCCCGAGCACAGCTTCCCCACCGGCCTCCGGCGGGGAATGACCGCCAACCAGCTCATCACACGAGGGGATTACACATGAGCTCCGCGAACACCGACATGGTCGTACTGGCCGCCAACGGCCAGATATTCACCTGGATCGACCAGACACTGGGGAACATCCAGACTCTGGCGACGACGGCGGCCGGCGTGCTCGCCGTGGTCGCCACGGTCCTGGCCTACTGGAAGACCCGTTCCTGGGCCGGCACGCTGACGGCGGCGATCCTCGGCGCGGTGGTCGTCTTCGCCGTGAAGAACATCACCGACCTCAGCAACATGGTGGACAGTGAAGTTCCCGACGCCAAGGGCGCCGGGGTGAGTCAGGTCCTCGTCGTGGATGTGCCGCAGGCCCTTCCACAGCCGGCGAAGGGCGCTGACCTGCTGTGAGCACGCCGCCGTCCAACGAGGGGGTGCTGGTCGGGCATTCCTATACGCGGGCCCGCAAGCATCCCCTCGTCATCGGCAAACTGCCCGGCGGCGGGCGGATTCCGGGCGGCCCTTACACGATCACCCAGATCATCACCATGGTGGTGGTCTTCATCCTGCTGATCACCACACGGGACCTCTGGGCGGTCTTCGGACTGGGGAACGCGTTCATCGTGATCGCGTTCCCCTGGGGTCTCGCGTGGCTGATGCGCTACGCGCGGATGGATGGACGCGACCCGGCACGGGCGCTTCTCGGACTGATCGTGTACGGCACGTCCCCGCCGGGCGGCCGGCTCGGCGGCCGCCCTCAGCGGCCGTTCCGGACAAAGCTCGTGACCAGCCGGGTGACGGTTCGCCTGCGGCCACCGACACCGGCCCCAGGCACCGGCGCCCAGCCGGTCCGGCCGGCGGCACCGACACCGGCGGCACCCGCCGGGCGGCCCGCGGCACGCCCCGCTCAACGCCCTGCGGAACAGCCGGTCCCCACGATCCGGCCCCGCACCCGCCTCCAGGAACTGCTTGACGAAGCAGAGCGGAAATAACCCGCCCTGAACCGAAGGATGGACCAACTGCCATGCACCTTCCCGTGCGCCACATCAGCGGCAATCTGATCTGGACCACCAACGCGACGGTGTGGGCTGTGTGGCGGGTCGACTCCGACAACTACAGCCACGCCTCCCGGGCCGCCAAGCGCGAGCGGCTCAACGCCCTGGAGTCGCTGTTCAAATCCATCAAGGGCGAGGCCCTGCTGCTCAGCCTCTGCCCGCAGGTGGATGCCGCGAGCGTCGTCACACGGATGACGGCAGGCATCGACCTGGACGCCTCCCCCGAGTACGTCGACCTTTCCCTGCGTGTCCTGGACGAGCTGGAGGAGATGGAGCTCTCCGGCCGGGTCGACTTCCTCGCCGTTCCGATGAGGCACACCGACTTCAAGCAGGCGGTCAAGTCGGTTCTGTCGTCGGCGCACCACGAGGTGATGAACGCCTTCGGTCTGCCCGTCACCCCGGTCGGCAGGGCCGAGGAGGAACGACGTATCGAGCAGGCGCGCCACCTCGCGGCCACCTGGCCTACCGCCATCCGGCTGCGCCCGGCGACGGAGGCCGAGATCCTGTGGATCTACGGACACTGCGCCCGGCGGGGAACGGCCGAACCCCTCCTGCCCGAACAGGACGAGCCCCGCGGCGTGGTCGGCCGCGGCCGTGCCGTGGCGGCGTACTCGGAGGTGATCCTCGACGAGGGCGGACGGAGCGACGGCGTGGACGAGCGCCGTGGCGTGCCCTCCAACCCGTTCCGGCACCGGTACGTGAAATCCACGACCGAGTTCGGCGACAGCTACCAGTCCTTCTCCATCCTGGCCGAGATGCCGGACTCCTTCAGCTTCCCGGGCAGCGAGTACCTCGCCGCATTGGATGACTTCGGCTTTCCCGTGGACTGGGCCGTGCGGCTGAACATCGAGCCCGGATCCAAGGCCGAACCGAAATCCAGGCGACAGGCGCGCGAACTCGCCCATCAGCGCGGCGAGTACGACGGCGAGACCTCCGGCGTACCGGCCAGCCTGGACAAGGCCGGCGCGGCCCTGGACGAATACCGCTCACGCCTCACCTCGTCCTCCACCGAAGTGGAGATCCGGGCGAGCGTGGTGACCTGCGTCTGGGGCACGACCCCGGAGGAGGCCGAGGAGAAGGCCGCCGCTCTGATCAACCACTTCGGCGGCAACGAGTACACCCTCGCGCGTCCGATCGGTGAGCAGACACCCCTCTTCCACAGCATGCTGCCCGGCAGCCCCACGCCCCGCGTCATGAACGACTACGCGCAGTACCTGCTGGCGCGTGACTTCGCGATGGCCCTTCCTTTCTGCGGTCAGGCGCTCGGCGACGACAGCGGATCGCTGTACGGCCTCCAGCTGAACGGTGGCGGCGCCCGCCCGGTCCTCGTCGACTTCAGCCTCGGGCCGCGGCTGAACGCATCGGCCTCCGCCGTGTTCATCGGTGAACTGGGCTCCGGCAAGTCGGTGGCCATGAAGACCGCCATGTACTCCATCCTCACCACCGGCCGCCGGATCGGACGGGCCCGCAGCCGTGGACGGGCCCTGGCCATCGACCGGACGCCGCAGCAGGAATGGGCCCGCTTCGCCCGTGCCTGCCCCGGCGAGACCCAGGTCATCACCGTGGACGAGGACGCCGAGGTCTCCCTCGACCCGCTGCGTGTCTTCAAGGGGCCCCGGGCCGCCCGCTACACCGAGTCCTTCCTCACTCCGCTGCTCGACATCGCCTCGATGAGCACCGAAGGCGTCACCCTCGCCGATGCCATCGACGCCACCCATCGAGCGCCGCAGCCCAGCATGCGGCTGCTGATGGAGACACTCACGGATCGGGCGCAGACCGCCGACCCGAGCGACCCCGACGACCACAACGTCCGCGCCGCGGCGAGTGAGCTCTCCCGCAAGCTCCGCTCCCTGGCCAAGAAGGACCTGGGACGGGTGGTCTTCGACCCGGACCTGCCGATCGTCGAGATCTCCGACGCCGACACGATCGTCTTCTCGGCCGCGAACATCGGGCTGCCCAAGAAGACGGAGCTGGAAGGCCACCGGCTCTCCAGCCTCGAGGTGGAGAAGAAGTTCGGCTGGCGACTGATGTACCTGGTGGCGGCGCTCTGCAGGGAGATCGCCTTCGCCGACCCGGAGGAGTTCGTCGGGGTGTTCCTCGACGAGTGCTGGTGGCTGACCTCGTCGGCCGAGGGCACCGAGCTGCTCCTTGAGATCATCAACGACGGCCGCAAGCACGGCTGCGGGGCTTTCGCCGGCTCTCACGACCCTTACGACGTCGGTCCGGCCAACTCCGAGTACGGGGAGAAGATCCGCGGCCTCGTCTCGCACCGCTTCCTCTTCCGCCACCGCAACAAGCAACTGGCCTCACGGGGACTGGAGTTCCTTGGCCTGGACGGAACCGACGCCCACCTGGTCAAGCTGGTGACCGAGAACCTGTCACCGATCAACGTCTCCGAGGACGAACGGCTTCTACGAGCCGGCGAATGCCTCTACTACGACCTGAAGAAGCGCATCGGCGGCATGAAGGTACTCATCCCCGCCGACGAGGCGGCCGCCGAGGCGATCCACACCACACCGGGCCGCGCCACGCTCGACGAGCCGGTGGAATCGACCACCGTGGACGAGGCGGCGACGATATGACTGCTCACACGGGGGTGGTCCGGCAGTCGCGCTTCTGGTGGCGTCTGCTCGTCCTGCTGGTGCTGCCGCTTTTGGCCACGCTCCTGCTGGGCCAGCACGCATGGGCGGAAGGCGGCCCGTGCAGGCCCAACGACGCGGTTCCGAACCTCTACTGCGAGCCGCCACCGCCGCCCAAGGACGCGGGCAAGGTGCTCGGCATCTTCGAGGTGGTCGACCGCAACGGCGTGCCGATCAGCGCCTACGGTCTCAACGTCGACCAGGGCGGCACCCTCGATGTGATCAGCAAGATCGTCGCCTTCCTCATCGGCGTCGGCTTCATGGTCACCAAGGTCGTGATCGGCTTCGCCTGCTGGCTCGTGGACTGGGCCCTGGACTTCGGCCTGGCCAAGACACTGCTGACTCCGGTCTCCGACGTCGCCGCCAGCATCAGGGCCCAGGTGATCGACAAGCTGGGACTGCCCGGGCTCTTCCTGACGATCACAGCACTGTGGGCCGGATACCACATCCTGTTCAAGAAGCGCTCCAAGGGATGGAGCGAGATGGCCATGTCCCTGGTCATCGCGTCCGTCGCCACGGTGACCCTGGCGAATCCCGGCGCCACGCTGATCGGCAACGGCGACGACACGGGCGTACTCGGCACGACCAAGCAGTTCTCGCTGTCGCTCGCGGACGTGGTCCTGGAGGACATGTGCAAGACGCCTCCCACCAACACGAAGAACCCGGACACCACCTGCTCCGGCCAGCAGGCGGGTGACAAAGAGGCGGACGCGGTGAGCCGGCCGATCACCGACGGACTGGTCGACGCGTTCATCCAGCGTCCCGTCTGGGTTCTCTACACCGGCCGCGCCATCGACGGCCAGTGCAACGCCGCGTACGGCAAGGCCGTGCTCGCCCGGTACAACTTCAACCGGATGGTGATGCCGAAGATCATCCAGGCCGAACAGGACAAGGACTTCTGGGACCGCCTCGGAGACGCGTTCAGCGACGCGTTCTCGCTCGAAGGTCTGAAGGACTCCCTACTGCTCGCCACAGGTAACCCGTGGGCCATCTACACGGTGATCGACGACAAACAGAAGGAAGCGGTCAATGAGCTGAGGAAGAAGGCCACGGAACACGCGGCATGGAAGCAGTACGTCGCTCCGGCGGACGCCGAAGTGAAGGCCGTGTGCGGCGGTGACGCCCCCATGGAGGACCAGCAGCTCTCCGCCTCGCTGGACAACCTCCTCAGCGTCTGGTTCATCGCGCTCGCGGCGATCATCGTCGTGCTGCTGGTGTTCGGCGTCTCCCTCACGTTCCTCGTCTCTCAGGTGTGGATGGCCATCGAGGTCATCCGCGCCCAACCCGCCTTGGTCGCCGGCATTTTGCCGGGCGGCGGCAGGACGGTCATGTGGAACTGGGTCGCGGGGGTGTTCAGGGTCGTACTTGCGATCTTCCTGTCCGTGATGTTCCTGACGCTCTTCCTCGTGATGGTGATCGCCGTGCTGAACGCGGACACCGGCGAGGTCATGACGATCAAGTTCCTCACGATCGACTTCCTGGCGGTGGCCTTCCTGGTCTTCCGCAAGAAGGTGACCGCGGCGGCCAAGAACGTATCGGCCAACTTCGGCCAGCGGATGGCCAGCAAGACCGGCGGAGCCGTCAACGAGGACGAGCTCGCGCCCGGCATGTTCTACGGCGCCACCCAGGGTTCCCGCTCGGGCCTGTCCCAGCTCAAGGAGGACAAGGCGACCCTGAGCAAGGTCGGCGGAAGGGCACGTGACCTCTGGCGGGGCAAGGCGCCCGGTGGAGGCGGTGGCGGAGGCGCCGGCGGAGGCGGCGGAGGCGGCGGAGGCGGCGGCAAGCCGAAGAAGAGCCTCAAGCAGCGTGCCCAGGGTGCCATCAAGCTCGGTACCCAGGTGGCCGCGGCCGTCGGATCGGGCGGTACGTCCGCCGCCGTTCAGGCCACGGCGAAGGCGGCTCTGAAGCAGCGGCTCAAGAACGCCGCGAAGAAGCGGCTGGAGAAGAACCGCGTCGGCCGGGCCACCCTCGCCACCGCGCGCACAGGCCGGTACCTCAAGAACGAGGCCCCCGTCACCCGCAGCAGGTTCAGGAACGCGGTGGGAGCGGAGCGGCGCAACCTCGAGCGTGAGACGCGGAACGCCGCACGGCCCACCCGCAACGGCGCCCAGCAGGACGCCTCCCGGCGGATGCGCGATGCCAGGAGCCAGGCGCGCAGCAACAGCCAGCAGTTGAACCGAGCCGTGAACGGAAGGCGGGCCCAGCAGCAGAACAGGCGTCGTTCGTCCGGAGGCAGCGGGACCAACCGCCGTCGCGGAGGGGCTGGTGGAGGTCGTGGCAGGTGACCACCACGGAGAAGGAGCCGATGAGCGGCGCGAAGAAGCTGCTCATCGTGCTCGCGGTCCTCACCGTCCTGCCCTGGGGCTTCCTCATACTCGGGGTCGCCATGGCGGCGAACCTGCTGCCCGACGGCGACAAGGGACAGCAGCAGGTTCCGGTCGAGATCAGCTGCGAGAAGGTGGCGGGCATCCCCAAGCCGACCTGTGAGGCGTATTTCGCGGCCGAGCGAAAGATCCGCGAGGTCCGTCCGAAATGCAAGAACCTGCGCTGGACGCTGCTGGCCGGCATCGGGAAGATCGAGTCCCATCACGGCACGTACCTCGGACGCAAGGTCGTCGACAAGCCCGGAAAGGAGTACGGCAACGTCAAGCCGCCGGTCATCGGCATTCCGCTGGACGGGAAGGAAGGCACACAGCGCATTTTCGACACCGACAACGGCAAGTACGACGGGGATACCGTCTACGACCGCGCCGTCGGCCCCACCCAGTTCATCCCTTCGACCTGGGAGAGCGTCGCCCAGGACGGTGACGACGACGGCGACACCGATCCGCAGAACGTCTTCGACTCGGCGCTGTCCACCGCTGCCTATCTCTGCGGGACCGGCGAGGTGGACCTTGCCGACAAGAAATCGGAGCACGACGCCGTCTTCCGTTACAACCGCTCCGAGCAGTACGTGGCGGATGTGCTGGCCGCCAAGGCCGAGTACGACGCCCTCGGAGACGTGTCCGGTCCGATCGATGCCTCCGACAAGGCAAAGAAGGTCATCGAGGCCGCCCGCAAGCACAAGGGCGCCGACTACTCCTGGGGCGGCGGTGACGCGAAGGGGCCTTCGTACGGCATCTGTTGTTCGCCGGGTGGGCAGGACGGAAGGAAGGTCTTCGGCTTCGACTGCTCCGGACTGACCGAGTTCGCGTATGCGCAGGTCGGGAAGAAGATCGGCACCACCGCGCAGGCCCAACACGACAGCGGCATCCGGATCACCACCAAGGCCCGGAGTCTCGCCGGTGCCCAGCCCGGGGATCTGCTCTTCTTCTCCGACAATCCCGGGAGTGGCACCGGACTCTTCCATGTGTCCATCTACCTCGGCCAGAACAGGCAGATCGAAGCTCCCCGGCCGGGTGAGGTCGTCACGGAGTCCGCGGTACGGATCAACAGTCTCGACAGCATCGGACATCTGGAATGAACAGCGCGGAGCGTTCGGGCGTCGTGATGCTGGCCATGTCCGCGGTCCTGTCCGTGGTCGGAGTCGTGCTGCTCTGGCCACGGCCCGACGGTGCCCCGCCCCCGCCCGCGGCGGGTCCGCCGGCGAGTTCCCAGGCTCCGCCCCCGGCCACACTTCGGCCGTCTCCTCCCAGCAGCCCGAGACCAGCGCCCCCCACCTCACCGGGGCCGGCCACCACCGTGCGGGACGGCGACCCGCTCGCCGGCGAAGTCACCGACGCCGACCTGCAGCAGGCCCTCAACCAGAGCAGGCGGCCCAACATCCCCCCGGGTCTGGAGAAACGGCTCGTGGAGCTCGCCGGCAAGGTTCTGCTGGCCGATCTCACCGGGAGGGGCAGAGACGCCTTCCCCCACTACTTCAAGGGTCTGCCGCCCACCGACACCTGGCGGAACTGCCGTGTCCGGGCCGGTGTCGCCGAGCGGTTCGACGACCGGTCCGACGCGGTCGAGGTCCACCTCGTGTGGGCCGGGACCAACCCTGAAGGCGTCCGCGACGAGAGGCGGCCGTCGAGCGTCCTACTGGTCAGGGACACGGCCGGTGCCTGGGCGCCCCGTTCGTTCTCGGAGGAACGGGACTGACCCGCAGCTCGTACAGCGCCTGGACCACGGAAATCGACACGCGAGGGAGCAACAAGCATGTGGGCGAACCCAGTACGTGAGGGAGCATCAGACCTGATGCAGGTGATACGACTGGCCTCAGGGGATGCTCGATGACGGCCACGACAGTCGCCTCGCGCGCGACCAGGACGACCCGTCGGGCCTGCGGCCGGTGCGGGTGCCATCTCAGTTCCTACAACAACGACGAACTGTGCGCCGCGTGCACACGCACCAACGTCCTCTCCGACGAGGAACTTCCGCGCGTTCCCGCGTGGGTATGGGCCGACCGCGACGTGCGTCAAGCCCTGGCCGACTTCGACTTCGGCCAGGTGAGCAAGCTGGTACGGCAGCTCGGGGTGATCAGACAGGAAGACCTCGCCCAGCTCACCGGCCTGAGTCAGGGCTTTCTCTCCATGCTCGAGTCCGGCATCCGCCGGCTCACCAGCATCGACCGCATCATCGACTTCCTCGACGGCCTCGACGTGCCCGCCGACCTCGTCAGGATCCCCAGACGCTCCACCGGCAGCGAGCCCCCCGAGACGACCTCTCCCGGGTCCGATCCGCGTCCGAGCGGCCGACGCAGCAGATGATCGCGGTGCTCCGGGCACACCGCCCGTAAAGGGCCTCACCATTCACGGGGCCGGGGAATCCGCGCATTTTCTCATTTCCCCTGCACCGCAGATGCCGAGCGCTTTTGGAAGGAGAAAGGAAAAGCCCGCCGCATTAACGTTCCGGCACCCCGCACGCCGTGAATTAATCCAGTTATATGCCAACGGCCTTCATTCACCCTATACTTGCCCTCACCTTACAGCGATTACAGAGCGGTCGACCGGGATGGCGACTTCAGATACAAACCGTAGCGAATTCAGATCGGCGGCCGGGCGATGACAGAAAATAACCATGACCCGCTCTCCCCTCCTTGGCGTGGGGATGCGGAGACCCTCCGCATCGTTCTGGGAGGGCGCTTCGGCGAGGAACCGGAGCGGGATTCCTTCGAGCGTCTGGAGTGCTTCGCGTCCGCCGGCGGTATGTGGGTCGACACGGCCCACAGCTATGCGGACGGCCGCTCGGAAGAGGTCATCGGACGGTGGATGAGGGCGCATCCGGAGACTCTGCGGGTGATGGACAAGATCGGACATCCGCCCGCGGACGGCCCGCTCGACCTTTCCGCCCGCACGCTCCGGTCGGAGGCCGAGCAGTCATGTCAGCGGTTGGGGGTGCCCACGCTCGATGTCGTGATGCTCCACAGGGACGACCCCTGCCGGCCCGTGGAGGAAGTGGCCGAGACGCTCGTCGGGCTGGCGTCGGCCGGCCTGGCCCGGCGGGTCGGCGTGTCCAACTGGGAGGCCGGCCGGCTGGCGGAGTTGACGCCGCTTCTCACCGCGTCCGGCCATGTGCCTGTCGTGAGCTATCAATTCAGCCTGGCCGTGCCGCACAGCCCGCTATGGCCAGGAACATGGCACGCGGACGAGGCGCTGCGCCGTGTCATCGACCTTCATCAGCTTCCCCTGGTCGGCTGGGCGGGCCAGGCACGCGGATTCTTCACCGGCACGAGCGAGCCGGTGCGGCCCGGCGAGGATCCCTTCGACACCGCTCCCAACCGCGAACGGCGACGCAGGTGTCAGGTCGTCGCCCGTGACCTGGGAACCCGGCCGGAGACCGTCGCCCTGGCGTGGACCCTGAGCCGGCCAGGGGTCTGGCCGGTGATCGGCGCCCGGTCCGTGGGCGAGGTGGAGGCGTCGGTCGACGCGTCGAGGATCACGCTCGACCAGGAGGTCGTGCGATGGCTCGAGGCGGAAGACGTCTGAGGCGCCTGCGCCTGTTCACGGAGATCAACACCAGCCGTTCACAACCGAAGGGATTCCCTCCGCCATGCCCCTGACGGTGCTGCATGTCCTCGTCCCCGAGCCGCCCGGTGAAATCGGCGGTGCAGACATGCATGTGCTGGACCTCTCGGCCCAGCAATTGGCACATGGCCACCACCCGGTAGTGGTGGAACGAGGCTCGAGCGAATTCGCCGACCGCGTTCGCACCACCGGAGTCGATGCCGTCTCCGCGACAGGAATGACCTTTCGCGGCGCCGTTCGTCTACTCTCCCAAAAGATCAGGGAGACCGGGGCAGACATCATTCATGCCCACGGATATGACGCCGACTACTGGGCGGCTGCCGCGCGCCTTTTGCACTCCGCGGACTTCTCCGGACGGCCCTTGGTCTTCACCCAGCACGGAGTGGTCGAAGACACTCTCTGGCACAAGAGCAAGACCGCTCTCGACGTCCTGTGCTCCAGGCGGGCCGACGGCATCATCGCCACTGCCGAGAACCTGGTCCCGAGGATGCGCAAGTGGTGCCCTGGTGGCGAAGTCGCCTATATCCCCAACGGCGTCAGGGAACTCCCCCGCGTCCCGGCGCCGGACGCACGCCAAGCCCTGTCCGACCGCTACGGCGTTCCTCTCACGGGAGAGCTGATCGCTTACGTCGGACGTCTTTCCGAGGAGAAGGCACCCGAACGTGTGCTGACTCTGGTGGCGCATGCCCGCGCCTCCGGGCGGGACGTCCACGCCCTTGTGGTCGGCAGCGGCCCCATGGACCGTGATCTCAGGGCGCAGTCAGAGGAGTTGGGCATAGCCCAGCACGTCACCTTCACCGGACTCATGCACGACGTGGAGACGGTGTACGGAGCCGTCGACGCCTTCGTCCTGCTCTCTCGTACGGAAACGACGTCACGCGTCGTCATCGAGGCGATGGCATCGGGTACTCCTGTACTCGCGACGGCCGTCGGCGGGATCCCGCAACTCCTGGACTCCGGACAAGCGGGAGTGCTCGTTCCGTCCGGCGACGAGGGCGCCGCACTTGCCGGCCTCATCAAGGTCCTCGATGCTCCGGACCCCTACATCGAGCCGGCTCGCCTCCGCTCGACGGGCACATTCGGGCTCGAGGCGATGGGATCCCGGGTCGAGGACTTCTACCGGAAGATGCTGGCACGACACCTGGATGCCGAGGGGCGCAGCAAGCCCTCCGGCATCAAGGGGTGATTCCGCATGCCATCACAGACACCCCGCCTGAGGGTCCTCTATCTCACCCACCACGCCCCCTGGCCCGTGACAAGTGGCGGGCGGCTGCGGGACGCCGCACTGGTCCCCCGCCTGGCCGCCCTCGCCGATCTGCACGTATGGGCGGTGTCGCGCCAAGGCGACGAGGACCGGGCAGCGGTCGCACAGCACGCGCGAGGCATCCCCGTACGAGTCTTCGACGACGAGAGCGCGCGGCAGAACTACCCGACGCGTGATTCCGCGGCCGCTCGCCGAGCGCTGGCTCAGGCCGTTGCCGACGGCCCGCCCTTCGATGTGGTGCATGTCGAAGGCCACTACCTGTTCCATCTGCTGCCCGAATCACTCACCGCCCGCAGCGTCGTGGTGGAACACAACGTCGAGTCGCACCTCATCCAGCAGCGTCTGGGGCTGGGCCTGGAGCAGGAGAGTTCCCAGCTGCTCAGCGACCTCGCCGCGGTGAGGGCGTCGGAAGAACACGTCTGGCGGACCGCCAGCCGCGTGCTGACCTTGTCCGACGAAGACACGCGACGCGTTTCCGCGCAGGTGCCCGAGGCCAGGGTCCGGAGGTGCATGAACGGAGCCGATCACGTACCCGTGAGGACCGCGCCGGCGCAGAGCACTCCTGCCCTCCTGGACGTCTCTCCCAAGCTCTGCTTCTTGGCCAACTTCGCCTACCTGCCGAATCAGGACGCGGTTCGCTGGCTACTGAGGACCATTTTCCCGCGTATCCAGAGTTACATCCCGGGCGCCGAACTCCTCCTGGCGGGATCGGGATCGGAAGAAG
Organism: Streptomyces sp. NPDC039465; assembly: GCF_055639315.1. Taxonomy (NCBI): domain Bacteria; kingdom Bacillati; phylum Actinomycetota; class Actinomycetes; order Kitasatosporales; family Streptomycetaceae; genus Streptomyces; species Streptomyces sp. NPDC039465. The sequence goes on along the minus strand of NZ_JBVKAP010000004.1, from coordinate 591,771 downwards.
CGCTGCGGGAGAACGGATCGCCCCGCGGGGTGCGGGCTCTCGGCTGGGTCGACGACCTCTCCGAGGTCTGGTCGGCCACGGACATCATGCTCAGCCCCTTGCGCATAGGTGGCGGAGTCAAGGTGAAGATGATCGAAGCCATACGCGGCGGCTGCCTCACCGTCGCGACGTCCCTGAGCATGGAGGGTCTGCCTGCGGACGCGGACTCGGCCGTCGTCGTCAGGGACGATCCCGACGAGTTCACCGAAGCCGTCGTGCAGCTCTGCAAGGACGAAGACTTCCGCGCGCAACGCACCGCACGGCTGCAACAGGTTCAGCAGGCGCTTCCCAGCTGGTCCGATGCCGCGGCCGACCTGGTCAGTCACTGGTCCAGTACCCGCTGAATCCCAGAGGAGTACATGCATATGAAGAGCTACACCGTCCCGTATCTCCCCACCGGCAGTACATACGGCCCGGAGGAGATGGATGCACTCAGCCGCTTGCTCGCCTCGGGAGCCAAGTTGTCCTGCGGCCCCGAACGGGATGCCTTTGAGCAGGAGTTCGCGGCTTACGCGGGAGCGGAGAACGCGCTCTCCCTCACCAATGCCACCATCGCCCTCGAACTGGCCACCTATCTGCTCGACCTGCAGCCCGGTGACGAGGTCATCGCAGCGACCCAGACCTATCAGGCGAACGTCACCCCGCTGCTGAGCCTGCCGGTCAAGGTCCGGTTCTGCGACGTCGATCCCAACAGCCTCAACATATCCCCCGACGTGCTCGCCGGACTCGTCAACGAGCGCACGAAGGCGATCTTCCTGGTCCACCACGGCGGGATGCCCGCCGACATGGACCCGATCGTGAAGATAGCCGACGAGCACAACCTGGCCATCGTGGAGGACTGCGCACACGCCCTGGGCACCAGGTACTACGGAAGGACCCCCGGAACCTTCGGGCTGGGGTGCTGGAGCTTCCAGTCGTACAAGAACATTTCGACACTCGGTGAAGGGGGCATGCTCACGCTCTCCCGCCCGGATTGGGCCCAGCGGGTCGATCGCATCCGGTCCATCGAACCCGACGCCAGCTTCAGCCCACGCCCGACCCACACCCTTGGCGACTTCACGGCACTCAACGACGGAATCGAGCGCCATGACAAGAACGCGTTCGGAGAGGACTGCGTAGAGCTGCGGCACCCGGGCACGAATTCGACGCTCAGCGAACCCGCTGCCGCGGTGGGCCGGGTCCAGCTACGCAAGCTCGACGACTTCGTGGCACGCCGCCGGTCGATCGCAGAGCGCCTGGACGCGGGCCTTCAGGAAATCCCGGGAATCCGTACACAGACCCGGGCGGCCGGGATCGAGAGCTCCCATCACCTCTACACCTGTTTCCTGGATCCGGACACCGGGATCGATCGCGACGCCTTCATCAAGCGGCTGGACGACCAGGGCGTGCACATCCAGCTCCGGTACTTCCCGGTACACCTGCTCCCCGAATGGCGGCGGCGTGGCCACGGCCTGGGCGAGTGCCCGGTCGCCGAACGCATCTGGTTCCGGGAGCAGATCAATCTCCCCATCTACCCGCAGCTCAAGGACGCCCAGGTCGACTTCATGATCGAGAAGGTCGCCCGGACCATGAGCGAGTTCGCTTAGTGGCGGGCTCCAGCGGGCCCGGAAGAGCGTCGGTCCTGGCAGTATCGGCGCACTTGGACGACGCGGTGATGGCGGTGGGCGCAACGCTCGCCGCGCATGCCGACACGGCGGGTCCCTTCACCGTCTGCACAGTCTTCTCCGGTCTCCCCACCGGAACGCTGTCGGATGTCGCGACGGCCTTCCACGACGACTGCGGCCTCGGGCCGGACGCGGTCGTGTTCAGGAGGGCGGAGGACCGTGCGGCTGCCGCGATCCTTGGCGGTGAGGTGATCCATCTGGATCACCTCGACGCGATCTACCGACGTCAGGGGGACGGTTGGCTGTGCCGCACTCCGCGCTCGATGTTCGCCCCCGAACTCCCCGAGGAGCCAGGTCTCGACGACGCCATCACCGACAGCCTGGCCGCGGTGATCCGCAGCTGCCGCCCGACCGAGGTCTGGACCGGGGCCGCCGTCGGCGAACACATCGATCACCGGCTGGTCAGACGGGCGACCGAACGTGCCTGTCGGCGCTCGGGCACACCCCTACGGCTCTGGGAAGGGCTGCCGCACCACCTGGGCAGTGACACACCCGTCCTGGCGCTCTCACCGCGAAGCGCGGTTCCTGTCGGGAACGCACACATGGAGCGGAAGCTGGCCGCCGTCGCGGCGTACCCGTCCCAGATCAGGATGCTGTGGCCCGACGGGGACTGGCGTGCGGAGTTCCTGGCACACGCCGCGCGGCGTATGAAGTGCTACGGCGTACGGGAGCTCCTGTGGGACGGGCAGGAGCACGCCTCGTATCACCAGGAAGAAACGCTCACATCGAACGTGAAAGGCTAGATATGACTGAGCAGGACGTGTGGGTCGCCGGCCTCAACCACGGCGCGCACGACTCGTCCGCCGCTTTGCTGCGGAATGGTGAACTGTTCGCGGCCGTGGAGCAGGAACGCTTCTCGCGCCGGAAGAGGGCGATCGATCAGCCCCCTGTGGAGGCGCTGAAGTGGTGCCTGGACCACGCGGGCATCGGCATCTCGGACCTTTCCGCGATAGGGCTCGGGAGCGACCACGACGTCCTCGCCGGGTGGCTGGGCCTCACCCCCGAGCAGCGCAAGACCGAGCTGGATCTCGACAATCCCGAGCGTCTCTTCCCTGAGAAGGTCTTCGGGGGCTCTTCTCTGCCTCCGGTGATCCCCGTGCGCCACCACCTGGCGCACGCGGCCAGTGCGTACTGGCCGAGTGGTTTCGAGGAAGCCGCGGTACTTGTCATCGACAACCGCGGCGAGGATTCGTCGACCACACTGGCGTACGCCACCCCCAAGGGCATAGAGACACTCGAGTCCTACCCGGTCGAGCACTCCCTCGGGCTGTTCTACCGAATCGCCACCCAATACGTGGGGCTTTACACGAAGGACGGCAACGCCGGAAAGCTCATGGGGCTGGCGTCGTACGGAAAGCCCCTCTACGACGTCGGTCTGAGCCACACCCCGGACGGGCCGCGGTGGAAGGGAGTCCCGCCGGCCACCACGACCGGGCGGGCCCTGCCGCCGGAGCGCACCCAGCAGCTGCTGGCCCACCTGACGGATCAGGCCTTCCCCTACACCGTGGGCCTCCAGGACGACATCTTCGCGTACACCGACTTCGCGGCCTCCGTACAGACGGCCCTGGAGGAAACCATCCTCGGGCTGTTGCGCGACCTGAAGGAGCGCACCGGCTCCGACAACCTCTGCCTGGCCGGCGGTGTAGCCCTCAACTGCACCGCGAACGGACGCATCGCCAAGGAGGGGCCGTTCAAGAACGTGTACGTCCAGCCCATGGCGCACGACGCGGGCTGCGGTCTGGGAGCTGCCTACGAGGCGGCACGCGAGGTCGCCCCCGATGCCTTCCGCCCCGGTGTCATGGACCACGCGCTCTGGGGCCCGGAATACGGGGAGGACGAGATCCTCACCGCTCTCAACGAGCGGGGCCTGGAAGCGGAACGCCTTGAGCCGGACGCCCTCGTGGAACAGGTCGCGTCGCTCATCGCCCAGGGCGGTGTCGTCGCCTGGCACCAGGGCAGGGCAGAGGCCGGACCCCGCGCACTCGGCGGCCGCAGCCTGCTCGGCGACCCACGGCACCGCTCCACACTGGTGCGGCTGAACACGATCAAGAAGCGGGAGATGTGGCGTCCCCTGGCGCCGAGCGTCCTCGCCGAGAGCTACGGAACGTACTTCGACGGCACGCCGAACCCCTTCATGATCATGGCCGCCCAGGTGCGCCCCGAGGTACGGCCGCTCATACCCGCGGCTGTCCACATCGACGGCTCCGCCCGCCCCCAGGCGGTCACCCGTGAGGCGAACCCCCTGTACGCGGCCCTACTCGAAGCGTTCGGGCGGGAAACGGGCATACCGGTCCTGGTGAACACATCCTTCAACACCGCCGGTATGCCGCTGGTGAACCGGCCGGAGGAGTCGGTGGAGACCTTCCTGGGCACCGATGCCGACGCCCTGGCGATCGGTCCCTACCTGGTGCGTCGCTCCCGATAGAGCCCCGACCGCGAAAGGCCCGTTCCTCGTCCTGCCCGAGGAACGGGCCTTCTGCGTCGCCGCCACGGCCTGCCCACATACGAACGCCTGCCCAGGGCCCCACAAAGGCGACCCTGGGCAGGCGGAAGGCAGGATGGACAGCGCTGCAGAGAGGCCGTCCATCCCACCGCGGTCGTGACCCTGGTTCCACTACACGAGGGACGTGCCCTTCGTGATGAGCGCCGGCCAGTTCTTGGGCTCGAATCCGTGCTGGAAGAGGAACCCGATGACGAGTCGGTTGAGGCCGACTCCACAGCAACCGCTCCAGATCTCCTCGCCGGTGCTGCTGGTGATCCCGAACGACTCGAGGTGGTGGCTCCCCTCGATGGTGCAGCCGGCGATCTCGTCGAAGTCCGCCTTGGTCAGCTCGTCATCCGACTTGGCGGCGCGCACCCGCAGCTCGATGTCGATCACCGGAACCTCACTCGCGACCTTCGCGTCCAGCGTGCGCTGGGTGACTTCGGGAATCGGCATGCAGCCCTCGCCGACGACCGTCTGGACCGAGAGGCCGAGCTCCGAGAGAAGAGCGGTGACACTGGCCAGGACCTGGCCTCGGGTTTCCGTCACCACCTCGGGGGTGCCGAGCCACACGTGCTCGAACCGCAGGAACTCGTTGGCGCGGAAGACACCGTCCAGTTCCTCCTCCCGCTCCTTCCTCCAGGTCCAGCCGCCCATGGTCTCCACGACCTTGAGCGGAAGGTCCGCGACGTCGACCGAGCCCTCGCGCAGCGAGTGGTAGAAGGGCAGGCACTGCACCGGGTCGAGCACGCGCTCGCCGCCGTCCACAGTCCACAGCAGACCCGGCTTGAACTGCGTCAATTTGAAGTCGTCGAGAGCCTGCGCCGGGATCATGCGCGGGAAGGTCTGCTCACCGAACCCCATGCCGACAGCGCGCTCGAGCAGCAGGCTCTGCAGCCGGCGCAGCAGGTGCGTCCATTCTGTCCCGTACACGTACTGACCGACGCCGAACTGCGTGATCCACTTCCTGTCCAGCGCCTCCTGAGTTACGTCCCCGCCTACCGGGGGAACGTCCACCAGCTTTTGGTCAACAACCTCAAAGAGTTCCATCAGTTACCTCTCCGCTGGCATTCTTGGGTGAATCTTCAAAAGCTCTGCGGAGAAGGCTAGCCCACCAGTCGATCAAGCGCATATAACTGGACTAATTGACTCCCGCTGCGCAATAAGAGCATCTTGAGCGGAAAAGGTGCTTGAATTGTTCTTTCCGGCGGGGTGAATAAGTGTGGTTGTGAAGGAAGGGTCGAATCCTACTCGTGCTGTTCCATCAGCACGAGGACCTGTGCTTCGAGGGCGCTCGGCCGTTGAGTTCGTGCAGAGCAGTTGGCCTGTGTCCACGCCGACAGAATTCGTCTCCGCCGACTGGATCCTCTCCTCCTGGGAGTTTCTCCCCGAACTCGGATCACCCGTGGTCGTGATGTCTGGGAGCCCGTCGGGTTGGGTCGCGATCGCGCTGACCGAGTCGCAAGGAGAATCAGGCCGTAGATTGCTGGCCGCAGGTGCCCCGCTGGTCGACGAGCACGAGGTTGTCGGTTCGCCCCACGCGGACGTCGACGCGATGGCGAAGGATCTCGTACAACTTTTGCGGAACGAGATCATAAGTGGCGCGACCGTACAGTTGGACTGCGTCCTCCCGGACAGCAGCCTGGCACGGGCCTTGTCATGCGATGCGGAGAATTGGTCACTGGAACCGGAGCCTGCTCCCGTGATCAAGTTCTCAGATCTGTCCGTCGATTCCCGACGCCACACCAAACGACTGGCCCGTTTTGCCCGCACGGGGCAGATCACATTCGATGTGGTTGACGGCGGCCGGCTGAGTGCTGCCGAGGGAATGTCGTTCATCGAGCGCCGGTGGCGCTCCTGGGCGACGCGCGGGCGCATTCAGGAACTACCGCCCATCGAGCGCTCCCGGTCCTTTCCCAGATTCTTCGGGGAGATGACGCACAGGATGGCGACACGGGGCAATGCGAGACTGCATGTCATGAAGGTGAACGGGCACGTCGTCGCGGAGGACCTGCTGCTTGGGCCGGCCCACGACCCGCTGCTCTACATGCGGAGCTACGATCCCGACGCCGCCGAATACAGCCCCGGACGCATTCTCTTCGAGCACACGCTGCTGGATATGGCGAAGGCGAACGTCGCCCGCCTGCGCACAGGCCGGGGGGATGAGAGTTATAAATTGTCCGCCGGAGCAGACGGGTCCTGTGTGGTCACCGCAATGTCCCGGAACGGTTGAGCCGATCCGGGGTTAACAGCGGCCTTCGGCTTGGATGGAACTACCGAGAGAACCGGTCGATGGTCCGGCGATAGGTCCCCAGACCCACCAGCAACGGCTTCTGCGGAGAGTGGGACGCCCGTCGGCGGGCAGGCTTGCTTTCCCCGGGCTTGTCACTGTCCCGCCCACCGATGAGCACCGTGGCGGGATGGCCGTTCACAAGGATCTCATGCGCGGAATCCAGGGTGAACGAGAAGTCCTCCAGGCTCTGGCGGAAGAAACCGGCGCTACGCCGCGCGCTCAGCAGCACAAATCGTCCGGTCGTCGGATTGAGGACCCGGTCGAAGGATGCGGCTACTGCGTGCGCGAAGTCCTCGTAAGGCATGGAGATTTCTTCGTGCTCCCCCCACGGGGGGTCCGTGACAATGACGTCCACCGTCCCGTCGGGGATCCCGGGAAGCGTAAGGGCGTCCTCGGACAGGAGACGTACCCGCTTGTCGCTGATCAGCTCATCCGGAAGATTCGCCCGGTGGTTGTTCAGGTCCAGGTCGGAGTAGATGATCTCCCGCGCGGGAGTCTCCAGCCGGGACTGGATGAATGACCCACTTCCCGCGAAGGGATCGAGGTACACGTCCTCGGGGCCGGGGCGAGAGGCCAGGACGAACATGGACGACAGCTCGTAGGAGATCGCCCCGCGGGCCTTCCTGGGCCGGGCCGCCTTGGGGAGACGTACGCAGAACAGCAGTTCACGCAGGTCGAGGCGGCCGATCAGCCAGTACTCCCGGCACATGCCCCGGGGCTCTACGCGGGCACCCGTGCCGATGCTCACCGCCCTCTCGAGATCCCGCTTCACCTTCGGGTCGATCGAGGAGAGCTCGCCATCGATGTGCGCCATGATGCGAAATCCGCTGGAGCGATCCAGAAGCGACGGGAATGACGCCTTCTCCAGGATGCGGGAGAGCTGGCGTGCGCCTTGATCAATATCGCCCCTCGCCGTTGCCGAGACGACAATGAAAGCATTCTTGGTGCAGGGGATCGCCGCCACTTCCTCCGCACCGGATGTCGATTCGAAAATCATTGCACTATCGTCCTTGTAGTGCATTCTGAAATTCTCGACGGAACGCGAAAGAGCGTCGGTCACCAACTCGCCGGTGCCGGCTGGAAATTGAATGAAGTAGCGCACTTGATTAGTGTAACATTTTGATACTCAAGATCTTTACCTTGCGCTCCTGCGACCATCTGCGATCTTTCCCTGCCGCAAGGAACGCCGAGCCGCTCGCCCGGCCTCTCCCCGCAGGCCACTCCCGTCATGGCCGACCGAGAGGTCAAGGCATCGAACACGAGAAAAGCCCCAGGTCACAAGATGTGATACCTGAGGCTTCCAGAGAGCCGCCTTCGGGATTCGAACCCGAGACCTACGCATTACGAGTGCGTTGCTCTGGCCAACTGAGCTAAGGCGGCACGCCGTCCGTACCCATGGCGGGTGCAGCAGCGACGCCAAGTCTACACAGTGAAAACGGGTGCCTCGCACACCCCGGCGGCGCCCCCTCCCGACTCCCCACGCGTATGACCGAACATTTCCGGACACACCTGCCGGAATGCGTCACTGGTCGCCGCTCGGGGCGCAGCGCATACCCTCCGGCGGCACCGCACCCTCCAGCAGATAGCGGTTGACCGCCGTGTCCACGCAGTCGCTGCCCCGCCCGTACGCCGTGTGCCCGTCGCCCTCGTACGTCAGCAGCCGCCCCGAGGCGAGCTGCCCGGCGAGGGCGACGGCCCACTTGTACGGCGTCGCCGGGTCCCTCGTCGTGCCCAGCACCACGATCGGGCCCGCGCCCTTCGCCGCGATGCGGTGCGGGGCGCCGGTGGCCTTCTCCGGCCAGTACGTGCAGTTCAGCGCCGCCCAGGCGAGCCCCTCGCCGAAGGTCGGGGAGGCCTTCACGAAGGAGGGGACCGCGCGGCTGACCGCGTCCGGGCCGGCGAAGGAGGGCGGCAGGTCCAGGCAGTTCACGGCGGCGTTGGCGAATATCAGGTTCGAGTACGAGCCGTCGCCCTGGCGCTCGTAGTACGCGTCGGCGAGAGCCAGCAGCCCCGACCCGTCGCCGCCCATCGCATCCGTCAGCGCCTCACGCAGCTCCGGCCACGCCGCCTTGTCGTACATCGCGGCGATCACCCCGGTCGTGGCGAGCGACTCGCCCAGCTCGCGGCCCTCGCCGGCCGGCACCGGCCGGGCGTCCAGCTCGGCGAAGAACGCCTTCAGCCGGCGGGAGACCGCCGCGACCGATTCGGTCCCGAGCGGGCAGTCCGGCCGGAGCAGGCAGTCCTCGGCGAAGGAGCGGAAGGCGGTCTCGAAGCCCGCCGTCTGGTCGCGGTTCAGCTCGACGGCCGGCAGGGAGGGGTCCATCGCCCCGTCGAGGACCAGGCGCCCGGCCCTCGACGGGAACAGCTCCGCGTAGGTCGCGCCGAGGAACGTGCCGTACGAGGCCCCGACGTACGACAGCTTCTCGTCGCCGAGCACCGCGCGCAGGATGTCCATGTCCCGGGCCGCCTCGACGGTGGAGACATGCGGCAGGACCGATCCTGAGCGGCGCGCGCAGCCCGCCGCGAACTCCTTGAACGCCGCCGCCAGCAAGCTCCTCTCCCGCGCGTCGTCGGGGGTCTGGTCCACCTGCGTGTACGCGTCCATCCGCGGCCCGTCGAGGCACTTGACCGGCTCGCTGCGGGCGACTCCGCGCGGGTCGACGGCGACCAGGTCGTAGCGGGCGCGGACGGGCGCGGGGTAGGCGAGCCCGGCGTACGCCTGGAGGTACTGGACGGCCGAGCCGCCCGGCCCGCCCGGGTTGACCAGCAGCGATCCGATCCGCTCGCCCGGGCCGGTCGCCTTGGCCCGGGCCACGGCCAGCTTCACCTCGCCGCGGTCCGGCCGGGCGTAGTCGAGCGGCGCCCGCAGGGTCGCGCAGTCGAAGCCGGGGACACCGCACTCCCGCCAGCCGAGCTTCTGCCCGTAGTACGCCGAGAGGTCCCCGACGGGCCGCGCGGTCGGCGATGTGGAAGAGGTGCCTCCACCGCCGCCCCCACCGCCGCCCGTACAGCCGGTCGCGATCAGCAGCCCGGCGGCCGCCGCCAGAGCGGCGGCGCGCCGAAGGGTGCGAGGAAGGAGAAGTCCGGGTCGGGCAGGGAGCGAACGGCGGAAGGGCATATCCGGACAGTAGCCAGGGGACGACCCCCGGCGACTCTCCCCGCCGCCATCTGCCCGGTACGAGTGACGGAGCGGACCGGAGCCAGGCCACATTCGGCGGGCCCGCGGCGGCTCAGCCCGCGCGCAGCGCCATCGTCATCGCCTCCACCGCCAGCAGCGGCGCCACGTTCTTGTCCAGGGCCTCGCGGCAGGCGAGGACGGCCTCTATCCGGCGCAGGGTCCGCTCGGGCGTCGAGCTGTGGGCGACCCGGTCGAGGGAGTCCCGTACATCCTCGTTGGCGATCTGTGTCCGGGCGTTCAGCTGTAGGGCGAGCACATCGCGGTAGAAGCCGGTGAGGTCGCTGAGCGCGAGGTCGAGGCTGTCGCGCTGTGTGCGGGTCTTGCGGCGCTTCTGGCGCTCCTCCAGCTCCTTCATCGCACCCGCCGTGCCGCGGGGCATGCGACCGCCCTGGGCGGCGCCGAGAGCGGTCTTCAGCTCCTCGGTCTCCTTGACGTCGATCTCCTCGGCGACCTGCTTGGCGTCCTCGCCCGCCGCGTCGATCAGCTCCTGGGCGGCCTTGAGGCAGCCGCCGACGTCGTCGATGCGCAGCGGCACCTTGAGGACCGTGGCCCGGCGGGCGCGGGCCCGCTCGTCGGTGGCGAGGCGGCGGGCGTGGTCGATGTGGCCCTGAGTGGCTCGGGCGGCGGCCGCGGCGGCCTGCGGGTCGATGCCGTCGCGTCGTACGAGCACGTCGGCTACGGCGTCGACCGACGGCGTGCGCAGAGTGAGGTGGCGGCAGCGGGAGCGGATCGTGGGAAGCACGTCCTCAAGCGACGGGGAGCACAGCAGCCACACCGTGCGGGGCGCGGGCTCCTCGACGGCCTTCAGGAGCACGTTTCCGGCGCCTTCGGTCAGGCGGTCGGCGTCCTCCAGGACGATGACCTGCCAGCGGCCGCCCGCGGGCGACAGCTGGGCACGGCGCACGAGGTCCCGGGTCTCCTTCACACCGATGGACAGCAGGTCGGTGCGGACGACCTCCACGTCGGCGTGCGTCCCCACGAGGCTGGTGTGGCAGCCGTCGCAGAAGCCGCAGCCGGGCTCCCCGCCCAGGGCGCGGTCCGGGCTGACGCACTGCAGGGCGGCGGCGAACGCCCGCGCGGCGGTCGCCCGACCGGAGCCCGGCGGGCCGGTGAACAGCCAGGCGTGGGTCATCTTGGACGCGTCGGGCGGCGCCTCGCCCGCGGCGTGGGAGGTGACGAGGGTGTCGGCGTCCCGGGCGGCGGCGGCGAGCTGCTCGTGCACCCGCTCCTGGCCCACCAGGTCGTCCCATACGGCCATGTCCACCCTCCTCAGGTGCGCGGTCCGGTCCCGTCCTGCCACGGGTCCGACGTACGGGCTCCATTGTGGGGCACCCCACTGACAGTCCCGGACGCGCCGAGGGGGTGGAGCAGGCGCTCCACCCCCCTCGGGCCGCGGCCTCAGCCCCGCCGACGGCGGCGGTGGTCGTCCTCGTCGTCGGCATGCGGCCCGAGCAGTTCGTCCGCGAGCGACGGGAGGTCGTCCAGCGGGGTCTCCTCCGCCCAGTCCGAACGGCGCCGCGGGCGGCCCTCCTCGTCCATCTGGGGCAGCTCGGCCGTCCGGTCGTTGGGCCCGGGCGCGGCCGGCGCCTCGTCCCGGAAGATGCCCGGCGGAACCCGGTCGGCCGGGTCGTCCTGGCGTACCGGCGGCAGCACCGCGGTCTCGTCGGCGGCCCGCGGGTCGCGTACGGGCGGCAGCGCGGCCGTCTCGTCCACCGCGCGCGTGTCCCGTACGGGCGGCAGCACCGCCGTCTCGTCCACCGCGCGCGTGTCCCGTACGGGCGGCAGCACCGCCGTCTCGTCGGCGGCCCGCGGGTCGCGAACCGGCGGCAGGACGGCCGTCTCGGCCGCGTCGGCGGGCTCGGCGGCCTCGGCGCGCTCCTCCGGCACGACCGGCGTCGGGATGGTCTGCGTGACGTCGTCGGGCTTCACGAACCGCTTCTCGTCCCGCGCCGCGCCCCGGGTGGCGTCCCGCCCGCCCCGGCCGTCGCCCTCGGGCCGGGCGTCCGGCTGTGGGATCGGGGTCGGGACGGTGACCTCGTTCGGGGACACCTCCGGAACCGCCGCCTGTGTCGCGGCGGCCACCGCCGCAGCGGCGGCGGCCTCCTCGGCGGCCTTCGCCGCGGCAGCCGCCTCGGCCAGGCGCCGCGCCTCCTCGGCCTTGAGCAGGGCCTCCTCCGCCTTGCGCTGCTTCTCGCGGCGGCGCTCCTCGGCCTCGGCCCGCAGCCGGGCCTCCTCCTCGGCCTGCTTGCGCAGCCGCTCCTGCTCCTCCCGGCGGGCCTTCTCCTCGGCCTCGCGCCGGCGGCGCTCCTCCTCGGCGGCCTTGCGGGCCTCCTCCGCCCGCTGCCGGGCCTCCTCCGCCTGCCGCTCGGCCTCGCGCTGGCGCGCCTCTTCCTCCTCGCGGCGCTTGCGCTCCTCTTCTTCGGCACGGAGCTTGGCGAGCTGCTCCTGGCGCTCCCGCTCCAGGCGCTCCTCCTCGGCCTTCCGTGCGGCCTCTTCCTCGGCCTTGCGGCGGGCCTCCTCCTCGGCGGCCTTCCGCGCCTCCTCCTGAGCCTTCACCTCGGCCTCGGACAAGGGCAGCATCTGGTCGAGCCGGTGGCGTACGACGGTGGTGACGGCCTCCGGCTCCTGGCCGGCGTCGACGACCAGGTAGCGGCTCGGGTCGGCCGCGGCGAGGGCGAGGAAACCGGACCGCACGCGCGCGTGGAACTCCGGCGGCTCGGACTCCAGCCGGTCCGGCGCCTCCGTGAACCGCTCCCGCGCGGTCTCCGGCGAGACGTCGAGGAGCACCGTCAGATGCGGTACGAGCCCGTCCGTGGCCCACCGCGAGATCCGGGCGATCTCCGTCGGGGACAGGTCACGGCCCGCGCCCTGGTAGGCCACCGACGAGTCGATGTACCGGTCGGAGATCACGATCGCGCCCCGCTCCAGGGCGGGCCGGACCAGCGAATCGACGTGCTCGGCGCGGTCGGCGGCGTACAGCAGCGCCTCCGCGCGGTGCGAGAGCCCGGCGCTGGAGACGTCCAGGAGGATCGAGCGCAGCCGCTTGCCGATCGGCGTTGCGCCCGGCTCGCGGGTGACGACGACCTCGTGGCCCTTGGCGCGGATCCACTCGGCGAGCGCCTCGACCTGGGTGGACTTGCCGGCCCCGTCGCCGCCCTCCAGAGCGATGAAGAAACCGGTCGCGGCCGGCGCCTGCGCCGGGTCACCGCCGCGCAGCGCATCGCGCAGATCGCGGCGCAGTGGTACGCCCGAGCGGTCGTCGGTCTTGGCGAGCACCAGCGCGGCGACCGGCAGCAGCAGGGCGCCGACCAGCATCAGGGTGAAGGCTGCGCCGCCGTGTGCGAAGACGAAGTCGCCGTTGGCGAGGCGGTGCGGGCCGATCGCGGCGGCGAGCAGCGGCGCGGCGAGGACGCCGAGCGCGACGGCGACCCGGACGACGGCCTGGAGGTGCTCGGTGAGCCGGGGCCGGCGGTACTCCTCGGTCTCCTGGTCGATGAGCGTGTGGCCGGTGTTCGCGGCGACCCCGGCGGCGTAACCGGCCAGCAGCGCGATGAACAGCACGGTCGCCGTGTCCGGGACCAGGCCCATGGCGAGCAGCGCGACGCCGGTGAGGGCGAGGGCCAGCGCGAGGAGCCGGCGCCGGGACAGGACGGTCAGGACGGATCCGGCGGTACGGATGCCGAGGGCGGTGCCGCCGGTCAGCGCGAGGATCAGCAGCGCGAACGTGACCGGTCCGCCACCGAGGTCGGCGGCGTGCAGCACGGCGACGGCGGCGGCGCAGGCGATCGCTCCGGCGACGGTGGCGCAGGCGAGGACGAGCAGCGGGAGGGCGCCCGTACGGCCCTTGTCGAGGCCGTTTCCGGCCGACGGCCGGCGCAGCCCCTCCAGCGGGGAGCGGGGCCTCGGGGTCTGCCCACCGGGCAGCTCGATGAAGTACAGGACGGAGACGGACGCGGCGAACAGACCGGCCGCGGCATAGGCCCCGATGGCCGCCTGGTGCTGCGTGAACCACTCGACGCCCGAGCCGATGAGGTTGCCGATCAGCGTGGCGATCAGGAGGGTCGCGGCAGCGGCGGGGATGGCCAGGAAGGACGTACGCAGGGACAGGCGGCGCAGGGCGCCAAGGTGGTCCGGCAGGGGGCGCACGGCGGCGCCTTCGAGCGGGGGAGCGGGCAGCAGCGCGGGCGCGGCGCTCTCCCTGGCCACGGTCCAGAACCGCTCGGCGGCCCCGGCCAGGAACACGGTGCCGAGCAGGAACCAGACCGCGTTGTCAGGGGTCCAGTCGATCCACAGCGGGGCGACCACCAGCAGTCCGACCCGTACGCCGTCCGCGCCGATCATGGTCCAGCGGCGGTCCAGCGGGCCGGACGGCGCGGTGAGCGTGGTGAGGGGCCCGAGGAGTACGGCTCCGAAGAGCAGCGTGGCCAGAATCCGCGCACCGAACACCGCGGCGACGGCGAAGGCCGCGCCTCTGTATCCGCCGCCGAACGCCCCCTCGGAGACGGCCGCCTGCAGCGCCAGCAGCACCAGGACCAGCACGGCGAGGGCGTCGCCGATACCGCCGACGAGGTGTGCGCTCCACAGCCGCTTGAGCGGCTGATGGCGCAGCAGGGCTCGTACGGCGCGTTCCCGTGAGTCTGCGGCTAGTGCGGCGTCGGAGTCTGAGGTGTCGCTCACGACCGTTGGCTGCTCGGCTCGCGTCATCCGCCCAGCCTATCCGGAGCGCCCGGGTCCCCGGAGTCCGCACCCGAACAAACGCCCGCGCCCGGCGTGCGCGCCGGTCCGCGGAAGCAGTTCCCGGAAGCAGACCACCCCGCCCCCAGTGGGGACGGGGTGGTCACGAACTTCCCCTTGGCTACTCCTCGGCCGAAGCGGACTTCGTCGCCGTGGCCTTGGTCGCCGTCTTCTTCGCGGCCGTGGCCTTGGTGGCCGTCGTCTTCTTCGCGGCGGTCTTCTTGGCGGCCGCCGTCGTCTTCTTCGCGGCCGTCTTCTTGGCCGCCGCCGTGGTCTTCTTGGCGGGTGCCTTCTTGGCCGGGGCCTTCTTCGCGGTCTTCTTCGCCGGCGCCTTGGCCCGCTTCTCCGCGAGCAGCTCGTAGCCGCGCTCCGGCGTGATCGTCTCGACGCTGTCGCCGGTCCGCAGGGTCGCGTTCGTCTCGCCGTCGGTGACGTACGGGCCGAAGCGGCCGTCCTTCACGACCACCGGCTTCTCGCTGACCGGGTCCGTGCCCAGCTCCTTCAGCGGCGGCTTCGCGGCGGCGCGGCCCCGCTGCTTCGGCTGGGCGTAGATCGCCAGCGCCTCGTCGAGCGTGATGGTGAAGAGCTGTTCCTCGTCGGTCAGCGACCGCGAGTCGGTGCCCTTCTTCAGGTACGGGCCGTAGCGGCCGTTCTGCGCCGTGATCTCCACGCCTTCGGCGTCGACGCCGACCACCCGCGGCAGCGACATCAGCTTCAGGGCGTCCTCGAGCGTCACGGTGTCGAGGCTCATGGACTTGAAGAGGGAGGCCGTCCGCGGCTTCACCGCGTTCTTGCCCGTCTTCGGCGTGCCCTCGGGCAGGATCTCGGTGACGTACGGGCCGTAGCGGCCGTCCTTCGCGACGATCTGGTTGCCGCTGACCGGGTCCGTACCGAGCTCGAAGTCGCCGCTCGGCTTGGCCAGCAGCTCCTCGGCCAGCTCGACGGTCAGCTCGTCCGGCGCGAGGTCCTCGGGGACGTCGGCGCGCTGGTGGCCTTCCTGCTCCTTCTCACCGCGCTCCACGTACGGGCCGTAGCGGCCGACGCGCAGCATGATCCCGTTGCCCACGGGGAAGGAGGAGATCTCCCGCGCGTCGATCGCGCCGAGGTCCGTGACCAGCTCCTTCAGGCCGCCGAGGTGGTCGCCGTCGCCGTTGCCCGCCTCCGAGGCGGCGCCCGCCGCGTCGCCCTCGCCGAAGTAGAAACGCTTCAGCCACGGCACGGCCTGGGCCTCACCGCGCGCGATGCGGTCGAGGTCGTCCTCCATCTTGGCCGTGAAGTCGTAGTCGACGAGCCGGCCGAAGTGCTTCTCCAGCAGGTTGACCACGGCGAAGGAGAGGAACGACGGCACGAGCGCCGTGCCCTTCTTGAAGACGTAGCCGCGGTCGAGGATCGTGCCGATGATCGACGCGTACGTCGACGGGCGGCCGATCTCGCGCTCTTCCAGCTCCTTGACCAGCGAGGCCTCGGTGTAGCGGGCCGGCGGCTTGGTGGCGTGGCCGTCCGCCGTGATCTCCTCGGCGGTCAGCGCGTCGCCCTGGGCGACCTGCGGCAGGCGCCGCTCGCGGTCGTCCAGCTCGGCGTTCGGGTCGTCGGCGCCTTCGACGTACGCCTTCATGAAGCCGTGGAACGTGATCGTCTTGCCGGACGCGGTGAATTCGGCGTCCCGGCCGTCGCTCGCCCGGCCGCCGATCTTCACGGTCACGGAGTTGCCGACCGCGTCCTTCATCTGGGAGGCGACGGTCCGCTTCCAGATCAGCTCGTAGAGCTTGAACTGGTCGCCGGTCAGACCGGTCTCCGCGGGCGTGCGGAAACGATCACCCGACGGACGGATCGCCTCGTGCGCCTCCTGCGCGTTCTTGACCTTCCCGGCGTACGTGCGCGGCTTCTCGGGCAGGTAGTCAGCGCCGTACAACTGCGTGACCTGGGCCCTTGCCGCCGCGATGGCGGTGTCGGAGAGGGTCGTGGAGTCCGTACGCATATAGGTGATGAAGCCGTTCTCGTACAGCTTCTGCGCCACCTGCATGGTCGCCTTCGCACCGAAGCCCAGCTTGCGCGAGGCCTCCTGCTGCAGCGTCGTCGTACGGAAGGGGGCGTACGGAGAGCGGCGGTACGGCTTGGACTCGACCGAGCGCACCGAGAAGGAGGTTTCGGCGAGGGCGGCGGCAAGAGCGCGCGCGTTGGCCTCGTCGAGGTGCAGGACATCGCTCTTGAGCCGGCCGTCGGGGCCGAAGTCACGGCCCTGCGCGACACGCCGGCCGTCGACCGTGGCCAGGCGGGCGACCAGCGACGACGGGTCGGAGGCGTCACCGGCGCGGCCGGTGGAGAACGTGCCGGTCAGGTCCCAGTACTCGGCCGAGCGGAACGCCATGCGCTCGCGCTCACGCTCGACGACCAGACGCGTGGCCACGGACTGCACACGGCCCGCCGACAGCCGCGGCATGACCTTCTTCCACAGGACCGGCGAGACCTCGTAGCCGTAGAGGCGGTCGAGGATACGGCGGGTCTCCTGGGCGTCGACCATGCGCTTGTTCAGTTCGCGCGGGTTGGCGACGGCGTCCCGGATCGCGTCCTTGGTGATCTCGTGGAAGACCATGCGGTGGACGGGGACCTTGGGCTTCAGGACCTCGAGGAGGTGCCACGCGATGGCTTCGCCCTCGCGGTCCTCATCGGTGGCGAGGTAGAGCTCGTCGGACTCGGCGAGCTGCTCCTTCAGCTTCCTGACCTGCGCCTTCTTGTCGGCGTTGACGACATAGATGGGCTGGAAGTCATGTTCGACGTCCACGCCGAGGCGCCGGACCTCGCCGGTGTACTTCTCGGGGACCTCGGCGGCGCCGTTGGGGAGGTCACGGATGTGCCCGACGCTCGCCTCGACGACATAGCCGGGGCCGAGGTAGCCCTTGATCGTCTTCGCCTTGGCAGGCGACTCGACGATGACGAGTCGGCGGCCGCCGTGTGCGGTCTCGCTGGTCGGGGACAACTTCGCTCTTCTCTCCGGTCGACGCTCGGTGGCACCTACGGCGCAGTCGACGCCGAGGTGCAGTCGGCGCAGTACAGAGGACTGCGCGCTGCTGCGGTGACGCCGCTTACGCTGCTGTCGCTGCGGAGTGTGACGGTACAACCCGCCCCCGTGTCAAACGGCAAAAGCCCGCAACGGCCACTCGAACGGTAACCCGAGTCCTGGCATTCCTGCCGCCCGGACTCCCACCAGGGTGGTGCGGCGCCGCTCACGCCGGCCCGGCCGGCCCCCGGTCAGAGGCGGCCGAAGCACCACACCCCGAGGACGAGGAAGACAGCGCCGAAGATCGTCGTGAGGGTCGCGGCGGCGGCGGGGCCCACTCCGTACGCGACGGGCTGGCGGTGCGCCATCCGCACCCCTGTCCACAGCAGCAGCCCCGCTCCGAACAGCGCGAACGCCGTCCCGGCGAAAATGGCCGGCCCACTCTCCATGCCCGTGCCCCGTTCCGTCGCTGGTCGGTGGTGCGCCCGGGCTCTGCTCCCCCGGCGCCCTGGAGGCAGAGGCTGGCACCTCCCGGCGTCGTGGGTGCGAATTCCGGGTGAACGACGCGGGCGACCCGAGCACGGTTCACCCACGCGGCGCCCCCGCCGGGCGGCGGTACCGGCCGAAGTTGGCCGGTTGTGGACGGGTCGTACGCGGGGTCAGGGCCATGGCACGGGCCCTGTCGCGGGCAGAGCGGAAGCTGCGGGAACGGCGTTACCCGCGAGGGCGAAACGCTGGTCGGCGACGCCGGGTTCCCTTCCCGGGAAGACGGAGCCGACACCCGAAACAGGGGCATCACCAGCGGTGTTCCGATCACCACAGGCGATGTCGTCCCGTTGGCCGGTGCCCGGTACGAGATGTCACCGGCGGCCTCGACCAGCCTTCGGCACGCACAAGCGGAAGGGAAAGGGGTGTCAACGCGGCTGGCCGCCACCCCCGTCCACCGGCTCGAGGAAGCCTTCCTCCACAAGCAGCCGGATGGCCTGCGGTGTACGGTCCCGCAGCACCACCGGGTCCTCGCCCGTCAACTGACCGATGGCGTCCAGGATCCGCCCGGCGCTGAGCGTCCCGTCGCAGACGCCCGCGAAGCCCGCGCCGACGTGGTCCACGCGCGTGGCGCGGCGCATCCCGCGGTTCTGCCGGAGGACCACATGCTCGGGGTCCTCGGCGCCGGGCAGGCCCACCTGTTCCTGCGTCACCTCGGACGCGAGGCGGAAGTGCGCGGCGAGGAGCGCCGCGTCGTCGTGGGTCCGCAGGAAGTCCTGGCGCTCGAAGTGCGCCAGGACGGTGTCGCCGAGCGGCTGCTCGACGGGGTGCGTCCATTCCTCGACGACGATCGACGGCTCGATCCGGCCTTCGGTGACCGCGGCGTTCTTGCGCAGGGTGATCCAGCCGAAGCCGACCGCCTTGGTCCCGCTCGCCTCGAACTCGTCCAGCCACGCCTCGTACCGCTCGGCGTACGCCTGCTGGTCCTCACGGTGATCGCCGCTGTCGCGCAGCCACAGCTCGGCGTACTGCGTGATGTCCTGCACCTCGCGCTGCACGATCCAGGCGTCGCAGCCCCGCGGCACCCAGGAGCGCAGCCGCTCCTGCCACTGCTCGCCCTCGACGTGCTGCCAGTTGGCGAGGAACTGGGCGTATCCCCCGTCGTTGAGCCGCTCCCCGGCCTGCTGGACGAGCGTGCGGCACAGGTCGTCGCCGCTCATCCCGCCGTCCCGGTAGGTCAGCCGGGCGCCGGACTCCTCCTTGCCGGAGGCAAGGGGAGAGATGACGAACGGCGGGTTCGACACGATCAGGTCGTACGTGTCGCCGTCGACCGGCTCGAAGAGGGAGCCCGCCAGCAGCTCGGCCCCGCGGGCGCCGGACAGGGCGAGCGTGAGGCGGGTGAAGTCCAGGGCGCGGGGGTTCAGATCGGTCGCGGTCACCAGCGTGGCGTGCTGGGCGGCGTGCAGGGCCTGGATGCCGGAGCCGGTGCCGAGGTCGAGGGCGGCGGCGACGGGCGTACGGACCGTGATGCCGGCGAGGGTGGTGGAGGCGCCGCCGACGCCGAGCACGACGCCTTCGTCCTTGCGGCCGATGCCTCCGGCGCCACCGACCGCGCAGCCCAGGTCGGAGACGATGAACCAGTCCTGGCCCTCGGGTCCGCCGTACGGCCGGACGTCGACGGTGGCGTGGATCTCCTCGCCGTCCTGGACGAGCCAGCCGTCCGCCAACGCCTCTTCCAGGGGCAGCGCGCGGGCGGCCCGCTCGACGGAGACGGGCTGCTGGAGCAGGAACAGCCGGACGAGCGTCTCCAGCGGGGTGTCCCCACGGGTGGCGCGCAGGGCGGGCACGGTCTCGCTGCGGGCGAGCGCGGCGTACGCGGGTGCGCCGAGTAGGTCGAGCAGCCCGTCGGCGGTGAAGTCGGCGGCGAGGAATGCCTCACGCAGGCGGGCGGCGTGGCGGGGCGTCGGAAGGCTGGCGGTCAGGCTGGTCGTACTCACCTGCCCATTGTGGCCGCCGCCACTGACAAAAGCCGAACGGCCCGGCTCCCGTTTCGAACGGGAGCCGGGCCGTGGGGGCGGCCGGCGGCAGAGCCGGCCGCCGGGGCTATTCGGCGGCCTTGGAGGCGGACGCCGACGGGGAGGCCGGCTTCGACGCGGAGGCCGCGGGCTTCGAGGCGGACGTGGCCGGCTTGGACGCCGGGGCCGAGGCCGCGGGCTGCGAGGCCGACGCGCCGGGCTTCGGCTTGGCCGGGCCCGTGCCGCCCACCGACGGCGTGGCCTTCTGGCAGCCCGGCTGCTTCGCCATCGCCTGGCCGACCTCGCCGGACTGCAGCTTGGCGAGCGCGTCCTGGTCCATCTTCTCGATCTTCTTCAGGCCGTCCGCGACACCCTGGAGACCGTCGGCGAACTTCTGCTGGTTGCCCGGTTCGAGCGCGT
Organism: Streptomyces sp. NPDC039465; assembly: GCF_055639315.1. Lineage (NCBI taxonomy): Bacteria > Bacillati > Actinomycetota > Actinomycetes > Kitasatosporales > Streptomycetaceae > Streptomyces > Streptomyces sp. NPDC039465. The sequence continues at coordinate 571,462 of NZ_JBVKAP010000004.1, read as the reverse complement.
CGACCTGCTTCTTGAGGCCCTCGTACGCCACGGCCGTCGCGTTGAGCTCCTTGACGGCGTCCTGCTGCAGCTTCTCGCCGTTGTCGACGGGCGGCGCCCCGGCGGACTCGATGGACTTGGCGAGCGCCCGGTCGGCGTCGGCGATGTCCTGGAAGGCCTTCGAGTCGGCGGCCTGGATGTCGGCGGGCTTTCCGTCAGCCGCCGTCGAGATGATGATCTGCTGGGCGTCGGCCCTCTTCTGGATCTGGGGCTTGGCCTGGTCGCAGACCGTCTTGGCCCAGGCATCCACCTTGTTGTCGCCGTCGTCGTCGCTGCAACCGGACAGCGCCAGCACCAGTACCGCGCCGCCGGACAGTGCGGCCGCAAGCTTCTTGTTCACCGGATCGGTCCCTTCCAAGGCTCTCGGCCCCGGAACATACACGCCAACCGGGCGACATCCACCTTTCGTGGGACCGGTCCGTACCTTATTGAAGCCATTTGCACCAAGGGAGACACGCCTCACGGCACCCACACGGACGGGCGGGCAGCACGTCAACACGCGCTGCCCGCCCGTCCTTTGACCAGGTGTTATGAAACCACCGCTGGGTCGGGCGACTGGGCCGCACGATCGGCCGCGTTGCCTTCGTCACCCACGGCGACGGAACGGCGCTTGGAGACGTACACCGCACCGACGATGACGATGATCGCGAGCGTCGCGACCGCCGCCCGCACGCCCGCACTGGCGTCCTCGCCGTAGCTGAACTGCACCACGGCGGGCGCGATCAGCAGGGCCACCAGGTTCATCACCTTCAGGAGCGGGTTGATGGCCGGTCCCGCGGTGTCCTTGAACGGGTCACCCACGGTGTCGCCGATCACGGTCGCCGCATGCGCCTCGCTGCCCTTGCCCCCGTGGTGGCCGTCCTCGACGAGCTTCTTGGCGTTGTCCCAGGCTCCGCCCGAGTTGGCCAGGAAGACCGCCATCAGCGTGCCGGTGCCGATGGCGCCCGCGAGGTACGAGCCGAGCGCGCCTACGCCGAGGGTGAAGCCGACCGCGATCGGCGCCATGACGGCGAGCAGTCCGGGCGTGGCCAGTTCGCGCAGCGCGTCCTTGGTACAGATGTCGACGACGCGCCCGTACTCCGGCTTCTCGGAGTAGTCCATGATCCCAGGGTGCTCGCGGAACTGCCGGCGCACCTCGTAGACCACGGCCCCCGCCGAGCGGGACACGGCGTTGATCGCGAGCCCCGAGAAGAGGAAGACGACGGCCGCGCCGAGGATCAGGCCCACCAGGTTGTTGGGCTGCGAGATGTCCATGGTCAGGTTCATGCCGGTGGCCTTGGTGCCGACCTCCGACACGGCGGTGGCGATGGCGTCCCGGTACGAGCCGAAGAGCGCCGCCGCCGCCAGGACGGCGGTGGCGATGGCGATGCCCTTGGTGATCGCCTTGGTGGTGTTGCCGACGGCGTCGAGGTCGGTGAGGACCTGCGCGCCCGCGCCCGTGACGTCGCCCGACATCTCGGCGATGCCCTGGGCGTTGTCGGAGACCGGGCCGAACGTGTCCATGGCGACGATGACACCGACGGTGGTGAGCAGTCCGGTGCCGGCCAGGGCCACCGCGAACAGCGCCAGCATGATCGAGGTGCCGCCGAGCAGGAACGCCCCGTACACCGAGAGGCCGATCAGCAGGGCCGTGTAGACGGCGGACTCGAGGCCGATGGAGATACCCGCGAGTACGACGGTGGCGGGGCCGGTCAGCGAGGACTTGCCGATGTCCTTCACCGGGCGCCGGTTGGTCTCGGTGAAGTAGCCGGTCAGCTGCTGGATGAGGGCGGCGAGCACGATGCCGATGGCCACGGCCACCAGCGCGAGGATGCGCGGGTCGCCGGGGTGCGTCTTGACGGCGGCCTCGGTGACGCCGGTGAGCTCGGCGTACGTGCCCGGCAGGTAGGCGTAGACGGCCAGGGCCACCAGGCCCAGTGAGATCGCCGCGGAGATGAAGAAGCCGCGGTTGATGGCGGTCATGCCGGAGCGGTCGGTGCGGCGCGGAGCGACCGCGAAGATGCCGATCATGGCGGTGATCACACCGATCGCCGGGACGATCAGCGGGAAGGCCAGTCCGAGGTCGCCGAAGGCGGCCTTGCCGAGGATGAGCGCGGCGACCAGGGTCACGGCGTACGACTCGAAGAGGTCGGCGGCCATGCCCGCACAGTCGCCGACGTTGTCGCCGACGTTGTCCGCGATGGTGGCGGCGTTGCGCGGGTCGTCCTCGGGGATGCCCTGCTCGACCTTGCCGACGAGGTCGGCGCCGACGTCGGCGGCCTTGGTGAAGATGCCGCCGCCGACACGCATGAACATGGCGATCAGGGCCGCGCCGAGGCCGAAGCCCTCCAGCACCTTGGGTGCGTCGGCCGCGTAGACGAGGACCACGCAGGAGGCACCGAGCAGGCCGAGGCCGACCGTGAACATGCCGACCACGCCGCCCGTGCGGAAAGCGATCTTCATGGCCTTGTGCGCGACGGCCGTCAGATCCTTTTGCGGTTCTCCTTCCGCCGGAGTCGCCTCACGCGCGGCCGCAGCCACGCGCACATTGGCTCGTACGGCGAGCCGCATGCCGATGTATCCGGTGGCCGCCGAGAAAAGCGCACCCACCAGGAAGAACACCGAACGGCCCGCGCGCTGCGCCCAGTCGTCGGCCGGAAGCAGCATCAGCAGGAAGAACACGACGACGGCGAAGACGCCGAGCGTGCGCAACTGCCGTGCCAGATAGGCATTTGCGCCCTCCTGCACGGCGGCCGCGATCTTCTTCATTTTTTCGGTGCCTTCGCCGGCCGCCAGGACCTGGCGTACCAGCAGCTGGGCGACGATCAGTGCCGCGATTGCGACCGCCGCGATGACGATCACGATCGTCCGGTTCTCGTCGGTGAGTACCGCGGCGGCGAGAGAAGTGGTGTGGTCGGTCAGTTCCGGGTTGAAGAGCCCCGCCATTCGTCCTCCTTGACGCTCAGAGCTCAAGATGTGGACGGATTGTAGGGAGCTGGACCTGATCAAAACAGGGCGCCGCAAATGGAATTGACCTTCGGGTGCTCCTCAGCAAAAGATCGGGTTCCGAAACTACCCCCGAAAGCGGTAATGGGGCTGATGCATTGACACTTGATCAATGATCTAGGGAAATGAAAAGAGGCCCTGCTCAGCAGGGCCTCTACATATTGTGTGACGAGGTGGCGCACCCGCCTCAGAAGGCGACGGGAGCCCCGGAGGACGACACGCTTCTAGGGCAGAACAATGGCCGGTGTCGTCGGCCAGCTCATGCGGATCACTCCGCCGTGCTCGCCCGCAGACACCTCGACGTCGTCGACGAGCCCGCTGATGACCGCGAGGCCCATCTCGTCCTCGCCCTCGGCGTCGTCGAAGTCCTCGGTGGGGGCGCCGTCGCGTGAGCCGGGGACTCCGGCCGCGTCGGCGGCGGCGACACCCGCGCCCGGCACGCCGTCGCCGACCTCGATGGAGAACGTCTTCTCCTCCTCGGTCAGAACGACCCGCACGGGGTCGGTCACGCCATTGCTCCGGTGCAGCCCGACGGCGCGAGAACACGCCTCGCCCACGGCGAGTCTGACCTCGTCCAGCACAGCCTCGTCCACCCCGGCCCGGCGCGCCACGGCGGCCGCCACCAGTCGGGCGGTCCTGACGTGCTCAGGCTGAGCGCTGAAGCGGAGTTCAACGGTGGCCATAGGGTCCCCCTCGGACATACGGGCGAACTACCAGGGGACCGGGCTCACGCCCGGCACCCTGTTCTCCTCCGGAAGCCTCCGAGCGACCTCAGTCGGTGGCGTTGACGGCCTCCTCGACCGAGGTGTGAATGGGGAACACCTTGGTCAGACCAGTGATCCGGAAGATCTTGAGAATGCGCTCCTGGTTGCACACCAGGCGCAGAGAGCCCTCGTGTGCGCGAACGCGCTTGAGACCGCCCACGAGCACGCCGAGGCCGGTCGAGTCGAGGAAGTCCACACCCTCCATGTCGACAACCAGGTGGTAGCTGCCGTCGTTCACCAACTCGACCAACTGCTCGCGCAGCTTGGGCGCGGTATACACATCAATCTCGCCACCGACCTCGACGACCGTACGGTCGCCACCAGGGCCGGACACATTGCGAGTCGACAGGGACAGGTCCACGGATCCTCCAGCACCTTGCTATCGAGCGGTCGCCCCCTCGGGTCTCCCCGGCGGAGCCAGGGGACGGATCGCCAGCCGCGATGGCATTCAATCACTTACCAGCAGCCATGCACGACGCCTTGGAAGCATTGTCCGTCACGCCGGTGACACACTCGGTGCCGATGGCCAGGAATCAGCGCCCCGGACGACCGAACGCGAGCGGGCACACACAGCCCTCCCCCCGTGCGGTCCTCGACCGGCTCACCGCGGGGCAGAGCCGTGCTGCGCGCATCACCCATACGGAGCACTTGCCCCCAAGACCGGGTCGTCATGCCGTCTGGCCCGACCGGATCCGTGCAGAAGTGATCAACGCCATTCAGGCGGCGGGCATCGACCACCCCTGGGCCCACCAGGCACAGGCCGCCGAGCACGCCCTGGACGGCGAATCCGTGGTGATCGCCACCGGCACCGCGTCCGGCAAGTCGCTGGCCTATCTGGCGCCCGTCCTGAGCACCCTCCTGGACGGCTCCGAGGCCCCCAACGGCCGGGGCGCCACGGCGCTGTACCTCGCCCCCACCAAGGCCCTCGCCGCCGACCAGCGCCGCGCCGTGCGCGAACTGGCCGCGCCGCTCGGCAACCGCGTCCGCCCCGCCGTCTACGACGGCGACACGCCGGTCGAGGAGCGCGAGTGGGTCCGCCAGTACGCGAACTACGTACTGACCAACCCCGACATGCTCCACCGGGGCATCCTCCCCTCCCACCCCCGCTGGTCCTCCTTCCTGCGGGCCCTGCGCTATGTCGTCATCGACGAGTGCCACACCTACCGCGGCGTGTTCGGCTCCCATGTCGCCCAGGTGCTGCGCCGGCTCCGGCGTGTCTGCGCCCGCTACGGCGCCAACCCGGTCTTCCTCCTGGCCTCCGCCACCTCCGCCCAGCCCGCCGTGGCCGCCACCCGTCTCACCGGCCTGCCGGTGCACGAGGTGGCCGACGACGCCTCACCCCGCGGTGAGCTGGTCTTCGCCCTGTGGGAGCCGCCGCTCACCGAGCTGCACGGCGAGCAGGGCGCCCCGGTGCGCCGCACGGCGACCGCCGAGACCGCCGACCTGCTCACAGACCTGACGGTCCAGGGCGTGCGTACGGTCGCTTTCGTACGCTCCCGCCGCGGCGCCGAGCTCATCTCCGTCATCGCCCAGGAACGGCTGGCCGAGGTGGACCGCTCGCTGTCCCGCCGCGTGGCCGCCTACCGGGGCGGCTACCTCCCCGAGGAGCGCCGGGCCCTGGAGCGCGCCCTGCACTCCGGGGAGCTCCTGGGACTGGCCGCGACCACCGCCCTGGAGCTCGGCGTCGACGTTTCCGGCCTCGACGCCGTCCTCATCGCCGGCTATCCCGGAACCCGCGCCTCGCTCTGGCAGCAGGCCGGCCGGGCCGGCCGCTCCGGCCAGGGCGCCCTGGCCGTCCTGATCGCCCGCGACGACCCGCTGGACACGTTCCTCGTCCATCACCCGGAGGCGCTCTTCGACCAGCCGGTCGAATCGACCGTCCTGGACCCCGACAACCCCTACGTCCTCGCCCCCCATCTCTGCGCGGCCGCCTCGGAGCTCCCGCTCACCGAGGCGGACCTGGACCTGTTCGGGCCCGCCGCGCCCGAGCTGCTGCCCCAGCTGGAGACGGCCGGCCTGCTGCGCCGACGCGCCGCCGGCTGGTACTGGACCCGCCGCGAACGGGCCGCCGACCTCACCGACATCCGCGGCGGGGGCGGCTCACCGGTCCAGATCGTCGAAGCGGGCACCGGCCGTCTGCTCGGCACGGTCGACGAGGCCGCCTCGCACGCCGCCGTCCACGACGGGGCCGTCCACCTCCACCAAGGGCGTACGTACCTGGTGAAGCACCTCGACCTGAAGGACTCCGTCGCCCTCGTCGAGGAGGCAAGCCCGCCGTACTCCACCACCGCCCGCGACACCACCTCCATCTCCGTCCTGGAGACCGACACCGAGATCCCCTGGGGCGCCGGGCGGCTCTGCTACGGCTCCGTCGAAGTCACCAACCAGGTCGTCTCCTTCCTCCGCCGCCGCCTGATCACCGGCGAGGTGCTCGGCGAGACCAAACTCGACCTCCCGCCCCGCACCCTGCGCACCCGGGCCGTGTGGTGGACGGTCACCGAGGACCAGCTGGACGCCGCCCGGGTGAACCCTGAGCAGCTCGGCGGAGCCCTGCACGCCGCCGAGCACGCCTCGATCGGCATGCTGCCGCTCTTCGCCACCTGCGACCGCTGGGACATCGGCGGCGTCTCCGTCCCGCTGCACCCGGACACCCTGCTGCCGACGGTCTTCGTCTACGACGGCCACCCGGGCGGGGCCGGCTTCGCCGAGCGGGCCTTCCACACCGCCCGCGCCTGGCTCACCGCCACCCGTGAGGCCATCGCCTCCTGCGAGTGCGAGGCGGGCTGCCCCTCCTGCATCCAGTCCCCCAAGTGCGGGAACGGCAACGACCCGCTGCACAAGCGCGGCGCCGTGCGGCTCCTCACGGAACTGCTGCGGGAAGCCCCGGACCCGGCCCCGGAGGTCCCGCCCGCGCCCTGACCTGCGGGGCGTACGCGCCGATGTGGACGCGGGCCGTCACGTCCGCCACATCGCCCCGCAGCGCGCAGCGCACCATCTGGGCCCCCTGGGCCGCGGCGACGCGCGAGGCGGCCGTACAGGCGGACTCCTGGCCCCACAGGGCCCGGTCGGCCGCCGCCAGCGCCGCCAGATCCGCCGCGGCCCCTGCCCGGTGGCGGGCCGCGACGGCCTGCCCCAGGGCCAGCACGACGGCGAACACCGCACACAGGGCGCCCACCGCGACGACCGTCCACACCGTCGCCGACCCCCGCTCCCGGGGCTTCACGACCCCTCCGCCGGCGCCGTGGGCACGGCCGGGTCCTGGCCCACGGTGTCCTCGGCGAGCGCGCTCGCCTCGGCCCGCAAGGTCAGCCCGAGACCGCCGGGACCGGCGGCCGGGGCCTCCACGGAGACCCGCCACAGATCACCCGACCGGCCGAGGGTGACATTCGCCCCGCCCGGTGCGGCCGTCCGGGCGACGGCCGCCGCGGCTTCCGGTGGCTCCGAGCGGGCCACGGCCCGCGCCCCGGCCCGCGCCGCGTCCACGCACTGGATGTACGCGGCGACCGAGCAGAGCCCCCAGAGCAGCGCCGTCGTGAACACCACCAGCGCCGGGATCACCACGGCCGCCTCCGCCGTCACCGACCCCCGATCACCACCGCCGACCGCGCCGGACCTCGCTCCGGACTTCGCTGCGGCGTCCGCGCCCGCGTCAGAACGGGACATCGAGCGCCTTTCCGATCACCGACTCCAGCGCGCCGGAGACCGCCTCGCTATTGATGATCTTGTAGAGCAGGGCCGCGAAGGCGCAGGCCGCGATCGTCCCCATCGCGTACTCCGCCGTCGTCATTCCAGTGTCGGAGCCCATGCGGCTCCCTAGCCGCTTCCTGAGCTGATCCCTGAGCCGATGGAGCCGGTTGAGCAGATTGCGCCGATCCCTGAGCAGCTTCCCCATGACAACCCCCGTCATCTTCCGTTCGTCTCCGTCGTGTTCCGTCATCCGCGCATCAGCCCGTCCGCGAGGCCGATCACCACTGGCGCCACCCCGATCGCGAGGAACGCGGGCAGAAAACACAGCCCCACCGGCGCCGTGATCAGCACCTGCGCCCGCTGCGCCCGGGACGCCGCCTCACGCGCGTGTGCCGCCCGGAGTTCCGCCGCGATCCGGGCCACCGGTTCGGCTGCCGGCGCCCCCGAGGAACCGGCCCGCTCCAGACAGCGGGCCAGGCTCTCCGCGCCCGGTATGCCGCCGAACCTCCGCCACACTTCGGCCGGTTCACCACCGAGGCGCAGTTCGGCCGCCGTATGCGCCAGCCGTGCCCCCACCGGCCCGCCCAGCGACTCCCCCACCGCCTCGGCCGCCTCCCGCGGCCCGGCGCCGGCCGTGACGCACGCCGCCAACAGGTCGGCCGCCAACGGCAGCTGATCCCGCTCGCCGCCGCCGGCAGCAGCAGGCGGGCGCCGCTGCTGCCAGTACCAGGCACCGCCGCCCGCGGCCAGGCCGACCAGGGCGCCGGCCACTCCGCCCACCAGGACGTAGCCGGCGAGCAGCGCCCCCAGAGGAACACCCCAACGCCGCGCCCAGGCCCTGTACATGGCCCAGTTGTGCGGCGGCCGTACGCGACGCTCCGCCGCCAAGAGGGCCGCGATCCTTGCCCGGGCACGCCGCTCCTCGCGTCGGCGGCTCACCGAGCAGACGGACCAGACCAGCCCGGCCAGCACGGCGCACCCGATCTCCAGCCGGTGGATCACCTCGCCGGTCATGGTTTCTCCCCCGCCCGTACGATCCGCGCGGCCCAGGCGATCCCGGCGGCCTCCAGCAGGGCGCCCGCGGTCAGGCACGCGAGGCCGGCCGGGGTGTGGAACAGCACCCGCAGCGGCTCGGCCCCCAGGGCGGCGCCCAGCACGAGCCCCACCGCCGGAAGCAGCGCGAGCACCGCCACCGTCGCCCAGGCCCCGGCCAGTTGGGACCGCAGCCGCTCCCTCTGGTCCCGGCGCTCCCGCAGCGCCGCGTCGAGCCGGTCGAGCCCCGCGGCCAGTCCGGCGCCGCCGTCCACCGCCACCTGCCAGCAGGCGGCCATCCCGGCCAGCCCGTCCGCGCCGTCCTCCCTTGCCGCCTGCCGCAGAGCGGCCGGCACGTCCCCGCCGAACCTGGCCGCCGCAAGCACCCCGGCCTCCGCGCCACCGAGCCCGCCCGCGGTCCTGGCTCCAAGAAGCAGCGCCTGCCCCGGCTGCAGACCCGCCCGCAGCTCACCCGCGACGGCGCCGCACAGCGCGATGACACCGTCGGCCCGAGCCTCCCCGGCCCTCCGGCGTTCCCTCGCCCGCAGCTTGCGCCCCACCAGCGGGACCGCCACGACTCCGGCGATCAACGGCAGCACCGCCTCCCCAAGGAGGGCGAGCACCACCCCGAGGACCGGACAGAGCCACTCCGGCCGCCTGCGGATCTGGGGCCACCAGCGTTCCCAGGGCCAGGGAGCCGGCACCTCCAACGCTCCCCCGCCCGCGAGCATCAGCCGGGCCCGCCGCAGGCACCGTTCCTGTCCCACCGAAAGCCAGCCCGCCGCCCCGGCGCACAGGGCGGCCGCGAACGCCCATTGCGCCGTCACCACTGCGCACCCCCCAGCAGCGACCGCAGCCGCGGCCAGCCGCGCTCCTGGACGAACCCTTCGGCGGCCCAGCGCAGCGCCGGTACGGTCACCACCAGCCCTCGCTGATCACGCTCCAGGACGTGCGCCTCGGCGATCCGCCGCCGCCCTTCCCGGTCCCGTACGAGATGCAGCACCGCCGAGAGACCGGCGGACACCTGGCTGTGGAGCGCGGCCCGGTCCAGGCCCGCGGCCGTTCCGAGCGCTTCGAGACGGGCCGGCACGTCCGCCGCGGTGTTGGCGTGCACCGTCCCGCAGCCGCCGTGTCCCGTGTTCAAGGCGGCCAGGAGGTCGGTCACTTCACTTCCTCGCACCTCGCCGACGACGAGCCGGTCGGGCCGCATCCGCAGTGCCTGGCGCACCAGATCACGCAAGGTCACCTGCCCGGCGCCTTCCTGATTCGCCGGCCGTGTCTCCAGGCGCACCACATGAGGGTGGTCCGGCTTCAACTCGGCCGAGTCCTCGGCCAGTACGATCCGCTCCCGCTTCCCCACCAGCCCCAGAAGTGCGGACAGCAGGGTCGTCTTCCCGGAGCCGGTCCCACCGCTGATCAGGTACGAGACCCGTCCCTCGACCAGCGCCCTCAGCACCCGGTCCCCGCCGGGCGGCACCGTGCCCGCCGCCATCAGCTCGTCCAGCGAGAAGGCCTTCGCCCGCACGACCCGCAGGGACAAACAGGTCGAGCCCACCGCCACCGGCGGCAGCACGGCATGCATCCGCGTCCCGTCCGGGAGCCGCGCGTCCACCCACGGATGCGCGTCGTCGAGCCGCCGCCCCGCCACGGAGGCCAGGCGCTGGGCGAGCCTGCGCACGGCCGCGCCGTCCGAGAAGGAGACCCCGGTCGGTTCGAGGCCCGCGCCCCGGTCCACCCACACCTCGTCGGGCGCCGACACCAGCACGTCGGTCACCGAGGGATCCGCCAGCAGGGGCTCCAGCGGGCCCGTGCCGACGAGCTCGGACCGCAGCCGCTCGGCCACGCCCAGCACTTCGGCGTCGCCCAGCAACCTCCCCTGCGCGCGCAGCGCGGCGGCCACCCGAGCGGGTGTGGGTTCGGCCCCGCTCTCCGCGAGCCGCTGGCGGACGGCGTCCAGCAGCTGGGCTCCGGCCGTCAGACCTGTGGTCATGACACACCGTCCGCGGCCAGGGCGCGGTCCCAGAACGCCGTGCAGAAGCGGGCCAGCGGCCCCGGGACGGACCCTGGTGGCGTCCCCGCGTCCTGGGAGGCCAGGAGGAAGGGCTCGACCGGGACTTCACCGGCGAGCGGCAGCCCAAGGGTCTCGGCGACCCACTGCTCGTCCAGGCCCGCGGCGTACGGACCGCGCGCCACCACGCGCAGATCGCGCAGGACCATGCCAGCCATCGAGGCGACCCGGTTCGCCGCCGCGACCGCCCTCAGCTCACCGGGGACGACCAGCAGTCCCATGTCCAGCTGCGCCAGCGCCTCGGCCACGCCCTCGTCGACCCGGCGGGGCAGATCCACGACGACCACGCCACCGCGCCTGCGGGCCGCGGCGAGCACGGACCGCATGGCCTCGGGCGGGACGACCACCGAGTCGCCCCGGTCCCAGCTGAGCACCCTCAGCCCGTGCAGAGCGGGCAGCGACTCCTCCAGGGCGCCGCCCGCGACCCGCCCCTTGGAGGCGGCGAAATCCGGCCATCGGCGGCCCTCGGAGTGCTCCCCGCCGAGGACCACGTCGAGCCCTCCGCCGAGCGGATCCCCGTCGACCAGCATGGTGCGCCGGCCCCCGCGTGCCGCGGCCAGCGCCAGGGCGCAGGCCAGCGTGGACGCCCCGGCGCCGCCGCAGCCGCCGATCACTCCGACGGTCATCGCCTGGCTGCCGATGCCTTCGACGGTGTCGGCGATACGGTCCACGAGCCAGCTCTCGGCGTCCGGCAGCCGCAGCACACAGTCGGCGCCGATCTCCACGGCCCGCCGCCACACACTCGGGTCGTCCTGGTCACGGCCCACCAGCAGCACGCCCTCCCGGCGTGCCGCGCCACGGCATCGGTCCGCCGCGTCGTCGCCGACCAGGACGAGTGGCGCGTCGTCCCAGCTCGCCCGGTGCTGGAGCACCTCGTGCCGCACCTCGGGCTCCGCCCCCGCGGCGGCGCACAGCCGCAGCAGGTCGTCCAGCAGCGCGACGTCCTCGGTGACGATCAGCGGTCCGGCGCGCCGCCCTTCGGCGGCCTGCGGTCGATCGGAACTCATGAATCCGGCCATGTCCCGCTCCCCCTATCCATACGATCCGCGGGCGATCTCGACGCCGTCGGTCCACGCCGTGAGATCGGTGATTCCCGCGGGCCGCGAACTTCGCGGCGGGAATCACCGTGCAGCGATCCGGAAAATCGTGTGGATCTTGCTCCAAAACTGTGGACAACTCGCCAGTTGTGAATAACTTCATCGCCCATACCGGTGACTTCCGGAGAGCAGCGCAGCCGCTACTCTGAGTGACGAATCAAGTCCGCCGAAGGAGGAAGACGATGCGGTCATCAGAGGGGTGTTTCGAGCCGACGCGAGCGGCGAAAACGCGTCCGGACATGCGACGACCCCCGCCGGGGGGGAGAGCGGGGGTCGTCTCTCCGGCCGACTCGGGGGGGGAGGAGCCGGACCGGGTTAGCACGGTCGCGAACGATCCGTGACTTCCATGGTGTACCCGAGAGCCCTCTCAGGCAAACCCACACGCCCCAGCGTACGCCGAATGGCGGGCACCTATGCTCGGGCTCGTGGAAAACCACTCGTTGCCGCGCACAGCCGCCTTCTTTGACCTGGACAAGACGGTCATTGCGAAGTCGTCGACGCTGACCTTCAGCAAGTCCTTCTACCAAGGCGGGCTGATCAACCGCCGCGCTGTCCTGCGGACGGCCTACATCCAGTTCGTCTTCCTCGTGGGCGGTGCCGACCACGATCAGATGGAGCGTATGAGGGAGTACCTCTCCGCGCTCTGCAAAGGCTGGAACGTGCAGCAGGTCAAGGAGCTCGTCGCCGAGACCCTGCACGACCTCATCGACCCGATCATCTACGACGAGGCGGCATCCCTCATCGAGGAGCACCACGCCGCCGGCCGCGACGTCGTGATCGTCTCCACCTCGGGCGCCGAGGTCGTCGAGCCTGTCGGCGAGATGCTGGGCGCCGACCGGGTGGTCGCCACCCGGATGGTGGTCGGCGAGGACGGCTGCTTCACCGGCGAGGTGGAGTACTACGCCTACGGCCCGACGAAGGCGGCGGCGGTCCGTGAGCTGGCCGAGTCGGAGGGCTACGACCTGGCCCGCTGCTACGCGTACAGCGACTCGGCCACGGACATCCCGATGCTCGAGGCCGTCGGCCATCCGTACGCGGTCAATCCGGACCGGGCCCTGCGCCGGGAGGCGACCGCCCGCGACTGGCCGATTCTCGTCTTCAACCGACCCGTCCGGCTCAAGCAGCGCCTGCCCGCCTTCAAGATGCCGCCGCGCCCGGCGCTGGTCGCCGCGGCGGCCGTGGGAGCGGCGGCCGCGACCGCGGGGCTGGTCTGGTACGCCAACCGCCGACGGCATGCCGCTGCCAGCTGATCAGCCCGCCGCCCGCTCCGTCCGTTCCGTCCGCATGTGAACCGAAAAGCAAAGAGGTGTGAGCCAGGGGTTCCACTTACCCCGTGACAGGAGTAGAAAGGAATTAGGCCCGCGAGACCTAGGACATCCGAGAGGATTACCTGTTGAGCAAGAAGGCCCCACGGACCGAGCATGGAAGCTGAGCACCCACGCGACGTCGACCCGTCGATTACGGGCCAGCCGCACCAGGCGACGAGCTAAGTCTCCGCCTGATGGGCACACATCGAGGACGCATGGTAACTGGGCGGACATGCCAGCGGCGGTACCAGACCTTGGTGCCGCCGCAACCCTGTTCAGGAGCCGTTCAGGGCGTCCCCGACATCGCCTTCGGGGCCGTCAGGCGGCGCCGCGCTGCAGCGCCTCGCAGACCGCTGTCGACTCCCTGACCCCCAGCTCCACCGAGCGCCCGCAGTGCGCGATCCAGGCCGCCATGCCCTCGGGCGTCCCTGACCTGTACCCCTCGAAGGCCGCGACATAGGCGGCGCGCCCCTGCTCGGCGTGACCGACCTCGGCCGGGCAGATTGACTTCGGGTCGAGACCGCTGCCGACCAGCACGATCCGCTCGGCAGCCCGCGCGACCAGGCCGTTACAGGACGTGAACGGCCGCAGCGCGAGCAGTTCGCCATGCACCACGGCGGCGGTCACCAGAGCCGGAGCGGATCCGCCCGCGATGATCAGTTCGGCCAGGCCGTCGAGGCGGCCGGCGACCTCGGCCGCGTCCGGCAGCGGGGCCTCGATCAGCGGCTCGTCGACCGGCTCACCGTCCTGCCGCGGGCGCCCGGTCGTCTCGTCCGGTGCCCCGGCCGCGACCAGATGCAGCCGGGCGAGCACCCGCAGCGGCGACTGCCGCCAGATCGAGAGCAGCTGGCCGGCCTCCGCGCCGAGCCGGAGCGCGGCGCCGACGATGCGCGCCTCGGGGTCGCCGCCGAAGTCGGTGCGTCGGCGCACCTCCTCCAGGGCCCAGTCGGCACCGGCGAGGGCCGCCGAGCCGCGCGCGCCGCGCAGGGCCGCCTCCGAGGTGATCTCGTTGCTGCGGCGCCGCATGACGCGGTGCCCGTAGACCCGGTCGACAGCCTTGCGTACGGAGTCCACCGAGTCGGCGACGCCCGGCAGGGAGCCGAGGGCGGCCAGGGGGTCAGAGGCGTGCGTACTCATAAGTAGGGAGGCTACGCGCCTTGGACCGGCGCCCCACCTTGGAGTGGTCTTCTTCACGCACTTGACCACACCCGGCGATCATCCCACTACGGTAGGTGAACATGAAGATCGCTTTCGTAGGGAAGGGCGGCAGCGGGAAGACCACGCTGTCCTCGCTCTTCATCCGTCACCTCGCAGCCAATGAAGCCCATGTCATCGCGGTGGACGCCGACATCAACCAGCATCTGGGCGTGGCCCTCGGCCTCGACGAGTCGCAGGCCGCCGCGCTGCCCGCGATGGGCGCGCATCTGCCGCTGATCAAGGAGTATTTGCGAGGGGCCAATCCACGGATCGCGTCCGCGGAGACGATGATCAAGACGACGCCGCCCGGGGAGGGCTCGCGGCTGTTGCGCGTAGTCGAGGACAACCCGGTGTACGAGGCGTGCGCCCGCTCCGTGCCGCTCGACGAGGGCGTGGTGAGGCTGATGGCGACCGGGCCGTTCACCGAGTCGGATCTCGGGGTCGCCTGCTACCACTCGAAGGTCGGAGCGGTGGAGCTCTGTCTGAACCACCTGGTCGACGGGCCGGACGAGTATGTCGTCGTCGACATGACGGCCGGATCCGACTCGTTCGCCTCCGGATTGTTCACGCGCTTCGACATGACGTTCCTGGTGGCGGAGCCGACCCGCAAGGGAGTGTCGGTCTACCGCCAGTACATGGAGTACGCGCGGGACTTCGGGGTCGCCCTCAAGGTGGTCGGCAACAAGGTGCAGGGCCCGGACGACGTGGATTTCCTGCGTGACGAGGTCGGGGACGACCTGCTGGTGACGGTGGGCCACTCGGACTGGGTGCGGGCGATGGAGAAGGGCCGGCCGCAGCGGTTCGATCGGCTGGAGATGGAGAACCGGCTGGCGCTGCGGAGCCTCCAGCGCGCGGCGGAGGGGTCGTACGAGCACCGCGACTGGGAGCGCTACACGCGCCAGATGGTCCATTTCCACCTGAAGAACGCGGAGAGCTGGGGGAACGCGAAGACGGGGGCCGACCTGGCCGCCCAGGTCGACCCATCCTTCACGCTCGGCGAGAGCCTCGGTTCGCCGCAGCCGGTCTAGTCTCGACCGTCTGGCTCTCGCCCGGTCTAGCTCTCGGCCGGCTTGGCGGCGGGGGCGGGGGCGGCCGGGGACGCCACCGCGGGCTGGGCGGCCATGAAGGTCTCCCAGCCTCCGGCGGGCGCCTGGCCGACCTTGAGGGTGCGCAGCTTGGCGACGACCGCGGGGTCCTGGGCGTCCAGCCAGTCGGCGAGTTGCCGGAAGGACACGCAGTGCACGTCCTTCTTGACGCAGACCTTCGCGATCGTCTCCTCGATGGCGCGCATGTACGTGCCGCCGTTCCAGGACTCGAAGTGGTTGCCGATGATCAGCGGCGCGCGGTTGCCGCGGTACGAGCGCTCGAAGGCCTGCACGAGCCCGTCGCGCATCTGGTTGCCCCAGTACTGATGCTTGGCGGGATCGCCGTGCATCTTCCCCGACTGGTTCACGGCGAAGTTGTAGTCCATGGAGAGCGTCTCGAAGCCGCGGCCCGGGAAGGGCACGAGCTGGAGCGACAGGTCCCACAGGCCGCGTTCCTTCTCGGGCCAGATCTGACTGTTGATGCCGCTCGTGTCGTAGCGGAAGCCCAGTTGGCTCGCGGCGCGGACGAAGTTGTCGCGGCCCTCCAGGCAGGGGGTGCGGGCCCCGACGAGCTCCTTGTCGTAGTCGAAGGGGAGCGGTTCCTCGCCGGTCAGCCCGGCATTGGTCTTCCAGTTCTTCACGAAGGACTTGGCCTGGGCGACCTCGCTCTTCCAGTCCTCCACGGACCAGTTGCCGACACCGGCCTCCTTGCCGCAGAAGTGGCCGTTGAAGTGGGTGCCGATTTCGTTGCCCTCCTGCCAGGCGGCGCGTAGTTCGCGGACCGTGGCGCGGATCCCCTTGGTGTCGTTGAAGCCGATCTCGGAGCTGCCGGGGGCGTGCTGGGGCGGGCGATAGAGCTTCGACTTCTCCTCCGGCAGCAGATAGACGCCGCTGAGGAAGTACGTCATCTTCGCGTTGTATTTCCTGCCGACCTCGCGGAAGTGGGAGAAGAGCTTCTGGCTGTCCTCGCCGGCGCCGTCCCAGGAGAACACCACGAACTGCGGCGGCTTCTGGCCCGGTTTCATCTTCTGCCAGACCGGCTGGTGGGGCTGGGCCCCGGTGAAGGCGGTGGATCCGTCGCCGATGAGGCGGACCGCGCTCTTCGGGGCGGCGACAGCCCCCTTCTTGGCACCCGGGGCGCCCTCCTTGGCGCCTTCCTCGGGCTTGCCGAAGGCCGAGCATCCGGCGAGCCCCGCGACCAGCGCCACGGCGACGGCACCCAGGGCGATCCTCTTCGTGGCGGCTGGCATCCGCCCACCTCTTCCCGTTCATAGGACAAATCAGTGCGAGCGGCGTCAAACTCGCACCGCGACAGGAGGGGTGAGGCCGCGACAAGCGGAGACAAAAGCATTAATCACTGGATCGGGTGAAGTAATGCACCATTTGCCCCGAAAATCATGCCGGAGTCTTTACTCTGCATTACGATCCATTTACCGAGAGTTGAGAAACGCCGAGCCGTGATGCGCCGGCTCGGTATCCCGCCGCCCGGAGGAGACGGGAACATGACCTGCGTCCCCACCCGCACCAATCGCCTCTCACGAATCACCCGCACTGCCCCCCGATCCCGGTTCCAGCGGCCCAACAGTCCGCCGCCCGCCGGGAGAGGCCGGTTCCGCATCGCCGGCGCCGATCTGTCCGCCTCCATCGCCGTCTTCCTGATCGCGCTGCCGCTGTCCCTCGGCATCGCACTCGCCACCGGAGCCCCGCTTCAGGCCGGGCTCGTGGCCGCCGCGGTCGGCGGGATCGTCGTCGGGCGGCTCGGTGGAGCTCCGTTGCAGGTCAGCGGCCCCGCCGCCGGCCTCACCGTGGTCACGGCCGAGCTCATCCACACGTACGGCTGGCGCACCACCTGCGCGATCACCGTCCTCGCCGGCCTCACCCAGCTCGCCCTGGCCGCCCTGCGGGTGGCCCGCTCCGCGCTCGCCGTGTCACCGGCGATCGTGCACGGCATGCTGGCCGGCATCGGCGTCACCATCGCCCTCGCCCAGCTCCACATCGTCCTCGGCGGCACGCCACAGAGCTCCGCCATCGCCAACGTCCAGGGACTGCCGGCCCAGTTGGCAGACCTCCACCCGGTGGCCCTGTCGATCAGCGGCATCACCGTCGTGGTGCTGCTGGTCTGGCCACGGATCCCGGGGCGCACGGGCAAGGCCGTACGGAAGGTCCCGGCCGCACTCGCCGCCGTGGCCGCCGCGACGACCGTGGCCGCGGTCGCGGGGCTGAGCCTGCCGCGCGTCGACCTGCCCTCCTGGCGCAGCCACGCCCTGCCGAGCATGCCGGAAGGACCGGCCCTCGGCCTGGTCGCCGCCGTCCTCACCGTCACCCTGGTCGCCAGCGTCGAATCACTGCTCTCCGCGGTCGCCGTGGACAAGCTCGTGGCCGCCCGGAAGACTCCGGACGTACGGATCCCCCGCGCCCGGCTCGACCGCGAACTGGCCGGACAGGGCTGCGCCAACGCCGTCTCCGGAGCGCTCGGCGGGCTGCCCGTCACGGGCGTCGCCGTCCGCAGCTCCGCGAACGTGGCGGCCGGCGCGGTCAGTCGCAACTCCACGACGCTGCACGGCCTGTGGGTGGTCCTCGCCGCGCTGGTGCTCGTGCCGGTCCTGGACCTCATTCCGCTGGCCGCGCTCGCCGCCCTGGTGATGGTCGTCGGCATCCAGATGGTCAACATCACGCATATGCGCAGCGTCCGGCGGAACCGCGAAATGCTGGTGTACGTGGTGACGATGGCCGCGGTCGTCCTGACCGGCGTGCTCGAAGGGGTCGCGGTGGGGATCGCGGTCGCCGTCGGGGTCGCCCTGCACCGGCTGTCCAAGACCAGGATCACGGACGAGGAGACCGAGGGCGGTCATCGGGTGCGGGTGCGCGGGCAGTTGACGTTCCTCGCCGTGCCCCGCCTGAGCCGGGTCCTCAGCCATGTGCCGCACGGCACCCACTGCACCGTGGAGCTCGACGGCTCCTTCATGGACCACGCGGCGCACGAGGCGCTGCACGACTGGCAGACCTCCCATGTCGCGCACGGCGGCACGGTGGAGTTCACCGGCCGGTCCGGAAGACGGATCGCCGAGCCCGCGTCCGAGTCACACACCTGCTGCCGCCCCTGGACCCCCTGGCGCAACCACCACTGCGGAGAGCACCCGGCCGAACCGCTCCCGGCGAACGGACACCAACTGGCCAGCGGTCTGAGCTCGTTCCAGCGCAACACGGCGCCCATGGTGCGCGACGAGCTCGCGCGGCTGGCCCGCGAAGGACAGCGGCCCTCGCAGCTCTTCCTGACCTGCTCCGATTCCCGGCTGGTCACCAGCATGATCACGTCCAGTGGGCCGGGCGACCTGTTCACCGTACGGAACGTGGGCAATCTGGTCCCCCTGCCGGGCGAGGAGAGCGCGGACGACTCGGTCGCGGCGGCGATCGAGTACGCGATCGAGGTGCTGCGGGTCGACTCGATCACCGTCTGCGGGCACTCCGGCTGCGGGGCGATGCAGGCCCTGCTCAACAGCGGTCCGGACACCCCCCAGACCCCGCTGCGGCGCTGGCTGCGCCATGGGCTGCCCAGCCTGCGGCGGATGGGGAGCCCCCAGCACCCCTGGGCCAGGATCTCCGGGCGACTGCCGGCCGACGCGGTGGAGCAGCTCTGTCTGACCAATGTGGTCCAGCAGTTGGAGCATCTGCGGGCGCATGAGTCCGTGGCACGCCGGCTGGCCGAGGGGACGCTCCAGCTGCACGGGATGTACTTCCACGTCGGCGAGGCACAGGCATATCTGCTGGCCGACACGGGAGCGGACGACCGGGTGGAGGACCGGTTCGACCGGGTCACCCCGACCGTCCAGAAGGCGAGCGCCTGAACCGCACCAAGGCGGCCCGTGCCTGAACCGTCACGGCATCCCGCACCTGAGCCGTCACGGCACCCCCTGCCTGAACCGTCACGGCGTCCCGTCCGTGAGACCGTGTGGCCCCTTCTCCCCGCCGCCCGGGGAGAAGGGGCCACTCACGCCCCGACGGCCACATAGGTCTAAACCAATTCCCGGGAGGCCCTTGTGCACCCGGGCATCTGGCTGATGAGCTTGGCCTGGGACACATAGGCACATAGGACGCCCTGGGAAAGGGAGATGTCGTGAGCAACGAAAGCCTGGCCAACCTCTTGAAGGAAGAGCGGCGGTTCGCCCCGCCGGCCGAGCTGGCAGCGAACGCCAATGTCACTGCGGAGGCGTACGAGCAGGCCGCGGCGGACAGGCTTGGCTTCTGGGCCGAGCAGGCCAAGCGGCTCACCTGGGCCACCGAGCCGACCGAGACCCTCGACTGGTCGAACCCGCCGTTCGCCAAGTGGTTCGCCGACGGCGAGCTCAACGTCGCCTACAACTGCGTCGACCGCCATGTGGAGGCCGGCCACGGCGACCGGGTCGCCATCCACTTCGAGGGCGAGCCCGGCGACAGCCGCGCCATCACCTACGCCGAGCTCAAGGACGAGGTGTCCAGGGCGGCCAACGCCCTGACCGAGCTGGGGGTCCGCAAGGGCGACCGGGTCGCCGTCTATCTGCCGATGATCCCCGAGGCCGCCGTCGCGATGCTCGCCTGCGCCCGGATCGGCGCCGCGCACTCGGTCGTCTTCGGCGGCTTCTCCGCCGACGCCGTGGCCTCACGTATCCAGGACGCCGACGCCAAGCTGGTCATCACGGCCGACGGCGGCTACCGCCGGGGCAAGCCGTCCGCGCTCAAGCCCGCCATCGACGACGCCGTCGCCCGCTGTCCGCAAGTGGAGCATGTGCTGGTCGTCCGCCGTACGGGCCAGGACACCGCCTTCACCGAGGGCCGGGATGTGTGGTGGGACGACATCGTCGCCCGCCAGTCCACCGAGCACACCCCGGAGCCGTTCAACGCCGAGCACCCGCTCTTCATCCTCTACACGTCCGGCACGACGGGTAAGCCGAAGGGCATCCTGCACACCTCCGGCGGCTACCTCACCCAGGCGGCATACACGCACCGCGCGGTCTTCGACCTCAAGCCGGAGACGGACGTGTACTGGTGCACCGCCGACATCGGCTGGGTGACCGGGCACTCGTACATCGTCTACGGGCCGCTGGCCAACGGCGCGACCCAGGTCATGTACGAGGGCACGCCGGACACCCCGCACCAGGGCCGGTTCTGGGAGATCGTGCAGAAGTACGGCGTCACGATCCTCTACACGGCGCCGACCGCGATCCGTACGTTCATGAAGTGGGGCGACGACATCCCCGCCAAGTTCGACCTGTCGAGCCTGCGCATCCTCGGTTCGGTGGGCGAGCCGATCAACCCCGAGGCCTGGATCTGGTACCGGGAGCACATCGGCGCCGGCAAGACCCCGATCGTGGACACGTGGTGGCAGACCGAGACCGGCGCGATGATGATCTCGCCGCTGCCGGGCGTCACCGAGACCAAGCCGGGCTCCGCACAGCGGCCGCTGCCGGGCATCTCGGCGACCGTCGTCGACGACGAGGCCAACGAGGTGCCCAACGGTGGCGGCGGCTACCTGGTCCTGACCGAGCCGTGGCCGTCGATGCTGCGCACCATCTGGGGCGACGACCAGCGGTTCATCGACACGTACTGGTCGCGCTTCGAGGGCAGGTACTTCGCCGGTGACGGCGCGAAGAAGGACGAGGACGGCGACATCTGGCTGCTCGGCCGGGTCGACGACGTCATGCTGGTGTCGGGCCATAACATCTCCACCACCGAGGTCGAGTCGGCGCTGGTCTCGCACCCGTCGGTCGCCGAGGCGGCCGTCGTCGGCGCGGCGGACGAGACCACCGGCCAGGCCATCGTCGCCTTCGTGATCCTGCGCGGCACGGCCAGCGAGGACGATGGTCTCGTCGCGGACCTGCGCAACCACGTGGGCACCACGCTCGGCCCGATCGCCAAGCCCAAGCGGATCCTGCCGGTGGCGGAGCTGCCGAAGACGCGGTCCGGGAAGATCATGCGCCGGCTGCTGCGGGATGTCGCGGAGAACAGGGAGCTGGGCGACGTCACGACGCTGACGGACTCGTCGGTGATGGACCTGATCCAGACGAAGCTGCCGAGCGCGGGCTCCGAGGACTGACGGGACCGACCGGCACCGCGCCAAAGCGACGACGCCCGCTCCGGGGACTCCTCGGGGCGGGCGCCTTCGCGTGATGACGGGAGGCCCCTGGGGTACGAATGCATACAACCCGGTACACCTTGGGTGATGATCATCGGGCACATCCGCGCACCTTTAGGTAACGTAAGAATCGCGTCAGTGACGCGACAAGAATGACCAAGGTGCGCCGGGAAGTCTGGTCGGCATGTGCTCAGCCCTGCCCAACCGACCGGAGGTCTCTCACCGTGGCCGCGCCCACCCCCACCACCCGTAAAGTCCTCGGCCGTCTGCCTCTGCCCGAGCGACGGTTCGTCGCCGACGCCCTGCGCGCCGAGACCGTCGGGGGTGTGCTCCTGCTCGTGGCCGCCATCGCCGCCCTCATCTGGGCCAACACGCCCATCAGCGGCAGCTACGAATCGGTCCGCGACTTCCACATAGGCCCCGCCTCGCTCGGCCTCGACCTGTCGATACAGCACTGGGCGGCCGACGGCCTGCTCGCCGTCTTCTTCTTCGTCGCCGGTATCGAGCTCAAGCGGGAACTGGTCGCCGGCGAGCTGCGCAACCCCAAGGCCGCCGCCCTTCCGGTCATCGCCGCGATCTGCGGCATGGCCGTGCCCGCGCTCGTCTACACACTCGTCAACGTCGTCGGCGGCGGCTCCCTGAACGGCTGGGCGGTCCCGACCGCCACCGACATCGCGTTCGCGCTCGCCGTCCTCGCCGTCATCGGCACCTCACTGCCGTCCGCGCTGCGCGCGTTCCTGCTCACCCTCGCCGTCGTCGACGACCTCTTCGCGATCCTGATCATCGCGGTCTTCTTCACCAGCGACCTGAACTTCGCCGCGCTCGGCGGCGCCGTCGCCGCCCTCGCCGTCTTCTGGCTGCTGCTGCGCAAGGGCGTACGGGGCTGGTACATCTACGTCCCGCTCGCCCTGGTCATCTGGGGCCTCATGTACAACTCCGGTGTGCACGCCACCATCGCCGGTGTCGCCATGGGTCTGATGCTCCGCTGCACCCGACACGCCGACGAGGAGCACTCCCCCGGCGAGCACATCGAGCACCTGATGCGGCCCCTGTCGGCCGGGCTCGCCGTCCCCCTCTTCGCCCTCTTCTCCGCCGGCGTGTCGTTCTCCGGCAAGGCCGTCGGCGATGTCTTCACCCAGCCGGTGACGCTGGGGGTGGTCCTCGGGCTGGTGGTCGGCAAGGCGGTCGGCATCTTCGGCGGCACCTGGCTGGCGGCCCGGTTCACCCGGGCGGAGCTGAACGAGGACCTCGCCTGGCCGGACGTCTTCGCCGTCGCCTCGCTCGCCGGAATCGGCTTCACCGTCTCGCTGCTCATCGGCGAACTCGCCTTCGCCGGCGACGCCGGCCTGACCGACGCGGTCAAGGCCGCCGTCCTGATGGGCTCGCTGATCGCGGCCGTCTTCTCCGGCGTACTGCTGAAACTGCGGGTCAGGAAGTACGCGGCGCTGCTGGCCGACGAGGAGCGCGACGACGACCAGGACGGCATCCCGGACATGTACGAGCTGGACAACCCGGACTACCACCGGCGGATGGCGGAGATCTACGAGAAGAAGGCCGCGGAGCACCGAAGCCAGGCCGAACTGGCGGGGGCACCGCGCGACGACGCCGACAGTCCGGCATGATCTGAGGTCGGACCGTAGAAGAGAAGAGGGAGCAGCGATGAGCGACCCCGGCAAGAGCGTAGAGCTCGGCACCGAGCGCAGTCTCGGCCAGCTGGTCGCCTCGGCGACCGCCGAGATGTCCGCACTGGTGCACGATGAAATCGCGCTGGCCAAGGCCGAACTGCGGCAGGACGTCAAGCGCGCCGGAATCGGTGGCGCGGCCATCAGCATCGCGGGCGTGTTCGCGCTCTTCTCGCTGCCGGTGCTGAGCTTCGCGGCCGCGTACGGCATCCACAACCTGGGGCTCGGGCTCGCCTGGTCGTTCCTGATCGTGGGCGGCGCGTTCCTGGTGCTCGCGGGGCTGCTGTCGCTGCTCGCCGTGGCCAAGTTCAAGAAGGTCAAGCCGCCGGAGAAGTCGATCGCCTCGGCCAAGCAGACGGCTGCCGTACTGGGAACCGTCAAGCCGCATCCGCGCCCGGTCACGGACACCTCCGCCGCTGTGGCACGCTCGTCTGCATGACGGCCCCAGCAAGCAGCAACGGAAACGGCACCGGCAGCCCCGTACGGATCGATGGTCCCTGGACACATCGGGACGTGGCGGCGAATGGTGCGCGCTTCCACATCGCCGAGATGGGCGACGGGCCGCTGGTGTTGCTGCTCCATGGCTTCCCGCAGTTCTGGTGGACGTGGCGCCATCAGCTGCCGGCGCTCGCCGACGCCGGGTTCCGAGCCGTGGCCATGGATCTACGGGGTGTGGGCGGCAGCGACCGTACGCCCCGAGGTTACGACCCGGCCAACCTCGCGCTCGACATCACCGGCGTGATCCGCTCGCTCGGCGAGCCGGACGCGGCGCTGGTCGGACACGACCTCGGCGGCTATCTGGCATGGACGGCGGCGGTGATGCGGCCCAAGCTGGTGCGCCGTCTCGCCGTCTCCTCGATGCCGCATCCCCGGCGCTGGCGTTCGGCGATGCTCTCCGACTTCGCGCAGACCCGGGCCGGTTCGTACGTCTGGGGCTTCCAGCGGCCGTGGCTGCCGGAGCGTCAGCTGGTCGCGGACGACGCGGCGCTGGTCGGGAAGCTCATCCAGGACTGGTCGGGGCCGGTGCCGCCGGAGGAGGACGCCCTTGAGGTGTACCGCCGGGCGATGACCATCCCGTCGACCGCGCACTGCTCGATCGAGCCGTACCGCTGGATGGTGCGCTCGCTGGCCCGGCCGGACGGCATCCAGTTCAACCGGCGCATGAAGCGGCCGGTGCGGGTGCCGACGCTGCATCTGCACGGCTCGCTGGACTCGGCCATGCGGACCCGTAGCGCCGCGGGATCGGGCGAATACGTGGAGGCACCGTACCGCTGGCGGCTCTTCGACGGCCTGGGGCATTTCCCCCATGAGGAAGACCCGGTCGCTTTCTCCTCGGAGCTCATCAACTGGCTCAAGGATCCTGAACCGGACCGCTGAGCACAGTGAACCCCTCTGAACGCCTGTCCTACGAACAGCCAAATGCCCGGCGCATAGGCCAATTGGCCGCCCCAGGGGCGGTTACCGACCTTGGGGCCCGGGCAGACGTCGAGGTATGGGTTGGACGCACGACTACGGTGACGTGGCACGCAACCGACGCTCGGCCGCTGGGCCGACAGGCTCGGAGAGGGGTGGCCCCCAGGAGCGGGGCCACGCGCATCCCGGCCAGGGCGTCGGGATTTCAAGGATTCTGCGGCGCCGTGCGCGCTGGGTCTCGGCGCGGCTGCGGCACACCCGCGACTGAGAACGCGTCGCCGGGCGAGCCGGGCGACGACATCCCGCGCCCCTGCGGCCCCTGACCAACACCTCCCGTGGTTGAGCGGGTCTGCCTTTCGCCTGCCCGCTGCCATCGGGTCTATGCGGCCAAGTGGCCATGTGGCCCTCCCTGGGGGGCTACAGAGCGCAGCCCTGGCTGTCGACCTGCTGGTTCGCCGAGCGGCCGCGGGTGATGTCCTCGCGGATCTCGTCGACCGTCAGCGCGTAACCGGTGTTCTGGTCGTCCAGGGAGCGCGCGAAGATGACGCCGTAGACCTTGCCCTCCGGGGTGAGCAGCGGGCCTCCGGAGTTACCCTGACGGACCGTCGCGAACAGTGAGTACACATCGCGGCGGACCTCGCCGCGGTGGTAGATGTCGGGTCCGTTGGCGTTGATCCGGCCGCGGACGCGGGCGGAGCGCACGTCGTATCCGCCGTTCTCCGGGAAGCCGGCGACGATCGCGCCGTCGCCGCTGCGGGCGTCCCCTTCGGTGAAGTCGAGCGCGGGCGCGTCCAGGTCGGGAACGTCCAGGACGGCGATGTCACGACGCCAGTCGTAGAGGACGACCTTGGCGTCGTACAGCTTGCCCTCACCGCCTATCTGGACGGTGGGCTCGTCGACACCGCCCACGACATGGGCGTTGGTCATGACCCGGCGGTCGGCGAAGACGAATCCGGTGCCTTCGAGGACCTTGCCACAGCTCGGGGCCGTACCGACGACCTTCACGATGGAGCGCTGGGCGCGCGCCGCGACCGGGCTGTTCGCCAAGGCGGGGTCGGGGGCGCGGACCTCCGTGATGGGCTCGTTGGCGAACGGGCTGAAGACCTGCGGGAAGCCGTTCTGCGCGAGGACCGAGGAGAAGTCGGTGAACCAGGTCGAGGCCTGAGAGGGCATCACCTGGGAGACCCCGAGCAGCACCTTGGAGTTGCGGACTTCCTTGCCGAGGGTGGGCAGGGACGTTCCCGCTAGGGCGGAGCCGATGAGCCAGGCCACCAGCAGCATCGCCACCACGTTGACCAGGGCGCCGCCCGTGGCGTCCAGGGCCCGGGCCGGGGTCCAGGTGATGTGGCGGCGCAGGCGGTTGCCGAGGTGGGTGGTGAAGGCCTGGCCGACGGAGGCGCAGACGATCACGATCACCACGGCGACGACGGCCCAGGTCGTCGAGACCTCGGAGTCGCCGGTGAGCTGGTCCCAGATGACCGGGAGCAGATAGACGGCGACGAGTCCGCCGCCCAGGAAGCCGATCACCGACAGGATGCCGACGACGAAGCCCTGGCGATAACCGACGATCGCGAACCACACGGCGGCGACCAGCAACAGGATGTCCAGCACGTTCACCGTCAATAGCCTCGCAGATTCGTCTTCGGTCGCCTGGGTCAGCCTGTCATGAGCGCCAGTCGAGCGGGACCTGCCTGGACCGGTCCCACGGCCTCTCCCAGCCCGCGAAGTGAAGGATCCTGTCGATCACTCCGGCCGTAAAACCCCAGACCAGAGCCGATGAGACCAGGAATGCGGGGCCTTGGTGCCCACTCGGATGCACCGTGGTGGCGCGATTGGCCGGATCCGTGAGATCCGCCACGGGGACCGTGAAGACCCGCGCGGTCTCGCCGGGGTCGACGACGCCGACGGGCGTCGGCCGGCGCCACCAGCCGAGGACGGGCGTGACGACGAACTTGCTCACCGGGATGTACAGCCGCGGCAGCACGCCGAAGATCTGGACACCGGACGGGTCGAGTCCGGTCTCCTCCTCGGCCTCGCGCAGCGCGGCCCGCACCAGCCCGCCGCTCTCCGGATCACCGTCCTCGGGGTCGAGCGCGCCGCCGGGGAAGGAGGGCTGCCCGGCGTGGGAGCGGAGGCTGCCCGAACGCTCCATCAGGAGCAGCTCGGGGCCGCGCTCGCCCTCGCCGAAGAGGATCAGGACGGCGGACTGCCGGCCGCTGCCGCTCTCGGGCGGCAGGAACCGGCTCAGCTGCTCGGGCGCGACGGTCCTGGCGGCCCGCTCGACCGGCTCCAGCCAGTCGGGCAGGCCCGCACTCGTCACGGCGATCTCGCCGTCGGTCCGGCGGTCGATCCCGCCGTCGTATGTCTCACCCGCGCGCGTCATGAGCACCCCCGTCGTCTCCAACGCCCGGGAGGGCCACGATCGTTCCAGCTCCGGGGCGCGTCACCACCCGGCGGGTGGTGGGGCGGATCATGAGGCGTCCAGCGGCGGCGCGGGCCGGCCGGGGTAGTCGGCGGGCGGGTTGAGGCGCTGCCCCGGGAAGCCGCCCATCTCGTACTTGAGGAGCTTCTTGGCCTTCTCGGGATCCGTCTCGCCCTCGCCGTACGCGGGGCACAGATGTGTGATCGGGCAGGCGCCGCACGCGGGTTTGCGGGCGTGGCAGATGCGGCGGCCGTGGAAGATCACCCGGTGGGAGAGCATCGTCCACTCGCTCTTGGGGAAGATCCCGGCGATCTCCGCCTCGATCTTCACCGGGTCGTCCTGCTCGGTCAGCTTCCAGCGGCGGACGAGCCGCATGAAGTGGGTGTCGACGGTGATGCCCGGCACGCCGAAGGCGTTGCCGAGGACGACGAACGCCGTCTTACGGCCCACGCCCGGCAGTGTGACGAGGTCGTCGAGGCGGCCGGGGACCTCCCCGCCGAAGTTGTCCCGCAGGGCCACGGAGAGGCCGATGATCGACTTGGTCTTGGCCCGGAAGAACCCGGTCGGGCGGATGAGCTCCTCGACCTTCTCCGGGTCGGCGGCGGCCAGGTCCTCGGCGGTGGGGTAGGCGGCGAAGAGCGCGGGGGTGGTCTGGTTCACCCGCAGGTCGGTGGTCTGCGCCGAGAGGACCGTGGCGATGAGCAGCTCGAAGGGGTTCCGGAAGTCCAGTTCCGGATGGGCGTACGAATAGACCTCGGCGAGCTCGCGATTGATACGGCGGGCCCGGCGGACCATGGCCAGCCTGCTCTCGGGCTTGGCGGGCGTGGCGGGCTTGGCCGAGGCGGCGGGCGTGGCCGAGGCGGCGGCCTTCGTGGGCCTCGCGCGCGTGGCGGGCTTCGCGGCCTTCGCGCGCGTGGCGGGCTTCGCCGACGCCGCAGGCTCGGCGGGCTCGGCGGCTTCCGTCGGCCTCGCCGCCGCGGTCTCCTCCGGCATCGCCTTTGTCGACTTCTTCGGCTTCACCGTCCGGTTGTTGCTCTCTGCCATGCCCGAAGGCTACGCCGGACGGCTGGGGCGCGAGTCGATGTTCACGTGACCTCCAGGCCTTCGGTCGACATCCGGACCCCACCATTCCGTTTCACGCACTTTGCCCCATTCCTCCCACCCGCCCGGAGCGTGTTCGCCCACAGCGGAATTCCTTGGCGCCCCTCACCCACCCGGCCCTCTGCGACGGCGCTCCGACCGGCGAGTTGGGCGATTCGACCCCTGACGCACGACGAGGCAGGCCAGTACGTCAGACTTGTAGGGGATCCTTGTGATCGATCGCACTGTTTTACGGTGCGGCATCATGGGGACCACGGTCCCCTGAGCAGGTCGACAAGGAGAGAACTCGTGGACGACGTTCTGCGGCGCGCCCCGCTCTTCGCGGCGCTCGATGACGAGCAGGCCGCGGAGCTGCGCGCCTCGATGAGTGAAGCGACGCTCGCCCGTGGCGACGCGCTCTTCCACGAGGGCGACCCCGGGGACCGGCTGTACGTGGTCACCGAGGGCAAGGTGAAGCTCCACCGCACCTCCCCCGACGGCCGCGAGAACATGCTCGCCGTCCTCGGCCCCGGTGAGCTGATCGGCGAGCTGTCGCTGTTCGACCCGGGCCCGCGTACGGCCACGGCCACCGCGCTGACCGAGGTCAAGCTGCTCGGCCTGGGCCACGGCGACCTCCAGCCCTGGCTGAACGCCCGCCCCGAGGTGGCCACCGCCCTGCTGCGCGCCGTCGCGCGCCGGCTGCGCCGTACCAACGACCAGATGTCCGACCTGGTCTTCTCCGACGTGCCGGGCCGTGTCGCCCGTGCGCTCCTCGACCTGTCGCGCCGCTTCGGCGTGCAGTCGGAGGAGGGCATCCACGTCGTCCACGACCTGACCCAGGAAGAGCTGGCCCAGCTGGTCGGCGCCTCCCGCGAGACGGTCAACAAGGCTCTCGCCGACTTCGCCCAGCGCGGCTGGCTGCGCCTGGAGGCGCGTGCGGTGATCCTCCTGGACGTGGAGCGCCTGGCGAAGCGTTCGCGCTGACCTGAGGACGTTCGAGTACGCCTGAGTACATACGAGAGGGCCGCCCCGGAATCGACCGGGGCGGCCCTCTCGCGTACGGGAACGACCTCTGCGGGCGGCGCTACTTCTTCGTACCGTCCACGATCAGCGGGGTGCCGCTGCCGCCGCCACACGGCACCGCGTACACCGGGTTGCGGGCCGAGGCGTCCTTGAAGGCGTCGATGCACTGGTTGAGCAGGATCTTGTCGGTGAGCGAGTCGTTGAGGATCTTGTTGGCCCGGGCGATGCCCTCGGCTTCGATCTTGCGCCGGTCGGACTCGGCCTTCGCCGTACGGGCCGCCTCGGTGGCCCGCTCGGTGGCCTGCTGCTGCTGGATCTTCCGGTCGATCTGCGTCTGCAGGGCGTCCGAGGGCTTCACATTGCGCAGGTTGACCGTGGTGACGTCGATGCCGCGCGGCTTCAGCCGCTCCTTGATCAGCGTGCCGATCTCGGTGTTGATCTTCTCGCGGGCCGAGGCGTAGCCCTCCTCGCTCGTGTGACGGGCGAAGACATTGCGGATGATCTCGCGGCTGTCGGGGAAGACCAGGCGCTGCTGGATGGCGCCCTCGCTGCCGGCCAGCTTGTAGAGCTCGACCGCCTTCGACGGGGTCACCGCCCACTTCACGGTCACCTCCGCGTACATCACGCCGCCCTGCGAGGAGCGCACCTCGACGACGTCCTTGTCGGAGAGGTTGAGGTCCACCGGGCGCGTGGAGAAGGTGGTGATCGTGGTGAAGGGCGAGGTCAGGTGCATGCCGGAGGTCATGGGCGAGCCGACCTTGCCGAACGCGACCGGAACGCCGACCTCGTACGCGCTGATGACGGTCAGGGTGGAGCCGAGCCCGGCGAAGACGGCGGCGATGAGGGCACCGAGCGCGCCGAGCTTCAGGCCACGCCGGTCGCCGGTGCGAGCGACGACGTACAGCACCACCGCGGCGACGATGAGCACGATGGACAGGACAAACACGTGGATTTCCCCCCAGGAACGGCAGCCAGAAGTAAGCGGAGCGTAAAGCATCGGCCAGCGCCGCATGAGGGGAGGGTCCCCAGCGCCCTCCTACGGGCTGAAGGGCTGACGGGCTAGCGGCCCTATCGGCCGCCGCCGGGAATCAGGCCGTGCTCCTGCAGGTACTCCAGCTGCGCCCGGACCGACAGTTCCGCCGCCGGCCACAGCGAGCGGTCCACATCGGCGTACACATGGGCCACGACCTCCGACGGCGTCACATGGCCGTTCTCGACGGCCGTCTCCACCTGGGCCAGCCGGTGGGCCCGGTGGGCCAGGTAGAACTCGACCGCGCCCTGGGCGTCGTCCAGGACCGGCCCGTGGCCCGGCAGGACCGTGTGGACGCCGTCGTCGACCGTGAGCGAGCGCAGTCGGCGCAGTGAGTCCAGGTAGTCGCCGAGGCGCCCGTCCGGGTGCGCCACCATCGTCGTGCCCCGGCCCAGGATCGTGTCGCCCGTCAGGACCGCGCGGTCGGCGGGCAGATGGAAGCAGAGCGAATCCGAGGTGTGGCCGGGGGTCGGGACGACCCGCAGCTCCAGGCCACCCACAGTGATCACGTCACCGGCCGCCAGCCCCTCGTCCCCCAGCCGCAAGGCCGGGTCCAGCGCCCTGACATGAGTCCGAGTCAGCTCGGCGAATCGGCCGGCGCCCTCCGCGTGGTCCGGGTGGCCGTGCGTCAGCAGGGTCAGGGCGACCCGCTTGCCGAGGCGCTCAGTGGTCGCGATCACGTTCCGCAGGTGCGCTTCGTCCAGCGGTCCCGGGTCGACGACCACGGCCAGTTCGGAGTCGGGCTCGAAGACGATCCAGGTGTTGGTGCCGTCGAGCGTCATCGCGGACGGATTGGGCGCGAGGACGTTCACCGCGCGCGTGGTGGCGGGTCCGGAGATCACGCCTCCGCGCGGCTGTCCGGGCAGGGCGGCTGCGTCACTCATGCGAGGGCTCCTGTCCGACGGCGGAGGGCCGTGCTGCCGGTCGTGTGGGCCGTGCTGACCATTGTGGCGGCCCGCCGGTTCATGCCGTGCCTCCCGTCGGGATGTGCTTGGTGAACTCGTCGTGTCCCGGCCAGCTCAGGATCACCTCGTCGCCTTCGAGCCGCGCCTGGGCGAGGACGGGAGTCATGTCCTGTCCTCCGGCCGCGACGAGCGCGTCGGCGGCCGTCGCGTAGGGCGCCAGGGTCCGCAGGGTGGAGATCGTCGGCGGCATCATCAGCAGCTCGCCGCGGTCGTATCCGGCCGCGGCCTCCGCCGGCCGGATCCAGACCGTACGGTCGGCCTCCGTCGAGGCGTTCCGGGTCCGCTGCCCGGCCGGGAGCGCCGCCACGAAGAACCACGTGTCGTACCGCCTCGGCTCGAACTCCGGGGTGATCCAGCGCGCCCACGCGCCCAGCAGATCGGAGCGCAGGACGAGTCCCCGGCGGTCCAGGAAGTCGGCGAACGAGAGCTTCCGTTCGACCAGGGCCTCGCGGTCGGCCTCCCAGTCGGCGCCGGTGGTGTCGCTCACCACCGTGTCCGCGGTCTCCCCCGCGAGCAGCACCCCGGCCTCCTCGTACGTCTCGCGTACGGCCGCGCAGACGATGGCCTGCGCCTCGGCGGGGTCCGGTACGCCGAGCCGGGCCGCCCAGTCGGCGCGGGGCGGGCCCGCCCACCGCACGGGATGCTCGTCGCGCGGGTCGACACCGCCGCCCGGATAGGCGTACGCGCCCCCGGCGAAGGCCATGGAGGTCCGGCGGCGCAGCATGTGCACGGCGGGCCCGTCGGCGCCGTCCCGCAGCAGCATGACGGTCGCGGCCCGCTTGGGTGCGGCCGGGGTGAGTTCCCCGCCCGCGAGGGCGCGGATCCGGTCGGGCCATTCTGGTGGGTACCACTGACCATTGGGCATGGCCGGATGCTATGCGCATCCATCCGGATGTTCGAGGGGTCGTCACCGCGCGCGGTGGCCCGTACACGGCCGGCCACACCGTGCCGTACGGTCCGGACGCGGTACGGCCCCGCAGCCGCCGCTCTCGGGCGGGCGGCCACGGGGCCGTATCGACAGTGCGCCTAGAGATCCCGTATGGGTCAGTCCTGGAAGAGCTCCACCTGGATCTCGACCTCGACCGGCGCGTCCAGGGGCAGCACGGTGACGCCGACGGCGCTGCGCGCGTGCACGCCCTTGTCACCGAGCGCGGCACCCAGCAGCTCACTGGCGCCGTTGATGACACCGGGCTGGCCGGTGAAGTCCGCCGCCGAGGCGACGAAGCCGACGACCTTGACGACCCGCTTGATCCGGTCCAGGTCACCGGCGACCGACTTCACGGCGGCCAGGGCGTTCAGGGCGCAGATACGGGCGAGGTCCTTCGCCTCTTCCGCGGTGACCTCGCCACCGACCTTGCCGGTGACCGGCAGCTTGCCCGCGACCATCGGGAGCTGGCCCGAGGTGTAGACGTACACGCCGGACTCAACGGCGGGCTGGTACGCGGCGATCGGCGGCACGACCTCGGGCAGCGTCAGCCCGAGCTCGGTCAGCTTGTCCTCGACAGCGCCCATCAGCCCTTCTCCCGCTTCAGGTAGGCCACCAGCTGCTCGGGGTTGTTCGGCCCGGGGACGACCTGGACGAGCTCCCAGCCGTCCTCGCCCCAGGTGTCCAGAATCTGCTTCGTCGCGTGCACGAGAAGGGGCACGGTCGCGTATTCCCACTTGGTCATGGAGCCGACTGTATCCGCTGCCACAGGCAGCCTCCTGCTTAGGCCGCGGTGGCACTGGTTAGGCTCGAAGGCGTGAGCAGGCTCCAGGTCGTCAGCGGCAAGGGCGGTACCGGTAAGACGACGGTCGCCGCCGCCCTCGCGCTCGCCCTCGCGACCGAGGGCAAGCGGACTCTCCTCGTGGAGGTCGAAGGCAGGCAGGGCATCGCACAGCTCTTCGAAACGGAAGCGCTCCCGTACGAGGAGCGCAAGATCGCCGTCGCCCCGGGCGGCGGCGAGGTGTACGCGCTGGCGATCGACGCCGAGCGCGCGCTCCTCGACTACCTCCAGATGTTCTACAAGCTGGGCGGCGCCGGCCGGGCGCTGAAGAAACTCGGCGCGATCGACTTCGCGACCACCATCGCGCCCGGCGTCCGGGACGTCCTGCTGACCGGCAAGGCGTGCGAGGCAGTCCGCCGGCGGGAGAAGCAGGGCGGGTACACGTACGACTACGTCGTCATGGACGCGCCGCCGACCGGCCGCATCACCCGCTTCCTCAACGTGAACGACGAGGTGGCCGGTCTCGCGCGGATCGGCCCGATACACAATCAGGCGCAGGCCGTGATGCGGGTCCTCAAGTCCCCCGAGACCGCGGTCCATCTGGTGACGCTGCTGGAGGAGATGCCCGTCCAGGAGACCGCGGACGGCATCGCGGAGCTCCAGGAGGCGGAGCTGCCGGTCGGCAAGGTCATCGTGAACATGGTGCGGCCGCATCTGCTGGACGAGGCCGCGGTGGGGGCCGCCGACGGCGACCACCGCGACGACATCGCCAAGGCGCTCGCCGCGACGGGCGTTCCGGGTGCCACGGAGCTCGTGTCCCCGCTCCTGGAACAGGCCGCCGAGCACGCGCAGCGGGTGGAGCTGGAGCGGGAGCAGCGTGGCGTCCTGGAGAAGCTGAAGGTGCCGACGTACGAACTCCCCTATCTCGGCGAGGGCGCGGACATCGCCGGTCTGTACCGGCTGGCCAAGGAACTACGGAAGCTCGGGGTGGGCGCGTGACGGATACATCCGGGAGGGGCGGCGGCCGCGGCACGACGAGCGGCCCCGGCATGGAAACGGCCCCCGGAGGGGGCTCGGAATCCGCCATGGCGGCCGAGGACTCGACCGCGGGGGGCCGCGGGCTGGAGGCCTGCCCCGGGCTGGACGTCGACCTGCTGATCGACGACCCGGGCACCCGCATCATCGTCTGCTGCGGCGCCGGCGGCGTCGGCAAGACGACCACCGCGGCGGCCCTGGGCGTACGGGCGGCGGAGCGCGGCCGCAAGGTCGTGGTCCTCACGATCGACCCGGCGCGCCGGCTCGCCCAGTCGATGGGCATCGACTCGCTGGACAACACCCCGCGGCGGGTGACGGGTATCGACGGCGGTGGCGAACTGCACGCCATGATGCTCGACATGAAGCGCACGTTCGACGAGATCGTCGAGGCGCACGCGGACCCCGAGCGGGCCCGCGCGATCCTGGAGAACCCCTTCTACCAGTCCCTGTCGGCCGGTTTCGCGGGCACGCAGGAGTACATGGCGATGGAGAAGCTGGGGCAGCTGCGGGCCCGGGACGAGTGGGACCTGATCGTCGTCGACACCCCGCCGTCCCGCTCGGCCCTGGACTTCCTGGACGCTCCCAAGCGGCTCGGTTCGTTCTTGGACGGAAAGTTCATCAAGCTGCTGATGGCCCCCGCGAAGATGGGCGGCCGGGCCGGGATGAAGTTCCTGAATGTCGGCATGTCGATGATGACCGGGACGCTCGGCAAGCTGCTCGGCGGTCAGCTGCTGCGCGACGTACAGACGTTCGTGGCCGCGATGGACACGATGTTCGGGGGCTTCCGGACCCGCGCCGATGCCACGTACCGGCTGCTCCAGGCGCCGGGCACCGCGTTCCTGGTGGTGGCGGCGCCCGAGCGGGACGCGCTGCGCGAGGCGGCGTACTTCGTGGAGCGGCTGGCGGCGGAGGAGATGCCGCTGGCCGGTCTGGTCCTCAACCGCGTCCATGGGAGCGGCGCCGCCCGGCTGTCGGCCGAGCGGGCGCTCGCCGCCGCGGAAAATCTTGAGGAGAGCCGCATTGTGGATCAGGAGGCCGGGAAGACTGCTGGGCGTGGCTCCAGGGCGCCCTCTCCCGAGCCCGAGCCGCCCGCCACCGACTCAGCCCAGCTTCAGCCCGCCCACACGGACCCGCCGCAGTCCGGTCGTACAGACCCGCCCACAGGTTCGTCGGGCCGTTCGTCGGCACACCTGTCGGCACGTTCGTCGGTCGAGCCCACGGTCGAGGAGTTGACCGCGGGTCTGCTCCGGCTGCATGCCGAGCGGATGCAGGTGCTCGTGCGTGAACAGCGCACGCGCGATCGCTTCACCGCGCTCCACCCCGAGGTGGCGGTGGCCGAGGTGGCCGCCCTGCCCGGCGACGTACACGACCTCGCTGGGCTTCGGGCCATCGGTGATCGTCTCGCGACCGGTGGGTCGTTCCCGGCCGGAGCCGCCTAGCGTCGCGGAGGTGTCGAGGGGAGCGGGCGGGGGTCAGCCCACCGCCGCGAACGCCTCGTACGTCTCGTCGTCGTCCATGGCGACGGGCAGCAGGCCCGCGCCCCGCTCGTACTCCGTACGTGCGGTCTCCAGCAGTCGGCGCCACGAGGTGACGGTCGGTCGCCGGCGCAGCAGTGCGCGGCGCTCCCGCTCCGTCATGCCGCCCCACACGCCGAACTCGACGCGGTTGTCCAGCGCGTCGGCCAGGCATTCGGTCCGCACCGGGCATCCGGTGCACACCGCCTTGGCCCTGTTCTGCGCTGCTCCTTGTACGAACAGTTCATCCGGATCGGTAGTGCGGCAGGCTGCCTGCGCACTCCAGTCGGTTACCCAGCCCATCACGGCGCCGTCCTCTCCCGAATCGAGGCTCCCCCACGGCGGCAGCGGCATATTCACCGCTGCCAGTTGAGGACGTTACGGAAGGTGGGCACAGCGCAACACCCCCTTCGGGCCCAATCTTGAATGGCCCGAACGGACTATGCGTACGCGGCAGATCACCCAGGGGAGTGACCGATGGACATGCGCGACATTCCCGGCAAAACGGGATAGTTCAGTTGGGCCACAACGGGCGCGGGACGACACACGCGGCGCAATCGGACAGGACGTCACACGGCTCGGGTTCCGCGGGAAGTCACCACCGATGTCACGCCGGGCCTTGATGCGAATCCACACTGCTGTGACAGTTGGGAGCAGCTTAGGCCAAGGCATATACGCGTGTCCGGCGATTGAGAACGTAGGCTGCCCCCATGGCAAAGAAGCGCTCGGGCGGAGGCCTCACCGGGGCCCAGCAGGCCGCCAAGTTCCTCGGTGTCAGTGTGCTCTCCGGAGCGGTACTGGCGGGCATCGCGCTGCCCGCCGCCGGAGCCCTGGGACTTGGCGCCAAGGGAACGGTCGAGGGGTTCGACGAAATCCCCGCCAATCTGAAGCGGCCCCCGCTGAGTCAGCGCACCACGATCCTCGACTCGCAGGGCGGCCAGATCGCCACCGTCTACTCCCGGGACCGGACCGTCGTCCCGCTGGAGAAGATCTCCCCCTATATGCAGAAGGCGATCGTCGCGATCGAGGACTCGCGCTTCTACGAGCACGGGGCAATCGACCTCAAGGGCGTGCTGCGGGCCATCAACCGCAACGCCCAGGAGGGCGGCGTCGCCCAGGGCGCCTCCACGCTCACCCAGCAGTATGTGAAGAACGTCTTCGTCGAGGAGGCCGGCGACGACCCCGACAAGGTCGCCCAGGCCACCCAGCAGACGATCGGCCGTAAGGTCCGCGAGCTGAAGTACGCGATCCAGGTCGAGGAGGAGCTCGGGAAGAAGAAGATCCTCGAGAACTACCTCAACATCACCTTCTTCGGGCAGCAGGCCTACGGCATCGAGTCGGCCTCCAAGCGGTACTTCTCCAAGTCCGCCAAGGACCTGACCCTGGAGGAGGCCGCGCTCCTCGCCGGCATCGTCCAGTCGCCGAGCCGCTACGACCCCGTCAACGACGCCACCGAGGCGACCCAGCGCCGCAACGTCGTGCTGCAGCGGATGGCCGATGTGAAGGACATCAGCCAGGCCGAGGCCGACCGCGCGAAGGCCACGCCGATCAAGCTCCAGGTCAGCAAGCCCAAGAACGGCTGCATCACCGCCGTCGACGGCGCCGGCTTCTTCTGCGACTACGTGAAGCAGGTCTTCCTCTCCGACCCGGTCTTCGGCAAGACCCGCGAGGAGCGGGCCAAGGTCTGGAACCGCGGCGGTCTGAAGATCAAGACGACGCTCGACCCGCAGGCGCAGAAGTCCGCGCAGGAGTCCCTCAAGAACCACGTCTACCAGGACGACAAGGTCGCGGCGGCCATCACCATGGTCCAGCCCGGCACCGGCAAGATCCTGGCGATGGGCCAGTCCAGGCCGTACGGCTTCGGCGAGCACGAGACCACGATCAACTACTCGGTCAACAAGCGGATGGGCGGCTCGAACTTCGGCTTCCCGGTCGGTTCGACCTTCAAGCCGTTCGTGGCGGCGGCGGCCATAGAGCAGGGCAGGCCGCCGACGCAGTCGTACTCGGCGCCGTTCTCCATGCCGTACCCCCCCTCGATCCCGACCTGCGGGGGCAACCCCTGGGTCAACGACGGCGGGTACAAGCTGGAGAACGAGAACGAGGCCGAGGTCGGCCCGTACGCGCTCAAGGATGCGATGGCGAAGTCGGTCAACACCTACTTCGTGCAGATGATCGAGGACATCGGTCTCTGCCCGGTGGTCCAGATGACCGACAAGCTGGGCGTGGTCCAGGGCAACGGCACGAAGCTGCCGGTGTCGCCCTCGCCGCTCACGCTCGGCTCGACCGGTATCTCGCCGCTGACGATGGCGACGGCGTACGCGACGTTCGCCAACCGCGGCACGTACTGCACCCCGACCGCCATCGAGTCGATCAAGACGCCGGACGGCAAGCGGCTCGACGTCCCGCAGACGTCGTGCAGCAAGGCGATGAACGAGCGGACTGCCGACACCATCAACACGCTGCTGCGGGGTGTGGTCGACTCCGGTACGGGTCAGGAGGCCGGTCTCGGCGCCAGCCGCGACAGCGCGGGCAAGACGGGTACGACGGACGAACGGAAGAACGCCTGGTTCGTCGGCTACACCCCGAACCTGTCCGGTGCGGTGTGGGTCGGCAGCCCCAGCCAGCAGGTGTCGATGGAGCGCATCACCATCGGTGGCGTGTACCGCGCTCAGGTCTTCGGTGGTCAGGTCCCGGGCCCGATCTGGAGGGACGCGATGACCGGCGCGCTGAACGGGCAGCCCGCGCCGAGGTTCATCGACGTCGCCATCCCTGACGCGGTGAAGCCCGACCCGGACAAGCCGCGCGACGGCAAGGGCCGCGACCGGGACAACAAGCCGGGCGGCAACCGCCCGGGCAAGCCCGGCGGCGACGACGGCTGGCCCGGGATCACGTTCCCGCCGGACGTGATCGGCGGCGGGAACGGCCGGGGCCAGGGCAACAACAACGACTGACGCGCCTGGCGCTCCTGGCGCGACGGAAGGGGCGGACCGCGTGACGCGGTCCGCCCCTTCCGTCGTTGTTCGCCGGCCCTGGGCGCCGGCTTCCGTGGCCGGCGTCGTCTCAGGGTGTCAGCCCGCGAGGAGCTGCTTGACCGCGGTGGCGACCCGGCTGCCTTCCGCGCGGCCCTCCACCTTCGGCTTCACGATCTTCATGACGGCACCCATGGCCTTCGGGCCCTCGGCGCCGGCGGCCTTGGCCTCCTCGACGGCCTGGGCCACGATCTGCCGCAGCTCGTCGTCGGTCAGCTGCTGCGGGAGGTACGCGTCGAGAATGACGCCCTCCGCGCGCTCACGCTCGGCGGACTCGGCGCGACCGCCCTTGTCGAAGGCCTCGGCGGCCTCGCGGCGCTTCTTCGCCTCCTTGGCGAGGACCTTCAGCACCTCGTCGTCGGTCAGCTCACGCGCGTCCTTGCCGGCCGTCTCCTCGTAGGCGACGGCGGAGAGGGTGAGTCGGAGCGTCGAGGAGCGCAGTTCGTCGCGCGCCCTGATCGCCTCGGTGAGGTCGTCCTGGAGCTTGGCCTTGAGCGTGGTCATGGAACAAGTGTGGCAGGTACGAGGCCGGCACCGCCCGCCCATTTCTGCGGCACGGCGCGGTCTGCGACGATGTGGGGATGCGCGCGCGATACGGGACTCCCTTGAAAATCACGGCAGGTGTGGCGGCGGTCGGCGCGGCCGGCCTGGCGTACGCGGCGGGATTCGAGGCCCGCTCGTTCCGGCTCCGCCGGGTGACCGTCCCGGTCCTGCCACCCGGCATGCGCGATCTGCGCGTCCTTCAGGTCTCCGACATCCACATGGTGAGCGGGCAGCGCAAGAAGCGGGCGTGGCTCCAGTCGCTGGCGGGCCTGCGGCCCGACTTCGTCGTGAACACCGGCGACAACCTCTCCGACACCGAGGGCGTGCCGGAGGTCCTGGACGCGCTCGGTCCGCTGATGGAGTTCCCGGGCGTCTATGTCTTCGGCTCCAACGACTACTACGGCCCTCGGCTGCGCAACCCCGCCCGCTATCTGCTGGAGAAGGTCCAGGGCAAGCACGGTCTGAACGGCAACGCCCCGGTCGTGGGCGCCGTGCACAACCCGTGGGAGGAGCTGCGGGACGCGTTCGACGCGGCGGGCTGGGTGAACCTGACCAACACGCGGGGCCGGCTGAAGCTCGACGGACTCGAGGTGGCGTTCACCGGCCTGGACGACCCGCACATCAAGCGCGACCGCTACGAGCGGGTCGCGGGCGGCCCCGACACCTCCGCCGACTTCTCGATCGGCGTGGTCCACGCCCCTTACCTGCGCTCCCTGGACGCCTTCACCGCGGACGCCTACCCGCTGATCCTGGCCGGCCACACCCATGGCGGGCAGCTGTGCATCCCCTTCTACGGGGCGCTGGTCACCAACTGCGACCTGGACACGGACCGCGTGAAGGGCCTGTCGACGCACCGGTCCGGCGGCAACGTCTCGTACCTCCACGTCTCGGCGGGGTGCGGTACGAACCGGTACACCCCGGTCCGGTTCGCCTGCCCGCCGGAGGCGACGCTGCTGACCCTCACGGCCCGCGACTGAGACCACACGGCCCGCGAGCCCGCCGCGTCCCCGGTCGCTGCCGTAGCCTGCGCCGCCGCCCCGAAAACCGGATTTCGTCTCCGGCCGCGGGTGGGCTAAAGTAATCGATGTCGCCGCGACGGAATGCCTGAGCAGTGACATCGGGGTGTAGCGCAGCTTGGCAGCGCGCTTCGTTCGGGACGAAGAGGTCGTGGGTTCAAATCCCGCCACCCCGACAGAGAAACACCAGGTCAGGCCCGGTGCTGAGAGATCAGCACCGGGCCTGGTTTGCTGTGCGGGCCCGGCATGGGAGCCGACTGCACGCGGTGGTGATGCAATGGGTGCGCTCGAGCCGACGGAAGCGGCGCTTGCGGCCGGGGCGGCGTCGCCGTCGGCGCGCAGCGCGGCACCCGGTCTCAGTCCGCGCACTCGGAGATCATTTCCAAGAGCGCAGAAGCTCTTCCATGACCTCCACGCGGCCTTATTCCGCCCTTCTCGTTTTTGGGCGCGGCGCCGGAGGTAGGCAACGATCCGCAGCTTGCGAGGGCACCGAGACGCCGACGGCGCCACTCCGATTCCGCCCCGGAATGCTTCCCGGATGATCCGGAACTCCGGTGGGCGACGTGATCCGACCGGCGGGAGGGTCTCAGCGGGAGAATCGGCCGAGTGAGCGACGCTGCGTGCTCATCCCCCACAGCAGCGGCTTCTCCGGGTTGTGGGAGCGACTCCTGCGGCGCGCGGCGCCAGGGGGCGGCCAGTCTGGGTCTGCTTGAACAGGCGGAAGGCGTGTGCCAGGTCGAACCTTCTCAGCAATGCCTGCCAGGCCCGGTCACGTTCGCGTTGCTGGCGCCGGTCTTCGGGGGCCAAAACCACACTGGCAGCGCTGCTGAGTCATTCGAGAGGTGTTCTACCTCTGACCGGGGCAACGGTGGCAGCCGTACTGTCGCGCTGGAGCTTTCGTGACTCAGCATGACCCCGTAAGAGATCGGGGTCGGTTCAACCACCGCCCCCTCAACTCATGTGCTGACCAGCTGCGGCCTCGGCCCGTCACCGAAGGCGACGAAAGGACAAGCGAGTCAAGCCAACGCTCGGGGGCACAACGGCGTCGAACAGTCGAGCCAGCGGAAGGAGAGCAGACTCGCACTTGCTATGGCGCCGAGTGATCTCCGCTCCTTCATGGCGCCGCCGGGATGTGGCACTTCGCACCAGAACGGCGGAGACCTCCTGTGCGGATAGGCGCAACCGCTCCGACTTCACCAAGCCGAAGCCCGCATCCCGCATCGGCCGAACGTACCACGACGGCCGCCGCAGCCAGTGTGATGGGCGATCATTCAGTGGTATCACCGATGTGTCCTCGAAGAGGTGCACCTCACGATCAGCCACGCGCGCGAGTTCGAGCAACAGACAGAGAGCGTCGGCGGGGGGGTTGTGCTGCAGAACCGTGGCCACGAACACCGCATCGAAGCGGCGGTCCTCGAACGGGAGACTGCGCCCGTTCGTCTGGACGAACTCCGCATCGACCGTCCTGCGTGCGTGATCGAGCATGGACGGCGACAGATCTGCTCCGACCACGTGCTTCCCCTGCTCGGTCAGCCACTTGACATTGCCCCCGGGACCGCAGCCCACCTCCAGAATGGTGTCCGCGTGTGCCATCGCTGGACCGAGCAGCCGCCTCTTGAACAGCTCACGCTTCAGCCGGTAGAACGGCGTGTCGTCGCCGGCCACGACTCCCTGGCCATCTTGGCGCCCGGTGAGATGGGAAGCCACCTTGTCCCAGTAATCCTGTTGTGTATATCCGGCCATCAGCGTCTATACCTCGACCTTTCAACAATTAGACGTCGTGTGCAGAAGGCCCAGGCTGCACTTCCCGCGACACAGGATTCCAGACCTGGTAGGTTCGCCCTCGCCGGTCGTCGAGACGTCCTTGCAGATGAGCGACAGCTTCCAGACCTGAGAGAACCACAAGAGGAACCAGCGATGCTGGTTCCTTACGTACCAGTCGGGCCGCAGCCAGTATGATGTTCCGTTTCTTCAACGTGGACGGTCTGTAAGAGAGAACGCGTTCGGCGACCCGATGCTGACACGCGATACGGCGCCGCTGACCGTAGAGTTCACGCACAGCGTCCGGGGGAAAGTTCTGCACCTCGGCGTCAGGTACGTACTCCAGTCGACCACCGCGCCCCGTCACCTCCGCTTCCATGACCACCTCGTCGCAGTGGATACCGGCCGGCAGCCCCGCGGACAGGAATATCGAGCGGACCGCGACGACTTCGCCGAGCTTTGCCTGCCGGGACGCAACCTCGTGGTGAAGTTTCCACAGCAAGCGGTGCAAATGTGCCGTCAGGCCAGACCCTCCGAAGGTCTTGATTCGCGGGCCAGTCATCCCGCAGTTCGGGTCTCTCATCATGGGGCGTACCAGGCGTTCCACGAGGTGTGGATCCGGCACCAGGTCGGCTCCCGCCATAACGAGAATCTCACCCTGGGCCACTGAGAGGAATTCGTTGATCGCCGCCAGCTTACCCTCGCGCTTCTTGCGATCCAGTACGGTGATCCGGGAGTCGTCGCGAGCGTATCCCCGAGCGATCTCTACCGTTCGGTCGGAACTCCCGCAAGAGATGACAAATATCTCGGATATCTTCACCTCATCCAGCTGTTGGCCCATGATGGCCTCGATGGACCGCCCGACCGTGCGCTCCTCGTTGTGCGCAAAAATCCCAACGCTGACCAGCAACCATCTATCCTTTCCCCCAAGGAATCTTGTGATCCTCGTGACTGCCCAAAAGGGCGCGGACCCTCACTAGTGGAGATCACTGCGGGCTGTACCGGCCCCGACATGCACGCGTGTATACCTCTTCGATACCGGCCCACATATGCATGGTTCCGAAATATTGCTCGGCCCGCCGGCGCCCTGCGGAACCCATCCTTCGAGCCAGGCTGGGATCACGAAGGACGTGCCGAACGGCCTCGATAAGAGCGTCGCGGTCCCCACGTTCGACCAATAGACCTTCCACGCCGTGCGTGATGAGATCGGGAAGACCTCCAACTCTGGTCGCCACCACCGGGATTCCAGACGCCATGGCTTCGATCACTGAGCGTGGAGTTCCCTCTGTGTCGGAGCAGCATACAAAGACGTCGACGCAGGACATGAGTGAGGGAATATCCGTTCGGAGGCCGGTGAAGACCACTCTCCCGCTAAGACCTTTCTCTTCCGAGAAAGCCTGCATCTGAGACGCCAGGGGGCCATTTCCGACCACCAGGAACGTGGCATTGGGGTCCTCAGCGACAATGGCTCCAGCAGTTTCCAAGAACAGGTCTGGGCGCTTCTCCGGAGACAGCCGGCCGACATAAGCCACCCGCGCACCTTCAATGGGTATGCCTAGTTTCTCGGTAAGGTAGCTTCGTTCTTCGGCGTCCCCGGAAAAGACACCGTTTGCAACGTACGTAACCTCACTGAGACCAATAGCTTTCAGGCGTTCTTCTTCCGGACGACTGGCGGTGATGATCGCGTCTGCTTTGGGTAGGCAGCGCTCATTCAACAGCGTCATAAGACGGAGGCGGACGCCAACTCGAATGAATCCGTGGCTGCTGATGACGAAGGTGGGGCGCTGCCGTTCCCGCCTACGGGAGAACAGCAGGGCGGTGGCCACGTAATCGGATTCGTACCCATGGGAATGAATCAGGTCGGGCCGGATGGTTACGACGTGGTCGCGGATGAACCGCCACCATCGGAAGAACCCTCCTGCTTCCAGGCCGACTTCCTTGATTCCACGCGACCGTAGCCTGGCTGCGTATTCTCTGTTCCCGTAGTGCCCCACCGTGACATCAAGGCCGGCCGACATCTGCTGGGTCGCGAGATCCACCACGTGCAGGTCCGCTCCACCCACCTCTCCAGGTGGTTGGGGACGAATCAAATGCAACACCGATGTGGTGGTCATGGCTTTTCCCAATACCGCTCTGCGGCTATTGCCGTCCCCAGACGCTTCGCGTACCGGGTCAACTCTTCCTCACGG
The DNA here is from genome assembly GCF_055639315.1 of Streptomyces sp. NPDC039465. Classification (NCBI taxonomy): domain Bacteria; kingdom Bacillati; phylum Actinomycetota; class Actinomycetes; order Kitasatosporales; family Streptomycetaceae; genus Streptomyces; species Streptomyces sp. NPDC039465. The sequence goes on along the minus strand of NZ_JBVKAP010000004.1, from coordinate 527,684 downwards.
CGCTCCGGCGCAAACCAGAGAATGCTGTGCTGTGAGGCGTAGCAGTCGATGGCCTCGATTTTTGCCTGCCATTGCTGGGCGCTGACATGGCAGACTCGGGCCTCAGCCGGCTCGATGACCGATTCCCACCCCTGATTGTGCTCATAGAGGACGTAGGGCACCTCCTCGTACCAGAGCACGGAGCCAGCCGGCCGCTGGAGATCCCGAACCGCCGTAGCCACAATCGAGTGGTCCACGTGCGCACCAACACCGAGAGGAGCGAGAACCATATCCGCCGCGGCCACCACGGCCAAGTCTCGCAGTGCTTCCGAGACCGCCTTGGTCAGCCCCGGCTCCGGATTACTTTCCTCACTGAAGATGTCCTGACCGTCTGGGTAGATATGGTTGCCGTGAGCGTCCGTGCGGTACAGCGCTTCCGGCATGCCCAGCCGGATGGGTGTTGCTCCCAGTCCTGCCAAGGCCCTGTCGTCTTCGGCCTCCCGGACCTTCATGGCGTCGTCACCGAGGCCGCACTGCGCGTGCAACCGTCGGGCCGCTTTCGACAACGGAGAGGTGGGCAAGCCGTTGAACACAGTGACCACCGTGGTGTCGATGTTCAACTCCGCACATGCCGCCAGAAGGGCCGCACACGAGAGGGTGGCATCGTCAAGGTGCGGCGATATGACTGTCACGGCGCCGCAGCCAGCCATCAACTCTGCGGGCGTCGTCATCATGCTCCCGCTCCTCTAATAGCGGTCGAGATGACGCGGTGGACCACTGACCATATTGAGGTATTCGTAAAACCCGAAGCCGAAAAGCTCCCGACGTTCCGGTGAAAGCGAGTCCAGCACGGCAGGGTCCATACTCAGCTGGAAATTTTCCTGTTGGCGTATATAGGGACGGCAGTAGTACGCCAGCACACCGGTGCGAAGTGCTCCGTCCGACCGGTTCTCTCCGGTTCCGTGCCATAGCCGACCGTCGATGACAAGCGCGGTGCCGGCAGGTCCGGTGGCAGGCACCAACGACTCTTCAGGGGGCGGTGTTTCCAGCAGATGACTACCCGGTGCAACCAACGTGGCCCCATTTTCGACCGTGAAGTCGTCGAGCATCCAGATCACGTGCGCAGCCAACGCCTGCGGCCATGGCCGCGCAGCCCAGTCCTGATCCCAGTGGCGTGCCATAGCGCCGCCACCGGGGCCAGTGATGTTGGCACTCAGGTTGGACATCCGTGCTTCCGGACCCAGCACGGTCTCCATGAGGGCCAGGGCGGTGGGGTGTTCGGCCAACTGGAGGAACTGCTCACCCCGGTTGAAGAGCGCCCATACTCGCTGATTCGAACCACTCGAGTAGACGTGGTCGCGGTTCCGTGCCACATCCGCCGCCGCCTCCGCGTGAACGGCCGCTCTCAAGTCCGAGACCACGGAGGGTGGCAAGACACCCGCAAGCCGGGCACAGCCATGTCTGGCCAGGTGTTCGGCAGCGACATCCATATCGTCGGTTATTTCGGGCAGCCCTAGTTGCCCATGGCCCGTCTCTGTCACGATGTCCCCCGGTTCAACGGATGATCAGATAGGGATGGGTAGACAGTGAAGCACACTTCCCCGCCATACTCCTGAGGGGATGATCTTGACCATATGGACATTCATAGCATCTCGATCGCCAGTCTCAACGCCCACTGGGGACGTAGACTTGACGGCTCCGTGATTGATTTCACAGCAGCATGTCGGGGTCTAGAGGCCGACATCATCTGCCTCCAAGAGGCATGGTCACCCTTTGGCGAGGCCGACATGGCTTCGGAAGTCGGCGCCGCGCTTGGATACGAGGTTCTACACCTCCAGCTGACGGACATGGCCGACATCGACGGGTTCCGGATCGTGAGACAGAGACACGAGGCCGTCGGCGCCTGGGGGTTGGCCCTTCTCAGCAGGTTTCCGATCGAGTCGACCGAGGTTGTCGACCTCGGTAGGGCGCCAGGCGATACGGTCCGCCGCGCCGCCCAGTCCGCCATCGTGAAGACTCCGCTTGGTCGACTCCACATCGCTCACGCTCACTTGAGTCATCGCTTCTATGCAAGCCCCATACAACTCCGTTCGTTGGTAAAGCGGTTGCCCCATGGACCGAGTGTGTTGGTGGGCGATCTCAACATGGTGGGCCCGGTCGCCGCCCTTGTCTCGCGGCGCCGACGGGCAGTCCGAGGGCCAACTTGGCCCGCCCATAGGCCGCTTGTTCAACTGGACCAGGTACTGGTGTCATCAGGAATCACCGTGACTGGCGGTGGCGTTCAGCGGTCCGTCGGCTCGGATCACCTGCCTCTCCGTGTCCAGCTAACTTTCAACTGAGCCCCCGTCAGCGGCGCCGGTCGTCCACCGATCCCCTGATATGACCGGCCTTTGGGTCTGCTATCGTCCGTGAACTCAGTTGACTGTGATGGCTAGTTGGCGCAAGGTCCTGTCAAGCGGCGCCCCGCTTGGCTGGCGGGGGAGGTATCTGCGCGATGGCTTCGGCAATGGCCCTAAGGGGCACAAACGCCGTTGATTTCGTCAGAACATGGCAGCCGGACGCCGCACCGAGCGAGTTCGCTACGGCCGAATGGATCGTCTCGGCCTGGGAGCTGCTGCCGGAGCTGGGCACACCGGCCGTAGCTGTCGTCAGGGACAACTCGTACTGGGCCGCCCTAGCCCTGTCCGAAGTGACTCATCACGACGGTGTGCATTGGGCATTGGCCGGAGCGGCGCTGGGCGATGAGCATGGCGTCGTAGTGTCGGACAGTGTCGGCGTCGCCTATCTCGTCCCTCGGCTTCTATGTCTACTTGAGGAAGCCATCAGTGAGGTTGCCCTTGTCACGCTCAATGCGCTGGCTGCAGGGGGGCACCGGGAACGGGCGCTGGCCACCCGCTCCGGCGATTGGGCCCAGGAGCGCGAGCCCGCGCCTGTGATCCGTCTGCCCGCTGTGAGTGTCAATCCTCAGGGGCATTCCCGGCGCATGCGGAGGCTGGCCGCGCAGGGACCCGTCACGTTTTCGGTCGTTGACGGCCGTCGACTGACCGCGAGCGAAGGCGAACAGTGTGCCCTCCGCCGTTTCGAGAGCTGGACCCGCCAAGGGCGAATCCATGAGCTACCCGCCGTGGAGAGGCTCCCCGGCTTTCCTGGGGACTAAATAGCGCGCATCTTCGTCGTGTCCCCCCGGGTGGCGCAAACTGTGACACCGGCTGTTCTCCGATCCCCGCGAGTCCATTAAGTCGCTCGTATGGCCTGGCCATTGCGCGAACAAGGCACGTCAAGGCTGGACCGCTTGCGCCGTCTGGCCGCTCGCAAAATGCGTGCCGCAGAGGCAGACCGCCCCGATGAACCAGTTGACCAGTTGGCCCACGCTGCACCCTTCCGTGAGAAGCAGCTCCCATACTGTTCCTGCATAGCAAAGGAGTAGAAGACATGAACGAGACCGAACGTTATCTGTTCGACCTCAATGGATACATAGTCCTTCGTGGTGTCCTCGGGAAGGAGGAACTCGAAGCCCTGAACACGGGTGTCGATGCAGCTGGCGTTCCCGAGCTTCTCGACAAGGTGAACTACGTTCACACGGGTTTCCCGGACTTGGAGAACGGAAATTCTGATGGGAATGCTGGACCGGTCGACCTCTCGAACGGCCTGCTGACCGACTGGGGAAAGGAGTTCCGGGACCTTATCGATCACCCGGCCGTCCTCCCCTATTTGGAACAGCTCCTCGGCCCCCAGTTGCGTCTGGACCACAGCTACGCCATCTTCATGCGCTCCGGTGCCGGTGAGACCAGCCCACACCACCTCCACAACGGCGGCACTCCGTTCGACCCTTCTCAGTACTACCTGGTGCGCGACGGCCGCATGTACAACGGCCTGGTAGTGGTGTCGTTCGCGCTCACCGATGTCAATCCCGGCGATGGCGGATTCTGTGTCATCCCGGGCAGTCACAAGTCTTCTTTCCCGGTTCCCGAGGACATTCGCATGATCACCGGCGAGGAACCGCCTGTGGTGCATGTTCCGATGAAGGCCGGCGACGCAGTGATCTTCACCGAGGCCGTCACCCATGGGTCCCTTCCCTGGACCGCCCCGCACGAGCGGCGAGCTGTCCTGTGCAAGTACGCACCGGGTCACATTCAGTGGGAGCAGAAGTCGCCCTGGGCCCGGCTGGATCACCCGTGGACGCCGCGCCAGCAGCAGTTGCTGACCGGTCCCTACGCGGGAGGTCGCCCGGACGTTGGCGTCCAGGGCTCCTAGGACCTTCTGCGCTGACATGAAGTCGGCGGTGCCCCAGGTCCTGTCCGGCGTTTCTGCAACGAGTCTCCGATGGGTGACGTCTCTCTTGATGGTGCCGCGACGTCGGCGTGCGGCGCGCTGGTTTTGTACGTTGAGGCATGCAGAGTGGCGGAAGTCGACCGAGCCCAGCTCTTCGTGGAACCGGTCGGTATGCACACGCAGCGCCGGCTCTCCGTGGAGCGGGCCGGTCGTCCGTATCCCTTTCTCATGATGTGCCGGCAGGCGACCAAGAACTGTCGCTGGTCGTGGTGTCCGAACAAGTACCCGAGAGAAACAGGCGTGTGACACTGGGCAATGAGCGAGACCGGTATGGCGTACCGAAACCCGTCGTGGAATGGCAGGTGATCGATCGCCGGACGGTGGTTCACGGCCAAGGCAGCGCACGATCTGTTGACCGCCCTGGGGCCACCGACATGCGTATCCGTCCCGATGCCTCGTCGTCGGACGCGGTCGGAGGTCCTCATCACCCGGGAACCACACGCAGGGCTCACTCCCCTACTAAGGGAGTAGTCGACAGCGACTGCCGAGTACACGGCGTGGAACCTCTGTTCATCGCCGGTGGATCGGTGTTCCCGACCGGTGGCTATGCACCTCCCACCTTCACCGTGGTCGCTCTCGCCCTACGTTTCGCGGAACATCTCTCTGGAGCCGGGCGCCGCAGACCAGCTCCTCCAGGCGCGCCGGGCCGCACGTAGGCGTCACCGACAGTCGGTAGGAGCGTTCGTCGGGCACGGATCTTCACGCTACGCTGTTCGGGACGAAGAGGTCGTGGCTTCAAATCCCGCCACCCCGACTTCGTAAGACCAGGTCAAGGGCTTGATCCACATGGATCAGGCCCTTGAGTGGTTTCCAGAGATCGTCTTCCTCGGCAATTGCCCAGTTCGCGTGGAGCGTTGACTTCTCCGCGCGCATGACAGGACAGGTCAGCTCCCTCCCATGCCCTCCTCCGCCCTCTCGTCGTCGCTGTGGCTGCGTGCCCGTCGTCGTCCGTCCTGGTTCACGCCGAAGGTGCTGCGGACCGAGGTGCTCGGCGGGCTGGTGGTGGCGCTGGCGCTGATACCCGAGGCCATCTCGTTCTCGATCATCGCGGGGGTGGACCCGGCGATCGGGCTGTTCGCGTCGTTCACGATGGCCGTGACCATCGCGATCGTGGGTGGGCGGTCGGCGATGATCTCGGCGGCGACCGGGGCCGTGGCGCTCGTCATAGCCCCGCTGAACAGGGAGCACGGATTCGGCTATCTGGTGGCGGCGGTCATCCTGGCGGGCGTGTTCCAGATCGTGCTGGGCGGGCTCGGTGTGGCGCGGCTGCTGCGGTTCATACCCCGCTCGGTCATGGTGGGCTTCGTCAACGCGCTCGCCATCCTGGTGTTCCTCGCGCAGGTGCCGGAGCTGCGGGACGTGCCCTGGGCCGTGTATCCGCTGGTGACGGCCGGTCTGGCGTTGATGGTGTTCTTCCCGAGGATCACCACCGTGGTCCCCGCGCCCCTGGTGTCGATCGTCATCCTCACCACCATCACGGTCGCGGCCGGGATCGCCGTGCCGACCGTCGGGGACAAGGGGGCCGTGCCGTCGGCCCTGCCCGTGCCCGGCCTGCCCGACGTGCCGTTCACCCTGGACACCCTGACGACCATCGCGCCGTACGCCTTCGCCATGGCCCTGGTGGGACTGATGGAGTCCCTGATGACGGCGAAGCTCGTCGACGACATCACCGACACCCCCTCCAGCAAGACGCGCGAGTCCGTCGGGCAGGGCATCGCGAACATCGTCACCGGCTTCTTCGGCGGCATGGGCGGCTGCGCGATGATCGGCCAGACGATGATCAACGTGAAGGTGTCCGGGGCGCGGACGCGGCTCTCGACGTTTCTCGCGGGTGTCTTCCTGATGGTGCTGTGCATCGTCTTCGGGCCCGTCGTCTCCGAGATCCCGATGGCCGCCCTGGTGGCCGTCATGGTCATGGTCTGCTTCGCGACCTTCGACTGGCATTCGGTCGCGCCGAAGACGCTGAAGCGGATGCCGGTCGGGGAGACGACCGTCATGGTGGTGACCGTGGCGTGCGTGGTCGCGACCCACAATTTGGCCGTTGGTGTGGTCGCCGGATCGGTGACCGCCATGGTCATCTTCGCGAGGCGAGTCGCCCACCTCGCCGAGGTCACGGCCGTCACCGACCCGGACCACACCACCGTCGTCTACCGGGTGACCGGCGAGCTGTTCTTCGCCTCCTCCAACGATCTCGTCGGCCAGTTCAACTACGCCACCGACCCGGACCGGGTCGTCATCGACCTGTCCGCCGCCCACATCTGGGACGCCTCATCCGTCGCCGCCCTCGATGCCATCGCGAGGAAGTACGCCCAGCGCGGCAAGACCGTCGAGATCACCGGCCTCAACGACCCCAGTGCCCACCTGCACGGCAAGCTCAGCGGCGGACTGGCAGCCGGCCACTGACGGCGGTCCACGATGCGTTGTTCGAACCGGCATCAGAGTGCCACGCCGGTCCGACAACGCCGCTCTCGGCCTGTGGACAACGCTGGGCGGGGGTGTGTCAGGTGGTCGCGAGGCGTGCGGCGCCGAAGGACACGTCGAAGCGGTCGCACCAGATGGTGACGCTGCTGTAGTCGCCGAGCTTCACGTCGGCGGGGATGGCGTAGTTCTGGTCGCCCTTGTTTCCCTTGAGCTTGCCGAGGCTGATGTGTTTGCCGTCGTCGAAGACGCGCCAGCCGGCCGTGCCTTCCTTGACCGGGGCGTCGGTGAGCCACACGCGCAGGTCGGGGCCGTTGCTGGTGTCGAGGTTCTCCAGGCGCAGGGTGTGGCTGCCGTCGGCCAGCCGGATCAGCTTGGCCGTGCCGGTGGTGGTGTGCTCATGGCTGATCAGCGCACCCTCGACGATCGTCGCCGGACCGGCGGGTGAGCCGGAGGACGGGGTGCCGGAGGTGGAGGCGGCCGGGCCGGGTGCCTTCGGCGGTGCGGACACCGCCGGGAGGGCCTCGCTCACGGTGTCGTCCTGCCACAGCTTCCACGGCTGGAACCAGTACAGCCCAGCGCCCACCACCAGGACCGCGGCGATGAGCACCCCTGTCACGACCCTGCCGCGCCGCTTCGTCCCTGTCACTGCCTGCCTCCCTGGCCGGTTGTCCATGGCTCGCATTCAACGTGGTCAGGGTGGGGGGACACCATGCTTCTGGTGATGACGAAAGGCTTACGGCGCCTCGGACGAGGCACGAGTTTGCCCTGAGGCGCGCGTTCCGGTCGGCCGCGTAGCCTGGACGTACCACCCGTGGCGTGGAGGTGAGTCATGGCACGGACCCGCCATTTCCACCTGGATCAGGGCGACCACTCGGTCACGGTCAATGTCGGTCCCGGCAGGAGCGGCGAGATTGAGCTGCTCGTGAACGGCAAGGTGATCAGTCATGTGGGCCACCATGACGCCGGGACGACCGTGCTGACCGGCGAGCTGCCGGACGATCCACCGCGGCTGTTCCACGTCCGGGTCCGTCAGCCACGGCTGGCCCCTTTCCGCCCCGCCTGCGTGTTCGAGATGGACGGCGTGGAGCGGCCGATGCCTGAGCGATCCGTGGTCTAGACCCTCTCCGGTGGGCCTCGGGTACCCTGGGGGCAGCGAAGGGGAGTAGTCCCGTATCGCCGGTCGGTCGACATACTGGCTCCTCAGGGGGCCCGGCTGCCGGGCCGCCGCACTGGATGCGGTGGTGGACGAGACCTTCGGCTACGGCATGAGACGCCCGTCATTCCTAGGCGGGCGGCATTTCGACGTGCCGGGCCGAGTGGTCCTCCTGTCGCCTCCGCGCGACGCGCGAAGCCCCGGGCCCGGCCCTGAACAGAAAGCCTCCCGGATGTCTCTCGACCCCCTGGCGATCGTCATCGCCTTCGGGCTGATCTTCCTCGCCGAGCTGCCCGACAAGACCATGTTCGCCTCGCTGGCCATGGGTACGCGGATGCGCCCTCTGTACGTATGGTTCGGCACATCCACCGCCTTCCTGGCGCATGTGGCGATCGCGGTGACCGCCGGCGGGCTGCTCGGGCTGCTGCCCGGATGGAGCGTGAAGCTGGTGTCGGCTGCGCTCTTCGGGTTCGGCGCTTTCGTCCTCCTGCGGGGCAGCGGTGACGAGGGCGAGGAGGAGGACACGGCCGGGAAGACGGTGACGGGCTTCTGGCCGGTCTTCACCACCGCGTTCATGGCCGTCTTCATCAGCGAGTGGGGCGATCTGACGCAGATCACCACGGCCAATCTGGCTGCCACCAACGGCACCTGGTCCACCGCGATCGGTTCGCTGGCCGCCCTGATGAGCGTGTCGGCGCTGGCACTGGTCGCGGGGCGGTTCATCGCCAAGCGGGTGCCGCTGAAGACGGTTCAGCGCATCGGTGGTCTGTGCATGCTCGCTCTGGCGATCTGGTCGCTGGTCGAGGTCTTCACCGGCTGACGCGCGGCCGAGGCGGTGTCTGTCCACGTCGAGTTGCCGGGCCGTCCCATCGGCCGGAGGCTCGACGGGCAGGACCACGACCACGACGTCGGCGGGGAGCGTTGCCATGGGCAAGGTGTTCGTATCGATCGGAATGACCCTGGACGGGTACGTGGCCGGGCCGAACGCCCGCCCCGGCAACCCGCTCGGCGACGGCGGCACACGCATTCACCAGTGGCTCTACGAGGTCGAGGCCTGGCGGGAGCGGCAGAGCATGCGGGGCGGGGCGAGCAACCCGTCCGGGGAGATCGTCGAGGAGAACTTCGCGCGGGCGGGGGCATATGTGATGGGCCGGCGCATGTTCGACGAGGGTGAGCTGGGGTGGCCGGACCCGCCGCCGTTCCGGGCGCCGGTCTTCGTCCTGACGCACCACGCGCGCGAGGCGTGGGTCCGGCAGGGCGGGACGACCTTCTTCTTCGTCACCGACGGCATCGAGGCGGCCCTCGACCGGGCGCGTGCCGCAGCGGGGGCGAAGGACGTGCAGGTCTCGGGCGGCGCGGAGACCGTACGGGAGTACCTCGACGCCGGGCTGGTCGACGAGCTGGAGATCCATCTCGCGCCGATCGTGCTCGGCGACGGCGTCCGGCTGCTCGACGGGGTCCGTACGGACCTGCGGCTGGAGCCGGACCGGGTGGTCGCGGCGGCGGGGGTGACCCACGTGCGGTACCGGGTCCTGATGCCGGGCGGCGGCTGGCGTCGTACGGACTCCACATGAGCAGGCCTGCCGCCTCGATGGCCCCTGGACGCCATGGCGGAGCTGGGTGCGGTGCTCGTGCCGGCCTGATTGTCAGTGGCGTCCGGCAGGATGGAAAACCGCCCGGCGTCCCGAGCGCGGCGGGTCGTTGACGCCGCCCAGGCCGCCGAGGCTCGCCCGGCCGCCGCATCCGCAGGAGGCTGACCATGCAGACCCTCGACCCGCAGGAGCCGTTGGCCGTGGCCGTCCATGAGGCGATCCGGGGCGGGGACACCCGGACGCTGCGGGACCTCCTCGACCGGCACCCCGGCCTGGCCGCGGCGAGGATCGGTCCGCGGAGCCTGCTGCATGTGGCCACCGACTGGCCGGGGCACTTCCCCAACGTGGCGGCGACGGTCGCCGCACTCGTCGGCGCGGGCGCCGACCCCGACGCCCGCTTCACCGGCGACCACCGGGAGACGCCGCTGCACTGGGCCGCCAGCAGCAACGACCTCATGGCCCTCGACGCGCTGGTCGAGGCGGGCGCGGACATCGAGGCGGACGGAGCGGTCATCGGGGGCGGCACGCCACTGGCCGACGCGCGGGGGTTCGGCCAGTGGGAGGCGGCCCGGCGGCTGCTCGCCCTCGGGGCGCACGCCGACTTCCACGACGCGGCGACGCTTGGACTCCTCGACCGGGTGACGGCGTACGTCACCGGGGCGGAGCAGCCGTCGCCGACGCGACAGGAGATCACCGAGAGGTTCTGGGGCGCGTGCCACGGAAGCCACTTGGAAACGGCGCAGTACCTACGGGACCGGGGCGCGGACACCCGGTGGGTGGGGTGGGACGGAAAGACCCCCTTGGACATCGCGCGCGCGTCGGGCGCCGAGGAGGTGGTGCGCCGGCTGCGGGAGCAGGGGGCGTAGTCCGTACAGAAGCGGCCTGGCGCCGCCCGAAGGCGGCCCGCCCTCTCCGAGGACAGGCGCTACGCCGAGGGGCGGGACGCCCTGAGCGAGTACATCAGCGGCATACGCGGACGGTCGGCCGGGAAGCGGAAGTAGCCGTCGTCGTGGCGCCGCAGCCCGTCGAAGCGCTCGAAGAGCGTGACGTCGTGCTCGTGGAGGAACTCGATCCGCAGCCCGGTCGCCGCGATCGCCGAGACGACGTCGCCGATGGTGTGCGTCCACTCGACACTGCGGTTGTGGACGGTGCCCGCGTCGCGGTCCGTGTACGTCCCCGGCACCTCGTCGACCCAGGCGTCGCGGGAGAAGTAGTCGTACGTGAGCCGCGAACCGGCGTCGTCGAGGGCGTCGGTCAGCGGGTGGAACTCGCTGACGTAGAGGAAACCGCCGGGCGCCACGAGGGAGGCGGACGTCTCCGCCCAGCGCTCGATGTCGGGGAGCCAGTTCAGCGCGCCACAGCCGGTGTAGACGATGTCGTACGCGCTGTCGGGCACGGCCTGCGCGGCGTCGTAGACGTCCGCGGCCACGAACGCGGCCTGGTCGGGGGTGAGTCCGATCTCCGCGGCGAGGGAGCGGGCGGTTTCGACGGCGGGCTCGGAGAAGTCGAGGCCGACGACGTGCGAGGTCCCGCGACGGGCCCACGAGAGGGTGTCGAGACCGATGTGGCACTGGAGGTGCAGCAGCGAGCGGCCGGTCACATCGCCGACCTCGGCGAGCTCGAAGTCGCGCAGAGCGTTCTTGCCGGCCCGGAACGCCTCGACCTCGTAGAAGTCGCTCGCGACGTGTATGGGGACGCGTTCGTCCCAGCGTGCGCGGTTGGCCTCGCGCCAGTCGGTCGGGGTCGGTGAGTACATGCCCGGGAGGTTATCCACAGGCTGCGGACGACGCGAGCGGTTTGTCGGAAGCGCGGAGCATCATGGGGCCCATGACAGAGAGCACTGAGCCCGAGATGACTGACGTCACCGACCGAACCGGCCCGACGGCCGGCGCCCCGGCCGAGGCGGCCGATGTGACCGATGTGACCGAGATGCCGGATTGGGAGAAGCGCTTCCGGGCGCCGCGGGTCTCGCTCCCCGAGTGGGCGGAGGACGCGCCGGACCGCTCGCTGTTCGTCTCCAACGCGACCGGGACGTACGAGCTGTACGCCTGGGACCGGGCGACGGGCGGCCGGCGGCAGGTGACCGACCGGCCGAACGGCACGACGGACGGCACGCTGTCGCCCGACGGCGAGTGGATCTGGTGGTTCTCGGACACGGACGGCGACGAGTTCGGTGTCTGGATGAGGCAGCCGTTCGGCGGCGGGGAGGACGTGCCGGCGGTGCCGGGCCTCGCGGCGGCCTACCCGGCGGGGCTGGCGATCGGGCGGGACGGGACGGTGGTGATCGGCCGGTCCACCGACGAGGAGGGCTCGACGATCCATGTGGCACGGGCGGGCCAGGAGCCCGCCGAGATCTACCGGCACCGGGAGTCCGCCGGGGTCGGCGACCTGTCCCACGACGGGACGCTGATCGCCGTCGAGCACACCGAGCACGGCGACGCAATGCACTCCGCGCTGCGGGTGGTACGGCCGGACAGCTCGGTCGTGGCCGAGCTGGACGACACCAAGGGCGGCCAGGAGGAGCTGGGGCTCGCGGTGCTGGGCTTCGCGCCGGTCGGCGGGGACACCCGGCTGCTCGTCGGCCACCAGCGCCGCGGCCGCTGGGAGCCGATGCTGTGGGACGTCGGCACGGGTGAGGAGACCGATCTCGCCCTCGGGCTGCCCGGCGACGTGTCCGCGGAGTGGTACCCGGACGGCACGGGCCTGCTGATCGTGCACAGCTACGAGGCGCGCAGCGAGATGTTCCGGTACGACATCGCCACCCGCGCGCTCGAGCGGGTGGACACCCCGGCCGGGTCGGTGACGGACGCCACCGCCCGCCCGGACGGGACGGTCGAGTACCTCTGGTCGTCGGCCGCGCATCCGCCGGTGGTGCGTTCGACGGCCGGAGGGGTGGTCCTCGACGCGCCGGGGATGACGGCTCCGGGGTCGGTGCCGGTGCAGGACGTGTGGGTGGAGGGGCCGGGCGGCCGTATCCACGCGCTGGTGCAGCAGCCGGCGTCCGGTGACGGGCCGTACCCGACCGTCTTCGAGATCCACGGCGGGCCGACCTGGCACGACAGCGACGCCTTCGCGGCGGGCCCGGCGGCCTGGGTGGACCACGGCTTCGCGGTCGTACGGGTCAACTACCGGGGGTCCACCGGATACGGCCGGGAGTGGACGGACGCCCTCAAGCACCGGGTGGGGCTGATCGAGCTGGAGGACATCGCGGCGGTCCGGGAGTGGGCGGTCGCCTCTGGCCTGGCCGACCCGGAGCGGCTGGTCCTGGCCGGCGGCTCGTGGGGCGGCTATCTGACCCTCCTCGGGCTCGGCACGCAGCCGGACGACTGGTCGCTGGGGCTGGCGGCCGTCCCGGTCGCCGACTACGTCACGGCGTACCACGACGAGATGGAGGCGCTGAAGGCGATGGACCGCACGCTCCTGGGCGGCACGCCGGAGGAGGTGCCGGAGCGTTTCGAGGCGTCCTCGCCGCTGACGTACGTGGACGCGGTCAAGGCGCCGGTGTACATCTCGGCGGGCGTCAACGATCCCCGGTGCCCGATCCGCCAGGTCGAGAACTACGTGGACCGGCTCGCGGCCAGGGGCGCGGTGCACGAGGTGTACCGGTACGACGCCGGTCATGGCTCGCTGGTGGTGGAGGAACGGATCAAGCAGGTCCGGCTGGAGCTCGACTTCGCGCTGCGGCAGCTGGGTCAGGCGGGGACCCGGGCGGAAGGGAGGTGAGCGGGTTCCGTACCGTGGAGGGGTGTACGGGTTCCTGAGAACGCCCCGCTGGTGGGGGATCAACATCTTCGTCCTGCTGGCGATCCCGGTGTGCGTCTTCATGGGTACCTGGCAGCTGGGCAAGTTCGAGGACCGGGTCGACTCCCACCGGGAGGCCGAGCGGCGGCCCGAGCCCGGGACGCTGTCCGTCAGGCCCCTGGCCGAGCTGCTGCCGGTCGACAAGGAGACGTCAGGGCGGCACGCGTCGGCGAGCGGACGGTACGGGGCGCAGTTCCTCGTACCGGACCGTCAGCTGGACGGCCGCAAGGGCGCGTACGTCCTCACCCTGCTGACCACCGACGAGGGCAAGTCCCTGCCCGTCGTACGGGGCTGGCTCCCGGCCGGGGCCAAGGCTCCGGCCCCGCCGGCCGGCGAGGTCACGGTGGTGGGCTCGCTCCAGGCCTCCGAGAGCGCGGGCACCGCCGGCGTCCATGCGGACGGGGCCCTGCCGGAAGGCCAGCTGGGCATCATCAGCGCGGCGTCGCTGGTGAACGTGGTTTCGGGGGACGTGTACGACGCCTGGGTCACGCTCACCGACTCGCCGAAGGGGCTGACCCCGGTCCCGGCGAAGGCGGCGGCGGGTACGGGCCTCGACATCAAGGCCTTCCAGAACCTCGGCTACACGGCGGAGTGGTTCGTCTTCGCGGGCTTCGTCCTCTTCATGTGGTTCCGCCTCCTGCGCCGCGAGGCGGAAGCGGCCCGCGACGAGGCACTGGGCCTGACCGACCCGGCCTGATCCTGCCCCAGGGGGGCGGGCAGGCCGGGTCCGTACCCGCTACGAGGCGTCCAGGACTCCGGTCCGGTAGATCGTGCCGGCGCAGGCGTTGGGGATGGTGGCCTCGGCGGACGGGGCGCCCGGTTCGGCGGTGTGGGTGACCGCGACGCTGCCGTCCTGCGGGGTGCCGTCCTCCGTGCCGAGCTGCGGGGCCGTGTTCGTACCCGTGGAGCCGGCGTCCGAGCCGGTGGAGCCGGTCGAGCCCGTGGAGGTGCCGCCCGCGTCGGCGGGCGTCGACGGGTCCGGGGAGGGGTTCACCGTCGGGCAGGTCTCTGTGGGGACCCAGGCGAACTTCACCTCGTACGCCGTGTCCGGCTTGAGGACGAGTGCCCTGGCCTCCTGGGAGGGGTCCGGGAGGCCGGTCGCCGCGTCGCCCGCCGCGTGCGCCACGACGCTGATCTTCGCGGAGTTCGCGGCGCCCTTGGCCTCGAAGTTGACCTTGCCCTCGCCGCTGACCGCGCACTCGGTGCCGGAGACGTTGGAGATCCGGAAGATGCCGTAGACCTTGCCCTCCGCGTCGGGCTTGTCCGCCTGCGCGGAGACCACGCCGAGCTGGTCCGCCGCGCAGACCGGGGTCGACACCGCGGCGGAGTCCGACGGGACGACGCTGGCGTCGGCCGTACCGCCGGTGATGCCGGAGACCGTCTCGTCGGGCTTCTGCTCGCCGGGCGGGACGCTCGTCGACGTGGACGGGCCGACGATGGGCCTGCCGGGCTGCTTGCCGGCTTCGCCCTTCTCGGGCTCCTCGCCCTCGCCCGTACCACCCTGGGCCTCCTGGCCGTGGCCGGCGTTGACCGCGCGGTCGTCGGAGGAGATGCCGTCCGAGCCGGCGACATGGACGAAGGCGGGGACGGCGGTGCCGATCAGCACGACCGCCGCGGCGATACCGACCACGGCCTGCCGCTTACGGGCACGCCGCGCCGGGACGGCCTTGCGCAGGTGGTCCAGGGCCCCCTCGGAGGGCTCCACATCGGCCACGGCCTCACGGAGCAGCCGACGCAGCGCCAGCTCGTCCCCGAAGGCGTCACCAGACCCACCGAAGCCACCCGGCCCACTGCTCGAACCGCCCGAGCCAGCCGCCCCGACAGCTGCGCCGAGTCCGGCGAGCCCGCTGAGTCCGTCCGAAGCTCCCGCTCCACCCGGCCCGCCCGGCCCGTTCGGGCTCTCAGGGCGGCCGGAGCCGTCGGGGCCCACCTGGCCGTCCTGCCCGTGCCGCTTCTTGTCCGGCCCGTCGTTCACAATTCCGTTCCCAGTCCGGTCGTCGTCCAACGGCCCGTCCGGCCCGTATCTCTCTGTCCCCCCGGGTCCTTTGCCGCCACCGCGCCTGTTCATGCGTTCGCCTCCATGGCGACGCGCAGAGCGGCGATGCCGCGCGAGCCGTACGCCTTCACCGACCCGAGCGATATGCCGAGCGTCTCGGCGACCTGCGCCTCGGTCATGTCGGCGAAGTACCGCAGCACCAGCACCTCGCGCTGTCGGCGCTGCAGCCCCCGCATCGCCTTGATCAGCGCGTCGCGCTCCAGCTGGTCGTAGGCGCCTTCCTCGGCGCTCGCCATGTCGGGCATCGGCTTGGAGAGCAGCTTCAGCCCGAGGATGCGGCGGCGCAGCGCGGAACGCGACAGGTTCACCACGGTCTGGCGCAGATACGCGAGCGTCTTCTCCGGGTCCCGTACGCGGTTACGCGCGGAGTGGACCCGGATGAAGGCCTCCTGGACGACGTCCTCGCAGGAGGCCGTGTCGTCGAGGAGGAGCGCGGCGAGGCCGAGCAGCGACCGGTAGTGGGCGCGGTAGGTCTCGGTGAGGTGGTCGACGGTGGTGCCCGCAGTCATGGTCCCGGTCATGGCCGCGTCAGCGCCCTCGCGCTGGGCCTGTACGCGGGCGGGCCGGGTGGCGGGCATCGGAGCGATCACCGGCATGCCGCCGGCCGTACGGGGCCGCCGGAGCGGGCGCACGGCAGCACCGCGGGCCGGAGCCGCTGTCGCGCTCCGGAGCGGGACCACGGACGCGCCGCGGAGCGGGACCACCGCCGTGATGTCGAGTACCTCTGCCACGCCTGTTGGACACGCTGCCCCCCGTCAGGGTTGTACGCGTACGCCACCGTTTTTGACGGTGCGTAGATTGCCCTCATGCGTACCCGCTCTTCCCCAATGCCCCGTTTTTCGCGACACCACGAAGGGCGACCGCATAGACGCTCCCCGCCCAACTACCGGTTGCAGAAAGGGGGAAGAGCATCGTCGAACATGCCATCGCCCCAGTTCAAGTGGCATAGACCAGGGTTTTGCTCACAGGGCGTTCACAGATCCTACAAACCTTGCCGATCACGCGGCATCGAATTCCGGACGTATCAATCAAGTCGCGGAGACGGGCCGCGGAAATTACGCCCGCGAATCACACCCCGGAGAGCTCCGCCCCGATCGCCTCGGCGATCTGCGCGGTGTTCAGCGCCGCGCCCTTACGCAGGTTGTCGCCGCAGACGAAGAACTCCAGGGCCTGTTCGTCGTCCAGCGCCCGCCGCAGCCGCCCCACCCAGGTCGGGTCCGTGCCCACGACATCGGCCGGGGTGGGGAAGTCCCCCGCCGCCGGATCGTCGTAGAGCACCACACCCGGCGAGGTGGCCAGGATCTCGTGGGCCCGCGCGACCGTCACCGGGCGCTCGAACCGCGCGTGCACGGAGACGGAGTGGGCGGTCACGACCGGCACCCGTACGCACGTCGCGGACACCCGCAGCTCCGGCAGGGCCAGGATCTTGCGGGTCTCCTCTCGGATGCGCAGCTCCTCCGAGGACCAGCCGCCCTCGCCCGGCGTCCCGGACCACGGCACCACGTTGAGCGCGAGCGGGCCGGGGAAGGGGCCGGTGTCGTCGCCGACCGCGCGGCGTACGTCTCCGGGGTGCACCCCCAGTTCCGTACCGGCCACCACGGACAGCTGGGCGCGCAGGGCGGCCACACCGTCCTGGCCCGCGCCGCTGGCGGCCTGGTACGCGGAGACGACCAGCTCACTCGCGCCGAATTCGGCGTGCAGCGCGCCGACGGCGACGATCAGGGCCAGGGTCGTACAGCCCGGGCTCGCGACGATGCCGCGCGGACGGACCCGTACGGCATGGGGATTGATCTCGGGCACGACCAGCGGCACGTCCGGATCCATCCGGAACGCGGCCGAGTTGTCCACGACCACCGCGCCCTTGGCTGCGGCGATCGGGGCCCACTGGGCGGCGACGTCCTCCGGCACGAGGAAGAGCGCAACGTCCGTGCCCTCCAGCGCCTCTTCGCAGAGCGCGAGGACCTCGGTCTCCTCCCCGCGTACGGCCAGCTTGCGGCCGGCGGATCGCGGGGAGGCGACGAGTCGTATCTCGCCCCAGATGTCGGCGTGCTGCGACAGGATCTGGAGCATCACCGCGCCGACGGCCCCGGCCGCTCCCACGACCGTGAGCGTCGGCCGGCGGGTCATCGCCCGGTGCCTCCATAGACGACGGCCTCGTCGCTGTCGCTGTCCAGGCCGAAGGCGGTGTGGACAGCGCGGACGGCCTCGTTGACGTCGTCGGCGCGGGTGACGACCGAGATGCGGATCTCGGAGGTCGAGATGAGCTCGATGTTCACGCCCGCGTCGGAGAGCGCCTGGAAGAAGGAGGCGGTGACGCCGGGGTTCGTCTTCATTCCGGCGCCGACCAGGGAGATCTTGCCGATCTGGTCGTCGTAGCGCAGCGAGTCGAAGCCGATCGCGCTCTTCGCCTTCTCCAGGGCGTCGATGGCCTTGTGGCCCTCGGCCTTGGGGAGGGTGAAGGAGATGTCCGTGAGGCCGGTGGAGGCGGCGGACACGTTCTGCACGATCATGTCGATGTTGATCTCGGCGTCCGCGACGGCGCGGAAGATGGCCGCGGCCTCGCCCGGCTTGTCGGGCACGCCGACGACCGTGATCTTGGCTTCGGAGACGTCGTGGGCGACTCCGGAGATGATGGCGTGCTCCACCTGCTGATCTCCAAGCGGCTCGTTGCTTACCCATGTGCCCGGCAGTCCGGAGAAGGACGAGCGGACGTGGATGGGGATGTTGTATCGGCGTGCGTACTCGACGCACCGGTGCAGCAGCACCTTGGAGCCGGAGGCGGCGAGCTCCAGCATGTCCTCGAAGGAGATCCAGTCGATCTTCTTCGCCTTCTTCACGACGCGCGGGTCGGCGGTGAAGACGCCGTCGACATCCGTGTAGATCTCGCAGACCTCGGCGTCGAGCGCGGCCGCCAGGGCCACGGCCGTGGTGTCGGACCCGCCCCGGCCGAGGGTGGTGATGTCCTTGCTGTCCGCGGACACACCCTGGAAGCCGGCGACGATGGCGATGTTGCCCTCGTCGAGGGCGGTACGGATCCGGCCCGGCGTGACATCGATGATGCGCGCTTTGTTGTGGACCGAGTCGGTGATGACACCGGCCTGGCTGCCCGTGAACGACTGGGCCTCGTGGCCCAGGTTTTTGATCGCCATGGCCAGCAGGGCCATGGAGATCCGCTCTCCGGCGGTCAGCAGCATGTCGAACTCACGCCCGGCAGGCATCGGGGATACCTGCTCGGCGAGATCGATCAACTCGTCCGTCGTGTCGCCCATCGCCGAGACCACGACGACCACCTGATGGCCGTTCTTCTTGGCATCGACGATCCGCTTGGCGACCCGCTTGATGCCCTCGGCATCGGCTACGGAGGAGCCTCCGTACTTCTGCACGACAAGGCCCACGTGCGCTCCTCGCTCAGTCCATGTACTGCGGTCACCGCTGTTCGGCGCCGCAGACTTGCGGTCGGCTCAGTCTAACGAGCAGCCCGGAATCGCCCCCGTCGTATCGCATCCTGAGATGTCCCGCTCAAGAAGTGATCACGGGGTGGTTGGTGTGATTCCTGGGGCTGCCCGCAGGATGCCCTCTGCCCGGGGTGGGCGGCGGTACGCGGGGATGTGCGGCATGTCACTCGGAGGGCGGGCTCACGGGGGGCGGGGCGGGCAGGGGGACGGGGGGCGCGTCCGGCATCGTCCGGGCCTGCTCGAGCAGCCGGCGCAGAGAGCTTTCGTACCGCGTCCCGCCCACCAGCGACGCCTGCTGCTCCTCGATGACACGGGCCATGTCCGCGGCCCGCTCCTTCCGCCCGGCCCGGACCAGGAGCCTCAGCACGAAGCCCCGCGCACCGAAGAGGGGCAGATCAGCGGCTCCCTGTGACCGCTCCATCACACCGGCCAGGTACGCGTCCGCCACGGCGATCGCCCCGTCGAAGTCCCCGACGGCGGCTCGGGCCCTGGCCAGCTCCTGCTGGAGCGAGCCGATCACCTCAGGGTCCAGCTCCGGCTGCGCGACCCACTCGGAGAGAGCCGTTTCCAGAAGGCTCAGGCCCCTCTCCCCCAGCTGCTCGGGGTACGACTCCACCGATGCCGCGCACGCCTTGAACAGGGTCAGGGCCAGCGTGAGGGTCACCGGGTGGTACCGGCCGAAGACGGCCACGGCGCGGGAGCTGTACGGCATGAGAGCGGCGACGGCGCCCGCGTAGTCGCCATGCTCGATCATGGCCCTTGCCAGGCCGACGGCCATGTCGAAGCTGTACTCGTGATCCGCCCCCAGCACCCGCTCGGTGTCGCGGAGTACCTCGCCGTACAGCTCGATCGCCTCGTCGGGCCGATCGGCCGTCAGGTGCGCCCACGCCAGGTGCTTGCGCCAGTGAAGCGTGTGCCGATGATCGGGGCCCAAGGCGCGCACTGCGCCACGCACCGCGCGCTCGCACAGCGCCACCCCCTGTTCATGCACACGGGACAGCAGCAATTGGCCGCCGGCGAGGGCGAAGACATGGGCGCTTTCCTGGCTGTCCCACTCCTCGGGCAGCACCGCCGCGAGAGCCTCGGCATGGTGAAGGTACTGGCGCTCGGTGAAGACGGAGGTCGGATCGGTCGCGGTGTCGGCAAACGCGCGTTCCAGCGCCCGCACGGCAATAGCGCAGCTCTGCCGGACCAGCTCTTCCGTCCAGTCCCGCCGGGGATCCGGAATCCGCGCCACCTTCTGCACCAGGCGGTGCACGGAGAAGGAGTCCCCGTTCAAAGTGATCATGCTGTGCGCGGCGAGCCGCCGGAAGGCCCGCAGCACCTCCGGCGGGCTCGCGAGCGGGGTGAAGAGCTCCCGCGCGATCCCCTCCGGCGCCCACCACGCCGAGATCCGCAGAATCACCTCCGCCAGTGGGGTGTCGTCCAGTCGGTCCAGCGTCACCCTCCACACCCGGGCGATCGTGCGCTCCGCGTCGCCACCCTCCGCCGGGTCGGCGAGGATCTCGGCCGGGTAGGCGTCCAGCAATGCTCGGTACTCGGCCGCGCCGATCTCCGCCTCGGCGCAGTACGCGGCCGCCTGCTCCACGGCCAGCGGCAGGAAGCCGAGCTCCGCGCAGAGCTCCTCCACCGGTCCGGCCTCCCCGCCGCCCCGGATGCGGGTGAACAGCTCGACCGCCTCCGACGGGGAGAGGACGTCCAGCGCGACCGTACGGGCGATGCCCTGCCAGCCGCTCGTACGGCGGGTGGTCACGAGAAAGCGCCCGCGGGCCGCACGGGACAACAGGGGCCGTACATGCGCCGGGTCGGAGACGTTGTCCAGGATCAGCAGCCAGTCGTCGTGCGCGGCGAGCCACTGCAACGCCCGTTCCTTCAGGGCCCCTTGGGACAGGGCCTCGGCCAGTGCGGGCTGCATCGCCACCGCGAGCGCCGCCAGTCCCGCGTCCAGCTCCGCGGGGGTCTCCGCCGTGATCCACCAGACCGGGGCGTCGCCGCCCCTACGGGTCGCCGCCCACTGGGCCGCCAGCGTCGACTTGCCGATGCCCCCGAGGCCATGGACGGCCTGGACCACTACACCGCCGACACCGTCACCCAACGCCGCGTCCAGCACACTGAGTTCGCACTCGCGCCCGACGAACGTGTCCGTGCGCAGGGGTATGTTGACCAGGCCGGGAGGGCAGGCGGCCAGGGCCAGCGCTTCCGCCGGGAGCAGGGTCGCGTGCTCGACCTGGGTGATGTGGTCCCCGGTCGTGATCCGCCCGGCGTTTCCGCCGACGGCCACGGACTTGTCCCCTGAGGCTTCCGCCTGTCCCGCCATCGCACCATCATGGCACCGGCCTTCCCGCTTCCAGGCCGACTTGAGAGACCCCGAAGGTCAGTTCTGGGCGGCCAGGATTTCGGTGATCGAGCGGAGGCCCACGGCGGCCAGGGCCGGGTTCGTCACGCGGTAGTAGTGGTACGCGGTGAGGCCGAAGCAGAGAGCCCAGCCGCGGCCCCGGCCCCAGGTCGCGTCGTCGACATCGGCCTCCGCCCGGAACAGCTCGCGCGTCCCCGCGTCCAGCAGCGTCCAGGCGGGGATCGTGTCGCAGGCGGGGTCGCCGACGCCGACCGCGCCGAAATCGATGACCGCGCTGAGCCGGCCTTCCCTGGCCAGGAGGTTGCCCGGCAGCAGGTCACTGTGGACCCACACGGGCGCGCCCTGCCACTGCGGGAGCGCGAGCGCCGTCTCCCAGGCCTCCGTCGCGGCGCCCGCGTCGAGTGTGCCGTCCGCCCCGAGGTCCCGGATCGCGAGCCGTACGTCCTCGTCCCGCGAGCTCAGCGGGCCGCCCCGGAACGACGGCGGGCCGCCGTCCGCGTCCACCGTCCGCAGCGCCACGACGAACCGGCCCAACGTGACGGCCGCGTGCCGGAGATCGGCGATCGGCTCGTCGAAGGCGTTCGCCCCCTCCAGCCAGCGGTACACCGACCACGCCATGGGGAACCCTTCCCCGGGCGCCCCCTTGGCCAGCGGCACCGGCACCTGGAGCGGCAGCGCAGGAGCGAGCCGGGGCAGCCACCGCTGCTCCTTCTCCACCTGATGCGCGGCGCCGGGGACCCGGGGAAGGCGTACGACCAGGTCGGCGCCGAGCCGGTACATCGCGTTGTCGGTCCCGGCCGACGCGACGCGTACCACCGGGAGGCCGGCCCACCGCGGGAACTGCGCTGCGACGAGCCGCTCGACGAGCTCCTCGTCGATGTCGAGCTCGTCGGCGTGCATCTTCTGGCGCGTTTTCCCGCCGGTCACCGGTCCCCCTACGACTGTGCTGCTGATGTCCGGGGCTCATCCCACCGGCCGGGGCGGGCTCCTGTCGACCGAATTCCCGTGCAGGACAAGGTGCTCAGTCCATGAGGCGGCGCACGAGCCGGGTCAACTCTCCGTCGCCCAACGCCCGTTCACAGTCGGCGAGCAAGCCGGGCCACAGCACGCGGGCGCGGTCCTCGTGGCCGAGCTTCCGCAGCAGGTGGACGAGGGTGGCACGGTCCGTCAGCGTCATGGTGTCGGTGTCCCCGTCGCGCGCACGCGACTCCTCGGCCACCGTCTCGGCGAGGGCGAGGGCCCGTTCGCCCTCTCCGGCTTCCAGCAGCTGCCACACCATCCTGTCCCGGATGCGGCGCACCAGGTATTCGTCCTGCGGCTCGGCGTCCATCGCATCCTGGAGGAACTGTTCGGCGTCGGCCAGGTCTCCGGCCCCGTCCCAGGAGTCTTCCGCCAGGGCCAGCCGGGCCGCGATCGTCTCCGGGTGCCGGGGGCCTCTCACCCGCAGGGCACGTTCGACGTTCTCCTCGCGCAGCCGCACCGCCCGCTCATGCTCCTCGGCCGGCAGCGCGTCCGCCAACTGCTCGCGCGCCGCGAGCGTACGTCGGTGATCCGGGCCGAGAACGCGCACATAAGTCCGGAGAGTCGCCTCGCACGCCCGTACGGCCTCACGGGTGTGCCCCGACAGAGCGAGGAGGCCGGCCATGTCGTCGAAGCGGTTGACCGTCAGTTCGTCGTCCGGTCCGCGCACCCGCAGCATGGACTCCGCCGCCCGGGCGGCCAGTGGCAAGGCCCGGTCGTATGCCAGGTCCATACCGAACTGCGCCGTGGCCAACGCGAACAGCATGGCCGTCATCTCAGTGTCGTCCTCGGCACGCGTGTGGCCCGCGAACGCCTCCGCCTGCACGGCCATCGCCCGCGCGGCCTCCACGCCTCGGTCCGACATCGCCGCGCCCGCCAGCAGCCGCCAGGCGTACTCCCGCGCCTCCTCCACCCCCTCCCCCGACGTCCGCGCCACCGCCTGCACCAGCCGGTGCACCGCGAGCTCGCCGTCCCGCAGGGTGATCAGGCTGTGGGCCGCCAGCCGCCGTACCGCCTCCGTGACCTCCAGCGGGGTGCCCAGCGGGTCCAGGAACCAGCGGGGGATGCCCTCCGGGGCCCACCAGGCGATGATCCGCAGGATCTTCTCCGCCAGCGGGGTGTCCGCGAGCCGGTCGAGGCTCACGCTCCAGACCCGGGCCACCGCGCGGCTCGCGTCGCCGCCCTCGGCCGTGCCCGCGAAGACCTCCGCGGGGTACCGCGCCAGCAGGTCCAGGTACGCGCGGGGCGTGATGCCTGCCTCGGCGCAGTACGCGGCGGCCTGTTCCACGGCCAGCGGCAGGAAGCCGAGTTCCGCGCAGAGCTCCTCGACGCCATCCTCGTCGACGCCCCGGATGCGGGCGAACAGCTCGACCGCCTCCGACGGGGACAGCACGTCCAGCGCGACCGTACGGGCGATGCCCTGCCAGCCGCTCGCCCGGCGGGTCGTGACCAGGAACCGGCCCCTGGTCGCCCGGGCCAGCAAGGGCCGTACGTCCGACGGGTCCGTGACGTTGTCCAGGACCATCAGCCAGTCGTCGTGCGTGGCAAGCCACTGCAACGCCCGTTCCTTCAACGCCTCCTGGGAGAGCACCCCCGCCAGCGCCGGCTGCATCGCCACCGCGAGAGCGGCCAGTCCGGCGTCGAGTTCGGCCGCGGTCTCCGCCGTGATCCACCAGACGGGGTTGTGGTCGGCCGCCCGGGTCGCGGCCCACTGCGCCGCCAGCGTCGACTTGCCGATGCCCCCGAGGCCGTGCACGGCCTGGACGACGACGCCCCCGACCCGGTCACCCAACGCGGTGTCGAGCAGGGCGAGTTCGCGCTCCCGGCCGACGAAGGTGTCCGTCCGCAGGGGTATGTGCACCAGCCCCGCCGGGCACTCCGACGGGGCCAGTGCTTCCGCGGGCAGCAGGGTCGCGCGCTCCACCTGGGTGATGTGGTCCCCGGTCGTGATCCGCCCGGCGTTTCCGCCGACGGCGACCGACCGCTCCCCCGATGCCTCTGTGTCTCCAGCCACGCACCCATGATGACGCGCTGGAGGGCACGTACGGGCTGCTACCGGCTGGACCGCAGTCCCAGCGGTCCCGCGATCTCCTCCGCCATCACACGGCCGGCCTCCTCGGCGAGGACGTCCTCCGTCAGGTCCTCGTCCGTGTCCAGGCCGTCCAGCTCCTCAAGCGGCTGGTCGAGGCGGACGTGGGACACGAGGGACTGAAGGGCGCGGAGGGTCGCCGAGGCGGTCGGGCCCCAGTTGGAGAAGTACGAGAACTGCCACCACCACAGCGCCTCGGTGGTCCGGCCCGCGCGGTAGTGGGCCAGGCCGTGGCGCAGGTCGGTGACGATGTCGGCGAGGTTGTCCGAGATCCGGCACGGCACCGGCGCCTTGCGCGGCTCGTACGGGTCGAAGACCTCGGAGAACACGTCCACCGGGTCCAGGAGCGCCGCGAACCGCTCGCGCAGGTCGTCCACGTCGAGGTCCGGGCCCGTGTCGGGCTCGTAGCGCTCCTCGGGGACGATGTCCTCGTGGGCGCCGAGCCGCCCGCCCGTGAGGAGCAGTTGGGAGACCTCGAGGAGCAGGAACGGTACGGCACTGTCGGGCTCGTCGCCCTTGGCCACTTCCGTGGTGGCGACGATGAAGGACTCGATCGAGTCGGCGATCTGCACCGCGAAGTCGTCGGGGTTCTGGGTCACGGAATGCAGTGTGGCGTCAGACATCGGAGATGCCTCCCTTGAGCGCGCGGGGCCCTGTCATCGTCGAACGACTGTCGTCATACATCTAGCAGTCGCCGCCCCTCGAAGGCACGCCCCAGCGTCACCTCGTCGGCGTATTCGAGGTCGCCGCCGACGGGGAGGCCGCTGGCGAGACGGGTGACCTTGAGGCCCATGGGCTTGATCATCCGCGCCAGGTACGTCGCGGTGGCCTCGCCCTCCAGGTTGGGGTCGGTCGCCAGGATCAGCTCGGTGACCGAGCCGTCGGCGAGCCTGGCGAGCAGCTCGCGGATCCGCAGGTCGTCCGGGCCGACGCCCTCGATGGGGCTGATCGCGCCGCCGAGGACGTGGTAGCGGCCACGGAACTCACGGGTCCGCTCGATCGCGACGACGTCCTTCGGCTCCTCGACGACACAGATCACCGAGGGGTCGCGGCGCGGGTCGCGGCAGATGTTGCACTGCTCCTGCTGCGCCACGTTTCCGCAGACCGCGCAGAAACGGACCTTGTCCTTGACCTCCAGGAGCGCGTGCGCGAGACGGCGTACGTCCGTGGGCTCGGCCTGGAGGATGTGGAAGGCGATCCGCTGGGCGCTCTTGGGACCGACGCCTGGCAGTCTGCCCAGCTCGTCGATGAGGTCCTGAACCACGCCTTCGTACAACGGAACGCCTCTCCTGGTGCTTCGTGCTTCTTACGGTAGTTGCTCGCCGTACCGGTTAGAAGGCCGGTCGGAAGGCCGGCTAGAAGGGAAGGCCCGGCATTCCGCCCAGGCCCTGGGTCAGCGGGCCCAGCTTGGACTGCTGGAGCTGCTGGGCGTTGTCGTTGGCGGCCTTCACCGCGGCGACGACGAGGTCCGCGAGGGTCTCGGTGTCCTCGGCGTCCACGGCCTTCGGGTCGATCACCAGGCCGCGCAGCTCACCGGCGCCGGTGACCGTGGCCTTGACCAGGCCACCCCCGGCCTGGCCCTCGACCTCGGTCGCGGCCAGCTCTTCCTGGGCCCGCGCGAGGTCCTGCTGCATCTTCTGGGCCTGCTGGAGGAGCTGCTGCATGTTGGGCTGGCCACCACCGGGAATCACGGTCACTCCTGGCATTTCGACGACGATTGTTCGGTATGCCGAGCCTACGTGGTCACCGCCCGGCGTGCGCCACAACTCTTTCGAGTGAGAAACTCAGGGCGCCACTACCTGATCAAGCCCCTCGTGAGGGCGGAAATCCCGGGATTCGTGGGCCCTGGCCCACCATTCGGCGGTAGGAATGGGGTGCGCGAGCATGCGCACCAGCACGCACGCGTGTCCCCCGGGTCACGCTAAGTAACAGGCCAAGTCACAGGAGAGAGCGCCGAGCACGCCGCCGCAGAGCGCTGACGCTGACGCTGAGCAGAGGAGTGCCCCGGTGAGTCAGCCGGAGATGCAGCCCGGGGGACCCGCCCGGGAGGAGGGGGACACCCATGCCTCGCGCTGGGTGTCGCGCGCACCGCACGGTGATCTGACCGGGAGGCCGTTTCCGCTCGGCGACTGGGGGGAGCCCGCGGAGCGCCTCAACGAGCTGTACCGCTGGGTCGAGGCGAACGCGCTGCGGACCACCGAGTGGTACCTCTCGGACCGGGTCTGGAAGCGCCGCTGCGCCCGGGCCCTGCGGGCCGGTACGGCGCTGGGGGTCATCGCCGGCGCCGCGCTGCCGCTGCTGGACCTGACCGGGGTGGTCGGCGGGGCCGCGACCTGGGGCTACCTCTCGCTGCTGCTCGCGGCGGCGTTCCTGGCCTGCGACCGGTACTTCGGGCTGACGTCCGGCTGGATGAGGGACGTGGCGACCGCGCAGGCCGTACAGCGACGACTCCAGGCACTTCAGTTCGACTGGGCGTCGGAGAGCGTACGGGAGGTGCTGGGCCCGACGGAGGGCACGGCGAGCGAGGCGGCCGAGCGGTGCCTGGGCGTGCTGCGGCGGTTCTCGGAGGACGTGACGGAGCTCGTACGGGCCGAGACGGCGGACTGGATGGTGGAGTTCCGCTCGGGGCCCGCGCCGCTGGTGATGCAGTCGGTGGGAGCGGGGGGCGGACGCCCGGAGTCGCATCCGTCCACGCGGCTGCCGCTGCCGCCGGGGACGCGTCCGAACATGCCGCGCCAGCGACCGCCGGAGCCGCGCTAGCGGCGCGGGGGCCCGGGGGCGGGGTAACGCCGGTCGGCGGCGCCCCGGGCGGGCCCGTACAAGCCTGCCGGGGGCGCCGGTCGTCGAACCCCGGTCGGCGGCCGTCAGCCGTTATCTGTCATCTGTCATCTGTCAGCCGTCGACCGCCATCTGTCAGCCGCCATCCGTCAGCTGAAGATGATCATCGAGCCCTGACCCAGGCTTCGCGTCGCCGCCGCATGCAGGCCCAGCCAGACATGCCGCTCCCGCGCGAAGGGGCTTTCGTCGTAGGGGATCGGGCCCGCTGGCTCCTCCAGGGACGTGGGGCGTTCCGGGGGGAGCGGGGCGGCCGGGGGGTTGGCGGGGTCGATGCCGATGGAGGGGGCCACGAACTCCAGCTCGCGCAGCAGGCCTTGGGACGAGCCCAGCGGGCCGCCGCCCTCCAGGAGTTCCTCGGTGGACAGCGGCGTGGGGAAGTCGACGGGCACGTACGCGCCCGCGTGGTCGTAGTGCCAGACCAGATGCGACTGCTGCGCGGTCGTCTCGAACATCTCCAGGAGTTGTTCGTAGTCCCCGCCGAGTTCGTCCACCGGGGTGACCGCCAGTCCGCAGATCTGCAGCAGGTACGCGCGGCGCAGGAAGTGCAGTGCGTCGTAGTCGAATCCGGCGACCGGCGCCACGTCGCCGGAGAGCCCGGGCATGTAGGCGAACACGGGGACCGTCGGCAGGCCGGACTCCGTAAGTGCCTTGTCGTAGGCGGCGATCTCTTCGGCGAAGGGGTTGTCGGGGCTGTGGCACAGCACGTCGACGAGGGGGACCAGCCACAGGTCACAGGCCAAGGGAGGCTCGCTCTCCGTCAAGTGCGGTTCGTACGATGGTCGGCACAGCGTAGTGCCATGCCTCCGCTCCGCACAGTCGTCAGCACAGTCGTCAGCACAGTCGTCACAACAGTCCTGGCAGGCCCTTACCCAGCGGAGAGCCGGTCCGCCCACCTGAGGGCGTGCGTGTTGTACGCGTCGATGACCGAGAGGGCCGCCGCCACGTCTCCCAGCGTGATCGCGTCGACGAGATCCTCGTGGCCGCCCCAGAGCCAGGCGAGCATGTCGCGGTCGTGGCGGAGGAAGGGCACCGCGAAGACCCAGGCCTGGACGCGCAGCCGGTGCAGGAAGTCGGCGATGTAGCGGTTGGCTATCAGGGCGCCGAGCTCACGCCAGAAGCGCAGGTCGTAGCCGATGAGGATGTCGAGGTCGCCGCCCCGGGCCGCCCGCGCGGCCTCTTCGGCGCGGCGGCGTACGGAGACGAGGGCGGGGCCGGTGAGGCCGAACGGCAGCTGGCCCTCGCCGCGTTCCTCGATACGGCGGAAGACTCCGTCGACGATGAGCGAACGGGCCTCGACCATGCCGCGGTAGTCGTCCACCGAGAACTGGTGGACGCGGAAACCTTTGTGCTGGTCGGAGTCGAGGAGACCCTGTGCCGAGAGGTCGACCATGGCTTCCCGTACGGGCGTCGCCGACACCCCGTACTGGTCGGCGATCTGCTTGACGGTGAATTCCTCACCGGGCTGCAGACGCCCTGCGAGGATCTCGTCACGCAGCGCGTCCGCGATCTGCTGCCGCAAGGTGTTGCGGGTCACAGCTCCGCTCGCGGGCATGGTGTGGTCCCCTCCGTCCGGCTTTCGGCACACCCTAGACCAGCCGGAAGGGACCCCCACCGTGAGGATGATTACACCGTGTGTTCGTCCGCGACGCTCAGCGCGGCGTCCAGGGCGGCCAGTCCTTCCTTCGCCTCGGCCTCGGTGATGTTGCAGGCCGGGACGGCGTGGGTGCGGTTCATGTTGATGAAGGGCCACAGGCCGTGCTTCTTGGCCGCGGCGCCGAAGGCGGCCATCGGGGCGTTCGCCTCGCCCGCGGCGTTGTACGGGACGAGCGGCTCGCGCGTCTCCTTGTTCCGTACGAGGTCGAGCGCCCAGAAGACGCCCAGGCCGCGCACCTCGCCGACCGAGGGGTGGCGCTCGGCCAGCTCGCGCAGGCCGGGGCCGAGGACGTGCTCGCCGATGTGGGCGGCGTGCTCGACGACCTTCTCGTCCTCCATCACCTGGATCGTGGCGATGGCCGCGGCGCAGGCGAGCGGGTGGCCGGAGTAGGTCAGACCGCCGGGGTAGGGGCGCTTGTCGAAGGTCGCCGCGATCTTCTCGCTGATGGCGACGCCGCCGAGCGGTACGTAACCGGAATTGACGCCCTTGGCGAAGGTCAGCAGGTCGGGGATGACGTCGAAGTGCTCGGCGGCGAACCACCTGCCCGTACGGCCGAAGCCGGCCATGACCTCGTCGAGGACGAAGACGATGCCGTACTTGTCGCAGATCGCGCGGACACCGGCGAGGTAGCCGGGCGGCGGCGTCATGATGCCGGCGGTGCCGGGCACGGTCTCCAGGATGATCGCCGCGATGGTCTGGGGACCCTCGAAGGCGATGGTGTCCTCCAGGTGTGCGAGGGCGCGCTCGCACTCCTGCGCCTCGGTCTCGGCGTAGAACGGCGAGCGGTAGAGGAACGGCGCCCAGAACCGTACGACGCCCGCGGAGCCGGTGTCGGAGGCCCAGCGGCGCGGGTCACCGGTGAGGTTGATCGCGGTGGAGGTCGCGCCGTGGTACGAGCGGAAGGCGGAGAGGACCTTGTGGCGGCCCGTGTGCAGCCGGGCCATCCGTACGGCGTTCTCGACGGCCTCGGCGCCGCCGTTGGTGAAGAAGATCTTGTCCAGGTCGCCGGGGGTGCGCTCGGCGATGAGCCGGGCGGCCTCGGAGCGGACGTCGACGGCGAAGGCGGGCGCGAAGGTGGTGAGCTTCCCGGCCTGCTCCTGGATGGCGGCGACGACCTTGGGGTGCTGGTAGCCGATGTTCGTGTAGACGAGGCCGCTGGTGAAGTCGAGGTAGCGGTTGCCGTCGTAGTCCCAGAAGTACGAACCCTCGGCACCGGCGACGGCGAGCGGGTCGATCAGGCCCTGGGCGGACCAGGAATGGAACACATGCGCGCGGTCGGCGGCCTTCACGGCCGCGCCGGCCTGGGGATCGGGTTCGACATGAGGGGTCATATGCCCAGGGTAGGTACGCGCGGCTGGGGGCGGACATGGCCACCTTGTATGGAGTGAGCCACTTTCGTCGGCAGGATGTCGGGCCCCGACGAGGGAATCTCCCCAGCTTCGTCAGTTCGTACGACTAGTGTGTTGGATCTTTGCTGGGCGCAAATGAGCAACGGGGGATTTGAGGCATGGCTGTCACGGTTCCGGACTGGGCTGACACGCTGTTGGATCTGGTGGGGGTGAACTGGCCCAACGTGGACGAGGACGCCTACCGGGAGATGGCGGACGCGCTGCGGGAGTTCGCGGACGATCTCGCCGACGACGGTCAGCTCGCCAACAACCATATGGAGCGTTTGCTTTCGTCGGGTCAGGGCGAGGCGATGGACGCGCTGAACGAGCACTGGGGCAAGGTCAAGGGCAAGCACCTGAAGGACATGGTGTCCGCGGCCCGGACGATCGCCGGCGCTTTGGACATGGCGGCCGGGGCGATCGAGGGCATGAAGTACAAGGCCCTCGCGGAGCTGGGGATCCTGGCCGGTCAGACGGGTCTGGCCATGGCCCTCATCCCGGTCACCGGTGGTCTGTCGGCGCTGCTGGGCGCGGGCGCGATCGCGTTCACGAAGAAGATGATCCTGAAGGCGATCTCGGAGGCGATGGAGGCGGCCGTCGGCCACATCGTCGCGGTGATGACCGAGCCTGCGGTGGCCGCGCTGGAGAACATGGCCGCGGACCTGGTGGTCCAGGTCAGCATGGACGCCCTGGGCGTCCAGGACGGTGTGGACCTCAACCAGACGAAGCAGGCCGGCAAGGACGGTATGAACCTGGCCTCCGCCGGTGGTGGCGGGGGCGGTGGCGGTGGCCCCAAGGGCAAGGGCTTCCACATCGAGCACGACGAGCACGACAACGCCGGCACCAAGCTGAACGGCGTCAGCGTCGGGATCCATGGCAAGACCGCCGGCAAGCTGACGAAGGCGAAGACGGCTGGGGGGCGGAACAAGGGCCGGGACGACATCGCCGACGCGCTCGATCCGGTGATCGAGAAGGCCATGGGCGCGCTGGTGAAGTCGGCGAAGACCATGGGTGATCATGTCGGCAAGACGCTGCCCAAGGCCGTGAAGCAGATATCCGTCGATCACAAGAACAACGACGACGACACCCGTGAACGCCTCGCCCGGGAACGGAAGAAGGACGAGGACGGCAAGGGCAAGGACGGCACGGGCAACGGCCCCGGGACCCGCAGGAACACCGTCAGCGACGGGCCGAACAGCAAGCACCCGGGCTCCGACCGCGGCCGGCCCGACCCGCTCAAGAACGCCCGCGACGAACCCCGCCGCAACTCCATCTCCCTCGACAAGACGGTGTGCGAGACCGACCCCGTCGACGTCGTCACCGGCGAGATGGTCATGCGGCAGACCGACCTGTCGCTGCCCGGCGTCCTGCCGCTGACCCTGCGCCGCACCCATCTGTCGTCGTACCGCCACGGCCAGTGGTTCGGCCGCAGCTGGGCCTCCAGCCTCGACGAGCGCCTCGAACTCGATCCACTGGGCGCGGGCGCGGTGTGGGCCCGCGAGGACGGCTCCCTGCTCGTCTACCCCAGCCTTCCCCTGCCGGGCGGCGAACCGGTCCTGCCGCTTGAGGGCGACCGGCTGCCGCTCGTCCACGGCGGGCAGCGCGAGGACGAGACGACGTACACGGTCACCGACCCGCACACCGGTCTGACCAGCTCCTTCACCGGCAGCCCCTACCGCCCCTCCATCGGCTACTGGCTCACCGCCGTCGAGGACCGCAACGGCAACCGTCTCGCCTTCTCCCGCCGCCCCGACGGCTCCCCCACCGCCGTCACCCACAGCGGCGGCCACACCGTCCAGATCACCAGCGAGGACCAGCGCGTCACCGCCCTGGCGGTACGCGGCCCCGAGGGCCCGGTCACCGTCCTGTCGTACGGCTATGACGAGCGCGGCATCCTCGACGCCGTCACCAACTCCTCAGGTCTGCCGCTGGCTTTCGGCTACGACGAGGACGACCGGATCACCTCGTGGACCGACCGCAACGACTCCACCTACCGGTACGAGTACGACGACGCCGGCCGGGTCGTGCGCACCATCGGGCCCGACGGGTTCCTCTCGTCCACCTTCGCCTACGACCCGGAGAACCGGGTCACCCGCTACACCGACTCCACCGGCGCCACCACCGTCCACCGGTTCAACGAGCACCTCCAGGTCGTCGCGACGACCGACCCGCTGGGGAACACGGTCCACCAGACGTGGGACCGGCACGACAACCTCCTCAGCCGCACCGACGCGCTGGGGAACACCACGCGGCTCGACTGGGACGAGCGCGGCAACCTGACAGCCGTGCGCAACCCCGACGGGACCGCGCTCTCCAGCGTCTACAACGCGCTCAACCTGCCGCTGATCACCGTCCGCCCGGACGGTGTTGAGCTGCGGCAGGAGTACGACGAGCGGGGCAACCGCATCCGGTCGACCGACGAGAACGGCGCGACGACCACGTTCGTCCACGACGGGACGGGCGCGCCCGTGTCGATCACCGACGCGCTGGGCCACACGACGACGTTCTCCCACGACGGGCACGGTCTGCCCGTGGCGGTCACCGATGCTCTCGGCGCCGTCACGCGCTACGAGCGCGACGCCTTCGGGCGGCCGACCGCCGTGACCGGCCCGCTCGGGAACACGGTCTCCTTCGAGTGGACCGTCGAGGGGCGGCTCGCGCGCCGGGTCGAGGCCGACGGGTCCGAGCAGAGCTGGACGTACGACGGGGAGGGCAACTGCCTGACCCACACGGATGCCCTGGGCGGCGTCACACGGTTCACGTACACGCACTTCGACCTCCAGCAGTCGCGTACCGCCGCGGACGGGGTGCGCCACGAGTTCGTGTACGACACCGAGCGGCGCCTCACCCAGGTGGTCAACCCCCAGGGGCTGACCTGGGACTACTCCTACGACGCGGCGGGCCGGCTGGTCGCCGAGACCGACTTCGACGGCCGCTCGGTCGGGTACGCGCACGACGCGGTGGGCCGGGTGACGGGCCGCGCCAACGCGCTGGGGCAGCAGGTCCGTTACGAGCACGACGCGCTCGGACGGATCGTGCGGAAGGACGCCGACGGGCAGGTCACGGACTTCGCCTACGACGTGTGCGGGCGGCTCCTCGCGGCGACCGCGCCCGGGGTCACCCTCTCGATCACCCGGGACGAGCGGGGGCGGCCGACCGCGGAGTCCGTCAACGGGCGGACGATGACGCACGCGTACGACGCGCTGGGGCGCCGTACGGCCCGCACCACACCGGTCGGGGCGGTGAGCCACTGGGCGTTCGACGCGGCCGGCAACCGCACCCGGCTGACCACGGCGGGGCGCACGATCGACTTCGGCTACGACGCGGCCGGGCACGAGACGACCCGGGACTTCGGCGGGATCTTCACCCTCGCGCACGCCTACGACGAGCTGGGCCGGCTCACGTCGCAGTCGGTGCGCGACGCCGCCGGGCGGAGCCTGCACCACCGCGACTACGGCTACCGCGCCGACAACACCCTCACGTTCACGGACGACCAGCACACCGGGCGGCGCACCTTCGACCTGGACGGCGCCGGGCGGGTCACCGCGGTCCGGGCGGAGGGCTGGAGCGAGCGGTACGCCTACGACGAGTCGGGCAACCAGACGGAGGCGGAGTGGCCCGGCTCCCACCCCGGGCACGAGGCGACGGGCGCGCGCCTCTACGCCGGTACCCGGGTGGAGCGGGCGGGCCGGGTGCGTTACGAGCACGACGGCCAGGGCCGGATCACCCTGCGCCGCAAGGCGCACCTGTCCGGCAAGGTGGAGACCTGGCACTACACCTGGGACGCCGAGGACCGGCTGGTGGGGGTGGTCACGCCGGACGGCACGCGGTGGCGCTACCTCTACGACCCCTTCGGGCGGCGGGTCGCCAAGGAGCGGCTGGACGACGCGGGCGAGGTGGTCGAGCGCACCGACTTCACCTGGGACGGTCTGCTCCTGTGCGAGCAGGTGACCACCTCGGCCGAGCTGCCCCGTCCGGTGGCCCTGACCTGGGACCACCAGGGGACCCGGCCCATCGCCCAGACCGAGCACCTGGCCGGTCAGGACGAGGTCGACCGCCGTTTCTTCGCGATCGTCACGGATCTGGTGGGCACGCCGCGGGAGCTGCTCGACGAGGAGGGGGCGACGGCCTGGCGCACGCGCGCGACCCTGTGGGGGACGACGACGTGGGCGGCGAACAGCGTCGCGTACACGCCGCTGCGGTTCCCGGGGCAGTACTTCGACCCCGAGACGGGCCTCAACTACAACCACTTCCGGCACTACGACCCCGAGGTGGGGCGCTATCTCACCTCCGACCCGCTGGGGCTCGCGCCGGCCACGAACCCGTTCACGTACGTCCACAATCCGCATACGTGGACGGACCACCTGGGTCTGGCGCCGGAGTGCGAGACGTTCCCGATCTACCGGACGCCGAAGGCCAAGGACAAGGAGTACGAGAGGGAGCACGGACCGAACCCGGCCAACCACCAGAAGGGGGTCGAGCTGGAGGGAGGCATCATCTCGGACGGAAAGATCTACTTCGGCGAACGGGCCGTGGCGACCCAGTACTGGAGCCCGACCGGAAAGATCAACTTCGCGAACGGCATGGTGCGGTACGACATGCACCCGGACTTCCTGAAGGAGTTCACCAGCGGCGAGTACATGAAGGTGCACAACACGGACCGGGAAACCGGTAAACCACTGATCGAGTTCGTGATTCCGATCGACAAGCTGGACCGGTTCAACGAGCTGGTGATGAAGAAGACATGGATTCCGTACGGCGGACAGGGGTGACGGAGTGATCAGGGATCACGAGGAATTCGACGTGGTGGTCCTGGGGGTGGCCTCGGTGGGCACGCGGGTGCGGATCGAGGGCACGGAAGGCATCGAGGGGTTCATCGATCAGGTCATGCATCCGTCGTGGTGGTCCGAGGACGTACCGCCGCCGCAGGTCGGCGACCGGCTGCACGTGGTCGTCCTGGACGCGTCCAGGACGCCGCCGCGGCTGAGTGCGCTGGAGGACGACATCGCGATCGGGCGGCGGCTGCGCTCCGGCGAGCTGACCCCTCCCTCCATTGACAGCATTCTGTCATCATGGCAGGATGCTGTCATAAGCGATCGGGAGGCCGCCATGACCAGCACCGCACCCCGCAAGACCGTCCACCTCGCCGTGTACGACGCGCTCGCCGACTGGGAGACGGGCCACGCCACCGCCTGGCTCGCCCGCTCCGGGTTCGAGATCCGTACGGTCGGGCCGAGCACCGCGCCCGTCACCAGCATCGGCGGACTGCGCATCACGCCCGACCTCGCGCTCGACGAGCTGACGCCCGAGGACAGCGCCC
Source organism: Streptomyces sp. NPDC039465 (assembly GCF_055639315.1). NCBI lineage: Bacteria > Bacillati > Actinomycetota > Actinomycetes > Kitasatosporales > Streptomycetaceae > Streptomyces > Streptomyces sp. NPDC039465. The sequence continues at coordinate 492,230 of NZ_JBVKAP010000004.1, read as the reverse complement.
TGCTGATCCTGCCCGGCGGCGATCTGTGGGACGAGGGCGACGACCTGGCGCCGTTCGCCGCGAAGGCCCGGGCGTTCCTCGACGCGAAGGTGCCGGTCGCCGCGATCTGCGGGGCGACGGCCGGGCTGGCCCGGGAAGGGCTGCTCGACGACCGCCGGCACACCAGCGCGGTGTCCTTCTACCTGTCCGCCACCGGCTACCAGGGCGGCGAGCACTACGTCGACGCGGACGCCGTCACCGACGGCGACCTGATCACCGCCGGGCCGACCGAGCCGGTCGCCTTCGCCCGTGAGGTCCTCGGCAAGCTCGGCGCGTTCGAGGGCGAGAAGCTCGACGCTTGGTACCGCCTCTTCCACGACTCGGACCCGGCCGCGTACGAGACACTCAACGGATGAGCGGGAAGAACGGATGAGTACGGACGAGATGAGTGAGGAACCGACCCGCCGTGAGCAGCAGGACCTGCTCACCCGTACCGCCCTCGGCGTCTTCCGGCTGAACGGTCAGTTCCTCACCGTCTCGGACGAGCTGGCGCGCGAGGCCGGGCTCACGGCGGCGCGCTGGCAGGTGCTGGGCGCCGTCGTGCGTGAGCCCCAGTCGGTCGCCGGGATCGCCCGCACGATGGGCATCACGCGGCAGAGCGTGCAGCGGATCGCCGATCTGCTCGCCGAGCAGGGCCTCGCGGCGTACGGCCCCAATCCCGCGCACCGCCGCGCCAAGCTGCTGCACGCCACCGAGGAGGGGCGCGCGGCGATCCGGCGGATCGACCCGGGGCACGCGGGGCTCGCGGCGAGCCTCCTCGCCGCGCTGGGGCGCGAGGAGTTCACCGAGACCGTACGGGTCCTGGAGCAGCTGAGCGCGGCCCTGGACACGGTCATGGAGCAGCGGGCGGCAGGTACAGCGTCCCCGTGACGTAGCGCATGGCCTCGGTGAACTCGGGGTCGGACAGGCGCCGGTTCAGCTCGCCCTCCTCGACGTCCTCGACGTGCGTCTGGATCCACCACAGGTTGCCGAAGGGGTCCTGGACGCGGCCCACCCGGTCGCCGAAGTACAGATGCGTGACCTCGGTGACGGAGGTCCCGCCGGCCTCGACCGCGCGGCGGTGGGTCGCGTCCGCGTCCTCGACGTACAGCCGCAGGAACGAGGGCGTGACCGGCCACCCCTTGGGGCTGTCGAAGGCCATCACGCGCGCGTTGCCGATGCGCAGTTCGGCGTGGCCGATCGTGCCGTCCTCCAGCACGAAGCGGCCGAGGTCCTCGGCGTCGAAGGCGCGCTGGAGGTAGTCGATCAGCCCGGCGGTGTCGTGGCTGATGATCCAGGGGGTGACGGTGGTGTAGCCGTCCGGTACGGGCTTGACCTCGGGCATGGGAGCTCCTTACGGGGCCGGGGTGGGGCGTGAGGACCACGCTAGAAGACAACTGGGCCAGAACCTGTCCTCATTCGGCGGCCCTTGGGCCGAGGCCGCGGTTCAGACCCCGACGGTGCCGTCGACGCCCTCCCGCAGGAAGTCCGCGTGGCCGTTGTGGCGCGCGTACTCGTGCAGCACGTGGAGCATCACGAGCCGCAGCGAGACATCCTGGCCCCAGCGCACCGCGTGCGCCGTGACGTCCAGGGACTCCGCCGCCGCCTCGATCCGCCGGGAGTGCTCGACCTCCGCCTGCCAGGCGGCGAACCCCTCGACGCGCGTGGCCGCCGTCGCGTCGTACGCCACCTGGTAGTCGCCCTCGTCGGACCAGACCAGCGGAATGTCCTCGCCGTTGATCACCTTCCGGAACCAGGTCCGCTCCACCTCGGCCATGTGCCGTACGAGCCCCAGCAGGCTGAGCGTCGACGGCGGCATCGACTGCCGGCGCAGCTCCTCGTCGGTGAGCCCCTCGCACTTCATGGCGAGGGTCGCCCGGTGGAAGTCGAGGTAGGCGCGCAGGGTTTCCCGCTCGCCGCCGGTCAGGGGCGGGCCGATCCGTTCGACGGGTGTCCGTTCGGTCGTCATACGAACCAGTCAACCGCGCGTACCGCCCCTGCCGCGCCGGTTTTTCCGCCGCACGCGCGTGGGGGGACGGTGACCGGACCGGCCCACGCGCCCCCCGTACAGCCCTGCTTGGCCGTACGGAGGGCGTTCTCGCTGTATCCAGCTACTGTTCTGGTGTCGAGTCAGAACGGAGCCCAGCATGCCTGCTCTCCCGCCCGAACACATCGGCGCACGTATCAAGCGCCTGCGCCGTGAGCGCCACCTCACCCAGAAGGCCCTTGCGGATCTCTCGGCGGCGCCGCAGCAGGCCCGGTACCACCCGACGGTGCGAGAGACGTATGCCGGGCTGGAGGCGGCCCGCCGTCAACTCCCGGACACGTTCTTGTCGTATGGCTCCTGGCTGGGTAGATAACGGGCAGTCAAGCCGTGACCCCGACTATCCGAAACAGCGGATAGTCGGGGCCTTGTTTGTGCCTCACCCTGGTCTTCACGCACTCGCCGACGACGCCAGGGAGCGGACTATGCGGGAGAGGCACGACCGGCCGACCGAGTACGCCGAGGTGCCCCTCGGGCACCTCCTCGCCCAGGCCGCCGACGCCATAGAGGCACACGTCGAAGAGGTGGCGGAGCGCGACATCAGGCGCGCGCTCACCATGCGCAGCCACCCCGGCGGCAAGGCCCTCACCTACCTCAACGACCGCCTCATCGCCCAGTGCACGACGCTGGCCGTCGGCGTCCAGAACATCCCGGAGCAGCGCCGGACTGTGCGCGGAGTCAGAGCACTCGCGACGTGGACGGAGCTCGCGGAGACCGGCCCCGAGAGCGGACCCCTCGGCACCTGGTCCTACGCGCACCATCTCGCCCAGGCAGCGCGCGACATGCTCAGCGAGATTCGCGCGTATCGCGACCACGAGATCGCGTTCACCGGTCGCGCCGACCTGCCGCCCATCGCGCCGACGACCGAGAGGACGGCGCGGTGACCCGATACGCCCACCCCTGCGGGGACCCGGCGTTCCGATGGCCCTCCGGCGCCTGCCGCCTGGGCAGCCCACTCCCTTCGAGTGGCCGGGCCTACCGCATCACCACCGACTGGCCGACCCCCTCGGGTGCTGGCGGCTCCATAGACTGGCTGGACCGCCACGAGAGGAAATGATCACAAATGCGCCCCCAGCGATTCACCGATTTCGTCATCGACCTCGTCAAGAACACCCCGGGGGTCAACCGCGTGCAGACCCTCGCCGAGGTCGGAGACACCAAGCACCCCCATGGCCTGGCGATCACCAACAGCAGCGGCGAGACGCGCTGGCAGTTCACCGGGCAGCTCCCTGACGGCGCCAAGCACGAGGGCTTCGCCGATGAGCCGGTCACCGGCAACCCGGCCCCGGCCGGACTCGACCCGGCGGCGGCCGACTCGCCCGAGGCGTGGTTCGCCGCGGTCCTGGCGCAGGCGGAGTGCCCAGAGATCGCCGCTATCGAGTGCTGGTCCACGAGCCCCAACGCGGCATCCGAGAAGGGCATCACGGCGAAGTTCCACAACGGCGCCCGGATCTTCGCGCGCCAGCTCTGATCCCTCCCCGGACGGCCGGGGAGTCGCACCACCCTGTCAGCACCACCGATCCTGGAGGACTGATATGCGATTCGACCCCGGCAAGGTTGAGGGGAACTGCCCCGTCTGCGGCGCGGGGGTGGGCTCTCCCCCCGGCACTCCGACCACGATCCATCAGCGCGGCGGCACGGGCACGGAGACCTGCCCCGGATCCGGCTCTCCCACGCTGTAGTGACCGGCCCCGGCCGGCTCCGCCCCCCGATGCCGACCGGGGCTTCGCAGCCCCCGCTCTGGCCCCAGCCCTGGAACAAGCCTGGACGCTGCGCCGATTCCGGGCGGGCATTCGCACCGCGTAGAAGAGGGGCCAGAGCGGGCCCCCTCATTCTCACGACCACCCGTTAGCGCGCTCGCCGACACTTTTCAGCCCGGGGAACCTGCTCGTCACCATCTGCTCCGGCCTAGCCGACCTTGAAGGCGTACACGTACCGGGTGTCCGGCGTCCGCTTGCCCGGCTCGTCGCCCTCCGCGTACTCCGACAGGGCCCACAGGAGCTTGTCGCCACCGGTCTCGGCGTAGCTCAGGTCCTCCGGGCCCGGAGGCGTCGACCAGAGCTTGCGGGTGGTCACCGACTTGGCGGCGTCGGCCTTCCCGTAGCGGATGCTGCCGTTGCCCAGCCGGCCGTTGCTGACGGAGAGGAAGAAGGCCTCGCCGTCGGCGGTCTTGAGGCTGAGCGCGCCCTGGAGCTGGGCGCCGTCGCGGATCGCGTACGGGGTGGGTGAGAGCACCGACTTCGTGCCGGGGTCGACCGGGGACAGCCAGCCCTGGCCGTCGAGGGCGAAACGGACGCCGCGCGCCGTGAGGGGGCCCTGGCCCGGGGTGACGTATTCGCTCACCAGCAGGGAGGGGCCGCCCTGGGAGGTGCGGTCGAGGGAGACCTGCGAGTAGTTCATGCGCTCGTTCGGGTGCTCGATGTCGTCGTAGGCGCGCACCTGCGGCAGGACGTACTTGGCGCCGTAGGCGTAGTACTTCCCGTCGAAGTGGCCGCAGTGATCCCTGGCCGGGCCGCCCGTGACGGCCTTGAACATCGCGTTCGTGTCGAAGACCCGCAGGCCTTTGCGCGTGTCGACGACGTAGAGGAAGTTTCCGTACCAGGCGATTCCGCCGACGTGGACGGTGACGGGCTTGAAGTCCGGCCGGCCCCCGGTCAGGACCGGCTCGACGAGCAGGACGTGGCGGTAGCGGGGTGTGCGGTGGCTGCGGTCGACGAAGGTGATCCGGGCGGCCTGGCGGCGGGCGGCGTCGAGGGTGTACCAGGACACGAGCAGGGTCTGGCCGCCCGAGCCGTTGGCGTCGTAGTCGGTGGTGATGCCCTGCGGCCGCCAGCTCCTGGTCTCGAAGTCGGTCTCGGCCCACCGGAAGCAGTGCCGGACGCTCGGGTTGCCCCGCAGGGTCCGGTGCCTCTCCACTACGGCGCGGGTGTTGCGGGGGTCGGCGAGGACGCCCGCGACCGTCGCCGGCTCCAGCTTCGCGACGTCCCGCAGGTGCCGGATCGCCTCGGTGTAGGACGCGCCCTCGGACGCGCCCTCCCGTATCCAGAGCCGTACGGGCTCCATGCCCAAGGCATCGGTACGGGCGCGAGCGGCGGCGGGGGCGGCGAGGCCGCCGGCGGCCAGGGCGAAGGGGACGGCGGTGACGGCGCGAAGAACGCTTCTGCGTGTGGTGTCCATGGCGGGAACGTAGGGCGGGCCCCGGCCCGTGTCCGCCCCCGGGCGTGTCCCGGACACGGCCCGCGTCCGTGACCAGCCGTCCCGCCCGTGTCCGGGACAGCGGCCCTAGGGGCGGGCCCAGCGCAGCGTCAGGAACCCGTCCGAGCCCGGCTCGGGCTCCACCGCGGTGCCGAACTCCCGTCCCGCCCGGCTGAGCACCCGGCACAGCCAGTCGGCGTCGGCCTCCGGGGCGTGGTGCAGCGACATCCGGCGGGCCCGCAGCGGGGCCATGCGCAGCCCGGTCAGCTCGCCGGTGGCGGCGTCCAGGGTGGGGAAGTAGAGCAGCCGCAGATCGTCTCGGTAGCGCTCGTAGCCGGTGATGCCCTCGTAGTCGTCGACGAGGTCTCCGCAGCCGTAGAGGATGAGCCGGCCGTGGTGGACCTCGATGGGGCGCGGGTGGTGCGAGGAGTGGCCGTGCACGACGTCCACGCCGCCGTCGACGAGCCGCCGCGCGAAGGTGGCCTGGTTCCCGGGCACGGCGTAGCCCCAGTTCGTGCCCCAGTGGATCGACACGACCACCACGTCGCCGTCCTGGCGGACCGCCCGCAGGCGGCGGACGAGGGCGTCCGCGCTGCGGACGGAGAGGTCGGGGACGAAGTCGACGCCCGGCCGGTCCTCGGCCGCCGCCCACCGGGAGGGGATCCCGCTGGAGGCCATCCCGCAGGACAGTACGACGACCCGCCCGCCGTCGGTGGGGACGACGGCGGGGCGCCGCGCCTCGTGCACGTCCCGCCCGGCCCCCGCGTACCGCAGTCCCGCGGCGCGCAACACGTCGAGGGTCTCCTCCAGGCCGCGCGGGCCGAAGTCCAGCACATGGTTGTTGGCGAGGGCGCAGACGTCGGGGCGGGCGACGGTGAGGCAGTCGACGTTGGCCGGGTGCATGCGGTAGTTCACGGCCTTGCCGGGGTCGAAGTGGTCGCTGGTGGTGACGCTCGTCTCCAGATTGATCACCCGGACGTCGGGGGCGAGCGCGTCGCACACCTCCAGGGCGTCCCCCCAGAGCCAGGCCGGGCCCACGGGCCGGGGGATCGGGCCGTGGGCGACCTCGGCCAGGGCCACGTAGTCGCGGGCGTCCCGGACGTACGCCTCCCGCAGCGCCGGATCGCCGGGGTGCGCGAGGATCTGGTCGACACCCCGGCCCGGCATCACATCGCCGCTGAGCAGCAGCGTCACGGCGGCCAGGCCCATGGGGCCAATTTTCCCACCGCGCGGCGACAGCGGCCTGGGAGCTGCCTGGAGGGCCCCGGGCCTGGGCCCGGCCGGGGGCCGGGGGCCGGGGGCCGCTCCAGGACCCGGACCAGGCCCGAGCCCGTGGTGGCTCGGCAGCGGATCCCGGTCGCCGCCGTCCCGGGCTGAACGGCGGTTTCGAGGCCGACGGCGTCTCCCCCGTCCGGGGGAGCCGGTTCGTCCGTCGGCGTGATCACGTGCGCGTGGGCGCCGACGAGTCTGGACCTATGACCGAACGATCCGTCCCCCGGTGGGCTCTCGCCGTCGCACGCGCCATCCCGCTCGTCGCCCTGCCCGTCTGCCTCTGGCGTCTGCCGTACGCCTTCGGCTACGACATGGGCAGCACCGAGGAGCAGCAGCCCTGGCAGTGGTGGGTGATGCTGTACGTCTTCGGGCTGAGCGTGCTGTCCGAGGCGTTCTGCCTGCTCTGCTCCGGGCTGGTGCGCCCCTGGGGCGAGACCGTGCCCGCCTGGGTGCCGAGGCTCGGCGGGCGGCGCATACCGCCCGCCGTCGTGCTCGTTCCCTCGACGCTCGCGGGGCTGGTCCTGACCTTGCTCTTCGTGGACTGGCTGCAATCGTTCCTGCGGATCGGCGACCGCGTCCGGCCCCCGTACGCCGACGGCTGGTACGAGCTGGCGATGACCGTCAGTGGCCTGTTCAACCTGATCGGTCCGCTCCTGCTCGCGCTCACCTTCGCCTACTACCGGCGCCGGTGCGTGCCGGTCCGTCAGCAGTAGAGGTTGCCGCCGGGCGCGACGCCGAGGATCTGGGTGAAGCGCTGGTAGTTGTTCACACGGCTCTGGACCTGCGCCGGGTTCTTGCCGTCGCACTCCAGGGAGCCGTTGATGGAGCGGATGGTGTGGCCGAACCCGGCCTGGTTGACCATGGCGTTGTGGGCGGTCATCGTGCCGGGACCGTTCTGGGTGTTCCAGTACCACAGGCCCGTCTTCCAGGCGACGGCCGCGTCGCGCTCGACGCGGTACGGGTCGCGCAGGAGGTCGATGCCGAGGGCGTCACCGGCCGCCTTGTAGTTGAAGTTCCAGCTGAGCTGGATGGGGCCGCGGCCGTAGTAGGCGGCCCGGCCGGCCGGGCAGCCGTAGGGCTGGCTCGCGTCGCAGTAGTGGGGGTAGTTGGCGGTGTTCTGCTCCACGATGTGGACCAGGCCGCCCGTCTCGTGGCTGACGTTGGCGAGGAAGGCGGCCGCTTCCTGCTTCTTCACCGTGTCGCTGCCGGTGGTGGCGAAGCCGGGGTAGGCGCTGAGCGCGGCGGTCAGGCCGCTGTAGGTGTAGAAGGCGTTCCGGTTCGGGAACATCTGGTTGAACTGGGCTTCGGAGACGACGAATCCGGACGGGTTCGGGCCGGGGCCCGGGTCCGTACCGCCGCAGGCGCCCTGGTCGGCCCAGACCTCGGCGCTGCCGGGCCGCTCGTTCTGGGTCCACCATTTGGCCTGCCAGTTGCGGCCGTTGTACGAGGCGGTGTTGCCGCCCCAGTAGACGCTCGACGCGTTCCAGGCACTGGCGCACGCCGCCGCGGACGCGGTGGCGGGGAGGAGCACGGCCAGTCCGACGGCCGTGGCGAGCACGGCGAGAAGGCTCAAGAGACGACGCATCATGCACGGTTCCTTCCGTGTGGGGGAAGGCCAAGGAACCGCGATTGGTATGGACCTGTCAAGGTCTAGACCAGATGTCGTTACGTACGGGACCTCCGGCGAGCCGGGCGAGCTGAACGAACGGCGAACTCCAGGCGGCGCAAGCCGACTTCATGCCCGCGCGCGCCCCCGGCGTGCCTACGGTGGCGCCGTGGAGTGGGTCAACCCCGAGAACACCGTCGCCGTCCTGACCGCCCTGCTGGGCGTGCTCGTCTCCGCCGGTGTGCTCTGGTACGAGCGCCGTGTCCCCCGCCGCAAGCGCATCGGCTACCGCGTCCAGCTCGACACCCCCATCGGCAGCGGCGGAGACGCCGGCGGCGGCCGGGCCAACGTCCGGCTCGGGCTCTTCAACGAGACCCCCGACATGTCCGACGCCACCCTCGTCCTGCTGCGGGTGGAAAACGACGGCGCCCTGTCCATCGCCGGCGACGACTACACCGGGCGCGGCACGCACGGCCTCACCGCAGAGTTCCACGGCCGGACCGTCCGCGGCATCGCCGTCACCCAGCCGACCGGCGCCGCCCACCTCATGGACCACTTCACGGCCGCCGCGGGGCTACGGCACAGCGGCTCCACCATCCATCTGCCGCGCGTCCCGCTCAACCAGGGCGAGCACTTCAAGCTCCTCGTGCTGCTCACCGGCTCCGGGGTCGGCGGCGCCGTCACCGTCACGGGCGGCATCCGCGACGGCCGGGTCCGGCCCAACCACGCGATCCTGCCCGACGACAAACCGCCGGTGTTCAGCCGGGCGGCCCGGACCATCACGGTCGTCCTCACCGCCTGTGTCATCGCCCTCGCCTCGATCATCGTCGTACGGGACGACTCCCCGCCGCCGATGGGCTGCGCCCGGGGCACGCTGACCGTCACCGGCTCGACCGCCTTCGCGCCCGTCCTGCGGGAGCTGGCGAAGAAGTACGAACGGGACTGCGAGGGCGCGACCGTCGTGGTCGACGCCCATGGCTCCACCGCCGGGATAAGAGAGCTGGCGGAGAAGGGCGCGAAGAAGAGCGGCGGGGCGCCGGCCCTCGTCGCGCTCTCCGACGGGCCCAAGCCCGGCGGCTATCCGCAGCTGCGCGAGAGCCGGATCGCGGTCTCGCTCTTCACCCTCGTCGTCAACGACAAGGTCCCGCTGAAGAACCTCTCCCTCGACGCCGTCCGCCGGATCTACAGCGGCGACGTCACCAACTGGAAGCAGCTCGGCGGCCCCGAACTGGACGTCCTGCTGGTGAGCCGGGACGCCAACTCCGGGACGCGGGAGGTCTTCCAGCGCCGCGTCCTCGGCCGCAACGAACCCGCCCAGTCCTCCCGCGACTGCTCCACCAAGGACGACCGCCAGGCCCGGGTGGTGCGCTGCGAACTCGACTCCACCGAACAGGTCCTGGACACCGTGGCCAGGCTGCCGGGCGCCATCGGCTACAGCGAACTGCGCACCGGCAGCGGGCTGAAGGGCCTGCACCGGGTCGGGATCGACGGACGGGTGGCCAATGTGGACGAGATCGGCGAGAGCACGTATCCGTACCGTGAGATCGAGTACGCCTACACCTACGGGCAGCCGCCGGCGGACTCGCTCACCTCCAGCTTCCTGACCTATCTGAGCCGGGGCAGCGGCCAGGACGTGATCCGCACGCACGGCCATCTGCCGTGCGCGACGCCGAAGGGGCTGCGGATCTGCGGGGAGGACTGAGAGCCGGAGACCCGAGAGGGACGGAGACGGCGGCCGAGACCGGCCGGTGACCCTGGTCTGGCATGCTCTTCTCGCGTGGAGCCCTTGCTTGGTGAAGACCCGGCCACCGTCGGACCGTTCCGCCTCCTCGGGCGGCTCGGCGTGGGCGGGATGGGGCGGGTCTATCTCGCCCGGTCCGCGGGCGGCCGTACGGTCGCCGTGAAGGTGGTGCACGGCGAACTCGCCGCCCAGGACGAGTTCCGCAGACGCTTCGCCCGGGAGGTCGCGGCGCTGAGACGGGTCGGCGGGACCGGCACCACGCCGGTCCTCGGCGCGGACACCGACGCCGAACCGCCCTGGGTCGCCATCGGATACGTACCGGGACCGTCGCTGCGGGCCGTGGTGGCCGAGGAACACGGGCCGCTGCCGCCCGAGTCGGTGCGGTCGCTGGCGGCCGGACTCGGCCGGGCGCTCGGCCATGTGCACGGCGCCGGGCTCGTCCACCGCGATCTGAAGCCCTCCAACATCCTGCTCACCGTCGACGGGCCGCGGCTGATCGACTTCGGGATCGCCCGGGCCGTCGACACCGTCACCGACGGCGGGCTGACCAGCACGGGTGCCGTGGTCGGCTCGCCCGGGTTCATGTCGCCCGAGCAGGTGCGGGGCGAGAAGCTGACATCCGCCTCGGACATCTTCTGCCTGGGTTCGGTGCTGGCGTACGCGGCGACGGGGCGCTCCCCGTTCGGTACGGCGGACAGCGGGGTGCACGCCACGATGTTCCGGATCGCCCATGACGAGCCGGATCTGGAGGGGCTGCCCGACGAGCTCCAGGGGCTGGTCCGGGCCTGTCTGGCCAAGAGCCCGGGCGAGCGTCCGAGCGCGGAGGAGATCGCCTCGGCGCATCCGGTGGCCGACCCCTGGCTGCCGGCCGGGGTCCTCGCCGGACTCGGCCGGCACGCGGCCCGGATCCTGGACACCGACGGCGCCGGTGCCGGTGAAGGTGACGGCGCCGGCTCCACACCGAGCTCCGCACCGAGCTCCGGAGAGGATGGCGCCACACCGGTCACCCCGCTGCCCCGGAGGGCGAGCCGGCGGCGTACCGCGCTCGTGGCGGGGGCGGTGGCGCTGGTGCTGGCCGCCGCCGGGGCGCTGACGGCGACGTACTGGCCGAAGGACGGCAAGGAGTCGCCCGAGGGCAAGGGAGGCGGCTCCGCCTCGGCGTCGGCGCAGCCCGCCGGGGTCGTGCCGCCGGCGTTCATCGGCGCGTGGGAAGGGGTGCTGAAGGGCACCGCCGACATCCCGCACGAGACCGTCCGGATCGAGATCACCCAGGGCCGCCCGGGCGCGAAGACGGCCGTCTACGCCCACATCACCGGCGAGCGGCTGTGCATGGGCCGCTCCACACTCCTCTCCGTGGACGAGAACCGGATGGTGTTCGGCGAGAGCGAGGTGACCACCAGCGTCCCGGCGACCCGCTGCACCCCGGCCGCCCACCAGACGCTGACGTTCCGTTCCCAGAACGTCCTGGACTGGACCTCCGGGGCGGTCTCGACGACGTTCCGCAGGGCGAAGACGGGCCCCGACATCGTCCCCGCGTCGCTGGTGGGCCACTGGAAGGCGCCGCCGTTCGCCGAGATGTCCGCGAAGGAGGCCGACCGCTACGACTACCGGGTCACCGTCACCCAGGGCCCGGTCGGCGCCCCGCTCGTCCGCTTCGAGCAGACCTTCCCGAAGCGGGACGAGGAGACCGGCGCGCCGGTCGCGGGCACGGTCCACTGCGCGAGCACCGCGGTCGTCGGCGCGGCCGGGTCGCTGCTGGTCGTGGGCCCCACGACCCGGGATCCGGACGCCTGGGACCCGGAATGCGCCGAGTCGCCCGCCTCGAACCTCCGGGTCGACCGCTACCAGGGCAAGGAGCGGCTGCTGGTGTACGGGATGGGGTCGGACGGGGAGCCGGGCGAGTTCTTCCGCCTGTAGCGGTCTTGAGCGGTACGCGCCTCAGCGGTACGCGCGAAGGGCGCCCGGCTCGGAAGCCGGACGCCCTTCGTCTTCACACGTGCGGGTCTAGAGGAACGAGTTGATCTCGATCGTCTCGGTCCGGCCGGGGCCGACGCCGATCGCGGAGATCGGCGCGCCCGACATCTCCTCCAGCGCCTTCACGTACGCCTGCGCGTTCTTCGGCAGGTCGGCGAAGGTCTTCGCCTTGCTGATGTCCTCGGACCAGCCCGGCAGCATCTCGTAGACCGGCTTCGCGTGGTGGAAGTCGGTCTGCGAGTACGGGAGCTCCTCGACGCGCTTGCCGTCGATCTCGTACGCGACACAGACCGGGATCTGCTCCCAGCCGGTGAGCACGTCCAGCTTGGTGAGGAAGAAGTCGGTCAGGCCGTTGACGCGGGTCGCGTAGCGGGCGATGACCGCGTCGAACCAGCCGCAGCGGCGGTCGCGGCCGGTGGTGACACCACGCTCGCCACCGATGCGGCGCAGCGCCTCGCCGTCCTCGTCGAAGAGCTCCGTCGGGAACGGGCCGGCGCCGACGCGGGTCGTGTACGCCTTCAGGATGCCGATGACGCGGCTGATCTTCGTCGGGCCGACACCTGCGCCGGTGCAGGCACCGCCCGAGGTCGGGTTCGACGAGGTGACGAAGGGGTACGTGCCGTGGTCGACGTCGAGCAGGGTGCCCTGGCCGCCCTCGAAGAGAACGACCTTGCCCTCGTCGATGGCGTTGTTGAGGATCAGGGTGGTGTCGGCGACGTACGGCCTGATCTGCTCCGCGTACTGGAGCATCTCTTCGACGATCTTGCCGGGCTCGATGGCGCGGCGGTTGAAGACCTTGGCGAGGAGCTGGTTCTTCTGCTCCAGGGCCGCCTCGACCTTCTGCTCCAGGATCGACTCGTCGTAGAGGTCCTGGACGCGGATGCCGACGCGGTTGATCTTGTCCGCGTAGGTCGGGCCGATGCCGCGGCCGGTGGTGCCGATCTTCCGCTTCCCGAGGAAGCGTTCCGTCACCTTGTCGAGCGTGACGTTGTACGGCGTGATCAGGTGGGCGTTTCCGCTGATCAGCAGCTTGGACGTGTCGACGCCGCGGTCATTGAGCCCGCTCAGCTCGGAGAGCAGGACCGCCGGGTCCACGACGACACCGTTGCCGATGACCGGAGTACATCCCGGCGAGAGGATTCCGGAAGGGAGCAGATGCAGCGCATACTTCTGGTCGCCCACGACGACCGTGTGGCCGGCGTTGTTGCCGCCCTGATAGCGCACCACATAGTCAACGGATCCACCGAGGAGGTCGGTGGCCTTTCCCTTGCCCTCGTCACCCCACTGAGCACCGAGCAGCACAAGTGCGGGCACAGGCGTACACCCCTTCCGGGTGGGGCATGTCCAAGGTCAGGGGGCAGTAAAACGTCGTACGACGGTGTACGACACAGCCTGAGCCGTCGAACCGGTTGCCCCGGAATAGACGAAGCCCCTGGCGCAATAGCGCAAGGGGCTCTTGCACAAAGATGCTACCCGAGGAAGGACCGAGGTGTCGGCTCCCGACCAGCTCCTGGTGGTCATCGACCCGGTCGCGCGCCGCAGCGACGGCGAGTCCGTACGGATCGCGAAGGATGTCCTGAGTGCCGGATCGTCGGCGAAGATCTGCTTCCCGGAGGACCCCCAGGAGTACGCGAGAGCCTTGGCGCGCCGGGGTTCCCGCAGGCCCGTCGTCATCGGTGACGACGGGTCGCTGCTGCGGATGGTGACCCTGCTGCACCGGGAGCGGGAGCTGTCGGCGGGGGCGGTGTCGATGGTTCCGGTGGGGGCCGCGGGCTCGCTGGAAATCGCCCGTTCGCTCGGCGTGCCGATGGGCGCGGTGGCGGCGGCGCGGACGGTCCTGGAGGGGTCCGCCCGGCGGCTGGATCTGCTCGTCGACGAGAGCGACGGGGTGGTGGTCGGGGGGCTGCGGATCCCGGCGACGACCGGTTCCCCGGGGCCGCCCGGCCATCCGTCGTCGGTCTGGGACACCTGCCGCTCGCTGGTCCGCACGCTGGTGCGCCCCGCGCCCGTCCTCGCGGCGGTGCGCACGCACCGGCTGCGGGTGGAGGCGGACGGGGTGCTGCTGAGCGATGTGGACGAGCCCGTGGAGGCTGTGAGCGTCCGTTCCACGGCGGGCCGCGCGGAGGTCGTGGTGCGCCCGCCCACGGGGTCGCCGCTGCGGGCGGTGGCGACGGCGGTCACGGTCTCGGGCCCGGACTTCCGCTACCGCGCGGACACGGTCCTGTCGGGCCCGGTGCGGAAACGTACCTGGACGGTCCGCCCGGGGGCGTGGGGCCTGACGCTGCCGCGCGCCTGGCCGCCGGAGCAGCGGAGAGCGGGCTGAGGCAGCGGCGCGCCTTGGCGCCGGACCAGCGGGCCGCGGGCTGACGCGGCCGTGCGCCTGGCCGCCGGAGGCGCTCGCCGCCCGGTCCGCGCGCGGCGCGCCGGCCTCCGGCGCGCCGCCTGGCGCGGCCCCTACTCCGCCGCGGAGCCCGCCGCGTCCTTCGTGGCGCGGTGGGCCCGCCAGCGGTCCAGCATGCCGAGCATCTCCTTCTGCAGGAACGCGAAGAACTCGGCCGTCTCGGCCGTCCGCGCGCCCGCCGCCGTGTCCTCGCCCAGCGTCCGCGCGCCATCCCTGAGCACCTTCTCCCAGCGCGACAGCATCTGGTCCCGGCGGGTGAACGTCTCGTACCAGAGCTCGTTGTGGAGCACGTACCGCTCCCGGCGCGAGCCCGGGTCGCGCTCCCGGCTGACCATGTTCACCTGGGCCAGATAGCGCACGGCGCCGGACACCGCCGCCGGGCTGATCCGCAGGTGCTCGGAGAGCTCCGCGGAGGTCATCGACGCCGACTCGGAGGCGAGGAGGGCGGCGAAGACCCGGGCGGCCATGCGGGACATGCCCGCTTCCGTCAGCTCGGCGGCGAACCGCTCCACAAAACGGGACACATCTTCATCAGTGGTCATGTCGGGCATCGTCTCCCTCGCTCGCGATCTCGATACGACTTTATACGCTTCCTTAACTTCATAAATTTGTGAAACTAGCGTAGGTTCACAACCATGACGAAGGCAATCACCGTCGCCGGACTGCACAAGTCGTTCGGCCGCACGCACGCACTGGACGGCCTCGACCTCGACGTCGAGACCGGCGAGGTCCACGGCTTCCTCGGCCCCAACGGCGCCGGGAAGTCCACCACCATCCGGGTCCTGCTCGGCCTGCTGCGCGCCGACTCCGGCGCCGCCCAGCTCCTCGGCAAGGACCCGTGGCACAACGCGGTCGAGCTGCACCGGCGGATCGCCTACGTCCCCGGAGACGTCACCCTCTGGCGCAACCTCTCCGGCGGCGAGGTCATCGACCTGTACGGACGGCTGCGCGGCGGCCTCGACAAGGCCCGGCGGGCCGAGCTCGTCGAGCGGTTCGAGCTCGACCCGACCAAGAAGGGGCGTACGTACTCCAAGGGCAACCGCCAGAAGGTCGCCCTCGTCGCCGCCTTCGCCTCGGACGTCGACCTGCTCATCCTCGACGAGCCCACCAGCGGCCTCGACCCGCTGATGGAGGAGGTCTTCCAGAGCTGCGTCGCCGAGGAGCGCGACCGCGGCCGGACCGTCCTGCTCTCCTCGCACATCCTCAGCGAGGTCGAGACCCTCTGCGACCGGGTCAGCATCATCCGCAAGGGGCAGACGGTCGAGACCGGTTCACTCGCCGACCTGCGCCACCTCACCCGTACCAGCGTCACCGCCGAACTGGCCGGCCCGCCCAACGGGCTCGCCCATCTGCCCGGCGTCCACGACCTCGACGTCCAGGGGCTGCGGGTCAAGCTCCAGGTCGACACCGACAAGCTCGACGCCGTGCTCCGCTCCCTCACCGAGTCGGGGGTGCGCTCGCTCACCAGCACCCCGCCCACCCTGGAGGAGCTGTTCCTCCGCCACTACACGGACGAGGTGACCGCGCGATGAGCGCCCTCGCAGGAACCGGAACGCTCGGACGGCTCGCGCTGCGCCGCGACCGGCTGATGACGCCGCTGTGGGCGGTGGTCGTCGGCGGACTGGCGGCCAGTGGCGTCGGTTCCCTGGCCGCCCTGTACGACACCGCGGCGAAGCGGGCCGAGATGGCCGCATCGATGAACGCCAACAGCTCGATGAGATCGCTCTACGGGCCGGTCTTCTCCGACTCCGTCGGAGGGCTCGTGGCCTGGCGGTTCGGCACCTTCACCGCCGTACTCGCCGCTGTCATGAGCCTGATCATCGTGGTGCGGCACACCCGCGAGGAGGAGGAGACGGGCCGTCAGGAGATGCTCTCCGCCGGGATGGTGGGGCGGCGCGCCCCGCTGACGGCGGCGCTGCTCGCCGCGCTCGTCGCCAACGCAGCGGTGGCCCTGATCGTCACGGCCGGGCTCGCCGGGCAGGGCGCGGGCGGGGCGCTCGCCCTCGGCCTCGCGGTCGGCGGGACCGGCATGTTCTTCGCCACGACGGCGGCGATCGCCGCGCAGCTCACGGAGAGCGCACGGCTCGCCAAGGGCCTGACGGCGGCGGTGCTCGGGCTCGCGTTCGGCCTGCGGGCGGCGGGTGACGCGGGGACGGCCGGGGGCGGTTCGGTGCTGACCTGGCTCTCGCCGCTCGGCTGGGCCGAGAACGTACGGGCCTTCGCCGGCGAGCGCTGGTGGGTGCTGCTGCTGATCGCTCTCACCGTGGCCGTGCAGGCGGCGGTGGCCTACGGGCTCGCCGGGCGGCGCGACGTCGGCATGAGCTTCCTGCCGGCCCGCCCCGGACCGGCCGAAGGCCGCATCGCCACGGTCGGCGGCCTCGCCTGGCGCCTCCAGCGCGGCAGCCTGCTGGGCTGGTCGGCCGGCTTCCTCCTCGCCGGGCTCGCCTTCGGCGGGATGGCCGACGGCGCGGCGGATCTCGTCGGCGACAACGAACAGACGCGCCAGATCTTCGAGCGGATGGGCGGGCAGGCGGGCCTCAGCAACGCGTTCCTCGCGACGATGGCCGGGCTCCTCGGAATGATCGGCGCGCTGTACGTGGTCGGATCCGTCCTGCGGCTGCACGGCGAGGAGACCTCACAGCGGGCGGAACCCCTGCTGGCGGGCGCGGTCGGCCGGCTGCGGTGGGCGGCGGGCCATCTGGCCATCGCCTTCGGCGGAGCCGTGGTGATCATGTTCCTCGCGGGGACGGGCCTGGCGGTGTCCTACGGCCGGGACTTCGGCCCGATCCTCGGGGCGTGCCTCGTCCAGCTGCCCGCGATCTGGGTCCTTGGCGGCCTGGCGGTGCTGCTGTGGGGCGCGTTCCCGAAGGCGGCGGTGGCAGCTTGGGGCGTGGCGGGGCTGGCCCTGGCCCTGGGCTGGATCGGCCCGGCGCTGGACCTGCCCCGGTCGGTCCTGGACCTCTCCCCCTTCGGCCACCTGCCGAAGCTCCCGGGCGGCGCGATGGAATGGCCGCCGGTGCTGGTCCTCGCGGGTGTGGCGGCGGCTCTGGTGGCGGTGGGGCTGGCGGCGCTGCGGCGGCGTGATCTGACGACCTGACGGGCTTTGCGCTCGTGCCCCCGGTGCCTGGTCGGCGCCGGGGGCACCGCCCAATGACGGGGTGCCCTCACACCGCCACCGGCAGCGACTCCAGTCCCCTCAGGACGAAGCCCGGCTTGCGGCGCGGGGTGGCGGCGAGCGTCAGGGACGGGGCGCGGGTGAGGAGGGCGGAGAGGGTGGCGGAGAGTTCCAGCCGGGCCAGGGGCGCGCCCAGGCAGTAGTGGATCCCCGCGCCGAAGGAGATGTGGGGGTTGTCGCGGCGTGCGAGGTCCAGGGTGTCCGGGTCGGCGAAGACCGCCGGATCGCGGTTGGCCGAGCCGAAGAGGAGCGCGACCTCCGCGCCGCGCGGGATGGGGACGCCGTCGACCTCGATGTCCTCCAGGACCCACCGCTCGAAGAGCTGGAGTGGGGTGTCGTAGCGCAGCAGCTCCTCCACGGCCGTGGGCAGCAGGGCAGGGTCCGCCCGCAGCGCCGCCAGGGCTTCGGGGTGCCGGAACAGCGCCCACCAGCCGTTGACCGTCGCGTTCACCGTCGCCTCGTGCCCCGCGTTCAGGAGCAGCGCGCAGGTGGAGACCATCTCCTGCTCGCCGAGGTCGACGGCGATCAGCCCCGAGATCAGGTCGTCGCCCGGCTCGACCCGTCGCCGGGCGATCAACTCCCGTAGGTACGCGGAGAATTCGTCCGAGGCGCGTACCGCGCGCCGGGCCGCCTCCTCGGACGGGTTCAGCTCGTACATCCCGCAGATGTCGGCCGACCAGGGCCGCAGCGCCGGCCGGTCCTCTTCGGGGACACCCAGCATCTGCGCGATGACGGCGACCGGCAGCGGCTCGGCCACCGCCGTGACCAGGTCCCCGCCGCCCTCCGCGACGAGCCGGTCCACCAGCTCGTCCGCGAGCCCCTGGACGTAGGGCGCCAGCCGCTCCACCGTGCGCGGAGTGAACGCCTTGGACACCAGACGCCGGATCCGGGTGTGGTCCGGGGGCTCCAGATCGAGCATGCCGTGGTCGTTGAGGGTGTGGAACGGCTCCTGCCAGGCCGGCGGGGCGGGCCGGTCCGGGTACGTACGCCCCAACCGCCGGTCCCGCAGCAGCCCGGACACGTCCGCGTGGTGGGGTACGAGGAACTGCCGGGTGGGCTCGTACCACCGCACGCGCCCCTTGGCCCGCAGCTCGGTGTACGCGGGGTACGGATCGGCGACGAAGGCGGCCGAGGACGGATCGAAGGCGAGGTCCATGCCGGGACGCTACCGGCCCGCTTGCGGCCCGCCCAGTGCGCGGGCGGCGGCCCCCCTGCCCGCCGCCCCGCCGTACGCGCCCGCCGCTCCCTACCCCGGCGTCACCAGCCGCGCCTCGTACGCGAAGACCGCCGCCTGCGTCCGGTCCCGTAGACCCAGCTTCACCAGGATCCGGCTCACATGCGTCTTGATCGTCGACTCGGCCACCACCAGATGGCCGGCGATCTCGGCGTTCGACAAGCCCTGGGCGATCAGCACCAGGACCTCCGTCTCCCGTTCCGTCAGGTCGCCGACCTGGGCCAGTGCCGGGAGCTTCGGGGTCTCCGCCGCCTTCGCGAACTCGGTGATCAGGCGCTTGGTGACGGTCGGGGCGAGCAGCGCCTCGCCCGAGGCGACCACCCGCACCCCGTCCGCGAGCTGGCGCGCCGAGGCGTCCTTCAGCAGGAAGCCGGAGGCGCCCGCGCGCAGCGCCTGGTACACGTACTCGTCCAGGTCGAAGGTGGTCAGCACCAGCACCTTCGCGTCAGCGTCGGCGGCGACGATCTCGCGGGTCGCCTCGATGCCGTTCAGTTCGGGCATCCGGATGTCCATCAGGACCACGTCCGGACGGAGCGCCGCGACCTGGGCGATGGCCTCGCGGCCGTTGACGGCCTCGCCGACGACCTCGATGTCCGGCATCGCGCCGAGCAGGACGGAGAAGCCCTCGCGGACCATCATCTGGTCGTCCACGATGAGGACCTTGATCGTCACTGCGCCTCCTCGCGCGGGACCGGGATGAACGCGGTGACCTCGTAGCCGCCGTCGTCCGTCGGCTCGGCGGTCATCTCGCCGTTCAGCATGGTCACCCGCTCCCGCATGCCGGTGATGCCGTGCCCGGCGCCCGGCGACGGCTTCACCAACCCCCGCGCGGGGCCGTTCACCACCCGCAGCGCCAGGCCGCCGAGGACGTACGACACCTCGACCTTCGCGGGCGCGCCGGGCGCGTGCCGCAGGGCGTTGCTCAGGGCCTCCTGGACGATCCGGTACGCCGACAGCTCGACACCCTGCGGCAGCTCCCGCACCGCGCCGACGACGGTCCGCTCCACGCTCAGGCCCGCGTCGCGGACGTTGGCGAGGAGCGCGTCGAGGTCGGCGAGGGTCGGCTGCGGGGCGTCGGGGGCCTCGTAGTCCTCGGCGCGGACGACGCCGAGGACGCGGCGCAGTTCGGTCAGCGCGGCCACGGCGTTCTCGCGGATCGTGGCGAAGGCCTTCTCCAGCTCGGGCGGCGGGTTCTCGACGCGGTAGGGCGCGGCCTCCGCCTGGATGGCGACGACGGACATGTGGTGGGCGACGACGTCGTGCAGCTCGCGGGCGATGGTGGTGCGCTCCTCCAGGAGCGTGCGCCGGGAGCGTTCGTGCGCGGTGACGGTCTGCTGGGCGGTGACCTCCTGCCGGGCCTCGCGGCGCACGTGCAGGGTGGTGGTGACCAGCAGGGTCATGGCGGTGATGAAGAGCAGCGGGCCCGCGATGGGTGCGCCGTCCTGGCCCAGGAAGACGGTGGCGAACAGCGCGTACGCGGCGGTGAGCGCCCACATCCAGGCGGCGGCGCGCGGCCGGGTCCGCAGCGCGACCACGGTCACCACGACGATGTGGGCGAGGAACGAGCTCGGCGCCCATGCGTCGATGCCGGACAGGAACGCCACGAACGGCGTGGAGCCCAGGGAGAGCCAGAACGCCGCGCGCGGCCGGACCAGCGTGAGCAGGATCGCCGTGGCCGGCACGAAGCCGGCGATCACGAAGACCAGCTCGTCGGAGTAGGGCACCGAGCCGGTCGTGTAGGCGATGGGGAAGGTCAGGAACGCCAGGAAGGCGATCAGTGCGTGCGGCAGCCAGCGCACGTGGTGGCGTATCCGGGACGGCAGCCGGCGGATGACCGGGCCGTCGGTCCGCAGCGGCCGCAGCAGGCGGTACTCCATGGGGTCGTCGAGGAGGTCGTGGCGCAGGCCCCGGAGCGCGCCCACGGCCAGGCGGTATTCGGGGCTGCGGCTGGGCGTGTGGGGCGCGCCGTGCGCGCCGGGGCTCTGCGTCTTGGTCACATCAGCCAAGGTAAAGGGGCGGACGGACGCGGTCGTCCCCATGGATGGGGATCCTTCCGCGTCCGTCCCAGGTACTACGCGGTCGGCGGCCGGAACAGCGCCGCGTTCTCCGCGGCCCAGGACGCGAACGTCCGCGCCGGGCGGCCGGTGACCTTCTCCACCGTCCCGGAGACGGTCCGGCCGACCTCGGGGGTGTTGCCATACGCCTCCACGAGGAAGCCGATCACGTCCTCTCCCAGGCCGGCGGCCCGCCACTGGGCGAGGGCCTCCTCCTCGGTCAGCTCGACCAGCCGGATGGGGGTGCCGCCGGCCGCGGCCAGGGCGTCGACCTTGTCCTGGAGGGTGAGGACCTCGGGGCCGGTCAGTACGTAGTCCTGGCCCGCGTGGCCCTCCTCGGTGAGCGCGACGGCGGCGACCGCGCCGATGTCGCCCTCGTGGACCATGGCGCTGAGCCGGTCGGTGAACGGCTCGCGGACCTCGCCGGTGTCGCGGATGCCGTCGGCCCACTCCCGGGCGTTGCCCATGAACTCGACCGGCATCAGCACGGTCCAGTCCAGGTCGCCCGCGCGCACCGCGTCCTCCAGGAGCGAGGGGCCGCCGCCGTGCAGCACGGTCACCCGGCGCACTCCGGCGCGCCCGGCCAGCTCCAGGATCCGGGGGCCGGTCTCCAGGGGCGCGAAGTACGGGCCGCCGAAGGTGATCAGGTGCAGGCCGGTGACGCCCTCCAGGGCGGCGGCGAACGAGTCGGGGTCGGTCAGATCGCCCTCGACCGCCTCGACGCCCCGCGGGAGGTCCGCCCGGGCGGCGTCCCGGGTGAGGGCGCGGACCTGGTGGCCGCGGGCGAGGAGTTCGGTGACGACCTGGCGGCCGACGGTTCCGGTGGCGCCGGTGACAAGAACGGTCTCGGCGGGGGTGCTGTTCGTCGTGTTCGTCATGGGTCGAAGGTAGGAAGGCTTGCGGTCAGGTTCTGTCCGCAAGCCTTCCGCGATCCGTCCGCGATCCCGGCCCTGGAAGTCCGCGGTTTCAGTAGCCCGCCGGGCGCACGATGCCCGTCTCGTACGCGTACACCGCCGCCTGCGTCCGGTCCCGCAGCCCCAGCTTCACCAGGATCCGGCTCACATGCGTCTTCACGGTCTGCTCGGCGACCACCAGCTCCCGGGCTATCTCGGCGTTCGACAGCCCCTGGGCGACCAGGGACAGGACCTCGGTCTCCCGCTCGGTCAGCGCCCCGACCCGGTCCTTGAGCGGGGCCCGCGGCGGCCCGCTGAGCCGGGAGAACTCGGCGATCAGGCGGCGGGTGATCCCGGGGGAGAGCAGCGCGTCCCCGCCGGCCACCACCCGGACCGCCTCGGCGAGCTGCTCGGCCGAGGCGTCCTTGAGGAGGAAGCCGGAGGCTCCGGCGCGCAGCGCCTCGTACACGTACTCGTCGAGGTCGAAGGTGGTCAGGACGAGGACCCGGATCCCGGGGTCGTCGCCGGTGATGCGCCGGGTCGCCTCGATGCCGCCGAGCTCGGGCATGCGGATGTCCATCAGGACGACGTCCGGCTTCAGCTCGGCGACCCGCGCCACCGCGTCGAGGCCGTCGACGGCCTGGCCGACGACCTCGATGTCCGGCTGGGTGTTGAGCAGGACCGTGAATCCCTGACGGACCATCATCTGATCGTCGGCGATCAGGACCCGGATCGTCATGTCTGCTTCTCCCCGCTGGTGTTCGGTAGGAAGGCGGTCACTTCGTAGCCGCCGTCGGGTGTGGTGCCGGTGGCCAGTTCGCCGCCGAGCATGGCCGCGCGTTCGCGCATGCCGAGCAGTCCGTGCCCGGCGCCCGGACTGGCCGGGGCCGGCTTCGCCGGGGCGGTGTTGGTGATCCGCACGCGCAGGCCCGGCGGCGCGTAGCCGAGCTCCACCCGCACCTCGGCGCCGGGCGCGTGGCGGATCGCGTTGCTGAGCGCCTCCTGCACGATCCGGTACGCCGACAGCTCCACGCCCGGCGTCAGCGGGCGACGCTCCCCGGACAGCTCGCAGATGACGGCGAGTCCGGCGGTACGGGCGTTGTCGAGGAGGGAGTCGAGGCGGTCGAGGGTGGGCAGCGGGGCGTGCGGCGCGGCCTCCGCGCCGGTGGGGTCCTCGGAGCGCAGGACGCCGAGGACGCGGCGCAGTTCGGTGAGCGCGTCCAGGGCGTTCTGGCGTATCCCGTCGAGGTTCTCCCGCAGCTCCGGCGGCGGGTCCGCCACCAGATGCGGGGCGACCTGCGCCTGGATGGAGATCACGGACATGTGGTGGGCGACGACGTCGTGGAGCTCGCGGGCGATACGGCTGCGCTCCTCCAGGACGGTGCGGCGGGTGCGTTCCTCGGCGGTGAGGACCTGCTGTTCGACGAGACGGGTCTTCGCCTCGCGGCGGGCGCGCAGCGAGGCCCCGACGACGGTCACGCCGGTGAAGAGGATCGCCGAGAGCAGCACGGTCGGCGCGTGCGAGTGGTCGCCGGTGAGCCCCTCCAGGAGGGCACCGAGCCCGACGCTGAGCACGACCGCCGCGCCCGCGACCCGGACCGGCCTGCGCAGCGAGAGCAGCAGCAGGACCATCGAGTGGGCGAGCAGCCCGGTGCTGAGCCAGGGCCAGGACTCCCCGGGGAACTGGTAGGTCTTGGCGCCCTCGGCGGCCGCCGCGGTCGCCCCCAGCGACAGCCACAGCGCGGGCATCGGCCGGAACATCGCGAGGACGACCGCGGCGAACTGCGCCAGGGCGACGACCTCGGGGAGGGCGCCGCCCGAGAAGGCGTAGGACTGGACGAGCAGATTCCCGTGGGCGACCCCGAGGAGCAGGGCGTAGACCACCACAAAGACGTGCGGGGACCGGCGCAGCCAGCGCGGTCCGCCCGTGGGCGGCAGCGGATGCCGGCCGGTGTCGCCCAGGTCGTCGCGGAGCGCGCGCCAGGCCCGGCCCGGCAGGCTCGCGGCGTCGAGGGGTGTCTTCACCGGCCCCACCCTAGGCATGACGGGTCCGGCCGACGCGGCCGGTCCCGTCCCCGGCCTTGCGGGGCCCCTGCGTCTCATACGTACGGAACACCGCCCAGCACACGGTCAGGGCCAGCGCGAACACCGGCAGCCAGGCGAGCCGGGCCGCCACCCAGGCCGCCCCGTCGGGGACGGTGTGCAGTCCGGTGCGCCGGCCGCCAAGGAGCAGGCCGGTGGCGGTGACCGCCATCATCGCCGTCTGGTGCCAGAGGAAGACGGTCATTGCGGAGAGGTTGAGCAGGGCCGTGGCGGCCCAGAGCGCCGGGCGCCGCATGGCGCGGCGCAGGGGTTCGAGGAGCAGCAGGGCGAGCCCGCACTGCGCGATGCCGAAACAGACGGCGGCGAGGGTGGGCGGGTTGAGGTTGGAGACCTGCGCGCCGGGCACGCCGACCATGGCGGCCGGGTAGCCGGCCCCCAGGACGAGCGCGGCGGTCGCGGCGGCGCCGCCGAGGGTCATCAACCAGGCGGCGCGCCGGCCGAGCTCACCGCGCGCCCACAGCGTGCCGAGGGCGTACGGGACCATCCAGCCCGCGGCGACGTTGACCCAGCCCAGCTGGTCCGGGCCGTCGAAGCCGAAGCGGATCAGGTCCACGTGCAGCACGACGGCGAACGGCCACAGCGGGCCGATCCGGGCGGCGAGCGGGGTGGCGACGGTGAGCGCGGCGAAGACCAGCAGGAACCAGAGCGGGGAGAGGACGAGCTTGAGGAGGGTGTGCAGCGTCTTCGGGTCGGTGCCGGTCGCGGTCAGCGCGACCGCGGCGACCGTCCACAGGCCGAGAAGTGCCACGACCGGGCGGAAGAGCCGCGCTAGCCGCCCGGTCAGCCAGGCCCGATGGCCGGTGCCGCGGGCCCGCGCGGAGGCGTGGCTGCGTGCCGCGACCATGCCGCCGACGAAGAAGAACACGGCCAGCGGCTGCAACGCCCAGGAGACCGGGGCGAGATACGGCATGTGCTGGAGGGGGCTGGCGGCGCGCAGGGTGCCGCTGTCGGCGACCAGGGCCGTCACCAGCCAGTGGCCGAGGACGACACCGAGGATGGCGAAGGCGCGCAGGGCGTCCGCTGCGCGGTCGCGGTCGGGCGGGGTGGCACGGTCGATCCGGCGTATCAGCTCACGCACGGCCGTCCCCCGTCCCGACCTCACGCACGATGTGGGCGATGCTGCGCAGGGCGGTGGAGCCGGGCCTGAGGTAGTCGCTGTGACCGGCGTCGCCCGCGTCGAAGGTGCGTGCGCCGTAGCCGGGCGAGACGGGGTCCGCACCGTGGCCGACCGTCGCGCCGAACAACTCCCCGCTGACGTACGGCACTTCGGCGATCCAGTCGTCGCTGCCGCGCCCGGCCCACACCCGCGCCTTGGTGGCCAGCGCGGCGGCGCTGTCGACGCCGGTGCCGGGGCTGCCGTAGAGGATGAGGTCGTCGACGGCGAGGCCGGACGCGGCAAGGCCGCAGACGACCGAGCCGTACGAGTGGCACAGCGCGGCGACCCGGGCGCGAGGGTTCAACCGGCCCATCTCCCGTACAAAACCGCGGAGTTCGGGGGCGGCGTCGGCGGCGCGGCCGGGGGTGAGGACGGCGGTGCCGACGGTGGCCGGGGTGTCGTAGCCGAGCCAGGAGACGACCGCCGCGCCCGGGCCGAGCTCGCGGTGCAGGGCGCGGGCGCCCTTGGCGAACCGCTCGTAGGTGTCGAGGGTGGTGTCGCTGCCGGGGACCAGGACGGCGATCCGGGTCGCGCGGGCGAGGTCGCCGTGGACCTCCACGGCGCGGCCGGTGCCCCGCGCGTCGAAGGTGAGCAGCCGCCGGTCGGGGTCGGCGAGGACCCGCAGGTGCGCCGCCCGCTTGTGGTCGCCGTGGGCGTCGGCCATACGGGCGGCCTCGACGGCGTTGTCGCGGTTGGCGGCGTACCGCGCCTCGGGCCCGGCGGCGGCGTCGAGGACGGCGGGCAGGGGCGCGGGGACCCTCGGCACCGTCGCACCGCACAGCGGCACGGCCACGGCGGCGGTGACGAGAAGGGCGAGGAAGGAGCGGCGGAACCGGCTGCTGTTCATGCCCCGACGCTATGAATCGTCCCTTGTCACCGGCATCACGCTGGAGAGGACACCTCGGGGGTAGCTCTCAGGTATGACGGGTAGGTGGTGTCACCCCTGGCGGTAGCCGCGCGGGTGTACGGGGGCCCGGGGGGCGATCCCATCCGCCGGTCTCACCAGGCCAGTTGGGCGATCTCCTCCGCGACGACCGCGCACGCGTCGGCCGCCGGGTCGATCAGGGGGAAGTGGCCCACGTCCTCCAGGAGCGTGAGGCCGACGGTCTCGCCCGACAGGGCCGCCGCCTCGACGTACGCGTCGGCGACCGCCTGGGGGACGACGACGTCCTCGCGGCCCTGGACGAGCGTCGTGGCGATTCCGGTCGGCAGCAGCGAGGCCGGGTCGGCGGAGCCCATCCGCGCGTCGAACTCCTCCTTGCCACCGAGGAGTTGAGTGACCGCCCCACCGCAGACATCGAGCTCCACGGCGCGTGCGAAGTGGGCGATGGGGGCCAGGGCGACCACACCGCGCAGCGCGGGCGGCGCCGGAAGGCGCCAGGGCGAGCCGAGGGGCAGGACGTGCCGGGCCGCGGCCCACAGGGCGAGATGGCCGCCCGCCGAGTGGCCGGTGAGCACGATCCGGCGCGGGTCGGCCTGCGGCAGGTGTCGCGCGGCCAGCTCCGGCAGCGCGTCCAGTGCGGCGGCCACGTCGTCGAAGGTCTCGGGCCAGCGCCCGGCGACCGGGTCGGTGCCGCGCGGGCGGGGGATCTCGCCGCCGCGCCGGTACTCGACGTTGGCGACGGCGAATCCGCGCCGTGCCAGGAAGTCCGTGAACGGCGTCAGGTGGAGCCGGTCGTACGGCGCCCGCCACGCCCCGCCGTGCAGGGCGATGACCAGCGGCGCCCGCTCCTGGCCGCCCCGGGGGGCGTAGAAGTCGACGACCTGGTCGGGGTGTTCGCCGTACGCGGCGGTGACATCCGGGGCGACTGCCGGGTGCGAGAAGGCCGATGCTTCCTCGGCGGCGTCGCGCGCGGCGGGGTCGAGCATGCTGTTCCCACCTCTCGGTGACCTGGCCGATCTGGCCTGACCTGCGGGGACCGTATCAGGACCACGGCCCCGCAGATCAGGCGATCATCAGACCGCCGCGGCGTCCCCGGGGACGTCCGCGAGGACCTCCGCGAGCACCCGGGCCGCCCGCTCCGTGTCGGCGAAGCCGACGTAGAGCGGGGTGAATCCGAACCGCAGCACGTCGGGTCGGCGCAGGTCGCCGACCACACCCCGGGCGATCAGCGTCTCCATGACCTGCGGCGCCTCGGCGCAGCGCAGCGCGACCTGGCTGCCGCGCTCCTCGTGCGCCTCGGGGGTGAGCGAGGTGACCCGGCCCTCGGGGGCGTAGGCCCGTACGCACTCCAGGAAGAAGTCCGTCAGGGCGAGCGACTTCGCCCGTACGGCGTCCATGGAGACGCCGTCCCACACGTCGAGGGCGGACTCCAGAGCGAGCATCGACAGGATGTCGGGGGTGCCGACCCTGCCGCGCGTGGCCCCGTCCGCCGCCGTGTAGCCGGGGGTCATCGCGAACGGATCGCGGTGCCCGGTCCAGCCCGGCAGCGGGGAGTCGAAGCCCGCCTGGTGGCGCTCGGCGACGTAGAGATAGGCCGGGGCGCCGGGGCCGCCGTTCAGATACTTGTACGTGCAGCCGACGGCGAGGTCCACGCCGTGCGCGTCGAGGCCGACCGGCAGGGCGCCCGCGCTGTGGCACAGGTCCCACACGGCGAGCGCACCGGCCGCGTGCACGGCGGCGGTGATGCCGGGCAGGTCGTGGAGCCGGCCGGTGCGGAAGTCGACGTGGTTGACGAGGGCGGCGGCGGTACGCGGCCCGAGCGCGGCCGGGACGTCGCCGGGCGCGACCGGGACGAGCCGCTTGCCGGTCATCCGGGCGGCGGACTCGGCGATGTACCCGTCGGTGGGGAACGTCGTCGCGTCGACCAGGATCTCGTCGCGGTCGTCCCCGGCGAGCCGGGCGGCCGCCACGACAGCCTTGAAGACGTTGACGCTGGTCGAGTCGCCCACGACGACCTGCCCGGGGGCGGCCCCGACGAGCGGGGCTATCCGGTCGCCGATCCGCTCGGGCGCGGTCCACCAGCCGCTCTCGTCCCAGGAGCGGATGCGCAGCTCGCCCCACTCGCGGGTGATGACGTCGGCCAGCCGGCCGGCGACGTGGCGCGGCAGGGCGCCGAGCGAGTTCCCGTCCAGGTAGACGGCCTCGTCCAGGGCGAACAGCTCGCGCTGCTTGGCCAGTTCGTCCTGGGCGTCGAGCGCGGCGGCCTTGTCGCGGAGGGTGGCATGCGGCTCAGACATGGCTGCGCGCCGTCCACAGCTCGGGGAAGACGTTC
This sequence comes from Streptomyces sp. NPDC039465, assembly GCF_055639315.1. Taxonomy (NCBI): domain Bacteria; kingdom Bacillati; phylum Actinomycetota; class Actinomycetes; order Kitasatosporales; family Streptomycetaceae; genus Streptomyces; species Streptomyces sp. NPDC039465. Next base: position 464,149 of record NZ_JBVKAP010000004.1, on the reverse strand, counting down.
TTGCGGGCCCGCTTCTCCAGCCAGGCCACGCCGGCCGAGCCGCCCGTGCCGGTCTTGGAGCCCATGGCTCGCCGGGTCGCGACGAGGTGGTCGTTGCGCCAGCGCCAGACGAGCTCGCCGACGTCGGTCAACGCCTCGCCGAGGCGGACGAGTTCGCCGTTCTGGTCCGGGTCGGCGTAGATCTGGGCCCAGGTCTGCTCGATCACGGGCGACGGCTCGTACTTCTGCGACAGATCACGGTCGAGCACGTCCTGCGGCACGGGCAGCCCGCGCCGGTCGAGCAGCCGCAGCACCTCGTCGTAGAGGCTCGGCTGGTGCAGCGCCTTCTCCAGCTCCGCGTGGACGCGCGGCGCGGCCTTGTGCGGCACCAGCATGGACGCCGACTTCTCGCCGAGCAGGAACTCCATGCGGCGGTACATCGCCGACTGGAAGCCGGAGCCCTCGCCGAGCGCGCTGCGGTAGGCGTTGAACTGCGCCGGGGTGAGCTGGGACAGCGGCCGCCAGGAGTGGTTCAGCGCCTCCAGCTCCCGTACGGAGCGCTTGAGCGCGTCCATCGCCACCGGCAGCCGGTCCTCGCGCAGGGCGCGGCTCGCGGTCTCCCACTCGTGGACGATGACGGTGAACCACAGCTCCATCACCTGGGTGGTGACCAGGAAGACCATCTCTCCGGGGTCGTCGGAGAGGGGGTGCTGGAGGTGGGTGAGGACGTCGGCCTGGACATAGTCCTCGTACGGCGTCGTGCCCGCGAAGTCGAGGTTCGGATCGACCGAACCGGCTCCGGAGGCATCGGGGATCGTCGACATTTCTGTCTCCTCGATACGAACTACCGGGTAGCGGTCCGCTCCTTCCGTTCGGCGATGGAGCCCCGGTCCCCTCGGGGCCGCGCGCTGCGTCGCGTGCGGTCCCCTCCGCATCATTACACGATCGGACCCGATATGTAGCTGCCATCTTCGTCATACGGATACGCATTCGAACGGCAGCCGTTCAGGCCCTTGATCTGCTGCATCATGACGGGCGCGAGCTTGCCCGGTCCCGGGCAGCCCATGTGCTGCCGGATGCCGATCTCGTGCCCGACCTCGTGGTTGATGATCAGATGGCGGTACTCGGCGGGCGACCCGGCGAAGGTCGGGGAGCCCAGCATCCAGCGCTTGAGGTTGACCACGACACCCTGGGTGGTCTCGCAGTTCAGCTCGCCGCGCGTGTTAAGGCCCTGGGCCAGGCAGAGCTTGTCGGCGGTCTTGGGGGTGGCGATCCGGATGACGAAATCGGCGTTCTCGGAGACCAGCTGGAAGCGGCCCCGGCCGTGCGCGGCCCAGCCGCGCGGATGGGCCAGGATGGCCTGGATCTCCTCGGCGGCCTGGCGCGCGGAGATGTCGACGCCGTCCTCGACCTGGACGCGGTAGCGCCGCAGCGTCCCGGAGCCGACGGCGCCGCCGGACGCCTGGGCGGTGGTGAAGGTCCCGGCCCCGGAGGCGGGCACGTCCTTCTCGTCGGGCTTCTTGTCCTTGTCCTTGTCGGCCGGGGCCGAGGAGGACGGGGAGGTCTTCGGCTTCGCGGAGGCGGTGACCTTGGGTTTGGGCGGCGCGGCGGGCTCCGGCGTGACGGCGGGCGGCGCGGCTGCCTGCCCGGCGCGGTCGTCCTTGCGGTTGTCGATCCCGTCGTCGTGCCACAGGGCGAGGGCGGCGCCGCTGCCGACGATGAGCACCCCGAGCCCGACGACGAGGAGGGTTATCGGCGCGAGCGACCGGCGGCTGTTCCTGGCGCTGCTTCTGCCGCTGCCCCTGCCACTGTTTCTGCTGTCGCTTCTGCTGTTCCCCCGGCGGCTACCGCCCTGGCCGGCTATGCCGCCGCCGCGGCCTCCGGTGCTGCTGGTGCCACGGCGGCGGCCATGGCCACCACCGCGTCCTTTGGGTGCGGCGCCGCGCTTGCCCAAGACAGACTTCTCCCCTGTGTCGGCCGGGTGGGGGAAGAGGTGTGGGGCCTCTGCGCCGGCAGATGGTTGAACGGTCCGGGCGATCGTACCGGCCCTGATCGAACACCCTCGAACGCGCCAGGTCTCACGGCGTGGCGGAAAAGGCACACCGGGCTCGTGGCCGACGGAAGACAACTCCCGTGTGGCGCAAGGGACATCGTCCTGCACGGGCGGCTGGGCGTGGTGGCGTACCGGCCACCGCCGCGAGCGCGCCGCCGCCCAGGACCGTCAGGGGTCCGGGCGGCGGCAGCGGTCAGCCGAGCGTGTCGGCCGCGGTCTGCGAGGAGTCGCGAAGGAAGGTCGAGCAGCGCTCGTACTCCTCCTTCTCGCCGATCGCCTGGGCGGCGCGGGCCAGGGCGTGCAGGGCACGGAGGAAGCCGCGGTTGGGCTCGTGCTCCCACGGGACCGGTCCGTGGCCCTTCCAGCCGTTGCGGCGCAGTGCGTCCAGGCCGCGGTGGTAGCCGGTACGGGCGTAGGCGTACGACTCGACGACCCGACCGGCCTCGAACGCCTCGTCCGCGAGCTGGGCCCAGGCCAGCGAGGAGGTCGGGTACTGCGCGGCGACCTCGTCGGGCGCGGTACCGGCCGCGAGCAGCTCACGCGGCTCGGGCTCGTCGGGCAGACGGGTGGGGGGCGGTCCCCCCAGGAGGTTCTCGTGGATGGCCATGGGGTCAGTCTGCCCGACGGGGCGGGGAGGCGGGCGGGCGGCTACATCTCGCAGCTGATGCTGACGCCCCAGCCTCCGTGGCCGTCGCCGTGGACGTCGACGTGGACGCCGAACGACTGGGTCGTGGAATCGATGCCGATGCTGGCTCCCTCGGCCAGCGCCTGGCTCAGGAGCGCCCTCCACCGGAACGCTTCGGCGGGGTCGGCCGTGGCCGTCTTCAGCTGGTCCTGCTGCTTGTCGGTGAGCTGGAAGTACTCGTCCCCGAAGCCAATGACGCCACGGGTCTGAATGATGTCGATCGCCCTGCGGCGCTCGTTCTCATCGTTCTTCAGCCGCTGGATCAGGTCGCCGAAGGTCTCCGGGTCGAGCGCGGGCTTGGTGTACGTGGCCATGGTGTCTCCTCGAAGCCCATGGATGGGATGGATGGGCGCACAGCGGTACGTCGGATGCGACGGAGGAACCGGTGCGGGGAAGCCGGCCAGGGAGAGGCCCGAATCTTCCCTCTTGCCCCTTTTTCACCGTACGCGCAACTCGCTTGCCCCGCACGGCGGAAGCCGCTCCCGCAGCCCCCTCACTCCCCTGGGCCCGGCGGACTGGCGGCCCACGCGGCCGCCCCCGGACAGTGGCCGGAGACAGCCCGCGCGAAGACACAGTCCGCCCACCCCGGAAGGCCCGATCCATGTCCGGACCCGTGGAACCCCTGCCCGACTGCGCCGACGACCCCACCGGCGCGCTGCGCGCCATGTTCGTGGACCTCGTGCAGGGCAGGCGGATCGCGCAGGGGCAGGAACCCGCGCTGCGGCCCGTCTTCCTCAAGGCCCACGGCTCCGCCCGGGGCGTCCTCACCGTCGATGCCGACCTGCCCGAGGAGCTGCGCGTCGGCTTCCTGGAGGCCGCCAGGGCCCAGGGCGGGCTGACCGCGTGGGTGCGGTTCTCCAGCGACACCGTGCCCTCCCGGTCCGACCTGCGCACCACCCTCGGCATCGGGATCAAACTCTTCGGGGTGCCCGGCGAGAAGCTCCTGGCGGACGAGAGCGCCGCGGACACCCAGGACCTGCTGCTCCAGAACCACGACGTGTTCTTCGTCGACACCGCCCGCGACATGTGCGAATTCACCCGGGCCGGGGTGGTCGACAACGCCCTCCAGGCCTATCTGGACAGCCATCCGGTCACCAGCACGGTCCTCCAGGACATGGCCAAGGCCGAGGAGAGCACGCTGACGGCCACGTACTGGAGCGTGCTGCCGTACGGCTTCGGGGACGAGCGGCACGTCAAGTACAAGCTGGTCCCGGCGGGCTGCCCGGGCGGCGATCCGCAGGCCGTGCCGCCCGACGAGGACCCGTCCTTCTTCCGCGGCGACCTGCGGCACCGGCTGGCCGCCGGGGAGGCGGCCTTCGACCTGTTCGTGCAGGTGCGCACCGACCCGGACCGGATGCCCCTGGACCGGGCCACCGTCCGCTGGGAGGAGGCGGAGAGCGCCCCGGTCCGGGTGGCCCGGCTGACCCTGCATCAGCAGAACACGGAGGCCCGCGGCCAGGCGGCGTACGGCGAGAACCTCGCCTTCAACCCCTGGCACTCTCTGCCCGAGCACCGCCCGGCCGGCAGCATCGCCGAGGCCCGCCGCGAGGTGTACCGCGCCTCGGCCACCCGGCGGCGCGACGCCAACGGCATCCCGGTGACCGAGCCCGGCCCCGCCCGGCCCGCCTCCACCGAGCCGCCCGGCCGCGACACCCGGATCGTCCGCGCCGCCATCCACCCGGCGATCGGCGTGGCCCGCGTCGGCGACAGCGCCGAGGGGTTCTTCCTCGCCCCCGAGGTCGACGAAGCGCCCGCCGAGGCGTCCTACAAGGACGCGACCGGAGCCCTGAAGCGGCAGGCGGTCCGCTTCAGGGTGTACGGCTTCAACGCGGCCGGGCAGCCGGTCGCGGAGCTGACCGCGGACAACGCCGACCTCCTCTGGACCGTGCACGTGGCCAACAAGAAGGCGGCCTGGTACCAGTTCCAGCTGGCCCTGGACATCCCGGAGGCCGCCGAGGCGCTCCCGAGCAAACTGCGCAACGCCCTGGTCCGGCCCCGGAGCCGGCTGGTCATCGACCCGGGCTCCCGGTCGGTGCGCGGCCGCGACCGGGCCGGTCTGCCCGAGCTCCGGTTCGACACCGGCACGTTCCTGGGCACCCCCGTCTACCTGGGCGAGCTGCGCACCGACCGGGCCGGCCGGCTCCTCTTCCTCGGCGGCCGGGGCAAAGCGGCCTCGGCGGACAACCTCCCGGCGACGGACTTCGCCAACAACGACGGCTGGCACGACGACATCGCCGACGGGCCCGTGCGGGCCGAGGTCCGGATCGACGGACGCTCCATCCCCGTCGAGCCCGCCTGGGTCGTCGTCGCACCCCCGGACTACGCGCCCGGGCTCAAGTCCGTCCGCACGCTGTACGACCTGCTCCGCGACACATACGTGAAGGCAGGCCTGCTGCCGCGCCCGCAGCTGGTCTCCTTCACCCAGGACGTCCTGCCGGTGCTGCGGCGGCTGTGCGACCTCCAGTGGGTCAACCACGGGCTCGCCGTCCAGTTCGGCCACGGCGGCCGTGACCATCTGCTGGCGCCGGAGCGGCTCGCCCGGCTGGCGAGCAAGGACCCGGCCCACAAGGAGCTGCGCCGCCAGGTCCGGGCGTCCCTGCGGCACCTCGACCGCGACGGCATGTCCACCGTGCCCTGGCCCTCGGTGTACGGCGACGCCATGAATCTGCCGCCGGTCTCCCCGCGCCAGCACCTCGCCCTCTCGCCCCTCCAGTACGACCTGCTGACGCGCTGGATGAACGGGTCCTTCGTCGAGGACTTCCGGCCGGACGCCACCCCGGTGACCAGGCTGGAGGACGTACCGCTCGCCGAACGTCCCGCGACGCTCGACCGGGCCGCGCTGTCGTTCTGCCTGGCCGACGCCTTCCACCCCGGCTGCGAGCTCACCTGGCCGATGCGGCACGCCACGATGTACTCGGCGCCGTTCCGGATCAAGCACCGGCAGCAGCCCGAACAGGGCTACGGGAGCGTGCTCACGCCCCAGGCCGCGCTCGCGGTCGACGGCCCGCTGTACGCGCAGGGCCCCGGCGACCTCACCCGCTGGATGGCCGTCCCCTGGCACACCGACACGGCGAGCTGCCGCTCCGGCTACGAGAACACGGGGTTCGGGCCCCGCTACGACCCGTACCTGCCGACGTTCTGGCCGGCCCGGGTGCCCAATCACGTCCTGGCCGAGGAGGACTACGCGATCGCGATGGATCCCGCGCGGCCGCAGGAGGAGCGCCGGCTCGCCTTCGAGCGCCGGTCGGTGTGGCTGCGCTGGCTGCCCACCGGCTACGAGACCCAGATCAACGAGATGGTCCGGGACTTCGGCAAGCTCGGGATCGTCGAACGCCGGCCCGGCCCGCAGGAGACCCCGGGGCTCCCGGAGACGATGCTGGTGGAGTCGGAAGTGACCTTCGCTCCTGAGCCGGCACCGCCCCGCGAACGCAATCTGATCACCTTGCACGTGCCGGAGGCGGCGGATCCGGAGGTGCGGGCCGACGCGGCGGCCGCGGCCGCGGCGCTGGCCGAGCCGCCCGACGACGAGGTCTCGACCGGCTTCATCACCAAGATCACCCGCTTCCCGGGCCGCCGGTGACGGGCGGCTGCGACGCGGTCGTGGCAGGCGCCGGGCCGGCGGGATCGGTCGCGGCGCTGTGCCTGGCCCGCGCGGGCCACCGGGTCGTGCTCCTGGATCCCCGGCCCGGTGACCGTCCGGCGGGGCCCGCCGGGGCGGCGGCCACGACCGATTCCGACGGCCCGCCGCGCGACCTCCCGCACCCCCGGCCGCGGGCAGCGGGCCCGTACCGGATCGGCGAGACCCTGCCGCCCGCCGCACGGCCCCTGCTTCGCGACCTCGGGCTGCTGGCCGGGCTCGGCGCCGACGGGCACCTGCCCTGCACCGGCACCGAAGCGGCGTGGGGCTCCGGGGAGCTGTACGGGCGCGGGAACGTCCTGGACCCGCACGGGCACGGCTGGCATCTGGACCGCGTCCGGTTCGACGCGTTCCTGCGCGGCGCGGCCGAGGACGCCGGGGCCCGGCCCGTGTGCGGCGTGGCGGTACGCCGGACCGGGCAGCCGGGAGCGTGGCGGCTGGTGGTGCGGGAGCACGGGGCGGAGCGGGAGGTGCCCTGCGCGTGGGTGGTGGACGCCACCGGCCGGCGTGCGGTGATCGCCCGGCAGGGCGCCGTACGGCTGCGGCAGGACCGGCTCGTCGCCGCGTACGCCGTGCTGCCCGGCCCCGCACCGGCCGACCAGGATCTGCGCACGCTCGTCGAGGCGGCGCCGGCCGGCTGGTGGTACACCGCGCGCGTGCCGGCGGGGCGGCTGGTCGCCCATCTCACCGACCTCGACCTCGTCGATCCCCGGCTGCGCACCGCCGCCGGGTTCCTGGAGCGGGCGGCCCGCACCCGGCACGTACGGACCCGGCTGGACGGCTACGCGACCGGGCGGCCGCCGGAGCCGCGATGGGCGCCGGCCCACGGGCAGCGGCTTGCCCCGCCGGCCGGGCCGGGCTGGGTGGCCGCCGGGGACGCCGCGCTCGCCTGCGACCCGCTGTCCTCCCAGGGAATCCTGACGGCCCTGCACACCGGCGTCCGCGCGGCGCGGGCCGTCGACCGCTGTCTGCGCGGCGACGAGGACGGCGAGGGGCAAGGCGACGGGGGCGCGCTCGCCGAGTACCGCGCGTTCGTCGACGGGGTCGCGGCCCGCTACCTCGCGCACCACGCCCGGGCCTACGCGGACGAACGCCGCTGGCCGTCGGCGCCGTTCTGGGTGCGGCGGCGCCTCCCGGCGGTCCCGGCCGAGGCCCTGTCGGGGCTCCTCACGCCGGGTTGAGGCAGATGTTCTGCGTGGTGCCGGCCATGGTCGCCCGGTCCAGGACGACAAGCCGGTTGATGTACCCCTCCCGCATGACGAGCAGCGAGTACCCCGACCACATGCCGTCGATGAGGGCGATGAACTGGGCGTTCGCGTCGAAGGTGAGGGTGGTGGACCCGTCCGTGATCCAGGACCACGGCAGCAGCTGCTCGTTGGAGCAGTCCCGCAGGATCAGGGTCACGACCCACGGGAAGTGGAAGTCGGGGACGGTGGTGTCGCCCCGCTGGGCGCCCAGCACGGAACCGTCCTGGAACACTCCGCTCTTGCGCCCGCTACCGGTGGCCTTCTCCGCGACCTCGGCGAAGCGCCGGTGCAGCGGGCGCTGGAGCCGCGCGGTGGAGCCGTGGCCCTCGGCCTGGCGAAGGGAGATCCGGACGAACGCGGTGAGTTTGACGGCGAGGTCGGCCTCGTCGTAGACGGGGAAGAGCTCGGGGGGCACACACGGCTCGTCCGGCAGGTCGTCGAAGGGCGGGAAGTCGAAGGGCGGCGGGAACCCGATCGTGCCCGGGTCCTGGCTGTCCAGTTTCTTGAGGAGGTCGTCCCAGTCCAGGATGGGCATGGGCAGGCCCCGGAGCCGGGCACCCAGCTCGTAGATGAGTTTGGTCTCGGGGTGGGCCATCAGCAGCTGGGCCTCGAAGGACCCCTGGGACGTGCCGGCGTTCTGGTTCACCATCACCAGCTCCTGGTTGAAGGGTGTACCGATTGGAGGACGAGGGCCCGGGCGCGCGGCGGTCGACCGAGGCGGGCCGGGCGGGGATGACGCACCAAGCGCCGGGCAGGGCCGCTGCCTTCGGCGATCGTCGGCGGCCTGCGCTGGGGCGCTCCTTGTGCGGACACTCCCAGTCTCGCCCTGGGCGATGGAGCCCGCAAACGCGGCCCGCGCCGGGCTCGGCGCGCCGCCACCGGTCTCCTGTCGTACGGTGGAAGACGCCTGCTCGGCTCGGTCGTGCCCGCCAACGCACCCGGGGAGAAGGGCAGATGTCGACCGTGATTCATGAGGCCTGTCGATGACAGCCCATCGCTGACAGCCCATCGACGGCGGCCCAAAAGACAAGGCGCTGACGGCGCCGATCTATGCCCTTCCTCATGGACGAAAGGGCATGAAAGCGGCACAGAAGGGACTATCCATGACGTCGCTTCTCGAATACCGGAGCAACCGGATCGTCGAACTGATGGAGGAGCCCGCCGAGCGCCGCGACGCCGACTGGCTGAAGGAGTCGCTCCAGCAGGCGATGATGCTGGAACTGGCCACGCTGCCCCCGTACTTGTCCGCGATGTGGTCCATCGAGCCCCAGAGCGGGGACGTGCTCAAGGCGATCAGGCGGATCGTCTTCGACGAGATGTCCCACCTCGCTCTCGCCGGGAACATGCTCACCACCATCGGAGGCGTCCCCCGCCTCGCCGACGCGCATACGGTGCCGAAGTACCCCGGTCCGCTGCCCGGCGGCGTACGTCCCTCGCTGACCGTCTTCCTGAGCGGTCTTTCGAAGCAGTCCCTGGATCTGTTCGCGCAGATCGAGGAGCCCGACGACCCGATCGCGGAGGCCCGCTCGCACACTTCCATCGGCGCGTTCTACACCGCGATCCTGGAAACGTTCCAGGACCACGCGGAGCTGATCACCGGAGCCCATCAGCTCACCCTGGACATGGAGCACCACGGCGCGGGCAACAGCGTCGCGCCCCTCACCTCGCTCGCGGAGGTCGAGGCGGCCATCGACGTGATCAAGGAGCAGGGCGAGGGCACCTCCGCGTCGCCGGAGAACCCGCACCCCCAAGCGAGCGGCGAGCTCGCCCACTTCTACGTCTTCCGGGAGCTCTTCCACGGCCGCAAGCTGGTCAAGGTCGCCGAGAACCCGGACCGGTGGGAGTTCACCGGGGACGTCATCGCGATGCCCGGCACCCGCCCGATGGGCGCGGTGCCCGACGGCGGCTGGGGAGCGCCCGGGCAGCCGACACCCGACCCCGAAACGCAGGCCCTGCTGGACCAGGGCAACCAGACGTACAGCAGGATGCTGCGCTTCCTGGAGGACGCCTGGCGGGCGGACGACCCGGACACGGCGAACGCGCTGCTCGCGGACGACGCCGTCGGCGCGATGAGGGGCCTCAGGGGACCGGCCCGGGCCCTGATGCTCCGCGAGGTCCCCGGCGGCGGCGGCAAGACCTACGGACCGGAGTTCCGGTTCGTCGACACATAGGCCGAGCGGTCGGCCTGGTGAGGAACGAGTGCCATGAGCGAACAGGGCTTGGGCTCAAGTGAGGGCCCCTTCGAGGTCCCGCCGGATCTGCCCGCCGAGGGGACTCCGGGCCAGGAACCGGAAGGCTTCCGAGTCCCCCCGTACCCGCCGTCGGAGGACAGCCGCGCGGCGCTGGAACGGGCGAGCGGTCTGCGGGACACCAGGATCCGCGGCGTGCGGGACGAAGCCGTGGAGGCACTGTTCGCCGACGCGAGGAGCAAGCAGCAGAGGGGCCGGCCACGCCCCGCCGACCACCTGGTCGGCGTGGGGAACATCCAGGGTTTCGGCTGGGGACTGAGCGAGACCGGGGATGAGCTCGTGCCGGGCACGGAGGTCCTGCGCGTCTACGTGGCAGAGCCGGTGCCGACCGAGGCGGCACGGGAACTCGTCGTCGACGCCCTTGGGGTCCGCGCGGCCGGAGACCTGCCTCTGCATGTCGTCCACAGCGGGATCGCCAGCTGGCAGAACCTCACACACCGGCAGCGGCCGGCCGGGGGAGGAGTCTCCGTCAGCCATCACACAGGGGTGCAGGGCACCCTGGGCTTCTTCGGCACCGGTACCGACCCGGGGGACGTCGGCAAGATCTTCCTGGTCAGCAACAACCACGTCATCGCCAACGTGAACTCCGCCGCCTTCAGCTCCTGCATCGTGCAGCCCGCCGGCGCCGACGGGGGCCGCTGCCCCGACGACCGGATCGCGATCCTGGACAGGGTCCACCCGCTCGACCTGACGTTCACGAGCCCCAACTACGCCGACTGCGCCCGCGCCTGGTGCTATCCGGACCAGGTGGTGCAGAGCCAGCTCCAGGTGCACATGGTGTCCGGGGTCGGCCCCCAGTTCTACGGCATCGGGAGTGTGCCCCAGGCCGCCGCGATGCACATGTGGGTCGGCAAGACCGGCTGCATCACCCAGACCACCTACGGAAAGGTCGAAGACCCCTACTGGGGCGGCCTGATCAACGGACTGCCCTTCGACGGGCAGATCGCCATCAGGAACCCCGGGTACACCTTCTCCACGCACGGTGACTCGGGTGCGGTCGTCTGGTCCTACGACGCCAACGTCAACCCGGTGGGTCTGATCGTCGGAGGAGACCCGTTCACCCACGTCACCTACGCCACGCCCATCTCCTGGGTGCTCGAGTACCTGCACCTCAAGCTCCTCTGACCCGTGGGAAGCCGACGGCCTGGTCAGCGGGTACCGCGTGCCTGACGGGCCATGTGCTGGTACTGAGCCAGGTGAGTCAGGATGTCGTTCGCCGGGGCCGAGAGGGCGTGTCGGTGCTCGGTGCAGGCATAGACGTCGCGGCCCGCCCGGACGGCTACGAGTGTGACTGGGCGCTTGCCGCACTGGTCGCACGCGGTCGAATTCTTGGCCATCGGTTCCTTCCGATCAGAAGTCGTGGACTAGGCGTGCACGATGCTGGTCCCGCGCCACAGACGGCCGGTCGCGGACGTACGTGCCAGGTAGGCGCTGATCTCGTCCATACCGCTCCCGGCGGGCATGGGATCGAGGCCGAGTGCGATGTGCACGCGCCGCGTGACCCGCGAGAGCTCCCGCCATCGCGGTCCGGGCCAGGGGACGGTCATGAGGTACTCGGGGTGGCCGTAGTCGAGCGCCACAGCCACGTCACTCATGAGCACAAGCCGACCCACCTGCGTCGCAGGCTCATTGACCGGCGAGAGACCGAGCCCCCGAGCCAGGCCGAGCAGCAGGCGAAGGGCGTCCCGAGGCGGCGCTCCACCCGCGAGCGGGTCGTACGTGATCAGCATGCACGACCGTGACACGAGGGCTGCGTCGATCCAGGTGGAGACCGCCAGGTGCTCCAGGGCCGGCGGGTCAGGAAGACGTACCGAATACCGTGTGCTCACCGCTTCCGCCTCCGGGGGCATCGGTGCGACGAACTCGCCGTGAACAGAGGCTGCTCGTCCGCGCTCCGGCGGGATGCCTGGATCTCGTACGGTCCCCGACCCAGGCTGCACTCGTCGAGCCCGCACTCGGACGACGGGTCCGTGCCGGCCCTCGGGGCGCTGGCGCCGGAGGGTTGGAGTGGTGAGGTCACCGGCTTTACGTCCTTGTCGAGTTCGGCCCAGACCAACGCGCGGTCTGGGGCACGGTGGTGGCCGTATCGGTCGGCATGGCTGAGGGCCACGAGGATGGCCTGCTTGCTGGCGCTGCTCAGGTCGTCGGGAATGGCGGCCTCGATCCGGATGTGGTGCACCTCGTCGGTGATGCTCGACTTGGCCTCGATTGCCGCATTGAGCATGCAGACGATGGCCACCGTCCGGGTTTCCATGCTGGGCACAGCTCTCCCCTGTGATCAGCGCGTCACGGCTCGTGATGCTGAGTATTCAGCTTAAACCTGATGGGTTAGCTTTGTCAACGTCGACTGGACCACCCTCGGAGTGCGCATATGCCCCGCGAAAAGCCCTACCTTGAGGTGGCTGACGCCTTGCGCGTTCGAATCAAGTCCGGTGAGTGGGCCGTCGGTGAAAAGCTGCCCAGCCGCGCCCGTATCGCCGACGAGTACGGCGTCGGCCAGTCCGTCGCACAGCGCGCCATGGAACGCCTCATCATCGAGGGCCTTCTCGAAGGCCGCGCCGGATCCGGCACCTACGTCCGCCGCCCGCGTGAACGCCTCCGAATGGTCCGCTCCCGCCACCGCGAGCGCCGCGGCGGCAGTCCCTTCCGCGCGGACATGCGAGAGCAAGGCAAGGCCGGCACGTGGGAGTCACGCAGCACCGCCCGAGTGCCGGCCCCGGAGCGGATCGCCGAGCGTCTCGCCATTGAGCCAGGTGACCCGTGCGTCCACACCCGCTATGAGTTTCTCGCCGACGGGCAGCCCGTTCAGCTGTCCGAGTCGTGGGAGCCGATGTCCATCACCGACGGAACTCCGATTGTCCTGCCCGAGATGGGCCCCCACGCGGGCGCCGGAGTGGTCGAGCGGATGCGGTCCATCGGTGTCATCGTCGACGTGGCAGTCGAGGTGCCACGCCCAGCCCGCGCGACCCAGGAGCAGGCCAATCTGCTCGGCATTTCCGTCGGCGACCTGATCACCGGGATCGAGCGCACCTACTACACCGCCGAGGGGCGACCTGTGGAAACTGCCGACATCACGGTGGCCGACGTGCGATGGGAGATCGCCTACGAGATCGGCATCCAGCACGACTGACCTATGACGAAGGGGAGTCGTACGTGATCGAGGCGCAGCTGAAGGCGCGCGTGCACGCGCCGGAGGAGGTATTGCGGCGGCTCGAAGGTCGGGTGGCCGGGGTGCCCGAGGTGTACAAGGACACGTACTACGACGCGCCCGAGGGCGCCTTGGACGCGCGCGATGCCGAGCTCCGTGTTCGCACCGTTCATGGTCCGGACGAGACCCGTACGGTGCTGACCTACAAGGGCGCCAAAGTGGACGAGGCGTCCGGGTCGAAGCCGGAGCACGAGACTCTTGTGGCGGACGCCGAGGCGACGCACGCCATCCTCCGCGGTCTCGGGTACGTGCCGCTGATCAGTTTCGAAAAGCGCTGCCGTAACTACGCGTTTGAGGCGCGGGGCCGGAAGATGCTGGCCACCCTGGTCCGCGTTCCCGAAGTGGATGGCACATTCCTTGAGCTGGAGACGCTCGTGGAGAAGCACCACGTGCAGGAGGCGCTCGCCGACATCCGGGCCGTCCTTGCCGACCTCGGCATTCCCCAGGGGGACCTGACGCGCGAGCTGTACACCGACGCGGTGAAGGCCCACCGCGGGGCCTGACCCCGGACACGAGGAAGTGCCCTGACCTGTCCCTGGGAGAGGGCACTACGCCCGCTCCCCCGGATCCAGCGGCGGCGACGTCACCCCGCAGTGCACCTTGCACTCCGGGTGGCAGTCCGCCGCGCCGGGCCTTCTGACCGTGGCCCAGGCGAGGACCGCGCCCGCCGCGAGGATTCCCGCGCACAGCGGCATCGCCCGGCGGAAGGTGGACCCGAACTCCGCCGCCGAGCGGTACGCCTCCGGGCCCATCCCGGCGAGCAGCGGCAGTGCCGCCACCGCGAGGAGGCCGGCCGCGCGGGCGGCGGCGTTGTTGACGCCGCTGGCGAGGCCCGCGCGGGACACGTCGACCGAGGACAGGACGGTGGCGGTCAGCGGGGCGACCAGGACGGTCATGCCGAGGCCGAGGACGACCATCGCGGGCAGCACGTCCCGTACGTACGAGGCGTCCTCGCCGACCCGCAGCATCAGCAGCATCCCGGCGGCGCACAGCAGCGGGCCGACGGTCAGCGGGATACGCGGGCCGATGCGCTCGCCCAGCTCGCCCGACTTCGCGGAGAGCAGCAGCATCAGGACGGTGGTGGGGAGCATCGCCGTGCCCGCGGCCAGGGCCGAGTAGCCGGAGACGACCTGGAGCTGGAGGGCGGCGAGGAAGAAGAAGCCGCTGAAGGCGGCGTAGACGCAGAGGGTGACGACGTTGACCGCGGTGAACTGGCGGGACGCGAAGATGGACGGCGGCACCATCGGATCGAGCCGTCGTCGCTCGACGAGCACGAACGCCGCCCCGATCAGGACCCCCGCGGCCCCGGCCCACCAGGCCTCGCCGATCAGCGCGTACGTCACCAGCCCGAGGGACGCCGCCCCGAGGGCCGCGCCGAGCACGTCGAAGCGGCCGTGGGCCGCCGGGTCCCTGGACTCGGGTACGTGGCGCAGGGCGACCGGGACGCAGAGCGCGGCGAGCGGCACGTTGAGGAGGAACACCCACCGCCAGCCGGGCCCGTCGACGAGCCAGCCGCCGACGAACGGCCCGATGGCGGCGCCCACGCCCCCGAACCCGGACCAGAGGCCCACCGCGCGGGCCCGGTCGTCGGGGTGGAAGCTGGCCTGGATCAGCGCCAGCGACCCGGGGGTGAGCAGGGCGCCGCCGACGCCCTGGAGGGCGCGGGCGGCGATCAGCAGTTCGGCGTTGGGGGCGAGCCCGCAGAAGAGCGAGGCCAGCGCGAACCACACCACCCCGACGACGAACACCCGGCGTCGCCCGTAGCGGTCGCCGAGGGCGCCGCCGAGCAGGATGAGCCCGGCGAGGGTGAGCATGTAGGCGTTGACGGTCCACTGGAGCCCGGCCAGGTCGGCGCCGAGGTCCCGCCCGATGTGGGGCAGCGCGACATTGACGACGGTGGAGTCGAGCAGCGCCATCCCGGAGGCGAGCACGGTGGTGAAGACGACCCAGCGCCCGGTCGCCGAGTCCATCCGGATGTCCATAGCCGCATCCTCCCCGCGCCCGGGGCCGTCGGCGACCGCAGCCCGGGCCCGCCCGGGCATCGCGCGCCAAGGCCCGGGCATGGCGAAGGCCCGGGCTGGCACACAAGGCCCGGGCATGGCGAAGGCCCGGCCCCGCGCCGTAGGACGCGGGGCCGGGCCCAGGTGATGCCTTACTTGATGCGGGTGCCCGTCGAGCGGAGCGCCGCGCAGGCCTCGGTGACGCGCTTGGCCATGCTGGCCTCGGCGAGCTTGCCCCAGGTCCGCGGGTCATAGGTGGACTTCTTGCCGACCTCGCCGTCGACCTTCAGGACGCCGTCGTAGTTCTTGAACATGTGGTCCGCGATCGGACGCGTGAAGGCGTACTGGGTGTCGGTGTCGAGGTTCATCTTCACGACGCCGTTCTCCAGCGCGGTGGCGATCTCCTCGGCGGTGGAGCCGGAGCCGCCGTGGAAGACGAAGTCGAACGGGGAGGCCTTGCCGAACTTCTCGGCGACACCGGCCTGGAGGTCCTTGAGCAGCTCGGGGCGGAGCACGACGTTGCCCGGCTTGTAGACGCCGTGGACGTTGCCGAAGGAGGCGGCCAGCAGGTAGCGGCCCTTCTCACCCAGGCCGAGGGCCTCGGCGGTGCGGATGGCGTCGTCGACGGTGGTGTACAGCTCGTCGTTGATCTCGTGGCTGACGCCGTCCTCCTCGCCACCGGTCGGAGTGATCTCGACCTCGAGGATGATCTTGGCGGCGGCGGCCTTGGCGAGCAGCTCCTGGCCGATGGCCAGGTTGTCGGCGAGGGTCTCGGCGGAGCCGTCCCACATGTGCGACTGGAAGAGCGGGTTCTCACCACGGGCGACGCGCTCGGCGGAGACGTCGAGCAGCGGACGGACGTAGCCGTCCAGCTTGTCCTTGGGGCAGTGGTCCGTGTGGAGCGCGACGGTGATGTCGTACTTCTTCGCGACGATGTGCGCGAACTCGGCCAGGGCGACCGCGCCGCTCACCATGTCCTTGTTGTGCTGGCCGCCCAGGAACTCAGCGCCACCGGTCGAGATCTGGATGATGCCGTCGCTCTCGGCCTCCGCGAAGCCGCGCAGCGCGGCGTGCAGGGTCTGGGACGACGTGACGTTGATGGCCGGGTAGGCGAACTTGCCTGCCTTCGCCCGGTCGAGCATCTCGTTGTAGATCTCGGGGGTTGCGATGGGCATCTGTCCGCTCCTTGTGATGTGCGGGGGTGCGATATGTGCTGGCCCTGACCTGGGGGGCGACGTCATCGTCGCCCCTATCTTGGCACACGTGAGGGGTGGACCGTTTCACGTGAAACAGTCCACCCCTTTACAAAACCGCAGGTCAGAGCGGGTGCGCCAGGGAACGGCCGACGCGCCCCAGGTCACGACTTGGTCGCCGTGAGCTCTCGGAACGCCTCAGGAGACATCCGGCGCCCCACCTGCCACAGCGTCAGCTCAGACCGAGCTCGTCCAGCGCGTACGCGTACAGGTACGGCACCCCGGCCGTCCCGCTGATCTTCTCTGCCGCACCGGTCGCCCGGTCGACGATCGTCGCGACCGCCACGACATCGGCACCGGCCTCGCGGACCGCCTCCACGGCGGTCAGCGGCGAGCCGCCGGTGGTGGAGGTGTCCTCGACGACCAGCACCCGGCGGCCCTTGATGTCCGGGCCCTCGACCTGGCGCTGCATGCCGTGTGCCTTGGCGGCCTTGCGGACGACGAACGCGTCGAGCGTCCGGCCGCGGGCGGCCGCCGCGTGCAGCATCGACGTGGCGACCGGGTCGGCGCCCAGGGTCAGACCGCCCACGGCGTCGAAGTCGAGACCGTCGGTGAGGTCGAGCATGACCTGGCCGACCAGCGGGGCCGCGGCGCCGTCCAGCGTGATCCGGCGCAGGTCCACGTAGTAGTCGGCTTCCAGACCCGAGGAGAGGGTCACCTTGCCGTGCACCACGGCCTTGTCCTTGATCTGCTGGAGCAGGTCAGCGCGTACGTCAGTCATGCCGGCCAGCTTAAAGCCGCCTGAAGCCGCACGCTCACCGCCGCCCGCTCACCGGCCGCCCGCTCACAGGCGCCGCCAGGACCAGGTCGCGGCGATCTCCAGCGGTTCGAGCGGCGTGACGTACTGAGGGAGTGTGTTGAGGCCGTTCGGCGGACCGGTCTGCGGTTCGACACAGACCGCCGCCTCCCGCTCGTCGTAGACGACGACCCATTCGGCGCGGCTGGTCACCTTCAGTTCGAGACGCTCCGGCCAGGTGAGGGTGACGTCGACCCCGTCGGGCATGCCGAAGCAGTCGTCCCAGGGGCCGGGCTTCGGGTCGATCCGGCGGCCGGTGGGCAGATGGTCGGCGCCGCGCTCCTCCTGCCAGGCGGGCGAGAAATCGATCCGTACGGGCTCGCCGCCGCCGAGCGTGCGGTTGAACCACGGGTGCCAGCCGGCCTGGGCCGGGAACGAGTCGCCGTACGTCTCGACGCCGAGCTGGAGCGTGAGCGCGTCCTCGGTCAGCTCGAACATCTGGGTGACCCGGCCGAGGTACGGCCACGGCTCACCGAGCTCGTAGGTGAAGGCGGCTTCGGACTTGTCGGCGCGGGCCGTGCGCCAGGCGGTGTCGCGGCCCGTGCCATGGATGGCGTGCGGCCCGGAGTTCAGCGGCATCTGGTGCTTCTCGCCCCCGTTGCGGAACTGCCCGAGCTCGATCCGGCCGCACCAGGGCACCATCGGGAAGCAGCCGTACCGCTCGCCCTGGCGCAGCAGCTCCACGCCGCCGATCTGCAGGGACTCGATCCGGCAGCCGTTGTCGGGGTTGACGGTCAACTCGGCGTCGCCCGCCGTCAGTCGCGTCAGTCGCGTCTCGTTGTCGCTCACACCCCGACCCTAGGTCAGGCGGAGCCGCACCGCCGCGCGCACCAGGTGCGGTCGTCAGCGGCGGCGGCGCAGGGCCCGGCCGACGACCACGGCCGAGGCGAGGGCGAGGGCGGCCGCGGGTGCCATCCAGCGCAGTGTGGCGCCCGCGCCGGACGCCTCGGGGGCGGGGACGGGGGCGTAGCGGCCGCGCGGCGGGGCGTGGTCGACCTCCTCGGCGCTGCGGCCGATCATCGTGCGTCGGGCGTGCGCGGCCTCGGCGGGCGGCGCGACGGGCAGCTCCACCCGTTCGTCGTCGAACTCGTCCTCCATGAGGGGGTCGAGCGACGGCGGCGGCACGGGGGTGTCGTACACCGAGGGCGGCGGCTCCTCGACGTCGGCGGTGGCGGCCAGGGCCTCCGCGAAACGGTCGAGGAGGCGGTGGCCGGCGGCGGCGGTCGCCTCGGCCGGAAGGTCGGCGAGCCGCCCCTCCGCCGTGGAGGTGCCGCTGAAGGTCAGGGTGGTGCCGCCCTCGGTCGGGGTGAGCCGGATCCTCAGCGCGACCTTCGCCGAGCCCGCGCCGCGGGCCTCGGTGCCCTCGCCACTGACCGTGAAGTCGTCGCCCCGCCCGGTGATCCGCAGGGCCCCGCGGTACGTGATGGTGTTGCCGCCGACGCGCAGCTTCAGTCGCCCGGTCAGCGGCTCCGCCGAGGCGTCGGCGGCCCGCTGGAGACCGGGCACGCAGCGCGCCACCCGCACCGGGTCGGCCAGCGTCTGGCGAAGGGCCTCGGTCGGTACCGGAACGAACACCTCATGCTCCATGGAAGTCGAGACTACTCAGCCCCACGCGCCACGTCTCCGTATCGACCGGGCGGGTGTGCCGCGCTGGGCGGCGGGTGAACGCCGCGCTGGGCGGGTGTGCCGCGTCACCGGACGGCCGGTGGCCGCCGCGCCAGGCGGGCTCAGTGCCACGCGCCACGGCTGCCCCTCGGCCGCGGGGGTGCGCCACGCCGGGGGGTGTACCGCGCCGGACGCCCGGTGGCTGCCCTGGCCCGGTGGGCTCAGCCCCACGCGCCACGTCCCCGTACCGGCCGGGCGGGTGCGACGCGCCGGGCGGCCGGTGTCCGCCCCGGCCCCGCGGGCTCAGTGCCCGTACCGCGGGTGCACCAGTGTCGAGGGGACCATGTCGCTCGGGCGGGTGCGCTCGGCGAGACGGGACGCGGTGCGCAGTGAGGCCGGGGTCAGGGTGCGCAGGCGGGGCACGTTCGGGGCGAGGCCGAGGGCGGGCGGGGGGCCGGTGGCGGCGAGGACGAATCCCCAGTCCGCGGGGGCGGCGCGGGTGCCGCCGGCGCGGTCGGGGCCGGCCGGGAAGCCGTTGACCCGGCCGCAGGCCCCGTACGGGCGGGTCGCGAAGCCCGCCTCGCGCAGGGTCGCCTCGACCGTCCAGTACGTACGGGGCCGCGTGGTCAGCGGCCCGGCGTGGACGACGAGGCGGCCGCCGTCCGCGAGGGCGCCCGCGGCGAGGCCGTAGAACTCCGCCGAGTACAGCTTGGCGCTGGTGGTGATCCCGGGGTCCGGCAGATCGGAGATGATCACGTCGTACGTGCCGGAGGCGGAGCGCAGCCAGCGGAAGGCGTCCGCATAGACCACCTGGGTCCGGCGGTCGCGGTAGGCGTGGCCGTTGAGCGCGGCGAGCGCCGGGTCGGTGCGGGCGATCCGGACGACCCCGGGGTCGAGTTCGACGACGGTCACCGACGCCGCCCCCGGGTAGCGCAGCACCTCGCGCGCGGCCAGGCCGTCGCCGCCGCCGAGGATGAGCACGCGCGTGTGCCGGCCGCGCATCGCCGGGTGCACCAGCGCCTCGTGGTAGCGCTGCTCGTCGCGGCCGCTGACCCGCAGCCGCCCGTCGAGGAAGAGCTCGGGCGGTCCGGCCGGGCCGCCGGTGACGACGACCTCCTGCATCTCGGTCTGGACGGCGACCCGCACCCGGTCCCCGTACACGGCCCGGCGCGCCGCGCCCTCGAACTCTCCGACGAGGGCCGTCGCGGTGGCGAGGACGGCGAGGACGGTGACATTGGCGACGACGACGAGCGCCCGCGAACGGGGCGTCAGGTCCCGGCGGAACACCCACAGCACGAGCGCGCCGCCCGCGACGGCGTTGATCGCTCCGGTCAGCAGCGCGCCGGTGAGCTGCCCGAGCCACGGCAGCAGCAGGAACGGGAAGGCGAGGCCCCCGACGAGCGCGCCCACGTAGTCCGCGGCGAACAGCTCGGCGACCGTGCCCGCCGCGTCGTCGTCGGGCGCGTCGTCGTCGGGCCGCCCCCGGCTGCGGCGGCCGACCTCCGGTCTGGACGTGCGCTGGATGAGCGACATGAGCAGCGGAATCTCCGCCCCGATCAGTACGCCGATGGCCAGCGAGAACCCCACGAGGACGTACCGCGACTCACCCATCCAGGCGAAGGTCGCGTACAGCACGAGGGCCGAGCAGCCTCCGACCAGCGCCAGCGCCGCCTCCACCAGGCCGAAGCCGACGGCTGCCCGGCAGCGCAGCCGCTTGGCGAGCAGCGAGCCGATGCCCATGGCGAAGACCATCACGGAGAGCACGACGGACGCCTGGGTGACCGAATCGCCGATCAAGTACGAGGCCAGCGCGACGAGTTCGAGCTCGTAGACCAGCCCGCAGGCGGCGCAGACGAAGACCGCGGCGAGGACCAGGGACCGCCCCGCCCTCGGCCGGACGGGCGGCCGCGCCACATCTGTGGATGGCATGGACATGGGCGGGTCGGTCATGATGGTAACGCTACGTCACAGCCCTTTCACTTTTGGTCACCCACACGGGTGTTTGGCCCCACTCACACCCGCCAGGGCGACCTTTTACAGAACCACCGGCATCCGTGCTCCGATGCGGGTCCGCGTCACCACCAACTGCCCTTCCTGCGGGTAGGCGTGCCAGGTTCGCCAGCGCACCTGCCCTTCGTGCCGCTGCGCCAGCATCGCCGTGAAGGCGTGCGGCGAGCCCGGGAACGTACCGGCCAGACCGTTGGGATGGTCGGCGACGAGCGCGAGCAGCTCCTGCGCCCGGCCCGCGAACGAGCCCTGCGAGAGCGTCTCGACGCGCGCCGCGAACTCGTACTCCCACTCCCCCACTCGTTTCGAGACACCCAGCGGCAGCGGTGTGCTGCTGCCGGGCATACAGGCGACGGTCTCCGAACAGCTGCTCTGCTCCTCCTCCAGCAGGACCTGGTGCGAGGCGCCCAGAAGTCTCAACTGAAGCTTGGCTCCGGTCAGTTCGAGGTCGAGTACGGCGAGGGCGGGCAGCGGCTCCCGCCCCAGCGCCCAGGCCAGATCGGCCGCGCGCGTGTCGGTATAGGACGTTTTCAGGGTCGTGAGCATGGGTCGGCTCCGCAAACAGGGTTTGACGGGGTGGACCGGGGGCGCCCCGGAGAAATGGATTCAACGGGAGTGGGGGTTCGCCGGCTCGGGTCCACACAAGGTCCGAGGGCTGGATTTCCTCAACAGCGAGGGAATCATGAACTGCGGGAGACTCACAGCGTTTTTACCCAACTTGACGCGGTTTCCATCCCCTAGGGGGCTCCCCGGTTCATCTGTTCAAACAAATACGGATCGCGTGACGACAACGGGTTTCAGATCGGTCAACAAGAAGGCGCCCGGCCGGAGTTCTTCCGGCCGGGCGCCTTCAGTGGTCGCGGACCAGCTGCCCCGTGTCAGCTGCCTCCGCCACCGCATCCACCTCCGCCGCCGCCACCGCCGCCACCGCCGCAGGACGAGCCGCCGCCGCAGGAGGAACCTCCACCACAGGACGAGCCGCCGGAACCGCCGGCCCACCAACTGTCACGCCCACGCGACGAACGCCGGCGGTTGCCACCCCGCGAGGCCACCAGTCCGACGACCACGACCACAAGCACGATTCCGATCACGAACGCTTCCATTTACGTCACCCCCGTTTTTCGTGTGTCCGGTCGATGCCCTTGGCGCCGCGCGTTCAAATCCGAATTGAGGAAGTCCAGAGGTTCGGCGCCTCAGGTCTCACGACCGGTCGATCCCCCCGCGGCGGACGGGTCAAAGCACACTTGAGGAAGTCCAGAGGTACGCCGGAGGATGACCCTCATGACAAGGCCACCGCTCAACCGCCGCCTCGCCGCGTTCGGCACCACGATCTTCGCCGAGATGTCCGCGCTGGCCGTGCGGACCGGGTCCATCAACCTCGGACAGGGCTTCCCCGACACCGACGGCCCCGAGGAGATCCGCGAGGCCGCGGTCCGCGCCCTGCGGGAGGGCCGGGGCAATCAGTACCCGCCAGGCCCCGGCATCCCCGAGCTGCGTACCGCGATCGCCGACCACCAGCTGCGCCGCTACGGCACCGCCTTCGACCCCGACACCGAGGTCCTGGTCACCGCCGGCGCCACCGAGGCCATCGCCGCCTCGCTGCTCGCGCTCCTGGAGCCGGGCGACGAGGTGATCGCCCTGGAGCCGTACTACGACTCGTACGCCGCCTGCGTCGCCATGGCGGGCGGCGTCCGCGTCCCGGTCACCCTGCACCCCCACGAGGGCCGCTACGTCCTCGACCTGGACGAGCTGCGGGCCGCCGTCACCGACCGCACCCGGCTCGTCCTCCTCAACACCCCGCACAACCCCACCGGCACCGTTCTTACCCGTGACGAGCTGGCCGCCGTCGCCGCCCTCGCGGTCGAGCGCGACCTGCTCGTGGTCACCGACGAGGTCTACGAACACCTGGTCTTCGACGACGCCACGCACGTGCCGATCGCCACGCTGCCCGGCATGCGGGAGCGGACCGTCACCATCGGCTCGGCCGGCAAGACCTTCTCCTTCACCGGCTGGAAGGTCGGCTGGATCACCGCGCCGCCGGAGCTGACCGCCGCCGTCCGGTCCGCGAAGCAGTTCCTGACCTATGTCTCCTCCGGGCCGTTCCAGTACGCGGTCGCCGAGGCCCTGCGGCTGCCCGACAGCTACTTCGAGGGGCTGCGCGCCGATCTGAGCGCCAAGCGGGACCTGCTGAGCGACGGCCTGGAGGAGGCCGGCTTCGAGGTCTTCCGGCCCTCGGGGACGTACTTCGTCACCACCGACATCCGGCCGTTCGGCGAGAGCGACGGCTTCGCCTTCTGCCGGGCCCTGCCGGAGCGGTGCGGGGTGGTCGCCATCCCCAACGCCGTCTTCTACGACCACCGCGAACAGGGCGCGCCCTTCGTCCGGTTCGCCTTCTGCAAGACGCGGAGTGTTCTCGAAGAGGCGGTGTCCCGGCTGAAGGGACTGTAGGCCGGTCGGATCTCGCCCCGGAACGGCCTTTAGCGCCGCCCGGAATGTGCCGATTGTCGGGTTGACCGATGACGCGCACGACCGGAGGTGCCCCCTGTCCGCCGAGACCCTCGACCACGCGGCGTCCGCCGGCGCGCGGCCCGTCCCCCGCTGGCGGGCCGCGCTCCACCGCGCCGCCCCCGCACTCGGGCTGTTCGCCGCGGCGCGGCTCACCGGCATGGCCGCCCTGGCGGCCTGGGCCTGGCACATCGGGCGCTCGCCACGCGCGCTGCTCGCGACCTCCTGGGACTCCCTCTGGTACACCCGCATCGCCGCGCACGGCTACGGCCGGACGCTGTACTGGCCGGACGGCATGGTCCAGTCCGACCTGGCGTTCTTCCCGCTCTACCCGGCGCTGGTGCGGGCCACGACCGCGCTGCTGCCGGTGGCCGGGGGGACGGCCGGTCTGGTGCTGTCCTGGGCCGCGGCGGGCGCCGCCGCCTGGGGGATCTATCTGGTCGGCGAGCGGCTGCACGGCCGGGCCACGGCCACCGTGCTCGTCCTGCTGTGGGGCCTGCTGCCGCACTCGATCGTGCTCTCCATGGCGTACACCGAGCCGGTGATGACCGCCTTCGCCGCCTGGGCGCTGTACGCGGTGCTCACCCGGCGCTGGCTGTGGGCGGGCGCCCTGGCCGCGCTCGCCGGGCTCTCCCGGCCCAGCGGGATCGCGGTCGCGGCGGCGGTCCTCGTGGCGGCCGCGTACGAGCTGTGGCAGGGCCGGGGGCGTCGGCGGCCGGGCCGGGCGGCCGTGTGGGCGGGGGCGGCGCTGGCCCCGCTGGGCTGGTGCGGCTACGTGCTCTGGGTGGGGGCGCGCACCGGCGACCTGCTCGGCGGCTACTTCACCGTCCAGGAGGGCTGGTCGTCCCGGTTCGACCTGGGGATCGGCGCGCTGCGGGTCGTACGGACCGTGCTCACCGCCCCCACCCACTTCGGCTTCGGCATGGCGATGCTGATCACCGGCGCGGGGGTGCTGCTCTTCGTCCTGCTGCTGCTGGACCGGCCGCCGCTGCCGCTGCTCGTCTACACGACCGTGCTGGTCCTGATCACGGTCGGCGGATCCGGCTTCTTCGAGTCGAAGCCGCGCTTCCTGCTGCCCGCCTTCCCGCTGCTGCTGCCGCTGGCCCACGCACTGACGAAAGCCCGGCCGAGGGCCGCGATCGTGGTGGTCGCGGCCCTGGCCGGGCTGTCGTTCGGCTACGGGGTGTACGCGCTGACGCTCGCCCCGATGGCGCTGTGATCCCCTGGGCCCTAGGCCTCGTCGGGCTTGTCGTCCGACTCCGTCGGCTCCAGGCCGAACTGCTCGACGAGCCACTTGTCGAACCCGATGGAGGCCCGCACCCAGCTGACCGTCGAGGAGACGAAGTGCTCCAGCGAGACGCCGGTGCCGATGAGCATCTGCGCCTCACCGATCAGCCGGAGGGTGGCGGAGCCGTCCTCGTCCTCGTGCAGGTGGGTGTAGACCTTGGGCCACAGCGTGCGGCGGTTCCAGTCGTCGATCGCGTCGAGGATCTTGGCGCGGTCGTCGGCGGGGTGCGGACGGTCGTAGAAGGTCCGCACCGAGAAGACCCGCTGGTCCTCCTCACCACGGAACATGAAGTACGTCCGGAAGTCCTCCCACGGCGCCGCGAGGTCACCCTCGTCGTCGACGACGTACTTCAGCTCCATCTGCTCGAGCAGCTGCTTGACCAGGTCCTGGTCGGGGACCACGGGGCCCGCCGGTCCTGCGGCCTGAGGCTGGGGCTGTCCCCCGAAATTCGGAATCGAGGACGGGTCGATGCTCACCGTGAATTTCCCTTCGTACGGTTCCTGCCATCCTCTCCCATCCCCGGCGGTCGGTGGCAAGCCCCGGCCAGTGCGATCCGCTGCGGGCTGACAGGATCTCGTTCCCCTGGCGGACGCCACAGGGACGCCACGGGGGCGGAGCGGCGCCGGGCGCGCGGGGTCGTTACCCCGCCGCGCCCACGATCAGGCCGTCCTCGAACCGGTCCACCCGGACCGTGTCGCCGTCCCTGACCTCGCCCGCGAGGATCTCCTTGGCCAGCCGGTCGCCGATCACCGTCTGGATCAGGCGGCGCAGCGGCCGCGCGCCGTACGCCGGGTCGTTGCCCTCGTCGGCCAGCCAGGCCAGGGCCTCCGGCGTGACGTCGAGGGTGAGCCGGCGCTCGGCGAGCCGCTTGGCGAGCCGGTCGATCTGGAGGCGGGCGATGTCGGCCAGCTCGTCCCTCGACAGGGCGGAGAAGACGACCAGGTCGTCCAGCCGGTTGAGGAACTCCGGCTTGAAGGAGGCCCGTACGATCTCCAGGACCTGCTGCTTCTTCTCCTCCTCGCTGGTGAGCGGCTCGACCAGGTACTGGCTGCCCAGGTTCGAGGTGAGGACGAGGATGGTGTTGCGGAAGTCCACCGTCCGGCCCTGACCGTCCGTCAGCCGCCCGTCGTCCAGGACCTGCAGGAGGATGTCGAAGACCTCCGGGTGGGCCTTCTCCACCTCGTCGAGGAGCACGACGCTGTACGGGCGCCGGCGCACGGCCTCCGTGAGCTGGCCGCCCTCCTCGTAGCCGACGTAGCCGGGCGGGGCGCCGACGAGCCGGGCGACGGAGTGCTTCTCGCCGTACTCGGACATGTCGATGCGGACCATGGCCCGCTCGTCGTCGAAGAGGAAGTCGGCGAGCGCCTTGGCGAGCTCCGTCTTGCCCACGCCGGTCGGGCCGAGGAAGAGGAACGAGCCGGTGGGCCGGTCCGGGTCGGCGATCCCGGCCCGGCTCCTGCGGACCGCGTCGGAGACGGCCCGTACGGCCTCGCCCTGGCCGATCAGCCGGCGGCCGAGCTCGTCCTCCATGCGCAGCAACTTCTGCGTCTCGCCCTCCATGAGCCGCCCGGCGGGGATGCCGGTCCAGGCGCCCACGACGTCGGCGATGTCGTCCGGGCCGACCTCCTCCTTGACCATGGTGTCCTTGGCGACCTCCTGCTCGGCCTCGGAGGCGGCCTCCAGCTCCCGCTCCAGGGCGGGGATCTCGCCGTAGAGCAGCTTGGAGGCGGCGTCGAAGTCGCCGTCGCGCTGGGCCCGCTCGGCCCGGCCGCGCAGCTCGTCGAGCTTCTCCTTCAGCTCACCGACGCGGTTGAGGGACTGCTTCTCCTTCTCCCAGCGGGCGGTCAGGCCGCGCAGCTCCTCCTCGCGGTCGGCGAGGTCGCGCCGGAGCTTCTCCAGGCGCTGCTTGCTGGCCTCGTCCGTCTCGTTCTTGAGCGCCAGCTCCTCCATGCGGAGCCGGTCGACGGAGCGCTGGAGCTCGTCGATCTCCAGCGGGGAGGAGTCGATCTCCATCCGGAGCCGGGAGGCGGCCTCGTCGACGAGGTCGATGGCCTTGTCCGGCAGGAAGCGGGAGGTGATGTAGCGGTCGGAGAGGGTCGCGGCGGCCACCAGCGCGGAGTCGGCGATCTGGACCTTGTGGTGGGCCTCGTAGCGGCCCTTGAGGCCGCGCAGGATCGCGATGGTGTCCTCGACCGTGGGCTCGGCGACCAGGACCTGCTGGAAGCGGCGCTCGAGGGCGGGGTCCTTCTCGATCCGCTCGCGGTACTCGTCGAGGGTGGTGGCGCCGACCATCCGCAGCTCGCCGCGGGCCAGCATCGGCTTGAGCATGTTGCCCGCGTCCATGGCGGAGTCGCCGCCGGCGCCCGCGCCGACGACGGTGTGCAGCTCGTCGATGAAGGTGATGATCTGCCCGTCGCTCTCCTTGATCTCGGAGAGCACGGTCTTGAGGCGCTCCTCGAACTCGCCGCGGTACTTGGCGCCCGCGACCATCGCGCCGAGGTCGAGCGCGACCAGGCGCTTGTTCTTGAGCGACTCGGGGACGTCGCCCTTCACGATCCGCTGGGCGAGGCCCTCGACGACGGCGGTCTTGCCGACGCCGGGCTCACCGATGAGGACGGGGTTGTTCTTGGTGCGGCGCGAGAGCACCTGCACGACGCGGCGGATCTCGTGGTCCCGGCCGATGACCGGGTCCAGCCTGCCCTCACGGGCCGCGGCCGTGAAATCCGTACCGAACTTCTCCAGGGCCTTGTACTGGCCCTCCGGGTCGGGTGTGGTCACCCTGCGCCCTCCCCTGCTCTTCTCGAACGCGTCGAGCAGCCGCTCGGCCCGCGCCCCCTGCTGGGCGAGGACCTCGCCGGCCCGTCCGCCCTTGGCCGCGATCCCGATGAGCAGATGCTCGGTGGAGAGAAAGTCGTCGCCGAGCTCCTTGGCGCGCTTCCCGGCGTCGGCGACGACGGCGAGGAGATCGCGGTCGGGCTGCGGCGGGGCGACGGTGGAGCCGGTCACGCGGGGCTGGGCGGCCAGCAGCCGCTCCGCCCCGGACCGTACCGCGGCCTGGTCGGCCTCGACGGCGGCGAGGAGATCGACGATGTTCTCGTTGTCCTGACCCGCCAGCAGCGCGAGGAGCAGATGGGCAGGGGTCAGATCGGGGTGTCCGTCGGACACGGCGCGGCTCGTCGCCGCGTTGAGCGCGTCCCGGCTCCTGTTGGTCAGCTCTGCGTCCACGTGCGCGGTCTCCTCCTCGTGCTTCGGCTCTTCGGCGTGCCCCTCAGCACGCTCTCAGCATGTCTGACTCATCGAACGTGCACAAAGTTGAGTCTATTCCACTCAAGGTGTCGTGGGCGCCCCTCCCGCGGGTAGGTTCCGGCCCATGGCCATCGACCCACGGAACCCGGACGACTCGTACCTCAGCTTCTGGCGGGAGTACCACATGTGCACGCTGACCACCCCACGGCCGGACGGCAGTCCGCACGTGGTGGCGGTGGGCGTGACCTACGACCCCGAGGGCGGCGAGAAGGGCATCGCCCGGGTGATCACCAACAAGCACAGCCACAAGGTCGCCAACGTCCTGGCGGCCGGCCCGGACGGGGCACGGGTCGCGGTCTGCCAGGTGGACAAGGGCCGCTGGGCGACGCTGGAGGGCGTGGCGAGGATCCGGACGGAGGCGGAGGTCGTCGCGGACGCGGTGGAGCGTTACGCGGCCCGCTACGGCCGTACGCCGGCGCCCAACCCGGACCGGGTGGTCATCGAGATCGCGCTGACGCGGGCGATGGGACGCGCCTGACCCCGGAGGCTCTGACTCCGGGGCCCTGACTCGGGGGAACCCCGGGGGCGTACGGACACAGCACAGCGGCGCCATCGTGTTTCAGGTCCACGATGGCGCCGCTGTGTGGGGGAAGCACCTGAGCGATTTACAACGACGGGGGAACCGCTCAGGCACTGCGGGGGGTGGCGGTGGTGGTCTCGGGCTCGACCAGTTGGTGGTCGCGCTGGTCAAGGTTGACGAAGATCATGCCGTACCGGATGGCGCAGCGGACGGGCTGCGGCGCACCGCGGGGCCGCCTCAGACACCGGTAGGCACGAACGTCCTCGTCCTGCTCACGAGCAACGATGATCGGCTCGCCGAAGAGAGTGACCATCAACGAATCGCCACAGTGCGGAATCGCCGTGACGAGGTCGATGAAGTGCCACCCGGATCGATAGGCCGAAGCCATCTCACGCCGGAAGCGCGAGTCGTCGGGAACGTTCATGCGCCCACGGAAGACCAGCCGGGGTCGCTTTTCAGCGCGACCGACGTGTCGGGGGCCACGTCGAGGGCGAACGACCAGCCGGGGTCATGCGGCGCGGTCGCGGCGTTTGCGGGTGCTACCGACCAACCGGGATCCTCGACCGCCCCCAGAATCCCCCCCGCGGCAGCCGCGACGAAAGCGGCAGCGGCCACTGCGCGTATGAGTTTCTTCGTCATCACCGAGCAACCTCACTTGAAGGCAACGTCTCTTTCCAACCCCCGCGGCAACGACGATGGCTTACTCTCTCCGCTTACACCACCTAAGCCATGCATCATGTTCCTGAGATGCAGGAGCCTGGGGGTGTACATATGCAGAAAAAACCGGACCAACCCGGGCACCCGCATTCGCATGCCGAACTGTGCAAGGAGGGGGCGGAGCTCTATGCCGGAGCGTTGCGCACCGGACGAATAGCCCGGTCAGAGGCGGGGAAGGCGCCGTGCCTGCTCGACCTGTCGCTCCTTCACCCGGACCCGGACGACGCACAGTGGCTCCGTCCGGTTCCCCCCTCGGCGGCCCTCGCGCAATTGCTGCAACCGATCGAGCGGGAGATCCTGGAGCGCAGACGGCTCACCGTCGAACTCTCCGACGCGTTCGAGCCATTCATGGCCATCAGCGCCCAGGATCCGCCCACCACGCACGCCATCACGGTCCTCGAAGGCATCAGCAGGATCAACACCACCCTGGACCGCGTGGTCGCGGGGTGTACGCAGGAGCTACTGACCGTCCAGCCCGGCGGCGGCCGTCCAGCCCACGCGCTGAGCGAGGCCCTACGGCGCGTCAGACCCCTGCTGGGCCGGGGGATTCGCATGCGCACGCTGTACCAGCACACCGCCCGCCACACCGAACTCACCCTCGCCTACCTCGAACACGTCGGCCCCGAGGTGCAGGTCCGCACCCTCGAAGAGATCATCGACCGGCTCATCATCGTGGACCGCGAGGTCGCCTTCATCCCCGCCCGGCGCGACCGCCAGGTCGCCCTGGAGCTGCGCCACCCCGGCCTCGTCGAGTACCTCGTCGGTGTCTTCGACCAGTTCTGGCAGGTGGCCGTGCCGATCAAGGAGGAGATCCCCTACGATCTGCGCTCCGACGGCATCAGCGGAATCCAGCGCTCCATCGCCAAGCTGCTCGTCGAGGGCCACGTCGACGAGGCCATCGCCCGTCGCCTCGGCATGAACGTCCGCACCTGCCGCGCCCATATCGCCAAGCTCGCCTCCGCCCTCGGCAGCGGCAGCCGCGCCCAGCTCGGCTATCTCATCGCCCAGTCCGGCATCCTGGAGCAGGATCACTGATCATGAACGACCACCTTCCCGGCCCGCCCCGCATCCAACTGGACCCGCGGGCCGGCACCCTCGACGTGTCCGGCCCCGGCCTGCCGGCCGTACGGCTGGTGCGCGCCGACGGCGCCGAGGGGGCCAAGCTCAACGAGCACGTCCCGATCGGCACCCGCGAGGCCGCCCGGCTCACCCTCACCGTGGACGGCGTCCCCGCGAGGATCACCCCCGCCAAGGGCCGTATCTCCCGCAGGTCCTACCGCGTCGACGCCAAGGTCGGCGGCGCCCGCTACCGCCTCGTGCCCTGCTCGTACGGCGACAGCAGGCTGCTGAAGAACGGCCGCAAGCTCGGCGAGCTGGACTCCACCGGCGACGGCAAGGTCGCCGCCGACTGGGACGAGGGCGCGAAGGTCCTCGCCCAGGACGTCGCCGTCGGCACGGCCCTCGCCGCCGCCTTCGGCACCGGCGCCTCGCCGTGGTGGGAGACCACCCTGGACGTCATATCCGAGCTGATCCCCTAGCCGCGCCACACGGGCACGCGAACGACGAAGCCCCCTCCGCCCGGGAGACCGGATCGGAGGGGGCTTCGCCATGACACAGGGTTCGTCATGGCACAGGGCTACTCGCCGCGCTTGGGACGCCAGACCACCAGCGCACTCGCCTGCTGCACATCCGTGTACGGCACCAGATCGCGCCGGTACGAGGCGTGCACCT
Organism: Streptomyces sp. NPDC039465; assembly: GCF_055639315.1. Classification (NCBI taxonomy): domain Bacteria; kingdom Bacillati; phylum Actinomycetota; class Actinomycetes; order Kitasatosporales; family Streptomycetaceae; genus Streptomyces; species Streptomyces sp. NPDC039465. The sequence continues at coordinate 433,363 of NZ_JBVKAP010000004.1, read as the reverse complement.
GCGCCTCGCGCTGACGCAGCGTCGCCGCCGCGCCCTCGACCGCCGCCGACAGCTCGGCCACCCGCGACTGGAGCGCCGCGACCTGGTTCTCCAGCTCGATGATGCGCTTGATGCCGGCCAGGTTGATGCCCTCGTCCTGGGACAGCGCCTGCACCTGACGGAGCAGCTCGATGTCCCGCGCCGAGTAGCGCCGGCCACGACCGGCCGTGCGGTCCGGGGAGACCAGGCCGAGGCGGTCGTACTGCCGGAGCGTCTGCGGGTGCAGGCCGGAGAGCTGGGCCGCCACCGAGATCACGTACACCGGCGTCTCGTCGGTCAGTTCATACGGATTACGGCTGCGTCCTGGTCGGCTGTCCATGACGTCAAGCTCCCTTCGCGGCCTGGAACAGCTCTGCCCTGGGGTCCTCTCCCGCGGTCGCCTCGCGGTACGACTCCAGCGCTTCCTTCGCCTTGTCGCCGAGCGTCTGCGGGACCTGCACCTCGACGGTGACCAGCAGGTCGCCGCGGGTGCCGTCCTTGCGGACCGCTCCCTTGCCCCGGGCGCGCATCGTGCGGCCGTTGGGCGTGCCCGCGGGCAGCTTCAGCGTGACCGCGGGGCCGCCCAGCGTCGGGACCTTCACCTCGGCGCCGAGCGCCGCCTCGTCGAAGGTGACGGGGACGGTGACGGTGAGGTTGTCGTCCTTGCGGCCGAAGACCGGGTGGGCGTCGACATGGACGACCACGTACAGGTCGCCGTGCGGCCCGCCGCGCTCGCCCGGCGCGCCCTTGCCGCGCAGCCGGATCCGCTGCCCGTCGGAGACACCCGCCGGGATGCGGACCTGCATCGTCCGCGAGGACTTGGCGCGGCCGCTGCCGTGGCAGACCTCGCACGGCGTCTCCGCGATCAGGCCCCGGCCCTTGCAGTCCACGCACGGGTCGGTGAGCGAGAAGCCGCCGCCCGAACCACGCGAGACCTGGCCGGTGCCGACACAGGTCGGGCAGACCCTCGGCGTGCCGTTCTTGTCGCCGGTGCCCGAACACGCCTTGCAGGGCTGCTGGCTGGACATCCGCAGCGGGACCGTGGCCCCGTCGACCGCCTCGGTGAAGCTGAGCGTCACCTCGGACTCGATGTCCTGGCCGCGGCGCGGCTGCGTACGCGTACCCGCGCTGCCCGCGCCGCGGTTGAACAGTCCGCCGAAGACGTCCCCGAGGCCGCCGCCGAAGCCCCCGGCGCCGCCGCCGGGGCCCTGGGCACCGCCGAAGAGGTCGCCCAGGTCGAAGTTGAACGAGCCGCCGCCGGGTCCGGGGCGGAAGCCGCCGTTCCCGAAGAGCGCGCGGGCCTCGTCGTACTCCTTGCGCTTCTTCGGGTCGCCGAGGATGTCGTTGGCCTCGGAGATCTCCTTGAAGCGCTCCTCGGCCTTGGTGTCACCCTTGTTGGCGTCCGGATGGTTCTCGCGGGCGAGCTTCCGGTACGCCTTCTTGATCTCGGCGTCCGTGGCGTCCTTGGGGACGCCGAGAACCTTGTAGTAGTCCTTCTCGACGAAGTCCTTCGTGCTCATCGACGTCCCTCCTTCCGGACGATCGTTGCGTCAGCCCTCCTCGGGGCCACCGCTCTCCTCGTCGGCCTTCTTCTCGTCCTTCGCGGACGGCGTCGCCCCGGGCTGGGGCTCGGCCACCGCCACGCGCGCGGGCCGGATGGTCCGCTCGCCGATCCGGTACCCCGGCTGCAGGATCGCCACGCAGGTCGTCTCGGTGACGTCCGGCGCGTACGAGTGCATCAGGGCCTCGTGGATGGTCGGGTCGAAGGGCTCGCCCTCCTTGCCGAACTGTTGCAGGCCCATCTTGGCGGCGACCGTCTCCAGCGATTCGGCCACCGACTTGAACCCGCCCACGAGCTCGCCGTGTTCCCGGGCGCGGCCGATGTCGTCGAGCACCGGCAGCAGCTCGGTGAGGAGGCCCGCGACGGCGATCTCCTTGACGGTGACCCGGTCGCGCTCCACCCGGCGGCGGTAGTTCTGGTACTCGGCCTGGAGCCGCTGGAGGTCCCCGGTGCGCTCGGCGAGCGCGCTGCGGGCCTGGTCCAGCTGGGCCGTCAGACCGGCGGTCTGGCTTACGTCCCCGGCCGGGGCCGCCGAGCCCTCCTCCGTGGAGGGGGCCTCGGCGGCTTCGGCGGCGTCGTCAGGGGTGGCGCCGGAGGGGACGTCAGGCTTCTCCTCGAAGCCCGGGGTCTCCTCCGTCACGCCTGGCCACCCTTCGGCTTCTCGTCGTCGACGATCTCGGCGTCGACGACGTCGTCCTCGGCCTTGGCCTGGCCCGCGTCACCGGCACCGCCGGCGGCAGCCTGACCGGCCTGGGCGTCGGCGTAGAGCGCCTGGCCGAGCTTCTGGGAGACGGCCGCGACCTTCTCGGTGGCGGTGCGGATCTCCGCGGTGTCCTCGCCCTTCAGCTTCTCCTTGAGCTCGGCCACCGCCGTCTCGACCTCGGTCTTGACGTCGCCCGGGACCTTGTCCTCGTTGTCCTTGAGGAACTTCTCGGTCTGGTAGACCAGCTGCTCGCCCTGGTTGCGGGACTCGGCGGCCTCGCGGCGGCGGTGGTCCTCGTCCGCGTACTGCTCGGCCTCCTGGCGCATCCGGTCGACCTCGTCCTTCGGCAGCGAGGAGCCGCCGGTGACGGTCATCTTCTGCTCCTTGCCCGTGCCGAGGTCCTTGGCCGTGACGTGCATGATGCCGTTGGCGTCGATGTCGAAGGCGACCTCGATCTGCGGGACGCCGCGCGGGGCCGGCGGGAGGCCGGTCAGCTCGAACATGCCGAGCTTCTTGTTGTACGCCGCGATCTCGCGCTCGCCCTGGTAGACCTGGATCTGCACGGACGGCTGGTTGTCCTCGGCCGTCGTGAAGATCTCGGACCGCTTGGTCGGGATCGTGGTGTTGCGCTCGATGAGCTTGGTCATGATGCCGCCCTTGGTCTCGATGCCGAGGGACAGCGGGGTCACGTCGAGGAGCAGGACGTCCTTGACCTCACCCTTGAGGACACCGGCCTGCAGGGCGGCGCCGATGGCGACGACCTCGTCCGGGTTGACGCCCTTGTTGGCGTCCTGACCGCCGGTCAGCTCCTTGACGAGCTCGGCGACGGCGGGCATACGGGTCGAGCCACCGACGAGGACGACGTGGTCGATCTCGCTGAGCTGGATGCCCGCGTCCTTGATGACGTTGTGGAACGGCGTCTTGCAGCGCTCCAGGAGGTCCGCGGTCAGCTGCTGGAACTGGGCGCGCGTGAGCTTCTCGTCCAGGTGCAGCGGGCCCTCGGCGGACGCCGTGATGTAGGGCAGGTTGATCGTCGTCTCGGTGGAGGACGACAGCTCGATCTTCGCCTTCTCCGCGGCCTCGCGCAGACGCTGGAGAGCCATCTTGTCCTTGGCCAGGTCGACGCCGTGCCCGTTCTGGAACTGCTTCACCAGGTAGTCGACGACGCGCTGGTCCCAGTCGTCACCACCGAGGTGGTTGTCACCGTTGGTGGCCTTCACCTCGACGACACCGTCGCCGATCTCCAGCAGCGAGACGTCGAACGTACCGCCACCGAGGTCGAAGACGAGGATGGTCTGGTCGTCCTTGTCGAGGCCGTAGGCGAGCGCGGCGGCGGTCGGCTCGTTGACGATACGCAGGACGTTGAGGCCCGCGATCTCACCGGCCTCCTTGGTGGCCTGACGCTCGGAGTCGTTGAAGTAGGCCGGGACGGTGATGACCGCGTCCACGACCTTCTCGCCCAGGTAGGCCTCGGCGTCGCGCTTGAGCTTCTGCAGGATGAAGGCGCTCATCTGCTGCGGGTTGAAGCTCTTGCCGTCGATGTCGATCTTCCAGTCGGTGCCCATGTGGCGCTTGACCGACCGGATGGTCCTGTCGACGTTGGTGACCGCCTGACGCTTGGCGACCTCGCCGACGAGCACCTCGCCGTTCTTCGCGAAGGCGACGACGGACGGCGTGGTCCTGGCGCCCTCGGCGTTGGTGATGACGGTGGGCTCGCCGCCTTCGAGAACGCTGACGACGGAGTTAGTCGTGCCCAGGTCGATGCCGACCGCACGTGCCATTTCAATTCCTCCAGCTGACCTGACTTGAGTGGAACTGACTCAAGGATGCATGACCGCCCCGGATGAGTCAACAGACCTGAGTCGAGGCGACTCAACTTCCCGTCGGATGGCTCACTCAGACCCGCCACTCGGCCCAGCTCAGAGCCGCTTCAGCCCGGCCCAGCTCCCGGCGCGGCCCCGGCTCACGGGCCGCGTCGCGCCGGGGGAATTCCCGTCACTCATGAGAGAGTCCGACCAGAGCCTGACACACGCGGACAAACGTCCCATGATCGGGAGGTGCGGGGCATGACCGCCAAGCGGGCACTCGACCTGCTGGGCAGCCTCTTCCTGCTGCTGGTCCTGGCGCCGGTGTTCCTGGCGGTGGCGGCGGCGCTCGCCCTGTCCGCCCTGGGCGCCCTCGATCACCCGGACGGGGTGCTGCGGAGGGACGTACGGGCGGGGCTCCACGGCCGGGAATTCCGGATGCTGACGTTCCGCACCCAGGGCCGCTTCCTGGCCCGGCTCCCCCAGCTGATCAACGTGGTCCGCGGCGAGATGTCCCTCGTCGGTCCGTGCCCCCTGGCGGCCGACGACGAGGGCTGCGCGGGCCAGGCGCGCCGGCGGCTGTCCGTACGGCCGGGCATGACCGGCCTCTGGCAGGTCAGCGGGCGTTCCGAGCTGCCATGGGAGGAGATGACCCTGCTCGATCTCCACTATGTGGACCATCACTGGCTGGGGATGGATCTGGCCATCCTGAGCCGTACGATTCCAGCATGGGCACGGGCGTCCGCACGGCCCATCTGAGCGGGCCCGGCGGGGCCCCGTCCATGGGGCCCGGCAAGGGTCGCCTGAGCGACACAGATCACCGCAGGCGCGGCTACAGCGCGGCGGAATATCTGGGTACTCTCAGCACGGACTGAATTAAGTTACCGCTTAGTACGTTCTGCAGATTCCCGCCTCGCAGGCCCGAGGAGCCCCTCATGCAACTCGCCGCGATCATTGTGTCGCTGACCCTGAGCGTGGTCGGCGTTGCGCTGCTCGCCCGCGCCATCGGCCAGTTCGTCCGCTACTTCAAGCTGGGCCAGCCGGTGCCCGCCGGCACCCGGACGGACAACCCCTACCAGCGCAGCGTCACGCTGGTCAGGGAGTTCCTCGGCCACACGCGGATGAACCGATGGGGCATCGTCGGCTTCGCGCACTGGTTCGTCGCGGTCGGCTTCCTGACGCTGCCGCCGACCATCGTCACCGCGTACGGCCAGCTGTTCCAGGCCGACTGGACGCTGCCGGTGCTCGGCGGGTTCATCCCGTACGAGATGTACATCGAGTTCATCGGCGCGATGACCATCCTCGGCATCGCCACGCTGATCGTCATCCGCCTGCTCAACCTGCCCTCGCGCCCCGGCCGCAAGTCCCGCTTCGCGGGCTCGAAGATGGGCCAGGCGTACTTCGTCGAGTACGTCATCCTCATCATCGGCCTGGCCATCTACGTGCTGCGCGGCCTCGAGGGCGCACTGCACCACGTCGACCACTACGAGGCCGCGTACTTCGCCTCGTACCCGCTGGTCCTGGCCCTCGACGGGCTGAGCGTCGGCAGTCTGCAGACCCTGGTCTACCTCTTCGCCATGATCAAGCTGAGCACGACCATGATCTGGATGATCACGGTCTCGCTCAACACGAACATGGGTGTGGCCTGGCACCGCTTCCTCGGCTTCCCGAACATCTGGTTCAAGCGCAACGCGGACGGCGCCAGCGCGCTCGGTGCGCTCCAGCCGATGACCAGCGGCGGCAAGGAGATCAACTTCGAGGACCCGGGCGAGGACGACGTCTTCGGCGTCTCCCAGGTCGAGCAGTTCTCCTGGAAGGGCATCCTCGACTTCTCCACCTGCACCGAGTGCGGCCGCTGCCAGTCGCAGTGCCCCGCCTGGAACACCGGCAAGCCGCTCTCCCCCAAGCTGCTGATCATGTCGCTGCGCGACCACGCGCACGCCAAGGCCCCGTACCTGCTGGCCGGCGGCGGCAAGACGATGGAGGGCGAGGAGAAGGCGTCCGCCGAGGCCCTGAAGGACGTCCCGGCGGCCGCGCTGGCCGAGGCCGAGCGCCCGCTGATCGGCACCGTCGAGGAGAACGGCGTCATCGACCCGGACGTGCTGTGGTCCTGCACGACGTGTGGCGCGTGCGTGGAGCAGTGCCCGGTCGACATCGAGCACATCGACCACATCGTCGACATGCGCCGCTACCAGGTGATGATCGAGAGCGCCTTCCCGTCCGAGGCGGGCACGATGCTCAAGAACCTGGAGAAGAAGGGCAACCCCTGGGGTCTGGCCAAGAAGCAGCGCGTCGAGTGGACCAAGGAGGTCGACTTCGAGGTCCCGATCGTCGGCAAGGACGTCGAGGACCTCACCGAGGTCGACTACCTGTACTGGGTCGGCTGCGCCGGCGCCCTGGAGGACCGGGCCAAGAAGACCACCAAGGCCTTCGCGGAGCTGCTGCACATGGCGGGCGTCAAGTTCGCCATCATGGGCGGCGAGGAGAAGTGCACCGGTGACTCGCCGCGCCGCCTCGGCAACGAGCCGCTGTTCCAGCAGCTCGGCCAGGAGAACGTGGCGATGCTGAACATGGCCTTCGGCGAGGACGACGAGGACCCGTCGACGAAGAAGCCGAAGTCCGCGAAGAAGATCGTCGCGACCTGCCCGCACTGCTTCAACACGATCGCGAACGAGTACCCGCAGCTGGGCGGCGAGTTCGAGGTCATCCACCACACGCAGCTGCTCCAGCACCTCATCGACGAGGGCAAGCTGATCCCGGTGACGCCGGTCGACGGTCTGATCACGTACCACGACCCGTGCTACCTGGGCCGCCACAACAAGGTCTACACGCCGCCGCGCGAGATCATGTCGGCCGTGCCGGGCCTGCGCCAGCAGGAGATGCACCGCCACAAGGAGCGGGGCTTCTGCTGTGGCGCCGGTGGCGCGCGGATGTGGATGGAGGAGCGGATCGGCAAGCGCATCAACACCGAGCGCGTGGACGAGGCGCTGTCCCTCAACCCGGACATCGTCTCCACCGCCTGCCCGTTCTGTCTGGTGATGCTGACCGACTCGGTCAACGGCAAGAAGAACGACGGTCAGGCGAAGGAGAGCCTGCAGGTCGTGGATGTGGCGCAGTTGCTGCTCGACTCGGTGAAGACGAAGCCGGAGGAGGAGCCGAAGCCGGCGGAGGAGCCGGTCGCCTCCTCCTGACGGCGTAGCGCTCCGGTAGGACCGCGCAGGGCCCGTACGTCTCACGACGTACGGGCCCTGTCGTCCCTCCGGCCCCTCCTCCCCTAGGGGATGTCACAGGTCAGCCGCAAAGGCCCTTGTGCGTCCCCCCGCCGGGCGCCCCGCACAGTGGGAACGGGTACGTTCGACGGCGTGGCTGGATTCAGGATCGGACGGGGCCGGGACAACAACCGCTCCCCGCAACAACAACCGCAGCAGGGACCCCGCGGTCCGCAGGCCCCCTATGGGCACCCCGCGGCGCCCCCGCCTCCGTACGGGCAGCACCAGCAGCCCCAGCCGCCTCACTGGCAGCAGAGACCACAGGGGCCGCAGGGAGGGCCGCAGCCGTACGGCGAGCCGGAGTACTTCGGCGACTCCTACGGCCAGCCGCAGCAAGGCGGCGGCCCGCAGTACGGGCAGCAGTACGATCCGCGACCGCCGTACGGAGCCGGCCCCGCTCACCCCTCGACGGCGAACACCCCGGGCCACACCCAGGCGTTCCGGATCGACGAGGACCCGTACGGCGAGGGCGCCACGTACCACGCAGGCGCCGCCCCGGCGGCTCCCGCGGGCCCGCGGCTGCCGTGGAAGGCCCTGCTGAGCGGCATCGTGATGCGCCCGGGCCCGACGTTCTGGCAGATGCGGGACCACGCGGTGTGGGGCACGGCGCTGGTCGTGACGTTCCTCTACGGCCTGCTGGCGATCTTCGGCTTCGACCAGGCGCGCGAAGAGGCGATCAACGCCACGATCTCGACGGCGATTCCGTACGCCCTGATGACGGGCGTCGGCTTCGTGATCGGCAGCCTGATCCTGGGCGCGGTGACGCACACCCTCGCCCGCCAGCTCGGCGGCGACGGCGCGTGGCAGCCGACGGTGGGTCTGTCCATGCTGATCATGTCGATCACGGACGCGCCACGCCTGGTCTTCGCCCTGTTCCTGGGCGGCGAGAACGGCCTGGTGCAGGTGATCGGCTGGCTGACCTGGCTGGCGGCGGGAGCGCTGTTCACGTCCATGGTGAGCAAGTCGCACGATCTGCCGTGGCCGAAGGCGCTGGGAGCGTCGGCGATCCAGCTGGTCGCACTGCTGTCGATCATCAAGCTGGGCACGCTCTGACGATGTGAAAAAGCCCGCCGAGTACGACGTACTCGGCGGGCCTTTTCCCTGTGCCTGGTGCGGACTCAGGCGTCCAGGACCTGTCCTTCACGCTTCACGACGGGCGGCTCGACGCTCCAGGGGAAGTTGATCCACTCGTCCGTCTTCTTCCAGACGTACTCGCACTTCACGAGGGAGTGGGACTTCTCGTAGATGACGGCGCTGCGGACCTCGGCGACGTGCTCGACGCAGAAGTCGTGGACGAGCTTGAGGGTCTTTCCGGTGTCGGCGACGTCGTCGGCGATCAGGACCTTCTTGTCGGAGAAGTCGATCGCGTTCGGCACGGGGGCGAGCATCACGGGCATCTCGAGCGTGGTGCCGACGCCGGTGTAGAACTCCACGTTGACGAGGTGGATGTTCTTGCAGTCGAGCGCGTACGCCAGGCCGCCGGCGACGAAGACACCGCCGCGGGCGATGGAGAGCACGATGTCGGGCTCGTAGCCGTCGTCGGCGATGGTCTGCGCGAGCTCGCGCACGGCGCGCCCGAACCCCTCGTACGTCAGGTTCTCCCGTACATCACTCATTGCTCACACCTGCGTCCGATGGAAGTTCATGTACGAACGGGAGGCCGTCGGCCCCCGCTGGCCCTGGTACCGCGACCCGTAGCGCTCGCTCCCGTAGGGGAACTCGGCCGGCGAGCTGAGCCGGAACATGCACAGCTGCCCGATCTTCATCCCCGGCCAGAGCTTGATCGGAAGCGTGGCGAGGTTCGACAGCTCCAGCGTGACATGCCCGGAGAAGCCGGGGTCGATGAAGCCGGCGGTGGAGTGGGTCACCAGCCCGAGGCGCCCGAGGGAGCTCTTGCCCTCCAGGCGCGAGGCGATGTCGTCCGGCAGCGTGATGACCTCGTACGTCGAGGCGAGCACGAACTCACCGGGGTGGAGGATGAACGCCTCGTCGCCCTCCGGCTCGACTTCACGCGTCAGGTCGAGCTGTTCGACGGCGGGGTCGATGTGGGGGTAGCGGTGGTTCTCGAACACCCGGAAGAAGCGGTCAAGCCTCACGTCGATGCTCGAGGGCTGCACCATGGATTCGTCGTACGGGTCGATACGGACCCGTCCGGCGTCGATCTCGGCCCGGATGTCCTTGTCTGAGAGAAGCACGCCCCGAGGATACGCAGAGCGCGCGGGCCCGCCCCAATCGGACGGCCTCCCGCGCGCCTCCACTACTCCCCGCTACGTGCCGCTACCGCTGCTGCAGCTCCCGGGCCCCCACGGGCACGGCATGCCGCAACCGCGCACACCGCGGACACCGGATGAGCCGCCCGGGCCCGATCCGCCCGGCACCGAGCTGCTGCATCGGAAACGAAGTGGTGGTGAACACGTGCCCTTCGGCACAGCGGACGGTGCGCTCCATCGGGTCCATCAAGTCCCTTCCCCAAAAACCGTGGACGAGATAGCCACATTAGGGGATGAACAGGACACCACAGCAAGCGGCACTCCGCCCCCAACGCTACGCCCCAACACCCGCCCCCCGCACGCGCGTCCACCCCCGGAACAGCAGACAGGCACCACGGCGAATACCACCGAGGAGCCTGGAGATGAGGTACAGTGTGCGACGATGCGGTACCGCGATGGGTCCGCTGTGCGGGTGTAGTTTAATGGTAGAACATGAGCTTCCCAAGCTCAGAGCGCGGGTTCGATTCCCGTCACCCGCTCCACGAGAAAGCCCCAGGCCAGAGGCCCGGGGCTTCTTTGTTGTCTGGACCTCTCCGGGGCCGCCGTGCCCTCCGCGTGCCCTAACTCTGGGAGAGTCGGACAGTCGGCGGGCGGTGAGTCCGACCATCTGGGCGAGACGGGTGACGGTGAACCCGCGGCGCTTCGTGCACACACCGGCCGCGGGCCACCTACCCGGCGCCCGAGCCCAGGCAGCCAGGGCCCACAGCACCCCGCAACGCCCCGATGCCCAGGGGCACCCGGCCGCAGGCACCCTCGCCGTCGTGCAGCAGCCGCCACAGGCACGGCGGCGCTGATCTTCTGCGCGCGCCGACGGGCCCATCCCGATGCCCTCGCTGCTCGTGGCAGCGAGGGCATCTCTGGCTGCCAGCCGAGGCAGTTGATGCGCTGCCGGTGGTCGGGGGCTGCTCGGTAGCGCAGTGGAGGCACTTGCTCGCAGCGGCGGGCAGGTCCTCGGAGAGGCAGGCCGGGCAGGTCTTGACGGGACCGGGTTCGCCCAATGCCTTGACACCGCGGCGGGCCTGGTAGCGCTTGTACGGCACGACGATCAGGAAGTAGATGACCGCCAGGAAGATGATGAAGTAGATCAGCGCGGAGATGAACTGGCCCCGGTCGAGGTACGTCGCCTCGTTTCCCTCTTCGCCGAGCTGCCACCCGAGCCCCCGGAGATTTGCCGCCCTGGAAACGGCTGACGATCGGGTTGATCTAGTCGGTGAACGCTTTGATCAGGGTCGAGAAGGCCAGCGCGATGACCAGGCCGGCACGCGAGCACAGCGGGAGCAGTGCTCAGCAGCTCGTCGCAAGCCCTGACGCAGGTAGCGGAGCCACGGCGCGATGACGCACGGACGGCCGCAGCCCGGCCGCGCCACCGCCTCACTTGGGCTCGGCTCCGTAAGGGATGCCGCCGGTCTGCTGGTGAACGCGGGCACCGCGGCCCGCGTGCGATGGCAGATGGGTACGTGCTCCGCCCGTGTCGCGGGCCGACTGCTCACGGACCAGGTCCTGTAGCGCTGCTCAGCTCGGGCGAGGCGGCGATCAGCGGCTCGGGCCGGCCTTGCAGGAGCCCTACGACCGCGCTGCTGCCCGCCGGATGCCCGGCGACCTCCGACGCGGTCCTGTCGAGCGTGTCCGCGGCGCGCTCCGCCCCATCGGGGTCGGACCGGCGCAAGCGCTGCACCAGGCCTTCCCGGGTAGCGGATCCTCCTGGCCCGCATCGCGCCGTGGCTAGGCATCGCGCATCGTGACCCCGAAAGGGGAGTGGGTTCGGCAGACAGCTGCCGACCCACCGAACCCAGAGCTACGCCACATGCTCGTGGGGCCCACCCCATTCCGATGAGGTGCGCGACCTGAACGCTGACGGTGGCAGGCTCTGTTTCGCCAGGGTCCGCCGGCCGACACTTGAGGCGCGCCAGGGGCTCGTGCCCGGGACCCGCTCGATAATGGGCATGTAGGGGCTCCTCTGGTTCTGCCGGAGGTCGCACGTGACTGCGACCGGGGCTCTGGGTGCCACCAGAACCCCGGCCTGGCGTGCGGGCGTTGAGGTGGGGCCGGCCGATCACCTGCGGGCCGGGCCCGCTACCGGCCTCCGGCCCGCCTGTGTTCTTCGACGATGCCGTGCCCTTCCGCCGGCTCCCTGATGCGCCGTCTCAGGCGCCCACTTGGGACTGGCGGGGCTCGGGCGGACGGTTTACCTCTGACGCTGAGACGAGTGGGGGCGACGTCGATTGCCCCGGGTGCGGCGGCTACGGTCGCGGCGGCTGCTGACTCGGCTGGCTCTCAGCCCCCGGACCGTCGTCGATGGAAGCCTCAGGTGGTCTGCCCCTCAATCGGTAGACGTCGTGGCAGGCTCCCCAGACCAGACGACGCAGCAGTGCGGAAAAGTAGCCGGCGTGAGCAGTCCTGTGCCGAGTCCTGGCAGTCCGCGTCGGCGGCGAAGTCCAGAGTCTCGAAAGTGCGCGACCAGTCCGTGCCCTCACGTGTCCCTTCATTTAGCTGAACGGCGTGGCGTGAGGGCGGGGTACACATTCCTTGGGGAGAACAGCGTTCCCCTCCCGTCGGGTGGGACGATCCAGGAGAACCGCGCCGCTTTCCGGCCAGGTCGGGAACGGCCAGCCACGTCCCGCTCGTCCGATACCGGGCAGCCCGATCCAATCTCGGCTGGGTCATCACAGGCCGAAGCCAGCCATCGAGCCGACCACACAGAGCGCGTCATTGCTACCTCATCTCTGGTCAGCCGAGGAAGTACACGACTCTCGCGGACCGGAAGCGGTACGGACAGGGAGGCGGAACGTGGCGGATTCGAATCGCCGATTCTTGTGATCTGGCAGGCGCTGCCACGTTCCCTGGATTCCACAGCGAGTCCCGTCGGCAACTCTCTGCTCCCCGCCCGGCATGACAGGCGCGGGCATAGCCCAGAGCGCATCCGACTCTGCGAGGATCACATGGCTCGGTTGATCCATCGCCGGAGTGCGACGTGGGTGGTCTCATCCAGCGTGCACAGGGCCTCGATGGCGTCGAGGTCTCCCGGCATGGGTGCGATGCCGGCTGCGGTGAGGGTGGCGTGCAGCTCCAGACGGCGGAGGTCGGCCGGCTCGAAAGGAAGCGGCAGGCGGCTCTCCGGCGTTGGCGCCGGCAGAAGGTAGTCGCCGAGCTCCATGCCGCCGCGGGCCATCGACGTCTCCTCAGACCGGTCGTCGATGAGCACGGCGGGGAAGCGGTACGGGTCGAGATCCAGCAGCCCAGTGGTGCCCGTGGTGAAAGCCGGAGATCCAGTCACGAGTGCCTCCTTAGTAGTCATGCAACTGGAGAAGACGACTGGAAAGGGACTGGGGACAGTTGCAGCCCACGGGGTACTCCACCCGAATGTCCCCTATGGCATCTCGTCACAAGAGAGATGAACCAACCGATCCCAGCGTCCAGCGGCGGCCACCTCTTCGGCTCATCCGGCGCAAGCCGGACCTCGAACACTTCGTCCCTGCATCCCGCATGCCGGGACGGCATCCCTCATCGGCCCCGTCTCCACTCCCGACGTCGTGGCCTCGGCAGGGCGGGCGTGGCTAGGGCTACTGGCTCCCCGATGGCCGGCACTGCGTCGCGCGCCGGTATGCATGGAACACCACCGACAAGCCCGCAACGCGCGGTACCGGCCCTCAAAAGTCGGCACGGGCCGGTACGTTGGCCCAAGGCACGGGCTTTGGCCGCATACCTTGGCCGAGGCTAAGGTGAGGCGCCGTACTCGGTGGATCGCTCCCCTGAGGGAAGTGGGGATGGGGATCATGGATGCGGACCACGCGGGGCTGGTTGTCGCGGCGCAGGCCGGGGACGATCGGGCGCGCGAGGAGCTGATCGCCGCCTACCTGCCGTTGGTCTACAACATCGTCGGGCGAGCGCTGAGCGGACATGCCGACGTCGACGACGTCGTCCAGGAAACCCTGCTGCGCGTGGTGCGCGACCTGCCTGCCCTGCGTGCCCCCGAGAGCTTCCGGTCCTGGCTGGTGTCGATCACGCTCCGCCAGATCAACACCTACTGGCACCGGCAACGCACCTTCGCCGGCCGGACCACGGTCATCGACGAGGCACACCAGATACCGGACGCCGGCGCCGAGCTTGAGGGCGTGACGATCCTGCGTCTGCATGTGTCGGACGAGCGCCGTCAGGTCGTCGAAGCCGGCCGGTGGCTCGACCCGGAACATCGGGTGCTGCTGTCGCTGTGGTTGCAGGAATGTGCCGGCTCACTGAGCCGTGACGACGTCGCCGCCTCGATGGGGCTCACTGTCGCCCACGTCGGAGTACGCCTGCAACGCATGCGCGAGCAGTTGGAACTGAGCCGGACGATCGTCGCCGCGCTGGAGGCCGACCCGCGCTGTCCGCAGTTGGACGAGACCGTCGTCGGCTGGGACGGTCTGCGTACATCGGTGTGGCGCAAGCGGATCGCGCGGCACACCCGCGACTGCCCGGTCTGCATGGCGACGACGACAGAACGGGTTCCCGCCGAACGGCTGCTCCTCGGCCTCGCGACGCTGGCCGTCCCGGCCGGACTCATCGCCGCGCTGGCCGCCAAGGGCCTGCTGTCGGGTACGGCCGCGAGCGCCGCCGGGCTGGCCACGGCACACGTCGCCGCCGGCACGGCGACGGCGACGGCGACGGCGACGGGGGGAGGCGGTCTGCACAGCGCGCTGATCGGCAAACTCCACGTGGTGACCGCTCATCCGCTGGTGAGCCTCGCCACCGGCGCGGTGCTCATCGCCGGGACCGCCACCTACGCGACCTGGCCCGAACCGGCGCATCGGGAGCCCGGCGTCATCGCCGCTCCCACGGTCGGCAGTCCCAAGCCGGTCAATCCCACGCCGATCCCGTCGCGCACTGCCACGTCGGCCGCACCGTCCCCGGTGACTCCGTCCGCCGTCGCGGGCACTGTTCCGCTGGGCCCACAGTCGCTGGAGTCCGTGGACGAACCCGCCCTGTACATCACGTATGCCGGCGACTTCGCGACGCTCGGCCGAGTCTCCGCGTCCAGCAGCGCGCGGAAGCGGCAGCGGGGCACCTTCACGGTCATCGAGGGGCTGGCCGACACACGGTGCGTCACCTTCCGCGCCGCCGACGGCCGCTACCTGCGCCATCGTTACCTGCGGCTACAGCTGAGCGCCAACGACGGCAGCGAACTGTTCCGCGAAGACGCCACCTTCTGTCCGCGCCCCGGGGCGGTCGCCGGGTCGGTGACCCTGCACGCGCACAACTATCCCGGATCGGTCCTCCGCCACCGCGACGGCGGCATCTGGCTCGATGGCTCCGACGGCACTCGGGCCTTCGCCGGCCAGGCTTCCTTCATCATGCGCAAGGCCTGGGCCTGAGAACCGCTCCTTGAGCATTTGGTCCAGCTTCGATCCGCATTCATCGACGGCTGCCACCACTCCAAAACCCTTCACCCGTTGATCCTGGCGGCGCGCCTTTCCGCAGGGACGACCAGACCGCGGGGCTTGGCATAACGCTTTTTGCCCGCGAGATGCATCACTGAGCAATCGTCCGGGCGGCGCGACTTTTCTGTTACGAGACCGCGCGTTCGAAGGCCTCCAATTCGTGGGGTGCCCTTCCCGCCGCTCGCCATGACGTGCCGACGTAGCGGGTTCCCCGGCTTCCCCGTTGACGTATTCCCTGAAGAAAGCCTCTCCGATGACGCAATTCACCCATGAACCCCGAGGAGAATCATGAAGGGCCTGCACCGGCTCAGCCGGCGTCGCCGAACAGCGACGGTAGGACTGTCGGCCGCGGCGGTGGTGGCCGGTGTCGTGACGCTCCTTCCCAACTCCGCCGGAGCCGCGACCCTGGGTACGCAGGCCGCCCCCTCGGGCCGGTACTTCGGTACCGCTGTGGCCGCCGGCAGGCTCGGCGAGCCGGCGTACACCGCGATCGCCGACCGGGAGTTCAACATGATCACCCCGGAGAACGAGATGAAGTGGGACGCCGTCCAGCCGTCCCGCGGCAACTTCACCTTCGGCCCCGCCGACCGCATCGTCAACCGTGCGCAGGCGAACGGCCAGCGCGTGCGCGGCCACACCACGGTCTGGCACTCGCAGCTCCCGGCCTGGGTCGGCTCGATCAGCGACGCGAACACGCTGCGCAGCGTGATGAACGGCCACATCACCACCACGATGACCCACTTCAAAGGCAAGATCTACGCCTGGGACGTGGTCAACGAGGCGTTCGCCGACGGCCCCAGCGGTCAGCTCCGCAGCTCGGTGTTCCAGAAGGTCCTGGGCAACGGCTTCATCGAGGAGGCGTTCCGCACCGCCCGTGCGGCCGACTCCTCGGCCAAGCTCTGTTACAACGACTACAACATCGAGAACTGGTCGGACGCCAAGACCCAGGGCGTCTACAGAATGGTCAAGGACTTCACGTCCCGCGGCGTGCCCATCGACTGCGTCGGGCTCCAGAGCCACTTCGGAGCGGACGGCCCGCCGGCGAGCTTCCAGACCACCCTGGCCAACTTCGCCGCCCTGGGCGTCGACGTCCAGATCACCGAGCTGGACATCGCCCAGGCATCGCCCACCCACTACGCCAACGCGGTCAAAGCCTGCC
Source organism: Streptomyces sp. NPDC039465 (assembly GCF_055639315.1). Classification (NCBI taxonomy): domain Bacteria; kingdom Bacillati; phylum Actinomycetota; class Actinomycetes; order Kitasatosporales; family Streptomycetaceae; genus Streptomyces; species Streptomyces sp. NPDC039465. The sequence continues at coordinate 417,164 of NZ_JBVKAP010000004.1, read as the reverse complement.
TGTCCGTGGCCCGGTGCACCGGCATCACGGTGTGGGGCGTCCGTGACAGCGACTCCTGGCGCCGCGGCGAAAGCCCGCTGCTGTTCGACAACAACGGCAAGCCCAAGCCCGCGTACACCGCCGTCATGAACGCCCTCAACTCCGGCTCGGGTACCACCCCGAGCGGGCCGGCCGACGGCACTGGTACCGGCACGGGGGAGATCAAGGGCGTGGCCTCCGGCCGCTGTATCGACATCCCCGCCTCCACCACTGCCAACGGCACCCAGGCGCAGCTGTGGACCTGCAGCGGACAGGCCAACCAGCGCTGGACCTACACCGACGGCAAGCAGCTGAAGATCCACGGCAACAAGTGCCTGGACGCCAAGAGCAAGGGCACCACCAACGGAACCGCGGTGGTCATCTGGGACTGCAACGGCGGCACCAACCAGCAGTGGAACATCAACACCAACGGCACGATCACCGGCGTCCAGTCCGGGCTGTGCCTCGACGCCGTCGGTGCGGCCACCGCCAACGGCACCAAGATCCAGCTGCATGCCTGTGGGGGCGTCGGCAACCAGAAGTGGACCGCCCCGTCCGGGTCGGGCGGCGGCACGTGCGCGCTTCCGTCGACGTACAAGTGGAGTTCGACGGGTGCCCTGGCGCAGCCTGCGAACGGGTGGGCCTCGCTGAAGGACTTCACCAACGTGGTGCACAACGGCAAGCACCTGGTCTACGGGTCGCACTTCAACGGATCGAAGTACGGCTCGATGACGTTCAGCCCCTTCACCAACTGGTCGGACATGGCGTCCGCCGGACAGAAGGCGATGAGCCAGCCCGCGGTCGCGCCCACGCTGTTCTACTTCGCGCCCAAGAAGATCTGGGTCCTCGCGTACCAATGGGGTCAGTGGCCCTTCATCTACCGCACTTCGAGCGACCCCACCGACCCCAACGGCTGGTCCGCGCCGCAGCCGCTGTTCACCGGCAGCATCCCCCGCACCGACTCCCCCACCGGCCCGATCGACCAGACCCTGATCGCCGACGACCAGAACATGTACCTGTTCTTCGCCGGTGACAACGGCAAGATCTACCGGGCGAGCATGCCGATCGGGAACTTCCCGGGCAGCTTCGGCTCGTCGTACACGACGGTCATGAGCGACACGGAAGCCAACCTGTTCGAGGCTCCCCAGGTCTACAAGGTCCAGGGCCGGCAGCAGTTCCTCATGATCGTCGAGGCGAAGGGTGCGCAGGGGCGCTACTTCCGCTCGTTCACGGCCTCCCGCCTGAACGGCTCGTGGACCCCGCAGGCCGCCACCGAGAGCAACCCCTTCGCGGGCAAGGCCAACAGCGCTGCCACCTGGACCAACGACGTCAGCCACGGTGACCTGGTCCGCAGCAATCCCGACCAGACCATGACGATCGACCCCTGCAGGCTGCAGTTCCTCTACCAGGGCAAGTCCTCCACCGCGGGCGGCCCCTACGACCGACTGCCGTACCGGCCGGGTGTCCTCACCCTGCAGCGCTGACTGCCCGATCCACGGTCATACGCAAGGAGAAACACCCCCCATGAAGAACCCCACGAACGGTGGGCGCCGCGGGCGTCACCGCCGCCGCTGGACCGCGACCGGACTGCTGCTCGGAGCGCCCGCTCTCGTCGTGCCGTATCTCCTGTTCGTGCAGGACGACTCGCAGGCCGCGACGGTCGACGGCAATGCCTACTACCGGCTGATCTCCGTACGCAGCGGCAAGGCGCTGGACGTCAACGCCTTCTCCACCGCCGACGGCACCCGCATCCAGCAGTGGACCGACCAGAACACCGCCAACCAGCAGTGGAAGCTGCGACCCACCGGGGACGGCTACTACGAGCTGGTGAACCGCAACAGCGGCAAAGTGCTGGGCATAGCGGGCGGTTCGTCCGCCCAGGCGGCCGCCGCCGAGCAGCAGACCGACAGCGCCTCCACCTCTCAGGAGTGGCGGATCGACGAGGTGAGCGGTTCCGACGCCGTCACCTTCACCTCCCGCAGGAGCGGCCAGGTCCTGGACGTCTCCGGAGGCTCCACGGCCGAGGGCGCGGTGGTCATCCAGTATCCCGGCAAGGGCAGCACCAACCAGCAGTGGAAGCTGGTGAAGACGGCCGAGTCCCCGGCGGCCGGGACCGGACCGTATGTGTGGAGCAACGCCCAGGTGGTGGGCGGCGGTTACGTCACCGGGCTGGTGTTCAACCCGCGTGAGAAGGGCCTTCTGTACGCGCGCACCGACATGGGCGGCGCCTACCGCTGGGACACCGCGGCCGAGCAGTGGATCCCGCTGACCGACTGGGTCGGCGAGAAGGACTGGAACCTGCTGGGCATCGACTCGGTGGCCACCGACCCCGTCGACCCCAAGCGGCTCTACCTCGGGGCGGGCACCTACACCAACGATTGGGCGGGCAACGGCGCGATCCTGCGCTCCACCGACAAGGGCCGCACCTTCAAGCGCACCAACCTGCCCTTCAAGCTGGGCGGCAACGAGGACGGCCGCGGGGCTGGCGAGCGGCTGGTGGTCGACCCCGCGAACAACGCCAACCTGCTCCTCGGCAGCCGCAAGAACGGCCTGTGGCGCAGCACCGACCACGGCGTCACATGGAGTCAGCTCTCTTCGTTCCCCGTCAAGGACGGGGCGGGCAGCGGCGGCGGCATCTCCTTCGTGACGTACGGCCCGGCCGGAAGCAAGACGATCTACGTCGGCGTCGCCGACAAGTCCACCTCCCTCTACCGCTCCACCGACGGCGGCAGCACCTGGCAGGCCGTCTCCGGGCAGCCCGCCGGCCAGATGCCGCAGCACGGCGTGCTCTCCGGTGACGGATCGCTGTACCTGACGTACACCAACAATCTCGGACCCAACGGCGTGACGGCGGGTTCGGTGTGGAAGTACACGCCGGGCAGCGGGGCGTGGAAGAACATCTCCCCGTCCCAGGGAAGTTACGGCTTCTCCGGTCTGGCGGTCGACCCGCGCAAGCCGTCCACGGTCATGGTCACCACCCTCGGCCGCTGGTGGCCCGAGGACGAGATCTACCGGACCACCGACGGCGGTTCGAACTGGAAGGCACTGGCCGACAAGTCGGTGCGGGACGCCTCCGGCGCTCCTTACGTCGGCACTCACACCGGGCACTGGATGACCGCCCTGGCCATCGATCCCTTCGACTCCGGGCACGTGCTGTACGGCACCGGCAACGGCATCTTGCGCAGCAAGGACGCCAATGCCTCCGACAGCGGCGGCACCAGCCACTGGAGCATGGGTGCCCGAGGGCTGGAGGAGACCGCGCTGCTGGACGCGATCGCCCCTCCCGGCGGCGCCACCGTCATCACCTCCATGGGCGACCAGGGCGGCTTCCGGCACGACTCCCTGACCAAGGTGCCCTCCGGGCGGCTGAAGAACCCGTTGATGACCAACAGCACCGATATCGACTTCGCCCAGTCCAAGCCCTCGATGATGGTCCGCGTCGGCCGTGGCGGCGAGCAGGACGGCGCCTACTCCACCGACGGCGGCAGCAACTGGACCGGCTTCAAGGCAGAGCCTGTGGCCGGTGCCCGGGACGGCCGTATCGCGCTATCGGCGGACGGCTCCACCATCGTCTGGACCGAGGCCGGTCAGGCCCCGTACCGCTCGACCGACAACGGGGCGAGCTGGTCGAGGGTCAACGGCCTGGGTAACGACGCCGCAGTCGTCGCCGACCGCTCCTCGGCCAAGACCTTCTACTCACTGGCCGGCGGCACGCTCTACGCCAGCACCGACGGCGGCGCGACCTTCACCGCCCGGGCCACCCACCTGCCCGCCGGCCGGCTCACGGCCGTCCCCGGCATCGCCGGGGATCTGTGGATCGCCGGCGGCGCCAAGGGGGTGCTGCACTCCACCGACGGCGGCCGCACCTTCACCACGCTCGGGGCGGTGCAGTCCGCCTCCGCCCTCGGGTTCGGCAAGGCCGCGCCGGGCGCCTCCTATCAGGCCCTGTACCTGATCGGTACCGTCAAGGACGTCACCGGCGTCTTCCGCTCCACCGACAAGGGCGCCACCTGGCTCCGCGTCAACGACGACGCCCACCAGTGGGGCAGCATCGGCGGCGTGGGCGTCATCACCGGTGACCCCGACACCTACGGTCGCGTCTATGTCGGCACCAACGGGCGCGGCCTCCAGTACGGCGACCCGTCCTGACCTAAACGCCCGAGCGGGGCCGCAGGCACACCGGCCTGCGGCCCCGCCATGGCTGAGGTCAGGCGCCGACCGGCTGCCCCCGCTCGAAGTGGTAGTGCACGGTCGAAAACTTCGGCCCCGACGACGGCTCGGGGTAGCCCACTTCCCTGATGACCGGCTGGAGCCGGTTCCACAGAACGGCCCCGTCATTTCCAGGGGCTCCCCACAGCCCCGGGCATGCAAAGCGAGGCGTGCCGGCACGGCGTCAGGTGCGATGGGTCCCACCTCACCCCCGGACGGCAGGAGTCGAGACGGCCGCTTACGCGGCACCGTCCTTTTCCGCGTAATTCGAAGATGCTTCGTACGGGCCCCGCTTGCCGGACCGGCGCTTCGTTGGGCCGCCCGGATTCTCGATGACCGCTCGTAATCGGGGGGACACAACTCCGGGGGCATAGTGCGCTGTTATGGGGATCCGATATCTTTTGGCGCCGCCGCCGCATCCGCATCCTTTCTCCAACACATTCGTCGGCAGGCAACAGAATGTCATGCCCGCATCACTCCGAGCGGGCTCCATTCCCCCACAGAGGCACACCTCTCCCCACGAGGCGTACCTCTCCCACGGAGGCACACCATGAGATCCTCACTCGCGTCGCGGCGCCCGCGCTTCGCGGCGCCCGCACTCGCCCTGTCCGCCCTGCTCGCCTTGCTCGCCCTGGTCACGGTCCCCGCCGACACCGCCCATGGGGCCAACGGAAGCACCTCGGCATGCGCGCTCCAAGGGACGACCGGCTACACCGACGAGGGCCAGCAAACCGACTACAACCGGTTCCAGGAACCGGCGGGCACCAAGCGCGTGGGCGTGATCTACGTGGACTTCCCCGACACCGTCGGGACCACCACGCCCCTCGACCGTTACTACAACCAAATATCCGGCGCCGCCGACTGGATGTGGAAGGCCTCCAACGGCAAGGTCTGGCTGGACATGCGAGCCCCGCACGGCAACTGGGTGCGCATGCCGAAGAAGTCCACCGAGTACAACTGGGCGCGCGGGTTCTCCTGGGACACACACCGGATATACGTGAAGGACGCGCTCGCCGGTGCCGCCAACGCAGGTGTGAACCTCGCCAACTACGACATGTTCTACATCGTGCCGACCAGCAACGCGGCCGCGATCACCCACACACCCACCTGGGTCCAGGACCCCGCCAACCCGACCTGGGTCTGGAACAAGGCGACGAACGCCTGGGTGGCGATCAAGTGGGCCGTGACCTTCGGACAGGACATGTGGCACTGGGGCTACAAGGTCGCCAACCACGAGACCGGCCACACCTTCGGCCTGCCCGACCTCTACGCCTTCAACGGCGAACAGCACCAGTACGTCGGCGGCTGGGACGTCATGGGCAAGGTGAGCGGACCGGCCCCGCAGTTCCTCGGCTGGCACGCATGGAAGCTCGGATGGATCACGGACAGCCAGGTCTCCTGCCTGTCCACGAACACCACCTACGCCACCAACCTGAACGGGGTGGAGTACGGGGGCAGCGGCTACAAGCTGGCCGTCATCAAGACCAGCGCCACCACGGCCTACATCGCCGAGTCCCGCAAGGCCGCCAACAACGACTCCAACACCTGCGCCACCGGCGTACTGATCTACAAGGTCGACACCTCGGTCACCAGCGGCAGTGGACCGGTCCGGGTGGTGAGCAACCCCAAAGCCGCCGCACCCACCGGGAACTGCAGCACGCTGGACATGCAGACCTGGAAACCCGGCCAGACGTTCCAGGACGACACCGCCCGCATCCGGATCCACGTGAACAGCTCCGACGCGTACAACGACACCGTCTGGACCTACAAGTGGTGACCGCGTAGCCCACATCTCTCTGGGGCTGCCCGCCGGAGTCGGCGGTCAGCCCCGTCCCGTGAAGTCGGTACGCGCCGGCGAGGGATAACCAGGTACTATGCAATGCATGGAACCTGACATCGCAGGTAAGCCCGTCGCAGGCAAGGCGGAGAGCCAGCTCCGAAAAGGGGTGCTGGAGTACTGCGTGCTTGCGATCTTGCGGGATGGCCCGCGCTACGGCGTGGAGCTGCTCGAAACCCTCGGGGCGGTGAACGTCATGACCACGAGCCAAGGGACCATCTACCCCTTGCTGTCGCGGCTGCGCCGGGACGGACTGGTGGAGACCCACTGGCAGGAGTCCCCCAGCGGGCCGCCCCGGCGCTACTACGAGCTGACGCCATCGGGGCATGCGGCGCTGAAGGAGTTCACCGCCATCTGGCCGCACTTCCGTGACGCGGTCGACCACTTCATCACCGACTGACAGGAGACCGCTGTGACGATCACCGAGCACCCGCTGGTGAAGAACTACCTGGCCACCGCGGCGCGTGAGGCGGCCGGACTCGGCCCGGAACGCCGCAACGAGCTGCTGGCCGACCTGGAGGAGCACATCGCCGTGACCCTCGCGGAACAGTCCGCTTCCGGCGACGACGAGGTCCGCGCCGTGCTCACACGCCTCGGCGACCCGCGCACCATCGCGGCCACCGCACTCGGCGACGAGCCCCCCGCCCCTCCCGCTCCGCAGGTGAGCCGGGTACGTCCCCTCGCCCTGCTGGTACTGCTGGTGGTGATCGGCCCCCTGACGGTCTTCACACCCCTCCTGAGCATCGCCCTGATCGCCCCGATCTGGTTGCTGTGGGCCGGGTCGCAGTGGCACACCCGGGACAAGGTGATCGGAACGGTGGCCGCCCTCGCGCCGCCGGCATTCGGAGTCGCGCAGTGGGCGATCCCCGCGGGCGCGATCAACCTCGGCCTCGGAGCGTTGTTCATTCCGCTCGGCCTGGCCCTCCTGGCGCTCCCGATCGCCGCCGGCGTCTATCTGCTGTGGGCGGCGAGGCGCCCGGCGTGACAGGGGCTCACCTGCCGCCCCCACCGCCGTTGACCGGCACGCCCAGCCCGACCGGCGAACTCTGAGACCCCCACCAGCAAGAGGAGAGAACCATGCAGGCTCAGCTCACACACCAGATGGCCCTTGCCCCTACGGGCGACATCCTGATCGCCTGCGCAGCAGCTGCTGTGGTCGCGGGCTGTCTCGCGGCGTTCTTCGGCGCTCTGCTCAGCATCGTCAGGTCTGACGTCACCGGGGGGATGAAGCTGATCTGGGTCGTTTTCGTCTTCATGGCCCCATTCCTCGGGAGCCTGCTCTGGTTCCTCATCGGTCGCCGCGATTCCCCGCGTCGTCGGCCAGGCATCGCCTGATTCCAAGAGCGCCACCTCCACCGTGGCGCGGCAGATCCGAAAATATCTGTGCCCGCGGGCTGAGAGTTTAACGGGCCCCGCTGGGAGAGTTTTTGTCGCAGCGCGCGGAGTGGAATTATTTTACCCACACAGGCCACTTCGGCGTGCTACTGTCGGTCCCAGTTGCAGTCGTGGTTCCCAAAATTCTTCCGGTCATTTTCCGGGCGGGGCATCATCGCGGCGACACGGCGTTCGTGCAGTGCGGACGCTGGTGTACTGCCCCAAAGGAGATTTGACATGGCATCTGGCACCGTGAAGTGGTTCAACGCGGCCAAGGGTTTCGGCTTCATCGAGCAGGACGGTGGCGGGCCCGACGTGTTCGCCCACTTCTCGAACATAGCCTCCCAGGGCTTCCGTGAGCTGCTCGAAGGCCAGAAGGTCACCTTCGACATCGCGCAGGGCCAGAAGGGCCCGACGGCCGAGAACATCGTTCCCGCCTGACGCTGACGCGTATTTCGTAGCTGGGGCCCGCATCCCTCGGGGTGCGGGCCCCAGCTGCACGTATTTTTCGCGGTGGTTCCACCTGCGGAATCAGAATTCCCGGTGACACAGCTCCTCGGAGCCGTATCCAGGTCGATGTACCGGATTTCACGTCCGCCGGCATCACCCATTTCACTTTCGCATTTCATTCGGCCCGTTCTTGTGATTCCCCGCGCTCTTTCGCTGTGGGAATTCCTTTGGTACGCGCCGTATCAAGGAAGGTTCTGCATGAACCCCACACGTACGAACGACCGCTCCTCCCGCACCCGCCGCCGCACCGGCGGCCCCGCTTTCGGCTCCGCCGCAGCTCCGGCTCGGGGCAGCCGCTTCGGTTCGTCCGTCCCCAGCCGGTCGGGCGGCCGCGGCCGTCGATCCGCCGCAGGTCAGAGCGAGTTCGCCCTGCCGAAGACGATCACTCCGGCGCTGCCCGCCGTCGAGGCGTTCGCGGCCCTCGACATGCCCGCCGAGCTCCTGGCCGCGCTCACCGCGCAGGGCCTGTCCGTGCCGTTCCCGATCCAGGGCGCGACCCTGCCGAACTCTCTGGCGGGCCGTGACGTGCTGGGACGCGGCCGTACCGGCTCCGGCAAGACCCTCGCCTTCGGCCTGGCCCTCCTGGCCCGCACCGCCGGGCAGCGCGCCGAGCCCCGTCAGCCGCTCGCGCTGGTTCTGGTCCCCACCAGGGAGCTCGCCCAGCAGGTGACCGACGCCCTCACTCCCTACGCCCGCGCCGTCAAGCTCCGCCTGGCGACCGTGGTCGGCGGCATGCCGATCGGGCGCCAGGCCGGCGCCCTGCGCAGCGGCGCCGAAGTCGTCGTCGCCACCCCCGGCCGTCTCAAGGACCTCATCGACCGGGGCGACTGCCGCCTGAACCAGGTCGCGATCACCGTCCTGGACGAGGCCGACCAGATGGCCGACATGGGCTTCATGCCCCAGGTCACCGCCCTCCTGGACCAGGTCCGCCCCGAGGGCCAGCGCATGCTGTTCTCCGCGACCCTGGACCGTAACGTCGACCTCCTGGTCCGCCGCTACCTCACGGACCCCGTCGTCCACTCCGTCGACCCGTCCCAGGGTGCGGTCACCACGATGGAACACCACGTCCTGCACGTGAACGGCGCCGACAAGCACGCCACCACCACCGAGATCGCTGCCCGCGACAGCCGCGTCATCATGTTCCTCGACACCAAGCACGCCGTGGACCGCCTCACCCAGGACCTCCTCAACAGCGGCGTACGGGCAGCCGCCCTGCACGGCGGGAAGTCACAGCCGCAGCGCACCCGCACCCTGACCCAGTTCAAGACCGGGCACGTCACCGTCCTGGTCGCGACGAACGTCGCCGCCCGCGGCATTCACGTCGACAACCTCGACCTCGTCGTCAACGTGGACCCGCCGACCGACCACAAGGACTACCTCCACCGCGGCGGCCGCACCGCGCGGGCCGGCGAGTCCGGCCGTGTCGTCACCCTGGTCACCCCCAACCAGCGCCGCGACATGACCCGCCTCATGGCCGCCGCCGGCATCGTCCCCCAGACCACCCAGGTCCGCTCCGGCGAAGAGGTACTCAACCGGATCACCGGCGCCCAGGCCCCCTCCGGCGTCCCCGTCACCATCACCGCGCCGGCGCCCGAGCGGCGTAAGCGGAGCGCGGCATCCCGCGGTCGGCGCCGTCCCGCTTCGGCAGCCCGGCGCGTGAGCGTACGGCGGCCCGCCTTTGACGCGGCGGCCTGAGCAGCACGTGACCAGGAATCTGACCCATCTCCGCAGGAGGCACGTTTTGACGCTGGTCCAGATGCAGCCCCGCTCGGCGAGTGCCACCCCCGCGCTCAGGACGGCGGCCAACGCCACGGACACCGAGGCACCGCAGGTCTGCGACGACATGACCGTTGAAGTGGCCCTGTCCGTCATGGCCAGTGCCCGCGCAGGACATCTGCTCATCTGCGACGACGACGGCCTGTGCACCCAGCTGGTCACCCAGGCCCAGCTGGCCGCCGTCCGCGACGGCACCACGTACACGGACCGCATCCGGCTGCGCGACGTCCTCGGCGACCGCGGGCCGTTCACCTCGCCCCGCAGCGCTACGAGCGCCCTCGTCCCTGCCTGAACTGCCTGAACCGTCTGACCGACGGGACCGGCGTGAGCCGCCGCCAGAAGAGCGAGGAGGGCCCGACCAGCGCGCGCTGGTCGGGCCCTCCCGCGTACCGGCGGATTCTCCGCGTGGCGCCGGGTCAGTGGTCGGAGTAGCTGAAGTCGCCCATGGTCCAGGCGCTGACCTCCGCGATCGAGACGCGATACATCCCGCCCGTATCCGGGATCCCCACCGTGCCCTGAAGGATGCGGGCCAGGTGGAAGTGCAGATGCGTGGGCGGCCCCTCCCCGCGTGTCGTGGCGGCGAAGATGGCGGAGAACTCACCCAATCGGGCCGAGTCGGTCAGGACCTCCGACACCCGCTGCCTCCATACGGCTTCGGGAGCCAGCCGGCCGGTGATGACGGCCCCACCGGTGACCACGGTCAGGGACATCTGATTGCTCTGCCCGGACTCCACCAAGGCCGCGACGTCAACGAGCAGTTCGTCAGGCTTCGACATGAGAGCCGATTCTATTCACCGGCCGTCCCGCCCGGCTGCTCTTCCCCCCTGGACCGATCGTGAAGATCTATCTCCCCTCAGGGCGCCCGAAAATCTATGTCGGCCGGGGTAGACATTGGGTGGTGGCGTGGGTATGGTTTTTCTCGTAGCCCAGAGAGACAAGAGGGCCTGGCAGAGACGAACTGCCGGGAAGCAGTACCCGCAGTACATGCAGTACACGTAGTTGCAGTTCGCAGGACGGTGCGGTGGTGGAGTTTCGAAGCCACGGTTGTCGCAGGACGGCGACGGGACTGACGACCGCACTGGGTGGCCCGCAGTGATCAGGGGCCGCCATGAGCAGTTCGCAGTACCAGCAGTACCAGCAGTACGCAGTTCCGCGTTTGGCAAGTAGTTGATCACCGAGGGAAGAACGGAGGAGCCGAGCGCCATCAGGATCGCCCGGGTGGCAGTGAGCCCGGGTACCGCAGGACATCCGATAGTGAGGTGGTCTCCGGTCAAGCAACCGCGATCCCCGCACACCCGACGGCATCACGGTCGGGTCGGCGGAAACAGAGGGCCGGCGCAGTAGCAGGGCCGGCAGATGGTGTAGTAGTTCCTTCGGGGCCCTGGTGCCGTACGGCACCAGGGCCCCTCCACGCGTTCCACATGAGAGGTGCAATGACAGCAGACGACTCGTTCAACCGGCTCGATGACGACGACTACCCCGCCTACACGATGGGCCGGGCCGCCGAGATGATCGGCACCAGTCAGAGTTTCCTGCGCGCCCTCGGCGAAGCGCGTCTGATCACCCCGCTCCGCTCCGCGGGCGGCCACCGCCGCTACTCCCGCTACCAGCTGCGCATCGCCGCCCGCGCCCGAGAGCTCGTCGACCAGGGCACCCCCATCGAGGCCGCCTGCCGCATCATCGTCCTCGAAGACCAGCTCGAAGAAGCCCAGCGCATCAACGCCGAGTACCGCCGCGCCGCCGGATCGTCCTCTCCGCCGGCCTCGGACTGAGGGGACTGTCCCGACCAGCTCCCCCGGTGGCCCGGGTCACCGAAGCGGGCGTCGGCGGCCGGCGAGGCGCATGGGTATCGCGGCGTGGACGAGGGCTGACACGAGCACCGCGATGCCGATGAACAGAAGGAAGAGGAGTCCGTCGACGACGGCGCCGATGATGCCCAGCACGATCGCGACGATGATCAGGGCCAGGAAGAGCGACAAGAGGTCCGCCGCCTCGGTCGTGTCCTCGGTGGTGCGGGCGGCTCAGCGGCGGGCCAGCTGCCGTTCACCGTTCGCCCCGGGGGTGTAGGCGAGGCCGTAGTGTCCGAAGACCGCTTCCTCGTCCCCGGCGGGAAGTACGTCGTCGGTGCCGATCGAAGGGCACTGCTTCACCAGCGCCTTGTCGTGGGCGACCTTCACATAGCCCGGCCCCACCGTCGCACCTTCCAGGGGGACGAACACCAGACGGTAGCGGGTGGGCAGGCCGATCCGGATCGTGGCCATGGACGGCTCGTCGGTGCTGGTGTCGACGTAGATCGCCTCCAGCTCTCCGATTCGGCGGCCCCGGGTGTCCACCACGTCGTGGGTTCGCCACTCACGGATGTCAGCCATCTGGATCATCCCAACTCCTCATCGTCGGTTACCGGTTCGGGAAGCGTGGCGACCAGGATCTCGGCGGCCTGACTGACGTTTTCGGCATCGACCGCCCGGGCCATCGCCGCGCGGGCCGTATCCGCCGTGGTGTGCGGCGGGACGACCAACAGGGCGAAGTGATCGTTGTCGCCACGGGTGATGAGGACGGTGTCGTCGCCGACGGGGAAGGAGTCGAGGTGCACGACACGGTCGTCGACGACCACACGCGTCGGGACCTCCTCCCAGGCGGCGGTGTCCAGGCCGACCCTCGTGATGGGGCCGAGGTGTGCGGTGAGCGCCTCGATCAGGGCGGGCAGCTCGGACACGACGTCACGGGAGCGGGGCCACCACGCGCCGTCCAGGACGCCTTCGCGGGAGTGCGTCGTCTGCAGCCGGAGCACCGCCGTGCCGGGCTTCACCGCTCGGTGGATCTCGTCCGGGAGGAGCTTCCGAGGGGTGGGGGTGTCAGATTCGGCCATGGTGGTTCGCCTGCCTGTGCGGGGCCGCCGGCACCTCATGGCCGACGAGATACCGCCGTGGTCTCACGGTACTCCGCGCGCCTGCGATCACGCCCGCGAGCATCGGCCGGGCGGGTGTTCCGGGCCGAAAATCCGCTGGTCAGAAACCCCTCGTCCGGCCAGGGGGCGGAGTACGCTGAAAGTACCGGGAGTAAGTCGAACACCCGCTCCCACGCGGACGTCGTTTCCGGCGATCAAGACACTGGGCCGCCCCGCAGGGCGGCCCGGAGACGGGTCCGCGATCATGACCACCATCGCACCCCCGCTTTCGGCGCGCCTGGCGCTGACACCGAAGACCACCCTCGCCGGCCAGTTGGACGGCGCCTGGTGGCCGTACTCACGCGATCTCGCGGCTGAGCTGCCACCCCTGGTCGACGCGATGGAGGGCCGCTTCGGACGCATCACGCGCGTCACGGTGAACCCCACCCGTTGGCCCGTCGTCCCGCACAAGGTTCCCGTCACCGGGCACACCGTGCACGTGGGCTGGTTCACCGAACAGGATCCCGACAAGATGATCCTGCTCTCCTACACCATCGGCCGCTGCGACCTGCTGGTGATCCCGCCCGAGACCGAACCCGCCGCAGCCGCCCGGCTCATGGCCGCCGCCGCGATCCCCGGCAGCGTCCTCACCGCCGGTGTGCTGATCTCCGACGAAGCCGCGACCGGCCGCCGTATGCGGGAGGCCCCGAGCAGCGAGGACGCCTGGGAGACCGACGGTGGGTCCGCCCCGCCGCCCCTCCGGCACCCGGTCACCCATCCGGTCGCCCGGCACCCGGTCGTCGGCGCGCGGATGATCCCTTTGCCGGGGAACATGCGGAGATGACGCCATGGAGACCGTGATCACGCTCGCGGCAGGCGCCCTTCTGATCGCGCTCGGCATACGCCTGATCCACCGGCTCAACGCCCAGCACGACGCACGCATCGCGGCCTACCACTTCAGCGACCCCTTCCCGGCGATCAGCCGGCCACCCGGCCACAGCCCCCACAGGCCGTCAGGGCGGACCCCCAGCCGCAGGCTCACGGGCACCTGGCCCTGACCCCAGACCATTCCTCCGACCGAAGGCGGCGGGTGGGGCACCCGACACCCGGGACAACCCACCCGCCGGCCTCTCGCTCGTCCCCTGAAGGGACCACCGCCTTGTACGCCACCGAGCACGCCACCCTGCCGCAGGCAGGACACGCCGAGATCCGTATCGTCGCCGCCACCCCCGACGCCGCCCGCGCGGTCGCCGAAGTCATCCGCCGCTCCTTCGACGGGGCGGAGCAGCGCAGCTATCCCGTTCCCGAAGGCGGAACGCGGCTCCACCTCACCGTGGACACCGAATCCGCCGCGGAACCCGCCCGCTCCTGGCTCACCACCAGCAGACCGTCCGCCGGCACCGGCATCCACGACGACGAAGTCTGAGGAGCGACCCTCACAGGAACGAAAGGACTCGATCATGGCGACCCTCCGCGAGCGTCAGGTCTACCGCGAACGGGTCCTGACCGCCCTCTACGAAGCCAGCGAAGGCAACCGTCTCCTCGGGGTCCCCGGGCGCAAGCTGCGGAACGACCTACGCATCCCGGAGGAAGACCTGGCCGCCGCCTGCACCTACCTGGCCGGCGAGGGCCTGATCACCGTCGACTGGGAACCGGGCAACACACCCGCGATGGTCTCCCTGACCCACCAGGGGATCAGACGTATGGAGGCCGAGGAGGCTGAGCGCGGCTGACTGGCCGCAACCGGACGGCGACCTACACCTTCGCGTCCGGCTTCCAGTCCTGGGCGAGGAGACCGAGCAGCACCTCGTCCATGAACCCGCCCATCACCCAGGCCGAGGAGCGCATCACGCCCTCGCGGACGAAGCCGTTGCGTTCGGCGGAGCGCAGCATCGCGGTGTTGTCCGAGAGTGTCTCGATCTGCAGCCGCTGCAGGCCGCGCACGGTGAAACCGTAGTGGCACAGCACCGCGACCACGTCGGTGCCGTAGCCCTTGCCGCGGCAGGACGGCAGCAGTCCAAGGCCGATGTGCGCGGCCCGGTTGTGGGTGTCGATGCCCCACAGCGTCGCGGTGCCGACGAGGGTGTCGCCCGCCAGCTCCACCACGGAGAACTGGACGCTCCCCTGGTTCGTGTCGTCCACGACGAGCCGCGGATCCTTCGAGCCGGGCGTGATCGGCCGCCACGGCCCGCTCTCGGCCCGCGAGGCGTTCGCCACGTCGTCGTAGAGCTCGGTCCGCAGGATCGGGATGTCGTCCTCGTACCGGGCCCTGAGCCCTACCTTGCCGCCTCTTAGCATGCGAGCTTCTTATCCGGCCGCACTGGCCGGCGGCAAACCAATAAGCAGTCGCTCCGCCTCGCTTGCGTTAGAGCGGACTCTAGATCGTAGAGTCCCGGGCACCAGGGCGGGGGCACCACCCGGCCCATGCCATCGGGGGGTTCGGCAATGCGTTACCGCGTTCTCGGCGGGACAGGCATCGAAGTGAGTACGTACTGCCTCGGGACCATGATGTTCGGCTCCGTCGGCAACCCCGACCACGACGACTGCGTACGGATCATCCATGCCGCCCTCGACCAGGGCATCAACTTCGTGGACACCGCCGACATGTACTCCGCGGGCGAGTCCGAGGAGATCGTGGGCAAGGCGCTGCAGGGGCGCAGGGACGATGTCGTGCTCGCCACCAAGGTGCACTTCCCGATGGGTGAGGGGCGCAACCGCGGGGGCAATTCGCGGCGCTGGATCGTACGGGAGGTGGAGGAGAGCCTCCGGCGGCTTCGTACCGACTGGATCGACCTGTATCAAGTGCACCGGCCGGATCACACGACCGATGTCGAGGAGACTCTGTCCGCGCTCGGCGATCTGGTGCGTGCGGGCAAGATCCGCGCGTTCGGATGCTCGACCTTTCCCGCCGAGGAGATCGTCGAGGCCCATCATGTGGCCGAGCGGCGGGGGCTCCAGCGGTTCCGCACCGAGCAGCCGCCCTACTCGCTGCTGGCGCGCGGGGTCGAGGCGAGCGTCCTGCCCGTGGTTCAGCGGCTCGGCATGGGCGCGCTGACCTGGAGCCCGCTCGCCTCCGGCTTCCTCACCGGCCGCTACCGCAAGGGCCGGTCCATCGACCTCGGCAGCGGGCGGGCCGCGCTCACCCCGGCTCGCTTCGACCCCACGCTGCCGGAGAACGCGCGCAAGCTCGACGCCGTGGAGGAGCTGGTGGGCGTGGCCGACCGACTCGGCTGCACGCTCCCCGAGTTGGCGGTGGCCTTTCCGCTCACACACCCGGCCGTGACCTCGGTCATCATCGGGCCGCGCACGCTCCAGCAGCTCCAGGACGCGCTCAAGGGGGCCGCGCTCGTCCTCGACGACGCCGCTCTCGACCGGATCGACGAGATTGTCCCGCCCGGCACGAACCTCTACCACCCCGACGGCGCCTGGCGCCCGCCGTACCTCACCGACCCCGCGCGGCGACGCCGTCCGCTGGTGGACGACCGGGCGGCGGCCTGAGCGCTCCGTGCCGGCCCCCTGCCTCTACCCTTGGGCCGCGAGACGGACAAGGACGAAGCGGTGGAACGGAGCGTGCGGTGACGACGGGGGAAGCCAATGGCGGAGACCTCATAGGCAAGCTGCTCGGGGGGCGCTACCGCGTGACCTCGATGATCGGGCGCGGTGGCATGGGTGTGGTCGCCCGGGCCGTCGACGAACTGCTCAACAGGGAAGTCGCCGTCAAGGTCCTGCGGGCCTACACCGACGCCTCCGCGCACGAACTCGCCGGTCTGCGGGTCCGGATGCAGCGGGAGGCGCAGGCCGCCGCGCGGATCCGGCACAGCGGTGTGGTCACGGTGCACGACGTGACCGAGGAGCAGGGCCTGCCGGTCATCGTCATGGAACTCGTCGACGGGCCCTCGCTCGACGACGTGCTCACGGAGCGCGGCACGCTCGCGCCGCACGAAGCGGCCGCGATCGGCGCCAAGTTGATGGACGCGCTCGACGCCGCGCACCGCGTCGGCGTACTGCACCGGGACGTCAAGCCGGGGAACGTGCTCCTGGAGCACGGCGAGCGAAGCGAGATGGGGGTCCCCCCGGCCGGAGGCTGGGGGAGGGTCGTGCTCACCGACTTCGGCATCGCCAGCATGGACGCCTCCGGCGACGACGCCATGGACAAGCTGACCCGCAGCGGGCAGATCGTCGGCTCCCTCGACTATCTGCCGCCGGAGCGCGCGCAGGGCAGGGAGCCCGGGCCCGCGTCGGACATCTGGTCGCTCGGTATGACGTTGTACGCGGCGGTGGAGGGCGCTTCGCCGTTCCGCCGTACGTCCGCGTGGTCCACCCTGGCGGCGATCGTCACCGAGCCGCTGCCGGAACCCCGGCAGGCCGGTCCCCTCACGCCCGTGCTGCGGGCGCTGATGGCGAAGGAGCCGGAGAGCCGGCCCACCGCCGAGCAGGCACGCGCGATGCTGGAGCAGGTGGCCGCGGGCGCGACGGTCACCCTCGCACCGCAGGCCCCGCTGCGTACGCCGACCGAGGCCGCGATCCCGACGCCGCCGCCCGGGTTCGGCCCCGCCCCGGCCCACGCCGCTCACCCGGCTCACCCGGCTCATCCGCAGGCTCCGTACACCGGCCACCCCGGGGCCCCCGCCGGGGCCGCCGCCGTCGAAACGAGCCGCGTCGCAGCCCGTCGCGCGCGGCGCCGCAGCCGTACCGTCGTCGGGGCCGCGGCAGCCGTCGCGCTCCTCGCCGCGGGCGGTGGGATCACCTACGCGCTGACGGGCGGACAGGGCGGCGGTACGACCGCGGCGGGCGGGCAGGCGACGCCGCCCGGCGTCAGTTCACCCGCGAGCAGCACCCCGGCCCCCGCCGGTTCTCCCGGCGCCTCCTCGCAGCCGTCTGCCCCGAAGGAGACGGACGGCCGCAAGGACAAGGACCGGGACAAGGAGACGGGTCCCACAGCGACGACCAGCGACAAGCCGACGGCGGGGGCGCCCGCCTCCCCCAAGGCCACACCCAGTTCCACGGTGAAGGAGCCCACCCCGGTGTCGACGGCGTGCACCGGCTGGGCTCACGCGAACCGCAGCGACGGATACGGCTACGTGTCCCAGAGCACCCACCTCTACACCGGTCCGTACGCGGAGTGCTCCTTCGTGACCGCGGTCAAGTCCGGCGTGAAGATCTTCTACCACTGCTACGTCACCAACGCCCATGGCAACAAGTGGATCTACGCCCGTATCGAAGGCACGAGCACCGAGGGCTGGGTGTTCAGCGACAAGTCCACCCTGAAGAGCGGCTCACTGGCCCGCTGCTGACGCGGCACGAGGCGAGGCTCAGGCGGTCAGCCAGCAGCGGCGGTCGCGGGCCACGGTGTGGACACGCTCCACCTGGGCGGCGTCGAGGGCGCCCGACGTCGGTCCCAGCGAGGCCACTTCGCGTTCCTGATAGACCCTCACCTCCAGCTGTGTGGGGACGACGTCCAGCTTGGACACGTCGACCCAGACGAGTACCGGCTGTACGGGCACGGAGAAGCCGCAGTGCCGTTCCAGGGCCGCGGCGACACGGTGTGCCTCGGCGCGGAGGTCGAGGACGTACGGCTGGGGGTCACCGCCGTCGATCCGGAGCGTGTCGTCCCCGACCCACACCGCCTTCTCGGGGTGGTGCCTGGTGTGGATGGTGAAGACGCCGCCGGGGCCGATCAGCAGGTGCTCGATGTCCGTGCCGCCGGGCAGCGGTACGGCGTGCAGGACGCGCCAGCCCCTCTTGGTCAGCCGGTCCAGCTCGGCGCCCACGCGCGCCTCGGCGGCCCGACCGGGTCTCCGGCTCAGCAGGCGGGTCGCGATCCGGCCGAGGAGGCCGGTGGCGGGGCGCTCGGCGGCCAGGTCGTGGTCGGGGGTGAGGGGCGGGAGGGAATCGGGGACCGGGGCGGCCGTCGGGCCCGACTGGGGCGGGCCGGGGTCCTGCCGGGCCAGGGCGTCCACCGCCGCGTCGCCGTACTTGCGGTCGAGGAAGGTGATCTCCCCGGTCGTACGGTCGGCCCACGCGACGGCGGTGCCGTCCGGGAGGTTGACGTAGAGACGATCGTGTCCGTGCCGCTTCCACGAGGTGACCCGCAGCTCGCGCATCGAACCCTCACCCCCCGGTCGGTCCTGTCGGCCGCGCCCCCGCGGGCCGTGTCGCCATCGGAGCACCGGCGCGACGGCGCTCACAAGTGCGCATTCGGGGAAGGGCTTTGCGTCAGGGCTTCAGATTGCTGAAGGCCACTTCGAAACGCTCGACCGAGACGATCCGCTGGCCCTCGCGTTGCGCGGTCTGCTCGCGGATCTCGGTGGCGCGTTGTTCGCTCGCCCGCATGGTCTGCTCGTCCTGCCACAGGGTCAGCGACCTGGCCCTTCCGGTGGCCCGGTCGACGAGGTAGTACACACCGACAAAGCCGGGGAGCTCCTGGACCTGCTGGACGATCGCCTCCGAATTGGCGGCCAGGTCTCCCTCGGCGGGTACCGGTGATCCCTCGTAGGTGCTCAGCCTTGCGAACATCGCCGACCATCCTTTCCACGACTGCCCCCCACCCCACGACCAGGGTCCTCCCAGTCGGCAGGGGCCGCATGCCGACGCCGCTCCCGCGCGGGACAATGAGGGTGACGCCCCTTGGGAGAGGCGGGTCGCCGACGTGCCGTACATCGCCGTGACTGCCTTGAGCCATGCCGGGCTGGTCCGCGAGCACAACGAGGACAGCCTGGTCATCGGCCCGTGGACGCTGTGCGGCACCGTCACCGAGAACCCCCAGACCCTCCTCTTCCCCCTCGGCACCCCGCTCGTCGTGGCGATCGCCGACGGGCTCGGCGGGCAGCCGGCCGGGGAGGTGGCCAGTGCGCTGGTCGTACGGCAGCTGGCCGCGCTCGGGCCCGCACTGGACGGGGCGGAGGCCGTACGTGAGGCCCTGGACCTGTGCAACGAGGAGCTGTACGCGGCCGCGGCGGGCCGGCCGGAGCTGGCCACGATGGGGACCACCGTCGCCGGGATGGTCGTACGGGGCAGGTCGCCGCTGACGTTCAACGTCGGCGACAGCCGGGTGTACGACGCGTCCGGGGATACGTTCCGGCAGGTCAGCGTGGACGACAGCCCGCCGCCGCCACCGGGGCGGCGTACGACGTCGGCAGTGACGCAGACGCTGGGCGGCAGCGAGCGGCCCATCGCCGTCACGCCCCACGTCACGGCCCTGGAGGCGGGCGCCGGCGCCGCCCGCTGGCTCCTGTGCAGCGACGGGCTCACGGATCCGGTGCCGGACGAGGAGATCGGCGCCGTACTGCGGGTGCACGACGACGGCCGGGCCGCCTTCGAGCTGTGGAAGGCGGCCATGCGGGCCGGCGGGCCCGACAACATCACGCTCGCGCTCGTACGCCTCGGTGAGTAGGCGCACGAGCGCGACGCTCGTCCCGCTCAGCCGGTGAACGGCTCCAGGTCGAGGACGCCCAGACGGTCCGGGTCGGTGAGGATGTCCAGGGCCGTGACCTTTCCCTCGCGGATCGTGAACGCCATGAGCGAGAGCGGACGGCCCTCCGCCGTCGCGAGGACTCCCGCCGCGCCGTTGACCAGGGCCGGTACGGACGCCTCGGCGAAGCGGGCGAAGGTGATGGCCTGGCCGGCCACCGCCGCGGCGCCGCGGATCAGCATGGCCGGGCGCAGGGCGCCGCCGTCGGAGCGGGCCACGATGTCCGGGTCCAGGACCGCGACGAGGGCCTCGAAGTCGCCGCCGCGGGCGGCGGCGAGGAAGGCGTCCACGATCTCGCGCTGGCGCGTGAGGTCGCAGTCGGGCGCCGGGGCCGCGCCCTGGACCCGGCGGCGGGCGCGGCTGGCGAGCTGGCGGGTGGCGGTCGGGGTGCGGCCCACGATGGGCGCGATGTCGTCGAAGGGGACGGCGAAGAGGTCGTGCAGGACGAACGCGAGCCGCTCGGCGGGGGCGAGCGTGTCCAGGACGACGAGCAGCGCGAGGCCGACCGAGTCGGCCAGCAGCGCCTCGTGTTCGGGGTCGATCACGTCCCCGGCGCCGACGACCGGATCGGGCAGCCGTACCGGCTCGTCGAGCGATTCCTCGCGGCGCGAGGTACGGGAGCGCAGCATGTCCAGGCAGATCCGGCCGACGACCGTGGTCAGCCAGCCACCCAGGTTCTCGACGCCGTCCGTCCCGGCACGGCTGAGCCGGAGCCACGCCTCCTGGACGGCGTCGTCCGCCTCGTTGAGCGAGCCCAGCATGCGGTAGGCCACCGCCTTCAGATGGCTGCGGTGGGCCTCGAAGCGCTCCGCGAGCAGGTCGTTCGCCTCGGCCGCGCCCCTCGGCTCCATCGTCCCCATCGCCCCCGTCGATTCCATCTGCCTCGTCCGCCCCATCGGTCGTATCGGTTCCGTCGGTCGTATCGGTTCCATCTGTCCTTCTCCTCGCCGCCAGCCCTCGGTGCGTTGACGGAGCAACGTCCGCCGCGTGTGACGCTCAGCCGTCGGCGAGCCGGTCCTCAAGGCCGTTGAGGATGGCGG
Organism: Streptomyces sp. NPDC039465; assembly: GCF_055639315.1. NCBI lineage: Bacteria > Bacillati > Actinomycetota > Actinomycetes > Kitasatosporales > Streptomycetaceae > Streptomyces > Streptomyces sp. NPDC039465. The sequence continues at coordinate 396,042 of NZ_JBVKAP010000004.1, read as the reverse complement.
TGAGACCGAACGCGAAGGTGTTGTCGGGCGCGGCGTTGTAGTCGGTCCCGCTGGCGGACTCGATACGGGCGCGCAGCCTCGGGTACTGCATCGCGATCTCCGTGGCCTGTGCCAGGGTTTCGCGGATCTGTGCCTCCGGGTCGCCGCCGTTGCGGCTGAGCCTGCGGGTGAGGGAGACGGTGGCGGCGTCGCCCGCGGCGTTGCCGAGGACGAAGGTGAAGACGGTGGCGACGGCCTGGTCGGCCTCGGTGCCGGTGAAGCCCGCCTTCTCGTAGAGGCCGATCATGTGCTCGTCGACCCGTGACTTGGCCGGGCCGTACAGCAGATGAGCGGCCAGGGCCTGGAGCAGCCAGGGGTGGCGGGTCATCATCGCGTGCATGCTGTTCGCCATGGCCGTGGCCGCCTCGCGCCACTCCAGCGCGTCGATGTCGGGCAGCTCGACCTCCTTCCAGACCTCGTCACTGGCCAGCCGGACCAGGTTGTCCTTGTTCTTGACGTGCCAGTAGACGGCGGTGGCGGCCGAGCCCAGCCGGTTGCCCAGGGCGCGCATGTTGAGGCCGTCGAGCCCGTCGGCGTCCAGGAGCTCGATGGCGGCCCTGACGATCTGGTCCGCGGTGAGTGTGTTCTGTGCCATGACCCCAGCATAGTTGAACTAAGTGCAAGAGAAGCCCAAAAGAGCTCATGGAAGAGACTTGCACTTAGTTCAAGTCTCCTTCTAAGCTGCACTTGCACTTAGTGCAAGTCCCCGGCGCGAAGCCCGACCCCCTCGAAGGAGACGACATGTCCAGCACCACCACCGCCCTCTTCCAGCTCCTGATCGCCCTCGCCTTCATCAGCATCCCGCTCGTCCGGGCCCGCTACGGAGCCCGCGCACAGAGCGCCGTCGAGAACGAGCTCGGCCGCCAGGGCGTCCGTACCAGCGTCATGGCCGAGAACGGCATGCGGCTCGACGCCGGCGGCCACGAGACCTGGGCCCCGCTCGGCATCGCCACCACGATGGCCTCGCTGGCCGCCCTCAACCTCTTCGGCAACAGCTGGGGCGAGACCCTCTCGTGGTACCTCCAGCCCCTGGTCCTGCTGATCAACTGCGTGATCCTCTACAGCAACCTCACCGCCACGGCCTCCGTCACCGCCGCCTTCGCCAAGAGCGGCGACAGCGAGCTCCAGCGCATCGACGTCAAGGCCATGCTCACCGCCGCCGAGAAGGGCTTCCCCCGCTGGGTCATGCCCTACCTGCAGAACATCCGTCACACCGTCGTCTTCGCCGGCTCGCTCACGGTCCTCGCCCTCCTCGCCACCAGCTGACCCGTCAACCCGCCAGCCCCTTGACGCTCACCCTCACCCTGGAGCCCGCCATGCCACTCTCCGTCACCGTCGCCATCACCCTCCAACTCCTCCTCGCTGCCGTCTTCTTCGTCATCCCCGTCACGGTCTGGATCCACGGCGGCCACGCCCAGCGGGCGGCCGAAGCGGAGATGGGCCGACAGGGCCACGCCTCCACCGTCCTCGCCCAGCACGGCATCCGGTTCAAGGAGGAGATCTGGGAGCTGCTGCTCGCGCTCGGCATCGGGGTGTGCCTGACGGCGCTGGCCGCACTCAACCTCACGGGGAGCGGCACCGGCCGCCTCCTGTCGTGGATCGCCGAGCCGGTCGTCCTGCTCGTCGTCGGCTTCATCACCACGGGCCAGGTCTTCGCCCGGCAGTACACCGAGGCGGCCTTCAGGAAGTCCACCGACCCGGCCGTGCGGCGCATCGACGCCCGCGCCGTCATCGCCGCCGCGAGCGGCGGGTTCCCCGCCTGGCTGCGGCCGCTGGTCCTGCTGCGCTTCCTGCTCGCGACCGTGGGCTCGGGGCTCGTCATCGTCCTGCTGACGACGGACGCGGCCGGCGCGTACTTCCGGTAGGCCGCCGGCCCCGCCCGACACCCCATCTCAGTCCACGTCGCCCCAGGTCATGTCCGGACCGGGCGGCCACGGCTGGGAGAAGTCGAAGAGAGTCGGGTCGTCGATCTCCCGGACGGCCTTGCGCCAGGACGGGCGGCCGGAGAGCAGGAACCCCCGCCAGCCGCCCGAGATCAGCAGATACATGGACGCCGGATCGTTCTCCACGCCATGGTGGTCCGCGATCTCCGCCGTCTCCTCCACCGTCGCCTTACGGATCTCGAGGCCGCGCATCAGCGCGTTGACGCAGATGCTGTCCACATGGCCGGCATACACCTCGATCCGAGGCGCGGGGGCCAGCTTCACATCGGTGTCGCTGCGGAGCAGCAACGCCTTGTGCGACACCGTGTAACTCCAGAGCTTGAACAGCCGCTCCGGCTCACTGAACTGCATAGAGACCCTTCCACTCAGCGGCGGGAATTCCTGCCCGGCGGCTCGGGCGGCTGCACCGACTTGGGCTGCGGGACATCGTCCACCTTCTCGTTCTCGTGGTACCACGTGACCGACTCCCAGGACCGGCCGCCGTAGTCCTCCCCGTCCTCCAGACCGGTGTCGTAGGCCGTGACGTTCCGCGCCACGACGCTCATCTCCCAGGCCGTGCCGCAGCCCTCCGGCGGGTGCTTCTGCTTCTCGCCGGTACCGAACGGCTTCCCTCGCTCGACCGCCTGGTCGAAGGCGTCCGCGATCGACTGCGGAGTGCCGCCCGCGCCCGGCATCCCGGCCAGGGTGATGTGCAGGTCCACCCGCGGGTCCGACACCGCGCCCATCCCCCGCATCACACAGCACTTCGCAGCATGCATGTGCGAAGAGCCTGTCATGGTCGCCGGGGAAGCGATCAAGGCGGATCCGGGGCCGCGCGGGACCCCCGGGAGGCCGGGGGTTCAAGCCGTTCGTCGAAGCGGGGGATCCGGCCAACTCGGGCCTGGGAAAGCGTTTACCGCACGCAGATCCTGGGAACGCCCGTTCCCCATGCGTCACTTCTCGCCACTGATTGAGCACGTAACGTTACCGAAACACATGGGGTCGATGTGTGTTTCGGCGACGTTCCCGCAAGACTCGCGGTCACCGATCAGGCACCACTCGAGCGGAAGGATGCACACAATGCGAACCACCGCACGCTGGGCAGCGACGATCACGTTGGCGGCAACAGCCGTTGGCTGGCCGCTGACCGCCGCCGTCGCCCAGCCTGCCCCCACGCCCGCCTCCCTCTACGCCCCTTCGGCCCTGGTACTCACCGTGGGCCATGGCGAGAGCGCGGCCGACACGACAGTGGAGCGGGCCGTGACCCTCGTCTGTGAGCCCACGGCGGCCGGGAGCCACCCGGACGCGGAGGGTGCCTGCGGGCAACTCCGCCAGTCCCGTGGTGACTTCGACAGGCTGCCCGAGAGCACGGTGGGCGTGTGCACACGGGAGTACAACCCCGTGGTCGTGACGGCGGAGGGCGTCTGGCAGGGCAGCCGCGTCTCGTACGAGCGCGTCTTCGCCAACGACTGCGTACGCAAGTCCCAGGGTTCGCGCGTGTTCTCGTTCTGAACCTCCCCGCGTGGCGCGTGCGATCCATAGGCACGAGTCCGTACGCATGAGAGAGCCCCAGGCCGTCGGCCTGGGGCTTTCTCGCGCACCTCGCGTCCACGGATCAGGCGCGGGGGATCAGGCGTTGGGACGCTTGCCGTGGTTCGCGCCCTTCTTCTTACGGGCTCGGCGCTTGTTGCCTCGTTTGGACATGGAGCACATCTCCCTGAATCGGGATTTTCCGGCCGTCGCCAGTCTAGGTTCGCGGCGACACACCCGCATCAGCAGCCCCTTCGGCGCCGTATACAGGCGGTACACAGTTTCGAACAGCGTTCAACTTCAGAGCATTCAGCTTCAGAGCGCTCGACAACACAGGCGTGGGGGCCTTCATGGCACTGTTCGGAAACGCCACACGATCGACCCGGTGACGGCACAGCAGGACTACGCCGCTGCTGGGCCAGGGGGGAACAGGTGCACGCCGCGTACCTGGTGATACGGGACACGATGCTCTTCAAGGGCGTCCCGCCCCGATCGGGGCGAACGTCCGGGCGTGCGATGGTCCGACCGATTTGCCTTTGTCAACCGATCGGTAACTCACGCGACTGCAAAGCGACATTGCCGTACGCGAACTTCGCGGAGAGCTGCGAAGCACGCTGACAAAGTGTCATACTGGCGCCGCAGCCCTTCGTGCATCCCCCGTCGCGAAGGGCTGTTCATATGCCCGGACACACCAAGTCCCCCACGGGCAGGGGACTCCCCTCGTGGCCCCCTGTCCGTGTTTTTTCGAGTTAACAGTGGCGTAGAGTGTTTGCGCAAGTCCAGTTGACCGCGGACGTGAACGTGGGGGGTTCCAGTGGGAAACGGCGGCGAGCAGACGCCCGAGCCGGAGCGCACGACCGAGCTGCCGACGGGCCCGGCGCCCGAGCCGGCGCCCGAGTTGACGACGTTGCAGCAGAAGGTCGAGTACATGGTGGAGAAGACCTTCCCGGGGCAGAAGGTCTCCGGCCGGTTCTTCGCCGATCTCGTCAAGGAGCGCGGGGGTTCCCTCTCGCACAGTTATTTCTCCAACATCCTGGCCGGGAAGGTGACCCACCCCTCCGAGGACATCCTCAAGGCGCTCGGCCTGGGCTTCGGGGTCGACTGGCGGTTCTTCAAGGAGGAGTCCGAGGTCGTCGACGACGTCGTCGCCGGTCTCCAGTTCCTGGCCAAGCGGCGTACGGGCGAGATCAGCGGGATCGCCGGGCGGGGGCTCGACGACGACGGACTCCCTGCCGAGCTGCTGGAGTTCGCGCTCTCGCTCCTGGAGGAGGCCAAGGGCCCCCGGCAGGACACCGACCAGGAGCCGTCGGCCTAGCCCCACAGACACGTGTCCCGCAAAGGCCCGTAAGGGCCCGCACGCGTGTCCGTCTCGTCGTACGCGTTGGCTAAAATCGCCGTTCGCATGTCACACACACGCGTGACGACGACCAAGAGGCCCCGATGTCCCTGCGCGAGCTGCGGAAAGAGTGCGAAGCCGGGCTGGCTGACCTGCCCCTCCCCGCCCCCTTCGACATCGCGGCGCTGGTGGCCAACATGGAGGCCGCCCGTGGCCGGAAGATCGTACTGCGCGAACTGCCCGACCGGCTCGCCCGTCTCAACGCCGCGTGCGGCCTGCGGCTGAAGGCCGGCGACACCAGCCTCGTCCTCTACCGGCGGCGGCCCACCGAGTACCAGACCCAGCACGTCATCCTGCACGAGCTGTGCCACGAGTGGTTCGACCACGGCACCAGCCTCGACGCCGAGCAGCTGCGGCGGCTCATGCCGGTCTTCGACACCTCCCTCATCGGCCGGGTCCTCGGCTCCGGCGCGACGACCGTGCAGGCGCGGGCGCAGTACGACACCCACGAGGAGCGCATGGCCGAATTCGGGGCCTCGCTCATACCCCGGATGGCTCGCGAGGTCACCAGCGACGACATGGTCGGACGGCTCGCCAACTCGCTCTCCCGGCCCGTCGCCCACCGGCGTACCGGGCTGTTCAGACGCTCCCCCCGTCCCCCGGAATCTCCCCTGTCCCCCCACACCACCCCCGAGGAACCCTCACCATGAACGTCCTCGATCTCGCCGGCTACCTCATAGCCGGGCTGATGACGGCCGTCGCCCTGTGGCGCATGCCCGCCGCGCTCTGGGGCGACGAGGAGGACAAGCGGCGCCGCGCCCTGTGGGGCTGCTACGCCGGATTCGCCGTCGCGCTGTGGACCAAGACCCACATCGTCCGCATCGGGCTCAACAACAGCCCCGTCACCGACCTCGCCGTCCTCATCAAGCACTACACGGCGACCATCGCGATCCTCGCCATCCTCAGCTACATCGTCGCCATCTACGGCCAGTACCCGCAGGGCGGTGACATCCCCCGGCACGTCCGCTTCGCCCGGATCGTGCAACACGTCGCCACCAAGGCGTCGGTCGCCACGCTCGTCCTGCTGACCGTGCTCTTCTTCACCGTCGTGGACCGGAGCACCCCCTCCGACCGGTTCGTCTCCGACCACGCGGGGCAGTGGGGCGCCACGCTCTACATGAGCGTCTTCTACCTGTACTTGGGCGCCGCGTCCGCCGTCTGCGCCTACCAGTGGGCGCTCGCCACCGCCGACACCCGTCTGCGGCACCTGCGGATCGGCCTGGGCATGATGACGGCCGCGATGTTCATCGGCGTCGGCTACACCGTCAGCCGCACCCTCTTCATGTGGGTCAGCGTCGTCGACCGGCCCAGCACCGCCTTCGCGCAGGGCTTCGACAAGGGCACCGAGGTCGCGCAGCTGGTGCTGTTCGCGCTCTTCGCGGTCGGCGCGTCCATCCCCGCGTGCAGCAAGGGCTTGCGCCGGGCAAAGCTATGGCGGGCACAGGCCCGCCTCCACCCGCTGTGGCGGGCCCTGATGACCGCCTTCCCCGACCAGCCCTTCGAGCCGCCCGCCTCCCTCGCCCGGGAGCTGCTGCGCTTCGGCACCCCCGCCGACCTGGCCGTGGACCGCTGGGCCGCCGACATCGCCGACGCCGTCGAGAAACTGCGGCACTACGTCCCCGACCGGCTGCTCCCGGCCGCCAAGGAGGCCGCCTCGGGCGACGCCCCGCTCGCGGACGCGTACTGGATCAAGGCCGCGCTCGCCGCGAAGGCCGACGGCGCCCCGGCCGGCCCGGCCGCCGCTGTCGAGCCCCAGCACGCCACCGACCAGGACGGCGAGGTCGCCTGGCTGGTGCGGGTGGCCGCGGCGTACCGGAAGGTGGACGAGGCACGGGCCCGTACGCTCCTCGCCCCCGCGGCCACGGAGCCGGTCGCGTGAGCGCCACCGTACGCAGCCGGCCCGAGGACACCACCCCGCCCACCCGCACCACCCGTACGGCCCGTACGGTCACCGACGTCCTCCAGCCGCGGAACGTCCTGCTGGCCGGGATGCTCGGGATCGGGCAGGCCGCCGCCGGGCACTGGAGCGGGCTGCTGTGGGGCTTCCTGGGGGCGCTGTGCGCCGGGCTGATCCCCGCCGGGTACATCGAATGGGAGCGCGGACGCGGCACCTGGGGCGACCGGCACGTCGTCGACCGCACCAAGCGGGCGCCCATCTTCTTCGTGATCCTGGGCTCGATCGGCACCGGATCCGTGGTCATGGTCCTCGGCCATGCCCCACCGGGCATCCTCGCCGCGATGCTCGCGCTGTGGGCGATGACCGTCTGCCTGCTCGCCGTCAACACCCTGTGGAAAATCTCGGTGGACTCGGCGGTCGCCTCGGCCGTGGTGGCCCTGCTGGCGGTGGTGCACTCCCCCTGGTGGCTGCTCGCCTACCCGCTGGCCGTCGCCGTCTGCTGGTCCCGGGTCGCGCTCGGCTACCACACGCTCATGCAGACCGTGGCGGGCGCGTCGCTCGGGGCGGCGACCGCGAGCGCCGCGCTCTTCCTCTAGCCGCGACCTGGCCACGCCAGCCGTGGTGGCATTCCGTACATCTCCCTAGAATTGAGGCATTCCTCCCCGCGACATGACCTGGAGGCTGTCATGGCGGTCGGCATGCTGATCGACAACCCGGAGGGTTCGCAGGAGCAGTACGACACACTCCAGAAGCACCTCGATCTGAGCACCTTGCCCCAGGGCCTCATCTACCACTGCGCCGGCCCGAGCCCCAACGGCGGCTGGCGCGTCGTCGACATCTGGGAGTCCGAGGCGGACGCACAGCGCTTCTTCGCCGAGAAGCTGCTCCCGGCCTGGGAGGCCGCCGGCCTCCCCAAGGGCACCGGGGAGCCGGTGTACTGGCCGATCTACAACGCGCTCCCCTAGCAGCGCCGGCCTCTGCGGAAGGTACCCCCCGCAGAGGCCGGTCGGTCCGGGCGGCGGTGCCCGACGGTCGGACGGTCTGTCATGACATGGGTCACAGAAGAAAATGCGCCCTCGTGAGCAACTGCCGTCTTTGTGCGGCTGTGTCCTCCGCTGAGGCTTGGATTCCGCGCCGGGCTCCGCGGTGGCCTGCGAAATCCCGCTTCGGCCCGGCCGGTTGGCGTTTTACGATCACGCCGCTTCACCCTTTCCTCATTCTCTTTTCCGGAAGGCCCAGGTCTCCTGTTGAAGATCCGCCGCATGCTCGCCACGGCCGTGGTCGCCGCCGTGACGACGCCCGCCGTGCTGCTCTCCGTCACCCCCGCGTTCGCCGCCACCACCCCTGACGCACAGCCGCAGGCCACGCGGACGCAGCCGGGCAAGCCCTCCCTCGCGGAGCTGGAGAAGGCCGCCAAGGCGGCGAACAAGGCCTACGAGGACGCCCTCGCGAAGCACTCCGCCGCCGAGAAGGCCTTCGACGAGGCGGCGGCCGACGACGCGCCGCACGCCGTCGCGGACCGCAACGCGCGGAAGGCCGCCGCGGACGCGGAGGAGGCCAAGAAGACGGCCGACAGCGCACTGGCCGCCGCCAGGAACCACCTCCTGACGCTGGACCCCGAGGCCACCGCCGAGGAGAAGGCCGCGGCGGAGCAGGCCGTCGCCGAGGCCCAGACCGCCGCGGCGAACGCCGCGACCGCGAAGGCCGATGCCGACACCAAGGCACGCGCCGCCGCCAAGAAGGCCGGCGACATCCGGGTCGCGGCCGCCCGCGACGCGGAAGCGGCGCGGCAGGCCCTGGAGAAGGCGCTCGCCGTCAAGAAGGCCGCGGACAAGGCGCTCGCCGACGCCCGCGCCGCCCAGGGCGAGGGCGACGACGAGGACGACGACCGCACCTGCGTCGCCGAGAAGGGGCTCACCTCCAAGGTGACCGGCCTTCCCTCCAAGGTCGTCGCCGGAACGACCGTCGCCTTCACGGTCCGGGTGGCCAACGGCACCGGCAAGAACCTCGACTTCGTACAGCCGTATGTGAGCCTGCACGCGTTCGACACCGCCGGCCTCAAGGACCTCGGCGACAAGCTGCGCCTGCAGTGGTCCAGCACCACGTCGAAGACGTGGAAGACGGTCGACGCCAAGCACCCGATCGGCCTGATCACCGGCCTGCGCAAGGGCGCCACGGCCGATGTGAAGCTGCGCGTCACGATCGACGCCTCGGCGCCGAAGGGCAAGGGCGACGTCTTCGTCGGCTCCGAGTACGCCAACAAGGACGGCTCCTGCGGCGGTTCTCCGTTCGACGACCTGTACCGGTTCACGATCGCCCCGGCCGGCACCACCACCGGCAAGGTCGGCGAGGCGGAGAAGACCACCTCCACGACGGGGTCGGGCACCTCGCGCACCAGCGAGCAGGGCGGCCGGTCCACGACCACCGTCACCGCCACCACGACGTCCGGCAGCCTCGCCGCGACCGGCTCCGACGAGAACCTGACGCGGCTCGCCCTCGCGGGCGGCGCGGCCGTCGTGCTCGGCGCCGGTGCGGTGCTGGTGGCCCGCCGCCGACGCGGGGCGGGCAACGACGCGTAAAAGCGGGTACATAGGCATCACAGGCCTGGCTCCAGGACCGATCGGCGGTCCTGGAGCCCGGCTTCTGTCAACGAGGTCCGGGGAAGCGCGTCTCGAAGGCCGTGAACGCCGCCTCCTGGCGCCACTGCACCGTCGCCTTCGGGCTGCCCGCCAGGAACGCGGCGCAGGACGGTCCGGGGCGTGGCGAGCCCGGCCGTTCGTCGCGGCAGGGGCCGCCGGGGCGGTAGCCGTCGCGGGTCGGGTTGCCGGCCCACAGGCTGCGGCCGGAGAGGAAGGCGTACTCGAGGGAGGCGCGCGCCAGGTCCTTCAGCTCCGGGTAGGTCAGACCGTACGTCAGCGCCGCCCGCTCGTATTCGTGGCTGATGGTGATCCGTGAGACTCCCGGGTCGTCCGTGGCGAGCACGACCGGCACCCCGTGGCGGCGGTACGTCATGAAGGGGTGCTCGGCGCCGACGACGCCCAGGATCTGGGCATTGCTGGTCAGCGCTGTCTCGACCGCCACCTCGCGGCGCGCCATCGTCCGGACCAGCTGCCGCCGGTCGTCCTCGTGGCCCAGGTCCACGCCGTGGCCGATGCGTTCGGCCCGGGCGGTGCGGACGGCCTCACCGATATGGAAGGTGAGGTGCTCGGGCTTCACGAGACCGGGGACGAGTTCGCCCGCGTGCAGGGTGACATGGGCGCGGGGGTAGACGCCGCGGAGGTGGGCGAGCATGCGCATGTGGAGCCGGTAGTCGCGCAGCGCGATCGGCCCGTCCTCCGGCTGGAGGAGATTGACGGCGACATGGCGCGGGTCGCGTTCGGCCAGGCGCATCGCGAGGACCATCTGGGTGAAGACGTGCTGGGGCGTGGACTCCCGCAGCACGTGCGGGATCCAGCGCACGGTCAGCGCACAACCCGGGTCGGCGGCGGGCGTGTCGCACCGGGCGGTGGTACGGAACTGCGCCTCGGCGGCGTCCGTCTCCCGCCGCGCCTGGGCGACGAGCCGGTCGATGCGGCCGTCGGCGACCAGCGCGCGGTGCATGCGGTCCAGGTCGGGGTCGAAGCTGGTCTCGGCGGCGAGGGCGGCGGCCCCGGCCACGGCGAAGCCGTCCATGGTCTCCAGGTAGAACTGGTTGTGCCGGGCGAGGGTGCCCGCCACGTCCGCGAGCATCCGGCCGCGGTTGTCCCTGGTGGCCAGGGCGAACTTCCCGAACGTGGCGAAGAAGTGGTCGTGGCCGGGCCGGCCCGGCGGGAAGCCCTCCATCGACCAGGCCCGCACGAGCGCGTCCCGGAACGCCGGATCGGTGGTGGTGTCCACGGCCGGCCGCCGCCCGGGCCCGCACGGCGGCGCGACGGCGGTCATCGTGGCCTCTTCGACGCACAGCCCGGCCTCCACGGCGAAGCCGATCAGCGTCTCGGTCCGTACGGCTCCGGCCAGGTGGTTGTGCAGGTCCCCGCCCTTGGGCAGGGCCCGGAAGAACGCGCCCCGGCGGACGGGGTCGCCGACGAGAGCGCGCAGCCGGTCGTCGGTGCGGCGCTCGGCGGTGACGTCCGGGTCAGGGGCGCGAGCCGCGGACGAAGGGATCGCGGGCAGCAGGCACAGCGCGGTGAGCGCCGCGAGGACGGCGGCGGAACGCTTCCGTGCGGAACGCTTCAGTGGAGTGGTCACCCCACATGATCAGCGGGCAGGGGCGGAGGACCGGCGGTTTCGCGCCGCGGGCCCTCGCGCGGTTCTCGGGCGCGCCGGTGATCGTCAGCCACGACCGCCGGCTGAGGGACGGCTTCCGGGGCAGGCGGCTCGAACTGACCGCGGGAGCCCTCGCCGCGGCCTGGTCCCCGCGGCCTAAGGGGTACGTGCCGGGCCGCGCGGCGCGGACCGGCCGACGACCGTACCGGCGCGGTCGATGCACACCACGTCGACCGCGACCGGTGCCCCCCGCAGCACCTCCAGGGCCTGGTCGCGGGCGGCGGCGGCGACCAGATCCCCGAGCGGCACCCCGGCCGCGGCGCACAACTGCAAGGCGGCCAGACCCGTGTTGGCGACGGCGACCTGTCCGGCCAGCGCCTCGTCGGCGCCGCCCGTACGGGCCAGCTCGGCCAGGAACCCCTTGTCGACCTGGGACCGCGCCGAATGCAGATCCATGTGCCCCACCGCCAGCTTCGACAGCTTCGCGAAGCCACCGCAGACGGTCAGCCGGTCCACGGGATGGCGGCGTACGTACTTGAGCACCGCGCCCGCGAAGTCACCCATGTCCAGCAGGGCGATCTCCGGGAGGTCGTACAGCGTCCGCACGGTCCGCTCCGAGGTGGACCCCGTGCACCCGGCGACATGCGTGAGCCCGGCCGCCCGCGCCACGTCGACCCCGCGGCGGATGGAGTCGATCCACGCCGAGCAGGAGTACGGCACGACGATGCCGGTCGTGCCGAGGATCGACAGTCCGCCGAGGATGCCGATCCGCGGATTCCACGTGGACCGGGCGATCTCCTCGCCGTGGTCGACGGAGACCGTGATCTCGACGTCGCCGCTGCCGCCGTACCGTTCGGCGACCCGCGCGATGTGGTCCCGCATCATCTGCCGGGGGACGGGATTGACGGCGGGCTCGCCCACCTCCAGCGGAAGGCCGGGCAGGGTGACCGTGCCGACGCCGGGCCCGGCGCGGAAGACCACCCCCTGCCCGGCGGGCAGGGGCCGCACGGTCGCCCTGATCAGCGCGCCATGCGTCACGTCCGGGTCGTCACCGGCGTCCTTGACCACCCCGGCCATGGCACTGCCCTCGGCCAGCCCCTCCACGGCCAGCGCGAACGCCGGCGTCTGCCCCTTCGGCAGCGTGATCGTCACCGGGTCCGGGAAGTCGCCGGTGAGCAGCGCGGTGTACGCGGCGGTCGTCGCCGCCGTCGCACAGGCACCGGTGGTCCAGCCGGGCCGCAGCCCGGTGTGCTTGAGTTGGGCGCTGCGACCGCCGGTGGCGGCCGCCCCATCGTCCGTCGTCCCGCCGCCCGTCGTCCCGTCGCCCGTTGTCATGAAGGAACCCCGATGCACGTCCTGATCCTCGGAGGCACGACCGAGGCCCGCGCCCTGGCCGGGCTGCTGCACGCGGCCGGGCCCGGGCAGGGCACCGGGACCGTCCGGGTCACCAGCTCGCTCGCGGGCCGGGTCGCCGCGCCGAAGCTGCCGCCGGGCGAGGTCCGCATCGGCGGCTTCGGCGGTGCGGAGGGCCTGACCGGGTGGCTGCGCGCGCACCAGGTGGACGCGGTCATCGACGCCACGCATCCTTTCGCCGGAACGATCAGTTTCTCCGCGGCGTACGCGGCGGACAAGGCCCATGTTCCCCTGCTGGCCCTCCGCCGCCCCGGGTGGGCCCCCGTGGCGGACGACGACTGGCACCCGGCCGGGTCCCTCGAGGAGGCGGCCTCCCTGGTGGACACCCTGGGCGAGCGGGTGTTCCTGACGACGGGTCGTATGGGGCTGGCCGCGTTCGCCGCCTGCACCTCATGGTTCCTCGTCCGCAGCGTGGACGCCCCCGAGCCGCCGGCCCCGGCCCGGATGGAGGTCCTCCTCGACCGGGGCCCCTTCACGCTGGAGGGCGAGCGGGACATCCTGCGCCGGCACGCCATCGACGTGCTGGTCACGAAGGACAGCGGCGGCGAGGCGACCGCCCCCAAACTGCGCGCGGCCCGGGAGGCGTCCCTGCCGGTGGTGATCGTCCGCCGCCCGCCGGTCCCGGAGGGCGTGCCGGTGGCGTCGACGCCGTCGGAAGCGGCGGTCTGGGTCGCGAACCTGGCGACGTAGCCCCTACTCTCAGGGGCATGTACGGCTACGACCAGAACCAGGGTGCCCAGCAGCAGTACACCCAGCCCCCGCAGCAGCCGATGCAGGGCATGCAGGGTATGCAGGGCGGGTACGGGCAGCAGCCGCTGTACCCCGAGCCGTCGCCGCCGTCGCTCGCCGACGCCGTGCGCGCCTTCACGACCGGGTCCCTGGCCGCCGAGGACTTCCAGCAGATCTTCGCGACCTCGAAGGTCTACTGCCCGCGCGGCGACAACCCCGGCTTCCTGGCGCTGCACAACACCCAGCACCCGGTGATCCCGATGTTCACCACGCTCAAGGAGCTGCGCCGGTACGCGGGCAAGGAGTCCAAGTACTTCGTGATCACCGGCGCCGAGGTGATCGACCTGCTCCCGACCGGGTACGGCTTCGTCCTCGACATGGAGGGCGACCACCGGATGGTCTTCGACGCGAAGGCCGTGGAGCAGATGGTCGACTTCGCCATGCGCCGTATGTACGGCTGATCCACCGCCTTCTCTCCGCCTGTACCCCAGAGCCCGGCCATGCGGCCGGGCTCTTCGCGTGGCGCGATGGAAGCGGAATGGAAGCGGTCGTCGCCGCGTTCAGGTGGCAGGAAGTTCGATATTCAACTAACCTGGATGTCGAAGGATGGAGGTCCTGACATGCCTGCCGTAACCGTCGAGAACCCGCTGACCCTGCCGCGTGTCTCCGCGCCCGCCGACGCGATCGCGCGCCCGGTCCTCGCCGTGAGCACGGCGCCGGCCGGATTCGAAGGGGAGGGCTTCCCGGTGCGCCGCGCGTTCGCCGGGATCAACTACCAGTACCTCGACCCGTTCATCATGATGGACCAGATGGGCGAGGTGGAGTACGCGCCGGGCGAGCCCAAGGGCACCCCCTGGCACCCGCACCGCGGCTTCGAGACCGTGACGTACCTGCTCGACGGAACCTTCGTCCACCAGGACAGCAACGGCGGCGGCGGAACCATCCAGAACGGCGACACCCAGTGGATGACCGCCGGCTCCGGACTCCTCCACATCGAGGCCCCGCCGGAGGCGCTGGTGATGTCGGGCGGCCTCTTCCACGGCCTCCAGCTGTGGGTGAACCTCCCCGCGAGCGACAAGATGATGGACCCCCGCTACCAGGACATCCGCGGCGGCCAGGTCCAGCTCCTCACCTCGCCCGACGGCGGCGCGCTGCTGCGGGTCATCGCCGGTGAGCTCGACGGGCACGAAGGCCCCGGCATCACCCACACCCCCATCACGATGATCCACGCCACCCTGCGGCCGGGCGCCGAGGTCTCCCTGCCGTGGCGCGAGGACTTCAACGGCCTCGCGTACGTCCTGGCCGGGCGCGGCACGGTCGGTACGGAGCGGCGCCCCGTCCACATGGGGCAGACGGCGGTCTTCGGCACCGGCGGCGCGCTGACCGTACGGGCCGACGAGAAGCAGGACGGGCACACGCCCGACCTTGAGGTCGTGCTCCTGGGCGGCCGCCCGATCAGGGAGCCGATGGCGCACTACGGGCCGTTCGTGATGAACACCCGCGAGGAGCTCCAGAAGGCGTTCGAGGACTTCCAGAAGGGACGCCTGGGGACGATCCCCGTGGTGCACGGCATGGGCGCCTGACGCCTGCCTGGGCCGGGTGATCCCGGCCCGGGCGGGGGCGCGGGGCGGGGGCGGGCGCGGTTCTGACGGTCCGTCACCCGGATGCCGCGCCCCACGGGCCGACACCCCCTCGCCGTGATCGGCTGGAGGGGTGCCGACCTCGTCCGCCCTCCTCCCCGAGCCCGTGCGGCGGCTCGCCGCCTGGTGCGTCGTCGTGCTGCTCGTCGCCGGGGTCGCCGCCGTCGGGATCTGGCTCGTCATCACCTTCCAGACGGCCGTCACCCCCGTCCTGCTCGCGCTCCTCGGCACCGCGCTCCTCGGGCCCCTGCACCGGCGGCTCATCAGGCTGCGGATGAACCGCTCGCTCGCCGCCGGGCTCACCTGCGTCGCCGTCGTCGCCGTCGTCGGCGGGGCCACGTACGTCGTCGTCAGCGCCCTCATCGAGACCGGCGACCAGATCCTCGCCTCGCTCCGGCAGGCCGCCGACGACCTGACCAAGCACCTCGGCGCCGCCGGCACCTCGCTCGACGACCTGGCCAACAACGCCAAGAACCTGCTGACGAGGTTCGGCGCGACGGCCGCGTCCGGGGTGATCAGCGGGCTCAGCGTGGTCGGCGAGGTGATCGCCATCGCCGTCCTCGCCCTGCTGCTGGTCTTCTTCTTCCTCCGCGACTCGGACAAGGCCACCGCCACCCTCGCCTCCCTCATGCCCCGCTCCACCGCCACCACCGCCGAGGCGATGTGCCGCCGCGCCTTCGAGGCGGTCGAGGGCTTCATGCGCGGCACGACCTTCATCGCCCTGATCGACGCGATCCTCATCACCATCGGACTGCTGATCCTGCGGGTGCCCGGCGCGGTGGGGCTCGGCGCGCTCGTCTTCGTCGGCGCGTACATCCCGTACCTCGGCGCCTTCATCTCCGGCACGGTCGCGATCCTCGTCGCCCTCGCCGACCGGGGGTTCGTCATCGCGCTGTGGGCGCTCGGCGTGGTCCTCGCCGTGCAGATGATCGAGGGGCACGTCCTCCAGCCCGTGATCCAGAGCCGGACCGTGCAGATGCATCCGGCGGTGGTGATGCTGGCCATCACGGCCGGGGCGTCGGTGGCGGGCGTCCTCGGCATGCTGCTGGCCGTACCGGTGACGGCCGCCGCGTTCGGGGTCTTCGGCGAACTGCGCAGGCACTACGACGGACGACAGACGACGGATGACGGATGACGGATGACAACTGACAGAGGGCGGAACGGGTCAGGCAGGCGCGGCAGGCGTCCCACCCGGTTCGAAGGACGCCAGCATCTGCTCAAGCGCCTGCTGGTCCGGCCCGATCCACGGATCGGACTCCGGCGCCATCGTGATCGTGCCGAGCATCATCGCGGTGAGCCGTACGGCCGGCGGCAGATGGGTGGAGAGCACGATCTCCGGGTCCATCGCCCGTAGCGGTTCGATCGTCGCGACGTATTTCACCGGGTCGACGACATGGATCCACGGACTGTCCACGGTCGCCCACAGCAGCTGCGCCGCGCGCAGGTCCTCGGGCGACACGTCGGAGGCGTGGCCGCCCTCGGCGATCTCCTTGTTCGGCATCGGGCCGCCGAAGCAGTCGGAGCTGAACATGATCCGGGTCTTGTCGTCGTAGAAGCCGACGGTGGCGGGGCTGTCGTACAGCGGCGGCCGGAAGCCGTGCAGCGTGCGGTCGCCGACGTCGAGGGAGTGCCCCGGGTTGAGCATGTACACACGGTCCATCGGGAAGGGCCGTTCGGTGGACATGATGCCCGCGCCGAGGAACGTGGTGACGATCCGGCATTTGGGGGAGGCCTGGAGCAGCTCGAAGATCCCGCCGGTGTGGTCGCGGTCGGGGTGGGTGAGCCAGATCCAGCGGACGTCGGCGGGGTCCATGACCGAGCCGAGGGCGGCCATGAAGTCCCGGTCGGAGAGGGAGAGACCGGTGTCGACGACGACCGGCTCCGTGGCGAGGAGGACGAAGGCGTTGACGGGGATGAAACCGATGCCCGGTACGTCGAGGCTGTCCCCGATGACGGTGGTGTCGCTGCCGACCTTGTGGATGTCCATGGCGCGCTCCGAGGTCCCCCCGGCGGCCGTACGTCTCCAGTCTCCCCCCGCACGCCCAGCCGCGCCCCCGCACGCCCCCCGGGGCCCCCGGAAGCCCCGTCCTCCGCCGCTCTACTCCCCCCGCACGTCCTCGTACAGCTCGAACCAGATCGACTTGCCCCCGCCCCTGGGGTCCACGCCCCACGCGTGCGCCAGCATCTCCATCAGCAGCAGGCCGCGGCCCGAGGACGCCATCTCGCCGGGCCGCCGCCGGTGCGGCAGTTCGTCGCTGGCGTCGGCGACCTCGACCCGCAGCCGGCGGGTGCCGCGTTCGCCGGTCGCCTCCGCGACGAGCAGCGCGTCGCCGTCCGTGTGGACGAGGACGTTGGTGACCATCTCGGAGACCATCAGCACGGCCGCGTCGAGCTGCTCCTCGTCCGTCCAGTCGTGCAGCAGCTCCCGTACGTGCTGCCGGGCCGCCGCGATCCGCTCCGGCTCGGCCTGGGCGACGGTCATGGCGCTGCGGCGCGGAGCCTGGCGGGCCGGGGTGCCGAGCCGGGAGAGGAGCAGGACCGCGATGTCGTCCTCGCGGCGGTCGGCGAGCGGGCCGGTCGTGTGGTGCGAGCCGGGGCCGTGGACGGCCTGGACGAGGCTGTCGGCCAGTTCTTCGAGCGAGCCGCTGTCGTGGGTTTCGAGGAGGGTGCGGATCCGGGCCCAGCCGGTGTCGAGGTCGTGCCCGCCGGTCTCCAGGAGTCCGTCGGTGCACATCATCAGCGTCTCGCCGGGCTCCAGGGTGAGCCGGGTCGTCGGATAGTCGGTGTCGGGGACGATGCCGAGGGGCAGTCCGCCCGCGGTGGGCCGGTGGACGACCGTTCCGTCGGCCATCCGGACCGCCGGGTCGGGGTGTCCGGCGCGGGCGATGTCGATGGTGCCGGTCTCCGGGTCGACCTCCAGGTAGAGGCAGGTCGCGAAGCGGGGGCCGCCGGAGGCGTCGGTGCTGTCGGTGCCGTCGGTGATGCCGTAGAGGAACCGGGAGGCGCGGGAGAGGACGGCGTCGGGCCGGTGGCCCTCGGAGGCGTAGGCCCGCAGGGCGATCCGGAGCTGGCCCATGAGGCCCGCGGCGCGTACGTCGTGGCCCTGGACGTCCCCGATGACGAGGGCGACCCGGCCGCCGCCCGCGCGGGAGCCGCCGCCGGGGAGCGGGATCATGTCGTACCAGTCGCCGCCGACCTGGAGGCCGCCGCCGGTCGGTACGTACCGCGCGGCGATCGACATGCCCGGGATGGCGGGTCCGAGGACCGGCATCATCGAGCGCTGGAGACCGAGGGAGAGTTCCCGTTCGGACTCGGCGACACCGGCGCGGGCGAGGGCCTGGGCGAGCATCCGGGCGACGGTGGTGAGGACGGAGCGTTCGTCGGGGGTGAAGGCGACGGGGTGTTTGAAGGCGGCCATCCAGGCGCCCATGGTGCGGCCGGCGACGATGAGGGGGAGGAAGGCCCAGGACTCCCTGCCGAATCGTTCCGCCAGGCGCCAGGCCGCGGGGAAGCGCCGCCGGTACTCCTGCGGCGAGGGCAGATAGATCGCCCGCCCGGTCCGTACGACCTCCGCCGCGGGGTAGTCGGTGTCCCGGGACATCTCGGTGAACGGTCCCTCGTCGCCGGCGTGGTGTCCGTGGTGCCCGATGATCGTGAGGCGGTCGCCCGCCATGCCGAAGACCGCGAGGCCGTCGGGCGAGAAGCCGGGCATCGACAGCGACGCCGCCACCCGCAGGACCTCCGCCGTCGACCGGGCCTCCGCCAGCGCCCGCCCGGCGTCCAGCAGGAACGCCTCGCGCGAGCGGCGCCAGTCTCCGGTGATGGGGGTGGCGGCGGCGGTGCCGGGCTGGGGCTCGGCGACCTCCTGGAGGGTGCCGACGAGCTTGTAGTCGTCGCCCTCGATCAGGGGCTTGGAGCGGCTGCGTACGGTACGGATGACCCGCCCGTCGGTGTCCATGATCCGCAGCCGGGCCTCGGCGAGGGTGCCCTCGGCGACGGCGAGGTTCACGACGCCGTCGATCTCGTTCCAGTCGACGGGGTGGAAACGGGAGCGCACCTGCGCCTCGGTGAGCGACGCCGGCTCGGCGGGCAGGCCGAGGAGCCGGGCCGCCTCCGCGTCGAGGGTGACGGTCCCGGTCGCGTTGTCCCAGCGCCACAGGCCGGTCGCGATCGCGGCCAACACGTCCTCGGTGCGCATTTCCACACTTTAAGAAGATTGACGGATCAGTCGCCACCGAGGGTGTCCGACAACCGTTCGACCGCCTGTGTCCGCTTCGCGTACGCAGAGTATTCGATAAGCGATCTTGGCCGGACGGGTAACCTTGACCAGTCGAGCCATACCCCCATACCGAAGACTGGATGAACGACGATGCATCGGTACAGGTCCCACACCTGCGGCGAGCTCCGCGCCTCTGACGTCGGCACCGACGTCCGGCTGAGCGGCTGGCTGCACAATCGGCGCGACCTGGGCGGCATCCTCTTCATCGATCTGCGCGACCACTACGGCATCACGCAGCTCGTCGCCCGGCCCGGCACCCCGGCCGCCGAGGTGCTCGACAAGCTGACGAAGGAGACCGTCGTCCGCGTCGACGGCAAGGTCGTCTCCCGTGGCGCCGACAACGTCAACCCCGAGCTCGCCACCGGCGAGATCGAGATCGAGGCCCGCGAGGTCGAGGTCCTCGGCGCCGCCAAGCAGATCCCGTTCACCGTCAACGCCGACGACGGCGTCAACGAAGAGCGTCGTCTGGAGTACCGCTTCCTCGACCTGCGCCGCGAGCGCATGCACCGCAACATCATGCTGCGCACCGCCGTCATCTCCGCCATCCGGCACAAGATGACCGCGCTCGGCTTCAACGAGATGGCGACCCCGATCCTCGCCGCGACCTCCCCCGAGGGCGCCCGCGACTTCGTCGTGCCGTCCCGTCTCAACCCGGGCAAGTTCTACGCGCTGCCGCAGGCCCCGCAGCAGTTCAAGCAGCTGCTGATGATCTCCGGCTTCGACCGCTACTTCCAGATCGCGCCCTGCTTCCGCGACGAGGACGCCCGCGCCGACCGCTCGCCGGGCGAGTTCTACCAGCTCGACGTGGAGATGAGCTTCGTCGAGCAGGAGGACGTCTTCCAGCCGATCGAGAAGCTGATGACCGAGCTCTTCGAGGAGTTCGGCGGCGGCCGGCACGTCACGTCGCCCTTCCCGAGGATCCCGTTCCGCGAGGCGATGCTCAAGTACGGCTCCGACAAGCCGGATCTGCGCGCCAAGCTGGAGCTCGTCGACATCACCGACATCTTCGAGGGCTCCGAGTTCAAGGCGTTCGCGGGCAAGCACGTGCGGGCGCTGCCGGTCCCGAACACCGCCGAGCAGACCCGTAAGTTCTTCGACGGCCTCGGCGAGTACGCCGTCGAGCAGGGCGCCAAGGGCCTGGCCTGGGTCCGCGTCGGCGAGGACGGCACGCTGAGCGGCCCGATCGCCAAGTTCCTCACCGAGGAGAACGTCAAGGTCCTCACCGAGCGCCTCGGCCTGGAGGCCGGTCACGCCGTCTTCTTCGGCGCGGGCGAGTTCGACGAGGTCTCCAAGATCATGGGCGCGGTGCGGGTCGAGGCCGCGAAGCGGGCCGGCCACTTCGAGGACGGCGTCTTCCGCTTCTGCTGGATCGTCGACTTCCCGATGTACGAGCGGGACGAGGAGACCGGCAAGATCGACTTCTCGCACAACCCGTTCTCCATGCCGCAGGGCGGCCTGGAGGCCCTGGAGACCCAGGACCCGCTGGACATCCTCGGCTGGCAGTACGACATCGTGTGCAACGGCGTCGAGCTGTCCTCCGGCGCGATCCGGAACCACGAGCCCGAGGTCATGTTCAAGGCGTTCGAGATCGCCGGCTACTCCCGGGAGACCGTGGAGCAGGAGTTCGCGGGCATGCTGCGCGCATTCGAGTACGGCGCCCCGCCGCACGGCGGCATCGCCCCGGGCGTCGACCGTATCGTCATGCTCCTGGCCGACGAGCCGAACATCCGCGAGACCATCGCGTTCCCGCTGAACGGCAACGCGCAGGACCTGCTGATGGGCGCGCCGACGGAGCTGGACGAGGCGCGGCTGCGCGAGCTGAACATCCAGCTGCGCAAGCCGGTCACGAAGGAGAAGCCGGCGGAGGACCGCCCGATCAGCGAGTCGGTCCACCCGGAGGCGGGCCGGTAGGTCAGTGTGGGGAAGGGCCCTGGAACCGTAAGGTTCCGGGGCCCTTTCTGCTGCCCGCCCTCTTCTTCGCTCTCCCTCCTGTCCTGCAACCGACCTGAAAACGACGGCAGGGCAACCCGTTCGGCAGGCCAACGCGTTCCACTGGTGTGGAACACCTACGGGAGCGCCGGGAAGACCGGCGGCGGAGACGGCGACGGACGGGGACGGAGACGGATGCGCGGCGGGCGGCCCGACCACGGCGACTTCGAGGAATTCGTCGCCGCGCGCGGCCCCAGGCTGCTGCGGATGGCGTGGCTGCTCACCGGCGACGCGCACCTCGCCGAGGACCTGCTCCAGACGGTCCTGGCCAAGGTGTGGCCCAAGTGGCCCCGGATCGCGGCCGATCACCCCGAGGCGTATGTGCGCAGGGCCCTCGTCCACACCCACACGTCCTGGTGGCGGCGGCGCTGGCGGGGCGAGGTCCCGCACGGCGTACTCCCGGAGCGGGCGGTGCCGGCCGACGCGTACGAGGACGTGGACCTGGGCCAGACGCTGGGCGCCGCGGTACGGCTGCTGCCGCCCCGGCAGCGGGCCGTCGTGGTGCTGCGCTACTTCGAGGACCTGAGCGTCGAGGAGACGGCGGCGACGCTCGGCTGCTCCCCCGGCACGGTCAAGAGCCAGGCCGCGAAGGCGCTGCGCACCCTGCGGGCCGTGCTGCCGGAGCCCGCGAAGGAGCGCTGTGACCTGTGACTGATCAGGAACAGGAAGCTCAGGAGGCCGGGCTGAGGGCGCTGCTGGAACGGGCGGTGCCGGAGCTCGCCGCGCCCGAGGGCCGGATGCGTCGGGTGCGGGAGCGGGTCGTAAGGCGGCGGCGGGCGCGGGCCGCGGTGGCGGGCGGCGCGGTGGCGGTGGCGGGCGTACTGCTGGCGGGGGGCGTACTGCGGCCGGAGCCCGTACGGCCGCCGGAGCTGCGGCCCGCGTCGCCGGCCCCCGTGCCGCTCGACCGGACCGTGCGCTATCCGGAGCTGGCCGGGCTGACGCTGCGGCTGCCGCGGGGCTGGTACGGGCTGAAGGCCGGGGCGACCGGTTTCGCGGGCCCGCAGCGGCTCACCCCGTACGAGAAGACGTGCCGGACCGCGCCCGGCGTGTTCTGCCCGCCGCTGGAACGGCTCGACGCGGACGGGGCGCTGCTGGTCCTGCGGATCGGCGCGCAGCCGGCCCTGCGCCCCACGCCCCGGCCGGGCCAGAGCCCGGACCGTACCTCTCTGAGCGCTTCCTGCCGCGCGCTCGACGGCAGCCATGAGTACCAAACGCTCCTCGACGCACCCGAGGCGGCCGGGACGGGCTCGGTGCTCGTCGTGACCGTGTGCCTCGGCCGGGACGGCGACCGGCGGCTGGAGGAGATCCGGCAGATCCTCGCCACGGCGGCGTACGACACCTCACACCTCAAGGAAGGGCACTGACATGGCCGTACTCCGACCCCTGCGAGGCTCCCTGTGCGGGGCGGCGGCCGCGGGACTACTGCTCGCGGTGGGCTGTTCGGCGCCGCCGGCTTCGGCGCCCGAGCCGCGTACGACCACCCAGCAGGCGGCGGACGCCAAGGCGGAGTCGCCCCGGCCGGCCCCGGCGCCGCCGCGCGAGATCCCGGGGCTGGGCCCGGCGACCCGCGCCGCGATCCCGGCGACGGCCCGCCAGGCGGTGGTCGTCACGGGCGCGGGCCCGGACTCGTCCCGCTCCACGGTGGTCCGCTACGTCCGCGACCCGGCCACCGGCTGGTCGCCGGTGGGCACCCCGTGGCAGGCCCACAACGCGCTCAAGGGCTGGACGGACCACCACATCCAGGGCGACAAGCGCTCCCCGATCGGCGTCTTCGGCCTCACGGACGCGGGCGGCCTCCTCCCGGACCCGGGCACCCGCCTCCCCTACGACCAGGGCCGCGCCTTCACCGCCCGCGGCACGGGCTCCCTGGGTGAGCCCCTGGCGGGCTCCTTCGACTACGTGGTTGCCATCAACTACAACCGCCGCCCAGGCCGCACCCCCCTGGACTGGACCCGCCCCCTGGGCCCCAAGCGCGGCGGCGGCATCTGGCTCCACGTCGACCACAACGGCCCCACAGAAGGCTGCATCTCAGTCACCCGCCCCCACATGCGCACCCTGCTCCGCTGGCTGGACCCGTCGATGCACCCGGTGGTGGTGATGGGGGACGCGGGGGCGCTGGGGCGGTGACGGATCCTGGCCCAGGGGCCGTCGGCGGAAGCGAAGCGTTCGCGTAGGCTTTCGACGACTCGCGTTCGTACGGGATGGGCGCAGTGGTCGGGGGGCCGAGATGCAGAACGCTGATCTTGAGGTGTCGGAGGACGGGCTGTCCAAGCTCGCCGACGACATGGATGCCATGCAGAGGTATCTGGAGCAGCAGACGCGACGGATGGACGCCGTGGTGGACAGCATCGAAGCGGGTTGGCAGGGCCCCGCGGCGACGGCCTACCGCAGCCTCCACCGGGGTGTGGCGGAGGACGCCGTACGGATCCGGAACATCCTCGTGCTGCTGGAGGAGGCGACGCGGCTCAGTCGTGACGGCTTCACCGAGCAGGAGCTGGAGACGCTGGGGCGGATCAGCAAGCTGCAGGACGGTGCCGATGTCTCGGCAACCGCCCGAGCCTGGTCGGAGCCGCCCCCGGGATCCGCGCCCGCGCAGCCGCAGAGCCGCATCCTGGACGTCTAGATTTCACGGGGAAACAGCAACGCCATGTCGGAAGACGACCACATCGCCGTCAACTTCTCCACGCTCCAGCGCCTTTCGGGCGAGCTGGAGGACATCCTGCGCACGCTGAACGAGAAGCTGGACCTGCTGTACAAACGTACCGAGAAGGCCGTGCTGAGCTGGGACGGGGAAGCCCGCGAGGCCTTCATCGACGAGCTCGACAGTTGGGACCGCTCCGCGCAGGACCTGCGGGCGGCCCAGGCCTGGCTCCACGAGGTGGTCGTGAACGGTCACCTCAACTACGAGGCGGCCAACCGCTCTGTCCTCCAGGGTTGGGGAGGCGGCGCCTGATGGCCGGCCCCACCCCCGGGTCCCCGTCGACGCAGCAGCCCGGAGGCAGCGGGAACATCGACGTCAGACCGAGCCACCTGTGGCGCGCCTCAGGTCAGGTCGCCCACCAGCAGACCGCCCTCATGAACGGCGTCAAGGACCTGCTGACTGGGCTCCAGAAGTACCCGGACGCGGGTGGCGCGGGCACCGACGCCCGTGAGTTCTCGGTCGAATACCAAAAGGTCGCCAACCGGTGGCTGGAGGTGTGGGCCAAGTCCGTCGCCAGTACCGGTGGCGTCGCCGTCGGCTTCACCGAGACGGCCAATGCCTACTCGAAGGCGGACGCGGCGGCCAACCCGAAGCCCGGTAAGACCGCGGAGCAGAAGCCGCCCCCGGGCAACGTCATCGACAAGCCTCCGTCCCTCGGCACCGTCCCCGACCTCAAGTGGGGCGACAACGACGGCGGCGACGACATCCTCCGCTCGCTGCTGGAGAACATCTCGCCGCCGGTGCGCGCCGCGCTCCAACCGGTGTTCAAGAACGTGTTCCGGGTTGGCAAGGTCGCGGACGTCTATCCCTTTCCGCAGCAGCACTACCTCCACTCCCTGAGCCAGAGCTGGTCCCAGACCCTCACCACGCTCAGCACCGTCTCCAGCGAACTGTCCGGGGCGCTCAGTCCCCTCACCAATGCCCAGCAGGCCGACTGGGCAGAAGCCATGCAGGTCTTCTGCAGCGCCATCTGGGGCGCCACGGACTGGGGGCACCAGCGGTTCGGCCACCAGTGGCGGCAGCAGACGAACACCCCTGGCACACCGAAGCGGCCTACTGGCAGCCAGCCAGTGTTCTCCGTCCTGTTCACCACCGCCGAGGCGATCAGCAAGATCCTCAAGGAGTACGCCAAGGCCGCGGTGAAGCTCAACGAGGAAGTCTGGGACGAGCTAGTCGAGGCCATGAAGAAGGCCCTCAAGGATATGGTCGACAAGGACCTGAACCTGAAGGACGGCGTCGGCATGAAAGACGTCGGGGGCCTGGTGAAGACCGTCGCGAAGGGCGCGGTCAAGGGAGTCGGTCTCGTGGCCGAGTTCGACGTCAAGACCGTCCTCAAGCTGGACACCGCCGAGCTCAACCGGATCGTCGACACCTACACCAGCACCTTGGACGGTCTGACGACCCGAGTGAGGGCCCTGATGGACGCGCTGAACGAGGCGTACCTCAGCGCTCCCACGTATCAGGCGGGTGTGGCACGTGCGCGGGGGTACGGGGCCCGGGCACTGGACGAGTTCAAGACCCCGCAACGGTGGATCAAGGAAGACGCCAACGGCAACTACACCCTCGACCTGGCGAGTAACGAGTGGCTGAACAACGGCCACACGCTCGACAAGCACGTGGGCAAGACGGACGATCAGCTCAAACAGCGGCTGCGCGACCAGCAGCGGAACCACGAACACTTCACCCCGACCTGGCCTCACGGGAAGCCGGCGATCAGCGGATCCTCGTCCTTCCCGACGTACCAGCGGGCGCAGCAGCTCACTCAGCACACCCTCAACGACAACTCCGCTGCTATCAAGGCATGGCTTACCGGGCCGCCCCCGCCGGACCCCGGGGCCACTGAGATCTTCAGATCCAAGGCACCGAACGACGAGGTGAGCGGCACCAGCGTGACCAAGAAGGACAACAGCGATCCGCCCGTCCCGAGGCGGGGATATCAGAATTACGGTATGAACGCCAAGGTGGAGGAGGTGAAGTTCATCGAGACCAGGCTCAAGTACACCCCTCACCTCGATCCGAAGTTCACGGTTCTCACCTCCATGCCGGCACCTTGAGAAAGGCCTTGTAGATGTCTGTCGATCAGGCTGCTTGGGAAAGTGCCCTTCGGTACTTGCACGAGGATTCGTTCGCCTACATGGCCGTCGGTCCGCGTCGGCACGAGGATTGGCGGTTCGATGTCCTGGCTCTCATGAGCCGGTCGGTGGGGGATCCGCGGGGGTGGCTCGGGCTGGACGACCATGCGCACGACGACGGTGAGGAAAATGATGCGGCCTTTCCCTTCCTTCCGCCGACGGTGGAGAGGCTGGCGACAGGCCTCTTCGAGATCGACCGGGCGGCCGCCGCGCAGCAGTTGGTCGCCATGGCCGATGAATCCTGCACATTGCCCCGTGCTCTTCGGCAGTTGAGAGGGAGCCTGGACGAGGCACTGGAGAAGGCGGACGCCGTCCTTTCCCGATTCGGCCCTCACCCCCTCTGTCTCACCACTGCATACGCGGCATACAACGACAGGAATCCGGACTATTCTTCAAAACACTACGGCTGGACGTTGACGACCGTTTATTCCGACGAAAGGGGTCTCGTCGTCCTCTCCGAAGCCGAAGTCGGAATCTTCTGGACCTTCGCCGACTACTGAGCCCTACGAGAGAATGTGACGATGCTGACCCGATCCGCCACCTACCCCGACCGGGAGACCGCCCAGTGGGCCACCCAGGCCGTGGTGACCGCCAACGAGCAGGTCATCCACCGGTGGCTCGCCCAGGGCACCCGGGCGCGGCTCACCATCGAGGCCGCCTGGCCCGCCCGGGAGGAGCCCGTCGGACGGGTGCTGCTGGAGGCCATGCTGCTCGCCGGGCGGGAGCCCGTCGACGTGCGCGCGGCCCGCGTCGTGCTGCGCCGCGAACCGGCCAGTCCACACGGTTTCGTCGTCCAGACCACCGTCCCGTTCTACCTGTAGAGGCCCAGCGACCGTGTCCATGAAGCCCCTCGAACACGACCGCCGCTACGGCGAGCTCGACCAGGTGATGCGCGCCTACCTCGGGCAGCCCGCCGACGACACCCCGGAGAGGCGCAGCGCCGCTCTCGACGCCTACCTCCGCCATACCTGGCACACCCGCCCCTGGGCCATCGCCGAGGCGGAGCGTCAGCTGCGCGAGTACAGCCGCAACCCCCCAGGGCGGCTGCGCCTGAGCCTCGGCGAGTTCTACGCCGTCCCTGACACCGGCATTCCGGAGGCCGCCGTCCAGGAATGGCTCGTCGTCCTCGCCGATCACCTCAAGCAGAGCATCGAGAGCGGCGAGGCACCACGGCCCTCGATCCCGCGCACCCACTGGGAATGGCACGCCCGTTTCCCCGAGACCGCGCAGTTGCTCGGAGGCTGGTTCTCCCAGGACATCGTCGACGAGTTCGCCGACCACGAGGCCGCACTTGCCGACTACACCGCCACCACCGACCCGCAGCTCATCGCCCGCCTCGCCGGCGAACTCCACGAACTGGTCGCGCTCCCCCTCGGCGAGTCCGACTACGCCCTCGCCGCCGCCGAACTCGGCATGGAGGTGGGCCCGCCGGAACCGTTCTCGTACGGGGCCTGGTTTCAGTCGGTTGCCACACAGCTCGTACGGTCCGAGGACTGAGTCGACGCTCCTGAAAAGACGACATTTGGGTCCCGAGGGCACCGACCCCATCCGAGTGGGTCGCTCCACGTGTGCGGGTTGTGGACGTGCGCAGCTGGGCTCGGGATGTAGAAGTACTCACCCACCAGGTAGTCGTAGTGCTCCCGCTGGGTGGGCATGGACCTGGACACGGAACCCCTGAAGGACTGGGTCCGCACCTGAGACGTGGGCCTCGCCGGCCTTCTCGGCACACCTGAGCGGAGGTTCAATCAGACCGCGGTGCCGAGGTCAGGACATCGCGCTTGGCCAGCGTCTCCATTCCCGTTCCCAAAAGCGTCACCTTGGCGGAGTGAACGGTGTCCAGTTGCTCAACCTGCTTGCCATACCACTCGATGGCGGTCAGCAGGAACGACGGTGCGGCCGTGCCCGCCGCATCCGCGGGGCCGACGTGATGAAACACCATGCCCAGGCGGGCAGTCCCTTCGACGCAGCAGACCACGCACACGGCCACGCGGTCCGCACCGACAGGCGCGCCCGCCGTCACGGACTCGATGTGTTCGATACTCAGGAACGCCTTGTCGGGCGCGTCATCCAGCACGTCGGTGTGCCTCCTCAACAAAGCGCACGATCTGCTCGGGGGTACAGTGCCGTCTCAGCGGGGCCTGGATCAAGGAAGACGCCCAGGGCCACTACACCATCGACCTGGCCAGCAACGAGTGGCTCAACAACGGCCACACGCTCGACAAGCACGTGGGCAAGACCGACGAACAGCTCGCACAGCGGCTGCGCAACGACCCCACGAGCGGCTGCCGGATACGCTCTGAGGCACGAATGAGGAAGCAGATGACCCTGGCTCAGCAGGCCTGGGCGACCATCACAGAGAAGCTGTACGACGGGACGTTCGCGTACGTCGCCACCGGACGGCGGACAGGTGAGGACTGGCCCCTCGACGTCCTGGCGGTCATGGGACGCAGGAGCGAGGACCCGCGGGGCTGGCCGGTGCGGGACGACTGCCCCGCCGGCTACGCCGACCAGGGCGGGGAGGAACCGCCCTACCCCTTCCTCCCTCTGTCCCCCGAGGCGATCTCCGAGCTCCTCCACGAGATCACCCCGGACGCAGCCGCCGAGCAGCTGATCGCAATGACCTCGCCCGGCTGCATGCTGCCGGGGTCCCTCATCGAGTTCGACGAGAGCGCCGACGAGCTCCTGGCGATGGCCCGGACCCTGCTGTCCCGCTTCGGCCCCGACGCCACCTACCGCACCAACGTGGGGGAGGCCCGCCGCGACCGGCACCCGAACTACAGCTCCACCCTCCGCTCCTGGCACTCGATGACCGTCTACAACGAGGACGTCGGTCTCGTCGTCGTCTCCCACGACGAGGTCGGGCTGTTCTGGACCTTCGCACCCGAGTACTGAGCCCCACGAGAGAATGGCCGACCGGGAAACCGCCCAATGGGCCACCCAGCAGGTCGTGACCGCCAACGAGCAGGTCATCCACCGGTGGCTCGCCCAGGGCACCCGTGCGCGTCTCACCATCGAGGCGGCCTGGCCGTCCCGTGCGGAGCCCGTCGGCCGGGTGTTGCTGGAGGCGATGATGCTCGCGGGGCGGGAGCCCGTCGACGTCCGGGCGGCCCGCGTCGTGCTGCGCCGTGAGCCGGCCAGTCCACACGGATTCGTCGTTCAGACCACCCTCCCGTTCTACCTGTAGAGGCCCCGCGACCGTGTCCATGAAGCCCCTCGAACACGACCGCCGCTACGGCGAGCTCGACCAGGTGATGCGCGCCTACCTCGGCCAGGCTGCCGACGACAGCCCCGAGAAGCGCAGCGTCGCCCTCGCCGCCCACCTGCGCCACACCTGGCACACGCGCCCCTGGGCCATAGCCGAGGCGGAGCGTCAGCTGCGTGAGTACAGCCGTAACCCGCCGGGCCGGCTGCGCCTGAGCCTGGGCGAGTTCTACTCCGTCCCGGACACCGGCCGGCCCGAGTCCGCGATCCAGGAATGGTTGCTGGTGGTCGCCGACCACCTCAAGCAGAGCATCGAGACCGGCGAGGCTCCCGCGCCCTTGTCCGGCCCGCAGACCCACTGGGAGTGGCACGCCCGCTTCCCGGAGACGGCCCAGCTGCTGGGCGGCTGGTTCTCCCAGGACATCGTGGACGAGTTCCCCAACCACGACGCCGCCCTCGCCGACTACCTCGCCACCACCCACCCCCAGCTGACCGCCCGACTCTGCGGTGAGCTGAACGAACTCCTCGCCCTGCCCCTCGACGAGTCCGACTACGCCCTCGGTGCCGCTGAACTCGGCATGGAGGTGACCCCACCGGAACCCTTCTCGTACGGCGCCTGGTTCCAGTCGGTGGCCACGCGGCTGGCGCGCGCCGACGCCTGACCAGACGGCAGGTCGGCGTCCGGGTCGTGCCGTGCGACGAAAAGGCCCGGGATCGTCCTGATCCCGGGCCCCTTCTTCGTCTTCCTCGCCGTACGGGCTACTGGTCCTTCTTCGGCTCCTCCAGGCGCGGGAACAGCACCGCGCCCTTCGTCACCGTCGCGCCCGGCGGGAGCTGGCCCCAGGTGCCCGTGTCCTGGATGCGCTGGGACGAGAGGGGGCCCAGGGCAGTGGTTTCCGCGCCGAGGGAGTTCCAGAGCTTCTGGGAGGTCTCCGGCATGATCGGGTTCAGCAGGACCGCCACCGCGCGCAGCGACTCGGCCGCCGTGTAGAGGATCGTCGCCAGGCGGGCGCGGCCCTCCTCCGAGTCGTCCTTGGCGACCTTCCACGGCTCCTGCTCCGTGATGTAGCCGTTGACCTGCTTCACGAAGTCGAAGATCGCCAGGATGCCGCCCTGGAAGTCCAGCTCCTCGCCGATCTTCCGGTCCGCCTCCGTCACGGCCTTCGCCATGCCCTCGGCGATCGCCTTCTCCGCGTCGCCCGCGGCGCTCGCCGCCGGCAGCGTGCCGTCGAAGTACTTGCCGACCATCGCCGCGACCCGCGACGCCAGGTTGCCGTAGTCGTTCGCGAGCTCGCTGGTGTAGCGGGCGGTGAAGTCCTCCCACGAGAACGAGCCGTCCTGGCCGAACGCGATCGCGCGCAGGAAGTACCAGCGGTACGCGTCCACGCCGAAGTGCGAGGTCAGGTCCTGCGGCTTGATGCCCGTCAGGTTCGACTTCGACATCTTCTCGCCGCCGACCATCAGCCAGCCGTTCGCCGCCACCTTGCCCGGCACCGGCAGGCCCTGCGCCATCAGCATCGCCGGCCAGATCACCGCGTGGAAGCGCAGGATGTCCTTGCCGATGAGGTGGACGTTGGCCGGGAAGGTCTCGTCGAACTTCTCCGGGTTCTCGTTGTAGCCGACCGCCGTCGCGTAGTTCAGCAGCGCGTCGACCCACACGTAGATGACGTGCTTCTCGTCCCACGGCACCGGGACGCCCCAGTCGAACGTCGAGCGCGAGATCGACAGGTCCTCAAGACCCTGCCGGACGAAGTTCAGCACCTCGTTACGCGCCGACTCCGGCTGGATGAAGCCCGGGTTCGCCTCGTAGAACTCGAGCAGCTTCGGGCCGTACTCGCTCAGCTTGAAGAAGTAGTTCTCCTCCTTGAGGATCTCCACCGGCTTCTTGTGGACCGGGCAGAGCTTCACACCCTGCTCGTCCTCGATCAGATCACCGGGGAGCTTGTACTCCTCACAGCCCACGCAGTACGGGCCCTCGTACCCGCCCTTGTAGATCTCACCCTTGTCGTACAGGTCCTGCACGAACTCCTGCACACGGTCCGTGTGCCGCTTCTCCGTCGTCCGGATGAAGTCGTCGTTCGCGATGTTCAGGTGCTCCCAGAGGGGCTTCCACGCCTCCTCGACGAGCTTGTCGCACCACTCCTGCGGGCTGACGCCGTTCGCCTCCGCGGTGCGCATGATCTTCTGACCGTGCTCGTCCGTGCCGGTGAGGTACCACACCTTCTCGCCACGCTGACGGTGCCAGCGCGTGAGCACGTCGCCTGCGACGGTCGTATAGGCGTGGCCCAGGTGAGGAGCGTCGTTGACGTAGTAAATGGGGGTCGACACGTAGAAAGACTTCACGCCGTTCGCCCCCTGCTTCTCGGATCCAGTGGCCGCCATGGTCGAAATCCTAACGGCCCGCCGAAGATCCACTCACCCGCGTTTCCGTCCGCGGACACCCCGCAGAGCCCCGGAGAGCCCCGGAGGGGTTCGGAGAGGTTCGCGAAACAACCTCCTCCGTAGAAAGACGCATCCTGGGGAGAGGCGGGGGCCATGAACGAGGCACAGAGCAACGAGGAAGAGACGATCATGCGGGTACTGGTGGCCGAGGACGAAAAGGACCTCGCCGAGCTCGTCGCCACCGGGCTGCGCCGCGCCGGGTTCGCCGTCGACACCGTCTACAGCGGCGACGCCGCCCTCGCCTACCTCGGCCTTTACGACTACGACGTCGTCGTCCTCGACCGCGACCTGCCCCGCGTCCACGGCGACGACGTCGCCCGCCACCTCGTCGCCGACGCCTCCCGCACCCGCATCCTCATGCTCACCGCCTCCGCCTCCCTCGACGACCGCGTCGAAGGCCTCGACCTCGGCGCCGACGACTACCTCGGCAAACCCTTCGACTTCCCCGAGCTCGTCTCCCGCGTACGCGCCCTGCGCCGCCGCAGCGCCCGCCCCGTACCGCCCCTGCTCGAAAAGTCCGGCGTATGCCTCGACACCGTCCGCCGCACCGCCACCCGCGACGGCCGCGACCTCGACCTCTCCCCCAAGGAATTCTCCGTGCTGCAGATCCTGCTGGAGGCCGACGGCGGCACCGTCTCCGCCGAGGAGCTCCTCGAACGGGCCTGGGACGCCCACGCCGACCCCTTCACCGGCGCCGTACGCGTCTGCATGAGCAAGCTGCGCGGCAAACTCGGCGAGCCCGCCCTCATCCGTACCGTCCAGGGCGTGGGGTACGCCCTGTGATCGGCCCCGGCTCCACCATCCGCACCCGGATCGCCCTCGTCTTCGGGGGCGTCTTCCTCGTCCTCGGCACCTGCCTGCTCGGTGTCGTCAACCTGCTCTCCCGCGCCGGTACGCAGAACCGCGTCGCCCAGATCCGCTCCGAGGCCGTACCGGCGCTGCGCGCGCCCGCGGCCGGTCAGTCGTACGACCTGTACGGCGACGGGACCTACGGGGGCTTCTCCGTGGTCGAGCTCACCGACACCGTCCAGGACGCCGCCGGGCAGCAGATGCTGATCTGGTCCGGCTTCGCCCTGCTCGCCACCGCCCTGTGCGCGGTCGCCGTCGGCTGGTGGACCGCCGGGCGGGTCCTGCGGCCCGTCCACGAGATGACCGCCCGCGCCCGCCGCCTGTCCGAGCGGAACCTGCACGAGAGGATCGCCGCCGTCGGCCCCGACGACGAGCTGAAGCACCTCGGCGACACCATCGACGCGCTCCTCGGCCGCCTCGAGACTGCCTTCGACAGCCAGCGGCGGTTCATCGCCAACGCCTCCCACGAGCTGCGCACCCCGCTGGCCACCCAGCGCACCGCCATCCAGGTCGGACTGGACGAGACCGCCACCGCCGAGGAGCTCGCCGCCACGAAGCAGCTCCTCCTCGACAGCAACCGGCGCAGCGAGCGGCTCATCGACGGGCTGCTGGTGCTCGCCCGCAGCGAGCGCGGCCTGGAGGAACGGGAGGACGTCGATCTCGCCGACGTCGTCGCCGAGGAGTGCCGGCGGCACGGAGTGGCCTTCGACGCCGACAGCGCCGACCCGGCGGGCGCCACCGGCGCGCCCGTACGGGGCAACCGGCTGCTCCTCGCCCAGCTCGTACGGAACCTGCTCGCCAACGCCGTCGCGTACAACGTCCCGGACGGCTTCGTACGGGTCACCGTCTGCGGCGGTCAGCTGGTCGTCGCCAACACCGGACCCGAGGTACGCGCCGAGGACATACCCATCCTTTTCGAACCGTTCCGGCGGGGCGAGGGCCGCGACCGGATGGGGCCGGGCGCGGGGCTCGGGCTCTCCATCGTCCGCTCGATCACCGTCGCCCACGGCGGCACGGTGACGGCCGAGCCCGGCCCCGGCGGGGGCGGGCTCGCCGTCACCGTCACCCTGCCGGTGACCTGACCGGCTAGCCCTGCGCCGCGTCCCCGGACTGGCCCTGGGGCTGGTACGAGGCGAGCAGGCCCCGGAAGAACGCCGGGTGCGGCGTCTCGGCGGGCGCCGGTCCCGCGTGGTGGAAGCCGGCGTGGTCGACGGCCAGCTTGCGCAGGTAGTCGAACGCCTTCGCGTCCTCCTCGCCGAACGCCACGAACTGCCAGTACACCGGCTTCTCGGCGGCGGCCGCGAGGGCCTGCGTCGCGGCCGTCTTCGACTCCGGCGCGCCGTCGGTCTGGAACACGACGAACGCGGGCCGGTCGCCGCCGGCCTTCTCGTGCCGCGCCAGGACCTCTTCGATGGCGCGGTCGTAGTTCGTCCGGCCCATCCGGCCGAGCGAGCCGTGCAGCTCCTCGATCCGGCCCTCGATCGTGTCGAGGGTCAGCTCGCCGGTGCCGTCGATCTCGGTCGAGAAGAAGACGACCTGGACGGTGGCCTCCTCGTCCAGGTGCGCGGCGAGCGCGAGGGTCTGCTCGGCGAGGCGCTGGACGGTGCCGTCCTTGTAGTAGCCACGCATGGACAGCGACCGGTCGAGGACCAGATACACGGCCGCACGGGCGCCGACGAGCTCCTGCTTCTTGAGCACGGCCCCGGCTGCCTTGTACGCGTCCACGAGCTGCGGCGCCCGGGCCTTCACGCGGGTGAGCGGGAGGGCGGGCTTGGGGGCGGGAGCGGTGGGGGTGGGAGCGGTGGGGACGGGGTCCGTGGCTGCGGCGACCGGCTCAGGCTCGGGGGCGGGCTCGGGCTCGGGGGCGGGCTCGGGGGTCACCTCCGCCGCGACGGGCTCGGGCTCCGGCTCGGGCTCCGGCTCCGGCTGGGGAGCGGGGTCCGGCTGGGGAGCGGGCTCCGGCTCCGAGGCGGAACCTTCCGGCTGCGGCTCGGGCTCGACCTCGGCCACGACCGGTTCCGGCTCGGCGACCGGCTCGGCGACCGGCTCCGGTGCGGGCTCGGGCTCGGGGGCCACCTCCGCCACGACCGGCTCCGGCTCCGGCTCCGGCTCCGGAGCGGACTCCGGTTCAACCGGCTTCTCCGCGGCGGCGGTTACCGGGCCCGTACCCTCCGGGACCGACTCCTCGCGGGCCGGCGGCACCGTCGCCGTACGCGGCTTGGGGTTGTCGAAGGACGCCGCCACCAGATCCGCCGCTGTCCTTTCGACCTGGGTCTGGGCCTGGGCCGGGACCACCGGATCCGAGACCGAGGGGGCCGAGGGGACTGAGGTGGCCGAGGGGGCCGAGGGTTCCGCGGCCGTGGCCTCGGCAGAGCCGGAGGTGGAGGCGGAGGCGGACGCGGACGCGGTCGCCGGGGCGGACGCGACGGGGGAGGGTTCCTGGGTGGTGCGTTCCGTCTGGGGCGGGACGGAGGCTGCCGCCGACTCGTTACGCTCCGCACGGTCGCGTCCAAACACCTTGCGCAGCAAGCTCCGAATGCCCATGGGCGAGGCCTTTCGCATGAGTTGGGTGCCGTGTATGTCCGTACTGGTAGGAATCATCCCTGGCCAGGGCGGACACGTAAGGTTAGCGGCCCCGTGAGTCGCCCGGTGAGTCGCCGAACAGCGGCCTTCGGCGCGCCGCCGCCGTGTCAACCCCGCCCCGGTCGCTCCGGATTCATCAGCCGTTCATTCCCACGCCTCCGTTGAGCAGATGTGTGCACATAACGTCACCGCCGGACGGAATCCCGACACCATGTCGGCACCATGTGGGCGCGGGCTGCGCCTGAGGAGGACCAAGTGCGCAAACTGCTGCCGCTGCTGAGCAATCCCTCACACGCGGGCGGGCGATCCGCCCTGACCTGCCGTTTCCGCTGCGGCGACGCCTGCTTCCACGAGGTGCCCAACACCAGCGACAACGAGTACGTCGGTGACGTCATAGCTTCCGCCTACTCGCGCCGCTCCATGATGCGCGCCGCCGCCGTCGTCACCGTCGCGGCCGCCGCCGGTGGTGCCGTCGTCGCGCAGGGCGGCTCGCCCGCCGTCGCCGCCCCGGCCGAGGGCCTCGGCGCCGCGCCGGCCGCCGCCGGCAAGGCCGACGGCGCCCGTGGTCTGCGCTTCGCGCCCGTCGCCCCGAACAAGGACGACAAGGTCACCGTCCCCGAGGGCTACGCCCAGAACGTCGTCATCCGCTGGGGCGAGCCCATCCTCCGTGGCGCCCCGGCGTTCAACGCCGACAAGCAGACCGCGAAGGCGCAGGCCGGGCAGTTCGGCTACAACAACGACTTCATCAGCCTGCTCCCGCTCGGCGGCGCCTACGAGCGCCAGCAGCTCATGGTCGCGAACCACGAGTACACCGACGAAATCCTGATGTTCAAGGGCTACGACCCCGAGAACCCGACCCGCGAGCAGGTCGAGATCGCCTGGGCCGCGCACGGTCTGTCGGTCGTCGTCGTGCAGGAGGACCACCGCAGCGGCAAGCTCACCGCCGTCACCCGCCACCAGCTCAACCGCCGCCTCCACACCACCAGCGAGTTCAAGCTCACCGGCCCGGCCGCCGGCAGCGACCTGCTGAAGACCTCAGTGGACCCGAGCGGCACGAAGGTGCTCGGCACCCTCAACAACTGCGCCGGCGGCACCACCCCGTGGGGCACCACGCTCCACGGCGAGGAGAACTTCAACCAGTACTTCGCCAACGGCGGCGGCGTCACCGACCCGGTCCAGGCCGCGCGCCTCAAACGGTACGGCGTCACCGGCGCCGCGTCCGAGCGCAAGTGGGAGCGGTTCGACAAGCGGTTCGACGTGGCGCAGGAGCCCAACGAGCCCAACCGCTTCGGCTGGGTCGTCGAGCTCGACCCGTACGACCCGGACTCCACGCCCCGTAAGCGCACCGCGCTCGGCCGCTTCAAGCACGAGGCCGCGCAGCCGCGGCTGACCGAGGACGGCCGTCCGGTCATCTACATGGGTGACGACGAGCGATTCGACTACTTCTACAAGTTCGTCTCCTCGAAGCGGATGAAGAAGGGCAAGAGCCGCGCCGCCCGCGAGCACAACCTCACGCTCCTGGACGAGGGCACGCTGTACGTCGCCAAGCTGACCGGCGACTCGCCGGCCGAGGTCGACGGCACGGGCAAGCTCCCCAACGACGGCGAGTTCGACGGCAGCGGTCAGTGGATCCCGCTCGCCACCGGCGATGTCTCGCACGTGCCCGGTATGACCGCCGAGGAGGTGTACGTCTTCACCCGCCTCGCCGGTGACAAGGTCGGCGCCACCAAGATGGACCGCCCCGAGGACGTCGAGCCGTCGCCGCGCACCGGCCGGGTGTACGTCGCGCTCACCAACAACTCCAACCGCGGCAAGGCCGGCTACGCCCCCGCCGACGAGGCCAACCCGCGTAACGCCAACAAGCACGGCCAGGTCCTGGAGCTCGCCGAGCACTGGGACGACCCGGCGAGCGACGGCTTCGCCTGGCGCCTGTTCCTGGTCGCCGGCGACCCGAACGACCCGGCGACGTACTTCGCGGGCTTCCCCAAGGACAAGGTCAGCCCGATCTCCTGCCCCGACAACATCGCCTTCGACCCGTACGGCAACCTGTGGATCTCCACGGACGGCAACCAGCTCGGCTCGCACGACGGCCTGTTCGGAGTCGCCACGCACGGCGAGCGGCGCGGTGAGCTGAAGCAGTTCCTGACGGTCCCGGCCGGTGCCGAGACCTGTGGGCCGGTCATCCAGGACAAGCGGGTCATCGTCGCGGTGCAGCACCCGGGCGAGGTCGACGGCGCGTCCGTCGAGAAGCCGGCGTCGACGTGGCCGGACGGACCGGGCAAGCTCGTCCGCCCGTCGGTCGTCTCCGTCTGGCGCACGGACGGCCGGGGCATCGGCGTCTGACGCCTCCCGCGAGCCACTCCTGAGGGGCCCGGCCGGTCAGCCACGACCCGGCCGGGCCCGTCCGTCGTCAGCGGACCGTTGTCATCCGTCGTCCGACATCGGTCGAACGTCAGCCGACATCTGTCATCTGTCAGCCGTCATCCGTCAGCCGCTCCCACGCTCTCCCTGAACCGGCAGAACTGCTCCCCCGGCGCCCCCGTGTACGCCCACGGCACCCACGCCGCCCGCTTCCCCAGCAGTCCGAAGATCTCCCGCGCCAGCTGCGCCTGACCCGCGTAACACGCCGCGTGCACGAGGTAGTTGAGGTCCGCGACCTCCTCCGGTGCCACCGGGCCCGGGGGGCGGCCGCCCAACCAGCGGTCGTAGGTGCGGCGCAGTTCCGTCACCGCGAGTTCGTGTTTCCAGTGCTGGTCGAAGCCGCGCACCGGGCCGCGGCCCTTCGCGGCCTCGGCGATGTAGCGGTATTCCTCCACGCGGGCGATCTGGACGAGGATCGGCAGGGAGGTGCCGGGCGGGGCCACGCCCGCCGCGTCGCGGGCGAAGTCGTACATCGAGCCGTGGGTGCCGTGCCAGCGGGCCGACCAATAGCGCAGCAGCTGGGCGTGGCCTTCGGTGTTGTACGGGTCGCGGCGGCGCAACTCGTCCCACCAGCTCCGTATTTGGCGGCGCCCGACGCCGTTCTCGTACAGCCGGGCCACGGTGATCAGGGAGACCCAGGGCATCGGGTCGGCGGGCCGGGCGTCGGCGGCGCTCAGGCAGGCCATCACGGCGACGTCGAGCCGGGTCCGGTCGACGGCGGCGCCGCGGCCGACGGCGATGGCTTCGTTGAAGGACCGTACGACCTCGGTGGCGGCGCGAAGGACGGCGGCGTCGGGGTTGTCCGGTTCGGCTGCGCGCCAGGCCTCGACGGTGGAGCTGCCGGCGGCCGCGTGGGAGAGGAGCCGCAGGCGGTGGGTGCGGCGGGCCCAGTCGCCTCCGGTGGCGCGAAGCAGGTCGCGTACGCCCTGCCAGCGGCCGATGACCATGTCGTGCCGGGCCGCGGTGAGGGCGCGGTCGCCGTAGTCCGGGTCGAAGTCCGGGACGAAGCGTGCCGTGCGGCGGCGTGGGGCCATCCGGTTTCCTCCCTCGTGACGTGAGGTAGTGAGGTGTGCGGTATGAGCTATGACTGAGGAGGGGCGCGGGACCGGCGGGGTTGCGTGGGGCGGGAGGTCGGGCGAAAGTCGCCTGGCTCCCAGGGGGGCGGGGTCAGAAGTCGGTGGCGAGGGCTTCGTCGGCGCGGCGGCCGCCGCGGGTGGTGGGGACGTACGGTTCGGCGGCGGCGAGGGCGCGTTGGGCGTCGAGTTTCGCCGGGGTGTAGTAGGCGCTGCCCTTGTGCCAGTACCAGAGCATGGGGGCGATGCCGGCGGCGAGGCCCCCGAGTCCGATGGTGACGGAGGCCGTGGAGAGTTCGGTGAGGGATTCGAAGAAGGCCCAGAGCATGAAGGCGGAGCCGAGGAGGGGCCAGGCGCCGCCGAGGACGAAGTTCCGTACGGAGCTGAGCAGCATCGAGCGGTAGGCGACGACGGCGGCGATGCCGGCGAGGCTGTAGTAGAAGGCGATCTGGAGGCCGATGGCGCTGACGGCGGCGCTGAGGACGTCGGCGACGGAGCCGAGGGTGGTGGAGGCGACGAACATCAGGGAGGCGACGACGCCGACGACGGCGATGGCGACCCAGGGGGTGTTCCAGCGGCGGTGGACGGTGCCGAGCGCGGCGGGGAGGGTGTGGTCGCGGCCCATGGCGAACAGCGAGCGGGTGACCTGGATGAGGGTGGTCTCCAGGGTGGCGACGGTGGAGAGCAGGACGGCGGCGACGAGGAGTTTTCCGCCGGTGCCGGGCCAGATCTCGTGGCCGAGGGCGGACAGGACGTTGGCGCCGTTGGCCTCGATCTGGCCGGAGGTGAGGATGACGTTGACGGCGATGGTGAACGCCTCGAAGAGGAGGAAGACGACGCCGATGCCGATGAGGGCGGCGAGTCCGGCGGTGCGGCGGCTGTCGCGGGTCTCTTCGCTGAGGTTGCTGGTGACGTCCCAGCCCCAGTAGTAGAAGGCGGCGATGAGGGCGCCGGAGGCGAAGCCGCCCGCGCCGTGGAAGTGGCCGAAGCCGAGCCAGGACCAGTCGAAGGCGTGGGCGGTGCCGCGGTGGAGGACGGCGGCGAGGACGAACGTGAGCAGGATGAGGAGTTCGACGCCGGTCATGAGGAGCTGGGCGCGGACGGTGAGCCGTGCGCCGCCGAGCACGATGAGCAGCATCATGAGGAACCAGCCGGCGCCGACGGTGGTGGACAGGGTGGTGTTGTCGGCGAGTTCGGGGTCGAAGAGGGCGAGGGTCATGGCGCCGGCGGGGAGGGATCCGGCGACCATGAAGAGGGTGGCGGCGACGACGAGGGCCCATCCGGAGAGGAATCCGAGGAAGGGGTGGAGGGTGCGGCCGACCCAGGAGTATCCGGCGCCGGCGTTGACGTCGATGCGGCCGAGGCGGCTGTAGGCGAGGACGATGCCGAGCATGGGGATGGCGCAGTAGAGCAGGGCGGCGGGTCCGGCGAGGCCGACGGCGCCGAAGAGTACGGCGGTGGTGGCGGCGAGGGAGTAGGCGGGGGCGCTGCCGGCGACCGCCATGACGATGGTGTCGAACGTGCCGAGGACATTGGGCTGCAGCCCTCTGCCGGGGTGTTGGCGCATGGCGAATGTCCTTGTCGGGCACGGCGTGTGGCGGTGGTTCACGGGGGTGGTGCCGCTCGCGTGCCGGGTGCGCGGGGGGTAATCGAGCGCATCGTAGTCGTACCGGTCGGGTTCGGTGAGGGCGGTGGGGCAGCTCTGCCGGGATACGTGGAATTTGGTCGTCCGATGGTGGCGTGGGCCGGAATTCCTTCGTCCGGGGGGCGGTTGGGCAGGGATTCCTCGGAGTGGGCGCCGTGGGGGCGGGAGTGGTGGCCGGGGGTGGCGGTCAGGGCTGGGTGGTGACGGCGCGGGCGGCGCGGACTTCTTGGCGGAGGGGGGCGAGGACGCCGTGTTCGTCGCCTTCGAGTTGGGCTCGTACGTTCACGAGGGCGCCGTCGGTGGCGCGGATGCCCTGGGCGAGGTCGTGGAGTTGCTGGGCGATGTCGGTGATTTCGACGGGCGCGGGGGGCGGTGCGCCGTGGGTGACGCGGACGCGGGCGGCGGTGGTGGCGTCCACGATGCGTTCGACGGCGACGACGAGGGGCCACCAGGCGGCGGCGCGGGCTCCGGTGGGTGGGGGTTCGGTGAGGGCGCGCTGGAATTCGGAGCGTACGGCGGACAGGTCGCGGTAGATGCGGCGGCGGGCGCGGACGCGTTCGCCGGGGTCCCAGGCGGGGTCGAAGGCGCGGGCGACGTAGTGGGCGGTGTCGTCGACGGCGTCGGCGAGGCGGTCGCCGATGCGGCTGCGCCAGCTTTCGGGCCACAGGAGGTAGCCGGCGATGAGGGCGATGGCGCAGCCGATGAGGGAGTCCCACAGGCGGGGCAGGACGAGGCCGAAGCCCTGTCGGTTGAGGAGGTCGGACAGGAGCAGGATGACGGGGGTGATGGCGGCGGTCTGGAAGGCGTAGCCCTTGGCGGAGAAGGCGGGGATGAGGGCGGCGAGGGCCATCATGACAGGGATGTCCCACCAGCCGCGGGGGACTTCGGCGAGGACGGCGGCGGCGAGGACGAGGCCGGCGGCGGTGCCGAGGGCGCGCATGACGGCGCGGGAGAAGACGGAGCCGAAGTCGGGTTTGAGGACGAAGGTGACGGTGAGGGCGACCCAGTAGGAGCGGGGGACGTCGATGAGGGAGACGAGGGACTGGGCGAGGCCGATGCACAGGGCGAGGCGTAGGCCGTAGCGCCAGGAGGCTTCGGTGAGCAGGACATCGCGCAGGGCGCGGCGGGCGCGGATGCGCAGGGTGGCGGGGCGGCCGAGGCGGTCGTCGATGTTGTGGGGGTCGGGTTCGGCCTGGTGGACGACGGTGGCGGCGTGGCGCAGGGCGTGGTCGACGGCGCGTTCGGCGGGGGTGGTGGGTGGGGGGAGGTCGAGGGTGGGGGTGGTGGTGCGGCCTTCTTCGACGGCGTCGGCGAGGTGGCGCACGGCGGCGGGGATGGCGGCGTCGAGGGGGCCGAGGCGCTGGGCGCGCAGGTGGGCGGCGGGGGCGGCTTCGACGAGTGGGATGACGACGTTGAGCTGGGCGAGGAGGCGTATGAGGACGGGGGCGCGGCCGTGTTCGCGGGTGCGGCGGGCGAGGACGAGGTCGTAGGCCTGGTTGAGGGCGGCGGTGACGGCTTGGCGTTTGTCGTCGTAGTCGGGGGTGCCGGCGGCTTCGAGGAGGTCGGCGAGGGCGCGGTAGGTGGTGGCGACGGCGGTGCGTTCGGGGACGCCGCGGCGGAAGGGCCAGCCGAGGAGGGTGAGGACGAGGACGACGGCTCCGCCGAGGGTGAGGAGGAGGGGCGCTTTCCACCAGGGGCCGGGGAGGGGGAGTCCGGCGCCGACGACGGAGTTGAGGAGAAGGAGCAGTCCGGAGACGGAGGCGATGGCGCCGATCGAGGAGATCATGCCGGAGAGCAGGGCGATGAGGGTGAGAGCGGCGACGGCGAGCCAGCCGTGTCCGTACACCTGGGTGCCGAGGAGGATGCCGGCGGCGCCGAAGAGCTGGGGGATGGCGATGTTGAGGAAGCGCATCCGGTAGGCGTCGGCGGTGTCGCCGATGACGCCGGAGAGGGCGCCCATGGAGACGAGGGCGCCGTAGGTGGTGTGGCCGGTGGCGAGGCCGACGGCGAGGGGTGCGGACAGGGCGAGTGAGGCGCGGGCGACGGCGGCCCAGGGGATGGGGGTGGGCTGCGGGCGCAGGCCCTTGAGCAGCCATTCCGGTGGGCGGATGGTGCGCTCTGTCCGTGCCATGCCGGTCATTGTCGCTGGTGGAGGGCGAGATCGGCGAGGACGGCCCGGTGGTCGGTGTCGGGCAGGTCGAGGAAGCGGACGGCGTGTACGGAGAAGTCGTCGCTGAGGAGGATGTGGTCGATCTGGACGTACGGGGGCAGGCTGCCGCGTTGGGGCCAGGTGGGGGTGCGGGCGGCTCCGGCGAGGCGGGCGGCGTCGTGGAGGTCGCCGGCGTCGAGGAGGTCGCGGAAGGCGGCGTGGTCCTGGGAGGCGTTGAAGTCGCCGGCGAGGAGGGTGGGGTGGCCGCGCAGGTCGTGGGCGCGGTCGCGGAGGCGGCCGAGTTCGGTTTTCCACAGGTCGATCTGGCCGGGTAGCGGGGGCATGGGGTGGGCGAGTTGGATGTGGACGTCCTGGCCGGCGATGCGTGCGGTGGCGCCGGGCATTCCCATGACACCTGGGAGGACGGTGGGGCGGGTGAGGGGGAAGGTGCTGAGGAGGAGGGAGCCGGAGGAGCCGTCGGCGGCGACTTCGGTGTGGTGGGGGTGGGTGGTGCGCAGGGCGGTGCGCAGGGTGTGGGCGCAGGGGCGGTCGCACTCGGAGACGAGGACGAGGTGGGGGTGTTCGCGTCGGACGGTGTCGAGGAGGTGGGGGGTGGCGCGGCCGAATTCGACGTTGGAGGCGAGGACGCGGAGCCGGGCGGTTTCGGGGCCGCGGGCGCCGCTGGTGTCGGGGCCGTAGGGCTGGATGTACCAGGCGGTGAGGGCGCAGACGGTGGCGGCGGCGGCCGCGGTGGGGCGGCGGCGGGCGAAGAGGGCGAGTGCGGTGGCGAGGGCGGCGGGGAGGGTGAGCCACGGCAGGAACGCGAGCAGCTGCGGTACGGGGGTGAGGGCGTCGGTGCCGGTGAGGCGGCAGGCGACGACGACGGCGGGCGGCAGGAGCAGCAGTACGGCGGCGGCGTGCGCGGTGTTCTGGGGCCGGGTCACGTGCTCCAACGGTACTGGTGGGCCAGGACATCCATCCTTCAGTGGCGCAGGGCCTGGCCGATGTCGGCGGTGGTGGCTCCGGAGAGGGTGCGGTTGCTGCGGGCGGCGCCGGTCTTGGACTGTCCGGCGGGGACGTCGTCGATGGTGACGACGACGGTGTCGAGGAGGCCGCCGCCGTCGTCGCGGAAGTTGACGGCGATGGTGTAGTCGGCGGTGGAGCCGGTGACGTTGGTGGCGGTGATCGCGGCGGTGGTGCGGTCGCCGTCGGCGCGGGTCGGGCCGGCCTTGACGTCGGCCTTGGCGTCGATGCCGTCGGTGACCTGGGCCATCTTGGACGCGGCGGCGGCGGTGGCGGAGGCGACGACGTCCGCGGCCTTCTGCCGGTCCTCCTCGGTACAGCCGGACAGGGCGGTGACGGCGAGGAGGACGGCGACGGCTGCGGCTGCGGCTGCGGCTGAGGTACGGCGGGGGGTCATACGGTCCACGGTGCGCGGCGGCCGGGGCGGCCGCCATCCGGGCGGGGCCGTCTCACGTACGGCACTCAACAACGCCCATGTGAGCGGGGCCGAAATCACCGCCCCCGGACAACGGGCAGTTCCGTCTGCGGACTGGTCCCCTGAGAGCACGCGCAGCAGACTCCAGTGCCGTGCCGTGCCGGGGGCGGAGCTCTGGCCGCGGGCGAATCGCGCCGCGGGACTCGGTGCACGAGTGAGTCAGCCACGTATGAGCGCACCGGAACGGGCATGCAGACGCGTCGTCCCTGCCGAGGCGGCTACCGCTCGGCCAGCATCAGCGCGAGAGGACCGGCCGGCAGGAGGAAGCGACCTTCCTTCGCAGCTTCGATCGCTTCGTGCAAGGGCCACCACGAGAGCTTGAAGTCGACCTCCGTCGGGGTGAGCGCCTGTGGGCCGAAGGTGAGACCCCTAGCCTCGAAAAGGTGTACGCGGGCATTCGAGCCGAGAGTGATGGCGTAGGTGCCGAGGGAGCGCCAGGAGGAAGCGGTGATGCCTGCCTCCTCCTTCAGTTCACGCCGCGCGCACTCATCTGGTGTCTCCCCGGCTTCCTGGCGGCCGCCAGGGAGGAAAAGGAACTCGCCACCGTGAGCGGGGAAGTCCGCAGTGAGGAGCGCGACGAGTCCTGCGTCGTCGCGGGCGACGATGACGGAGGCATCCGGTGTGCTGGTGTCTGTGCTGGGCGTGCTCACGGGGCGCGAGCGTAGTGCTCAGCCGCGCGCCATGGCCGTGAATGGGACATTCATGACGCTCGGGTGGGCGATGCCGCGGCCGTGGTAGCCGTCGTCCCCGTACGCGTCGCCGTG
This sequence comes from Streptomyces sp. NPDC039465, assembly GCF_055639315.1. Classification (NCBI taxonomy): domain Bacteria; kingdom Bacillati; phylum Actinomycetota; class Actinomycetes; order Kitasatosporales; family Streptomycetaceae; genus Streptomyces; species Streptomyces sp. NPDC039465. The sequence continues at coordinate 351,505 of NZ_JBVKAP010000004.1, read as the reverse complement.
GTCGGCGCACATGATGATCAGCCACCGTCGCTGCTGGGTGAGGGTGGTGATCAGGCGGGCCAGGTTCGCGCTCCGTCCGAGCGCGTGGGGCTTGGGCTACGGTGCAGAGCTCGTCGCGTTGCTCCTCGGCCTCGCCTTCGATGATCTCGGATTGCACCGGGTGTGGGGAGCGCGCTCCCCTCTGAACGAAGCGTCAGCGCGGACCATGGCGAAAGTCGGCATGGTCGAGGAGGGGCGCATCCGAGAGCACATCGAAAAGGCCGGTGTGTGGCGTGACTCAGTGGTCCACTCCATCCTCGAACGGGAGTGGGACACTCAGCGCCACACATATGGCCTGTCGATCGGAGGCGACCGAACGCAGGACGAACAGACGACCGCGTAGAAGACCATCGACCGCACGTACGCCGGGGCCGTCTCACGTACGGCTCGTATCTCATGAGCGGCAGGCGGCTCTCACATACGGCAGGTCGCTGTCCCGGAGCCGGGTGAGAGGGCCGGCGGCGCGTAGGAGGACGTCGAGGATGCGGTCGGGTTCGGCGGTGTAGCTGTGGGCGAACCACGCCATGTTGGCCTCGACGACGGCCCAGTGGCCGTCGGTGAGACGGCCGATGTCGACGCAGACGGCGCTGGGGAGGGTCTTGGCCGTGGTGTCGAGGAGTTCGCGGGCGAAGCTGTGGGCGTCGGGGTGCAGCGGGCCGGGGTCCAGCCGTCCGTAGGTGGCGTAGTGGCTGCCGGCGGCGACCTCGCCGTCGAGGACGAACAGCCGGTACTCGGCGGCGAACTCCACCGGGTCACTGATCAGGACGGGGGTGTCGGCGTCGAGGTGGCGGGGCAGCCGGGAGCCGTCGGCGTGGAGAGCGGCGGGCAGCGCGTCGATCTTCGCGGACGGTGGCTTCACGAAGGCGGGCCCGGTCAGGGCGCGGGCCTCGTCGAGGGTGCTCAGGCGGATGCGGCGCCGGGTCAGGGCGTACGGGACGGTGGTGAGCCAGTCGTCGGCCGGTTCGAGGAGCCCGAGGCCGAGGCGCCGTGCGACCTGGTCGGCGGCGAGCGGTCCTCCGTACCAGTACGTCTGGGTGCCGGCGGCCTGCTCGACGGAGCCGACGACGGTGTGGCCGCGCCAGGCGGCGGCCTGGCCGAGGAGTTCGGCGGTGGTGGTGCGCGGCGGGTGGAGCAGGAGGGTGGGCCCGGTGCCGTGGTTCATGGCACCGAGCCTAGGGAGCGGCGGAGGGGGATCGCTCAGGTTTTCGGGCCGGGGTACGTGCCGGGGGTCGGGGGCCGGTTCGGCGGGGTGCGCGGGGCGGTGGTGCCCCGGGTGTCGTGCGGGTAGGTGGGGGCGGTGGCGAGGGCCCAGATGACGAAGACCGCGATGGCCATGGCGAAGATGGCCCAGACGGGGTGGTAGGGCAGCCACAGGAACTGTACGACGATCTGGAGTGCGGCGAGGGCGATGCCCAGGACGCGCGCCCACTCCTTGCCGCTGAGGATGCCCCCGCCCACGACGGCGACCACGATGCCCAGGACGAGGTGGATCCAGCCCCAGGCGGTGAGGTTGAAGGCGAAGACGTAGTCGCCGATGCGGGTGTAGATGTCGTCCTTGGCGATGGCGGCGATGCCCTGGACGATGTCGAGGAGGCCCACGACCGTCATCAGGACGCCGGCGAAGAGGGCGCCGTCGGCCGCCCAGTCGCCGTTGGCGGGCGAGGTGGCGGGGGCGCCGGGAGGCGGCGCGGAGGGTGCGGTGTTCTGGGTCATGGACTCATCGTCGTGTCGATGGTCCAGGACCGAACGTTCAGCTGCGCTGTACGGGTGAGTCTGGGGAATCGAGGGAGTTCAGGAAGGCGGCGAGGGCGGCGTTGAACTCCTGGGGGCGTTCCAGGTTCGGCAGGTGGGCCGCGTTGTCGACGACGACGAGGGTGGAGTCGGGGAGGGCGGCGTGCATGGCCTCGGCGTCGGCGACGGGGGTGTAGCTGTCGTCACGGCCGACGACGACGAGGGCGGGGACGGTGACGCGGGTGAGCAGGTCGCGGTAGTCGGGGCGTTCGGCCCGGCCGCGCAGGGCGGCGGCGGCGCCTTCGGGGGAGGTGGCCAGCATCATGCGGTGGACGTGCGGGGCGGCGTGGGTGTGGTACGGGGCGACCATGAGGTCGAGGACCTCGTCGGCGTAGCCGCGCATGCCTTCGGCGAGGAGCCGGTCGGCCATGGCGGTGCGGGCGGCCTTGCCCTCGGGGGTCTCGGCGGCGGGTGAGGTGTCGGCGAGGATCAGGCCCCGGATGCGGTCGGGGAAGGTGCGGTAGCACTCCATGGCGATCTGGCCGCCCATGGACAGTCCGCCGAGGACGAAGCGGTCCACGCCGAGGTGGTCGAGGAGGGCCTCGATGTCGGCGGCGAAGCGGTCGAGCGGGGTGGTGCCGGGGACGACGGTGGTGGTGCCGTAGCCCCGCAGGTCGGGGGTGATGACGCGGTGGGTGGCGGTGAACGCGTCGCGCTGGGGCTGCCACATGGTGCGGTCGAAGGGGTGGCCGTGGATGAGGACGAGGGCGGGGCCGGTGCCGTCGTCGTCGTAGCCGGTGGTCACGTGGTCGATGAGCGCGGAAGGCATGGTCGGAGGCTAGGCAGCGGCAACTCGTCGGTGCAATAAGATCGTTTGCTCTCGGTGCAATGAGGGCCGGTGTTGTCGCGGCCAGGTCGTTGGGGGGCGGGGCGGGTGGATTACCGGGACATCGCCGACCGGGTGGCGCGGGCGATCGCGGGCGGGCGGCTGAAGCCCGGTGACCGGCTGCCGCCGCAGCGCCTGTTCGCCCGCCGGCACCGGATCGCGCCGTCCACGGCGATCCGGGTGTACGGCGAGCTGGCCCGGCGCGGGCTGGTGGTGGGGGAGGTCGGCCGGGGGACGTTCGTCCGGGCGGCTCCGCCGCTGCCGGGTCCGGCGCTCGCGGAGGCGTCCGGGCTTGCGCCGGTCGATCTCCAGCTCAACTACCCGGTGGTGGCCGGCCAGTCGGAGCTGATGGCCCGGGCGCTGGGGGCGCTGGCGCGGCCGGACGTGCTGGCCGAGGCGGCCCGGCCCGCGGCGGCCGTCGGTACGCCGCAGGCACGGGAGGCGGCGGCCGGGGTGCTGGCCCGCTCCGGCTGGCGGCCCGACCCGGACCGGATCCTGTTCGCGGGCAACAGCCGGGCCGCGATCGCGGCCGCGGTCTCCTGCCTCGTACCGCCCGGTGGTCGCCTGGGTGTCGAGGCGCTGACGTATCCGCTGGTCAAGGCGGTCGCGGAGCGGCTCGGGGTGCGGCTCGTGCCGATCGCGCTCGACGGGGAGGGGATGCGGCCGGACGCGCTGGCGGCGGCGCACCGGGCGGCGCCGCTCGCCGCGGTGTATCTGCAGCCGAGCCTGCACAATCCGCTCTCGCTGACGGCGAGTGACGGGCGGCGCGCCCAATGGGCGGATGTGCTAAGGGAGTTGGGGCTGACCGCGATCGAGGACGCGACCTGGGGGTTTCTGCACCCGGACTCCCCCGCGCCGCTCGCCGCGTACGCCCCGGAGTGCACGGTCTTCCTCGACAGCCTCTCCAAGCGGCTGGCGCCGGGCCTTACGGTCGGCTATCTCGTGGCCCCGGAGGAGCGGCGGGAGCGGCTGGCCGAGACGCTGCGTTCGGGGGCGTGGACGGCGGCGGGGTTCGCGCTGGCGGCGGCCACGCGGTGGGCCGGGGACGGCACGGTCGCGGAGGTGGTGGCGGCGAAGCGGGCGGATGCGGCGGCCCGCCATGAGCTGGTGCTCCGGCATCTGGGCGGCTTCGACATCGCCACCGACCCGCGCGCCTACTCCTGCTGGTGGCGGCTGCCCGCGCCGTGGCGGGCGGAGACGTTCGTCGCGGCGGCGGCGGAGCGGGGGATCGCGGTCACACCGGGCGCGGCGTTCGCGGTGGGCCCGGGGCGGGCGGCGGACGCGGTCAGGATCGGGCTCGCGTCGCCGCCGCGGCCGGTGCTGGCGCGGGCACTGGAACGGCTGGCGGCCCGCGCCTCCTCCCTAGTGGCTGGCGGACCACTGACAGATGACGCCTGACAGATGACGACTGACAGCTGACAGCTGACGCCGGCTGATCGCCGCGCGTGCCTGACCCTGGCCGCCACCCTGGTGGCCGCTCTCTCCGAAAGGACGCACCACGCATGAACGACCAGCCCATGAATGACCGGCACACGAACGACCGGCGCACCCTCACCAACCCGGCCGGTCTGCACGACCCGGCCCCCTTCGGCTACAGCCATGTCGCCTCCGCGCCCGGCGAGATGGTCTTCGTCGCGGGGCAGTACGCCTCGGACGAGACCGGCGCCGTGGTCTCCGAGGACTTCGCCACCCAGGTCGAGCGGAGCTTCGAGAACCTGCGCACCGCCCTCGCCTCGGAGGGACTCGGCTTCGAGCATGTCGTACGCCTCGGCTCGTTCGTCGTCGACCACGATCTGGCGAAGCTGGAGATCCTCGGCAAGGCGCTGCACGCGGCCTGGGGCGACCGGCTGCCGGCCCAGACGCTGAGCGGGGTGGCCGCGCTGGCGCTGCCGGGGATGCTCTTCGAGGTCGACGCGATCGCCGTACGCCCGCCCCGCGGCTGAGGTCTCCGGTTGCGCGGGTACCGCACGTGGGTGTGCCCTGGAGGGAGGTGAGAGTGGCTGGGGGGCGAGAGTGAAGGAGCTCCTGCCATGGCCGCACACGCAGCGATACCTGCCGGCCGGCGAGGGCGGCGGAGCCGTCAGGGCCGGGAGGTGCGGCGGCACGGCTCGCTCGGCTGGTCGATCCCGCTGACGCTGGCCGTGATCTACGGCTTCTACACGTCGTTCCTCCAGCGCAGCGGCGGCGCCATCACCTGGGGCCAGGTCGGGTTCGGTTTCCTCTGCGCGGCCGTCCTGGGCGGGCTGTGCTATCTGCTGGGCCGTACGCAGCATCTGCTTCCGCGCGGGTGGCGGGCAACGGCGTACGGGGTGCTGGCCGGCACCGCGATCGGGTTCCTGGCGGGACTGGCCGATCGCAGCATCCTGACGGCGTCGTCGTACGGGGCGATCATCGCGGCCGGGGTGTTCTGCGCCGCGTTCTACCTCTTCTACACGCGGGAGTGAGGGCGGCGGGAAAGGGCCCTGCGGGAAGCTGAGTTCCGGCGGGGCCCCTTCCGCTGTCCGCGTCGGACAGGACGGTCAGAGGCCCGCGCCGCCGGTCGCGTCCACGACCCGGCCGGTCACCCAGCGGGCGTCGTCCGAGGCGAGGAAGGCGACGATGCCGGCGATGTCCTCGGGCTGCCCGACGCGGCCGAGGGCGGCGAGGGAGGAGGCGTACGCCTCGGCGTCCGGGTTGCCGCGCAGCCAGCCCGCGTTGACGTCGGTGTCGACGACGCCGGGGGCGACGGAGTTGGCGGTGATGCCGCGCGGTCCGAGCTGTTTGGCGAGGTTGACCGTGAAGGTGTCCAGGGCTCCCTTGGTGGAGCCGTAGGCGATGGACTCGGGCATGGCGAGCCGGGCCGCGCCGCTGGAGATGTTGATGATCCGGCCTCCGTCGCGGAGCCGGGTGAGGCCTTCCTTCACGATGAAGAACGGGGCGCGGACGTTGACGGCGAAGACCTGGTCGAAGTCGTCCTCGGTGAGGGAGGCGAGGTCGGCGCTGCGGCCGATGCCGGCGTTGTTGACGATGATGTCGACGCCGCCTGTGGGTGCGTGCTGGAGGATCCGGGCGTCGAAGCCGGCCCAGAGGGCGGCGGCGTCCTGGTGGTGGCCGAGCTCGGCCCGTACGGCGAAGGCCGCGCCGCCGTCGTCGCGGATCCGGGCGACGACCTCCTCGGCGGCGGGGGTGTCCCGGGCGTAGGCGACGGCGACGACGGCTCCGTCCCGGCCGAGGCGCTCGGCGATGGCCCGCCCGATGCCCCGGCTCGCGCCCGTGACCAGTGCCGTCTTGCCCTCAAGTGCGTGCGTACCCATGGCTGGTGTCCACCCCTCCGGTGCCGTCGAGCATTGTTGAGTGCTCGCTCAAGAAAGACGCTAGCACGATTTTTTGAGTGACCGCTCTACAATGTGGCCATGGCGACGACAACAGGCACCCGCGGCCGCCCCCGGGGCTTCGACCGCGACGCGGCGCTCGCGGCGGCGACGCGCCTCTTCTGGGAGCGCGGCTACGAGGCGACGTCGGTCGGTGACCTGACCGAGGCGATGGGCATCAGGCCGGGGAGCCTGTATGCCGCCTTCGGCGACAAGAAGTCTCTCTTCAAGGAGGCCGTGGAGGCGTACGGGCGCACGCCGTTCGGCGCGTTCATGGGTGTGGCTCTGGCGGAGGAGCCGACGGTGTACGGCGCGTTCGCCCGCATCCTGCGGGAGACGGCGGAGATCTACCCGGACCCCTCGCACCCGGCGGGGTGCCTGACGATCAACGCGGCGACGAACGTGACGGTCCAGGACGAGGACGTCAGCGCCTTCCTGCGCGATCTGCGCAACCGCAACCTGACGGTCTTCGAGAGCCGCCTGGCCGAGGCGCGCCGCACCGGCGAGCTCCCCGAGACCGCCGACCCCAGGGCCCTTGCGGGCTACTTCGCCGTCGTCATCCAGGGCATGTCCCAGCGGGCCCGCGACGGCGCGGACGCGGCCGAGCTGCGGGCGGTCGCGGAGCAGGCCCTGGCGGGCTGGCCTGGGCGGCGGGGCTGGCCGCCGATCAGCCCACACCTCCCAGGGCCGCCTTCGCCGCTGCCGTGATGCGGGTGACGTCGGTGCGTTCGGCCGGGGGCAGGGGGGCCGAGGCGTTCCCGCGCAGGGCGGCGGCGGTGCGCAGGAGGAGCAGGGCGCGGGTGGGGCGGGCGGTGAGGACTTCGGCGCCGGCGAGTCCCTCCAGGGCCAGGGCGCGGGCGCGCGGGTCGCCCAGCGTGCGGGCCACGGCCAGGGACCGCAGGTGCAGGGCGCGGGCGGTGGGGCCGTCGCCGCGGAGTTCGGCGACGAAGCCCAGTTCGGCGAGGACGAGGTGGTTGCCCTGTTCCGAGGAGACGCGCGCGTACCAGTCGGCGATGCGATGGAGCAGCCGCTCGGCCTCGTCCAGCTGTCCGGACCGGCGCGCGCCGAGCGCGAGGCCCATCTCGGCGTAGATCTCGCCCCACTTGTAGCCGTGTTCGGCGGCGGTGCGCAGCGCGCGCCCGTGCAGCTCGGCCGCCCGGTCCCAGTCGCCGGCGAGCAGCGCGAGGCGGCCTAGTCCGGAGAGGCGGGCGGAGACCGCCGCCGCGAGGCCGAGGTCCTGGGCGAGCCGCAGGCCGTCCTCGTGGAGGCGGGCGGCCTGTCCGTACGCGCCGTTGATCTCGGCGAGTGCGGCCAGGGGCGCCACCGCCTGCAACTCGCCCCATTTGTCGCCGAGTTCGCGGAAGATCCGGACGGCTTCGTGACCGTGCCGGCCCTGCGCCGCCGAGTCGCCCCGCAGCAGGGCCTGTGCGGACCGCAGCGCGTGGGTGGCGGCCTGGGTCCACCGGTCGGCGCCCGCGGTGGGCTCGACCACCGTGGCCACGAGCCGTTCGCTCTCCGCGAGGTCGCCGGTGTAGTAGTGCCCGTACGCGACGAGCCAGCCGGCTCGTGCCCGGGCGGCGGGGTCTTCGATCGTGGCGTACACGTCGGGGGCGAGGGCCGTCTTCTCTCCGCACAGCAGCGCGAAGGCGGCTTCCATGGCGCGTACTTCACCGCTCGCGCCGGGTTCGTGCGCCGCGCGGGCGAACCATCGGCGGCCTTCGCGCAGCCGGCCGGACAGCAGCCAGTACCAGGCCAGCGCCACCGCGAACGGTCCCGGGTCCGGCTCGGCGGCCGCCCGTAGGTTCGCCGCCTCGGCGTTCAGCCGCCGCAGCCATCCGTGCTGGCCGCCGTCGTGTCCCTTGTCGCCTGGGCCGCCGTCGTGCCGGTCGTCGTCTTTGCCGCCTCCGCGCAGGCCGTCGCGGGCCGCTTCGGCGAGGGTCAGGTAGTACGCGCGGTGCCGGGCCCGCACGGCGTCCTCGTCGGCCAACTCCCGCAGCCGCTCCAGGGTGTAGGCGGCGACCGACTCAAGGAGCCGGTATCGCTCCCCCGAGCGGACCACCAGCGAGCGGTCCACCAGCCGGGCCAGCAGCTCCACGACGTCCTCGCGGGGTACGCCGTCGCCGCCGCAGACGGCTTCCGCCGCGCCGAGGGTGCAGCCGTCGCGGTGCACGGCGAGTCTGCGCAGCACGATCCGCTCCGGTACGGACAGCAGCTCCCAGCTCCAGTCGATCATGGCCCGGAGTGTCTGCTGACGCGGTGGCGCGCCGCGCTGCCCGTTGGTGAGGAGCCGGAACCGGTCGCCGAGGCGTGCCGCGAGCGCGCGGGTGCCCAGGGCTCGTACGCGCGTCGCGGCCAGTTCCAGGGCGAGGGGGATGCCGTCCAGGCGGCGGCAGATCTCGGCCACGTCGTCGGTGGTGCCGGGGCCGAGGGTGAAGGCGGGGTCGGCGGCGGTGGCGCGGGCCGCGAAGAGCCGTATCGCGTCCTCGGGGGCCAGCGGCTCGACCGGCCACACGGTCTCGCCGGGCAGGCCGAGGGGTTCCTGGCTGGTGGCGAGGATCCGCAGGCCGGGGGCGGTGCGCAGCAGGTGGGCGGTGAGTTCGGCGGCTTCGGCGACGACGTGCTCGCAGTTGTCGAGGACGAGCAGCGCGGTGCGCCCGCGCAGTGCTGCGGCGAGCCGCTCGGCGGCGGCGACGGGCGTCCTGAGGGAGGGCAGGCCGGCGGCGGCGTCGTCCCGTACCCCGAGGGCGGCGGCGACGGTCTCGGCGAGGTCCGCGCCCCTGCCGTGCCCGGCCAGCTCCACGAACCACACCCCGTCGCGGTAGGCGGCGCCGCGCGCGGTCTCCACCGCGAGCCGGGTCTTGCCCACGCCGCCGGCCCCGACGAGGGTCACGAGGCGCGCTTCCCGCAGCAGCCGGGCGGTCGCCTCGACGTCCCGTTCCCGCCCGACGAGTCGCGTCAGGGACTCGGGGAGCGCGGCGGGAGCCGGTACGGGGCCGGGTGCGGTGGTGGGTTCGGCGGGGGGCCTCTCGGGCGGGAGAGTGCCGCGGAGGATGGCGGTGTGCAGTGTGGTCAGTTCGGGGGCCGGGTCCACGCCCAGTTCCTCGGCGAGGCGGGTGCGGAGGTCCTCGTAGGAGCGCAGGGCCTCGGCTTGGCGGCCCGCGCCGGTCAGGGCGCGGATCTGGGTGGCGCGCAGGCGTTCGCGCAGGGGGTGGCGGGCGACCAGGGCGGTCAGTTCGGGGGCCAGGGTGGTGTGTTCGCCGAGGGTCAGGCGGGCCTCGGCCAGGTCCTCCAGGGCGGTGAGGCGTTCCTCTTCGAGGCGGCGCGCGCCCTCCCGTACGAACGGCTCGTCCGCGACGTCTTCGTACGCCGCCCCGCGCCACAGCCCGAGCGCCTCGCCGAGGAGGGTGGCGCGTGCCGCCGGGTCCGGGGTGCGGCGGGCGCGGGCCAGCAGGGCGCGGAAGCCGGTCGCGTCCAGGTCGTCACCGGCCAGGAGCAGGCGGTAGCCGGTCGGCCCGTGGACGACGCGGTCGCGGCCGAGGGCCCGGCGGAGCTGGGAGACCTTGGCCTGGAGGGCGTTGGCGGGCCGGCCGGGCAGCTCCTCGCCCCACAGGTCGTCCAGGAGGCGGTCGGCGGAGACCGGGCGGCCTTCGTGCAGCAGCAGGGCGGCCAGGAGCGCGCGGACCTTGGGCTCGGCGACGCGGACCTGTTCCCCCGCCCCGTCCCACACCGCCAGTGGCCCCAGCACCCCGTACCGCATGCGGGAAACCGTATCCGCCGCCCATCCGTCAGCCGGTCATCAGCCCCCCGTCAGCGGCCCGGCGCAGAGTCGTATCCGTCAGCGGAACGACGAACTCACCATCAGGGAGCCGGACATGAGCACGTACTCGGGGAAGAAGGCCGTCATCATCGGCGGCACCATGGGCATGGGCCTCGCCATCGCGAAGCGTCTTGTCGAGGGCGGGGCCGAGGTGATCGTCACCGGCCGCAATCCGCGGAATCTGCGGGATGCGCAGGCGGAGCTCGGCCCGGCGGCGCACGTCATCTCCTCCGACCTGTCCGACATGGACGCCGTACGCGCGCTGCCGGGGCTCGTCGGGGAGAAGCTCGGCCGGGTCGACCATCTCTTCGTCAACGCGGGCATCGCCGAACTGGCCCCGATCGCGCTGGCCACCGAGGAGCAGTACGACAAGATGTTCGCGGTGAACCTGAAGGGCCCGTACTTCACCGTGCAGGGGCTGATCCCGCTGCTCGGCGACGGTGGCTCGGTGGTCTTCACGACCTCGGTCGCCGATGTCACGGGCAGCGCGGGGATGAGCGTGTACTCCGCGACGAAGGCCGGGCTGTGGTCGTTCGCCCAGGGGCTCGCCGCCGAGCTGGTGGGCCGGGGGATCCGGGTCAACGCGGTGTCGCCCGGGTACATCGACACTCCCGGCGGCGGGGTCCAGGGGCTCACGGCGGAGGAGCACGAGGCGTTCAAGAAGGCCGGTGACGCGGCGACGCCGCTGCACCGGCACGGTACGTCCGACGAGGTGGCGCGGGCCGCGCTCTTCCTCGCCGTGGACGCCACCTTCACCACCGGGGTGAAGCTGGCCGTGGACGGGGGGCTCGTGCAGCATCTGAACCCGGCGTAGGGCGCGGCCCCGGAGGGGTCCCGGGGCCTAGGACGGAAGTCCGACCGTCGCCGTCTGGCGTCCCGCGGGCGACGGTCGGAGACTGGGTGGGGAGTCCATCCCCGACCCGGGACCCCATCATGAGCGCAGCTACCGACCTGGCGATCGAGACGTCCGGGCTGGTCAAGGTCTTCGGCACCAACCGCGCCGTCGACGGGATCGACCTCCGCGTGCCCACCGGCACCGTCTACGGAGTCCTCGGCCCGAACGGCGCCGGCAAGACCACCGCCGTGAAGATGCTGGCCACACTGCTGCGGCCGGACGGCGGCGAGGCCCGTGTCTTCGGCAAGGACGTGGTCAAGGACGCCGACGCCGTACGGGGCCGGGTGAGCCTGACCGGGCAGTACGCGTCCGTCGACGAGGACCTGACCGGCACGGAGAACCTCGTCCTTCTCGGCCGTCTCCTGGGCCACACGCGGCCCGCGGCGCGTGAGCGGTCCGCGCAGCTGCTCGAAGCCTTCGGGCTCTCCGAGGCCGCCGACCGTCAGGTGAAGAACTACTCCGGTGGTATGCGCCGCCGTATCGACATCGCCGCGTCCATCCTCAACACGCCTGACCTGCTCTTTCTCGACGAGCCGACGACCGGGCTCGACCCGCGCAGCCGCAACCAGGTGTGGGACATCGTCCGCGCGGTCGTCTCCCAGGGCACGACGGTGCTGCTGACCACGCAGTATCTGGACGAGGCCGACCAGCTGGCGTCCCGTATCGCCGTGATCGACCACGGGAAGGTGATCGCCGAGGGCACCAAGGGCGAGCTGAAGGCGTCCGTGGGGTCGGGCTCCGTGCACGTACGGCTGCGGGAGCCGGAGCAGCGCCCGCACGCCGAGCGGGTGCTGGCCGCGGCCCTCCACGCGGACGTACAGCTGGATCCGGATCCGGTGGCTCTCACGGCCACCGTCAACGGCCACGGTACGGACCTGGGAGCGGCCGAGCAGGCGGCGCGGGCCCTCGCCGAGCTGGCCAGGGCCGGGATCACGGTCGACAACTTCGGCCTGGGGCAGCCGAGCCTGGACGAGGTCTTCCTCGCGCTGACCGACACCCGCGCGACGCCGGCGGATGCGGCGAACACGGCGGCAGAGACGAAGGGAACGACGGCATGAGCACCGTCGCCACCAGCAAGGAAACTCAAGCGACCGACGCCCTCGCCTTCGAGGCTCCGAAGGCCGACGAACTGGCCGCCCTGCTCGTCGGCCAGGTGCGTCCACCGCGCCCGAGCGCCCTGTCGGCGTCGCTGACCTTCGGCTGGCGGGCCATGCTCAAGATCAAGCATGTGCCGGAGCAGCTGTTCGACGTGACCGCGTTCCCGATCATGATGGTGCTGATGTACACGTACCTCTTCGGCGGGGCGCTCGCCGGATCGGTGTCGGCGTACATCCAGTTCCTGCTGCCCGGCATCCTGGTGATGAGCGTCGTGATGATCACGATGTACACCGGGGTGTCCGTCAACACCGACATCGAGAAGGGCGTCTTCGACCGCTTCCGTACGCTGCCGATCTGGCGGCCGGCGCCGATGGTCGGGTATCTGCTCGGCGATGTGGTGCGCTATCTGATCGCCTCGGCCGTGATGCTCACGGTCGGCATCGCGATCGGCTACCGCCCGGGCGGCGGTGTGACGGGGGTGCTGGGCGGGATCGCGCTGCTGCTGGTGTTCTCGTTCGCCTTCTCGTGGATCTGGACGATGTTCGGGCTGCTGCTGCGCAGCGAGAAGTCGGTCATGGGCGTCTCGATGATGGTGATCTTCCCGCTGACCTTCCTCAGCAACGTCTTCGTCGACCCGAGGACGATGCCGGGCTGGCTGCAGGCGTTCGTCAACAACAGCCCGGTGACCCATCTGTCGACGGCGGTACGGGAGTTGATGGCGGGGAACTGGCCGGCGGCGGACATCGCGTGGTCGCTGGGGTGGTCGGCGGTGTTCGTGATCGTCTTCGGCGCGGTGACGATGCGGCTCTACAACCGGAAGTGAGGGGGCGCCGCCCGCCGGGCGCCCCCCCGGTAGGATTCCCGGTAGGATGGAGAGCATGAGCGAGCCTACCGGCAAGTACTCGATCACCATGCCCCGCGACATCGCCGAAGCCGCCCGCGCCCGCAGCGGCCCTTCCGGGCTGTCGGCGTATGTGGCCGCGGCGGTCGCCCGGCAGATCGAACGGGACAACCTCAACGAGCTCATCGCCGTCGCCGAGGCCGAGCACGGGCCCATCGGAGAGGAAGAGATCCAGGCCAAGCGGGATCAGCTTCAGCGCGCCCGTGAGGCTCAGGGGCAGCGAGGGACGGACGCCGCGTGACGGCCTCGGCAGCCGTGCCGGGCGGCACGTTGGTCCTCGACAGCGAGGGCCTGGCCAAGGCCGTTCTGCGGGACCGTGAGGTGACGGGCTGGCTTGCTCTGGCCAGGGCCGACGACATGCGCGTGATCACCAGCGCGGCCACGCTCGTCGAAGTCGTCCACCCTCGGATCAATCGTCCGGCCCTCGAATGGACGCTGTCACGCATCGTCGTCGAACCGGTCGGCGAGCCCGTCGCCCGCCGCGCCGCAGCCCTCCTGGCCGATGCCGGGCTCCACGGACACAAGTACGCCATCGATGCCATGCTCTGCGCGACCGCTCTCGCCGCTCCCGGCCCCGTCACCGTCCTCACCTCCGACCCGGAGGACCTCACGGCCCTGTGCGGTGACCGTGTCACCGTCGTCAAGGTCTGAGGCGGCGGCTCAGTCGCGTCGCAGGGCCGCGAGTTGGCGCTCGAACGGCACGACCTCGTCCACGTCGTCCGCACCCTGGGCCGGTGCTTCGGACAGCCGGCCGGCCATCAGCCCGGCGAGCTCCGTACCCGCGCGGTCGATCCGGGACGGCAGGCCCGCCGTCCACTCGTCGCCGCCCGAGCCCCAGTCCTCCGAGGCCGCGTAGACCGCCGTCGGCACGATCAGCGCCCGCAGGTAGGCGAAGAGCGGCCGCAGGGCGTGGTCGAGGGCGAGGGAGTGGCGGGGCGTGCCGCCGGTGGCCGCGAGGAGGACCGGACGGCCGCTGAGCGCGTCGGGGTCGATCAGGTCGAAGAAGGACTTGAACAGGCCGCTGTAGGAGGCGGTGAAGACCGGCGTCACGGCGATCACCCCGTCCGCGCCGGTCACCGCGTCGATCGCGGAGCCCAGCGCGGGCGACGGGAAGCCGCTGACGAGGTGCTTGGCGATGTCGACGGCCAGGTCCCGCACTTCGACGACCTGGACCTCGACCGGGCGGCCGCGCTCGGTCAGGCGCTCCTCGGTGGCCTTGGCGAGCCGGTCGGCGAGGAGCCGGGTGGACGAGGGCCGGCTCAGCCCGGCGGATACGGCGACCAGCTTGAGCGTCTGCGACTGCGACTGCGACTGCGACTCCATGGTTCAGGCCTCCTGAGCGCGTACGGCGGGGTGCAGCGGGGCGGTCGCCGGGACGTCGGCGGGCCGCAGGTTGGCGAACTCCTTGCGCAGGACGGGCACGACCTCCTCGCCGAGGATGTCGAGCTGTTCCAGCACGGTCTTCAGCGGCAGACCCGCGTGGTCCACCAGGAACAGCTGACGCTGGTAGTCGCCGACGTATTCCCGGAAGGAGAGCGTGCGGTCGATGACCTGCTGCGGAGAGCCGACGGTCAGCGGGGTCTGCTCGGTGAACTCCTCGAGCGAGGGGCCGTGGCCGTAGACGGGCGCGTTGTCGAAGTACGGGCGGAACTCCCGTACGGCGTCCTGGGAGTTCTTGCGCATGAACACCTGCCCGCCGAGGCCGACGACGGCCTGCTCGGCGGTGCCGTGACCGTAGTGGGCGTACCGCTGCCGGTAGAGGCGGACCATCTTCTCGGTGTGCTGCTTGGGCCAGAAGATGTGGTTGGCGAAGAAGCCGTCGCCGTAGTACGCCGCCTGCTCGGCGATCTCGGGCGAGCGGATGGAGCCGTGCCAGACGAACGGCGGCACGCCGTCCAGCGGCCGCGGCGTGGAGGTGAAGCCCTGCAGGGCGGTGCGGAAGCGGCCCTCCCAGTCGACGACGTCCTCGCGCCACAGGCGGTGCAGCAGGGTGTAGTTCTCGATGGCGAGCGGGATGCCCTGGCGGATGTCCTGCCCGAACCACGGGTAGACCGGGCCGGTGTTGCCGCGGCCCATCATCAGGTCGATCCGGCCGTCGGCGAGGTGCTGGAGGGTGGCGTAGTCCTCGGCGATCTTCACCGGGTCGTTGGTGGTGATCAGCGTCGTGGAGGTGGAGAGGATCAACCTCTCGGTGCGGGCGGCGATATGGCCGAGGAGGGTGGTGGGGGAGGAGGGCACGAAGGGCGGGTTGTGATGCTCGCCGGTGGCGAAGACGTCCAGGCCCACCTCCTCCGCCTTGAGCGCGATGGCGACGGTGTTCTTGATCCGCTCGTGCTCGGTCGGCGTACGGCCGGTGGTGGGGTCGGTCGTGACGTCACCGACGGTGAAGATCCCGAACTGCATCGTGCTCACCTCTCGCGGGGCCCGCTGAGCCCTGACTTTGGACCTTTGGTTGAATATTGAACCGCCACCTTCAACCGCGCCCCTTCTCGCCGTATTCCAGGGCCGCCCGGCCCGCTCCGCGCTCCCGCGTACGCTGAGGGGCATGACGGAATCGGAGCGCTGGAAGGAGCGGGGCGTCGCCCTGCGCGTCTTCGTGTACGTCGTCGTCACCCACGCCTTCGCCGGCTTCGTCTGGCTCCTCTTCCACGTCGGCCAGAACGCCCAGAAGTAGCCGCCCCGGGCCGCTCCCCCAGGTCACCCGCGCCGGACGCTCCCGTAGAGTTCGCCGACGTGAGCTCCGTAATATCCGTCGTCGGGATCGGTGCGGACGGCTGGAACGGACTGTCCCCCGCCGCCCGCGACACTCTCAGCGCCGCCGAGGTCGTCATCGGCGGCCCCCGCCAGCTCGACCTGCTGCCGCCGGACGCCTGCCCCGGCGAGCGCCTCGCCTGGCCGTCGCCGCTGCGGCCCGCCGTCCCCGGCCTGCTCGCCGCCCACGAAGGGCGCCGCGTGGCCGTGCTGGCCAGCGGCGACCCCCTCTTCTACGGGATCGGGCGCGCCCTCGCCGAGACCGTCGGCCCCGGCCGCCTGCACGTCCTGCCCCACCCCTCCTCCCTCTCGTACGCCTGCGCCCGGCTCGGCTGGGCCATGGAGGAGACCGAGACCGTCTCCCTCGTCGGGCGGCCGCTCGCCTCGCTGGTCGCCGCGCTCCACGACGGGCGGCGGGTGCTGGTCCTCAGCGCGGGCGCGGACACCCCGCGGGCGGTGGCGGAGCTGCTGCGGGCCCACGGCTTCGCGCCCAGCCGGGTGCGGATCCTTGAACAGCTCGGCTCGGACCGCGAACGGATCCTCGACGCGACCGCCCAGACCCTGCCGCCCGGGCCGGTCGACCCCCTCAACGTCATCGCCGTCGACTGCGTACGCGCCCCGGGCGCCCCGCGCCTCGGCGCCGCGCCCGGCCTGCCCGACGAGGCGTACGAGCACGACGGCCAGCTCACCAAACGGCATGTGCGCGCCGCCACGCTGGCGGCGCTCGCGCCCGCGCCCGGCGAGCTGCTGTGGGACATCGGCGGCGGTTCGGGCTCCATCGGCATCGAGTGGATGCGCACGCACCGCTCCTGCCGGGCGATCACGGTCGAGCGGGACGCGGCGCGGGCGGCCCGTATCGTCCGTAACGCCGACGCGCTCGGCGTCCCCGGGCTGCGGGTCGTCACCGCCGCCGCCCCCGCCGGGCTCGCCGGACTCCCCCGCCCCGACGCGGTGTTCATCGGCGGCGGACTGACCGCGCCCGGCCTGCTCGACGCCTGCTGGGAGGCGCTCGCGGAGGGCGGGCGACTGGTCGCCAACACCGTGACGCTGGAGTCCGAGGCGCTGCTCGCGGAGCGCTACCGCCGCCACGGCGGTGAACTGATCCGGCTCGCCGTCGCCCACGCCGTGCCGGTGGGCGGCTTCACCGGCTGGCGTCAGGCGATGCCGGTCACGCAGTGGTCGGTCGTCAAAACCACCGAAACGTCCGTCACCGGAACAGGAGATCGAGGATGACCGTCTACTTCATCGGCGCGGGCCCGGGGGCGGCCGACCTGATCACCGTGCGCGGCGCGCGCACGCTCGCGTCCTGCGGGGTCTGCCTGTACGCGGGCTCCCTCGTGCCCACCGAGCTGCTCGCCGAGTGCCCACCCGACGCCAGGCTCGTCGACACCGCCCAGCTGGACCTGGACCAGATCGTCGCGGAGATCGTCCGCGCCCACGAGGCCGGCCAGGACGTGGCCCGGCTGCACTCCGGCGACCCGTCCGTCTTCAGCGCGGTCGCCGAGCAGATGCGGCGCCTGGACGCGGCGGGCATCCCGTACGAGATCGTGCCGGGCGTCCCGGCGTTCGCGGCCGCCGCGGCCGCGCTGAAGCGGGAGCTGACCGTGCCGACGGTCGGCCAGACCGTCATCCTGACCCGGATCGCGCAGCAGGCCACGCCGATGCCGCCCGGCGAGGACCTGGCGACCCTCGGCCGCAGCGGCGCGCTGCTCGTGCTGCACCTCGCCGCCCGGTACGTCGACCGGGTCGTCGACGAGCTGCTGCCGCACTACGGCGCCGACTGCCCGGCCGCCGTCGTCGCCCTGGCCAGCCGCCCGGACGAGGTGGTCCTGCGCGGCACCCTCGACGACATCGCCGCGCAGACGAAGGCGGCCGGCATCACGAAGACCGCCGTCATCATCGTCGGCCGGACGCTCGCCGCCTCGGAGTTCCGCGACAGCCACCTCTACGACCCGGCCCGCGACCGCCACACCTGCTGACCCGCGGCCGGCGGCCGGCGGTCAGGCCTCAGCCAAGCACCTTCGCCGCGAACGCGTGCACGTTGCCGAGCGTGCGGGCGATCTTCTCGTCCGGCGTGAGCGTCTCCTCGTACCGGGGGCGCATGGCCGGCTCCCGCTTGCCCCGTACGTACAGGGAGCAGGCCAGGTCGGCGCAGGCGTAGATGCCGACGGTGTTGCCCTGGCGGCCCGGCTCGCCCGCGCGGGGGGCGGCGAAGAGGGCGACGCCGGAGGAGGCGTGCCCGGTCAGGCAGAACTGGCAGAGGCTGGACTTGAGCGCGCTCGTGCGGGCCTTGTCCGGGGTGCGCAGGGTGATCCCGACCGGGCGGCCGTCCGTCCCCGGGATCACCAGATGGCCGCGCAGCGGCGCGCCCGGGTCGCGCCAGCCCAGGAAGTCGAGCTCGGACCAGGGCAGTTCGGCGAAGTCGAGGGGGAGCTTGAGACGGTTCGCCTCGCCTTTGGAGCAGTTGGCGAAGGAGCCGCGGATCTGTTTCTCGGTAAGTGGTTCCACTCCGCAAACGGTACGTACGAGACTGGAGGGGAGCATCCGAGTTTTTCGCGCGGGCTTTCGAGCCGGGCCTCGGGCCGGCCTCAGGGCCCGTAGACGTCCGTGACCTCCAGGACCCGGACGGTGATCTCCACGCCCGCCGCGAGCTCCGCCCGCTCCGGGTCCGCCCGGAAGGCCGCCAGGGCCTGCCGGGAGGGGAACCGCAGCAGATGGACCTCGCCGAGGCCGTCGCCCGTGCGCAGCCTGCGCTCCAGCCGCCCGCCGTGCCGGGGCAGCAGGGCCAGCACCCGGTCCTCGTAGGTGCGGGCGGCCTCGGCGGCGGACGGCGGGAAGTCGACCAGGACCGCCAGCTGGACGGCGGCCGGGTCCGCCGGCTCCAGGCTCTTGTGGAAGTGGACGTCGACGTGGCCGCCGGGGATGCCCTCCGTACGGCCCGTCTCCACATAGCCCAGGCGCCGGTAGAACGGCGGGGCCTGGAAGGAGAAGGACGAGACGACCATCCGGGTGCAGCCCCGGCGGCGGGCCTCGTCCTCGGCCGCGCGCATCAGCCTGGTCCCCCAGCCGCCGGTGCGGTGGTCCTCCCGTACCCACAGCATGTCGACACCGCCGAGGCCGCCCCAGGTCCAGCCGGTGAGGCCGCCGATCAGCTCACCGGTCGAGGGATCGGTGGCGCGGACCGACAGCTCGGCCTCGTCGTCGAAGCCGGTGGCCGCGTTGTTGAACGCGGTCAGCTCCTTGTCGAGGCGCGCCGACAGCTCCTTGTCGGCGCCCCCGACCGTCAGATCGTCCGTCACGGCGTCACTCGTCGCCTTCCAGGTCGCCCTCGGTCTCCAGGAACACCTGCCGCAGCGCGGCCAGCGTCTCGGCGTCCGGCTTCTCCCACATGCCCCGGGACTCCGCCTCAAGGAGCCGCTCCGCGATGCCGTGCAGGGCCCAGGGGTTGGCCTCCTTCAGGAAGGCCTGGTTCTCCGGGTCCAGTACGTACGTCTGCGTGAGCTTGTCGTACATCCAGTCGGCGACCACGCCGGTCGTGGCGTCGTAGCCGAAGAGGTAGTCGACGGTGGCCGCCAGCTCGAAGGCGCCCTTGTAGCCGTGGCGCCGCATCGCCTCGATCCAGCGCGGGTTGACCACCCGGGCGCGGAAGACCCGCGAGGTCTCCTCGACGAGGGTGCGGGTACGGACGGTCTCGGGGCGGGTCGAGTCGCCGATGTACGCCTCGGGCGCCGTGCCCTTGAGCGCGCGGACCGTGGCGACCATGCCGCCGTGGTACTGGAAGTAGTCGTCGGAGTCGGCGATGTCGTGCTCGCGGGTGTCCGTGTTCTTCGCGGCCACCGCGATGCGCTTGTAGGCGCTCTCCATCTCGTCGCGGGCCGGACGGCCGTCCAGCTCGCGCCCGTACGCGTAGCCGCCCCACACCGTGTACACCTCGGCGAGGTCGGCGTCCGTACGCCAGTCCTTGGAGTCGATCAGCTGGAGGATGCCCGCGCCGTAGGTGCCCGGCCGGGAGCCGAAGATACGGGTCGTGGCGCGCCGCTCGTCGCCGTGCTCGGCCAGGTCGGCCTGGGTGTGGGCGCGGACGAAGTTCTGCTCGGCCGGCTCGTCGAGCGAGGCCGCCAGGCGTACGGCGTCGTCGAGGAGGCCGATCGTGTGCGGGAACGCGTCCCGGAAGAAGCCCGAGATGCGCAGGGTCACGTCGATGCGGGGGCGGCCCAGCTCGGCGAGCGGGATCGGCTCCAGGCCGTTCACCCGGCGCGAGGCGTCGTCCCAGCGCGGGCGGATGCCGAGCAGCGCCAGGGCCTCGGCGACGTCGTCACCGGCCGTGCGCATCGCGCTGGTGCCCCACAGGGACAGGCCCACCGACGTCGGCCACTCGCCGTTGTCGGTGCGGTAGCGCTCCAGGAGCGACTCGGCGAGCGCCTGCCCGGTCTCCCAGGCGAGCCGGGACGGCACCGCCTTCGGGTCGACCGAGTAGAAGTTGCGGCCGGTGGGGAGCACGTTGACCAGGCCCCGCAGCGGGGAGCCGGACGGGCCGGCCGGGACGAAGCCGCCGTTCAACGCGTGGACCGCGTGGGTGAGTTCGTCGGTGGTGGCGGCGAGCCGGGGGACGACCTGCTCGGCGGCGAACCGCAGCACGGCGGCCACGTCCGGGCCGTGGCCCTCGGCGACGGCCGGCACGGCCTCGACCGCCCAGCCGGCGGCCTCCATCGCCTCCACCAGCACGCGCGCCTTCGCCTCCGCCTCGTCGGCGGTGGTGCGGGTGGCGGCCGACTCGTCCAGGCCGAGGGCCTCCCGCAGGCCGGGCAGGGCCTGCGTGCCGCCCCAGATCTGGCGGGCGCGCAGGATCGACAGGACCAGGTTGACCCGCTCGGGGCCGGTCGGGGCGCCGCCGAGGACATGCAGGCCGTCGCGGATCTGCGCGTCCTTGACCTCGCACAGCCAGCCGTCGACGTGCAGCAGGAAGTCGTCGAAGCCGTCGTCGTCGGGGCGGTCGTCCATCCCCAGGTCGTGGTCGAGCTTGGCGGCCTGGATCAGGGTCCAGATCTGGGCCCGGATCGCGGGCAGCTTCGCCGGGTCCATCGAGGAGATCTGGGCGTACTCGTCCAGGAGCTGTTCCAGGCGTGCAATGTCACCGTAGGAGTCGGCGCGCGCCATCGGCGGGACGAGGTGGTCGACCAGGGTGGCGTGGACCCGGCGCTTGGCCTGGGTGCCCTCGCCCGGGTCGTTGACCAGGAACGGGTAGATCAGCGGCAGGTCGCCGAGGGCCGCGTCCGGGCCGCAGGCGGCGGACAGGCCGGCGTTCTTGCCGGGCAGCCACTCAAGGTTGCCGTGCTTGCCGAGGTGGACCATCGCGTCCGCGCCGAAACCGCCGTCGGCGGCGGAGGCCGCGATCCAGCGGTAGGCGGCGAGGTAGTGGTGGGACGGCGGCAGATCGGGGTCGTGGTAGATCGCGATCGGGTTCTCGCCGAAGCCGCGCGGCGGCTGGATCAGGACGAGCAGGTTCCCGCGGCGCAGCGCCGCGAGGACGATGTCGCCCTCCGGGTTGCGCGAGCGGTCCAGGAACATCTCGCCGGGCGGCGGGCCCCAGTGCTCCTCGACCTGTTCCCTGAGCTCCGCCGGCAGGGTGGCGTACCACCGCTTGTAGTCGGCGGCCGGGATCCGGACCGGGTTCTTCGCCAGCTGCTCCTCGGTGAGCCAGTCCTGGTCGTGGCCGCCGGCCTCGATCAGGGCGTAGATCAGCTCGTCGCCGTCGCCGGAGACCAGGCCGGGGATGTCCTCGACCGGGCCGAAGTCGTAGCCCTCCTCACGGAGCCTGCGCAGGAGAGCCACGGCGGAGGCGGGGGTGTCGAGGCCGACGGCGTTGCCGATGCGGGAGTGCTTGGTGGGGTACGCGGACAGGACCAGCGCGAGGCGCTTGTCGGCGTTGGGGATGTGGCGCAGCTTGGCGTGGCGCACGGCGATCCCGGCGACGCGGGCGGCGCGCTCGGGGTCGGCGACGTACGCGGGCAGGCCGTCCTCGTCGATCTCCTTGAAGGAGAACGGGACGGTGATCAGCCGGCCGTCGAACTCGGGGACGGCGACCTGGCTTGCGGCGTCCAGCGGGGACAGGCCCTCGTCGCTCTCCTCCCAGGCGCTGCGCGGGCCGGTGAGGCAGAGCGCCTGCAGGATCGGCACGTCCAGGGCGGCGAGCGCCCCCGCGTCCCAGGCCTCCTCGTCGCCGCCGGCCTGCGCCTCGGCGGGCTTGGTGCCGCCGGCGGCGAGGACGGTGGTGACGATCGCGTCGGCGCCGCGCAGCTGGTCGAGGAGTTCGGGCTCGGGGGCGCGCAGCGACGCCACGTACAGCGGCAGGGCGCGGGCGCCGGCGTCCTCGACGGCGTCGCAGAGGGAGCCGACGAAGGCGGTGTTGCCGCTCATGTGGTGGGCGCGGTAGTAGAGCACGGCGATCAGCGGGCCGTCGTCGTTCTTCGCCGTGCGCTCCAGGGGGCCCCAGGTGGGGGCGGGGGCCGGGGGTTCGAAGCCGTGGCCGGTGAGCAGGACGGTGTCGGAGAGGAAGCGGGCGAGCTGCTCCAGGTTGGCCGGGCCGCCGTGCGCGAGATAGGCGTGGGCCTCGGTGGCGACGCCGATGGGAACGGTGGAGGCGGCCATCAGCTGGGCGTCGGGGGCCTGTTCGCCGGTGAGGACGACGACGGGCCGCGTCTGCTCCTCGGCGAGGAGCACGTCCAGCCCCTCCTGCCAGGCCCGCAGCCCGCCCAGGAGCCGTACGACGACGAGATCGGCACCCTCCAGCAGCCCGGGCAGGTCGTCCAGCGGCAGCCGGGAGGGGTTGGCAAACCGGTAGGCGACGGGCCCGTCGGCCGCGCGGGCGCTCAGCAGGTCGGTGTCGGAGGTCGACAGCAGCAGGATCATGCGCGTGCGGGCCTTCCTCGGGGTGTCCGCGCCCCGGGTGGTCTGGTGGACGGCGGGAGTTCCTGACTCACCGGCTCGTCTCCTACCCCGGCTCACAGTGGCGGGACCGCGCCGGATTCTCACCGGGCTTCCTCCCTAGGGCCTGGGACCCTGTGCCGTTCTGCATAGTAAGTCGTGTCCGCCCAGTGCAGCACAGCAGCCCGGGAAGAGCAGTCGACAACGAGAGACCGCGGCTTTTCACATCAATACGAGCCACGTGCGACCACTCGACTACTCGTTCGAGTGAAGCAGGGGGATTCATCGGACGTTGCTCCCGCGGGGGAGGCATGGTCGGCAGCGATTCATAGGGCTTGAGGAAGACGAGGCGGCAAATGGCAGGTGCAGCGCGCGAGAGGAAGAGCGAACTGCGCCCGATCGCGGCCTGCTTCACCGTCGCCGCGCCTGTGGGCGCCCGCATCCGGGACCGGTTACATCTGACCGAGGCCGACAGCGAAGTCTTTACCGCTGTCGGCAGGCACAACGGGCACCACCAGCGTGTTGATCTCGCTGCGCGTATCGCCCTGGGGAATGTGCGGGCGAAGGACACCCGGCGCGCCGGACGGAAGAAGAAGCTGACGGCGGTGTCATCCTCCCGCTGGGCCGGGGCGATGACCAGGGCGAGTGAGGACCAGTACCAACTCTCCCTGCGGTGCCTGTACAGCGAGCGCACATCCTTGCGTCGCGCCATCGAGATCATTGGCAAGCGCCTTGCGGTCCCGTGCGGTCGACGCAAGGGCAAGACGCGGGGCCAAGGCTTGGTCGTCATCGCAGTCGATCCCGCCTATACGTCCCGCTGGGGCGCTCAGCACTGGCGAGCCCCCCTCCAGCAGCAGACCAGAACCACCGTCACAGGGCACCACGGTGCCGCTGTGGCGATCGGCAGGCGCGGCCTGGGATACCGAATCCGGCGTCGGCCAGGTGTGACCTCCGCTCACCAGAGGATGAGCACGAGGAGAGCTACCGGCCAGACCGGACTCCTTCCCGGGCCACGCGGGACCGTGAGCCCACCCAGGACAGCGGGCACGCCTGACGAAGGCGAGAAGACCCGACCGTGCCGAGGTGACCAACTCGCGCTGTTCCCAGCCCCTCAAGACCGTTCGGAGGAGCACCGGCTCAGGCCGGTTCATGACGATTTGACCACCCCTGGCCAGCGTCAAGAGGAACGGTATGCTCGCCGCCATGTCGCCCACCCCACCTACCCTGCCCGACCAGGGCGAACCTCTTATACGGGACCGCGGTGACGCCTGCCCCGGGGCGCTCCGGCTGCACCCCGCCGACGACGGCCGTCTGGCCCGACTGCGCCTCCCCGCAGGCTTGTTGACGGCACCCCAGGTGGCGGTGCTGGCCACCGCGGCCGAGGATCTGGGCGACGGGCGCGTCAGCGTCACCTCCCGGGGGAACGTGGAGCTGCGCGGCCTCGGTGAGGACTGCGGGGCGCGGCTGGCCGGGCTGCTCGGGGGCGCGGGGCTGTTGCCGTCCGAGACCCATGAGCGGGTACGGAACATCGTGGCCTCCCCGGCCGCCGGTCTGGACGGACTCGGCCACGGCGACGTGCAGTTGTGGGCGCGCGAGCTCGACGCGCTGCTGTGCGGGCGGCCGTGGGCGGCGGCGCTTTCCGGTCGTTTTCTGTTCGTCCTGGACGACGGGCGCGGGGATGTGGCCGGGCTCGGCGGGGATGTGACCTTGATCGCAGCACCGTCACATGTGACCTTGCGCGTCGGCGCCCGCTCCTTCCGGCTCCCGGACCCCAAGGCCGCTCCGCGTGCCGCGCTCGCCGCCGCCGAGGCCTTCCTCGCGGCGGCCACGGCGTCCGGCACCGGCGCGTGGCGCGTGCGGGAGCTGCCCGAAGGCCACGAGCCCGATGTGGCCGGGTGTCTGGAGCGGGCCGGGATCGCCGCGCGGAGCGAGACGGAGGCCGGTCCGGTCGCCGCGAGCCCCGAGAAGCGGCAAGGTGCGCACGGCGGCCCGCCCCGGCCCGGGCTGCTCGGCGCCGGCTCCCTGTACGTACTCGCGCCCCTCGGCCGCTTCCGGGCCGCCCAGCTGCGCGCCCTGCGGCCCCCCGAGCAGGGCGAGGTGCGGCTGACGCCCTGGCGTGGGGCCGTCGTGAGCGGGTTCGCGGACCGGGCCGAGGCCGAGGCGCGGCTGGCGGAGCTGGCGGACGCCGGGCTGATCACCGCGCCCGACGCGCCCTGGGCCGGCGTCGGCGCCTGCACCGGGCGGCCCGGGTGCGCCAAGTCCCTGGCCGACGTCCGCGCCGACGCCACCCCCGGGCCGGTCGGGGCGTCCGCCCTGCCGGTCCACTTCTCCGGATGCGCCCGCCGCTGCGGGCATCCCCACGGCGACTGGGTGGACGTCGTCGCCACCGCCGACGGGCAGTACACGGTGAACGGCGCCCCCACCCCCCGTACCGCACTCGCCGCCGCCGTCACCCAGGCCCGTACCCGCACCCCCGTACCCCCCGTACCCGAGATGAGCGAGAACTGAAGGTGTTCGACTACGAGAAGGACGGCGCGGAGATCTACCGCCAGTCCTTTGCCACCATCCGCGCCGAGGCGGATCTCGCGGGCCTGCCGGCCGACGTCAGTCAGGTCGTCGTCCGGATGATCCACGCCTGCGGCATGACCGACCTCGTCCGCGATCTCGCCTACAGCCCGCGGGTCGTGGCCGACGCCCGCGCGGCGCTGCGGGCCGGGGCGCCCATCCTGTGCGACGCGCAGATGGTCGCCAGCGGCGTCACCCGTAAGCGGCTCCCGGCCGGCAACGACGTGATCTGCACGCTCTCCGACCCGTCCGTCCCGGCGCTCGCCGCCGAGCTGGGGACCACGCGCAGCGCGGCCGCCCTGGAGCTGTGGCGTGACCGCCTCGACGGTGCCGTGGTCGCCATCGGCAACGCCCCCACCGCGCTCTTCCGGCTCCTGGAGATGATCGAGCAGGGCGCGCCGCGCCCGGCGGCCGTCCTTGGCATACCGGTCGGCTTCATCGGCGCGGCCGAGTCCAAGGACGCGCTGGCCGCGCATGTCTCGGGCGTCGAGCACCTGGTCGTACGGGGACGGCGCGGCGGCAGCGCGATGGCCGCGGCCGCGATCAACGCGATCGCTCACGAGGCGGAGATCCAGGCATGAGCGGGAAGCTGTACGGCGTGGGGCTCGGCCCCGGGGACCCGGAGCTGATGACGCTGGCGGCGGTGCGGGCCATCGAGTCGGCCGACGTCGTCGCCTACCACTCGGCCCGCCACGGCCGGTCCATCGCCCGCTCCATCGCCGCCGGGCACATCCGTGAGGACCACATCGAGGAGCGGCTGATGTATCCGCTCACGGTGGAGACGACGGACCATCCCGGTGGCTACCGCGGCGCGCTCGACGACTTCTACGAGGAGGCCGCGGCGCGGCTGGCGAAGCATCTGGACGCCGGGCGCACGGTCGCCGTCCTCGCCGAGGGCGACCCGCTCTTCTACGGCTCGTACCAGCACATGCACAAGCGCCTTGCCGACCGTTACGACACGGAGGTCATCCCGGGTGTCACCTCGGTCAGCGCGGCGGCGGCCCGGCTCGGGGAGCCGCTGTGCGAGGCCGAGGAGGTCCTGACGATCATCCCCGGCACGCTGCCGGAGGACGAGCTGACGGCACGGCTGGCCGCCACCGACTCGGCGGTCGTGATGAAGCTGGGGCGGACGTTCCCGACGGTGCGGCGTGCGCTGGAGCGGGCGGGGCGGCTGGAGGACGCGCGGTACGTGGAGCGCGCGTTCATGGCGGGCGAGCGTACGGAGCCGCTGGCCTCGGTCGACGCGGACAGCGTGCCGTACTTCTCGGTGGCGGTCCTGCCGTCCCGGATCGACGAGGCGGCGCCCGAGGCGCGGCCGCGGGGCGAGGTCGTGGTGGTCGGCACGGGTCCGGCCGGCGCGCCGTGGCTGACGCCCGAGTCGCGCGGTGCCCTCGCCAACGCCGACGACCTCGTCGGCTACACCACCTACCTCGACCGGGTGCCGGTCCGGCCCGGTCAGCGGCGCCACGGCTCCGACAACAAGGTCGAGTCCGAGCGTGCCGAGTTCGCCCTCGACCTGGCCCGCAGGGGGCGCCGGGTCGCGGTGGTCTCCGGCGGCGACCCCGGCGTCTTCGCGATGGCGACGGCGGTGCTCGAAGTGGCGTGCGAGCCGCGGTACACGGACGTGCCGGTGCGCGTCCTGCCCGGAGTGACAGCCGCGAACGCGGCGGCCGCCAAGGCCGGGGCGCCGCTCGGCCACGACTACGCGACGATCTCGCTCTCCGACCGGCTCAAGCCGTGGGACGTGATCGCCGAGCGGCTGCGGGCGGCGGCCGCGGCGGACCTGGTCCTCGCGCTGTACAACCCGGGCTCCCGCTCCCGTACGCACCAGGTCGCGGCCGCCCGCGAGCTGCTCCTCGAACACCGCTCGCCGCAGACGCCGGTGGTCGTCGCCCGGGACGTGGGCGGGCCGCAGGAGTCGGTACGGGTGGTGAGCCTGGGCGAGCTGGACCCGGCCGAGGTCGACATGCGCACGCTGCTGCTGATCGGGTCCTCGCAGACCCGGGCGGTCACGCGCGGCGCGGGCGCGGCGGGCGGGACGGGTTCGACCATCGCCTGGACACCGCGGCGGTATCCCGAGACGCCGTAGAGGTCCTGGACCTCGTGGCGCTGTAGCGCGATTCACGCCCGTCGGCGGCGTGCTCCCTGAAAGGACGGAGCACGCCGCCGACGGGCGTGTGCGCGTCTCGTCAGCGCGTCACTTCAGGAGGGGGAGGTTGATGCCGAGGAGTTCCTCGACGGCGCCCAGGGGGAGGAGATCGAGGAGACCGCCGAGGTCGAGAAGACCGCCGAGGTCGGGGAGGTCGATGAGGTCTGACTTCGTGGCGTCGTCGGTGGCGGTGGTGGTGTCGGTGGCGGTGGTGGCGTCGGCGGCGGTGGTGGTGGTGTCGGCGGTGGTGGTGTCGGGGGTGGTGGCGAGGTCCTGGTCGGTCTCGTCGGCGGGGTCGTCGGTGAGCTCCGGCAGCAGGTCGGCGGGCACCTCGGTCGGGGCGAGCTTCTGCATGTCCGTGACGAGCTTGTCGACGGCGGTCTGGATGCCGGTGAGGTCGCCGGGGCCGCCGGTGGGGTTCGCCAGGATGGCGTCGACGTACTTGTCGATGCTCGCGTCCAGCGCGGCGAGATCGGCGTCGAGGTCGTCGTCGAGGTCTCTCGACGAGGTCGCGGGCCGCTCCGGCGCGGTGGCGGCGGTGGCCGGCCCGGCGAGTCCGAGTACCAGCGCGCCCCCGCAGAGGGCGAGCGCCGCGGACGTGGTGACGGTCTGGAAGTTACGCATGCGCGCTCCCTTGGATCCCCCCTGGTGATCGCTTGCCTTCACCGTCGGGCGCGCGTCGGTCCCCCGCAAACGATCGGGGCCCTCCCGCCCTCGCGCCACCCCCTCTGACCTGGGGTGTTGCGTCACGGTGGCACCGGTGGCCGTTCATCCGAACGGGTAACGGAACGGGTACGGAGAGGTACGGAGAGGAGCTGCAGGGAGCCACCGCCATTGAGACGCGTCACAGATCGCCCGATAGGGGTTGCCCTTATTACCGGCGGGTAGCATTATCGGAGAAGTCTTAGCTACTTGCTGGTATGTGTACGAGGTCCCTGCCTCCCCGATCCTTACGGAGCCATCGCCATGGGGCACTACAAGTCGAATCTCCGCGACATCGAGTTCAACCTCTTCGAGGTACTCGGGCGGGACAAGGTGTATGGCACCGGTCCGTTCGAGGAGATGGACGTCGAGACCGCCAAGAGCGTCCTCGATGAGCTCACCCGCCTCGCCGAGAACGAGCTCGCCGAGTCCTTCGCCGACGCGGACCGCAACCCCCCGGTCTTCGACCCGGAGACGAACACCGCCCCCGTACCGGCCAGCTTCAAGAAGTCCTACAAGGCCTTCATGGACTCCGAGTACTGGCGTCTCGGTCTGCCCGAGGAGATCGGCGGCACCACCTCGCCCCGCTCCCTGATCTGGGCGTACGCGGAGCTGATCCTCGGTGCGAACCCGGCCGTGTGGATGTACTCCTCCGGCCCGGCCTTCGCCGGCATCCTCTTCAACGAGGGCAACGAGGCGCAGAAGAAGGTCGCGCAGATCGCCGTGGAGAAGCAGTGGGGCTCCACGATGGTCCTGACCGAGCCGGACGCCGGCTCGGACGTCGGCGCCGGCCGCACCAAGGCGATCCAGCAGGAGGACGGCTCCTGGCACATCGAGGGTGTGAAGCGCTTCATCACCTCCGGTGAGCACGACATGGAGGAGAACATCCTCCACTACGTCCTCGCCCGCCCCGAGGGTGCCGGTCCGGGCACCAAGGGTCTGTCGCTCTTCCTCGTGCCGAAGTACCTCTTCGACTGGGAGACCGGCGAGCTGGGCGAGCGCAACGGCGTCTACGCCACCAACGTCGAGCACAAGATGGGCCTCAAGGCCTCCAACACGTGCGAGATGACCTTCGGCGACAAGCACCCCGCCAAGGGCTGGCTGATCGGCGACAAGCACGACGGCATCCGCCAGATGTTCCTCATCATCGAGTTCGCCCGCATGATGGTCGGCACGAAGGCGATCTCCACCCTCTCGACGGGCTACCTCAACGCCCTCGAGTACGCCAAGGAGCGCGTCCAGGGCACCGACCTGGCGAACTTCATGGACAAGTCCGCGCCGAAGGTCACCATCACGCACCACCCCGACGTGCGCCGCTCGCTGATGACGCAGAAGGCGTACGCCGAGGGCATGCGCGCCCTGGTCCTCCACACGGCCGCCGTGCAGGACGAGATCCAGATCAAGGAGGCCGCGGGCGAGGACGCGAAGGCGCTGCACGGCCTGAACGACCTGCTGCTCCCGATCGTGAAGGGCTACGGCTCCGAGAAGGGCTACGAGCAGCTCGCGCAGTCGCTCCAGACCTTCGGTGGCTCCGGCTTCCTGCAGGAGTACCCGATCGAGCAGTACATCCGGGACGCCAAGATCGACACCCTCTACGAGGGCACGACGGCCATCCAGGGCCAGGACTTCTTCTTCCGCAAGATCGTCCGCGACCAGGGCGCGTCCCTGAACGCCCTGGCCGAGGAGATCAAGAAGTTCCTCGCGGTCGGCACCGGCGGCGAGGAGCTGGCCGGCGCCCGCGACGCGCTCGCCAAGGCGGCCGTGGACCTGGAGGCGATCGTCGGCGCGATGCTGACCGACCTCACCGCCACCGGCGAGGACGTCAAGAACATCTACAAGGTCGGTCTCAACACCACCCGCCTGCTGATGGCGTCCGGTGACGTCGTCGTCGGCTACCTCCTGCTGCGCGGCGCCGCCGTGGCCGCCGAGAAGCTGCCGACCGCGTCCGCCAAGGACAAGGCCTTCTACACCGGCAAGATCGCGGCCGCGAAGTTCTTCGCCGCCAACGTGCTGCCCGGCGTCTCGACCGAGCGTGCGCTCGCCGAGGCCGTCGACGGTTCGATCATGGACCTCGACGAGGCCGCGTTCTGACGAACCGCTGCCCTTCGGTACGGCCCGCTCCCGGTACGCCGGGGGCGGGCCGTTCCCGTAGGTCCCGGCGCGGGCCCGTACTCGTACGTCACCGCGCCGGGCAGAGGAAGAAGTGGGTCACCCGGCAGGTGTCCGTGGGCGAGGCGCCGCGCAGATTGACGGCCGTGCCGTCCCCCGCGATGTACCAGCGCTCACCTCGCGGCACCCCGGCGACCGGCCGCTCGCCCGGCTCTATCGCCACCCACCGGCCGCTGACCGTGCGATGCCACAACGCCCGGGCCCCGCAACGCCGGCAGGTCATCGGGGAGCCGGCCCGCTGCGAGGGCACCGAGACGCGCAGCGCCGCCGTGGTCACCGGCAGGATGTCACCGAGCCGCACGGGATCGCGCTCCCGGCCGCCGGTGGCGGCCGTCGTGCACGTCGGGCACAGGACCATCCTCAACTGCCCGTTCCACTCGGCGGCGGGAGCGTCGCAGGCGGCGCAGGCAGGGGCTGTCGCGGTCTTCACCAGGGCACCTCCGGTCACGATCGGTCGACTTCCCCGATACTGACAGGCACCACTGACAACGGCCCCTGGCCAGCGCGAACCAGGCGAGCAGCCCCGGCCGCCCGCCGTTCCGCGCAGTGCTCCGCGCAGTGATCGGAGTCATCCTCCGCCGTCGGTGGCCGCCCGTAAGGTGAACCCATGAGCAGCGAACCCGCCCGCTTCGACCGCGGCCACACCGACGACCTGATGACCTTCCTCGCGGCCTCCCCGTCGCCGTACCACGCGGTGGCGAACGCCGGAGAGCGGCTGGAGAAGGCCGGCTTCCGGCAGGTCGAGGAGACCGCCGCCTGGGACGGGACCAGCGGCGGCAAGTTCGTGATCCGCGGCGGCGCGATCATCGCCTGGTACGTGCCGGAGGGCGCGTCCGCGCACACCCCGTTCCGGATCGTCGGCGCCCACACCGACTCCCCCAACCTGCGCGTCAAGCCGCAGCCCGACATGGGCACGCAGGGCTGGCGCCAGGTCGCCGTGGAGCTGTACGGCGGCACGCTGCTCAACACCTGGCTCGACCGCGACCTGGGGCTCGCCGGCCGGCTCACCCTGCGCGACGGGAGCCACCGGCTGGTGAACGTGGACCGTCCCGTGCTGCGCGTACCGCAGCTCGCCATCCACCTCGACCGTCAGGTCAACGACGGTCTGAAGCTGGACCGTCAGCGCCACATGCAGCCCATCTGGGGCCTGGGCGACGTCCACGAGGGCGACCTGATCTCGTTCGTCGCCGACGAGGCCGGTGTGGACGCCGAGGACGTGGCGGGCTGGGACCTGATGGTGCACGCCGTCGAGCCGCCGACCTACCTCGGCCGCGACCGCGAACTGGTCGCCGGGCCGCGGATGGACAACCTGATCTCGGTCCACGCGGGCGTGGCCGCCCTCGCCGCGGTGGCCGCCCGCCCGGACCTGGACTTCATCCCCGTCCTCGCCGCCTTCGACCACGAGGAGAACGGCTCCGAGTCGGACACCGGCGCCCAGGGCCCGCTGCTCGGCACGGTCCTGGAACGGTCCGTCTTCGCGCGCGGCGGCGGCTACGAGGACAAGGCACGCGCCTTCGCCGGCACCATCTGCCTCTCCTCCGACACCGGTCACGCCGTGCACCCGAACTACGCGGAGCGCCACGACCCGACGCACCACCCGCGCGCCAACGGCGGCCCGATCCTCAAGGTGAACGTCAACCAGCGGTACGCCACCGACGGCAGCGGCCGGGCCGTGTTCGCCGCCGCCTGCGAGAAGGCGGGCGTGCCGTGGCAGACGTTCGTCTCCAACAACGAGATGCCGTGCGGCACGACGATCGGCCCGATCACCGCGGCCCGGCACGGCATCGCGACGGTCGACATCGGCGTCGCGATCCTCTCCATGCACAGCGCCCGTGAACTGTGCGGCGCGGACGACCCGTTCCTGCTGGCGAACGCCCTGGTGGCGTTCCTGGAGGGCTGAGAGCGGGGAGCCGAGGCGTGTAGCGGACGGCCGCCCGGGTAGCCGAAGGTTCTACCCAACCAGCCGACAAGGAGGCGGGTTTCATGGGCCTGGGCGGCTGCATCATCCTCATCGCGGTGGGGGCCATCCTCACCTTCGCCACCGACTGGAAGATCGACAGCGTCAATCTCGACCTCGTAGGTCTGATCCTGATGGCGGTCGGTCTGATCGGGGTCGCGACGTTCACCAGCATCGCCCGGCGCCGGCGGGCGGTCGTCCCGCCGGTCGCGCCGACCGTCGTCGACCCACACGAGGAACGGCGCTACTAAGACCCGGGGCCAGGACCCGGGGCGAAACATCTGCGAAAGCCGACGCCTGAAACGCTGCTGACCATGGTTCTGTTGGGACAGCAGACGGCTCTCGTGCGGCACTCCGGGCCGTCACGGAAAGCGCTCTTCACCTGGATCGCCGTCGCCGCGGCCCTCTGCACGGCCGTGGGCGCCGCGATCGCCTGGCGGTACAACGACCGGCCCCCGTGGGGCAGCGAGATCGCCTATGAGGCCGGCTACCTCCAGGCGACCAGGATCCGGCAGACCGACGTCAAGGGAGACAGGGTGCCGGAACTGCTCGGCGGCGGCTGCGTACAGATGGAGTTCTACGGAGTGGGCGGCCAGAAGGCCACCCACGACCCGCAGGCGTGGGTGGCCGGCTGCCTGGACGGGGCGGCCGGCCGTCCGTCCCGCCACCAGGGCCTCGCGTACTAGACCGCAGACACCTGGGCATCGGGGGCGTCGAGCCCGGCCAGGATCAACGGAAGCCGGTCCGCGCCCTGTTCGGTGACCTTCACCGGAACACCCCAGTCCTGCTGGTGGACATGGCAGGCGGGGTACTCGTTGGCGGGGTCGTCGTCGCAGGACGCGGCCATCGCCGAGACGTGCAGGACCCCTTCGGTGACCTCGGGGTTCAGCGTCAGCTCGCGGAAGAGGTCCGTC
This sequence comes from Streptomyces sp. NPDC039465, assembly GCF_055639315.1. NCBI lineage: Bacteria > Bacillati > Actinomycetota > Actinomycetes > Kitasatosporales > Streptomycetaceae > Streptomyces > Streptomyces sp. NPDC039465. Next base: position 318,657 of record NZ_JBVKAP010000004.1, on the reverse strand, counting down.
CCGGTGCCCTCGCCTCCGGCGAGCAGCTCGGGCGGCGTCGAGGAGACGAGGAGCCGGGTCGAGGGCCCGTACCGCTCGTCCAGCTTCTGCCCGGTCGGCGCCTGGAAGACGACGTCGAGCCGCAGCCGGCCGGGGGCGACCTCGGTCGCCTCGCGCCGGGTGCGGTGGGCGACGGCCTCCACCGTGACCGCCTCCTCGGGCAGCCGCAGCCGGGTCAGCCGGTGCCGGGCGGACTCGACGACGACGATGTCCTCGCCGACGAGGACCGCGTCGCTGGGCTCCCGCAGATCGGTGGCGAGGGTGGAGACCTCGCCGGTGGCCGGGTCGAAGCGGCGCAGGGCGTGGTTGTACGTGTCGCAGACGGCGACGGAACCGTCCGGCAGGGCGGTGACGCCGAGCGGGTGCTGGAGAAGGGCCTGTCCGGCGGCGCCGTCGCGGTGCCCGAAGTCGAACAGTCCGGTGCCGACGGCGGTGTGCACGGATCCGTCCGGCTCGATCCAGCGCAGCGCGCTCGTCTCCGAATCGGCGACCCACAGGCGGTCCTCGGTCGCGGCGAGCCCGGACGGCTGCGCGAACCAGGCCTCGTCGGCGGGCCCGTCGACGAGCCCTTCGTTGGTGGTGCCGGCGGCGACCTCGACGGTGCCGGTCAGGGGGTCGTACGTCCACAGCTGGTGCACGCCCGCCATGGCGACCCACACCTTGCCCTGCCACCAGGCGACGTCCCACGGCGACGACAGAGCGACCTCCAGGGCGGGTCCGGAGGTGGGCGAGCCCTGCCACCACTGCCGCCCGGTCCCGGCGATCAGTTCGATCGCGCCGGTGGCGGGGTCGAAGGTGCGCAGCGCGTGATGGACGGTGTCGGCGACGACCACCTTCCCGTCGGGCAGCAGGGCGAGTCCCTGCGGCTCGCGGAACTCCCCGTCCCCGATGCGCCGTACGACGCTCTCGCCGTCGGGGGCGAGCTCGACGAGCTGGTGGCGCGTGGTGTCGGAGACGAGGAAGTTGCCGTTGCCGAGGACAACGGCCTTCCCGGGGAACCGCAGATCGCTCGCGACGGGCTCCGGCGGCACGTACGGCCCGTCCCCGCGCCGCAGCGTCCCCTTCGCCTCGTGCTCGGCCTCCAGCTCGGCGACCAGCGTCGCCAGGGCTCCGGCGTGCCCCTCCCCGGCGTGCTGCGCGACGACGTACCCCTCGGGGTCGATCACGACCAGCGTCGGCCAGGCCCGTACGGCGTACTGCTTCCAGGTGGCCAGCTCGGGATCGTCGAGGACGGGGTGGTGTACCTCGTACCGCTCGACGGCGTCGACGACGGCCTGATGCTCGGCCTCGTGCACGAACTTCGGCGAGTGCACCCCGATGACGACGAGGGTGTCGCGGTGCTTCTCCTCCAGCTCGCGCAGCTCGTCGAGGACGTGCAGGCAGTTGATGCAGCAGAACGTCCAAAAATCGAGGATCAATGTGCGCCCTCGGAAGTCGGCGAGCTTCAGGTCCTTCCCGCCGGTGTTGATCCAGCCGCCCTTGCCGACCAGCTCGGGGGCACGGACACGGGCACGCTTGCGGGGTGCGGGCGCAGGGGTGGGCGCCGGGGCAGCATCGTTCATGTTTCAAGCTTGCCATTGGCCCATGAACACCAGATCACGGCCGTACGACGCCGTTGTCCCGCGCAGCTATGGGATCCGCTCCACGGCGACCTCCGAGAATTCTCGGAGGTAGGTCATATGCCCGGTCCGGCCAGTGTGCTGTATGCACATGTCGGTGCACACGTCCGCGTTCCCGGTCGGTTCGGAGGTCCACCGGCAGTCCGGGTTCAGACACCGCGCGGTTGCCGTGGTCTCGGCCGATGGGTGGCGGCGCATGACATAGCTCACGTACCGCAGCACGGCTTTCACGCTCACGTCGACTCCCCGGGATGCGGGTGATTCCGGAGCTCCACGTTGCAGTCACTGACCACGGAGCCGTCGCCTTCGAGGCGGGCCTCTCGACGCTGCGCGGCCAGGGCGGCGCAGACTCCACAGCCGGCTGCCGGTACGGGCTCCGGATCCGTTCGCAGCGGCAGCTCTACCGGCGGCTGCGCATAGGTGATCGGCTTCACGGCCCGATCTCGTGTCGTCCGCATGGTGACCACGCTAGGAACGCCGAGGTCGCACTTCCCATGAGATTGCATGAGGTTGCACGGCTATCACCGCAGGCTCGGAATGACGCTCGCGATCAGCGCTCGGGCCTTCACTCCGTAGACCGCCATGTCAGCCAGCTCCCTGAACGTATCCGCGTAAGCGGCAACCTCACTGGGCTGGGTCAGCGTGAGGTAGCCCGAGACCAGCTCGACGTTGACCTGTCCGGCGTCGAAGATCCAGAACCCTTCCACCGGCATCCGGGAGCGTTCGGTTCGTGTGGGGACCACGCCCAGGCTGACGCTGGGCAAAGAGCCGACCCTGAGGAGGTGGCGGAGCTGTTCCTCCTGCACCTCCGCCCCTCCGAGCCCGTTCCGCAAGACCGACTCCTCAACCAAGAACGCGAACCGCCGGTCACCCTTATAGAGCACGCGCTGACGCTCCATGCGGACGGCAACCGCATCGGCAACGTCGTCCACTTCAACCCGTCTGCGCTGGACCGCGCGCAAGACGGCTTCCGTGTAGCCGTAGGTCTGGATCAGGCCCGGAACGAACCACGAGGAATACGCGCGGAACCGGCGGGTTCGCTCGAAGAGCGGGAGACGGGCTTCCTGGGCCTGCTTGAGGCCGGCGCGCTCCATTCGCCGCCACCCGACCCACATGCCTTCGGCGGTACGCAGCGAGGCCAACAGGTCTTCCGTCTGATCTTCCGAGCCACACGCCCGGCACCACGCCCGGATGTCATCAGCGGACGGAGGCGTACGGGCGTTCATGATCCGTGACGACTTGGATGGATGCCAGGAGCACAAACGGGCGATGTCCCGTCCGGTCAGACCGGCATCCCGGCACAGCTCAGCGAGTCGATTCGCCAGAGCCTGCCGGGCCTGCTGTGCGCTTGATGAGGGTGAGACGGCCATGGTGGGTGACAGCTCAGCGCGGTCGGTACTCCTCGTGTGGAACGGCCCGTTGCCAAGCTGCCTCGAAGGCGTCGGCGCACAGCCTCACCCGCTCGGGATCGTCCGCGTACTCCCGCCCGTCCTGGTCGAGCTGCCCGTTCCCGGTGAAGTGGTGGAAGAGCGCCTGCGCGCCGTCGAACAACCAGAAGTCGGTGCCCGGCAAGGCCAAGTCCGTGGTCTGCCGCCGGGGCAGCCACCGGACCAGCTCACCCGCCGCGATGTTCGTGAAAGTGCAGTCGTACTCGTACCGCACGTAGTCGCTGATCGGCTCCGACACAATCCGGACCCGACGGACCACGACCCCGCGGGCCGTCGCCTCCTTCACCGCGTCGTGCCAGCCGCCCCACCACGAAGACTGGTCAGCGGGGTCGAGGCGCTTCCCCTGCTGCCACGCGACGAACTCGGGGTCATCGAGCATGTAGCTGTCACGCAACTCAAGGTGCACCGCCGAGTGCTGTGCTCGTGCCAATGCATGACGGGCGGGTGGCTGCACGGCCTGCCTCTCAGTTGTCGTCCGGGCGCGGGATGTACTTCAGCATCACTGCGGGCAGCCGGATGATCGTCTCGTGGTCCGGAACGTCCGTGGAGTGGCCCGGGATCGAACCGATCTCCTGGCACGCCTTCACCTCGTCCTCGGTCGCCTTGTACGACTGAATCAGAAGGTCGCCGGTCTCCTCGTGGAGCCAGATCGTCGGAGACTCGTCAGTCGGCGTGTTCGGGATGATGCCGAGGAACTTTAGGGTCATGGTCGCTCCCGCCTCGAGTGGTTGCACCAGCGTGCACGAGCCTCACCCCTGCGGCTGAGCCGCGCAAGAGGGCCTCCAGACACGTCCGTTGGGGTGCCAGCGAAGGGACGAGAGTCCCCGAGCCCGCCGCCTCGATCCGGAGTGACGAGTGCGGAGGCTCGCGGTGTTGCCCTGCCCTCCGGGCGGCATCATGGGGCGTTCGGCGCGCTTTGCAGGGCGTTAATTCTGTCGCTCTCGCGCCTGCGGCGGTCAATATCCGCTGGTCAGGGCGATGACGAGCCCGAAAAACGGCGTCGCACCCAGCGTGCGCGTTTCGAGCTGGGGCCGGGGTCGGGATGGTGACCACAGCGCAACTTCGCGCCGACCCTCCGAGTGACGAAGTGACGGAATGACGTTTTGTTCTATTCCATCTATAGAGACTCAGAACATCTCTTAAAGAGGTAATGGGAATCGACCGTCATTCCGTCACTTCGTCACCCGTTGACTCCACCCCAGCCTCGTCTCTGGTCGCCCAGACGATCTGGCAGCGCTCGTCACCGTTGAACCTCACGCCGACCCGGCCTCGCTGGACTGCCACGCGATCGATTGCGAGGCCAAGGCGTTCACGCCTTCCGGCTGCGTCGTCGGCTTCCCAAGCTTCACGCAGCAGGTTCGCATCCAGGAGCGGAGAGATGTCAACGGAAGGGGTCGGCATCCGGAGTAGGTCCGCGCGCAGCCCCTCGATCCGGGTACGGAGTCGTCCGGCGAGCCGGTTGTACCGGTCTATCGCGTCTGCGCCGGTGAATTCGCCACGGACGTACCTGGCCTCCTCCAGGTCAGCCAGACGGGCCCCCTCGTCCGCGATCTCCGCCTCGATCGCGTCCCGCTTCGCGAAAACCTCTGGGTCCTCCCTCTGTACCCAGCGATCGGCGATCACGGCGAGCAGCGGGTCCTGGGGCTCCAGGGACGGCAGGCGTGAGAGAAACGCCCGGGTCACGTAGTCGTCGATGCTCTCCACCCGAGCCGATACGCCCGAGCATCCTCGCCCCATCCGGTGGCTGGAGCACTGGTACGACGTGCCGGCCTTGCTCATCCGGGCCCCACAGAGCCCACAACGCGCTATGCCAGTGAGCAGTGACTTGCCCTGCTTGTGGCCGTGCCGCTTCCCCGCCAGAGGAAACGTGCGCGCTTCGAGCTGGCGGAGGATGATCTCACGCTCCCCGACCGTGATGATCCCCTCGCCAATACTCACGGTTTCGAGCGTCTCCGGGTCTCGGTAAGGAGAGACCCGGTTCATGTACTTGCGTGTCCCGTCCGGCTGCTCCTCGTACTCGGTCTGCGGCATGAGACCGGCGAAGGCCGGTGAGCGAAGGAGTTGCATGACGCTGGACGAGTTCCACTCGCCTCCACGGGCGGACTCCACCCCGTGCTCGTTCAGCAGCCGGGCGATGTGGACGAGGGCCTTCCCGGACAGCGCCTCGTCGGCGATCAGGCGGGCGTAGACGGCGGTCTCGGGGTCATGGACGAGCTTCTTCGCCTCCGGGTCCACCAGCAGCCCGTAAGGGGGCTGTCCGCCGATCCACTGGCCCCGCTGGCGTAGGTACCGCTTGGCGTTGCCGACGCGCATCCCAAGGTTGCGGGACTCGTTGCGCGCGAGTTCCGCCAGCATCGTGATGGTGACCCGGGCGCTGTCGTTCTTCGTGTCGAGGCCGTCCATGACGGAGACCAGCCGTCCGCCGACCCGCCCTATGTCGTCCAGCGCCTTGCCGACCTCGCCGATGCCCTTGCGAGACAGGCGGTCGAGCTTCCAGACAATCAGAACGCCCACGACGCCGGCCGTGGCTGCTGTGATCGCCGCATCGAACCCTTTGCGGCTGACGTTCTTGTAACCGGAACGTCCACGGTCGATGTGGACCTTGCGGACGGTCAGTCCGTTGCGCTCCGCCCATGCGCGGCAGTCGGCTTCCTGGCGGTCGATCGCTGTCTTGCCCTCCCGGTCCAGCGACAGGCGCAAGTACAGGTCAGCAGTGGCGTGTTGGTGCACCTTCCCAACGCTAGCGAGAAGTGCTCACATTGGTTCAGGAAATCCAAAAATCCACAACAACGCACTTACCTCGCAGGTCGGCGAGGGTGAGCTCTTTGCCGCCGGTGTTCAGCCATCCACCCTTGCCGATCAGCTCGGGGGCACGGACACGGGCACGTCGGCGGGGCGCGGGCGCGGGGGTGGGCGCCGGGGCAGCATCGTTCATCCTTCAAGCTTGCCATCCGCGGCCTTCACGGCCTGGTCGAGGGCGCCCGCCAGGTCCTGCCACAGGTCCTCGACGTGTTCGATGCCGGTCGAGAGGCGTACCGTCCCCGGGCCGATGCCCGCCGCCGTCAGGGTGGCCTCGTCCATCTGGCGGTGCGAGGTGCTCGCGGGGTGCATCACGAAGGTCTTCACGTCGCCGAGGGACGGGCTGAGCGAGGCGAGCCGTACGGCCTCCACGAAGGCGCGGCCCGCCGCGCGGCCGCCCGCCAGGTCGAAGGAGATCACACCGCCGCCCGCGCGCAGCAGGCGTCGCGCGGTGTCGTGGTCCGGGTGGCCGGCCAGGAAGGGGTACCGGACGGCCGCGACGGCCGGGTGGGTGGCGAGGCGTTCGGCGAGGGTCAGGGCGTTCGCGCACTGGCGCTCGACGCGCAGCGCCAGGGTCTGCATGCCGCGCAGGGTCAGCCAGGCCGCGAACGGGTCCGTGGTGGCGCCCTGTTCGACGGCGTAGTGCCAGATCCGGCGGTGCAGTTCCGCGTCGCGGAAGACGGCGACGCCGCCGAGGACATCGGCGTGGCCCGCGAGGTACTTGGTCGCCGAGTGGATGACGACGTCGGCGCCGTGATCCAGCGGCCGGCACAGCAGCGGCGAGGCGAAGGTGTTGTCGACGACGCTCGGTACGCCCGCGGCGCGGGCCTCGGCGATCAGCGCGGGCAGGTCCGCGACCTGGGTGGTGGGGTTGGCGACGGTCTCCAGGTAGAGCAGCGCCGTGGTGGGGCGCAGAGCCTGGCGCACCTCCTCGGGGTCGTTCCCGGAGACGTACGTGACCTCGACGCCCCAGCGGGCGGCCAGGTCGGTCAGGACGGCGTAGGTGCCGCCGTAGAGGCAGCGCTGGGCGACGACGTGGCCGCCGGTGGAGACCAGGCCGAGCAGTACGGCGTTGATGGCGCCCATGCCGGAGGCGAAGGAGACCCCGGCCACGCCGCCCTCCAGGCGGGTGACGGCCTCTTCCAGGGCCCGTACGGTCGGGTTGCCGAGGCGGCTGTACAGGAACGCCCCGCCGCCCTCGAAGGCCTCGGCCATCGTGTCGGCCTCCTCGAAGGCGAACACGTGCCCCTGGTGCAGAGGGACCCCGAGCGGCCGGCTTCCCTCGGGGATCCGCACCTGCGGCGGGTGGACGGCGAGCGTCTCGGTACGCGGAGACGACAGAGGCGACTGGGGCGACTGCGACGGCTGGTTCGGCTCGTGGAGGCTCATGGACGCAAGTCCGGGGAGAAAGGACTTGCCTCCACAGGCCCAATCCCAGCAGATTGGTCTGCCCATGGAACCAATCGACGATCTCGTCGGCCGTCTCGGCCGTTGGTCGGCGGGCCGCGGCCCGCTCTTCCTGCTGCTCGCCACCCGCCTGCGGCAGCTGATCGACGACGGCGTACTGCCGCCCGGCACGCTCCTGCCGCCCGACCGGCGCCTGGCCGCCGCGCTCGCCGTCGGCCGTACGACCGTGGTCGCCGCCTACGACACCCTCCGCCAGGAGGGCCGGGTCGTACGCCGCCAGGGCAGCGGCACCCGTGTCGCGCCCGCCGTCCCCACCCCGGGACCCCGGGTCGCCGAGACCTCCAACCCGCTCTTCCTCCACCTGCTCGACGCCCCGGACGACGTCATCCTGCTGAGCTGCGCCGCACCCCTGAGGCCGCCGCCCGAGCTCACGCGCGCGTACGCCACGATGACGCTGCCCGCCGAGGACCTCGGCTACCACCCGGCGGGCCTGAGCGCGCTGCGCACCGCGATCGCCGGCCGGTACCGCGCCCAGGGCATCACGACCGCGCCGGAGCAGATCCTTGTGACCACCGGCGCCCAGCAGGCGCTGTCGCTGCTGACCAGGCTCCTGGTCGCGCCGGGCGACGGGGTGCTCCTGGAGGCGCCCACCTACCCCGGCGCGCTGGACCTCTTCCGGGAGTCGTCGGCGGACCTCCTGCCCGTGGCCGTCGGGCCGGACGGCCTGGACGTCGACGCCGCACTGCGGCTCATGGAGCGGCACAGGCCGGTACTGGCGTACGTCGTCTCCTGCTACCAGAACCCGACCGGTGCGGTGCTCCCCCCGCTCAAGGGCCGCCGCCTGGTCGAACGGGCGGCCACGCTGGGCGTACCGCTCATCGACGACGAGGTCCTCGCCGATCTCACCCTCCCTGGCGGGGACGGGCCCGCGCCGTCGCCACTGGCCGCGTACGAGGACGGCGGCGGGGAAGGGGGCGTGATCGGTGTCGGGTCGCTCAGCAAGGTCGTCTGGGGCGGGCTGCGCATCGGCTGGATCCGCGGCCCGCAGGCGCTGATCGCCCGGCTGGCCCGACTGAAGGCCGTCCACGACCTCGGCAGCGACGTGCCCGCGCAGCTGGCGGCGGTACGGCTGCTGGCGGACTTCGCGCCGGTCCGCGCCGCGCGGACGCGTGAGCTGCGCACCGGCCACGACCATCTGCGGGCCGAGCTCGGCCGGCTACTGCCGTCGTGGACCTGCCCGCCGGCCGCCGGGGGCCAGACCCTGTGGGTACGGCTCCCCTACGGCGACGGGGTCTCCTTCGCGCAGGTCGCGCTGCGCCACGGGGTGGCGGTCCTGCCGGGCCGGACCATGGACGCGCTCGGCGGCAGCGGCTCGTACCTGCGGCTGCACTTCCTGCTGGACCGCGAGACCCTGACGGAGGCGGTACACCGGCTCGCCCGCGCCTGGGAGGAGTACGAGCCGCACCCGGCGGGCCCGCAGGCGCCGGCGCAGGCGGCGGTCCCGGCGATCGTGGTGTGAGGGCAGCCGTCATCTGTCGGCTGTCAGCTGTCAGCTGTCAGCTGCCACCTGTCATCGGTCAGCCGTCAGCGGGGTGCGCGGCGGGGCCAGCCCCAGGAGGCGGTCCTTCAGCGCCGGGAACTGATCCCGGGTCACCGCCACCTTCTCCGGGTCCAGTTCGACCCGCAGGATCTCCTCCTCGGCGCCCGCCTCCGCCAGCACCTCGCCCCACGGGTCGACGACGATGCTGTGGCCGGCCTGTTCGACGTCCGCGTGGGTGCCGGCCGTCCCGCAGGCCAGCATGTAGGCCTGGTTCTCCACGGCACGCGCGCGTGCCAGCAGCGTCCAGTGGGCGCGGCGGCGCTCGGGCCAGCCCGCCGGGACGACGAAGGCCTGGGCGCCCGCGTCCACCAGGCCCCGGAATAGCTCGGGGAAGCGCAGGTCGTAGCAGGTGCCGAGGCCGAGGGTGAGGCCCGGGAGGCGTACGGTCGCCAGCTCCTGGCCCGGGGCCATCATCACGGCCTCGCCCTTGTCGAAGCCGAAGCGGTGAATCTTGCGGTAGGCGCTGACGAGTTCACCGGCGGGGGAGAAGACGAGGGAGGTGTTGTAGAGCGGACCGTCCGGGTCGCGTTCCACGATCGAGCCGGCGTGCAGCCAGATTCCGGCGTCGCGCGCGGCCTTGGACATCACGGCATGGGTGGGGCCCTCCAGCGGCTCGGCCTCGTCGGCGAAGGACTCGTACGCGAACGCTCCCACGGGCCACAGCTCCGGCAGGACGACCAGGTCGGCGTCCCGTTCCGCCCGGACCAGCGCGGCCACCCGCTCTCGGCGGTCGGCGACCGTTTCGTCAGGGTCTACAGCGATCTGGAGCAACGAGGCGCGCACACTACCACCGTCCTGGCATTCGAGCCGTCAACACGGCCTACGATCGTCACACGAAAGCACTGCCGGGGTGCCTTCGGGCAGCGTAACTTAGCGTCCGAGCCTCCCACGCCGTCTTGTTTTCAGCCCGCGCACCGCAGAACCGCCGAGGGGTCCCGTGACCGTCCATCCCAGCCTTCAGACCTACGCCGACGCCTGGACCCACTCCATCGAAGCGATAGCCGAGCTGGTTCAGCCGCTCGTGGAGGGCGAGTGGAATCGTGCCACGCCGTGCCCGGGCTGGTCGGTGCGGGACATCGTGTCGCACGTCATCGGCATGGAGTGCGAGATGCTGGGCGACCCACGGCCGATCCACACCCTTCCCCGCGACCTCTACCACGTGCGCAGTGAGTTCGCGCGCTACATGGAGATGCAGGTCGATGTGCGGCGGCACCACACCGCTCCGGAGATGACCTCCGAGCTGGAGTACGTCCTCATCCGGCGGGCCCGTCAGCTACGCAACGAGAACCGGCAGCCCGACCACATGGTCCGCGCGCCCCTGGGTGCCGAGCAGACCCTCGAAGTCGCCTACCGCATGCGGGCCTTCGACGTGTGGGTGCACGAGCAGGACCTGCGGACGACCCTCGGCAAGCCGGGCAATCTCGACTCCCCCGGCGCGCTGGTGGCCCGGGACAACCTGCTCGCCGTGCTGCCCCGGGTGGTCGCCAAGGACGCGGGCGCGCCGCCGAATTCCGCGATCGTCTTCGATGTGCACGGGCCGGTGGAGTTTCTCCGTACGGTACGGGTCGACGCGGAGGGCCGGGGCTCGGTCGACGGGGCGCCGTCGCTCGGGCCGGCGGCGACGCTGGCCCTGGACTGGGAGACGTACGTGCGCCTGGCGTGCGGCCGGGTGAAGCCGGCGGCGGTCGCCGACCGGATCAAGGTCGAGGGGGACGCCGATCTGGCCTGGGCGATCCTCGACAACTTCGCGGTCACGCCGTGAGGCACCGTCCCCCTGTGACGCCCTGACAGCCGGGTCCCCGCTATGCGGGGACGTGCACCGCTTCCACGCGGCTCGCCACGAGCCGTTCCCGTTCCAGACGGACCGTGCGCGCCTTCAGGCGCAGGATCTGGGCAACGCCGACGGCCTCCAGGACGAAGACGGAGGAGAAGGCGATGCGGTAGTTGTCGCCGGTCGCGTCGAGGAGGATGCCGACCGCGAGCAGGGTCGTCATCGAGGCGACGAAACCGCCCATGTTGACGATGCCGGAGGCGGTGCCCTGACGCTGCGGCGGGTTGGCGGGGCGGGCGAAGTCGAAGCCGATCATGGAGGCGGGGCCGCAGGCGCCGAGCACGGTGCACAGGGTGATGAGCAGCCACATCGGGGCGTGGTCCCCCGGGTAGGCGATGGTGGTGGCCCATAGGGCGGCGGTGACGGCTATGGTGCCCAGCGCCAGGGGAGCCCGTGCGGCGTGGTGCCGGGCGATGATCTGGCCGTAGACGAGTCCGACGACCATGTTGGAGAGCACCACAAGGGTGAGCAGTTCACCGGCGGTCTCCCGGGACAGTCCCTGCGCTTCGACGAGGAACGGCAGTCCCCACAGCAGGAGGAACACCATGGCGGGGAACTGCGTGGTGAAGTGCACCCACATGCCGAGGCGGGTGCCGGGCTCGCGCCAGGATTCGGCGATCTGACGGCGGACGAAGGCGGCGCCGGCGTGTTCGGCGGGGGCCGGTTCGTGACCCTTCGGGTGGTCCTTGAGGAAGAGCAGCAGCAGGGCGAGGACGACGACGCCGGCCGCGGCGCTGCCCGCGAAGGCGGCGGTCCAGCCGATGCCGTGCAGCAGCCGGGCGATGACGATCGTGGAGACGAGGTTGCCGGCCATGCCGACGAGTCCGGCGAGCTGGGCGATCAGCGGCCCGCGGCGGGCCGGGAACCATCGGTTGCCCAGGCGCAGCACGCTGATGAAGGTCATGGCGTCGCCGCAGCCGAGCAGCGCGCGGGCTGCGAGGGCCATGCCGTACGAGGGGGAGAGCGCGAAGCCGAGCTGGCCGGCGGTGAACAGGATCACGCCGAGGGTGAGGACCTTCTTGGTGCCGAGCCGGTCGACCATCAGGCCGACGGGTATCTGCATGCCGGCGTAGACGAGCAGCTGGAGGATGGAGAAGGTGGAGAGGGCGGAGGCGTTGACGTGGAAGCGGTCGGCCGCGTCGAGTCCGGCGACGCCGAGGGACGTACGGAAGATGACGGCGACGAAGTAGACGGAGACGCCGACGCCCCAGACGAGGGCGGCTCGTCGGCCGCCGGGCGGATCTCCGGGCAGGGACACCGCCGCTGCGCTCATCGCTCGTCACCCCTGACCAGGACCTTGACCCAGCTCAGATGCCTGCGGACACAGGTGGCGGCTCCTTCGACGTCGCCGGCCTTGATCCGCTCCAGGATTTCGGCGTGTTCGGTGATGTTCTTGGCGATGCGGTCGGGCTGGGACTGCATGACGGCGACGCCCATCCGCAGCTGACGGTCGCGCAGCTGGTCGTAGAGGCGGGCGAGGATCTGGTTGCCGGCGTGGCGGACGATCTCGGCGTGGAAGGAGCGGTCGGTGGCGGCGACTTCGGCGAGGTCACCGGCGTCGGCGCGGTGCTGCTGTTCCTCCAGGAGCTCTTCGAGCCGGGTGATGAGGGAGGACGGGGCGGGTACGGCCCGGCGGACGGCGAACTCCTCGACGAGGAGGCGGGTTTCGACGACGTCGGCGATCTCCTGCGCGGAGACGGCGAGCACGAGCGCGCCCTTCTTGGGGTAGAGCTTGAGCAGCCCTTCCATCTCCAGTTTCAGCAGCGCTTCCCGGACGGGGGTGCGGGAAACCCCTACGGCGTCGGCCAGTTCGCCTTCGGTGAGGAGGGTTCCCCCCTCGTAGCGGCGGTCGAGGACCGCCTGCTTGACGTGCATGTAGACGCGGTCGGCGGCGGCAGGGGCAGCAGGCATGCACACAGCATAGATACAAGTGAGGTGCATGTCAGAGCGCCTTCCACGATGCGGACGCCCCGCTGTCCTCGCGGCTTGGGCGGAGTCCCTGGCGCCCGCGCTGCATCGAAGGATGTAGGCCGCTTTCGTTCAGCCGCAGGACGAAGCGCCGCGCGCCCGCCGGGACGCTGGTGGCATGGCGAACACCCTGCGCGCACCGGCCGCTCCGGCGCCCCCGTCCCACCGGCTTCCGCTCCTCGACGTCCTGCGTGGTGCGGCCATCCTCGGCACCCTCATGACCAACGTCTGGATCTTCGCCTCGCCGGGGTCGGAGTGGTCGGTGCTGAACGGGCTCACCGCCCCCGATCCCCTGCACGACCCCTCCGCGGCCTCCGTCGCCGAGTTTCTCTTCCGCTTCCTCGCCGACGGCAAGTTCCTCGCCCTGCTCACGATCCTGTTCGGCGTCGGTCTGGCCATCCAGTACGACTCGGCCGCCCGCCGGGGCGAGCCCTGGCCCGGACGGTACTGGCGGCGGGCCGCCTTCCTCTTCATCGAAGGGACCGTGCACTTCCTGCTGGTCTTCGCCTGGGACGTGCTCATGGGGTACGCCGTCACCGCGCTGCTGGTGTCGCGGCTGCTGGCCCGCTCCGAGCGGGTCCGGCGGCGGGTGATGTGGACGGCGGCCGGGGTGCATCTGACGCTGGTCGCCCTCGCGACCCTGGCCCTGGTGGCCACCGGGAACGGCGGGGACGGCGGAGAGAGCTCGGACGGCGGGGAATCCGGGCTCTCCGGCCAGGTCGTGGACCTGTACGCGCACGGTAGCTACGGGGAGCAGATCGCCTTCCGGGTCTCCAACGCCATCGTCCTGCGCCTGGAACCGGTCGTCTCCTTCGGTCTGCTGGTCTTCCTGTTCCTGCTCGGCATACGGCTGTACCGGGCCGGTGCCTTCACGGACACCGACGCCGGGCGGCGTATCCGGGTCCAGATGGCGGCCTGGGGTCTGGGGCTCGGACTGCCGCTGAACGCGGCCGTCACTCTCGGCGGGCCCGACTTCTTCGCGCTGGGCCGCTACGGCGCCGCCCCGCTCGTCGCGATCGGCTACATAGGTCTGATCGGCTGGGTCCTGGACCGGCTGCCGGTCCCGTCCATCGTGACCGGGGGCCTGTCCGCGGTGGGCAGGACCGCCCTGTCCTGCTACGTCCTGCAGAACGTGCTCTCCACGCTCGTCTGCTACGGCATCGGGCTCGGCCTCACCGAGTACTTCGCCGGCGAGGGGCCCTGGTGGGTGATGACCCTGTGGGCCGCGATCTCGCTCACCCTGATGGCCGCCTCCTGGCTCTGGCTGCGCCGCTTCTCGCACGGTCCGCTGGAGTCCGTACAGCGCTGGGCCCTCACGCCCCGGCGGTGATCCCCGGCCCGGCACAACACCGACGGCCGGCCCCCAGATGGGGGCCGGCCGTCGGTGTTTCACGTGAAACAACCCGTCAGGACCTCGAGGTCCTCAGCTCCAGGTCATCAGACGCTTCGGCTGCTCCAGGATCGCGGCGACGTCCGCCAGGAACTTGGAGCCGAGCTCGCCGTCGACCAGGCGGTGGTCGAAGGAGAGGGCCAGCGTGGTGACCTGGCGGGGCTTCACCTTGCCCTTGTGGACCCACGGCTGGAGCTTGATCGCGCCCACCGCCAGGATCGCGGACTCGCCCGGGTTGAGGATGGGCGTACCGGTGTCGACGCCGAAGACGCCGACGTTGGTGATGGTGAACGTGCCGCCCTGCATGGCCGCCGGGGTCGTCTTGCCCTCGCGCGCCGTGGAGATGAGCTCGCTGAGGGACTTCGACAGCTCGGGCAGGGTCTGGGCGTGCGCGTCCTTGATGTTCGGCACGATCAGACCGCGCGGGGTGGCGGCGGCGATGCCCAGGTTGACGTAGTGCTTGAGCACGATCTCCTGGTTGGCCTCGTCCCAGGCCGCGTTGATCTCCGGGTTGCGCCGGACGGCGACCAGCACGGCCTTGGCGATGAGCAGGAGCGGGTTGATCCGCAGGCCCGCCATGTCCTTGTCGGCCTTGAGTTCCTCGACCAGCTTCATCGTGCGCGTGATGTCGAAGGTGATGAACTCGGTGACGTGCGGTGCGGTGAAGGCCGAGCCGACCATGGCGGCGGCGGTGGCCTTCCGTACGCCCTTGATGGGGGTACGGGTCTCCCGCGTGTCGCCCGTGAGGGCGGAGGCGGGCGCGGTCGGCGCCGGGGCGGCGGGTGCGGGGACCGGCGCGGGTGCCGGGGCCTCGGCCGGGGCGGCCGCGGCGTGGACGTCCTCGCGGGTGATGATGCCGTCCGGGCCGGTCGGGGTGACCGCGGCCAGGTCGACGCCGAGGTCCTTGGCGAGCTTGCGGACCGGCGGCTTGGCGAGCGGCCGGGTGCCGACGGCGGCGCCGCCGTGGCCGTTGAGCTCGCCCTGGACCGCCGCCGCGGCCTGCTCCGGGACGGAGACGGCGGCGCCCTTGCGGGCGCGGCGCTTGGTGGAGCTGGCGGCGACGCCGTAGCCGACGAGGACGGGCTGGCGGCCCTGGGGCTCGGCCTCCTCGACAGGTGCCGGAGCCTGTGCCGGGGCCGGGGCCTCGGCGGGGGCTTCGGCGGAGGGCTGCACGGGGGTGGGGACGTCACCGCCGCCCACGTTCACCGAGATGATCACCTCGCCGACGTCGACGGTGGTGCCTTCGGGGAAGCGCAGCTCGTGCACGATTCCGTCGTAGGGGATGGGCAGCTCGACGGCGGCCTTGGCCGTCTCGACCTCGCACACCACCTGTCCGTCGGTGACGGTGTCACCGGGCTGGACGTACCACTTGAGGATTTCGGCCTCGGTGAGTCCCTCGCCCACGTCGGGCATCTTGAATTCGCGTACGGAAGACGCAGTCGTCATGGTCGTCACGTCCTCTTCCCTCAGTACGCCAGCGAGCGGTCGACGGCGTCGAGCACCCGGTCCAGGCCCGGCAGGTACTCCTCCTCCAGGCGCGCCGGCGGGTACGGCGCGTGGTAGCCGCCGACCCGCAGGACGGGGGCCTCCAGGTGGTAGAAGCAGCGCTCGGTGATCCGGGCGGCGATCTCGGCGCCGGAGCCGAAGAAGACCGGGGCCTCGTGGACGACGACCAGGCGGCGGGTCTTCTCGACCGACTTCTGGATGGCGTCGAAGTCGACCGGGGAGACCGAGCGGAGGTCGAGGACCTCGACGGACTTGCCCTCTTCCTGGGCGGCCGCGGCGGCCTCCAGGCAGGTCTTCACCATCGGGCCGTAGGCGGCCAGGGTCAGGTCGGTGCCGTCGCGGACGACCCGGGCCTTGTGGAGCTCGCCGGGGATCGCCTCGGTGTCGACCTCGCTCTTGTCCCAGTAGCGGCGCTTGGGCTCGAAGAAGATCACCGGGTCGTCGCTCTGGATGGCCTGCTGGAGCATCCAGTAGGCGTCGCTGGAGTTCGACGGCGAGACGACCTTGAGGCCGGCGACGTGCGCGAAGAGCGCCTCGGGGGACTCGGAGTGGTGCTCGACCGCGCCGATGCCGCCGCCGTAGGGGATGCGGACGACGACCGGCAGCTTGATCTTGCCGAGCGCGCGGGCGTGCATCTTGGCGAGCTGGGTGACGATCTGGTCGTACGCGGGGAAGACGAAACCGTCGAACTGGATCTCGACGACCGGGCGGTAGCCGCGCAGGGCCAGTCCGATCGCGGTGCCGACGATGCCGGACTCGGCGAGCGGGGTGTCGATGACCCGGTCCTCGCCGAAGTCCTTCTGCAGGCCGTCGGTGACGCGGAAGACGCCGCCGAGCTTGCCGACGTCCTCGCCCATGATGAGGACCTTGGGGTCGGTCTCCAGGGCCTTGCGCAGCGACTCGTTCAGCGCCTTGGCGAGGGGGAGCTTCTGTACAGCCATGGTTACTTGGCCTCCTCGGGCGCGGAGTCGGCGAACGACGCCTGGTAGGCGGCGAACTGCGCGCGCTCCTCGTCGACGAGCGCGTGCCCGTCGGCGTAGACGTTCTCGAAGATCGCCATGTGGTCGGGGTCGGGCATGGCGCGGACGGCTTCGCGGACGCGCTTGCCGAGCGTCTCGCTCTCGGCCTCCAACTCCTCGAAGAAGGCGGCGTCGGCGTGGCCCGCGTTCTCCAGGTAGGCCTTCAGGCGCAGGATCGGGTCCTTGGCCTCCCACGCGGCGCGCTCCTCGTCGGCCCGGTACTTGGTCGGGTCGTCGGAGGTGGTGTGGGCACCCATGCGGTAGGTGAAGGCCTCGACGAGGGTGGGGCCCTCGCCGCGGCGGGCGCGCTCCAGCGCGGAGCGGGTGACGGCCAGGCAGGCGAGGACGTCGTTGCCGTCGACCCGGACGCCGGGGAAGCCGAAGCCCTGGGCGCGCTGGTAGAGCGGGACGCGGGTCTGCTTCTCGGTGGGCTCGGAGATGGCCCACTGGTTGTTCTGGCAGAAGAAGACGACCGGGGCGTTGTAGACCGCGGAGAAGGTGAACGACTCGGCGACGTCGCCCTGGCTGGACGCGCCGTCGCCGAAGTAGGCGATGACGGCGGAGTCGGCGCCGTCCTTGGCGACGCCCATGGCGTAGCCGGTGGCGTGCAGCGTCTGCGAGCCGATCACGATCGTGTACAGGTGGAAGTTGTTGCTGTTGGGGTCCCAGCCGCCGTGGTTCACGCCACGGAACATGCCCAGCAGGTTGGTCGGGTCGACCCCACGGCACCAGGCGACGCCGTGCTCGCGGTAGGTGGGGAAGACATAGTCGTCGTCCCGCAGGGCGCGGCCGGAGCCGATCTGGGCGGCTTCCTGGCCGAGCAGCGACGCCCACAGTCCGAGCTCGCCCTGGCGCTGCAGGGCGGTGGCCTCGGCGTCGAAGCGACGGGTGAGGACCATGTCGCGGTAGAGCCCGCGCAGTTCCTCGGCCGTCAGGTCGATGTCGTACTCAGGGTGCTGAACGCGCTCCCCCTCGGGCGTCAGCAGCTGTACGAGCTGGGGCTCGGAACTCTGTGGCTTCTTCGCGCCCGCGCTTGCGGTGCGCTTGGTGCCGCTGCTGCGTCGCGGCTTGCGCGCGGCAGTGCTCTCCACGGTCACGTGCGTGCTCCTCCGTCTGTCCGGCCCCCGGGGTCCGCCGGGAACCAGTGCGGCTCGCCTGTATCCGTACCCGTGCACGGGGTGGGTGCGACTCGGCCGGGAACAGGCGTGACAGGTGCCCCGGCGAGTGCCCTGTCACAGGCACGTTACCCAGTGCTTCGCATTACTGCGAAACCCCTTTGACCTGCGATTTTGCTTGGATTTCCAAGTAAATCGAGGAATGCGGGAACAGCAGCTGGTCAGAGCGCTGGTTACAGCCTTGCAGGCCGCCGGAACACCGGCACGTTATCCCGGTCACCCCGGGCACGGGAAGAGTGAATGTGTGAGACTGATTCCGTGCGCGAAGAAGGAAAAATCACCGTATTTCTGCTGGATGACCATGAAGTCGTCCGGCGTGGCGTCCATGAACTTCTCTCCGTCGAGGACGACATCGAGGTCGTCGGTGAGGCCGGCACGGCGGCGGATGCCCTGGTCAGGATCCCTGCGACGCGCCCTGACGTGGCCGTTCTCGACGTCCGGCTGCCGGATGGCAGCGGTGTGGAGGTGTGCCGCGAAATCCGGTCGTTGGACGATGGCATCAAATGTCTGATGCTCACGTCGTTCGCCGACGACGAGGCCCTCTTCGACGCGATCATGGCGGGGGCCTCGGGTTATGTCCTGAAGGCGATCCGTGGCAACGAGCTGCTTCATGCCGTACGGGACGTGGCGGCCGGCAAGTCGCTGCTGGATCCGGTGGCGACCGCACGGGTGCTGGAGCGGCTGCGGGACGGCAACAGCCCCAAGGGTGACGACCGGCTTACGAACCTGACCGAGCAGGAGCGCAAGATCCTGGATCTGATCGGTGAGGGGCTGACCAACCGGGCGATCGGCGAGCGGCTGCACCTCGCCGAGAAGACCATCAAGAATTACGTGTCCAGCCTGCTGTCCAAGCTGGGCATGGAGCGGCGGTCCCAGGCCGCCGCGTATGTGGCGCGGATGCAGGCCGAGCGCCGCTGAGCGCTGCTGAGCACCCTTCTTCGGCACTCTTATTCGGGACCTACGTCCCCTTCAATGGGGGCAGGGGCCCCTTTTCGGGCATCCCGTGGTGATCCACAGTGGTGCGTATGTCCTCCGAGGAGCTGCGCGCCATCGACCTGCTCGCCCGTGTCGCGTACGGCAGGGTGGCCACCAGCATGCGGGCGATGCCGTTCGTGGCCCCGGCCCGGCACATCGTCGCCGACGGCTGTGTGATCGTACGGATGCACCGCGACCTCGGGTATCACCGGGCGTGCAACGGCAGCGTGGTGGCGTACGGCGCGGACAATCTCCATGCGGACGATCCCCACGCGGATGCGGCAGACGCGGCGGATGTGGCGGACCTGTGGTCCGTGCAGTTCACGGGCACCGCGCGGATCGTGGAGCCGACCGGGGAGCAGCTCGTGCGGTTCGGCCGCGCGCCGGGGCGGGTGGACGGAGAACCTTTCGATCCTATCTACATGCGAATCGAACCCCAGTTCGCCACTGTACATACGATCGGCTACTCCGCCGAGCGACAATCTCACCACGTTGCGTGATCTAACATCTGGCGAGTGCCGCGCTCATATGCACCTTCCCCGCCCGTCCCCGCTCTGCTCCGCCGCTACGCCGACGCCGGCGAACCGCTCTCCTGCGAACCGGTCACCCTCGGCCTGCTGAACCGCGGCTACCGCCTCTCCACCACCCGTGGCGCCTATTTCCTCAAGCACCATCTCGACGGCGACCACGAGGCCATCGCCCGCCAGCACCGCGCCACCCAGCGGCTCCAGTCCCTCGGCGTACCGGTCGCCCCGCCCCTGGAGGACACCGACGGCGGCACGGTCACGGTGATCGGCGGGCGCTGCTACGCCTTGCACCCCTGGGTCGACGGCCGCCACCGTGACGGCGCGCAGCTGACGACGGTGGAGTCGCGGCGTCTCGGCTCGCTCCTCGGGCTCGTCCACACCTGCCTGGAGCGGGTGATGGAGCCGGGCCCGCGCCGGCGCTACGAGAGCGCGGATCCCGCCGACACGTACGGCGTCATCGACGAACTCCTCGGCCAGGTGCGCGGCCGGGTGCCCCGCGACAACTTCGACGAACTCGCCGAACACCGCCTGCTGGAGCGGCGGATCCTGCTGCGGGAGCACGCCCACCGGCGGCCGCCGCCCGCGGACGCCGGCGGCTGGGTGCACGGCGACTTCCATCCGCTGAACCTGCTCTACCGGGGCGCGGAGCCCGCCGCCATCGTCGACTGGGACCGGCTGGGCGTGCAGCCCCGCGCGGAGGAGGCGGTACGGGCCGCGGCCATCTTCTTCGTACGGCCCGCGGGTGAACTGGAGCTGCCGAAGGTACGGGCCTACGCGCGGGCCTACCGGCGGGCCGCCGGGGCGGACGCGGCCGAACTGGCCGCAGCGGTGCACCGGGTGTGGTGGGAGCGGCTCAACGACTTCTGGATACTGCGCTGGCGGTACCAGCTGCACGACCGCAGGGCCGACCCGCAGTTTCCTGCGGTGTCGGCCCTGGCGGTGTGGTGGACGCGTGAATACGCGGCCGTGTGCGAGGCGTTCACCGGGTGACAGGCGCTGGGTGAGGCACCTGGTTCACCGGATGAGAGGCATCCGGCCGCCGGCGTCAGGTCAGTTGGTGCCCGTGCCGGCGGTGGTGCCCTTGGTATCGGCGCCGGCGGTCGTGCCGGTGCTGGTGCCCGTGCCGGTGGTGGTCCCGGTGTTGGTGTTGCTGCCGTTACCGCCCTCGGAGGTGCCCTCGGTCGTCCCCTCGGTGGTGCCTTCCGTGGTGCCCTCGGTCGTGCCTTCCGTGGTCCCCTCGGTCGTTCCCTCGGTGGTGCCTTCCGTGGTGCCCTCCGTGGTGCCCGTACCGCCGTCGGCCGTTCCGGGCGAGGAGGAGGTGCTGCCGGACGGCGACGGCGACTCGGTCTTGGGGTCGGACGGCCGCACCGGCGGCGGGTTCTGGTTCCATTCGTCGTCGCCCGTGGAGGGGTCCTCCGGCTCGTCCGACGGCTCCTCCGACTCCTCGGAGGGGCTCGGCGAGGTCTGCGGCGTGCTCGGGCTGGTCGAGATGGTCGGCTTGTTCGTCGTCCCACCCTTGGGGGCCTGCGCCTTGTTGACGGCGTAGACGACACCGGCGGTGATCGCGATCAGGGCGAGGGCGACGAACAGCAGCAGCTTGCCCCGGCCGCCCCGCCCGCCCTGCCGGGCGTAACCGCCGTCGTAGCCGCCGTCGTCCGGGTTCATCGGCGGCAGGATCGCGCCCTTGGACGTGTCGCCGTGGACCGGGTGCCCCATGACGGCGGTGGCCGCGGTCGTGCCGCCCACGGGGGTGCGCGCCGCGTCGTGCATGTCCACCGGGCCGGTGTTCCACATGCCCGTGTGGCTGCCCTGCTGCTGGAGCATGTCCAGCCCGTACTGGACCAGTCCGCGCATCTCCTCGGCGCTCTGGAACCGGTCGTCCGGGTCCTTGGCGAGGGAGCGCATGACCAGACCGTCGAGCTCCGGCGGGCAGCCGCCGGCCACCTTCGACGGCGGCACGGGCGCGTCCTGGACATGCTGGTAGACCACCGACAGCGGGGTCTCACCGGTGAACGGCGGCCGCAGGGCCAGCAGTTCGTAGAGGAGACAGCCCGTCGCGTACAGGTCGGAGCGGTGGTCGACGGCCTTGCCCAGCGCCTGCTCGGGCGAGAGGTACTGCGGGGTGCCCATGACCATGCCGGTCTGGGTCATCGTCGACTGCGCGCCGTGCAGAGCGCGCGCGATGCCGAAGTCCATCACCTTCACCGCGCCGCTGTTGGTGATGATGACGTTGGCGGGCTTGATGTCACGGTGCACGATGCCGTGCTGGTGCGAGTAGGCCAGCGCCTCCAGCACCCCGGAGACGATGATGAGCGCCTGCTCGGGGCCGGGGGCCTCCGCGCTGATCAGCAGATCGCGGATGGTGCGGCCCTCGACCAGCTCCATCACGATGTACGGCACGGGGTGGCCGCTGACGACGTCCTCACCGGAGTCGTACACCGCCACGATCGCGTGGTGGTTGAGCCCCGCGACGGACTGCGCCTCACGGGTGAAGCGGGCCTTGGAGACCGGGTCCTCGGCGAGGTCCGCGCGCAGCAGCTTCACGGCGACCGTGCGGCCGAGCCGTACGTCCTCCGCGGCGAACACCTCCGCCATGCCGCCGCGTCCGAGACGGTGCGTCAGCCGGTAGCGTCCGTCGCCGACCAGCCCGCCGGCGCCCCATGACTCCACATCCGACACTCCGCCGCCTGCTTCGGGTTCGGGTGCCATCAGTCCTCGCCGTCGTTTCTGTCCGCGTGCTGTGTACGCCTGCGCGGTTTCGAGTGCTACGCCATGTCACGCTACAGGCTTCCTACGACACCCCGGTCCGAGATGGACGGGCCATCCAACCGGTTCCCCGTGCACCGGTGCAAATTCGATCCGGTTCCGGTAACGCTTCCGAGACGCTTCTTGTGCGTACGGTCACGGAACGGGCACCCGGCTTGACGTGTCGGTGCCCTGGGGCAGACTTGGCCCGTAAATTCAGGATCATCGCCGCCACGCGCGCGTAGGGGGAAGCAAGAATGAGCCAGGACGGCGCACAGGGCCGCTATGCAGGCGGTTCCGTAGCGAGCGGCCGGTACCAGCTTCGCGACCTGCTCGGCGAAGGCGGCATGGCGTCGGTCTATCTGGCCTACGACAGCGCGCTGGACCGGCAGGTCGCCATCAAGACGCTCCATACGGAGCTGGGGCGGGAGCAGTCCTTCCGGGAGCGCTTCCGCCGCGAGGCGCAGGCCGTCGCGAAGCTGTCGCACACCAACATCGTGTCGGTCTTCGACACCGGCGAGGACGAGCTCGACGGCTCGCTCATGCCGTACATCGTCATGGAGTACGTGGAGGGCCAGCCCCTCGGGTCGGTGCTCCAGACGGACATCCAGCAGTACGGCGCGATGCCGGCCGACAAGGCGCTGAAGGTGACGGCCGACGTGCTGGCCGCGCTGGAGACCAGCCACGAGATGGGCCTGGTCCACCGCGACATCAAGCCCGGCAACGTGATGATGACCAAGCGCGGCGTCGTCAAGGTGATGGACTTCGGCATCGCGCGCGCCATGCAGTCGGGGGTCACCTCGATGACGCAGACCGGCATGGTCGTCGGCACTCCGCAGTACCTGTCGCCCGAGCAGGCCCTCGGGCGGGGCGTGGACGCCCGGTCCGACCTGTACTCGGTCGGCATCATGCTCTTCCAGCTGCTGACGGGCCGTCTGCCGTTCGAGGCAGACTCGCCGCTGGCCATCGCGTACGCACACGTCCAGGAGGAGCCGGTCGCGCCGTCCTCCATCAACCGCTCGGTGTCCCCGGCGATGGACGCGCTCGTCGCCCGGGCGCTGAAGAAGAACCCGAACGAGCGTTTCCCGAGCGCGGCCGCCATGCGCGACGAGTGCCTGCGGGTGATGTCGGCCGGGCAGACGGGCGCGCCGGTCATCGTGGCGGGCGGTCCGGTCAGCAGCGGCTCGGGCGTGGGCTCGGCGGTCTTCCCGCCGGTCGGCCAGGGCACCCCGGCGCCGGGCCCGCACAGCGTGCAGACGCCGTACCAGGCGCCGCAGACGCAGCAGCCCGGCCCGTACGGTCCCCCGACGCCGGCCCCGACGCCGAGCTACGGCTACCCGCAGGCCGCCCAGACCCCGCCGCCCGGCCCGGCGTACCAGACCCCGGCTCCGGCTCCGTACACGATGCCGCAGCAGCCCGCCGCGCAGTCGGGCGGCGGCGCGGGCGGCGGGAAGCGGAACATGCCGGTCGTCGTGGGCGCGATCGTGGTCGCGCTGATCGCGATCGGCGGTGTGATCACGGCGATCGCGATGAAGGACGACAACACGCAGGCGGGCTCCGGCGGGACCACCGGCGGGACGTCGGCGGCGCCCGGCCACAAGGGCCCCGACCTGACGAAGACCATCGACAAGAAGGAGTGCACCGAGCCGACCGAGTCCAGTGAGGACCCGGAGAAGTTCGAGCTGCCCGACTTCCGCTACAAGAACATCCAGTCGGTGAAGGAGTGCGTCCAGGCGGCCGGCTGGAAGATCATGAAGCAGACGCCGATCGACGAGGCCACCTACGGCGAGGGGACGGTCCTCAACCAGTTCCCGCCGGCGGACTCGGACGTGAAGAAGGAAGAGATCGAACTGACGCTGGAGATCTCCACGGGCAACCCGCCGCAGTAGCGGACCCCGGGGGCGACGAGCGCGGTAGCGGACACCGGCGGCGTCGGCCGCCGCGGCAAGCCCGGAAAGAGAACCTGGTCGAAGGCCCGGCGCGGATGAGGCGCGCCGGGCCTTCGTCGCGTTTTGCCCCATTCGGCCTCGTATCAGGCGCTCTTCACGAGATGCCGGAAGTGTCCCCGCGTGTGACGCTGAGCGGGAACCTCGGCGGCTCGGCAGGGAGGGGGTCACCCGGTGACTCCAGGACTCCGCAGGCGCGCGACGGCACGGTGGGCCCGCTGGTCGCTCACTCCGGCGCTCGCGGCGCTGCTGCTGTCCGCGCCCCCCGTCGCGTACGGGGCGGAGAGCGGGCCCCCACCGAACGGGCCGCCCGCGGCGCAGGACGGAACGGCGACCGGGCGCGGGGCAGGCGCTGTGCGTGGTCCGGGGGCTGGGGCGCGGGGGCCCGGGACCGCGTCGCCGACAGGGGCAGTGTGGGGGCCCGGGGCAGGGTCCGGAGCCGCAGCGCCTTCCCTACCGGCGTCGGTCCCGGCGCCTACTTCGGCACCGCCATCCACATCGGCATCGGAACCGGTCGGGGGCGTGAGCGGCTCGCCGACCGGGAGTTCCTCGCCGTCGGGCGCCCGCCCGGCACCCGGCCCGGCGGCCGGGTCCCGGAAGCCGGGCCCACCCGCCGAACCGTCCGTCTCCGCGTCGCTCGCGGGGCGGCCGGCCGGGGAGGGGCGCGTACGGCCGGGGCGCAAGCCGGCGTCTCTCCAGAGCGCGGTGCCGGTGCGCCCGTCCGCCCCCGAGGAGCCGGTTGGTACCAGAACTGCAACAGAGGGGGACGGCGAGGAGGAGCCGGACGAGGCCGTGGAAGCGGTACCGGAGAGGGAGGAGGCGCCTGCCGCCACACCACCCGCGACGGCGCCCGCGGCAGCCCGGGTGAGTCTTCCGCGCACCGCCGCCACCCCTTCCCACCGGCAGGTTCCCGTCATGACCCTGGGCGCGGGGCTCACGATGGTCGGTCTCGGCATCGGATTCCTCGGGGTGCGGCTGAGGCGCCGCTGACCGCTCGCGGCCTCCCGCGTCCTCCTTGCGACGGACCCCCGCGTTCCCTCTCAGGTCGGTTGTCCAGGACGACATACTCGGTATACATACTGAGTATGTCGATCCGCCACGGCCTTCTGGCCCTCCTCGAACGCGGCCCGCGTTACGGCTCTCAGCTCCGTACGGAGTTCGAGTCCCGTACCGGCGCGACCTGGCCGCTCAATGTGGGCCAGGTCTACACGACGCTTGGCCGCCTGGAGCGCGACGGCATGGTCGCTCAGAGCGGCGAGGACGACGCCGGCCACGCCCTCTACACGATCACCGACGCGGGCCGTGAGGAGCTCAGGACCTGGTTCGAGCGGCCCGTGGACCGCACGAGTCCGGCCCGCGACGAGCTGGCGATCAAGCTGGCCATGGCCGTGGGCGCCCCCGGCGTCGACATCCGGGCCGTGATCCAGTCCCAGCGCCGGCACACCGTGAAGGCGATGCAGGACTACACCCGGCTCAAGGCCCAGGCGATCACCGCGCTCGAAGGCGGCGGTCGGCAGGAACGCGACGACGTGGCATGGCTGCTCGTCCTGGAACAGCTGATCTTCCAGACCGAGGCCGAGGCCCGCTGGCTCGACCACTGCGAAGCCCGCCTGATCCGGCTCTCCATCGCCGCCGGACAGCCCGGCCCGGCCGCTCAGGCCGCTTCCACAACCTCAGCCCCGGCACCCGCACACGACGCCGGAGCCACGCCGACAGCCACGCCCGAACCCACCGCCGAGGTGGGCCGGACCCCACGGCGCTGATCCCGCCCCGCGCCACCACCCGTCAATCCGCTCCGTACGTCTCGTACGTCGGCGTACGTCCAAGGGGGACCCCTCTCCATGTCCGAACGATCGCAGCAGGCGCAGCAGCCTGTGCTGCAGCTGCAGCAGCTGACCCGCGTCCACGGCTCCGGCGCCACCGAGGTGCACGCCCTGCGCGGCATCGACCTCGACGTCTTCCCCGGTGAACTCGTCGCCGTCATGGGCCCGTCCGGGTCCGGCAAGTCCACCCTGCTCACCATCGCGGGCGGACTCGACACCCCCACCTCGGGACGGGTGATCGTCGAGAACACCGACATCACCTCCGGCGACCGCAAGGTCCTCTCCGCGCTGCGCCGCCGCAGCATCGGCTACGTCTTCCAGGACTACAACCTCATCCCGGCGCTCACCGCCGCCGAGAACGTGGCCCTGCCGCGCGAGCTCGACGGCGTCTCCGCCCGCAAGGCCCGTGGTGAAGCCCTCGCCGCGCTGGAGGAGATGGAGCTCGGCCACCTCGCCGACCGCTTCCCCGACGAGATGTCCGGCGGCCAGCAGCAGCGCATCGCCATCGCCCGCGCCCTCGTCGGCGACCGGCGCCTGGTCCTCGCCGACGAGCCGACCGGCGCCCTCGACTCCGAGACCGGCGAATCGGTCCTGGCCCTGCTGCGCGCCCGCTGCGACGCGGGAGCCGCCGGTGTCCTGGTCACCCACGAGCCCCGGTTCGCCGCCTGGGCCGACCGTGTGGTCTTCCTGCGCGACGGCGCCGTCGTCGACCAGACCGTCCGCAGCGACGCCGACTCGCTCCTGACCGGCCAGGCGGGCCAGCGGTGACGAACTGGTTCCACTCCTGGCGCGCCGCGGTGCGCATCGCCCGCCGTGACGCCTGGCGCTTCAAGGGACGCAGCTTCCTCGTCCTCGCGATGATCGCCCTGCCCATCCTCGGTGTCAGCGCCGCCGACCTCACCCTGCGCAGCTCCGAGCTCTCCGCGCAGGAGAAGATCCAGCGCTCCCTGGGCGCCGCCGACGCCCGCCTGTCCGACCCCGGATTCGGCGGCGCGCCGATCCTCCAGAGCCCGGACGCCGAGAACTACAGCCCCGCCAAGGACTACGAGAACGCGCCCTGGCCGAGCGGCAGCACCGACGTCAGCAAGGCCGTCCCGGCCGGCGCCACCACACTGGTGGACACCACGGGCAACGCCAAGGTGCGTACGGCACACGGCCTGCTGCAGACCGATATACGTGAGCTGAAGGCCGCCGACCCGATGGCCCGGGGCATCATGGCCCTCCAGCAGGGCCACTTCCCGGAGAAGCCCGACGAGGTCGCCGCGACCACCGCGTTCCTGGAGACCAGCGGCCTGAAGGTGGGTCAGACCCTGACGGCCCGTGGCTTCGACCGTACGTACCGGATCGTCGGCGCCTACGAACTGCCCAGCGACCTGAAGGCCAGCCAGGTCAACGCGCTTCCCGGCGCCTTCCTCGCCCCGTACGGGAAGGCTCTTGAGGCGGCCGGGCTGCAGTCGCAGGGGGCCTCCAGCACGTATCTGCTGAAGATCGACGGCGGTTTCACGTGGAACATGGTCATGGAGACCAACAAGAAGGGCGTGATGGTCGCGTCCGCGGCCGTGCAGCTCAACCCGCCCGCCGACGCCGATGTGCCGCTCTTCCAGAAGGAGGGCTGGAACAACTACCAGATGAGCGCCGGGGCGCAGGCCGCCGCTCTCGCCGCGGTCGGCACGGTCGTGGGTCTGGCCATGCTGGAGATCTGCCTGCTCGCCGGCCCCGCGTTCGCCGTCGGCGCCCGCCGCTCGCGCCGCCAGCTCGGGCTCGTCGGCGCCAACGGCGGTGACCGCCGCCACATCCGCGCCATCGTCCTGGCCGGCGGACTCGTCATCGGTGTCGCCGCGGCCGTCATCGGCACGGTCCTCGGCATGGTCCTCACCTTCGCCCTCCAGCCGGTCCTCGAGGACTACATGGGCAAGCGGTTCGGCAGCTTCGACATCCGCCCGCTGGAGCTGCTCGGCATCGCCCTGCTGGCCGTGGTGACCGGTCTGCTCGCCGCGATCGTCCCGGCGATCACCGCCTCCCGGCAGACCGTCCTCGCCTCGCTGACCGGCCGCCGTGGTGTGCGCCGCAGCAACCGCGTCCTGCCCGTCGTCGGACTCGTCGCGGTCGCGGCCGGCGCCGCCATCGCGCTGTACGGCTCCGTCGTCAGCGACCAGTTCGTCATCGTCGCGGCCGGCAGCGCCCTCGCGGAGCTGGGCGTCGTCGCCCTCACCCCGGCCCTGGTCGGCCTCTTCGGCCGGCTCGGCCGCTGGATGCCGCTGTCGCCGCGACTGGCCCTGCGCGACGCGGTCCGCAACCGGGGCCGTACGGCTCCCGCCGTCGCCGCCGTCCTGGCCGCTGTCGCCGGCACCGTCGCCGTCGCCACGTACGCGGCGAGCAGGGACGCCCAGGACCGGGCCTCGTACCGGGCCGAGCTGCCGTACGGCGCGGTCTCCGTGATGATCGACGAGGACGCCGGTCGGGACGTCCCGGCCGTGCGCGAGGCGGTGCAGCGGTACCTCCCCATCGATCTGCGCGCCGACGTCGACCGGATCGGGGTCGGCAAGGCGAACTGCTCCTCGATGTACTCCAGCGAAAAGGGCTGCGGGCGCTACGAGGTCGTCGTCCCGAAGGCCAACCAGTGCCCCCTGTGGCTACCGACCACCGACGGCTCGGACCCCGCGGAGCGGTTCTCCAAGGAGCAGCGGCGTGAGCTCGCCAAGGACTGGCGCTGCAAGTCGGGCAACGAGGGCGGCGCCTACATCGAAGGCGGGCTGCTGATCGCCGACGCCAAGCTGCTGAAGATTCTCGGCATCAACGACAGCGCGGCCGAGAAGGCCCTCGCCGACGGCAAGATCGTCTCGTTCTCCAAGCCGCAGGTCGACAAGGCCGGCAAGATCGGCGTCCGGCTGATCACCGACATCGAGGCGGCCGACCGGGCCAGCGAGAAGGGCCTGGACGCGCCCGGCGAGATCAAGACGTTCGGTACGTACCAGATGCCCGAAGGCACCAAGGGCTACGGCATCTCCGGCATCCTCACCCCGGCCGCCGCCAAGGACGCCGGTCTGCGGGCCGTCCCGTTCGGTGCGTACTACTCCACTGACCAGATGCCCAGCAGCGAACAGCGGCAGAAGCTCGACGCCGAGATCGCCCGGCTCGGCAGCGCCGCCAACCTCCACCTGGAGGAAGGATTCGTCAGCAAGAACAGCATCGTGCTGCTCGCCCTGACGGTCTTCGCCGGTCTCATCACCATCGGCGCCGCCGGTATCGCCACCGGCCTCGCCCAGGCCGACGCCGAGGCCGATCTGAAGACGCTCGCCGCCGTCGGAGCGCCGCCGCGGGTCCGCCGTACGCTCAGCGGATTCCAGTGCGGGGTGGTGGCCGCGATGGGTGTGGTGCTCGGATCGGCGGCCGGTGTCCTGCCGGCGGTCGGTCTGCGCCTCACCGAGGAGCGCCAGGAGCTGAAGTTCTACCAGCAGGCCCTGGACGAGGGCTGGGGCGGCATCACCCCGCCGCACGTGCCGATCGTCGTCCCGTGGGAGACGCTGGCGGCCCTGCTGGTGGCCGTCCCGCTGGGGGCCGCTCTGCTGGCCGCGCTGGTCACCCGCTCCCGTGGCGCGCTGGCCCGCCGCGCGGCGACCTGACGGGCCCGAGCGCACGGGTAGCCGTGCCCCCGTAGGAGGGTGGATCACCCTCCTACGGGGGCACACCGTGTCTGACAGCATGTGTGCGAGAGAATGGCGGCATGGAGATGCCGAGGAGTGAACGGTCGCAGGAGAGCCCCCATGTCCTGGTGGTCGGACAGGACGGGATGGCGATCGGCGGCGCCGACGACGAGTCGCGCGAGGTTCCCGTGACGGACATGGTCGAACAGCCGGCGAAGGTCATGCGCATCGGCAGCATGATCAAGCAGCTCCTGGAGGAAGTCCGCGCGGCTCCTCTGGACGAGGCGAGCCGGGTCAGGCTCAAGGACATCCACGCGAGCTCCGTGAAGGAGCTCGAGGACGGGCTGGCGCCGGAGCTGGTCGAGGAACTCGAGCGGCTGTCCCTGCCGTTCACCGACGAGGCGATCCCCTCCGAGGCGGAACTGCGCATCGCGCAGGCCCAGCTGGTGGGTTGGCTGGAGGGCCTCTTCCACGGCATCCAGACGGCCCTGTTCGCCCAGCAGATGGCGGCCCGCGCCCAGCTGGAGCAGATGCGCCGGGCTCTGCCGCCGGGCGGCTCCCACGAGGACAGCGACGAATCGGGGCACGGCGCGGTGCGGTCGGGGCCGTACCTGTAGCCGTACCCGCCTGACGTGCGGCGCAGGGCCCGGAGCATCGACTCCGGGCCCTGTCGGCGTTTCAGGTGCTTGGTTGGGTTGGTGCGGGCGGTTGTTGGCTGCCGTTGTTGGCTAGCTGGGGGCCTGGTTGGGCCGGGTGCGGGCGGTTGTTCAGGCCGTTGCGGGGGCCTGGGGGGCCACCAGCAGGACCTTGCCCACGTGGGCGCTCGCCTCCACGGCGCGGTGGCCCTCCGCGGCGTCCTGGAGCGGCAGCGTACGGTCGACGACGGGACGGACCGTGCCCGCGCCGATCAGCGGCCAGACATGCTCCTGTACGGCCGCGACGATCGCCGCCTTCTCGTGCAGTGGGCGGCCGCGCAGCGTCGTCGCCATGATCGCGGCGCGTTTCATCATCAGGGCGCCGAGGTTCAACTCCCCCTTCACACCGCCCTGGAGGCCGATGACGGCCAGGCGTCCGCTGACCGCGAGGGCGCGTACGTTCCGGTCCAGGTACTTCGCTCCGACGATGTCGAGGATGACGTCCGCGCCCGCCCCGTCGGTCGCCTTGCGCAGCTCCTCCACGAAGTCCTGCTCGCGGTAGTCGATCAGGATGTCCGCGCCCAGCTCGGCGCAGCGGGCCAGCTTCGCCGGGCCGCCCGCGGTGACCGCGACGCGGGCGCCGACGGCCTTGGCGAGCTGGATCGCCATCGTTCCGATCCCGCTCGCCCCGCCGTGCACCAGCAGCGTCTCGCCCGGCCGCAAGTGGGCGATCATGAAAATGTTGGACCAGACGGTCGCGGTCGCCTCCGGCAGCGCGGCCGCCGCGACGAGGTCGACGCCCTCGGGCACGGGCAGCAGCTGGCCGATGGGGACGACGACCTTCTGTGCGTACCCGCCGCCCACGAGCAGCGCGCACACCTCGTCGCCGACGGACCAGCCGGACACCCCCGGGCCGAGCTCGGCGATCCGGCCGGAGCATTCGAGGCCGGGGTACGGGGAGGCGCCGGGCGGGGGATCGTAGAAGCCCTGCCGCTGCAGCAGATCGGCGCGGTTGACGGCGGTGGCCGCCACCTCGACGAGCACCTCGCCCTCGCCGGGCACGGGATCGGGCACCTCGGCCCAGACGAGCGCCTCGGGGCCACCGGGTTCCGGAATCGTGATCGCATGCATGGCGGCGAGGCTACTCGGGCGGCGTGGAGAGCGGAGGGACCGGTCGCGCCCGCACGATGGTGATCAGCCGGTCCGTGAGCTGGAGCGGGCTGGCGGCCGGATCGTCGTAGCCGAGCAGCCGGTGCCCGCGCAGCACGCTCACCACCAGGTCGTTGGTCTCCCGGGGGCTCTTGCCGACCTCGCTCTTTATGACCGGCCGCTCGACGAGATCGAGGCCCGTTCCCTGCTGGATCAGGTCCTCCATCACCGTGCCGGCGCTGGGGCTGAGGACCGACAGACCGAGCAGCCGGCCGGCGGCGCTCGCACTGGTGATGACGGCGTCCGCACCGGACTGGCGCAGCAGCGGCGCGTTCTCCTCCTCACGGACCGCGGCGACGATCTTCGCCCCGCGGTTGAGCTGGCGGGCGGTGAGCGCCACCAGCACGGCCGTGTCGTCGCGCTGGGTGGCGATGACGATCTGGCGCGCCTTCTGGAGCTCCGCGCGCAGCAGGACATCGCTGCGGGTGGCGTCGCCGATCACGCCCACGAAGCCGTCCGCGTTGGCCGCTTCGATCACCTTGCTGCTGGGATCGACGATGACGATCTGGTCCTTCTTGAGACCGGTCGCGCAGAGCGTCTGGATGGCGGAGCGGCCCTTCGTGCCGAATCCGACGATGACGGTGTGGTCACGCAAGGTGGCCCTCCAGCGGTTCAGCCGCCACTCCTCCCGGGTCCGTTCCGTGAGGACCTCGAGTGTCGTGCCGACCAGAATGATCAGGAAAATCACCCGCAGCGGGGTCACCAGCAGCACGTTCACCAGACGTGCGCTGTCGCTGTGGGGAACGATGTCGCCGTAGCCCGTGGTGGAGAGGGTGACGGTCGCGTAGTAGACGGCGTCGAGCAGGTCGATGCTGCCGTCGGCGTTGTCGTGGTAGCCGGCGCGGTCGAGGTAGACGATGACGACGGTCAGCACCAGCACCCCGAGGGCCATCAGCAGCCGCTTGCCGACCTGCCACAGCGGGCGTTCGACGATCTTGCGGGGGATTTTGACGCGCGCGGTGTCGAGGTGGTCGGCGGCGGTGCGGGCGATGGCGTCCTGGCCGTGAAGTTTCACGTGAAACACACCCCTTCGGCCGGCCCCGCCGACCTCGCCGACGCCGCCGACCAGGGCAGGTCGAGGATCTCCAGTTCGTCCCCGGGCCGCGCGCCCCCGGGCGGTACGACGGCCAGACCGTCGGCGGCGGCGATGCCGCGCAGCATGGCCGGCCCGTTGTAGTGCAGCGGCAGGACCTCGCCGCGGCGGTGGGCGACCGGCACGAGCCGGGTGTCGTACGGGTGTCCCTGGACCTCTTCGCGTACGGGCACCCGGTACGGCTCCGGCTCCGGCCGGGCGGCCAGGGAGCGCAGCAGCGGCGCGGCGAGGGTGAGCAGGCCGGAGACGGCGGCGAGCGGATTGCCGGGCAGTCCGACCAGATGCCTGCCGTCGGTGAGACGGGCGAGCAGCATGGGATGGCCGGGGCGCACCTTCACGCCGTCGACGAGCAGCTCGGCGCCCGCCTCGCGCAGCACAGGGTGCACGTGGTCGACGGGTCCGGCCGCTGTGCCGCCGGTGGTGACGACGAGGTCGGCGCCCGAGCCGGTGACGGCCTCGTGGAGGGCGTCGGCGGTGTCCCCGACGCGCCGGGTGGCGATGACGTCGGCGCCGAGCGCCCGCAGCCAGGGGCCGAGCATCGGCCCGAGCGCGTCGCGGATGAGCCCGTCGTGGGGGAGGCCGCCGGTGAGCAGTTCGTCGCCGAGGACCAGTACCTCGACGCGCGGGCGGCCGGCGGTGAGCAGCTCGTCGTACCCGGCGGCCGCGGCCAGGCCGAGCACGGCCGGGCTCACCACGGAGCCCGCGGGCAGCAACTGATCGCCGGTGCGGCACTCCTGGGCACGGGGCCGGATGTCCTGGCCGGGGACGACGTCCCGCAGGGCATGGAGTCGGCCGGCGGCGTCGGTACGGGAGTGCTCCCTGCGGATGACCGCGGTGGCGCCCTGGGGGATCCGGGCGCCGGTCGCGATCCGTACGGCGGCGCCGTCGGCGAGGGGCTGCGTGGGCGCGTGCCCGGCCAGGACCGAGTCGTCCTGGCGCGGCTCCCAGGGTCCGGGTCCGGCGACGGCCCAGCCGTCCATGGCGGAGGTGTCGAACGACGGCAGGTCGGTGAGCGCGGCCAGCGGCCCGGCCAGCACACGCCCGAGCGCCTCCGCCAGCGGTACCGCGACCGCCTCCCGCGCGCTCCCGCGCCCGGCCCGCGCGGCGACGGCCCGGGCCTCGGGCCAGGGCGTGGCGCGGTGCGGCACGGCCGTGGAGGGGGAGGCGGGGGACGGGGCCGCCGCGGGCGCGGGGCCGGTCGGCGCGTCGTCCGGCTCTCCCGGGGCGGTGGGGCCGGAGGTCTCGTTCCGCGGGCTCGTGGGTCCGCCGGGGCCGCCGCGGCCGGATGCGTCCGCGTGCGGGCGCCGGGCCGGGGCCGCGGCCGGACTGGGGCCGAGCAGGGCGAGGGCGTCATGCATGCCGTCGGCGTCGTGGAGGACGTCGGCGTCGTGCCTGCCGAGGGTCTCCTGCCGGGCGGGGGCGGGGCGGGAGCCGGTCAAGGCGTCGTCCAGGCCGCGGGCGGCGGGGGCTCCGTGGGCGGCGAGCCTGTTCTGGGGGTCGTGCTCCTGGGACGTCATCCGGCCTCGGTGTCCTTGGTGTCGCCCGGCTGCGACTCGGCCGCCCAGCGGTTGGCGAGCGCGGCGGCCTTGCGCGCCGCCTCGGCGACGGCCTCGGGGCCACCGCCCGCCCCGGCCAGCCCCGCCGCGTACCCGACCAGGAAGGTGGTCAGCGGCGCGGCGGGCCGCGCCACGCCGTGGGCGGCGTCACGGGCCAGATCGAGCAGCACGCCGGTGTCGACGTCGATCTCGATGCCCAGTTCGTCCTTGACTGCGGTGATCCATTCGTCCAGCACGTTCCCATGCTCCCTGATGCGGGCGCGGGCTGCGGCAATGTCCTCCCAGGTGTCGCAGTCGAAGGAGGCCAGGGGCCGCGCGGCGACCCGGACGATTCGGAGTTCCTGGGTCAGAAGCCGCAGCGGCAGCCCCGAGAGGCTGCCGTACTCGGTGGCGGCGTGGGCCAGCTCCCGCCTGAGCGGCTCGGTCCGGTACGCCGCCACGAGCGGCTGGTCCCGGCCGTCCGGGTCCACACAGAGCGCCGCCTCCGCGCCGGCCTCCCGCCGCACGGCGTGCAGCAGGTCCCCTACAGTCTCCTCGCCCAGGAACGGCAGGTCGGCGGAGAGCACGAGGACGGTGTCGGCCTCGACCTGGCGGACCCCGGCGTCGAGGGCGGCGAGCGGTCCGCCGCCGGGCGGGTCCTCGCGGGCCCAGACGACGGGCCGGGCGGTGGGCCGCCGCCCGCCGACGACGACCGTGCGCCCGGCGGTCCGGCACGCGGTCAGGACGCGGTCGAGCAGGGCGCGGCCGCCCACGCTCAGCGCGGGCTTGTCCACCCCGCCGAGCCGCTTCGCGGCGCCCCCGGCGAGCACAATGGCGTCATACGCGGTCACCCCAGAAGTATGGTCCGCGCCCCGCCCGCCGGGGGAGCCGGTCCTGCTACAGCGTCCTGAGCAGCACCGCCGGCTGTTCCACGCAGTCCGCCACGTACCGCAGGAAGCCGCCCGCCGTACCGCCGTCGCAGACGCGGTGGTCGAAGGTGAGCGACAGCTGAACCACCTGACGGACCGCCAGTTCGCCCTGGTGGACCCAGGGCTTGGGGATGATCCGGCCGACCCCGAGCATCGCCGCCTCGGGGTGGTTGATGATCGGCGTGGAGCCGTCGACCCCGAACACGCCGTAGTTGTTCAGCGTGAACGTCCCACCGGTCAGGTCCGCCGGCGTCAGCGTGCCCTGCCGGGCCGCCTCGGTCAGCCGGCCGAACTCCTCGGTGAGTGATTCGGCCGAGCGGGCCTGCGCATCGCGGACCACCGGCACCACCAGGCCACGGTCGGTCTGCGCCGCGAACCCGAGGTGCACGGCGGGCAGTCGGACGATCTCCCGCGCGGCCATGTCGACCGTGGAGTTGAGCTCCGGGTAGCGGGCGAGCGCGGCCGTGCAGATACGGGCGAGCAGCGCCAGCAGCGAGACCTTGGGGCCCCCCGCCGCGTTCATCGCAGCGCGGGCCGCCATGAGTTCGGTGGCGTCGGCGTCGACCCAGCAGGTGGCGTCCGGGATCTCCGTACGGCTGCGGGAGAGCTTGTCCGCGACGGCACCGCGTACGCCGCGCAGCGGGATCCGCTCGCCGGTGAGCCCGGCCGTGGCCGCCGGGGCGGTGGCCGCGGGCGCGGGGATGGGTGCCTCGGCCGCGCGGATCGCCTGCTCGACGTCCGCGCGCAGGATCAGCCCGTCGGGGCCGGAGCCCTGCAAGGACCGCAGGTCGAGCCCCTTCTCCCGGGCGAGCTTGCGCACCAGCGGCGAGATGACCGGGACGGGCCCGGACGCCTCACGCACCGCCGGGGCGGAGGGGACTGCGGGGGCTGCCGGGGCGGAGGGGACTACGGGGGCTGCGGGGCCGGCGGGCCCGGTGAGGCTGGTGGGGCGCACCCGGCGGCGGCGGGCGGCGGGGGCGCCGGTGCCGTAGCCGACGAGCACATTGCCGGAGCCTTCGCCGGACGAGGCGGAGGAGGCGGACGAGCCGGCCGGGGCGGAGGCGCCCTGGGGCGCCGCGCCGGGCGCGGCCGCGTCGACGGGTCCGACCGCCACGGTCAGCAGCGGCGCGCCGACCGGCAGTTCGGTGCCCTCCTCGCCGAAGCGGGCGGTGACCACGCCCCCGTAGGGGCAGGGGACCTCCACCATCGCCTTGGCGGTCTCGACCTCGACGACGGGCTGGTCGATGGCGACGACGTCGCCGACGGCGACGAGCCAGCGCACGATCTCGGCCTCGGTGAGTCCCTCACCGAGGTCCGGCAGCTTGAATTCCAGGACCTGGGCCATCAGCTCCCCGCCTCCCACTGCAGGCGCGCGACCGCGTCCAGGACCCGGTCCACGCCCGGCAGGTGGTGCCGCTCCAGCATCGGCGGCGGGTAGGGGATGTCGAAGCCGGCCACCCGCAGCACCGGAGCCTCCAGATGGTGGAAGCAGCGCTCGGTGATCCGCGCGGCGATCTCGCCGCCGGGCCCGCCGAAGCCGGTCGACTCATGGACGACGACGGCCCGGCCGGTGCGCCGCACCGATGCGCAGACCGTCTCGTCGTCGAACGGCACGAGCGAGCGCAGATCGACGACTTCGAGGTCCCAGCCCTCCGCCTGGGCGGCCTCGGCGGCCTCCAGGCAGACCGGCACGGACGGACCGTAGGTGACGAGGGTCGCGCTGCGGCCGGTGCGGCGCACGACCGCCTTGCCGATCGGCTCGACGGCGGTCGGCGCCTCGGGCGACCAGGCCGCCTTGGACCAGTAGAGCCGCTTGGGCTCCAGGAAGACCACGGGGTCGTCGGAGGCGATGGCCGCCCGCAGCAGCCCGTAGGCGTCCTCGACGGTGGCGGGGGTGACGACATGGAGCCCCGGAGTCGCCATGTAGTACGCCTCGGAGGAGTCGCTGTGGTGCTCGACACCGCCGATCCCGCCGCCGTACGGCACTCGGATGACCATCGGCATCGGCATCGCGCCGCGCGTGCGGTTGCGCATCCGGGAGACGTGGCTGATCAGCTGCTCGAAGGCGGGGTAGGCGAAGGCGTCGAACTGCATCTCGACCACCGGCCGCAGCCCGTACATGGCCATGCCGACGGCCGTCCCCAGGATGCCGGCCTCGGCGAGCGGGGTGTCGGTGCAGCGGTCCTCGCCGAACTCCTTGGCGAGGCCGTCCGTGACCCGGAAGACGCCGCCGAGCGTGCCGACGTCCTCACCCATCACATGGACGGTCGGGTCCTCGGCCATCGCGTCGCGCATGGCGCGCTGCAGCGCCTGCGCCATCGTGGCGGGCTTGGCCGCTGCCAGCGTCGTCGTCATCGCACATCACCTTCGGTGCCTGCCGAGGCGTCGTCGCCCGCGGCGTCCAGCTCGGCCCGCAGCTGCGCGGCCTGCTCCCGCAGCTGCGCGGTCTGCTCGGCGTAGACATGGGCGAACAGGTCCATCGGGTCGAGGACCGGCTCGGCGTTCATCCGTTCACGCAGCGCCGCGGCCATCGTCTCGGCGGCCTCGGCGGCCTGCCGCTTTCCTTCCTCGTCGAGCATCCCGCGCTCCGTCAACTCCCGCTCGAGCAGCCGGATCGGGTCATGGGCCCGCCAGGCCTCGACCTCGCTGTCCCCGCGGTAGCGGGTGGCGTCGTCGGCGTTGGTGTGGGCGTCGATCCGGTAGGTCACCGCCTCCACCAGCGTCGGTCCGCCGCCGCGCCGGGCGCGGGCGACCGCCTCGGAGAGCACCTGGTGGACCGCGACGGCGTCGTTGCCGTCGACGAGCCGACCGGGCATGCCGTATCCGACGGCCTTGTGGGCGAGGGAGGGGGCGGCGGTCTGCTTGGCGAGCGGTACGGAGATCGCGAAGCCGTTGTTCTGGACGAGGAAGACCACGGGGGCCTGCCAGACGGCGGCGAAGTTCAGTGCCTCGTGGAAGTCGCCCTCGCTGGTGCCGCCGTCGCCGACCATGGCGAGGGCGACGACGTCGTCGCCCTTGAGGCGGGCCGCGTGCGCCAGACCGACGGCGTGCGGCAGCTGGGTGGCCAGCGGTGTGCACAGCGGTGCGACGCGGTGCTCGTGCGGGTCGTAGCCGGTGTGCCAGTCGCCGCGCAGCAGGGTGAGCGCCTGGACGGGGTCGAGCCCGCGCGCCACGGCCGCGAGCGTGTCGCGGTAGGAGGGAAACAGCCAGTCGCGGTCTTCGAGGGCCAGCGCGGCCGCGACCTCGCAGGCCTCCTGGCCGGTGCTCGACGGGTAGACCGCGAGCCGCCCCTGCTTGGTGAGGGCGGTCGCCTGCGCGTTGTAGCGGCGGCCGCGCACCAGCTCGGCGTAGAGCCGCCGCAGCAGCTCGGGGTCGGCCGTGGCGACGGCATCCGTGCCGAGCACCCGGTGGGGCTCGGTCTCGGGGAGCAGCGGCGCGGGGTCCGTGCGCGGCTTCCACGCCGGGGGCGGGGTGGGCCGGTAGACACTGGCGGCACCGGGCAGCTCTTGGACTGTCGAACTGCTCTGTTTCAACGAGTCCACCTCCTCGTGGGAGCGGGCATAAGACCCGAAGGCGGTGGGCGCGAGTGTGGCGCGCCTCACCTACCGATTGTTCGGTCGTGGACGCATTTTGGCTACAGGCACCTCCAGCCTGTGGACAAACGGTTCTCCACAGCCTGGGATAGAGACAGGTCGTCCATGGCGGAGAGGTGGGGGGACATGGTGGATGAACAAATGGCCGACGGCTGGGAGCAGAGGCCCTCGGCGCGCCAGCTGGACGCGATCGACAAGGACATCCTCCGCATCCTGCAGACGGACGGCCGCGCGTCGATACGTTCCGTGGCCGAGCGGGTGCACGTGTCGCGGGCGAACGCCTACGCCCGGATCAACCGGCTGATCGACGACGGGGTGATCCGGGGCTTCAGCGCGCGGGTGAACCACGAAAGGGCGGGCCAGGGCGCGTCGGCGTACATCACGCTGAAGATCGTCCAGAACTCGTGGCGCACGGTCCGCGAGCAGCTCCAGGCGTTGCCGGGGGCCGCCCACATCGCTCTGGTCAGCGGAGATTTCGATGTCCTGCTGCTGGTGCACACACCGGACAACCGCACCCTGCGGGAACTGGTCCTGACCAGGATCCAGTCGATTCCCGAGGTGCTGTCGACCCGCACCCTGCTGGTGTTCGAGGAGACGGACCTCGACCCGGAGCGGGACTAGACACTCAAGGGTCTGGGACTAGCCGCTCAGGCCCGGGACTGAACGCTCAGGGGCCCGGACGGGACGCTCAGGGGGCCGTACGCAGCCCGTCGAAGGCCAGGTGGACGACGGTGTCGGCCACCTGGGCACGTTCCGCGTCCCCGCCCGGGTGCGGCCTGTACCACTCGACCAGCGAGTTGACCATGCCGAAGAGCAGCCGGGTGGCGAGCCGGATGTCGACGTCGGCCCGCAGGTCGCCGTCGGCGACGGCCGCCTTGAGGAGCTCGGCCACCCGGTGGTCGAACTCGCGCCGGCGCTCCATGGCCCAGCGTTCGGTGGTGGTGTTGCCCCGCACGCGCAGCAGCAGCGTGACGTAGGGCAGCTCCGCGATCAGTACCTCGACGGTCCTGCGGGTGACGTACTCGACGCGCTCGACGGCCCGACCCCGCACCGCGCCCGGTTCGTCGAGGATGCCGAACAGGCCGTCGAGGGCGCGGCTCACGGCGCGCCGCAGCAGCTCCTCCTTGCCCGCCACATGGTGGTAGATCGACGACTTCGAGATCCCCGCCGCCTTGGAGAGGTGCTCCATGGAGGTGCCGTCGTAGCCGCGCTCGTTGAAGACCCGGACGGCGACGGAGAGCAGCGTCTCGGGGGTGTACGTGTCGCGCTTGGCGGTTGTCATGGACCTACTCGCTCTTCATCTCGACGTACGTCTGGCGGTAGAGGGCCAGGGAGGGTGCGTAACGGCCGGTGGGCACGCGCGCGTGGAGCTCGTCGAGCAGCTCGTGGGCCCAGGCGTGGCCAAGCCTGCGGCCCCATTCGACCGGGCCGAGGGGGTAGTTGACGCCGAGCCGCATCGCCGTGTCGATGTCCTGCTCCGAGGCGACGCCCTTGGCGACGGCGTCCGCGGCGAGGTCCACGAGCATCGCGACCGTCCGGGCGACGATCATGCCGGGTACGTCCCCGATGACGCTGACGTTCTTGCCGAGGGCCTGGAAGAGGCCGATCGACTCACGGAGCGTCTCCCAGGCGGTGACCTCGGAGGCGGAGAGCGCGATCCGGGTGGCCTCGCGGTAGTCGAGCGCCAGGTCGAAGTAGACGACGTCCCGGAACTCCACAGAGGTCTGTCCGTCGGCGAGCACGAGCTGCCCGCCGCTGGGCAGCAGGATGCGGGTGCCACGGTCCTCGTCCTGCTCGTGCACCGTGATCCCGGCCTCGCGGCAGAGCGCGACCAGCTCACCGGCCGGGCCCAGATCGCCCTCGACGGTGATGTGCGCGGGCGGCTCGGTCGCCGGAGCGGTGTGCGGCTCGGGCACCTCGGCGCCCTCGGCGTACGAGAACCAGCCCTGGCCGGACTTGCGGCCCAGGCGGCCCGACTCGACCAGCCGCCGCTGGGCGAGGGAGGGGATGAACTTGGGGTCCTGGTAGAAGGACTCCCACACCGACCGGGTCACGGCCTCGTTCACGTCCTGGCCGATCAGGTCGGTCAGCTCGAAGGGGCCCATCTTGAAGCCGCCGCACTCGCGCAGGACGGCGTCGATCGTGGCGGGGTCGGCGCCGCGCTCCTCGTGGACGCGCAGGGCCTCGGCGTAGAAGGGCCGGGCCAGCCGGTTGACGATGAACCCGGGGGTGTCGGCGCAGCGCACCGGCGTCTTGCCCCAGGCCTTCGCCGTCTCGTACGCGCGCGTGGCGGAGCGCTGGGCCGTGGCGTGCCCGCTGACCACCTCGACGAGCGGGAGCAGCGGGGCGGGGTTGAAGAAGTGCAGGCCCACGAAGCGGTCGGGGACCCGCAGGGGGCCCGCGATGGCGGTCACGGAGAGGGAGGAGGTGTTGGTGGCGAGGAGGCAGTCGTCGGCGACGATCTCCTCCAGGGCCGTGAAGAGCTCCTGCTTGACCTCGAGCCGTTCCACGATCGCCTCGACGACGAGCGCGGCGTCGGCGAGGTCGGTGAGCGCGGCGGCCGGGTGGAGCCGGGCGAGCGCGGCGGACCGTGCGTCCGCGTCCAGCCTGCCCTTTTCGACGAGCCGGTCCAGGCGGCCCGCGATGGCCTCGGCGGCCTGCTGCGCCCGCTCGGGGAGGGCGTCGTAGAGCCGTACGGGATGGCCCGCGACCAGGGCGACCTGGGCGATTCCCTGCCCCATGGTGCCGGTGCCGACGACGGCGACGGTACGGCTCTGCTCGATGGCGGTCATATGGATGATCCTCCCCTACCAGTTATCCACAGCTTCTGCGGACCCCCTTGTCCCGACCGATCGTTCGGTTACTCTAGCTCTGACCGCCTTTGACTGCCCACCCGTCACACATCACCACCCATCTGTTGGGGAGCGCTTCGCGCGCGACTGATTTGGCTCACCGAGGAGTTGGTCCGTAATGGCCGCCGCTCAGCTGACCACCGACCGCCTGGCCGAGACCCACCGGCCCACGCTCGATCAGGCTCTCGAAACGATCCGTACGCGCGCGTACTGGTCGCCTCACCCGGAGCATCCGAAGGCCTACGGAGAGAACGGCTCGCTGAGCGCCGCCGACGGTCTCGCCGCCTACGAATCCCTGCTGAACGGCCGCTTCGAGCTGGATCAGCCGGGCACGGACGGCTGGACGGGCGGCGAGGTCTCCCCGTACGGCCCGGCGCTGGGCGTCGAGTACCCGCACGCGGACATCGACGTGCTGCTGCCGGCGATGCGCGCCGGCATGGCTGCCTGGCGGGACGCGGGCGCCGAGACGCGGGCCCTGGTCTGCGTGGAGATCCTGGCCAGGATCAGTGCCCGCACCCATGAGTTCGCGCACGCCGTCATGCACACCAGCGGCCAGGCGTTCATGATGGCGTTCCAGGCGGGCGGCCCGCACGCCCAGGACCGCGGCCTGGAGGCCGTGGCGTACGCCTACGCCGAGCAGATCCGCACCCCGCAGGACGCCGGCTGGTCCAAGCCGCAGGGCAAGCGGGACCCCCTGGAGCTGAAGAAGACGTTCACGCCCGTCGCGCGCGGGATCGCGCTGGTGATCGGCTGCAACACCTTCCCGACCTGGAACGGCTACCCGGGCCTGTTCGCCTCCCTCGCCACCGGCAACGCCGTGCTGGTCAAGCCGCACCCGCGGGCCGTGCTCCCGCTGGCGCTGACCGTGCGCGTCGCCCGCGAGGTGCTCGCCGAGGCCGGTTTCGACCCGAACCTGGTCGCCCTGGCCGTCGAGCGGCCCGGTGAGGGCATCGCCAAGACCCTGGCCGTCCGCCCCGAGATCCGGATCATCGACTACACCGGCTCCACCGCCTTCGGCGACTGGCTGGAGGCCAACGCACGCCAGGCGCAGGTGTACACCGAGAAGGCCGGTGTGAACACCGTCGTCGTCGACTCCACCGACGACTACAAGGGGATGCTCTCCAATCTGGCTTTCTCGCTGTCCCTGTACAGCGGCCAGATGTGCACCACGCCGCAGAACCTGCTGATCCCGCGCGAGGGCATCACCACCGACCAGGGCCCGAAGTCGTACGACGAGGTGGTGGCCGACCTCTCCGCCTCCATCGCCGGTCTGCTGGGCGACGACGCCCGGGCGAACGCGCTGCTGGGCGCGCTGGTCAACCCGGACGTGAAGGCCCGGCTGGAGGCCGCCGCCGCCCTCGGCGAGGTGGCCCTCCCGTCCCGTGAGGTCGCGAACCCCGAGTTCCCGGACGCCGTGGTCCGTACGCCGGTGATCGTCAAGCTGGACGGCGCGAAGCCGGACGACGAGGCGGCGTACATGTCCGAGTGCTTCGGGCCGGTGTCCTTCGCCGTCGCCGTCGACTCGACGGCCGACGCCCTGGAGCTGCTGCGGCGCACGGTCCGCGAGAAGGGCGCGATGACGGTCGGCGCGTACACCACGTCGACCGACACCGAGCGCGCCGTCGAGGAGGTCTGTCTGGAGGAGTCCGCGCAGCTCTCCCTCAACCTGACGGGCGGGGTCTATGTGAACCAGACGGCCGCGTTCTCCGACTTCCACGGCTCGGGCGGCAACCCGGCCGCCAACGCCGCCCTGTGCGACGGCGCGTTCGTCGCGAACCGCTTCCGGGTGGTGGAGGTCCGCCGCCAGGCCTGACGAGTGCACCCGGACCCCGGCCGGTTCCTACCGGCCCGGGTCCGGGATGTCGGCGTAACGCTGCACCCACGCGTGCATGGCGATCGCTGCCGCGGCGCCCGCGTTGATCGACCGGGTGGAGCCGAACTGCGCGATCGAGCACACCATCGACGCGTGCTTACGGGCCTCCTCCGTGAGGCCCGGCCCCTCCTGGCCGAACAGCAGCACACAGCGGCGCGGCAGCTCGGTCCGCTCCAGCGGCACCGCGCCGGGCAGGTTGTCGATGCCGATGATCGGCAGGCCCTCGGCCGCCGCCCAGGCCGTCAGGGACTCGGTGTCGGGGTGGTGGCGGACGTGCTGATAGCGGTCGGTGACCATGGCCCCGCGGCGGTTCCAGCGCCGCCGGCCGACGATGTGGATCTCCTTCGCCAGGAAGGCGTTGGCGGTGCGCACGACCGACCCGATGTTGAAGTCGTGGCCCCAGTTCTCCACCGCCACATGGAAGTCATGGCGCCGGGTGTCGAGGTCGGCGACGATCGCCTCCCGCGTCCAGTACCGGTAGCGGTCGACCACATTGCGCCGGTCGCCTCCGGCGAGCAGCTCGGGGTCGTACCGCTCACCGCTCGGCCAGGGTTCGGGATGCGGGCCGACACCGATCTCGATGCCGTATCCCTCGTCGTACTGGACCGGGTCCTGGCCGATGGACGGGTCCGTGGGGGTCTCGCTGCTCACCTGACGAGGGTAGGGCTACCGCCGTCACCGTGTGCGGGGGCCTGCTCGTCCCACGGCGCGGGCCGCTGCTCCGGCAGCCGCCCGCCGCGCACGCGCGCGATCAGCCGCTCCCTGCCCCGGCCGGCCCGGGCGCCCAGCCAGACCAGGAACGCGGTCGGCAGGAACACGGCGTCGGCGGAGATCATCGCGAGCGAGAAGAAGGGCAGTCCGAGCAGGAGGGCGATGCCCGCGTGCTCCAGGATCATCGCGACCAGCAGGGCGTTCTTCACCCGCCGGTTGAAGAGGGTGAAGGGGAAGGCGACCTGCACGAGCACCGTGCCGTACGTCAGCAGCATCACGATCAGGCCGCTGGAGGCGAGCACGTCGGACAGGGCAGGCCAGGGGGTGAAGTAGTCGAGCTTGAGCGGGTAGTACAGCGCGGTGCCGTCCTGCCAGCGCGTGCCCTGGATCTTGTACCAGCCGGCCGTCGCGTAGATCAGGCAGACCTCGGCCATGATCACGGCGAGGGTGGCGTTGTGGAGCAGGTTGGCGAGGACGTCGAGCAGCACCCGCGGCTCACTGGGCGCGAAGCGGCACACCACCCACCACAGCCCCTGGGCCACCCACAGGCCCCACAGCAGCGCCAGCAGCCATATCTCGCCGGTCCGGTCGATATGGAGCGTGGCGGGCACCAGGAAGCCGCCGAGGACCACCCACAGCAGCGGGCCGACCCGGTCCGGCTGGCCGCCGCCCCGGGCGGCGCGGCGGGCGTCCAGCGACCAGACCTGCGAGCAGCGGGTCAGCAGCAGGTAGAGGGCGACCAGGTGCACGACGTTGTCGCCGCCGTCGCCCATGAAGATGGACCGATTCTGCAGGGACAGGACACCGGCCATGAAGACGGCGGACATGGCCCTGGTGCGCCA
The DNA here is from genome assembly GCF_055639315.1 of Streptomyces sp. NPDC039465. Lineage (NCBI taxonomy): Bacteria > Bacillati > Actinomycetota > Actinomycetes > Kitasatosporales > Streptomycetaceae > Streptomyces > Streptomyces sp. NPDC039465. The sequence goes on along the minus strand of NZ_JBVKAP010000004.1, from coordinate 273,924 downwards.
GCCGAGCATCAGCAGCAGGCTGGAGAGCAGGGCGGCGGCGTAGACGATCTCGAACCAGACGGCGCTGTCCGACCACATCAGGACGGTGAACGAGTCGTTGGTGCCGATGAGCTCGCGGGCCATGTCCCAGCCCCAGGGGCTGTCGGGGCCGTAGAGCTCGCTGCGGTGGGGCAGCTCGCGCAGCAGGAAGATCAGCCAGGTCGCGGAGAAGCCGATCCGGACGACGGCGCTCTGGTACGGGCCGAGCGCGGCGGCCGTGACGCGCTGGATGGCGCCTGCGAGCCGCCGGTCGCTGGTCTGCCTCCGGGCGGGCCGGGGGTGGGTGCTCACTGGCCTGCCTCCTTGCCGTCGCGTACGCCTGCGGGCAGATCCGCGGCGGTCACCGTCCACCAGGGCACGACCCGCAGGAAGGGCCGGGTGTCGATCTTCTCCTGGCTCCACGGGGGTGCGCTGACCGCGCTGGTCGAGGAGCGAAGCTGGATCCGCTCGACCCGGCCGCCCAGGGCGTGCGCGTCCAGGCGCTGCATCACGATACGGCGCAGGTAGCGCTCCGAGAGCTGCCCGCGCAGTCCGTTGGGTTCGTTCTTGTCGTTGTGGCTGTTGACGTAGAAGTCCCAGCCGCGGCGGAGCTCGTTCTGCTCGGTGTGGCTGGGCAGCAGGCTGCCACGGATCGCCGCGCCGTCCTCGGCGGACAGATCGATCCAGTCGGTGGTCCTGCGCGTGCCGCCGGGGCCGGTGACCTCGGCGCGGACCTGGACCGAGATGTTCTGCTGGAGGGGGTTGGGGGCGAACAGCTTCCAGTTCTGCTCGAACTCGGGGTAGACCCAGCCGTCGATCGCCTCGCCGTTCTGCTTGGTCAGCGTGTTCGAGGGCGCGACGTGCAGAAACACCATCGAGACATGAACGCACGCCAGGACCGCGACGACGGCCAGAGCGACGGCCGCGGCGACCTGATACGGGAGGGACAGCGCGGCTATCCCGGCGGGTGGGCCGTCGGCCGTTTCCGGCGAGCCGGCACCGTCACCGCGCTCACCGCGCCCGCCCTCGTCGTCGTACGCGTCCATCCCGCCCCGATCCCCATCGGCCCACAGCAGTTATCCACAGGGTTGACACCTTACGGGCCGCCGACCCACCATTGAAGTCATTCAACCGAACGATCGGTCGGTAGGGGATGCGATGAGGCGGTGGCGGCGGTGACAGCAGTGACGACGGACACGCAGGAAGCAGCCGAGGCACAGGCGGCACACGAAGCGGCGTTCGACGCCGCCGTGGCGGCCGAGGAGCGCATCGAGCCACGCGACTGGATGCCGGATGCCTACCGCGCCTCCCTGGTGCGCCAGATCGCCCAGCACGCCCACTCCGAGATCATCGGCATGCAGCCCGAGGCCAACTGGATCACCCGCGCGCCCAGCCTGCGCCGCAAGGCGATCCTCATGGCCAAGGTCCAGGACGAGGCCGGACACGGCCTGTATCTGTACAGCGCGGCCGAAACGCTCGGCACCAGCCGCGACGAACTCCTCGACAAGCTTCACGCCGGACGCCAGAAGTACTCCTCGATCTTCAACTACCCCACGCTGACCTGGGCCGACGTCGGCGCCATCGGCTGGCTCGTGGACGGCGCCGCGATCACCAACCAGGTCCCGCTGTGCCGCTGCTCCTACGGCCCGTACGCCCGCGCGATGGTCCGCGTCTGCAAGGAGGAGTCCTTCCACCAGCGGCAGGGCTACGAATCGCTGCTCGCCCTGTCCAAGGGGACACCGGAGCAGCACGCGATGGCCCAGGACGCGGTCGACCGCTGGTGGTGGCCCTCGCTGATGATGTTCGGCCCGCCGGACGACGAATCCGCGCACTCGGCCCAGTCGATGGCCTGGAAGATCAAGCGCCACTCCAACGACGAACTGCGCCAGCGCTTCGTGGACATCTGCGTCCCGCAGGCCGAGGCACTGGGACTCACCCTCCCCGACCCCGACCTGCGGTGGAACGAGGAGCGGGGGCACTACGACTTCGGCCCGATCGACTGGACCGAATTCTGGGAGGTCCTCAAGGGCAACGGGCCCTGCAACGAGCAGCGGCTCAGCAGGCGCCGCCAGGCACACGAAGAAGGCGCCTGGGTCAGAGAAGCCGCGGCGGCGTACGCCGCGAAGCACGGGGAGGCACGGGCATGACGACCGACAGTTGGCCGCTGTGGGAGGTCTTCGTACGCTCCCGCCGGGGCCTGTCCCACACCCACGCGGGCAGCCTGCACGCGCCGGACGCGGAGATGGCCCTGCGCAACGCCCGCGACCTCTACACCCGGCGCAACGAAGGCGTCTCCATCTGGGTGGTGCCCTCCACGGCGATCACCGCCTCCTCCCCCGACGAGAAGGACCCCTTCTTCGAACCGTCGGCGGACAAGCCCTACCGCCACCCGACGTTCTACGAAATCCCGGAGGGGGTGAAGCACCTGTGACCACCACCCCCACCACCCACGCGGCGGCCCTCGCCCTCGGCGACGACGCCCTCGTGCTCTCCCACCGCCTCGGCGAGTGGGCGGGCAACGCCCCCGTACTGGAAGAAGAGGTCGCCCTCGCCAACATCGCCCTCGACCTGCTCGGCCAGGCCCGGGTGCTGCTCTCCCTCGTCGGGGACGAGGACGAGCTCGCCTACCTCCGCGAGGAGCGGTCCTTCCGCAACCTCCAGCTGGTCGAACAGCCCAACGGCGACTTCGCCCACACCATCGCCCGCCAGCTCTACTTCTCCACCTACCAGCGCCTGCTGTACGGAGCGCTCGCCACCGGCGACACCCCGCTGACCGGCCTCGCCGCGAAAGCGGTCAAGGAAGTCGCCTACCACCAGGACCACGCCGAACACTGGGCACTCCGCCTCGGCGACGGCACCCCCGAAAGCCACCAGCGGATGCAGCAGGCCTGCGACGCCCTGTGGCGCTACACCGGCGAGATGTTCCAGCCCCTCGACGGCCTCGACCTCGACTGGCCCCAGCTGGAGGCGGCCTGGCTCGCCTCCGTCACCGATGTGCTGGAGCGGGCCACGCTGACCGTGCCCGAAGGGCCCCGGACGGGCGCCTGGGCGGCCGGCGCGGGACGCCAGGGCCTGCACACCGAACCGTTCGGACGGATGCTCGCCGAAATGCAGCATCTGCACCGCAGCCACCCGGGGGCGACATGGTGACCATGACGCCGCTCGAGGAGGAACTGAGCCGGCTCGCCGGCTCCGTCCCCGACCCCGAGCTGCCCGTCCTCACGCTGGAAGAGCTCGGAGTCCTCCGGGGCGTGCAGGTCCTCGGCCCCGGCAAGGTCGAGGTCGCCCTCACTCCCACCTACACCGGCTGCCCCGCCATCGAGGCGATGTCCTCCGACATCGAACAGGTCCTGCACGAACACGGCATCCCCGAGGTGTCCGTGGTCACCGTCCTGTCCCCCGCCTGGTCCACCGACGACATCAGCGACGAAGGCCGCCGCAAGCTCTCCGAGTTCGGCATCGCCCCGCCACGCCACCAGAGCGCCGGCGGCCCCGTGGCACTCACCCTCGCCATCCGCTGCCCCCACTGCGGCTCCACCGACACCGAGCTGCTCAGCAGGTTCTCCTCCACGGCCTGCAAAGCACTGCGCCGCTGCGCCTCGTGCCTCGAACCGTTCGACCACTTCAAGGAGTTGTAGATGTTCCATTCGCTCCGCGTGAGTGAGGTCGAGCGGCTCACCGACGACTCGGTCGCCGTGACCTTCGAGGTGCCGCCCGAGCTGCGCGAGACCTTCCGCCACATCCCCGGTCAGCACCTCGCCCTGCGCCGCGTCGTCGACGGCGAGGAGATCCGGCGCACGTACTCGATCTGCACCCCCGCCGCCCCGGCGGGCGAGGATCCGGCGCTGCGCGTCGGCATCCGGCTCGTGGACGGCGGCGAGTTCTCGACGTTCGCGCTCAAGGAGCTCGCCGTCGGGCACACGGTCGAGGTCATGGAGCCGATGGGACGCTTCGTCCTGGAGCCGCGGACCGGGCACTTCGCGGCGATCGTCGGCGGCAGCGGGATCACTCCCGTCCTGTCGATCGCGGCGACCCTGCTGGCCCGCGAACCGGAGGCCCGGTTCTGTCTCATCCGCAGCGACCGCACCGCGGCGTCCACGATGTTCCTGGACGAGGTCGCCGACCTCAAGGACCGCTTCCCCGACCGGTTCCAGCTGGTCACGGTCCTCTCCCGGGAGGAACAGCAGACCGGTCTGCCCTCCGGCCGACTCGACCAGGAACGGCTGGCCGCGCTGCTCCCCGCACTGCTGCCGGTCGCCGAGATCGACGGCTGGTTCCTCTGCGGACCCTTCGGACTGGTGCAGGGCGCCGAACACGCGCTGCGCGGGCTCGGCGTGGCGCGCGGCCGGATCCACCAGGAGATCTTCCACGTGGACGACGGCTCGGCGCCCACCGCGGTCGCGACCATGGCACCCGAGCACGCCACGGTCACCGCGACCCTGCACGGCCGGTCGGGCACCTGGCCCGTGCCCGAAGGCGACTCGCTCCTGGAGGCGGTGCTGCGGGCCCGCTCGGACGCTCCGTACGCCTGCAAGGGCGGCGTCTGCGGGACCTGCCGGGCGTTCCTCGTGCGCGGCGAGGTCCGGATGGACCGCAACTTCGCCCTGGAGGACGAGGAGACCGACGCCGGATACGTCCTGGCCTGCCAGTCCCATCCGGTCACCGCGGAGGTGGAGCTGGACTTCGACCGCTGACGCCCCACCCATTCCCTTCCCCTAGAACCTGTTCTATCTTGACGGTCCGTCAGGCACCGGTGGTTCGTGGGAGGACAGGGCTGTGGACTTCACCTTCACCGAGGAGCAGCAGGCGGCCGTCGAGGCGGCGAAGGCGGTCTTCTCGGGCGTCGCGCCCGACTCCGTACCGAGCCCCGCGCTCACCCCGGGCGCGGTCGCCGAGGAGCACGACCGGCCGCTGTGGACCCGGCTCGCCGCAGCCGACCTGCTCGGCCTGGTCATCAGCCCCGCCCACGGCGGCGCCGGACTCGACCCCATCGCGCTCTGTCTCGTCCTGCGCGAATCCGCCAAAACCCTGGCCCGCGTACCGCTCCTGGAGCACAGCGCCGTCGCCATGACCGTCGAGCGCCACGGCAGCGCCACGCTCAAGGACACCGTCCTCGGCCCCGCCGCCCGCGGCGACCTCGTCCTCACCGCCGCCGCGAACGGCCGCACCGGCCACGACCCCGCCGAGCTCGCCGTCACCGCCCGCCAGGACGGCCACGACTGGGTCCTCGACGGCGTCCAGACCGGCATCCCCTGGGCCCACAGCGCCGACCTCCTCGCCGTGCCCGCCCACACCGCCGACGGCCGCACCGTCCTCGCCCTCGTCCCCCGCGCCGCGCCCGGGCTCACCCTCGCCGACCAGTTCTCCACCAGCGGCGAACTGCTCGCCGAGGCCCGCCTCGACTCGGTCCGCCTCCACGGCCACGACGTGATCGACACGGCAGGCGCCTGGGAGTGGCTCCGCGGACTGCTCGCCACCGGCACCTGCGCGCTGGCGCTCGGCCTCGGCGAAGCGGTCCTCGCCATGACAAGCCGGTACACCGGCACCCGCGAACAGTTCGGCCACCCCATCGCGACCTTCCAGGCCGTCGCCGTCCAGGCCGCGGACCGCTACATCGACCTACGCGCCATGGAAGCCACCCTCTGGCAGGCCGCCTGGCGCATCAGCACGAATGCCCCCGGCGCCCTGCCCGCAGCCGGCGACATCGCCGTGGCCAAGATCTGGGCATCCGAAGGCGTTCGCCGTGTCGTCCAGACCGCGCAGCATCTGCACGGCGGCTTCGGCGCGGACACCGACTACGTCCTGCACCGCTACCACGCCTGGGCCAAGCAGCTGGAACTCTCCCTCGGCCCGGCGGCCGCCCACGAGGAGGCCTTGGGCGACCTGCTGGCCGCCCACCCCCTCGGCTGAGCCAGGACGCAGGCCTGGCTGCCGTCCAACAGGACGCAGGCCTGTCCGCCGTCTACAGGACGTAGGCCTTGCTGCCGCCCTCGGCGACCATCGGGCGCCCGGCGCCCTCCCAGGCCAGCATGCCGCCGTCGATGTTCACGGCGTCGATGCCCTGCTGCACCAGATACTGCGTGACCTGCGCCGAACGGCCGCCCACCCGGCACATCACATGCGCCCGGCGCCCGTCCGCGACGGCCTCGGTCACCTCACCGAAGCGCGCCACGAAGTCGCTCATCGGCACATGCAGCGCGCCCTCGACATGACCGGCCGCCCACTCGTCGTCCTCCCGGACGTCCAGCACCAGACCGTCGGCCGGCACCGACGCGGCGTCCACGGAGGGCAGGGACGCGAAATTCATGGGATCAGGCCTTCTTCCGTCGTTACGAACCCAGAAAAACTACTGCACCAGCCCCGCCAGCTCGGCCTCCCGCTCGGAGACCTGGGCGAGAAGCTGCTCGGCGATCTCGTCGAGCAGCCGGTCCGGGTCGTCCGGCGCCATCCGCAGCATCGCGCCGATGGCGCTCTCCTCCAGCTCACGGGCGACCACCGACAGCAGCTCCTTGCGCTGCGCCAGCCACTCCAGCCGGGCGTACAGCTCCTCGCTCTCGCTGAGCCGCGCCGCCGGCACCGGCCCGGCCGCCCACTCCTCGGTCAGCTCCCGCAGCAGCTCGGCGTCGCCGCGCCCGTAGGCGGCGTTCACCCGCGTCAGGAACTCCTCGCGCCGGGCCTGCTCCTTCTCGTCCCTGGCCAGGTCCGGATGCGCCTTGCGGACCAGGTCGCGGTAGAGCTTGCGCGCCTCCTCGCCGGGCCGTACCCGCTTCGGCGGCCGGACCGGCTGGTCCGTAAGCATCGCCGCAGCCTCAGGCGACAGCCCGTCGGAGTCCATCCACTCGTGGAACAGCTCGTCCACGCCGGGCATCGGCATCACCATCGCCCGCGCCTCCTGCGCCTTGCGCAGGTCGTCCGGGTCGCCGGTGCGGGCCGCCCGGGCCTCCGCGATCAGCGCGTCCAGCTCGTCGAGGCGGGTGTACATCGGGCCGAGTTTCTGGTGGTGCAGCCGGGAGAAGTTCTCCACCTCGACCCGGAAGGTCTCCACCGCGATCTCGAACTCGATCAGGGCCTGCTCGGCCACGCGCACAGCCTTCTCCAGGCGGGCCTCGGGCCGCTCATCCGCCTGGCCGCTGTCGATCACGGGTTCGTTCACGTCATCGCTCCGGGTCGTCACCGAACCAGCGTACGGGCCTGCCCGGGGGACCGGGGCCCGCCCCCGCCCCCCTCCCTCCCCCTCCCCCCGTTTTCGTCCCCCTCTCCCCCTGCCCCTCAGCCCCTCAGCCCCGCCCCCCGTGTTCGGCGTCAGACGCCCAGTTCCGCAGCGATGCGTCCCGTCCTGACCGCTGTGACGAGGTGCGCGTGGTCGGACTCGGTGCGGTCGGCGTAGGCGACGGCGAAGGTGGCTATCGCCTCGTCGAGCTCGTCGTTCTTGCCGCAGTAGCCGGCGATGAGGCGCGGGTCGGCGCTGTGGGCGTGTGCGCGGGCCAGCAGGGCGCCGGTCATGCGGCCGTAGTCGTCGACCTGGTCCGCGGCGAGGGCGGCGGGATCCACGCTGCCCTTGCGGTTGCGGAACTGACGGACCTGGAAGGGTCTGCCCTGCACGGTCGTCCAGCCGAGCAGGATGTCGCTGACGACCTGCATGCGCTTCTGGCCGTGGACCACGCGCCGCCCCTCGTGCCCGGGGTCGGGTATCGGGAATCCGGCGGCCGGGAGGTGGGGCAGCAGGGCGGTGGGGCGGGCCTCTTTCACCTGGAGGACCAGCGGTTCTCCGCGGTGGTCGAGGAGAAGCACCACGTATGACCTGGTGCCCACGCTTCCGGTGCCGACGACACGGAAGGCGACGTCGTGGATCGCGTAGCGGGCGAGCAGGGGCAGCCGGTCTTCCGGCAGGGTCGTCAGGTATTCGCCGAGGGACGCGGCGACCGCGGCGGCTTCGGCGTCCGGTACGCCTCGCAGTACGGGCGGGGCGTCGACGAAGCGCCGGCCGGTGGCGCCGTCGGGGCCGGTGACGGCTTCGGTGGATCTGGCGGCGAACCGGGCGCTGGTGTTCTGCCGGGCCTTCTGCGAGACCCGCTCGAGGGTGCCGAGCAGGTCGCGGGCGTCGGTGTGGGAGACGAGTTCCTCGTCGGCGATGGCGTTCCAGGCGTCGAGTACGGGCAGCCTGGCGAGCAGCCGCATCGTGCGCCGGTAGGCGCCTGCCACGTCGAAGGCGGCGGCCCGGCAGGTGTCCTCGTCGGCGCCCGCCTCCCGGCCGGCCAGGACGAGGGAGGTGGCGAGCCGCTTGAGGTCCCATTCCCAGGGTCCGAAGACGGTTTCGTCGAAGTCGTTGAGGTCGATGACGAGCCGGCCGCGCGCGTCTCCGTAGAGGCCGAAGTTGGCCGCGTGGGCGTCGCCGCATATCTGGGCGCCTATGCCGGTGACGGGGGACCCGGTGAGGTCGTGGGCCATGAGTCCGGCGGAGCCGCGCAGGAATGCGAAGGGGGTGGCGGCCATCCGGCCGACCCTGATCGGGGCGAGTTCGGGGACGCGGTCCCGGCTGGATTCCTCGACGGCCCGGACGGCGTCCGGTCGGCCGGCGGGCAGGACGAGCTCGGCGTGTGAGGTGCGGGCGATCTGGTCCCGGAGGGCCTTGCCGCGTTGCTTGGGGGAGTTGGACGTTCCTGGCGCGGTGCGCCGGGCGAATCCGGCCACTGTCGGGGTGCGCTCGGTGCCTGCCCGCTGTGCCGGTACCGCTGCCAGTGCCTCGCCCATGGGACCCCCCGTGACCTCGATCAACATCAACTGCCCTGACGGTACAGCCGGGGGACCGAGCCCGTCTGCCCCTGTGGACAACGGGAAGATCCGGGCGGAAAATCCGCTCGCGCCTTGTGGAAAACTCGGCCACTTTCCCGGTTGACCGGGGTCTGCACGTGGTGGTGGGCGGGCTAGCAGCGTCCGTTTTCGCCGAGGTAGGCCTGCCCAGGCGGCCAGTTCCTTGGGTGCGGGTTCCATCGCGGCGCCGGCCTCGGTCAGCCGGTACGAGACCCGCAGTGGCGGGCCCTCGTCGACCTCGCGCAGCACGAGCCCGGGCGCACCGGGTTCGGTCAGCCGGTCGGAGAGCATGCGCTCGCTGATGCCGGAGATGGCCGACTTGATCCCGCTCGCGGACGCCTCCCGTGCCAAGGCGCTCACCGAGGCCTCCGACAAGGGCAAGGCCCTGGCCGCCCGCCTCGCCGCCTGAGACCGGACAGCCGGACGACCGGACGACCGGACAGGCGTTCGCCGGCCCCGCCCCGCCCCCACCCGAACCCCGACACCCGCACCCCGGGCCGCACGCCGCCCCGCACGGGCCCCGGTACGTTCGCCCTACAGGCCTCCGTCCCGTACCACCCCGGCGTCCCGCGCCAGCAGAGCGGCCTGGACCCGGTTCTCGCAGCCCAGTTTCGCGAGGATCCGGCTCACATACGTCTTCACCGTCGCCTCGCTCATGTGAAGCCGCTTCCCGGCGTCCGCGTTCGACAGCCCTTCACCCAGCACGGCCAGCACGTCCCGTTCGCGCTCGCTGAGTCCCGCCACCCGGGACCGGGCCTCCTCGCTGCGGGCCGCGGCCCGGCCGGAGGCCAGCTGCTCGACCACGTGGCGGGTCGCGGCGGGCGAGAGATACGCGTCGCCCGCGGCCGTGGCCCGGACCGCGCCGATCAGCTCGGCCGGCGCCGTGTCCTTCAGCAGGAACCCGGCTCCGCCGTGCTCCAGCGCCCGCAGCACGTTCTCCCGCTCACCGAAGGTGGTCAGCACGATCACCCGGGCGTCCGGGACCGCCCTGCGCAGCTCCGGCAGGGCAGACAGCCCGTCGAGGACCGGCATCTGGATGTCGAGCAGCACCACGTCCGCCGCGTGCGCGCGGGCCTGGTCGACGGCCTCCCGGCCGTTCGCGGCCTCCGCGACCACCTCGATCTGCGGATCCGAGGTGAGGATCATCCGGATCCCGGCCCTGATCAGGGGCTCGTCGTCGGCGATCACGACTCTGATGCGCGGCCCTGCCACACCTACCCCCAACACCTACCGGTAACGGCGGGCCCGGGGCAGCGGCGGCCCCCCGGCCGCCGCTGCTCCCGACCTCAACGCCTGACGTCGTACGACTTCTTCTCGATCAGCTTGCCGTCCTTGAAGCAGAACCGGAAAACCGGCTCCGTCTCCAAGGTGTCCGTGGTGGCCGAGGACATCAGCACCAGGCACTGCGACCCCTCAGGCTCCTCGGGCCCCTTGCCGCTCAGCCCGGTCGTCCAGACGGTGTCCCCGCTGGGCAGCCGGTCGCGTGCCTCACTCTCGGCCATGCCGACCGATATCGCCTCGTACTCCGCAGGATCGATCATGCCCTTGTTCATCGACCCCATCAGGAAGTAGAGGCCGAACCCGCCGGCCACCATCAGCAGCACCAGCGCGGCGACCGCGATCCCGCATCCGATCGCCACGCCCTCGCCCCTGGTCCTGCCCCCGCGAATCGCCATCGCCAACTCCCGCTCCGTGATCGTCCAGTCCAAGCCAGGACCGCCCGCGCCCGGGCTCCAGTCCATGACGGGACCGCCCGTGCCGGGGCCGCCGCCCTTGGCCCGACCACGGTCGCGGAGGGGGCGGGTCCGTGACTGCTGCCGGAAGTCGTCGGCCGCATCGACCAAAGGCGCGGCCTCGGCCCGGGACGCGGCCTCCACGACCCCGTACGGCAGGACACCGGCGACCCGGAAGCCGCCGCCCGGCACCGGCCCGGCGTGGACCATGCCGCCGACGAGCCGGGCCCGTTCGTGCAGCCCGGTCAGGCCCTGGCCGCCGCTGACGACGTCTCCAGGGCTTGCCGAGGGGGCCGCGTTGACGACCTCGACGACGAAGGAGTCCGGTTCGTACCGCAGCTCGACGCTGATCCGCGCCCCGGGAGCGTGCTTGTAGGCGTTGGTCAGCGCCTCCTGGGCGATCCTGTACGCGGCGTGGTCGGCGGCGGCCGCGAGCGGCCGTGGTTCACCGCTGCGCCGCAGCTCCACCCCGTGCCCGGCAACCCTGGCCGCGTGGGCGAGGCCGTCTATGCCGGCGATGCCGCGGGCGGCTCTGGCGGCCTCGTCGGCGGCGCCGGCGCCGGCCGGGTCGGGTGCCTCGACGCCGTCCCGGAGGATGCCGACGACCTCGCGCAGTTCGTGCATGGCGGTCACCGAGGCGTTGCGGAGCACCCCGACCGCGGTGCGCTGGCGCTCGGTCAGTTCGGGGTCCACCTCCAGGGCGCCGGTGTGCACGGAGATGAGGGCAAGTTGGTGGCCGAGGCTGTCGTGCATGTCCTGGGCGATCCGCTGCCGTTCACGCAGCCGGACCTGCCCCTCCACCATCGCGCGTTCGCGCAGCAGTTGGGCGTTGCGTTCCTGGAGGGTGTGCAGGAGGGTGCGGCGCTGGGTCCAGTAGCGGCTCGCCAGGCCGGGGACGACGGTCGTCGCCAGGAAGTACAGGGCGTTGAGGAAGGCGAGGGTCAGGGCTTGGTTGCGGTCCCAGGAGTGGACGAGGCTCACGCTGAGGAAGAGGGCGAACGAGGCGGTGAACGCGCCGAGCGCCCGTCCGGCGCCCGCGATGAACCGCCCGGACGACCAGCCGACGACGATCAGCAGCATCAAGAAGCCGCCCAGGGGCGGCGTGAGCGCCCCGGTGATCACCAGTACGGTCGCGGGTAGTCTGCGCCGCAGCAGCGAGAGCACGGCGGCGGCCAGCGCGACGCCTGCCGGGCGCCATCCCTCGCCGCCGCTGATGTCCTCGATGCCGGCTGCGAGCAGCCCGACGAGGACGGCGAGTACCGCCTCCCCCGCGGTCTGCCGCCGCGACCACAGCTCGGGCGTCGCGAGCCACTGCCATCCGGCCCTGATCTTCGATGACACGTCCACGCCCGCACCCTAGGCAGCCCGTCGCCCCGGCCGCGGTCCTCTTTCGTCTCGTCCGGGTGCGACGAAGGTCGCGACCTCGAAGCCACACCGGCACTTCGGCCCGACACAACGCGGAAGCCCCGTAGGTCGATGACCTACGGGGCTTCCGTCTGGTGCGCGAGGGGGGAGTTGAACCCCCACGCCCTTTCGGGCACTGGAACCTGAATCCAGCGCGTCTGCCTATTCCGCCACCCGCGCATTGGGTGTGTCGTGTGGTTTCCGCATCTTTTCGCTGCGTTCGCCTGGCGACATCAGAAGATTAGCACGCTGCCGAGGGTGGATTCACATCCGTTGTTTCGGGGCCCCTCCCGGGGTGCAGCAGAACAGAGGAGAGTCAGAGGTACGGGGAGGAGAGGGGAGGAACGGAGGAGAGCCGACGCCCCCGCTCCTCCAGACCTGACCCCGGGTGCGGGACACTGTGAGGAGGCCGCCTCTACGATCCGTGTGAGAGGTGACACTCGTCCACAGGGCAGAGAAGGGGAACCAGCCGATTTCCCGACGCGTGGATACGATCAGTAAGCAGTACCAGGACGGCAACGACGGAGGAGGTGCCCCATGGGAGTCATGAAGCGTTTCGAGCAGCGTCTCGAAGGTCTGGTCAACGGCACCTTCGCCAAGGTCTTCAAGTCCGAGGTCCAGCCGGTCGAGATCGCGGGCGCCCTCCAGCGTGAGTGCGACAACAACGCGACGATCTGGAACCGTGAGCGGACCGTTGTCCCCAACGACTTCATCGTGGAGCTGAGCGCTCCGGACTACGAGCGCCTCAGCCCGTACTCGGGCCAGCTCGGCGACGAGCTGTCGGGCCTGGTCCGCGACTACGCGAAGCAGCAGCGCTACACCTTCATGGGCCCGATCAAGGTCCATCTGGAGAAGGCCGACGATCTCGACACCGGTCTGTACCGGGTGCGCAGCCGTACGCTCGCGTCGAGTACGTCACAGCCGCAGGCTCCCGACCGCGCTCCGGCCGGTCCCGCGGCGCCGCACGGCCCGCAGCCGGGCCGTCCCGGTGGCTATGGCTACCCGCCTGCCGCTGCTCCGCCGATGCCTTCCGCGCCGCCGCCCGGCGCGCACCGTCCCGGCCAGGCGCCCGGCGCCGGCCGTCCCGGTGCGGTGCCCGGCGGGCAGGTGCGTCGCTGGATCGAGATCAATGGCACACGCCACCAGATCTCCCGCCCGACGCTGGTGCTGGGTCGCAGCACCGACGCCGATGTGCGGATCGACGACCCCGGCGTCTCGCGCCGGCACTGTGAGATCCGGACCGGAACGCCCTCGACGATCCAGGATCTCGGGTCCACCAACGGCATCGTGGTGGACGGGCAGCACACCACCCGCGCTACGCTCCGCGACGGCTCGCGGATCGTCGTGGGCAGCACCACCATCGTTTACCGGCAAGCCGAAGGGTGAAGCGGGGGCAATGTCAGAGCTGACCCTGACGGTCATGCGGTTGGGTTTCCTGGCCGTTCTGTGGCTGTTCGTGATTGTGGCCGTACAGGTCATTCGCAGCGACCTGTTCGGCACACGTGTCACGCAGCGCGGTTCGCGCCGCCAGGACACGCGGCCGCAGCAGAACGCGCGCCAGGCGGCGCCCGCCGCGCCTCCGCAGCAGCGGGGGCAGCAGGGCGGTGGGCGGCAGCGCCGGGGTGCGCCGACCAAGCTGGTCGTGTCGGAGGGGACCCTCACGGGTACGACGGTGGCGCTGCAGGGGCAGACCATCACCCTGGGCCGGGCGCACGACTCCACGATCGTGCTGGACGACGACTACGCCTCCAGCCGGCATGCCAGGATCTACCCGGACCGTGACGGCCAGTGGATCGTCGAGGATCTCGGGTCCACCAACGGCACGTATCTCGACCGGACCCGGCTCACCACCCCGACCCCGATTCCGCTGGGCGCGCCGATCCGCATCGGCAAGACCGTCATCGAGCTGCGGAAGTAGTACGACAATGAGCGAGCGGAGCGAGCGAGCCGCGGCGGTCCCCACAGCGGACCGACCGGCCCTGGCGGCGGGCCTGCGGGCGCCGGCGACGGGCCTGAGCGGGCTCCCGACCGGAGGGTGGGCAGTGTGGCTCGAGACCGGTTGTACCCGGACCCGACTGGTGAGGTGCGCATGAGTCTGTCCCTGCGCTTCGCCGCCGGTTCGCACAAGGGCATGATCCGTGAGGGCAATGAGGACTCCGGGTACGCGGGTCCGCGCCTGCTTGCCATCGCCGACGGCATGGGCGGCCAGGCCGCCGGTGAGGTCGCCTCGTCCGAGGTGATCTCGACGCTGGTCACGCTGGACGACGACGTGCCCGGCTCGGACATCCTCACGTCGCTGGGTACGGCGGTGCAGCGCGCCAACGACCAGCTGCGGATGATGGTCGAGGAGGACCGTCAGCTGGAGGGCATGGGCACGACGCTCACGGCGCTCCTGTGGACGGGGCAGCGGCTCGGTCTGGTGCATGTCGGTGACTCGCGGGCGTATCTGCTGCGGGACGGTGTCCTGACGCAGATCACGCAGGACCACACGTGGGTGCAGCGGCTGGTCGACGAGGGCCGGATCACCGAGGAGGAGGCCACCACGCATCCGCAGCGGTCGCTGCTGATGCGCGCGCTGGGCAGTGGTGATCATGTCGAGCCGGATCTGTCGATCCGTGAGGTCCGTGCCGGCGACCGGTACTTGATCTGTTCCGACGGTCTGTCGGGGGTGGTGTCCCATCAGACGATGGAGGACACCCTGGCCAGCTACCAGGGCCCGCAGGAGACCGTCCAGGATCTGATCCAGCTGGCGTTGCGCGGTGGCGGCCCGGACAACATCACGGTGATCGTCGCCGATGTGCTGGATGTCGACGGCGGTGACACTCTCGCCGGGCAGCTGAGCGACACTCCGGTCATCGTGGGCGCGGTCGCCGAGAACCAGGCGCAGCTGAACGACGGCGGGGCGATGCAGACTCCGGCGGGCCGGGCGTCCGGTCTGGGTCGGCAGGCGCCGCAGCCGCCGGCGGGCGGGTTCGGTCCGCCCGGCAGCGGGGACGACGTCGGCTATGGCGGGATGCCGCCGCAGGGCGCGTTCGGCGCGTACGCGGATGACGACTTCGTGAAGCCGCGTACCGGCCGTAAGTGGCTGAAGCGGTCCTTCTACACGGTGCTGGCGCTGGCTGTGGTCGGTGGTGGTCTGTACGGCGGCTACCGCTGGACGCAGACGCAGTACTACGTCGGCGCGAATGACGATCATGTCGCGCTGTACCGGGGCATCAGCCAGGATCTGGCGTGGGTCTCGCTCTCGAAGGTCGAGAAGGATCATCCCGAGATCGAACTCAAGTACCTGCCGCCCTACCAGAAGAAGCAGGTCGAGGACACGATCACGGGCGGCAGCCTCGGCAGGGCGCAGGCCAAGATCGATGAGCTGGCCACGCAGGCGACGGCCTGCAAGAAGGACGAGCAGCGCCGGGCGGCCGCCGACAAGGCGACCCCGCCGCCGCCGACGGACGGCGATGCCGCCCCGGCGAACGGAACGAAGCCGACCGACCCCAAGCCCACCGCAGCCACTCCCTCTCCGGGCCCCACCCTCTCGGAGGAGGAGCAGAAGCTGGCCTCGAACTGCGGCAAGCAGTAAGGACCCGTAGGGGGGCCTTTCACCACCATGAGCGTTGTCACCAATACGACCACCATCGGCGCGATCGAGCTGCCGAGCCGCCGCAACACGGAGTTGCTGCTGCTCGGGTTCGCGGTCGTCATCCCGGTGTTCGCGTACCTGAACGTGGGCCTGGCCATCGACGGCAAGGTCCCGCCGGGCATGCTCGGTTACGGGCTGGGTCTGGGTCTGCTGGCGGGCGTGGCGCATCTGGTGGTGCGCAAGTTCGCGAAGTACGCGGATCCGCTGCTGCTGCCGCTGGCGACGCTGCTCAACGGCTTGGGGCTGGTGTTGATCTGGCGGCTGGACCAGTCGCCGCGCATCATCGCGCGGTACAAGACGTTCAGTCCGGACGCGCCGAACCAGCTGATGTATTCGGCGATCGGTGTGGCGCTGTTCCTGCTGGTGCTGATGTTCCTGAAGGACCATCGTGTGCTGCAGCGCTTCACGTACATCTCCATGATGGTGTCGATCGTCCTGCTGCTGCTGCCGCTGGTGCCGGGTCTGGGTGCGGATGTGTTCGGCGCCAAGATCTGGATCCGGATCGGCCCGTTCTCGATCCAGCCGGGAGAGTTCGCGAAGATCGTGATCGCGGTCTTCTTCTCCGGCTATCTGATGGTGAAACGTGACGCCCTCGCGCTGGCCAGCCGCCGTTTCATGGGGCTTTATCTGCCGCGTGGCCGTGACCTGGGCCCGATCCTCACGATCTGGGCGGTCAGCCTGCTCATTCTGGTCTTCGAGAACGACCTCGGTACGTCGCTGCTGTTCTTCGGCATGTTCGTGATCATGCTGTACGTGGCGACGGAGCGGACCAGCTGGATCGTCATGGGTCTGCTGATGGCGGTGGGCGGCGCGGTCGTCGTCGGCTCGTTCGCCACCCACGTCCAGTCCCGTGTCGCCGCGTGGCTCGACCCCTTCGAGTGCCTGAAGACGGCCCCCGAGGGATCCAACATGGCCGCCGCGTGTGACCAGATGACGCAGGTGCTGATGTCGTTCGGCTCCGGCGGTGTCCTCGGCACCGGCCTGGGCCAGGGCAATTCCGACCTGATCGGCTTCGCCGCCAACTCCGACTTCATCTTCGCCACGGTCGGCGAGGAGCTCGGTCTGACCGGTGTGATGGCGTTCCTGCTGCTGTACGGCCTGATCATCGAGCGCGGTATCCGTACGTCCCTGGCGGCCCGCGACCCGTTCGGCAAGCTGCTCGCGATGGGTCTGTCCGGCGCCTTCGCGCTGCAGATCTTCGTCGTCGCCGGCGGTGTGATGGGTCTCATCCCGCTGACCGGTATGACGATGCCGTTCCTGGCGTACGGCGGTTCCTCCGTGATCGCGAACTGGGCGCTGATCGCCATCCTGATCCGTATCAGTGACACCGCCCGCCGCCCCGCGCCGGCGCCCGCCCCGTCCCCCGACGCCGAGATGACCCAGGTGGTCCGACCGTGAACAAGCCCCTGCGCCGGGTCGCGATCTTCTGCGGCCTGCTGGTCCTCGCGCTGCTGCTGCGGGACAACTGGCTCCAGTACGTCCGGGCCGACGAGCTCAACTCGCACCAGAAGAACCGCCGGGTCACGATCGAGCGGTACGCCAACGAGCGCGGCAACATCATCGTCGACGGCAAGCCGATCACCGGCTCCGTCGACTCCAAGGACCCGTACTACCGCTTCAAGCGCACCTACACCGACGGTCCGATGTGGGCGCCGGTGACGGGTTACGCCTCGCAGGCCTACGACGCCAGCCAGATCGAGAAGATCGAGGACGGCATCCTCACCGGCAACGACGACCGGCTCTTCTTCGACCGCACGCTGGCGATGTTCACCGGGGAGAAGAAGACCGGCGGCAATGTCGTCACCACCCTGAACGGCGCCGCCCAGAAGGCCGCCTTCAAGGGCCTCGGCGACAAGAAGGGCGCGGTCGCCGCGATCGACCCGAAGACGGGCCGGATCCTCGCGCTGGCGTCCACGCCGTCGTACGACCCGTCCTCCTTCGCCGGCTACTCCGCCAAGGACGAGAAGGCCTGGGTGGCGCTGGAGAAGGACCCGGACAAGCCGAAGCTGAACCGCGCGCTGCGCGAGATCTACCCGCCCGGCTCCGTCTTCAAGGTGGTGACGGCGGCCGCGGCGCTGGAGCACGGCAAGGTCACCGACATCAACGCGTCGACCGACACCCCCGAGCCGTACAACATCCCGCTGTCGCGGGTGCCGATGAAGAACCACGCCCAGGGCTGCAAGAACGCCAGCCTGAACGACGCGCTGAAGGTCTCCTGCAACTCCGTCTTCGCCAAGCTCGGTGACGAGGTCGGCCGCGAGAAGATGGTGGAGACGGCCGAGAAGTTCGGTTTCAACGCCGAGCAGTTCGTGCCGATCCGCGCGGTGGCCTCCGTCTACGACAAGAAGATGGACCGCGGTGGCAACGCGCAGTCCGCGATCGGCCAGTTCAACACCGCGACGACGCCGCTGCAGATGGCGATGGTGGCCGCGGCGGTCGCGAACGACGGCAAGCTGATGAAGCCGTACATGATCGACAAGCTGGAGGCTCCCAACCTCGACGTGCTCAAGACGACCGAGCCCGAGGAGATGAGCCGCCCGATGTCGCAGAAGAACGCGCAGCTGGTGCAGCAGATGATGGAGAACGTCGTCAGCGACGGCACCGGCGGCAAGGCCGATGTCAACCGCCCCGGCGTCAAGGTCGGCGGCAAGACCGGTACGGCGCAGCACGGTGTCGGCAACAAGAAGCGCCCGTACGCGTGGTTCATCTCATACGCCAAGACGGACAGCGGCTCGCCGGTCGCCGTCGCCGTGATCGTCGAGGACTCGCAGGGCACCGCCCGTGACGACATCAGCGGTGGTGGGCTGGCCGCGCCGATCGCCAAGGACGTGATGGAGGCGGTTCTCGACGGCAAGGAGTGACGGCGGGCCGTTACGGGCGCGGTCGTGTACCGGTGTGGTATCAGGTGCCGGTCGCGGACGAAGCGGCTGCCTGTGGCCGGTAGCGTATGCGCGAACAGCACACCGCCGGATCACACACACGGGTGCGGTCGGGACAGACGGAGAGGGCTGGATTAGCTATGGAAGAGCCGCGTCGCCTCGGCGGCCGGTACGAGCTGGGCTCGGTGCTCGGCCGCGGTGGCATGGCCGAGGTGTACCTCGCCCACGACACCCGGCTCGGCCGCACCGTCGCCGTGAAGACGCTGCGGGCCGACCTCGCCCGTGACCCGTCCTTCCAGGCCCGGTTCCGCCGAGAGGCCCAGTCGGCCGCCTCGCTCAACCACCCGGCGATCGTCGCCGTCTACGACACCGGCGAGGACTACGTCGACAACATCTCCATCCCGTACATCGTGATGGAGTACGTCGACGGCTCGACGCTGCGGGAGCTGCTGCACTCCGGGCGCAAGCTGCTGCCGGAGCGCACGCTGGAGATGACGGTCGGCATCCTGCAGGCGCTGGAGTACTCGCACCGCGCCGGCATCGTGCACCGTGACATCAAGCCGGCGAACGTGATGCTGACGCGTACGGGCCAGGTCAAGGTCATGGACTTCGGTATCGCCCGTGCGATGGGCGACTCCGGCATGACCATGACGCAGACGGCGGCTGTCATCGGCACGGCGCAGTACCTCTCCCCTGAGCAGGCCAAGGGCGAGCAGGTCGACGCCCGCTCCGACCTGTACTCCACCGGCTGTCTGCTGTACGAGTTGCTGACGGTCCGCCCGCCGTTCGTGGGTGACTCCCCGGTCGCGGTGGCGTACCAGCACGTACGGGAGGAGCCGCAGCCGCCCAGCAACTTCGACCCCGAGATCACGCCCGAGATGGACGCGATCGTGCTGAAGGCGCTGGTCAAGGACCCCGACTACCGCTACCAGTCCGCCGACGAGATGCGGGCCGACATCGAGGCGTGCCTCGACGGTCAGCCGGTCGCGGCGACGGCGGCGATGGGCACGGTCGGCTACGGCGGCTACCCGCCGGAGGACCAGCCCACCACGGCGCTGCGGCAGGCCGACCCGGCCGGGCAGACGTCGATGATGCCGCCGATGAACCCGGACGACGGCTACGGCTATGACGACCGCCCGGCCCGGCGGCGCCAGAAGAAGTCGAGCATGTCGACGATCCTGCTGGTGCTCGCGGGCATCCTGGTGCTCGTCGGTGCGGTCCTGATCGGCCGCTCGCTGTTCGACGGCAAGGACGGCGCGGATCAGGTGGCCGTGCCGCAGCTGGTCGGCAAGACGCTGAAGCAGGCCGAGGAGCTTGTCGGCAATGCCGGGGTGAAGGTCGCCCAGTCCGGGTCGGAGCGCTGTGACCAGCCCAAGGGCAGCATCTGCAAGCAGACCCCGGCGGCGGACAACGGCGCGAAGATGGCCACCGGCGAGACGATCCAGGTGATCGTCTCGGAGGGTGCGCCGACGATCGAGGTCCCGGACGTCACGGAGAAGTCCGAGGAGAACGCCAAGCAGCTGCTGGAGGCGAAGGGCTTCAAGGTCGAGGTCAAGCAGGAGGAGTCGGACGAGGAGCAGGGCACGGTCCTGCGCCAGGAGCCCACGGGCGGCTCCCAGGCCGAGAAGAATTCCCCGGTGACGATCACGGTCGCCAAGAAGGCCCTGAAGACGGTCCCGCCGGTCGTGGGCTCGAACTTCGACTCGGCCAAGCAACAGCTGGAGACGTTGAAGTTCCAGGTCGCGAGGGTCGACGTGGACTCGGACAAGCCGAAGGGCGAGGTCCTGGAGCAAGACCCGGCCGGTGACTCCAAGGCCGCCGAGGGCACGCAGGTGACGCTGAAGGTCTCCAAGGGCCCGACGCAGCAGCAGGTGCAGATCCCGGCGGACATCGCCGGGAAGAAGTACCGGGACGTGAAGAAGGCCCTGGAGGACATGGGTCTCGTGGTCACCCTGGCCCCGGGCTCGGTGGACAAGCCCGGTGCGACGGTCGTGACCAGCAACCCGGCCCCTGGTTCGACGGTCAACACCGGCGACTCGGTGGCCCTGCTCACCGCGGAGAGCGGGGACGGGGACGGGGACGGCGGCACGATCTTCGGCCAGGGCCTCGGACGCGGCGGGGATTAGCCCCCGGATCCCCCGGATACGAAAGAAAGGGCCCCGGCATCCGTTCGACGGATGCCGGGGCCCTTTCTTCGTGTGCTTATGGCCCGGTCAGAGCTTGAGCTCGGCGGGCGGGGTGCGGTCGCGGTCGACCGTTTCCGTGCGTTCCAGCTCGCCCCAGACGATGTAGCGGTAGTCCGAGGTGTAGATCGGCGTGCACGTCGTCAGGGTGATGTAGCGGCCCGGCTTGGTCTTCCCCGATTCCTTCGGTATCGGGTCGAGGACCTTCACGTTGTACTTCGAGGTCTCCGGCAGCGTCTTGTAGACCTTGTAGACGTACCAGACGTCCTTCGTCTCGAAGACGATCGAGTCGCCGTTCTTCAGCTTGTGGATGTTGTGGAACTTCGCGCCGTGCCCGTCGCGGTGCGCCGCCAGCGTGAAGTTGCCCCGCTTCGCCGACGGGAGGGCGGAGGCCACCGGGTCCGTGTAGTAGCCGGCGACACCGTTGTTCAGGGTCTTGGGGTCGGTGCCCCGCTTGACCAGGACCTCGCCGTCGCCCATGGCCGGTACGTGCAGGAAGCCGATGCCGTCCTTGGTGTCGAGGGCGCCCGGGCCGCCGGCCCAGCGGTCGCGGACCTGGCTGATCTCCTTGTCGGCCGCTCTGTCGGCGAGGACGTTGGTCCACCACAGCGAGTAGACGACGAAGAGGCCGAGCACCACACCCGCGGTGATCAACAGTTCGCCGAAGACGCTGATGATGCCGGCGATCCGGTCGCGCGCACGTGCCACTGCTTCTGTCCCGTCGTTTCAGGCCCAGGGGTTCTGCCCAGGGGTTCTGGGGTGTCAGCCTACGAGCGCGTCCGGTTTCCCCTTGCTGCGCGGCCGTTCCTCGACCATCTTGCCCCACACGATCATTCGGTACGTACTGGTGAACTCGGGGGTGCAGGTGGTGAGGGTGATGTACCGGCCGGGCTTGGTGAATCCTGAGCCCGGTGGGACCGGGCCGATCACCGCGACGTTCGACGGTGAGGTCTGCGGGAGGATGCTCGCCATCGCGTAGGTGTAGTACGCGTCCTGGGTCTCGACCACGATCGGGTCGCCCGGAGAGAGCTGGTTGATGTAGCGGAAGGGCTCGCCGTGGGTGTTGCGGTGGCCCGCCACCGCGAAGTTGCCCTGTTTGTCGGAGGGCATGGCGGTCTTGAGGGCGCCCTCCGCGTAGTGGCCGACCATGCCGCGGTCCAGGACCTGGGACTTGCTGATGCCTTCGGCGATCGGCACGACGACGTCCAGCTTGGGGATGTGCATGAGGGCGAAGCCCTGGCCCGGCTCGAACGCGCCCGGCTTGCGGCCCTTGGCCCAGTCGTCGGTGATGCGGTTCTTCGCCTTGTCGACCTCGAGACCGGCCTGCACATTGGTCCACCACAGCTGGTACGTGACGAACAGCAGCATCACCACGCCGAAGGTGATGAACAGCTCCCCGACGAACCGGCTGGCGATCACGCCGAGGCTTTCCTTGGCCGCCCGGGCCGCCCGACGGGCCTCCACCCGGGTCAGCGGTCTTCCCGGCGCCGGATCGGGCGGTGGCGGGGCGGCGGCGCCCCTGCGGCCGCGCGCCTTGGCGGCCCTGCGCCGCTCGGCCCGCCCCGGCCCGCGATCCGGCACAGGCGTGGCCACGGGCGCCGGATCAGGCTCGGGATTGGGCTCAGGCTCGGCGGCTGGTTCCGTGCTCGTACAGGGGTCCGGTTCGGGGGTGTACATCCCCTGGCCGTAGGGGTCCTGCCCGTACTGATCCGGTATCGGGTCGTAGGCCTGGGGCGCGGGCGCGTACGGCTGCGGGGCCGGCTGTTCGTACAGCTGCGGCACGGGCTGTACGGGCTCGTACTGCTCCTGCCCGTACGGCTCCTGACCGTAGGGTTCCTGCCCGTACGGTCCGGGGTCCGGCGGCTGGGGCTCCCGCGGCGGATTCGTCGCCCGGAACCATGGCGACCCCGTCGTCACGCGACGGCCTTGCCCACCACCGGCGCGAGCCCGGCCGACCGCTCGACCGCCCCCCGGTCGCCGCACTGCTCCAGCCAGTTGGCGAGCATCAGATGGCCGTGTTCGGTGAGCACGGACTCGGGGTGGAACTGCACGCCCTCGACGGCCAGTTCACGGTGGCGCAGCCCCATGATGATGCCGTCCTCGGTGCGGGCCGTGACCTCAAGCTCGGCCGGCAGGTCGGCCGGCTCGGCCGCCAGGGAGTGGTAGCGGGTCGCGGTGAACGGCGAGGGGAGCCCGGCGAAGACGCCCTTGCCCTCGTGGGTGACCGGGGAGGTCTTGCCGTGCAGCAGCTCGGGGGCGCGGTCGACGACGCCGCCGTACGCCACCGCCATGGACTGCATGCCCAGGCAGACGCCGAAGACCGGCACACCGGTGGAGGCGCAGTGCCGGACCATGTCGATGCAGACTCCGGCCTGTTCGGGCGCGCCGGGGCCGGGTGAGAGGAGGACCCCGTCGAAGCCGTCCTGGGCGTGTTCGAGGGCCACCTCGTCGTTGCGCAGCACCTCGCACTCGGCGCCGAGCTGGTAGAGGTACTGAACGAGGTTGAAGACGAAGCTGTCGTAGTTGTCGACGACGAGAATCCGCGCGCTCACTGGCCGTCCACCGTCACATCGTTGAACGGAAGCAGGGGCTCCGCCCAGGGGAACACATACTGGAACAGCACGTAGACAACCGCGAGGGCGAGCACGAGTGAGATGAGTGCCTTCACCCACGCGTTGCCCGGCAGATGCCGCCAGATCCAGCCGTACATGACGTCCGCTGGTCCTTCCTGTGGTGTCCCTTCGGTACCGCACCAGACTAAGGGGCGAGAGGGTCTCGTGGGTCAGCTGTCCAAAGCTTCGGGTCTTCCGGCCGTCACGGGCCTGGTCGCGTCGAGATGGGCCCAGACGATCAGCCGGTGGCTGCTGCCCCATTCGGGCTCGCAGGTGGTGAGGGTGAGATAGCGGCCGGGTCCGGCGTAGCCGGAGGCGCGGGGGACGGGGTCGACGACGCCGATGTCGGTGGGGACGGTCTTGTAGGGCTTCTTGTCGACGCGGTACGTGAACCAGGTCGTGCCGTCGGTCAGGACGATGGCGTCGCCGGGGCGGAGCCGGGGGACGTCCTTGAAGGGGTCGCCGTGGGTGCGGCGGTGGCCGGCGACCGCGAAGTTGCCCCGCTCGCCGAGGCGGGCGGTGGGGGTGTAGTGGCCGAGCCCCTTCTTCAGGGTGGCGGCGAGGGTGCCTTCCAGGACGGGCCATTCCCAGTCCTTGCCGAAGCGGGGCACGTACATGACGGCGAGGCCCTTGCCGTCCTCGTACGGCTTGGGGGGCGGGGGTCCCGCCGCGGGCTCCTGGGCGGCGGGGACGTCCTGGCCGGCCCACTGGCGCTGGAGGGTGTCGAGCTGTCCGTCGGTGGCGGCGCCGGCCTGGACGCTGGTCCAGTGCAGGACGTAGACGACGAAGAGGAGGATCAGGGTGCCGGTGGTGATGCATGCCTCGCTGAAGGCCTTCACGACCAGTCGCACCGGGGCCTCCCGCGCTAACTCACCAGCTTCGCGTAGTGGAGATCCACTGTGCCCGAGTAGCCAGGAAGAGTCACCGCCTCGTGCTCGTCGACTTTCCAGCCGAGGCCGTAGGCCTTCACGTAGAGCTGGTAGTTCTGGATCGCGGGAGAGGCGGTGAGGGCCTTGTTGAGCGTGCGGGTGTCACCAACCGCGGTGATCTTGTAGGGCGGGGAGTAGACGCGGCCCTGGAGGATCAGGGTGTTGCCGACGCAGCGGACGGCGCTGGTGGAGATGAGCCGCTGGTCCATGACCTGGATGCCGGTGGCGCCGCCCTTCCACAGGGCGTTGACGACGGCTTGCAGGTCCTGCTGGTGGATGACGAGGTCGTTGGCCTGCGGTTCGGGGTAGCCGGGGGCGGCCTGGGCGCCGGGCGGGGCGTCGTTGAGGGTGACGGTGAGGCCGGAGCCGGCGACCTTGGTGGTGCCGGCGGCCTGCTCCAGGGCGCTGAGCTTGCGGTCCTCCGCCTTGGTGGAGCCGTCCTGGCGGCGGGCGGCCTCGGCGGCGCGGTCGACCTCGGCGCGGACCGCGGCGGTGGACTTGTCCAGCTCGGCGTTCTTGTGGCTGCGCTCCTGGATGAGGTCGGAGAGGCGCAGCAGGGAGGCGTCCGTGCGGATGTTGGTGCCCTTGGCGGTGTTGAAGCTGGTGACGAAGATCAGACCGGCGAGGGCGAAGACGGCAGCGGTGAGCAGCCGGACGGGCCTCCAGAATGGACGCCGGACCGGCCCTTGGGGGGTGTCGGCAGAATTGCTCAACGTACCCTTCTCCTACTCGGTGCCGCGGAAGCACTACGCTAACGGACGCCCGGGGGAGGCAGAGGTCCCCCTTGCTCCCGCCCCGGCGCCAGCCACATTTATCTGCGCGGTCACGCAGCGCATCGACAGGAGAGTCCCTCGTGCCGAAGTCACGTATCCGCAAGAAGGCCGACTTCACGCCGCCGCCTGCCGCGAAGCAGGTGACCAACATCAAGCTCACCTCTCGCAGCTGGGTGGCTCCGGTGATGCTGGCGTTGTTCCTGATCGGGCTTGCCTGGATCGTGGTCTTCTATCTCACCGACGGCACGCTGCCGATCAAGTCCCTGCGGAACTGGAACATCGTGGTCGGCTTCGGCTTCATCGCCGGTGGCTTCGGTGTCTCCACGCAGTGGAAGTGACGGCGCCTCCACGGTGGGCGTAGCGGCTGCGGCGAGCTGCCCGCAGTAGCGGTCCGGCGGGCTGCCCGTCAAGCCTTGCCCTGAGGTTATCCACAGCGTTGTCCACACTGGGGAAAAGGTCAGACGATCTGTGGATAACTCACATGGCGTTGACGCCGGTGTGACTGCGGCGGCCTCTTGGGTGAATCGCTTCGCCCCTTGCCCCTCCTGGGAAAACCCAGCTCAGGGGCGAGGGGCGCAGTCGTTCCCCGCGCAGTGCACAAGATCCGACACACGCTGTGGACAACTTTGGGGAAAGCTTGCGCTCAGCTGAGCGCGGAGGTCCTCAGGAGCACCATCACCACGTTCGCCAGCAGGATCAGCCCACAGGCCGTGTACTGCACCAGCCGGCGCCGCTCACGCGGGGCGTGCACCAGGGCGGCGGCCACCAGCGCGCCGCCGACGAGGCCGCCGATGTGCGCCTCCCAGGAGATCCCGGGGCGGGTGAAGGTCAGCAGCAGGGCGAGCGCGATGAAGAGCAGCACCGGCCGCATGTCGTGCGCGCGGCGGCGGGCGAGCACGGCGAAGGCGCCGATCAGGCCGAAGACGACGCCCGAGGCGCCGAGCGAGGGCTGGTTCGGCGCGGCGATCAGATAGACGAGGGCGCTGCCCGACAGGCCGGAGAGCAGGCACAGGGCCGCGTAACGGGCGCGGCCGAGCTCGGGCTCGACCATGCCGCCGATGACCCACAGGCCCAGCATGTTGAAGACGAAGTGCATGATCTCCTGGTGGAGCACCGTCGAGGTCAGCAGCCGGTACCACTCGCCGTCGGCGACGCCGACGACCTCCCCGAGGACGGGGCTGAAGGCGTAGCCGATCAGCTCGGTCTCGGAGACGAAGACCTCACCGGCGGCGAGCACCGTCAGGAACACGGCGAGATTGATGCCGATGAGGATCTTGGTGACGAAGCGGGGGTCTGCGGCGACGGTGCCGCCGGCGATCGTGCGCGGCTGGTTGGCCGTACGGGCATGGCCCGTACCGGATCCGCCGCGGACGCAGTCGGGGCACTGGAAGCCGACCGAGGCGGAAACCATGCAGTCGGGGCAGATCGGCTTCTCGCAGCGGGTGCAGCGGATGCCGGTCTCCACCCCCGGGTGGCGGTAGCAGCTCGGCAGCGAGTGCGCGCCGCCCTGCGGCTCCTGCGGACTGCCCGGCGCCTGCTCCATCGAGCTCCCCTTCTTTCCTGCGGTCCGGCGTTCCGGACGTCGGCCTTCTGGCCTCCGGCCAGCACACCGCCCCGCTCTTCCTTACGGACGGGCGGGGCGAAAAGGTTCCCGGTCGAGAATCGCCCGGGCTGTCAGCGGCTCTCGGCCTGTTGGGCGGTCAGCGGCTCTCGATCTCGACCGACTCGATGACGACGTCCTGGACCGGGCGGTTGGTGCTCGGGTTGGTGTCGACGGCGGCGATCTCGTCCACGACCTTCCTGCCGGCCGCGGTGCTGACCTCGCCGAAGATCGTGTGCTTGCGGTTCAGCCAGGTGGTGGCCCCGACCGTGATGAAGAACTGCGAGCCGTTGGTGCCCGGGCCGGCGTTGGCCATGGCCAGCAGGTACGGCTTGTCGAAGGCGAGCTCGGGGTGGAACTCGTCGGCGAACTTGTAGCCGGGGCCGCCTGTGCCGTTGCCCAGCGGGTCACCACCCTGGATCATGAACCCTTCGATCACGCGGTGGAAGACGGTTCCGTCGTAGAGGCGGGCCGTGGTCTTCTCACCGGTCTCCGGGTTGGTCCACTCGCGCTCGCCGCGGGCCAGCTCGACGAAGTTCTTGACGGTCTTCGGAGCGTGGTTCGGCAGAAGCCGGATCTCGATGTCGCCCCGGTTCGTCTTGAGGGTGGCGTAAAGCTGCTCGGCCACGGTGCGCCTTCCGGTGAGTCTGATCGGTCGTCCTGACGTCTTCGACGTCCACAGATCCTCGCACGATTGCCCCGGATGCCCGCCCCGCATGCCGGACCCGACGTCACGAGGCATGATTTCGAAATGGGTGGAAAGGCGAAATACCGACACCACCACCGAGGAGGAGGATCCCGTGACCCGCAAGGACAGCGTGCGCGCCGCGACCGCCACGGCCAAGGACAGCGTGCGTCATGCCGCGGACGTGGTGGCGCCCTACGCCGAGACGGCCAAGGACCAGGCTTCGCACTACGCGCATGAGGCGCGCGTGCGGCTGGGGCCGAAGGTCTCCCTGGCCGCTCATCAGGCCAAGGTGCAGTACGGCGCGCGTGTGGCACCGCATGTTCCGGAGCGGATCGACAAGGCCGCGCACCGTGCGGCGGTCCGGACCCGCAGGACCGCCCGTCAGGCGGCCGATTTCACCGTTCCGCGTGTCGAGCACGCGGTCGCCACGGCTCAGCCGGTGATGGCGGAGGCCGGAGCGCGTTCCGCCGCGGCAGTGGCCGCGCTGCGCGGTCAGATCACGGCGAAGGAGATTCACAAACTCGTCAGGAAGCATGAACGCCGGGCCAGGGCCGGGCGTATCGCCAAGGGTCTCGCGGTCCTCGGCGTCCTCGCCGGCGGCGCCTTCGCCGCCTGGAAGTGGTGGGACAAGCAGGCCAACCCCGACTGGCTGGTCGAGCCGCCCGCGCCTACCGAACTCTCCGAGCGGGACACCCTGTCGTCCGTCGACGGCACGGACCGTACCGACCGGACCACGCTCGACCCCGAGGTGGAGGCGAAGCAGGCCGAATCCGAGTCCGGGTCAGGGTCGGGGACCGATGCCTCGAAGCCCGACGACCGACGGTGAGTGTGCGGCTGAGGGAGGCTTCCGCGGCTGACTGCGGCTGACGGCGGCTGAGGGAGGCTTCCTCGGCCGAGGTGGGCCGAGTGGGACCGGTTCAGACGCGGCTCAGACCGCGGCGAGCGCCAGGTCGTCCAGGGCCGGGTCGGTCTCGGCCGGCCCGGCGGGCAGGTGACGGACCGAGGGCGAGGAGCCGTGCGCCTCAGCGCTGATGCGCTGCTTGATCGTGGGCGGCAGGGACCGGTCGCGGGGCGTCGGCGCCCGGTACACCGCCTGGGCGGGTACGGGAGCGGCGGCGCGCTTCGACCGTACGGGGGCGGCGGGGGCGGTGGGGCCCTCAGGTCGGCGTACGGGCGTCCGCTGCGCCGGGGCGGCGGTGTTGCCCGTCAGGCCGACGGAGGCGAACAGGGCGACGAGAAGAGAGACGAAGGCGGTCCAGAACTGCTTGACCTTGACGGCGGCCATGGCTCCTCGCTTCCGATTGAGTCCGGACTTCGATTGAGTCCGGTTTATTTGGCTTAGTTCGGGTTGCGCGATCTACATACCTTTCTCATGATGTGTATGCCTCCGGGGATTCCGGGGAGCGACGCCGTGCGCGCGCAGATCTTCGGATGAACACCACCCGTACGGCGCAGCCCTCAGCCGTAGACGACCGACCAGGGGCGGGGCGGGCCGTCCGCCGGACGGGGCCCGGTGTCCCGGCGCGGGACGGCGGTGCGGTCGCCCGTGAGGACGGTGGCGGCGAGCTCGGCGAAGCGGCGGGCGGCCGGGTGCGGGGTTCCGGCGGCCGGCCACGCCGCGGTGATCCGCTGGGCCAGTGGGCGCGCGGCGAGCGGCCGCCAGGCGACCCGCGGTTCCTTGCGGGCGACCGGGCCCTGGTCGAAGGCGACCGCGTGGCCCGCCGTCACCAGCGCCAGCAGGAACTCGGGGTTCGAGGCGTGCCGGATGCGGCCCGGTACGAACCCTTCGCCGCGGCAGACGTCCAGGACGTGGTCGTACCAGCCCGGCGCGTGGGCGCGCGGGAAGAGCACCAGATCGTGGCCCGACAGCTCGCCGAGCGCGACCTCGGGCAGCCGGGCCAGCGGGGACGTACGGGGCAGGACCACCCCCAGCTCCACCCGGACCTCCGGACCGAGCCGCAGCTCGGTGGCGTCCACCGGCTGGTGGACGAGGCCGACGTCGAGTCCGCCCGACAGCAGAAGCCGTATCTGCTCGTCGGTGGTGACCTCCTGAAGGTCGACCCCGAGGCCCGGGCAGTGCTCCGCGCAGGCGGCGAGCAGCGCCGCGAGGACGGGGGCGGAGGTGTCGGGCGGCACGCCGGCCCGGAGTGTGCCCAGGTCACCGGCTGCCGCGCGGCGGGCGAGGGCGCGTAGCCGCTCCTCACGGCCGAGCAGCTCCCGGGCCTCCTCCAGCAGGACGGCTCCGGCGGAGGTCAGGCGTATCTGCCGCCTCGACCGGTCGAACAGCTCGACGCCGAGATCCTTCTCCAGTCTCCGTACCGCCTGGCTGAGCGGCGGCTGCGCCATGCGGAGACGTTCGGCGGCCCGGCTGAAGTGCAGTTCCTCGCCGACGGCGACGAAAATACGCAGGTGGCGCAAGAGATCCACAACGAGGGACCTTACGCGAGGGGGAGGGCGATGGCGGTGGTGGAGGCCGGGGTGAAGGCGCGGATCGAGGAGGTCTTCGCGGCGGCGGGCGCGGAGGGCCGGCTGTGCGCGCTCCCCGTCGACGGCGGGGAAGTGGCGCGTGGGGAGATGGTCCGCGATGAGGCGGCGGTCGGGGAGGTGGCGGTCGGGGCGGACGAACCGGTCGTGATCGCCTCGGTGTTCAAGGTGCTGCTGGTGCTGGAGTTTGCCCGGCAGGTCGAGGCGGGCCAGATCGACCCCCGGGAGCGGGTCCGGGTCACGGCGGCCGACCGGCTCGGCGGCTGGGGGACGGCCGGCTGCCTCGACGACGTCGAGTTGTCGCTGCGCGATCTGGCGTTCTTCGCGATGTCGGTCAGTGACAACTCCGCGGCGGACCTGCTGCTCGCGCGGGTCGGCCTGGACACCGTACGGCTGCTCGCCGAGGAGCTCGGGCTGCGCCGGACGCGGATCGTGGGCGGCCCGCGGGATGTGCTGGAGGCGATGCTCGCCGAGGTCGGGGCGCGGGACGAGGCGGAGTTCGCAGTGCGCTATCCGGCGCTGTCCGACGAGCGCAAGCGGCGGCTGAGCGTGCTGGATCCGCGCCGGACCAATGCGTCCACACCGCGCGAGATCGCGCGTCTGCTGCGGCTGATCTGGCGTGACGAGGCCGGTCCGCCGACCGCCTGCGCGCAGGTACGGGAGCTGATGGGGCGACAGATCTTCCGGCACCGGCTGGTGTCGGGGTTCCCCGAAGGGGTGGATGTCGCGGCCAAGACCGGCACCCTGCCCGGCCTCCACATGGAGGCCGGGGTGGTGCGGTGCACTGATGGACGGCAGTACGCCGTGGCCGTCTTCGCCCGCACCCGGCAGCCGGACGTCGCGCGGCCGGCGGTGGACGCGGCGATCGGCTCCGCCGCCCGGATCGGCGTGGAATTCCTGCACGGCACGCCCTTGTGACGGGCCGTCCGACCTGGGCTCATATCCGTTCGGGTATCGCTTCCCCGGCCTTGCGGTCTTGGACGGGCCCGTACGGCACCTGATCTCGTGGCGGCATGAGCGACGACAAGAACGCACAGCGCGCCCACTCCTCCGGCTCCTCCGAGCACTCCGGCTCCCGCGGCGCATTCGGCCGGCGTGCGGTGCTGCGGGGCGCCGCCCTGGGCGCGGCCGCGCCCCTCCTTCCGGCGGCCGCGACCGCGACCGCGGCGCAGGCGGTCCCCCGCCGCCCTCTCGTCCATGACGCGGTGTCGCTGCGCTGGCTGGGCACGACCGGCTGGCGCATCGACACCGGCGGCCGGACCGTCCTGTTCGACCCGTATCTGACCCGCTTCCGGACCGGGCTGTTCGAGGACGCCTTCGATCCCGCCACGAAGCTCGCGGAGACCGATCCGACGCTGGTACGGGACTTCGCCGGGCGCCCGGAACTCATCCTGGTCAGCCACTGCCACTGGGACCACATCGCCGACGTGCCGTACCTCGCCAAGACCACCGGCGCCCGGGTCGTCGGCACCGAGACCGCCTTCCATCTGCTGGTCGCCTGCGGTGTGGACCCCGCCCAGATCTCCGTGGTCAAGGGCGGTGAGGTGCTGGACTTCGGCGGTGGTCTCACCGTCGAGGTCGCCGCCAGTCTGCACAGCCGCAACAAGAAGCACGCCTACTTCGCGCCCGGCACCCTCCATGCCCCGCCGGCCACCGCCCCGAAGACCATCTCCGACCTGCCCGAGGGCGACACGCTCGCCTTCCAGGTGACGGCGGGACCGCAGGGGCCGTCGCTGTTCCTCATGGGCGCCAGCGACTTCGCCGAGAGGGCGGTGGACGGGCTGCGGCCCGATCTGGCGATGGTGGCCGTCCCCTCCAGTTCGGCGACCCACCGCTATGTGCCCCGTCTCATGCGGGCACTGGGCCGCCCCCGGGTGGTCGTTCCGGTCCACTGGGACAACTTCGAGACCTCGCTGCGCAAGCCCGTGGTCCCCGACCCGACGATGGACCTCGACGGGCTCATCACCCAGGTACGGCGGGAGTCGCCGGGCAGCACCGTCGTCGTACCGGACTACCGGACGGTGTACGGCGGCGACATGCGGCCGCGGCGCTGAGCCACCCCGCGTCCCCGGCGGGCGGGGCGCGGCTCAGAGCCGGATGCGGGCCCCGACGGGGAGGTGGTCGCTGCCGGTGGTGGGCAGCGTCCAGACGTCCGTGACGGTCGCCGACCTGGTCAGGACGTGATCGATACGGGCCAGAGGGAAGGCCTCGGGCCAGCTGAAGGCGAAGCGGGAGCGGGGGCCGGTCAGCTGCGCGGTGACCGGCCCGAGGCCGCGGTCGTCCAGGGTCCCGTTGAGATCGCCGAGGAGGATCACCCGCTCCAGCGGCTCGGCGTCGAGCACCGCGCCCAGCAGGCCGGCGCTCTCGTCCCGCCAGGCGGAGCGCAGCCCGCCCGCCCCGATCCGTACGGACGGCAGATGCGCCACGTAGACCGCGACCTCGCCGTGCGGGGTACGGGCGGTGGCCCGCAGTCCGCGCTGCCAGTCTGCCGGGATGCCCTCGGGCTTGATGTCGAGGGGCCGTACGTCGCTGAGGGGGTGGCGGGACCAGAGCCCGACGGTGCCGGCGGTCGCGTGGTGGGGATACTCCGCCGCCAGGATCCGGGCGTAACCGGGCAGGGCGGCCGGGGTCAGCTCCTCCAGGGCGATCAGGTCGGGCCGGGCCCGCAGCAGTGTGCGGGCGGTGCCGGAGGGATCGGGGTTCGCGTCGTCGACGTTGTGCTGGACCGCGGTCAGGTCGTACGCCCGGTCGGTGTGCGCGAGCGACGGTACGGCGAAGAGCACGCACCACGCCGCCAGCGGGACGAGTGCCGCCGCCAGGGCGAGGGCCGAGCGCAGCCGGACCGCCAGGGCCAGCAGCACGGGCACGGCGAGCCCGAGCCACGGCAGGAACGTTTCCAGCAGGCTGCCCGCCCGGCCGACCGCGTTGGGGACGACGGCGGGGAAGACCAGCAGACCGGCGACGAGCCCCGCCACCACGGCAAGAACCCCCACCGCGCGGCCACCCGCCCGCCCACCTGCCCACCGACCCGCTCGACAACCGTCCATGTGGCTCCCCCTGGGCCCCAGGCATACGAAAAGACCCCTCCCACCGCGTCGCGGATCGGAGGGGTCCTGCTTGTGGAGCCTAGGGGAGTCGAACCCCTGACATCTGCCATGCAAAGACAGCGCTCTACCAACTGAGCTAAGGCCCCGGAACGAGACCAGAGTACCGGGTCACCCCCTGTATCCCGCAAAAGGTTTGGGACTCCCGATGAACGACCACGCTCCGTAAGATGCTCGTCGAGGTTCGCAGTGGCGAACCGCAGGGATGGGGAGACGTGATGGACGCCACACAGCAAGAAGCCACCGCCAGAGCCAGAGAGCTACAGCGCAGTTGGTACGGGGAGCCGTTGGGGGCGCTCTTCCGTCGGCTGATCGACGATCTCGGGCTGAATCAGGCCCGGCTCGCGGCTGTGCTCGGACTGTCCGCGCCCATGCTCTCCCAGCTGATGAGCGGTCAGCGGGCCAAGATCGGCAACCCCGCCGTGGTCCAGCGGGTCCAGGCCCTCCAGGAGCTGGCCGGGCAGGTCGCCGACGGCAGCGTCAGTGCCGCCGAGGCCACCGACCGCATGGACGTGATCAAGAAGTCCCAGGGCGGCTCGGTCCTGACCGGCACCAGCCAGACCACCAACAGCTCCGGTGCGCCGACCGTGCGCCGCGTGGTGCGGGAGATCCAGTCGCTGCTGCGCTCGGTCTCGGCGGCCGGGGACATCATCGACGCGGCGGACACCCTCGCTCCGACCCACCCTGAGCTGGCAGAGTTCCTCCGGGTGTACGGAGCCGGGCGCACCGCGGACGCCGTCGCCCACTACGAGTCGCACCAGAACTGAAAGCACGCCGGACCGGAACGGAACTGGGAGCGGGCGCAGCGCAATGGGTGAGGTCTTCGCTGGTCGGTACGAGCTGATCGACCCGATCGGACGTGGTGGAGTCGGCGCCGTCTGGCGTGCCTGGGACCACCGCCGCCGTCGCTATGTCGCGGCGAAGGTTCTGCAGCAGAGCGACGCGCACACACTGCTCCGTTTCGTCCGCGAGCAGGCGCTGCGCATCGACCACCCGCATGTGCTCGCCCCGGCCAGCTGGGCCGCGGACGACGACAAGGTGCTGTTCACCATGGATCTGGTGAGCGGCGGGTCGCTGGCGCACGTCATCGGGGACTACGGCCCGCTGCCGCCCCGGTTCGTCTGCACCCTGCTCGACCAGTTGCTGTCCGGGCTTGCCGCGGTGCACGCGGAGGGGGTCGTGCACCGCGACATCAAGCCCGCGAACATCCTGCTGGAGGCGACCGGCACCGGGCGTCCGCATCTGCGGCTGTCCGACTTCGGCATCTCGATGCGCAAGGGCGAGCCGCGCCTCACCGAGACCAACTATGTGGTGGGGACGCCCGGTTACTTCGCGCCCGAGCAGATGCTGGGTGCGGAGCCGGACTTCCCGGCCGATCTGTTCGCGGTCGGTCTGGTGGCGCTCTATCTGCTCCAGGGGCAGAAGCCCGACGCGCAGGCGCTGATCGAGTACTTCGCCGCGCACGGCACCCCCGGGGCGCCGCAGGGCATTCCGGAGCCGCTGTGGCAGGTCCTCGCGGGCCTGCTGCAGCCGGACCCGGGGGCGCGGTTCCGTACGGCCACGGGGGCGCGCAAGGCGCTCACAGCGGCGGTCGAGATGCTGCCGGAGCCGGACGGGGACGAGGAGCCCGTCGAGGTCTTCGACCAGATCGGTCCGCTGCCGGCGGGCTTCGGCCCCAACGGCCCCGAGTCCGCGGCCAAGCCCGCCTCCGCCGCTCAGGCCGACGCCCCCTCCGCGGCCGGCCCGGCCGTCGCCACGCCGCCGCCCTCGCCGTCGGAGACGGGCAGCTTCCATCTGCCTCCGCCGCCCCATCAGCAGCCGCAGCCACAGCACCACCAGCAGCACACACCCCCCACGCAACCAGCGGCCCCGGTCGCCCACATCCCCGCGCATTCGGCCTCCCCCCACCCCGCCGCGCCGGACTTCTTCCAGGCCCAGACGGCCGCGGTGCCGTATCAACAAGCTCCTACTCGTCAATACACCGCCCACGGCTCTCAGGTTCCCGTCCCCGCGGCGGGAGTTGCGCCGGTCGCCCAGCCGCCCGCACCGGCGGTGGCAAAGCGACCGGGACCGCCCCCGAAGGTGGCGATCCCGGTGCTGTTCGTCGCGCTGGTCTGTTTCGCGGTCGGTATCTGGGCGCTGACCCAGGCCTGACGGCCCCGCCCGAGAGGCCGCGGTCCAGGCCCGCTACCAGCCGGCCGGCGGTCCGTACTGCGGCGGCCCGCTCCGCGCCGCCGCGGCACCGGCCCGCCGCCGGGCCATCAGCGTCCAGCCGCCGAGGCCGAGCACCAGCACGGTCCCCGCGCCGATCCCGGCCGCCGCGATCAGCTTCATGGAGTCGCTGCGCGCCGCGCCGGGCCCGCTCTGCCCACTCGCCGCGGCTTCCTGGTCGTCGTCGGTCACCTTGAAGATCCCGGCGGGACCGTCGTACGCGGGCGGCGCCTTGGCCTTCCCGTCGACGTTGATCCGCAGCGTCAGCGGCACGGGCTTGTCGCCGTACGACTGGGCGAGTTCGGGGCTCAGCGTGGCCGAGAGGTAGTACCAGCCGGCGAACCTCATCGCGCTGACCTCGTCGGAGGAGTCGAAACGATTCTCGTAGGCGACCGGCGGCTGCGGGTCGAGCGACATCTGGCTCGGCTTGCCGTCGTACGACGCCGTCTTCTGGTCGACATGGCCGCGGGCCGGGTTGGTCAGCGTGAGCGCCAGCGCGTTGCCGAGGTATTTGCCGCCCGCGGAGCTGCTGCCGAGGGAGGCGGTGGCGTAGATCTGCTGCCCCCAGTCGACCGGCACCCGGTAGAACAGCGTCTGGCCGGGCTTGATGTCGTCCCGCCACTCGCCCTGGGAGAGGCCGGTGGCGGTGTGGAAGCTGGTGCCGCCGGTCCGCTTCTGCGGGCCGCCCGCGGGCGGCGGGGGTGAACTGGACGGCCAGCTGTCCGGCGCGTCGGTGGGGCCCGCCGTCTTCAGCGCGGGCTCGGAGACGTGCCGGATCTCCAGCTGCCAGTCGTCGGGCGTGGAGGCGGACTTGCTGGTCCGCTCGACCAGGACGTAATAGGCGCCCTGCTTCTGGCAGTCGCTCTTGCCCGGCTCGATGGTGCGATGGGCGTAGGCGGCGAGGGGGCGGGTGTATCCGGCGGACTCGAAGCGGGCGTCCTCGCTGCTGCACTCCGTACCGGAGCCGTCCTCCAGGCTCACCTCGATGCCGTCCCCGTACTCTGCCTTGCCGCCGGGCCTGGGCACGGCGACGACCGACACATAGGCGTTGGTGCGGTCGTCGAGGTCGACGCGGTAGTAGAGCTTGCCGTCCTTCGCGATCGTGTCCTTGTAGGTCGATCCGGCCGCCAGGCTCTGCGCGTCGCTGTTGGACACGGCGCCCTTGACGGCCTTCGCCTCGCCGTCGAACTCGTACGGACCCTCGCCGGCCGCCCAGGCCTGCCCCGGCAGCACCACCGCGCACAGCGCCGCGCACACCACCGCGGACACCCTCGCCACGGCGGCCGTCCCCCGGCCCCTGCCGCGCTGCCTGTTCACGCGCTTCTCCTCGTCGTCTCCGTCGCCGCCCTGCGCCGCACCAACGCGATCACCGCTCCCGCGACCAGGACGACCGCGCCGCCCGTGACCGCGGCGGCCGCGATGCCGGTCCATCCTGCCCCGCCCGTCCCACCGCTGTCTGCGCGCGCGGCCGAATCACCCTGCTTGTCCTGCTTCTTGGCCACGGCGGCCACGTCGTGCTGCGACACGGCCAGCTCGTCGCCGAGCACCGCGACCCGCAGGACGACCCCGATCCGTGGATTGCGCGATGTCGGCGGCGCGCGCCGCTTCTCCCCGTCGGAGATCAGCAGGATCGTGCGTGTCCCGGTGGCTCCGTCCGGCCTCCTGGGCAGGTCCTGGGCGGCCTTCTGGAGGGACAGGCCGATGGGAGTGCCCTTCGGGGCCGGACGGCCGCGACAGCGCCCTTGAGGCCCGCCCGGTCCAGCCCCCCTGACCCTGATCACTCAACTTTGCTTATGCAAGCTAATGATTTGCGGAGGCGAAGGGGTTCGTATCACGGTCCCCCCACAGCGCGAAGCCCCGGCCCGCACAAGGCGCGGCCGGGGCTTCGTCAGCAGACTTGATGGGTGTTACACACCGGAACCTGCGGGCACGGAGTCGGTCGCCTCCGTCCACAGATCCTGCTCGGCGCGATCCGCCTGGATCTGGCGGTACACGAGGAGCCCGCCGATGGCGGCCAGTGCGACCAGGAGGAGCTTCTTCACCGCGCGACCTCGTCTTTCCTTGACGTAGGGGACTTCTGGCGCCCGACTATACACACCGACCGATATCGATTGGTGACCTACCGGGGGGTCAACTACCGCCCGTACGCCGCACCGCACCCAAAAGCGATCGGCCCGGACGGAGAATTCCGTCCGGGCCGATCATGTCTGTGGGGCTAACAGGATTTGAACCTGTGGCCTCATCCTTATCAGGGATGCGCTCTAACCAACTGAGCTATAGCCCCGCCGCGCTCTGCGGTGTGTGTCCCGCGCGCTGACCTCTGAAGATTAGCGCACGTCGGGGCCAGTCCCAAAATCGGTCGTCCGCGGCCTCACTCGTCCTCGGCGAGCGTGAGCTCCACACCGCCCACGAAACCGGCCGAGAGGTTGTAGATGAAGGCTCCGAGCGTGGCCAGCGCGGTGGCGAGGACCACATCGATGACCGCGATCACCGAGGTGAACATGAGCACCCGCGGCAGCGACAGGAACGACTGCAGATCGAAGCCGTTGCTCTCGTTGGAGCCGGTGGCCTCGCTGATCGTGCCGCCGACCGTGGAGAAGACGCCCATGGCGTCCATGACCATCCACAGCACCGCCGCCGCCACGACCGTGCAGATGCCCAGCGCGATGGAGAGCAGAAAGCTGACCTTCATCACCGACCACGGGTCGGCCTTGGCCACCCGCAGTCGCGCCTTGCGTGTGCGCGGCGTGGTCTTCGCACCCGTGCGCGGCCGGCGCACCGCCGAGGCGGCGGCGCCGCCCTGGCCGTCGTACGCCTGCGGCGGGTGGTACGGCTGGGCCTGCTGCTGGCCGGGCTCGCGCTCGCCGGGCAGCGGCCCGTTCGCGTACGTGTCGTACGAGGGGTTCGACCCCCGAGTGTCTGTCACCCCAACCCCCTGGGAGTCCGTGGCGGGGCCACGGGCACCTTTCGCTCCAGCAGCTCCAGCAGCGGCCGATCCGGCGCCCGTGGCTCCACTCACGATTTACTCCTCGTGCTCCCCGACCGAGGGCTGGGCGCCCTCGACGGCCTCGGTCTCGACACCTTCGGCTTCCTCGGCTCCGTCGACCTCTTCGGCTTCGGCACCGGCCTCGGCGTTGCGGGCGATACCGACGACGGCATCGCGCTTGCCCAGGTTGATCAGCTGGACGCCCATGGTGTCACGTCCGGTCTCCCTGACTTCGTTGACTCGCGTACGAATCACACCACCGGAGAGCGTGATGGCGAGGATCTCGTCGGTCTCCTCGACCACCAGCGCACCCACGAGCGAGCCACGGTCCTCGACGATCTTGGCGGCCTTGATACCCAGACCACCGCGACCCTGGACGCGGTACTCGTCGACGGGGGTGCGCTTGGCGTACCCGCCGTCGGTGGCGGTGAAGACGAACGTACCCGGCCGGACGACATTCATCGACAGGAGCTGGTCGCCCTCGCGGAAACTCATCCCCTTCACGCCGGACGTGGCGCGTCCCATCGGGCGAAGGGCATCGTCCGTCGCGGTGAAGCGGATCGACTGCGCCTTCTTACTGATGAGCAGCAGATCGTCCTCCGCCGACACCAGCTCAGCGCCGATCAGCTCGTCGTCGCTGCCGTCCTCGGTCTCCCGGAGGTTGATCGCGATGACACCACCCGAACGCGGCGAGTCGTAGTCCTTCAGCGCGGTCTTCTTGACCAGACCGCCCTTGGTGGCGAGC
This sequence comes from Streptomyces sp. NPDC039465, assembly GCF_055639315.1. Classification (NCBI taxonomy): domain Bacteria; kingdom Bacillati; phylum Actinomycetota; class Actinomycetes; order Kitasatosporales; family Streptomycetaceae; genus Streptomyces; species Streptomyces sp. NPDC039465. The sequence goes on along the minus strand of NZ_JBVKAP010000004.1, from coordinate 235,127 downwards.
ACCAGGTACGGCGCGGCCTCGTAGTCGCGGATCGCCAGGATCTCGGCGATCTGCTCGTCCGGCTGGAAGGCCAGCAGGTTGGCCACGTGCTGGCCACGGGCGTCCCGGCCGGCGTCCGGCAGCTCGTAGGCCTTCGCGCGGTAGACCCGGCCCTTGTTGGTGAAGAAGAGCAGCCAGTGGTGCGTGGTGGAGACGAAGAAGTGGTCGACGATGTCGTCCTGCTTCAGCTTCGTACCGCGCACACCCTTGCCGCCGCGCTTCTGCGAGCGGTAGTCCTCGGTCTTGGTGCGCTTCACATAGCCGCCACGCGTGATGGTGACGACGATGTCCTCCTCGGCGATGAGGTCCTCGATGGACATGTCACCGTCGAAGGGCACCAGCTTGGAGCGGCGGTCGTCGCCGAACTTCTCGACGATCAGCGCCAGCTCGTCGCTGACGATGCCGCGCTGCTTCTCCGGCGAGGCCAGGATCGCGTTGTACTCGTTGATCTTCGACTGGAGCTCGTCGTGCTCGGCCACGATCTTCTGGCGCTCCAGGGCGGCCAGCCGGCGCAGCTGCATCTCGAGGATGGCGTTGGCCTGGATCTCGTCGATCTCCAGGAGGCCCATCAGGCCCTCGCGCGCGACCTCGACCGTGTCGCTGCGCCGGATGAGCGCGATGACCTCGTCGATCGCGTCGAGCGCCTTGAGCAGGCCGCGCAGGATGTGGGCGCGCTCCTCGGCCTTGCGCAGCCGGAAGCGGGTGCGCCGGACGATGACCTCGATCTGGTGCGTCACCCAGTGGCGGATGAACGCGTCCAGGGAGAGCGTGCGCGGCACACCGTCGACGAGCGCCAGCATGTTGGCGCCGAAGTTCGTCTGGAGGTCGGTGTGCTTGTAGAGGTTGTTGAGGACGACCTTGGCGACCGCGTCCCGCTTGAGCACGATGACCAGGCGCTGGCCCGTACGGGAGGACGTCTCGTCGCGGACGTCGGCGATGCCGCCGATCTTGCCGTCCTTGACGAGGTCGGCGATCTTCTGCGCGAGGTTGTCCGGGTTGGTCTGGTAAGGAAGCTCCGTGACCACCAGGCACTGGCGGTTCTGGATCTCCTCGACCTCGACGACCGCGCGCATCGTGATGGAGCCACGGCCCGTGCGGTACGCCTCCTCGATGCCCTTGCGGCCCACGACCAGCGCGCCGGTCGGGAAGTCCGGGCCCTTGATCCGCTCGATGAGCGCGTCGAGGAGCTCCTCGTGGGTGGCCTCGGGGTGCTCCAGGGCCCACTGGGCGCCGGCCGCGACCTCGCGGAGGTTGTGCGGCGGGATGTTGGTCGCCATGCCGACCGCGATACCGGCGCTGCCGTTGACCAGCAGGTTCGGGAAGCGGGCCGGCAGGACCGTCGGCTCCTGGTTGCGGCCGTCGTAGTTGTCCTGGAAGTCGACGGTCTCCTCGTCGATGTCCCGGAGCATCTCCATCGACTGCGGCATCATCTTGCACTCGGTGTACCGCATGGCGGCGGCCGGGTCGTTGCCCGGGGAACCGAAGTTGCCGTTGGAGTCGACGAGCGGCATCCGCATCGACCACGGCTGGGCCAGCCGGACCAGCGCGTCGTAGATCGAGGAGTCGCCGTGGGGGTGGTACGTACCCATGACGTCACCGACGACACGGGCGCACTTGTAGAAGCCCTTCTCGGGCCGGTAGCCGCCGTCGTACATGGCGTACAACACACGGCGGTGGACGGGCTTGAGACCGTCCCGTACGTCCGGCAGCGCACGCGACACGATGACGGACATCGCGTAGTCGAGGTAGGAGCGCTGCATCTCCGTCTCGAGCCCGACGGGCTCGATCCGCAGCTGCTGCTCCTCTTCTTCGGTGGTGGTGGCGGGGGTGTTCTCGTCGGCCATTGCTGGTCGTCAGTCCTTTCGTACGGTCAGCTGAGACCGACTCAGATGTCGAGGAAGCGAACGTCCTTGGCGTTGCGCTGGATGAACGAGCGCCGCGCCTCGACGTCCTCACCCATCAGCACCGAGAACAGGTCGTCGGCCTGCGCCGCGTCGTCCAGGGTGACCTGGCCGAGCACCCGGTGCTCGACGTCCATGGTCGTGATGCGCAGCTCCTCGGCGTTCATCTCACCGAGACCCTTGAAGCGCTGGATCGAGTCTTCCCGGATCCGCTTGCCGTTCTGCTTGCCGAGCTCGACGAGGGCGTCGCGCTCCCGGTCCGAGTACGCGTACTCGAAGTCGTCGCGACCCCACTTGATCTTGTAGAGCGGCGGACGGGAGAGGAAGACGTGCCCGGCCTCGACCAGCGGCCGCATGAAGCGGAAGAGGAAGGTCAGCAGCAGGGTGTTGATGTGCTGGCCGTCGACGTCGGCGTCCGCCATCAGGATGATCTTGTGATAGCGGAGCTTCTCGATGTCGAAGTCCTCGTGGACTCCGGTGCCGAAGGCCGAGATCAGCGCCTGGACCTCGGTGTTCTGCAGGATCTTGTCGACCCGGGCCTTCTCGACGTTCAGGATCTTGCCGCGGATCGGCAGGATGGCCTGGTACATCGGGTTACGGCCGGACTTGGCCGAGCCGCCGGCGGAGTCACCCTCGACGATGAAGATCTCGCACTTGGTGGGGTCGTTCGACTGGCAGTCGGAGAGCTTGCCCGGCAGGGACGCCGACTCCAGCAGGCCCTTGCGGCGGGTGAGGTCACGGGCCTTGCGCGCGGCCACGCGCGCGGTGGCGGCCGTGATGCCCTTGCGGACGATGTCCGCGGCCTCGTTCGGGTTGCGGTCGAACCAGTCGTTGAGGTGCTCGTGCACGACCTTCTGCACGAAGGTCTTCGCCTCCGTGTTGCCCAGCTTGGTCTTGGTCTGGCCCTCGAACTGCGGCTCGCCGAGCTTGACGGAGATGATCGCCGTCAGACCCTCGCGGATGTCCTCACCGGTGAGGTTGTCGTCCTTCTCGCGCAGCAGCTTCTTGTCGCGGGCGTAGCGGTTGACCAGGCCCGTCAGCGCGGCGCGGAAGCCCTCCTCGTGGGTACCGCCCTCGTGCGTGTGGATCGTGTTGGCGAAGGAGTACACACCCTCGCTGTACTGCGAGTTCCACTGCATCGCGATCTCGACCGAGAGCATGCGCTCCTTGTCCTCGGCCTCGACGTCGATGACGGTCGGGTGGATCAGCTCACCCTTGCGCGAGTTCAGGTACTTCACGAAGTCGACGATGCCGCCTTCGTAGTGGTACTTCACCGTCCTCGCCGGCTGCTCCTCCGCCGCCTCGGCGTCGGGGTCGTCGGCGCCGACCGTGGCCTTCGCGGACGCGCGCTCGTCGGTGAGCGTGATCGTCAGGCCCTTGTTGAGGAAGGCCATCTCCTGGAAGCGGCGCGAGAGCGTCTCGAAGGAGTACTCGGTCGTCTCGAAGATGTCCGGGTCGGCCCAGAACGTGACCGAGGTGCCGGTCTCGTCGGTCTCCTCGTGCTGGGCGAGGGGCGCGGTCGGGGCACCCAGCTTGTAGTCCTGCGTCCAGCGGTGGCCGTCGGTCTTGATCTCCACCGAGACCTTGGTGGAGAGGGCGTTGACGACGGAGACGCCGACGCCGTGCAGACCGCCGGAGACCGCGTAGCCGCCGCCGCCGAACTTGCCGCCCGCGTGGAGGACCGTCAGCACGACCTCGACGGCCGGCTTGCCCTCGGAGGGGACGATGCCGACGGGGATACCACGCCCGTTGTCGACGACGCGCACGCCGCCGTCGGCCAGGATCGTCACGTCGATGGTGTCCGCGTGGCCGGCCAAGGCCTCGTCGACGGAGTTGTCGACGACCTCCTGCACCATGTGGTGCAGTCCCCGTTCACCGGTCGAGCCGATGTACATGCCGGGTCGCTTGCGGACCGCGTCCAGACCCTCGAGGACAGTGATCGCGCTGGCGTCGTACGACGCAGCGTTGGCGGACGGAGTGATCTCGTTGGGGTTGCCGGAATCGGCCACGAAGCGCCCTTTCTGGCACAGCACAGGCCGTTCTCCGGGCATACGGGAGCGGCTGCGTCGTTCGACTTGTTCCGCGGGGTGGCGGGTTTACCGACCAGTCTACCGGTAGCGCCGACACGAATGGGGGTTTGCCGGTACCTGAGTCCGCATGTGGCGCCCTGAGCGGGAGCGAGACGACTCCCCATATCCGGGGAGGGGCTCCAAGAGGCTCTGACGGCCACCTAGAGCTTCGGGCCGTTACCTGTTGTGGGCAACCGATGCCGAGGTGGGAGGGGCGGGTGGTACGACGACCCGGATGCCGGGTAATCAGCCGGATCGGCGGCCCTCGTGGGGCAGGAGTGAGGAGGTGCGCGGGGAGGGGCCGGCTCAGCCGTAGGTGTCGCCGGGGCCGACGCTTCCGGGTGCGCGCAGCGGCCCGTAGCCCCGCCGCGGCCCGCCGGGGCCGAGCACCTTGATCATCCGGACCGTCCCCTGTCCGAGGTCCTCGTTGAGCCGGGCCACCAGCCGGGGCGCCAGCAGGCGCAGCTGGGTCGCCCAGGCCGTGGAGTCGCACTGGACGGTGAGGACCCGCTCGTCCGGCTCCTCGTCGTACTTCAGGGGCACGCAGTGCTTGGCGAGATCCTCACCGACGATCTGCGGCCAGCGGCCCATCACGCCGCCCACCGCGGCGGGCGTCTCCCAGCCGCGCTCGGTGATCAGCCGGTTGATCGCGGCGCCGAGCTCCATCGGGTCCCGGCCGTCCGCGCGCGCCCCGGACCTGAGCCCGCCGCCGCGCTTGGCCTGCTTCTTCTGCTGCGCCGCGGCGCCGCGCGCCTTGGCCTGCTCCTTGGCCGCGCGCAGCGCCACGCGCGCGAGGTCCACGCCGGAGGTCTCGGCGGTCCCGGGTGCCCCGGGGGACATGGGGGCTAGCGAGGAGCCCGAGGCCGGGGGGGAGCCGGGGGCCAGCGGGGAGTGCTCGTCGCTCATACCCGCTCCACCGTCCCGCCCGCCACCGCGTACCGCGCCCCGGCCAGCACACCGGGTACGTCGTCGTCGACCGCCGCCGTGACGAGCACCTGCTCGCCCGGGGCCACCAGCTCGGCCAGCCTTTCCCGGCGGCGCGCGTCCAGCTCGGCGAAGACGTCGTCGAGGACGAGGACGGGCTCGTTGCCCTCCGCGCCCAGCAGGTCGTACGAGGCGAGCCGCAGCGCCAGCGCGTACGACCAGGACTCGCCGTGGCTCGCGTACCCCTTCGCCGGCATGTCGCCCAGCTTCAGCAGCAGCTCATCGCGGTGCGGTCCCACCAGCGTCACTCCGCGCTCGATCTCCTGCTTGCGCGCCTCGGCGAGCGCCGCGATGAGCTGTTCGTACAGCTCCTCACGGGTGTGGCCGGCGCCGGGGGCGGACGGCCGGTACTCCAGCAGAATCGGTCCGCCACCCGGGGCGAGCTGCTCGTACGCCTTGTCCGCCAGCGGCTGCAGGGTCGCGACCAGGTCCAGCCGCTGGGCCAGCAGCTCCGCCCCGACCCGGGCCAGATGCTGGTCCCACACGTCGAGGGTGGACAGGTCCATCGTCCGGCCGCCGTGCCGCCGGGCCATGGCGGCGGACTTGAGCAGGGTGTTGCGCTGCTTCAGGACGCGGTCGTAGTCGGAGCGCACGCCGGCCATACGCGGCGCCCGCGCCGTGATCAGCTCGTCGAGGAAGCGGCGGCGCTCGCCCGGGTCGCCCTTGACGAGGGCGAGATCCTCGGGGGCGAACAGCACGGTCTGTACGATCCCCAGCACATCACGTGGCCTGACCTGCGACGACCTGTTGATGCGGGCCCGGTTGGCGCGTCCTGGGTTGAGCTCGAGCTCGACCAGCTGGGAGCGCTCGCCCTGGGTGACGGCCGCCCGGATGACGGCCCGCTCGGCGCCCATCCGCACCAGGGGCGCGTCCGAGGAGACCCGGTGGCTGCCGAGGGTGGCGAGATAGCCGACGGCCTCGACGAGATTGGTCTTGCCCTGGCCGTTCGCGCCCACGAAGGCGGTGACGCCCGGATCGAGCGGGACCTCGACCCGGGCGTAGGAGCGGAAGTCGGCCAGCGACAGATGCGTGACATGCATGGTGTGCGCCGACCTTCCCCCGGCTGCTGTGCACCGCGGGGTGCACAGCCTGTGGATTACTTCTTGGACTCGACCGCGTGGCCGCCGAACTGGTTGCGCAGCGCGGCGATCATCTTCATCTGCGGGGAGTCGTCCTGACGGGAGGCGAACCGCGCGAAGAGCGACGCGGTGATCGCCGGCAGCGGCACCGCGTTGTCGATGGCGGCCTCCACCGTCCACCGGCCCTCGCCGGAGTCCTGGGCGTAGCCGCGCAGCTGGTCCAGGTGCTCGTCCTCGTCGAGGGCGTTGACCGCCAGGTCGAGCAGCCAGGAGCGGATGACCGTGCCCTCCTGCCAGGAGCGGAAGACCTCGCGCACGTCGGTGACGGAGTCGACCTTCTCCAGCAGCTCCCAGCCCTCGGCGTAGGCCTGCATCATCGCGTACTCGATGCCGTTGTGGACCATCTTCGCGAAGTGCCCGGCGCCGACCTTGCCGGCGTGCACGGAGCCGAACTCGCCCTCGGGCTTGAGCGCGTCGAAGATCGGCTGGACGCGGGCGACGTGCTCGGCGTCGCCGCCGTACATGAGCGCGTAGCCGTTCTCCAGGCCCCACACACCGCCGGAGACGCCGCAGTCGACGAAGCCGATGCCCTTGGCGGCGAGCTCCTCGGCGTGCTTCTCGTCGTCCGTCCAGCGGGAGTTCCCGCCGTCCACGACGATGTCGCCGGGGGAGAGCAGGTCCGCCAGCTCGTCGATGGTCGACTGGGTGGCGGCACCGGCCGGGACCATCACCCACACGACGCGCGGACCCTTGAGCTTGCCCACAAGCTCTTCGAGGCTGTGGACATCGGCGAGGTCCGGGTTGCGGTCGTATCCGATGACGGTGTGGCCTGCGCGGCGGATGCGCTCGCGCATGTTGCCGCCCATCTTGCCGAGACCGACGAGACCGAGCTCCATCAGAGATTCCTTAAGCGTCGTGTGCGGTTCGTACCCGCGTCCGAGCCTACGCCCGGACGCGGGTGCACACCTGTGGGGTCGGGCGCTCAGTCGGCGAGCCGCTGAGCGGTCCCACGGCAGGCACAGCAGGCGTCAGCCGCTGAGCCGCACCGGCATGATCAGGTACTTGTACGCGTCGTCCGCCTCGGCGTCCACGGCCGGCTTGCCGCTGAGCAGCGCCGGCTTGGTGGAGGTGGTGAAGGAGAGCTGGGCGACCGGGGAGTCGATGGCGCTCAGGCCGTCGAGCAGGAAGGTCGGGTTGAAGGCGATCGAGATGTCGTCGCCCTCCAGCTGCGCGTCGACCCGCTCCACAGCCTGTGCGTCGTCGCTGGAGCCGGCCTCCAGGATGAGGACGCCCTGCTCGAAGCTGAGACGCACCGGGGTGTTCCGCTCGGCGACGAGAGCCACGCGCTTGACGGCCTCGACGAACGGGGCGGTCTCGATCACCGCGACCGAGTTGAACTCGGTGGGGAAGAGCGTGCGGTACTTCGGCAGGTCGCCTTCGAGCAGGCGGGTGGTGGTCCGCCGGCCCGCGCCCTCGAAACCGATCAGACCCTCGCCCGCACCGGAGCCGGAGAGCGCCAGAGTGACGGTGTCGCCGCTGGTCAGCGCCTTGGCGGTGTCCAGGAGGGTCTTCGCGGGCACCAGGGCGACGGCCGAGGCGTCCGGGGACTCCGGCTTCCACAGGAACTCACGGACCGCGAAGCGGTAGCGGTCGGTGGAGGCGAGGGTGACGGTGTCGCCCTCGATCTCGATCCGCACACCGGTGAGGACGGGCAGCGTGTCGTCGCGGCCCGCGGCGATGGCGACCTGCTGGGCGGCGGAGGCGAAGACCTCGCCGGGAACGGTGCCGGTCGCGGTCGGCATCTGGGGCAGCGCCGGGTACTCCTCCACAGGCAGGGTGTGGAGGGTGAAGCGGGAGGAGCCGCAGACCACGGTCGCCCGTACACCGTCTGTGGAAATCTCCACCGGGCGGTTGGGGAGGGCGCGGCAGATGTCGGCGAGGAGGCGGCCGGAGACCAGGACCGTGCCGTCCTCCTCGACCTCGGCCTCCACGGAGACCCGCGCCGAGACCTCGTAGTCGAAGCTCGAGAAGCTGAGGGCGCCGTCCTCGGCCTTCAGGAGAAGGCCCGCGAGTACGGGCGCCGGCGGACGGGCCGGGAGGCTCCGGGCCACCCAGGCCACCGCCTCCGCGAGTACATCGCGCTCCACCCGGATCTTCACCGGAACCGCCTCCTGCTGTTGCTGGCTCTTCGTCGACTGGCGGAACCAGTCTGACGTACGCCGCCGACAGTCGGTGCGGCTCGGGGTCAAGTCGCGACGAGAGGCACCAGAGGCTCCGGGCCCAAGTTGTGCACAGCCCCCTCTTCGAAGCGAATTCCCCGGTAACTCTAAGTGGGAGTAGTAGTAGGGCCTGTGGAAACCGTGGATAACGCCATCCACGCAGGTCAGACCCATTTTTTTGTCCACCGCGCCTGTGGGCGGAGCCGGTGGACAACCGGGTGCTTCTGTGGACACCGGAAAGTTCTGCACACCCGATGCACAGGCCACTGGGGTTTCTCCCCAGCGCCGTCCCCAGCTTTACCCAGGTTCCCCACAGCCCAACCGTCTCCCTTGGTGTGACCGCTTTCACTCGTCACGGTGAAGCCGGGTGTTTCCTTGCCGAACAGTGGACAGCGGTGTGGAGAAGCTGTGGGCAACGGGCTGCCGCCTGTGGGCCGCCCGTGGACAACTGAGATCACACCCTGTGGACGAATCCTGTGTCCACAGGGTGTGGAGCATGCTTTGCCACAAATCCACACCCCTCTGACCTGGGATGATCAAGTCTCCCCAGATGGTCCTGTGGACGCTGTCTGGACAACTCGGGAGTCCCCAGGCTGTGGATGGAAGATCATCCCCCCGTCTGTGGAGAACCCGCCTCGGCCTCGATGTATTCGAACACTCTGAGGTGCGGACAGCTGTGCCGACGGCTTGAGCGGGGGCTCCACGGCGGTTCCGCGGGGGCTCCACGGCGGTTCCCAGGCGCTTCCGAGGCGCTTCCGAGGCGCTTCCGAGGAGGCGTGCGCAACGACGAAGGGCGCCCGGGGATGGTGTCCCTGGACGCCCTTCGAGGGGTGCGGTGGCCTTGCTCAGCCGTTCTTGATGCGGTTGGTCAGCTCGGTGACCTGGTTGTAGATGGAGCGGCGCTCGGCCATCAGCGCGCGGATCTTGCGGTCCGCGTGCATGACGGTCGTATGGTCCCGGCCGCCGAACTGCGCACCGATCTTCGGCAGCGACAGATCGGTGAGCTCCCGACAGAGGTACATCGCGATCTGGCGCGCCGTCACCAGCACCCGGCTGCGCGACGATCCGCACAGGTCCTCGACCGTCAGCCCGAAGTAGTCGGCGGTGGCGGCCATGATGGCGCTCGCCGTGATCTCCGGGGCGGCGTCCTCACCACCCGGGATCAGATCCTTGAGCACGATCTCGGTGAGCCCGAGGTCCACCGGCTGGCGGTTGAGGCTCGCGAAGGCCGTCACCCGGATGAGGGCGCCCTCCAGCTCGCGGATGTTCCGCGAGATGCGCGAGGCGATGAACTCCAGCACCTCCGGCGGAGCGTTGAGCTGCTCCTGCACCGCCTTCTTGCGCAGGATCGCGATACGCGTCTCCAGCTCGGGCGGCTGCACATCGGTGGTCAGGCCCCACTCGAAGCGGTTGCGCAGCCGGTCCTCCAGGGTCACCAGCTGCTTGGGCGGCCGGTCCGAGGAGAGCACGATCTGCTTGTTGGCGTTGTGGAGCGTGTTGAAGGTGTGGAAGAACTCCTCCTGCGTCGACTCCTTGCTCGCGAGGAACTGGATGTCGTCGACCAACAGGATGTCCACATCGCGGTAGCGCTTGCGGAAGGTGTCGCCCTTGCCGTCGCGGATCGAGTTGATGAACTCGTTGGTGAACTCCTCGGAGCTCACGTACCGCACCCGCGTGCCGGGGTAGAGGCTGCGCGCGTAGTGCCCGATCGCGTGCAGCAGATGGGTCTTCCCGAGACCCGACTCCCCATAGATGAAGAGGGGGTTGTACGCCTTCGCCGGCGCCTCGGCCACCGCGACCGCGGCCGCGTGGGCGAACCGGTTCGACGACCCGATGACGAAGGTGTCGAAGAGGTACTTGGGGTTCAGCCGGGCGTGCGGCTCACCGGGGCCGGGCGCCTTGGCCGACTGCCCGCCGAGCGTGCCCGGACCGCCGCCAGGGCCGCCCGTGTGACCGCCGGGGCCGCCGTGACCTCCGTGGCGGGAGGGCTGGGAGTCAGGGAGCTCGGCCCGCTCCGGGCGCTGCGGTTCGTACGGCGACCGGTCGGAGGACTGCGGACCCGGGCCCCGGTAGTCGTGTTGCGGCTGCTGCGTACGCGGGCCCGCGTACGGGTCCCGCTCCTGGAAGCCGCCCAGCCGCTGCTGCTGCCAGGAGATGTCCTCCGTGGTGCGCGGCCAGGCCCCGGAGTCGGGGCGCTGCTGCTGGTAGTCCGGGTAGGCGGGGCGCACGGTCGGCAGCCCGTCGTCGGGCAGCGGCCGGTGGCCGTAGGTGTCGTACGAGTCCTGCTGCGGCCGCTCGTCGTAGCGCGGCTGCTGCTGGACCGGGGGCGCCGGAGCGGCGGGCGGCTCGCCGACCGAGTCGTCGACGGTGATCGCGATCCGGATCGGGCGGCCGCACTCGCGGCTGAGGGTCTCGCTGATCAGCGGGGCCAGCCGGCCCTCCAGGACGCGCTTGCCCCATTCGTTGGGGACGGCCAGGAGCGCGGTGTCGGCCACCAGTGCGAGCGGTTGGCAGCGCTCGATCCACTGTTTGTCCTTGGGCTCGATGCCTTGCTGGCCCTCGCCGAGCAGCTGCTCCAGCACGCGTGGCCACACTGCGGCAAGATCAGCAGGTACGTCAGCCACAGGGCACGCTCTCTCGCAGGTCCCACGAAGGTGTGGTTCTCGGGACGGGTCGGTTAGGGCAGGTAACGCCACAAAGGAAAAGATTCGGAGTTCAGTCACGGTAGTCGGGGCGACTGACGTGGTTCAAGTTGTTGTCCACAGCCTGTGCACAGTGTGGCCCCCTGGGCGGCCGGTTTGACCGGATGGCGTAGCCGCGCGTACCGTAACCAGGTCGAGTTGTCGATGGCTGCTGCCGCCTGCCTCCGATGGGCAAAGATCATGATCAATGATCGTGAAGCGGTGCACTCGGGCGTATTGCGAGCTACTCGTGGGCGCACGGTGACAGCCAGGCGATGTCCCGCCACCACACGAATCATTTCTGGAGCCCCCGAGTGAGCAAGCGCACCTTCCAGCCGAACAACCGTCGTCGCGCGAAGACCCACGGCTTCCGCCTGCGCATGCGTACCCGTGCCGGCCGCGCCATCCTGGCGAACCGCCGTGCCAAGGGTCGCGCGAGCCTGTCCGCCTAATCGCGTTCAGGTTGTGACGTGCTGCCTACCGAGAATCGGCTGAGGCGGCGCGAGGACTTCGCAACCGCGGTACGCCGAGGACGCAGGGCCGGCCGCCCTCTACTCGTCGTCCATCTACGCAGCGGTGCCACAGACCCGCACGCGCCTGGGGAGAGCGCTCCCCCGACGCGTGCGGGTTTCGTCGTGAGCAAGGCAGTAGGCGGTGCGGTCGTCCGTAACCAGGTCAAGCGAAGACTGCGCCACCTGGTGCGCGACCGGCTGCCAGAGCTGCCCCCCGGTAGCCTGGTTGTCGTACGGGCGCTGCCCGGAGCGGGCGACGCCGACCACACACAGCTGGCCCGAGACCTGGACGCCGCCCTCCAGCGGCTGCTGGGAGGGGGCGCGCGATGAAGTACCCGTTGCTGGCGCTGATCAAGCTGTACCAGTGGACGATCAGCCCGCTCCTGGGGCCTGTCTGCCGGTATTACCCGTCGTGCTCCCACTACGGATTCACGGCCATCGACCGGCACGGTGCGGTGAAGGGCACCGCCCTCACCGCCTGGCGCATCCTGCGGTGCAACCCGTGGTCGCCCGGTGGGGTCGACCACGTGCCACCACGTAAGCGCCCTCGTTGGCACGAACCGCTGCGCAACGCACTGCGCGGTGGCAAGGGCGGGCACTCAGCCGAGACGAGCCCGGCCGCAGAGACCCCGCCCCATGCTCAAGGAGCCTGATTAGTGGACACGATTGCCAGTCTGTTCAGCTTTATCACCACACCCGTTTCCTGGATCATCGTCCAGTTCCACAAGCTGTACGGGGCGATCTTCGGCCCGGACACCGGGTGGGCCTGGGGTCTGTCCATCGTGTCCCTGGTGGTGCTGATCCGGATCTGTCTGATCCCGCTTTTCGTGAAGCAGATCAAGTCGACCCGGAACATGCAGGCGCTCCAGCCGAAGATGAAGGCGATCCAGGAGCGCTACAAGAGCGACAAGCAGCGCCAGTCCGAAGAGATGATGAAGCTGTACAAGGAGACGGGTACCAACCCGCTCTCCTCGTGCCTTCCCATCCTGGCGCAGTCCCCGTTCTTCTTCGCCCTGTACCACGTACTGAGCAAGATCGCCTCGGGTGAGCAGATCGGCGTCCTCAACCAGAGCCTGGTGGACAGCGCCCGTGAGGCTCACATCTTCGGCGCTCCGATCGCGGCGAAGTTCATGGACAGCCCGGAGAAGGTCGAGGCGCTCAACGCCTCCCTGACAGATGTCCGCATCGTCACCGCCGTCATGATCATCCTGATGTCGGCGTCGCAGTTCTTCACCCAGCGCCAGCTGATGATGAAGAACGTCGACCTGTCGGTGAAGACGCCGTACATGCAGCAGCAGAAGATGCTCATGTACATCTTCCCGGTCATCTTCGCCGTGATGGGCATCAACTTCCCCGTCGGTGTCCTCGTCTACTGGCTGACCACGAACGTGTGGACCATGGGCCAGCAGATGTACGTGATCAACCAGAACCCGACCCCGGGCAGCAAGGCGCAGGGCCACTACCTGGACCGTCTGCTGAAGAGCGTCACCTCCCACGGTGAGGTCCGCGGCCGCCGCCGTCGCAATGTCGTCCAGGCGATCGTGGCCAAGGGCAGCGACCGCAACGACAACGAGCGCCGCTTCATCGCCGGGCTCGCCAAGGCCGGCTTCGCCGCCCAGGCCAACGGCACCGTCGAGAAGAGCACCGTCGCCACGGCCGAGGCCGAAGCCGCGGGAGGCGCCCGCCGCCAGCAGCCCAAGCGTCAGACCAAGGCTCAGCGCCAGTCCGCCGCTGCCCAGCAGGGCGCGGCCAAGGGCGACGAGGGTTCCTCGGAGGAGCCCAAGACCTCGCTGGAGAAGGACGCGCCGCAGGACGCCAAGCCGAAGCCGACGGGCAAGTCGCCCTCCGGCGCCGCACGCCAAGCCAAGTCCGGACAGCGCAAGGGCCAGCAGCGGTCCAAGCACCAGTCGTCCAAGAAGTAGAAGGAGTCCATCCGTGACGGAAGGCACCACCTCCGCCGCCGAGGGTGGCGACACCCTGACCCGCCTGGAGCAGGAGGGGGAGATCGCGGCCGACTACCTCGAGGGTCTCCTCGACATCGCCGATCTCGACGGCGACATCGACATGGACGTCGAGGCGGACCGGGCTGCGGTCTCGATCGTCAGCGACGCGGCCGGCCGTGACCTGCAGAAGCTGGTCGGGCGGGACGGCGAGGTCCTGGAGGCGCTCCAGGAGCTGACGCGCCTGGCCGTGCACCGGGAGACCGGGGACCGCAGCCGGCTGATGCTGGACATCGCGGGCTTCCGGGCCAAGAAGCGTGCCGAGCTGGCCGAGCTCGGCGCCCAGGCCGCGGACGACGTCAAGAAGTCCGGTGAGCCGGTGAGGCTGGCCCCGATGACGCCGTTCGAGCGCAAGGTCGTGCACGACGCGGTCGCGGCCGCGGGTCTGCGCAGTGAGTCGGAGGGCGAGGAGCCGCAGCGCTTCGTCGTCGTACTCCCCGCCTGACCCTTCTTGTACTGTCGGCCCCGTCTGTTCGCAGGCGGGGCCGATCTTTGTCAGCCTGATACTCAGCCACCCCAGTGCGGTACGGAAGGACGGTTCCCGTGACGGAGGAAGCGGAGCTCCCCCAGGCGCCCGAACAGGCGCGGACGGTATTCGGTGAGTTCTTTCCGGAGGCTGTCCGGTACGCGGAGCTCCTCGCGGATGCCGGAGTCAAGCGCGGCCTGATCGGCCCGCGTGAGGTTCCGCGGTTGTGGGAGCGGCATCTGCTGAACTGTGCGGTGCTCTCCGAGGTCGTACCGGAGGGCGTCACGGTCTGCGACGTCGGCTCGGGAGCGGGTCTGCCCGGCATTCCGCTGGCGCTCGTCCGGCCGGATCTGAAGATCACGCTGCTTGAGCCGCTGCTGCGCAGGACGAACTTCCTCCAGGAGGTCGTGGAGCTGCTTGGGCTCGACCATGTGACGGTGGTGCGGGGCCGGGCCGAAGAGGTCCTCGGCACACTGCCTCCGGTCCATGTGGTGACGGCGCGGGCGGTGGCTCCGCTGGACCGGCTGGCCGGCTGGGGTGTTCCGCTGCTGCGCCCGTACGGCGAGATGCTGGCGCTCAAGGGCGACACCGCCGAGGAGGAGATCAACGGGGCGCGGGCCGCACTGAGCAAGCTCGGTGTGGTGGACGCCTCAGTGCTGCACGTCGGCGAGGGCATCGTGGACCCGTTGTCGACGGTGGTGCGGGTGGAGGTCGGCGAGAGCCCCGGTGGTGTCCGGTTCGCCGCGAAGCGCGCCAAGGCCGCTCGACCGAGCCGCACGCGTCGCCGCCGTTGACGCCTGGTTGATCCTCATACGTACGCATTTCGGAGTGTCGTGAGCGGGTGACACTGCGCCAGGGGCATCGTGTTTCACGTGAAACGTCGCTCACTGCTGCAGGGAATCATCAGCCGCGGCCGTGCGGCTGCCACGCCGCGCGGAATCAAACCACTCGCGAGGGTCACGGAGTTGTCCACAGAGGTGGATTCATCCACAGATCCACGGGCCTCGCTGGTTCACGACCCCGAAAGCATGGCAGTCTCTCCCCATCGAGAGCTTGAAGTCGAGGAGAGTGAATCCTTGCGGTCCAACGCCAACATCGCGGGACCGATGGCCGACCCGGTCCCCGGTCCCCGCACCGAATCGGCGGGGGAGGATGTTTCACGTGAAACACCGCCTCCGATGGATGACACCCCCATTGGTCGTGCTGCCCAACTGGCTGTAGAGGCGCTGGGCCGTGCCGGCGAGGGGCTTCCCCGGCCTGCGCAGACGCGAGTGATGGTGGTTGCCAACCAGAAGGGCGGCGTGGGGAAGACGACCACCACGGTCAACCTCGCCGCCTCGCTGGCCCTGCACGGTGCCCGGGTTCTGGTGATCGACCTCGACCCGCAGGGAAACGCCTCCACGGCTCTGGGGATCGACCATCACGCCGAGGTCCCCTCGATCTACGACGTCCTGGTGGAGAGCAAGCCGCTCGCCGAGGTCGTCCAGCCTGTCCCGGACGTCGAGGGCCTCTTCTGTGCCCCGGCCACCATCGATCTCGCCGGTGCTGAGATCGAGCTGGTGTCGCTGGTGGCCCGGGAGAGCCGGCTGCAGCGGGCCATCCAGGCCTATGAGCAGCCGCTCGACTACATCCTCATCGACTGCCCGCCGTCCCTCGGTCTGCTGACCGTGAACGCTCTCGTGGCCGGCGCGGAGGTGCTGATCCCGATCCAGTGCGAGTACTACGCGCTGGAGGGTCTCGGCCAGCTCCTGCGGAACGTCGACCTGGTCCGTGGGCACCTCAACCCGGGGCTCCATGTGTCCACGATCCTGCTCACCATGTACGACGGCCGCACCCGGCTCGCTTCCCAGGTGGCGGACGAGGTGCGCAGCCACTTCGGTGACGAGGTGCTGCGGACCAGCATTCCCCGATCCGTCCGGATCTCGGAAGCACCGAGCTACGGGCAGACCGTGCTCACCTACGACCCGGGTTCCAGTGGCTCGTTGTCGTATCTCGAAGCGGCCCGGGAGATCGCGCTGCGTGGAGTCGGAGTGCACTACGACCCGCAGCACGCCCATGTGGGCAGCCAGAACAACCAGCGAAGCATGTCGGAGGGGATCCAGTGAGCGAGCGACGTAGAGGGCTGGGGCGTGGGCTCGGTGCCCTGATCCCCGCCGCTCCCCAGGAGCGCCCGGCGGCCGCGGTCGGAGTGGGCTCCACCTCTCCAGGTTCCCTTCCGGCCCTGACGGCGGAGCGGGGTGTCGCCGCGGCCAAGGTCGCGACCCTTCCGCAGAGCCCGCAGTCGCCGGATGCGGCGGTCATGACGCCGCCGGAGCCGGAGCCGGTCCCGGAGGAGAGCCCGGCGGGAGCGCACTTTGCTGAGCTGCCGCTGGACTTCATCACCCCCAACCCGCGCCAGCCCCGTGAGGTCTTCGACGAGGACGCGCTGGCCGAGCTGGTCACCTCCATCAAGGAGGTCGGCCTGCTCCAGCCCGTGGTCGTACGACAGCTCGCTCCCGAGCGCTACGAGCTCATCATGGGTGAGCGTCGCTGGCGGGCCTGCCGCGAGGCCGGTCTGGAGCGGATTCCGGCGATCGTCCGCGCCACCGAGGACGAGAAGCTCCTCCTGGACGCGCTCCTGGAGAACCTGCACCGAGCTCAGCTGAACCCGCTGGAGGAAGCCGCGGCCTACGACCAGCTGCTCAAGGACTTCAACTGCACCCACGACCAGCTGGCGGACCGGATCGGGCGTTCGCGCCCGCAGGTCTCCAACACCCTGCGTCTGCTGCGTCTGTCGCCGCCGGTGCAGCGTCGGGTGGCGGCCGGTGTGCTGTCCGCCGGTCACGCCCGTGCGCTGCTCGCGGTCGAGGACCCGGAGGCGCAGGACAAGCTGGCGTACCGGATCGTGGCCGAGGGGCTCTCGGTGCGGGCCGTCGAGGAGATCGTGACGCTGATGGGCTCCGAGCCCACCGTGGCGACGAAGCCGAAGGGCCCGCGGGCCGGTGCCCGTGTCTCCCCCGCCCTGAACGATCTCGCCTCACGGCTCTCGGACCGTTTCGAGACCCGGGTGAAGGTCGATCTCGGGCAGAAGAAGGGAAAGATCGTCGTCGAGTTCGCCTCGATGGAGGATCTGGAGAGGATTCTCGGCACCCTGGCGCCCGGTGAGGGCCGGGTCCTGGAGCAGGGGCTCTCCGAGCAGAACACGGAGGAGGACGGCGAGCGCTGAGCCGTTCGTATGAGCTGAGGGCGGGTCGTGTCCGGTCGTTACCGGAACACGGCCCGCCCTTTGCTCTCGTACGGTATGCGGGTCGTCGCCCGCTGGATACGATGCGTTGAGGTAGGCGCATCCGTCAGCCATCTCAGAGGAAGGCGCGGGCATGCGAGAGGTGAGCCGCAGCCACATGGTGACAGCAGCCCTGGGACTGGGAGCGGTCGGTGGATTCATCGGCAGTCTGATCCAGGAGCGGAGCGCGCTGTCCGCCGCGCGTGATGCGGCCGGTAAAGGAAGTGAGGATCAGCCTTGGGCCGTCGGCTCGTACCGCTCACGCTGGACAACCTTCCGGACCTTCCCAAGCGCTGCCGCGCGTGTGTCTTCTGGGAACTTGATCCGGTCAGCGGGGAAGCCGCGGTAAAGGCGGGCACGCCCGAACTGGAGAAGGAAGCCTGGATCTCCGCGGTCCTGCTGGAGTGGGGATCCTGCGGCCGGGTCGTCTACGTCGATGATGTGCCGGTCGGCTTCGTCCTCTACGCACCACCCGCCTATGTACCGCGCTCCCTGGCGTTCCCTACGAGTCCCGTCGCTCCGGACGCCGTTCAGCTGATGACGGGCTGGATCATGCCGGGCTATCAAGGGCAGGGGCTGGGCCGGGTGATGGTGCAGACCGTCGCCAAAGACTTGCTGCGGCGGGGGTTCAAGGCCATCGAGGCCTTTGCGGATGCCCGCTGGAAGGAGCCTGCCTGTGTGCTGCCGGCGGACCATCTGCTGGCTGTCGGCTTCAAAACGGTCCGCCCGCACCCCACCTATCCGCGGCTGAGGCTGGATTTGCGGACGACGCTGTCCTGGAAGGAAGACGTCGAGCTGGCGCTGGACCGTCTCCTGGGAGCCGTGCAGAAGGAGCCCGCTCTGCGGCCGCTGTAGCGTTCGGCGTAAACGGCGACGGCCCGCCCCTGTCCAGGGGCGGGCCGTTCATGTTTCACGTGAAACAGCGAAGGCGTCAGGCCTTGGCCTCTTCGTCGATGAAGCCGGCGAGGTCGCGCAGGAGCGCGGCCTTCGGCTTGGCACCGACGATGGTCTTGGCGACCTCACCGTTTTGGTAGACGTTCAGCGTCGGGATCGACATCACGCCGTACTTGGCGGCCGTGGCCGGGTTCTCGTCGATGTTGAGCTTGACGATCTCGATCTGGTCGCCGTGCTCGGCAGCGATGGCCTCGAGCGACGGGGCGATCTGGCGGCACGGCCCGCACCAGGCGGCCCAGAAGTCCACCAGGACAGGCTTGTCGCTCTTGAGGACGTCGTCCTCGAAGGTAGCGTCGGTCACATTCTTCAGGGCGCCGGCCACGGCGGCCTCCTTCACTTCGCGGGGTGTGGGGTGGGGCGGGGGCGAGGTCAGACCACGGCGGTCTTCTCGGGCTCGGCGGCGTTCTCGCCATCGGCGAGCGCGGCCAGGAAACGCTCGGCGTCGAGCGCGGCGGAGCAACCGGTGCCTGCGGCGGTGATCGCCTGGCGGTAGGTGTGGTCCACCACGTCGCCGGCGGCGAAGACGCCCGGCAGGTTGGTGCGCGTGGAGGGAGCGTCGACCTTCAGGTAGCCCTCGTCGTCCAGGTCCAGCTGGCCCTTGAAGAGCTCGGTGCGCGGGTCGTGGCCCACGGCGATGAACAGACCCGTCGCCGGGAGCTCGGACGTCTCGCCGGTCTTGGTGTTGCGCAGCGTCAGACCGGAGAGCTTCTGGTCGCCGTGGATCGTGGCGACCTCGCTGTCCCAGGCGAACTTGATCTTCGGGTCGGCGAAGGCGCGGTCCTGCATGGCCTTGGAGGCGCGCAGGGTGTCACGTCGGTGGACGATGGTGACGGTCTTGGCGAACCGGGAGAGGAAGGTGGCCTCCTCCATCGCGGTGTCGCCGCCGCCGACCACGGCGATGTCCTGGTCCTTGAAGAAGAACCCGTCGCAGGTGGCGCACCAGGAGACACCGCGGCCCGACAGCTCGTCCTCCTTGGGGAGACCGAGCTTGCGGTGCTGGGAGCCGGTCGTCACGATGACGGCCTTGGCGCGGTGGACGGTCCCGGCGGTGTCCGTCACGGTCTTGATGTCGCCCGTGAGGTCCACGGCGACCACATCGTCCGGAACGAGCTCGGCGCCGAAGCGCTCCGCCTGGGCCCTCATGTTGTCCATGAGGTCGGGGCCCATGATGCCGTCGCGGAAGCCGGGGAAGTTCTCCACGTCGGTCGTGTTCATCAGCGCGCCACCGGCGGTGACGGCACCTTCGAAGACCAGCGGCTTCAGCGACGCACGCGCTGTGTAGAGCGCAGCGGTGTAACCCGCGGGCCCGGAGCCGATGATGATCACGTTACGGACGTCGCTCACGGGTTTCTTCCTCGTCTCTGCAGACTGCCTACTGCCTACGGGGCCGGGTCAATGACTCTCACCCCACCCAACGGATCCTAAGGGGCGAGCATTCCCGGACCGCCCGGAGGCGCGGCGGTGTGGGTCAGGAGCGAGGGTACGCGTGGCTCACCAGAATCTCCGCCTTGCCGGATCCGCCGGTGTCTACGCAGGTGGCGTCCACGACGTAGGCCTGGACCTGGCCACTATCCGTGGGGTGGGGGAGGACGACGAGATAGGCCTGTTCACCCTGATACACGCCTCGCTCGATGCCCAGAGCGGCATCGTTGCGGCCGATGCCTGCCTGGATGCAGGGCGGGACGGCCGGATCCTTGGCGAGCTTGGTCTTGTCGGGGCCGGTCTCGGTGGAGAACGAGGAGCCCTGTTCCGATTCCTTGGTGGCCGTCGCCTCGTCGGCCAGTAGCCCATGGACGCGACCGGAGAGCTTCTCTCCGGCGAAGGTCAGGCTGTCCGGGGCGCTCACCGAGGTCTTGGTGTCACCGGCGCTTCCGCCGGGGCCCTGGGTGGTCTGGAGGAGCAGCACGCTCACTCCGACGGCAGCCATGCCGAGTACGGCACTCAGTGCGGCGACCCGGCGGCGCCGGGTCCGCTGCGTGCGTCCGGGACCGGTGGCCGCGCGCGGATGCCCTGCCGGGCGGTGGGCGGGTGTGGGGGAAGGCGCGGGAGAGCCGACCACCTCGGGGCGGGGTTCGAAGGTGTCGGTCGATGTTTCACGTGAAACATGCGTCGACGAGTCGGGGGCGGTGGCGTCCAGGAGTGCCTCGGCGGCCAGCGCGGCGTCGATTCGGCCGGCGATCTCGGCCGGCATACGGGCGGGGCCGGGGAGGGTGCCGAGCAGGCCGCGGATCTCCTCCAGGGAGGTGCGTACGTCGGCGCAGAGCGCGCAGCCGTCCAGGTGGCGTCGTACATCGGCTGTGCGGGACGGCGGGAGCAGCCCTTCGGTGAGGTCGGAGATCTCCGAGACGTCCGGGTGCTGAGCCGTGTCGATCGTCGATGTCACGTGCGCCCACCTCCGCCCTTCACAGCAGCAGGACCGCTTGGTCCCGTTTCCCTTGGTCCCGACACCGGTGGGACGGATGTCCCCGGCGTCCGGTTCCTTCCCCGGTCAGGACCGCCGCTATCCATGGAGTCGGCGCGCAGATGAGTGAGCATCGGCAGGAGCCGGGCACGGCCGCGGGCACAGCGGCTCTTCACCGTCCCGGTGGGGACATCGAGGATTCGGGCGGCTTCAGCCACGGGGTAGCCCTGCATGTCCACCAGCACGAGCGCCGCCCGCTGGTCGGGGGGAAGCTTCGCCAGTGCCGCGAGCAGCTCCCGGTGGAGATCCTGTCGCTCCGCGGGGGCCTCGGCGGACTCGTGGGGCTCCAGGAGCTGCTCGAGCCGCTCGGTGTCCTCCACCGGCGAGGTCTTGCGCGAGGCGGCCTTGCGGGCGCGGTCGAGACACGCGTTGACCGTGATCCGGTGGAGCCAGGTGGTGACGGCGGACTGACCGCGGAAGGTGTGAGCGGCCCGGAAGGCGGAGACCAGCGCGTCCTGGACGGCGTCCGCGGCCTCCTCGCGGTCCCCCAGGGTCCGCAGGGCGACGGCCCAGAGCCGGTCGCGATGGCGGCGTACGAGCTCGCCGAAGGCATCCGGATCGCCGGCGACGTGGCGCGCCAGCAGATCCTGGTCGCTCAGGTCGCCGGGTGTGGCCTGGTCCAACGGTGCGCCCCCTCCCCTGGTGCCGTCAGCTGGTGATCTTGATGTCCGAGAGCTTTCCGCGGAATCCGCCGTCGTTCGCCGGAAGCTCGGTGAGCCATACCAGAACGTACCGCGTCGTCACGGGCTTGCCGGGCTTGAGTGTCACCTGGCTCCCGGATCCGTGGGCGATCTTGGTGAAGGAGTCCGGCGTCGTCGGCTGGGAGGCTGCGTCGGCCGCGGCGGCCCTCAGTTCCACGGAGGTCGCGCCCTTGAAGGTGACCCCTACGGAACCGACCTGCTGCGGCTTGCCGAGATCCAGAACGATCCCCACGCCTTCCTTGAGCTGGCCGAAGTCCGCGCTGGCGTAGTTAGCCGTCTGCCAGAACGACTGAGGATCTCCGTCGTAGGCGTTCTCTATGCTCTGGGCGTTCTCGTTGCCGTTGCCAAGCGGGTCGAAGTCCTGGGCCTCGGAGATGGAGACCGGCTTGCCGGGCGCCGGAGTGCTCTGCGGCTTCTCGTCGCCGTTCGCCGGCGCCGTGTCTTCCGGGGTGGTGGTCTTCTTGCGCCCGTCCAGCAGCGTGTCCGCCACCTGCCAGCTGCCCAGGCCAAGCGCGGCGATGAGCAGAGCGGAGACCGCCCACTTGAGGACCTTGCCCGCACGGCTCTGCAGCGGCGGTGGCGGGGGCGCCACGGGCTGGGTGACGGTGACACCGGGACGGGGCTGCGGACGCCCGTAGGTGCCCTGCTGATACGTGGTGCGCTGGTACTCCGCCGGGGGGGTGAACTCGGGCTCCGGCGGACGGATCCGGGGCAGCGCGGCGACGGCCTTGGCCAGCTCGTCGGGGGTGGTGCACGGAGGTTCCTGGCGTGACGCGGTGGCTCCGTCGTTGGCCAGGGCGCGCATGGCGATCTCGGCGAGGCCTCGGTGCACGCCCGCCCGCACCTGGTCGGGGGCGATGAGTCCGACGCCTTTGGGAAGGCCCCGAAGGCCGTAGGCGTCGCTGTCGTACGGCCAGCGCTGAGTCAGCGCCGCGTACAGCAGAGCGCCGATCGCTTCGGTGTCGGTGCGCTGCGGGCTGTCGGAACTGATCCCGCGCAGCGCGGCGTTCACGGCCAGTCCTCGGATGCGGTACTGGCCTGTCGAACTGCGCAGGACGGCGCTGGGCGTCAGCCGCAGGTGGGCCAGCCCCTCGCGGTGGGCGGCGGCCATGGCCTGGGAGACCTGGGTGACGAGCTGATAGGCGTCGTGCGGCCCCAGCGGTCCGGAAGCCAGGAGCCCGGTGAGCTCGGTGGCGTCCGGCAGCCATTCGTGGACGACATAGACGAGGTCGTTCTCCTCGACGGCGTCGAGGACCTGCACGAAGCGGGGGTCGCCGAGCAGCGCCGAGGAACGGGCCGCGGCCAGCACCGAGCGAGCCCGGGGGTGGTCCGCGGACAGCAGATGCACCCCGACGGCGCGGCGCAGTTTCTCGTCGACGGCGCGCCAACTGCTGAAACCGTCCAGACGGGTGACGCACTCCTCCAGCCGGTAGCGTCTGGCGAGTTTGTGGCCGCTGTGCAGTTCGGGGCAGACCAGAGCCGGCTGCTCACCGCCGGGCTCGTCGTCGCCTTCGTCCTGCGCGGTCGGTTCCGCCGCGTCCTGCGCTTGTGCCACCCCGTCGGTCGCGGCCTTGTCCGCCTTGGCGGTCAGCGGGTCGTCCCCGCTGCTGTCGGCCACGTCGACGGCAGCCGTGCTACGTTCCGCCACCGTCGTTCCTGCCTCCCCATCCGTTGCGCATATTCAACGCCATGCCAATTGTGCCCACAGTCCGGCGCTATGCACGACACACGGCAGCCGACGAGGGTTGTGCGGGATGGTTGCGGTTCAGCGACCGAGCCGACCGCGCACCATGCCGACCATGGAGTTGAGCTCCTGGATGCGCATCCGCTTCGCCGCGACGAAGAAGACGGCGGCCAGCACCAGACCGCCGGCGAAGAGCGCGGCGAGGGAACCAAGTGCGTCTTCTCCGAGGGCGGTGAGGACACCGAAGCCGGCCGCACCGCCGAGGACCGCGGCGGGCAGTGCGGCGAGGCAGAGCCGGGCGTAGGTGCGCAGCACATGGGCGCCGTCCAGGTCGCCGCCGAGGCGGTTGCGCAGCCGGCGCCAGGCGACGCCCACGCCCACGGCGTAGGCGAGGCCGTAGGCACCGGCCATGCCGACGACGGCCCACTGGGCCGGCAGCACGAAGTAGCAGCCCGCGGAGACGGCCGCGTTGACCGCCGCCACAATGACCGTGTTGTAGAAGGGCGTCCGGGTGTCCTCATAGGCGTAGAAGCCGCGCAGCACGACGTACTGCACGGAGTACGGGATGAGGCCGAGGCCGAAGGCCATGAGGATGAAGCCCATGCTCCGGGCGGCCTCGACGCCGCTGGAGGCGTAGAGGAGGGTGCACATCGGCACACCCAGCGCGAGGAACGCGAAGGCCACCGGCACGATCGCGACGGCCGAGTTACGCAGTCCCTGGGAGATGTCGTCGCGGACCGCACCCGGGTCGTCGTCGTGGGCGGCGCGGGAGATCCGGGGCAGCAGGGCGGCCATGACGGAGACGGTGATGATGGCCTGCGGCATGCCCCAGATGAGCTGGGCGTTGGAGTACGCGAGGAAGCCGGTGCCGTCCTTGCCGGACGCCTCGCCCGCGGCGGTGGCGAGCTGGGTGACGACCAGGACGCCCGCCTGGTTGGCGAGCACGAACAGCACGGTCCACTTGGCGAGTTTGACCGTCTTGCCGAGGCCGTGGCCCTTCCAGTCGAAGCGGGGGCGGAAGCGGAAGCCCGTCTCGCGGAGGTAGGGGATCATCGCCAGGGCCTGGACCACCAGACCGAGCAGGGTGCCGATGCCGAGGAGGCGGATGCCCTCGTCGGGGATGGTCTGGACGCCCAGCTGGGATTCGGCGGAGGTGCCGTAGACCCAGATGAAGAGGCCGAACGTGACGATCATGACGATGTTGTTGAGGACCGGGGTCCACATCATCGCGCCGAACTTGCCACGCGCGTTGAGGATCTGACCCATCACCACATGCACACCCATGAAGAAGATGGTGGGCAGGCAGTAGCGGGCGAAGGTGACGGCGACGCTGTTGGCCGCCTGGTCGTCGGCAATCGTGCTCGACATCGCGCGGATCAACAGCGGGGCCGCGAACACCGCGACGGCCACGATGGCGCCGAGGGCCACCATGACGAGGGTCAGCAGCCGGTTGGCGTAGGCCTCGCCGCCGTCCTCGTCGTTCTTCATGGAACGGACCAGCTGCGGCACGAAGACCGAGTTGAGACCGCCGCCCACCGTGAGGATGTAGATCATCGTCGGCAGGGTGTAGGCGACGGTGTAGGTGTCACCGAGCAGGGCGGCGCCCAGGGCGCCGGTGATCACCAGGCTGCGTACGAAGCCGGTGAGACGGGAGGCCAGAGTGCCGGCCGCCATCACGGCGCTCGACTTCAGCAGACCCGAGGCCCGGCCTCCCGACTTCTTCGGAGCCGCCGGTGGCGGCGAGGCGGGCGCGGGGACCTGCGCGGGCTGGGAGGGCTGCCCAGGGGTCTGCTGGTCGCGGTAGAGATGGGCGAACGCGTCCGGCTCCGGCTGCTCCTCGCCAGCCCGGGTGACCAGGTCGTCGACGCCGGTGAACTCAACCGTCCGCGGGTCGTCGCCGTACGGGAGGTGGCGCGAGGGCCCGTCGGGCTCGGGCGCGGGTGTCTGGGCCCACACCCGCGGGTCCGGGGCGTGCTGGGGCGCCGCCGGCTGCTGGTAGAGCGGCTGCGGCTCGGGATAGGTGCCCGGCGGCGGCGGGGGGTGGGCAGCGCGGTCGTACAGCGCCTCGCCCACCGGGTCCTGGGCGGACAGGTCCTGTGCCCGGTACGGGTCGTGGCTGTAGGCGTCCTGGACGTACGGGTCCGGAGCGGGCGGCGGTGATGGATGGGGCACCTGGCCCGCTCCCGGTGCAGCCTGGGGCGACCCGGGGGAAGGCGCGGTGCCGCCGCCCGCGCCCTGCCCGCGGTCACCGTCGTACGGCGCGTTCATGGTTACCCCACCTCATCGTCCCCGGCCGACCGGCCACGACATCGCTCAACGGTCCACTTTCTCACCCGTGCCCGACGGGTCGCCGCTTTCGGGGCCGGTGTCCGGTGTCGGGTCACTCGGCTGCTCGGGATCGCCGTCCTGGGCGGGCCCGTCCTGTGCCACCGGATCCCCGGTCCCGTCCTCGGCCGCGGACTCCTCCGCCGCCTCTCGCTCGGCGGCGCGCTTGCGCTGGGTGTACATCCTGATGCCCGCGAGGACGAGCAGCAGGACACCGCCGGCGAGGACGAGCATCACGGTCGGGGTGATCTCGGAGACCTTCACGGTGAAGGTCATCGGACGACCGTAGGGCCTGCCGTCCGCGGTGAACAGCTGGGCCGTCATCGGCACGGGGCCGTTGGCGTTGGCGGAGGCCGTGAACTTCACCGACTGGCTGTGCCCACCGTTGATCTTGACGGGCTGCTTGGCGATCGTCTTGCCGTCGTTGAGCTTCAGACGGGTGGGCTTCGTGGACTCCAGGCGCAGAACCAGGTTGTCGACGCCCTGCAGGAGTTTGTTCTGGACGGTCACCGGGATGGTGGCGCTGCGGCCGGAGAGCGTCAGGTCCGACTTCTCGATCAGGTTGACCTCGGTGGTCAGGCCCTTGAGGTCGTCGAGCACATCGGTGCGGTAGCCGGCCGCCGCGGCGGGATCGCCGCGCCAGGACGCCGACATCTCACGGCTGATCGCGTTGCCGAAGGGCGTCACCACGCGGTACGCCGCGGTGAGGATGACCTTGAAGTTGTCCAGGGTCTCCTGGGTGGTCTTCATGTCGTGGAACGCCTGGACCGGCAGTTCCCGCTTGCGCAGCCTGTCGGGGTAGTCGGAGGAGCTCGGCACCTTCGTGGTGGCGTCGGCGTCCGGCTTCACGGCGGCGGCCGCGATCAGGTCGACGGGCTCGGTCCAGCGCTGCGAGGACAGTCCCGCCATGGCGGTCGCCATGGTCTGTGCCTGCGCGGCGGACGGCATCCGCTGCGGGGCGACGACGATGCTGCGCTGCTTGTCCGGCACCTGCTGGGTGAGCGCCAGGGTCTGGGAGAGGAACCTCTGCACGGCCAGGGTGGAGGGCTCCGCCTGCGACATGTCGCCCTGGAAGACCGTGGAGAGCGAGGCGTCCGAGACGATCGCGGTCCTGCCGCCGCCGATCGGGCGCGCGGCGCTGGGCGTGTACGACAGATCGTCCCGGAGGCTGTCGCTGCGCGCGATCACCTTGTGCGCGCCGGCCGAGGTGGCCACATCCACGATGGACGGGTCGATCGCGCCCTCCACCGGCCAGGCGAAGTCGGTGGACGGCTTGACGTGGAGGATCGTCTCGACGGTCGTCTCGGCCACCGCGGTCGCGGGCTGGAGATGCCTCAGCGAGCCGGAGACGTCCCTGCCCCGGTGAGCGAGGGAGGCCAGGTCGGGGTCGGCGAAGGGCAGCGCGACGACCTTGCGGCCCTCCACAGCCTTCTCCAGGGCGCTGAGCCACTGCTCGGCGACGGCCTGGTTCTTTCCGGCGACCTCGCCCGTGCCCTCCTTGACGCGGTAGTTCCTGGTCATCGCGTCGACGGTGGCGAGCAGGTCCGGGTCGATCACCCAGGTGACGGGGAGTTCCTTGCCCAGCGAGACCATTCGTTCCAGGCGCCCGCCGGGGGCAAGCTCGGCGGCCAGGTCGTCGTTGGCGAAGACCGGGGTCTGTTGGTCGTCGGAGCCTGTCTCCGCGGACAGATGAGCCGAGGAGATGAGCGGCCACAGATAGGTCAGCTGGGTCTTCTTCTCGACGGCCTCGGGCTGCCAGGGCAGGAACGTGCGCTCGATGCCGAGAACCCGGTCCCCGGGCTGGTTCTGCGTCTGCCCGGACAGGGAGACACCGACCTGGTAGACCCCCTCGTCGTCGAGGCCGAGCTTGTCGACCGGGACGGCGATCGTGAAGTCCTCGCTGATCCCGGCGCCGAGCGGCGGCAGCTTCACGGTGTAGGCGTCGTCGAGCACGCCCGGGTCGCTCCCGGGCCGGAAACCGGTGCGGGACGCCGCCTCGTCGATCGAGCTGCGGTTGCTCAACGGGGGCCCCACGCGGAGATCCACATGGCCGTCCGTGACGGTCTGCTTACTCTTGTTGGTGACCGTGCCGCTGATCGTGAGCGTGTCCCCCTTCACCGGGGCGCTCGGGGAGAACGTGTTCAGGGACACATCGACGGTACGGGAGCCGGAGGGTTCCTCGGCGGCCGCGGAGGGCGCCGCGGGCCCGTTCAGCAGGCCGGCCAGCAGGGGCGCGCCGGCGATCAGGGAGGCCGCGCGCAGCAGCCACCGACGGGCAGGAGAGGGACCGTTGCCCTGGATGTCTGCCGCCTCGGCCACGCGTTCGCCCATCCCTCGTCGTTGTCAGTGGTGCCGGTGGTTGTCGGTTGCTGTGTCCACGCATGGTAACGAGGCACGCTGTGGCGAAGTGCCGCGGACTGCTCCACGTGATCGCAAACGGGTCCCGGGCCCGGCGAAAAGGCGGACGCTCCGGTCGGCCGGGGCACGTACCCTTTTCTGTTGTGCCGAAC
The DNA here is from genome assembly GCF_055639315.1 of Streptomyces sp. NPDC039465. NCBI lineage: Bacteria > Bacillati > Actinomycetota > Actinomycetes > Kitasatosporales > Streptomycetaceae > Streptomyces > Streptomyces sp. NPDC039465. The sequence goes on along the minus strand of NZ_JBVKAP010000004.1, from coordinate 207,280 downwards.
GCCAACGAAGACAACCTCACCGCACTGAGCCAGGTGCAGCGTCGAGCGGTCAGTGAGCTGCTGCGCGTGTCCCCTGTCGCCGACGATCTCGCCCGCCGTTTCCAGGAGGCCGGGTTCGGCCTCGCGCTGGTCGGCGGCTCGGTACGGGACGCCCTTCTCGGCCGGCTCGGCAACGACCTCGACTTCACCACCGACGCACACCCCGAGGACGTTCTGAAGATCGTCCGGCCCTGGGCCGACGCCGTCTGGGAGGTCGGGATCGCCTTCGGCACGGTCGGCTGCCAGAAGAACGCCCGGGTCGACGGCGTCGAGCAGCGCTTCGAGATCGAGGTCACGACGTACCGGTCGGAGGCGTACGACCGCACTTCCCGTAAGCCTGAGGTGTCCTACGGCGATTCCATCGAGCAGGACCTCGTCCGCCGGGACTTCACGGTCAACGCGATGGCGGTCGCGCTTCCGGAGAAGGAGTTCATCGATCCGCACGGTGGTCTGGAAGACCTCGCCGCCCGGGTGCTGCGTACTCCCGGTACCCCGCAGGAGTCCTTCTCGGACGACCCGCTGCGCATGATGCGGGCCGCGCGCTTCGCCGCTCAGCTGGACTTCACGGTCTCCCCGGAGGTCGTCAGCGCCATGAAGGAGATGGCCGAGCGCATCGAGATCGTCTCCGCCGAGCGGGTCCGGGACGAGTTCAACAAGCTGATCCTCTCCGCCCACCCCCGTGAGGGCCTCGGCCTCCTCGTAGACACCGGCCTCGCCGATCATGTGCTGCCCGAGCTGCCCGCCCTGCGGCTGGAGAGCGATGAGCACCACCGGCACAAGGACGTGTACGACCACTCACTGATCGTGCTCGAGCAAGCCATCGACCTCGAAGAGGACGGGCCTGATCTGGTGCTGCGGCTCGCCGCGCTGCTGCACGACATCGGCAAGCCCCGCACCCGGCGCTTCGAGAGCGACGGGCGGGTCTCGTTCCACCACCACGAGGTGGTCGGCGCGAAGATGACCAAGAAGCGGATGACCGCTCTCAAGTACTCCAACGAGCTGGTCAAGGATGTCTCGCGGCTGGTGGAGCTGCATCTGCGCTTCCACGGCTACGGCACGGGTGAATGGACCGACTCCGCCGTACGGCGTTATGTCCGTGACGCCGGCCCGCTGCTGTCCCGGCTGCACAAGCTCACCCGCTCGGACTGCACCACGCGCAACAAACGCAAGGCCGCTGCTCTCTCCCGCGCCTATGACGGCCTGGAGGAGCGCATCGCCCAGCTCCAGCAGCAGGAGGAGCTGGACGCCATCCGTCCCGACCTCGACGGCAACCAGATCCAGGAGATCCTCGGTGTCGGCCCGGGGCCCGTCATCGGCAAGGCGTACAAGTTCCTGCTGGAGCTCCGTCTGGAGAACGGTCCGATGGAGCACGACGCCGCCGTGGCCGCGCTCAAGGACTGGTGGGCCTCGCAGGACTGAGCGAGGGCCGGTCATGTTTCACGTGAAACATGACCGGCCGCCGATGAACGAGGGGCGATGTTTCACGTGAAACATCGCCCCTCGGCGTATCAGGCGCCGGACCGGGCCGACGGCCTCCGCCGTGTCCAGCGGTACAGCAGGAACGCGACCGCCGCATAGAGAACGGCCACCATGGTGACCAGGGTGATCGACCTGCCGTCCGACGGCAGCATCAGGGCCGCGACTCCAGCAGCGCCGACGAAGGCCACGTTGAACAGCACGTCGTACAGCGAGAAGACCCGGCCTCGGTAGGCGTCGTCGACCGAGGTCTGCACCACGGTGTCGGTCGCGATCTTCATGCCCTGGGTGGTGAGCCCGAGGACGAAGGCGGCGATCAGCATCGGGGTGGGCGCGAAGGGCAGACCCAGGCTCGGTTCCAGTACGGCGGCAGCGGCGGCGCACAGGATCATCCAGCCGAAGGGCCCGAGCCGTCCCACGGCCCACGGGGAGACAACCGCGGCCGCGAAGAACCCGGCACCCGACACGGCGACGGCCAGTCCGAGCAGGGCGAGGCCCTCCTTCTCGGTCGAGGCCCAGGAGTGCCGGCAAAGCATGAGCACCGTCACCAGCAGCGCCCCGTAGCAGAAGCGCATGAGCGTCATCGCGGTCAGCGCCTGCGCGGCGGGCCGCCGCTCCATCAGATGACGAAGGCCTGCCATGAGCCCGCGCGCGGTGGAGGCAAGCGCCGCCATCAGCTGGGGCTGCACCAGCTCCGGGTCGGGGCCGAGCAGCTCACGTGCCATCCGGAGGGAGGCGAGCGCGGCGCAGAGGTAGAGCAGGGCGCCCAGCAGGACCACGGCGGCATCAGAGTCGTCGGCGGCAAGCCGTACCGCGAAGGCCAGCCCACCGCCGGCGGTCGCGGCGAGTGTGCCCGCCGTGGGCGACAGCGAGTTCGCCATCACCAGCCGGTCCTCGTCGACGACGCGGGGAAGGGCTGCCGACAGTCCGGCGAGGACGAAGCGGTTGACGGCGGTGACGGAGAGCGCCGAGGCGTAGAAGAGCCAGTCGGGCACCGGGACGAGGATCAGTACCGCCGTGCCGGTGGCGAGCAGGGCGCGGAGCAGATTGCCGTAGAGGAAGACCTGCCGTCGCTGCCAGCGGTCGAGCAGGACGCCGGCGAAGGGACCGATCAGCGAGTAGGGCAGCAGGAGAATGGCCATCGCGGAGGCGATCGCGGCGGGGGAGGTCTCCTTCTCCGGGGCGAAGACGACGTACGTGGCGAGCGCGACCTGGTAGACGCCGTCGGCGCATTGGGAGAGCAGCCGTACGGCGAGCAGGCGGCGGAAGTTCTTCAGGCGCAGGAGTACGCGCAGATCACGTACGACAGGCATGTGGGCAAGCGTCACATATGCGGAGAGTCCCCGGACACATTGTCCGGGGACTCTCCGAGGAAGAGCGGGGAAGCGCGGGCGACGCCCGTGCCGTGCCGAGTTCTGGCTTAGCGCTCGACCTCGCCCTTGATGAACTTCTCGACGTTCTCGAAGGCCTCGTCGTCGAAGTACTGCACCGGCGGGGACTTCATGAAGTACGAGGAGGCGGAGAGGATCGGGCCACCGATGCCCCGGTCCTTGGCGATCTTCGCGGCGCGCAGGGCGTCGATGATGACACCCGCGGAGTTCGGGGAGTCCCAGACCTCGAGCTTGTACTCCAGGTTCAGCGGGACGTCACCGAAGGCGCGGCCCTCGAGGCGCACGTACGCCCACTTGCGGTCGTCCAGCCAGGCCACGTAGTCCGACGGGCCGATGTGAACGTTCTTCTCGCCCAGGTCGCGGTCGGGGATCTGGGAGGTGACGGCCTGCGTCTTGGAGATCTTCTTGGACTCCAGGCGCTCGCGCTCGAGCATGTTCTTGAAGTCCATGTTGCCGCCGACGTTCAGCTGCATGGTGCGCTCCAGGCGGACACCGCGGTCCTCGAAGAGCTTCGCCATGACGCGGTGCGTGATGGTGGCGCCGACCTGCGACTTGATGTCGTCACCGACGATCGGGACGCCCGCCTCGGTGAACTTGTCCGCCCACTCCTTGGTGCCGGCGATGAAGACCGGGAGCGCGTTGACGAAGGCGACCTTGGCGTCGATGGCGCACTGCGCGTAGAACTTCGCGGCGTCCTCGGAGCCGACCGGCAGGTAGCAGATGAGAACGTCGACCTGCTTGTCCTTGAGGACCTGGACGACGTCGACCGGGGCCTCGGCGGACTCCTCGATGGTCTGCTGGTAGTACTTGCCCAGACCGTCGAGGGTGTGGCCGCGCAGGACCTTCACGCCCGTCGACGGCACGTCGCAGATCTTGATGGTGTTGTTCTCGCTGGCGCCGATGGCGTCCGCGAGGTCGAGGCCGACCTTCTTAGCGTCCACGTCGAAGGCAGCCACGAACTCGACGTCGCCGACGTGGTAGTCGCCGAACTGGACGTGCATCAGACCCGGCACCTTGGTCGCCGGGTCGGCGTCCTTGTAGTACTCGACGCCCTGCACCAGCGAGGCGGCGCAGTTGCCTACGCCGACGATGGCTACGCGAACCGAACCCATTCCGGTTGCTCCCTGTGTGATCTCGACGAAGCCCTGCAGGTCGCAGAGCCTCACTTGGTGGTGTCGTCGGACGGATCCGGCCGGGTACTGCCCCCGTGCCGGGGCAGGCCGCCCGTTTCTCCAGATGTGTTGTCCTGCTGAGCGGTGGCGTCGGTCCCGGATCGTCGATCCCGGCCCGCCCGCTCGCTCTCGATGAGCTCGTTCAGCCAGCGCACTTCGCGCTCCACGGACTCCATTCCGTGGCGCTGCAGCTCAAGCGTGTAGTCGTCCAGCCGCTCGCGCGTACGGGCCAGAGAGGCGCGCATCTTCTCCAGACGCTCCTCCAGCCGGCTGCGGCGGCCTTCCAGCACCCGCATCCGCACCTCGCGCTCCGTCTGCCCGAAGAAGGCGAAACGGGCCGCGAAGTGCTCGTCCTCCCAGGCATCCGGCCCGGCGTGGGTGAGGAGCTCCTCGAAGTGCTCCTTACCTTCCGGCGTCAACCGGTAGACGATCTTGGCGCGGCGTCCTGCGAGGGAGGCGGCGAGCGCGTCCTCCGGGGCGCTGCCCGGCTCCTCGATCAACCAGCCGTTGGCGACCAGCGTCTTGAGGCAGGGATAGAGGGTCCCGTAACTGAACGCTCGGAAGATCCCCAGCGAGGTGTTGAGCCGCTTCCGGAGCTCGTAGCCGTGCATCGGCGCCTCACGGAGCAGCCCGAGGACGGCGAACTCAAGGATCCCGGAGCGCCTGCTCATTCGTCGCCTCCTCTGCCGTCCAGGACTCTTATGCCGCTCTGATGTATCGACTCGATACATCCTGACGATAGAACGGTGGTCCTGCTGCGACAAGGGGGGCTGTCGTGACCGGCGTCACATCGTCAATTCGCAGTAATCGAGTTGCCTGATTTGGGGTGAACTTCAGCGCTAGGTGGGTTTTGACCGTGCGTAGTCTGTGCGGCATGCAGACCACCGGGAACCATGCGACGGCAGGGGGCGTCAGTGCTCTCGGTGCCATGGCTGCACTGCGGATGAGCCCGTTGCCGGGCATGTCCGTATTCATTTCGGGGGGACCGGAACCAGCTGCCGTTTCCAGGCGTACTCGCCTGCCCGAGGAGTAGTCGTTCGATGAGCGAGCACCGTCGCAAACAGCCGCCGCAGCCGCAGGGCGGCGGACGTGCCGCGGCCCGGCGCGCAGCCCAGCAGCCGCAAGGCCGCCGGGCATCCCAGGCCCGGGGCGTCAGTACAGGATCGCCCTCCGAGCCGTACGGTCAGGAGCGCCCCTACAGTGGCCGTGCCGAGGCCCGCCGCGCCGCGCAGCGGGGCGGACGCCGGCGCGCGGCCGAGGGAGGCGGCGCCGGTGCGGGTGGCGGCGGTCACGAGAGCGGCCCCGGTCGTGGTCGTGGCGGGCGGCCGCCCGGCCGGAAGCGGATGATCGACTATCCGCGATACGGCAAGTACGGCTGGCGCCGCTGGGTGCCGTCGTGGAAGCTCACGTCCGGCCTGTTCCTCGCGTTCTGCGGCAGCCTGATGGGCGCGGCGACGATCGCGTACGCCATGGTGGAGATCCCCAAGGAGGATCTGGCCGCCAAGGCGCAGAACAACGTCTACTACTGGGCCGACGGCACGCAGATGGCCGCCACCGGCGGTGAGGTCAACCGCCAGATCATCGGGATCGACCAGATTCCGAAGGCCATGCAGAACGCGGTGGTCTCGGCCGAGAACAAGACCTTCTGGACCGACCCGGGCATCGACCCGATGGGTATCGGCCGCGCCGTGTTCAACATGGCCCGGGGTGGTCAGACGCAGGGTGGCTCGACGATCACCCAGCAGTACGTGAAGAACAACCGGCTCGCCGACCAGTCGCAGACCCTGAGCCGGAAGGTGAAGGAGCTCTTCATCTCCATCCGGGTCGGCAACGAGCTGGACAAGCCCGAGATCATGGCCGGCTACCTCAACACCGCGTACTACGGGCGTGGCGCCTACGGTCTTCAGGCCGCGGCCCGGACGTACTACGGCAAGGACGCCAAGAACCTGAACGCCAGCGAGTGCGCCTTCCTCGCCGCGCTGCTCAAGGGCGCCACGTACTACGACCCGGCCGGCGCGCTCGAGATCGACCCGAAGGCCAACCCCACGGACAACCTGGACCGGGCCACCAAGCGCTGGCGCTGGATCCTCGACGAGATGGTCAACGACAAGCTTCTCCCCGCGGAGGAGCGGGCGAAGTACGCGGCGTTCCCGATGCCCAAGAAGCCGCAGAAGAGCGCGCAGCTGAGCGGCCAGACCGGTTATCTGGTGAGCCTCGCCAAGGCCTACTTCATCAACAACAACGACCGGGGTATCGGGGAGAGGGAACTCTCCCAGGGCGGCTTCGAGATCTACACGACCTTCGACAAGAACAAGGTCAAGAAGCTCGAGACGGCGGTCAAGAAGGTCTACGACGCGCACATCGACCCGGTGAAGCGCCCCAAGACCGACACACACGTCCAGTTCGGCGGTGCCTCGGTGGACCCGCGGACCGGAGCGATCGTCGCGATCTACGGCGGCACCGACGCCACCAAGCACTTCACCAACAACGCCGACCAGACCGGTGCGCAGGTCGGATCGACCTTCAAGCCGTTCGTGCTGGCCGCGGCGATGCGCGACGGTGTGCGCAACCCGCAGGGCGAGCGTCGCATCCTCGACCCGGACAAGAGCCGTTACAGCGGCAAGAACAAGCTGAAGATCAAGAACTACGACGGCACGGTCTGGCGCAACGAGGAAGGGAAGGAGTGGCTGCAGGTCAACGACGACGACGCGGACTACAAGGACATCGACCTGCGCTACGCCATGGTCCGCTCCGCGAACTCCCCGTTCGTGCAGCTGGGCATGGACGTCGGCATCGACAAGGTCCGCCGGGCCGCCGTCGACGCCGGTCTGCTGGAGACCTCGCTCGTCAAGTCCGACGTCCCGTCGTTCTCCCTCGGTATCTCCGACCCGAGCGCCATCCGTATGGCCGGCGCGTACGCGACCTTCGCCGCCAACGGCAAGCAGCGTGACCCGTACTCCGTGACCAAGGTCAAGGAGCGCGGCAAGGAGGTCTACAAGCATGAGGACAAGGCGGATGAGGCCTTCTCCTCCGCCGTCGCGAGCAATGTGACCGACGTGCTGCGGGACGTCGTCGAGCACCCCAGGGGCACCGGCCGCAAGGCCGCGATCCCCGGCCGGGACGTCGCGGGCAAGACCGGTACCACCGACGGCAACGAGTCCGCCTGGTTCGTGGGCTATACGCCGCAGCTGTCGACCGCCATCGACATGTACCGCTTCGACGACAATGCCGAGAACACCAAGCGCGAGTTCCTGGAGATGTTCGGCACGGGCAACCAGCCGAAGATCCACGGCTCGTCGTTCCCGTCCCAGATCTGGCACGACTACATGGTCGACGCGCTCGAGGGCGAGAAGGTCATCGAGTTCCCCAAGCCGGAGTCCCTGGACAACGCCGAGGCCGTCTTCGGTGGCGGTGCTTCCAGCCCGAGCCCGACGCCGTCCATGTCGACCTCGCCGTCGCCGTCGGTGTCGACCTCGCCGTCTCCCTCGAAGTCCGCGTCCACCAGCCCGAGCCCCGGTAACTCCTGCGGTGTGTGGGACTGGGACTGCAACAACGGCGGAACCAGCAAGGGCGGCGCCGACAACGGCGGCGCGGACGGCGGGACCGCCGACGGCGGCTCCACCGGCGGGCCGTCGGACAGTCCGAGCCCACCGACCGGAGGCACCGACACCGGCGGCCCCGGCAACGGCAACGCCGGCAAGAACGAAGGCGCGAGCAGCGGAATCTTCGGCGGAACGGAGAGTTGACGCCGCACCCGCCCCGCTGACCTGGGCCGTCGCCCCCGCCCCGTACGTTCCGTACGGGCACGGGAGCGGCGGCCCAGGTCGTATCTCCGGCGCCGTACGGCAGGATGTCCCCATGCCGAGCCTGGAGAAGACGAGCCCGCAACAGGACTGTCCGGTCGTGTCCCCCACCCAGAGGGACGAGGTCGCCGCCGCGGGCAGCGAGCTGATCGGCGGCCCGCTCGGCCGCTGGGCCCGGCCGGGCGGCAGCGCGCTCACGCCGGTACGCGTGGTCGCACTGGTGGCGATCGGGATGTTTGCGCTCGGCATGGTGCAGAAGCTGCCCTGTTACACCTGGGCCTGGTTCCGCGGTGCCAGCTCCCAGTACACGCACGCCTGTTACTCGGACATTCCGCATCTCTTCATCGGCCGGGGGTTCGCCGACGGGCTCATCCCGTACTTCGACCGGCTCTCGGGCGACATGGAGTACCTCGAGTACCCCGTGCTGACCGGCCTGTTCATGGAGGTCGCCGCCTGGCTGACCCCTGGGGGCACCGACATGATGCACCGCGAGCAGATCTACTGGCTGGTCAACGCGGGCATGCTGATGGTCTGCACCGCCGTCATGGCCGTCTGCGTCGCCCGGACGCATCGAGACCGCCCCTGGGACGGCCTCCTGGTGGCGCTCGCGCCCGCCTTCGCGCTGACCGCCACCATCAACTGGGACCTGCTCGCGGTCGCCCTCACCGCCGCCGCGATGCTGATGTGGTCGCGCGGCCGTGCCCTCGCCTTCGGCATTCTCATCGGGCTCGCGACCGCCGCCAAGCTCTACCCGGTCCTCCTGCTCGGGCCGCTGCTGCTGCTGTGCTGGCGGGCCGGAAGGTGGCGGGAGTACGGGACGGCGGTGCTCGGCGCGGCCGGCGCCTGGCTCGTGGTGAACGTGCCGGTGATGCTGCTCGCGCCCGAGGGGTGGAAGAAGTTCTACACGTTCAGCCAGGAACGCAATGTGGACTTCGGCTCCTTCTGGCTGGTCATCACGCAGCGCACCGGTGAGCCGATCGCGCCCGAGACGGCCAACACGTACGCGATCGTGCTGATGCTGCTCGCCTGTGCCGGGATCGCCGCGCTGGCCCTCATGGCCCCCAGGCGGCCCCGGTTCACTCAGCTCGCGTTCCTGGTCGTGGCCGCTTTCATCCTGACCAACAAGGTCTATTCACCGCAGTACGTGCTGTGGCTGATCCCGCTCGCCGCGCTGGCCCGGCCGCGCTGGCGGGACTTCCTGATCTGGCAGGCCTGCGAGGTCATGTACTTCCTCGGCATCTGGATGTACCTCGCCTTCACGACCAGCGGGAACAAGCAGGGACTGCCCACCGACGGGTACCAGTTCGCGATCGTCCTGCACCTGGTCGGCACGCTCTACATCTGCGCGCTGATCGTGCGGGACATCCTCATGCCGGAGCGGGACACGGTGCGCCAGGACGGCGCCGACGACCCGTCCGGAGGCGTGCTGGACGGGGCCGAGGACGTCTTCGCCCTTGGACCGGCCGCCCACCCGCCCCGGCACGCCGCGCACGCCGTCGAGGGGCCGCGGGTGGAGTGGGGCGCGGTCCGGGAGTAGCTGGCGGTCGGGAGGGGTCAGCGCTCCACGATCCGGTCGAACTGGGTCGTGGTGTGCCGCAGATGGGCCACCAGCTCGTCGCCGACCTTGGGTTCCTGGGCGTCCGCGGGGACGAAGAGGATCGACACCTGCATGTGCGGCGGCTCGGCGAACCAGCGCTGCTTGCCCGCCCAGACGAACGGCGAAAGGTTCCGGTTCACCGTCGCCAGGCCGGCCCGGGCCACGCCCTTGGCACGCGGCATCACGCCGTGCAGCGCCTTCGGGGCCTCCAGGCCCACGCCGTGGGACGTGCCGCCGGCCACCACGACCAGCCAGCCGTCCGACGCGGCCTTCTGCTGGCGGTAGCCGAAGCGGTCGCCCTTGGCGACCCGGGTCACGTCGAGGACCGAGCCGCGGTACTCCGTCGCCTCGTGGTCGCCCAGCCAGAGCCGGGTGCCGATACGGGCGCGGAAGCGGGTCTGCGGGAACTGCTGCTGCAGCCGCGCCTGCTCCTCGGCCCGCAGGTGACTCACGAACATCGTGTGCAGCGGCAGCCGCGCGGCCCGCAGCCGGTCCATCCAGCCGATGACCTCCTCGACCGCGTCCGACCCGTCCGTACGGTCCAGCGGCAGGTGCAGCGCGAACCCTTCGAGGCGTACGTCCTCGATGGCCGCGTGCAACTGCCCGAGTTCGTGCTCTCCGATGCCGTGACGCTTCATCGAGCTCATGCATTCGATGACGACCCGCGCGCCGACCAGGGCGTGCACGCCATCGACCGAGGAGACCGAGCGGATGACCCGGTCCGGCAGCGGCACCGGCTCCTCGCCCCGCCGGAACGGCGTGAGGACCAGCAGGTCCCCGCCGAACATGTCCTTGATCTTCGCGGCCTCGTAGGTGGTGCCCACGGCGAGCATGTCCGAGCCGAACCGGGCCGCCTCGTCTGCGAGACGCTCGTGGCCGAAGCCGTAGCCGTTGCCCTTGCAGACCGGCACGAGGCCCGGGAACTGGTCGATCACGGACTTCTGGTGCGCCCGCCAGCGAGCGGTGTCGACGTAAAGGGAGAGCGCCATGGCCGGCCCGGAACCTTTCTGGTGGCTGCGGTGTATCAAAGATATGTACGAGAGCTACGAGAGTACGGAACCGTCAGCGGCGCGACATGTAGATGTCGAGCGCCTTGTGCAGCAGCTTGTTGAGCGGGAAGTCCCATTCACCGACGTACTCGACGGCCTCGCCGCCCGTGCCCACCTTGAACTGGATGAGGCCAAAGAGGTGGTCGGACTCGTCGAGCGAGTCCGAGATGCCGCGCAGGTCGTAGACGGTCGCGCCCATCGCGTAGGCGTCGCGCAGCATCCGCCACTGCATCGCGTTCGAGGGCCGGACCTCGCGGCCGATGTTGTCCGAGGCGCCGTAGGAGTACCAGACGTGCCCGCCGACGACCAGCATCGTCGCAGCGGAGAGGTTCACGCCGTTGTGCCGCGCGAAGTACAGCCGCATGCGGTTGGGGTCCTCGTTGTTGAGGACCGTCCACATGCGCTGGAAGTACGAGAGCGGGCGCGGGCGGAAGTGGTCACGGACCGCGGTGATCTCGTAGAGCCGCTGCCACTCGGCGAGGTCCTCGTAGCCGCCCTGGACGACCTCGACACCGGCCTTCTCGGCCTTCTTGATGTTTCGGCGCCACAGCTGGTTGAAGCCCTTGAGGACGTCGTCGAGCGAGCGGTTGCCCAGGGGCACCTGGAAGACGTAGCGGGGCTGTACGTCCCCGAAGCCGGCGCCGCCGTCCTCACCCTGCTGCCAGCCCATCTTGCGCAGCCGGTCCGCCACCTCGAAGGCGCGCGGCTCGATGTGCGTGGCCTCGACGTCCCGCAGCCGCTTCACGTCCGGGTCCTGGATGCCCGACTTGATCGCGCCCGCGTCCCAGCGCCGGATGACGACCGGCGGGCCCATCTTCACGGAGAAGGCGCCCTGCTGCTTGAGGTGCGCGAGCATCGGCTGCAGCCAGTCCTCCAGGTTGGGGGCGTACCAGTTGATCACCGGGCCCTCGGGCAGATAGGCCAGATAGCGCTTGATCTTGGGCAGCTGCCGGTAGAGGACCAGACCGGCGCCGACCAGCTCACCGTTCTTGTCGAACCAGCCCAGGTTCTCCGAGCGCCACTCCGTCTTCACGTCTGCCCACGCCGGGACCTGGCAATGGCTCGCCGAGGGCAGGCTCTGGATGTATGCCAGATGCTGCTCACGGCTGATGGTCCTCAGGGTCAGGCTCATGCGGGGCGCTCCTCGGCAGGTGTGTCCCCATGGGTACAGGGGCTCCGGCTCTCGCGCCGAAGCCTACTGTGACCGGGGAGCGCCCCGGCTGGCCGCGTACGGCGCCGGGGCCGGCCTCCGAGGATCCGCCCCGTCTGCGCTAACCGAGGACGCCGCCGAAGAGTCCGCCATGGGCCATGCCGAGGAAGAAGCCCACCGCCGACGCGCCCAGACCGACGATCAGGGGGAAGCGCTCGCGCGTCGTCTCCGAGATGTACTGCCCGTACGCACCGGTGATGATCCCGATCAGTCCTGTCCACGAGCTCAGCAGGTGGAGGTGGTGGAACATCGCCGTGATGAAGGCGACGGCGCCCAGCACCAGCGTGACCACCACCAGGGTGTCCTGGAGCGGGTGGGGCTTGCCGTCGGTGGCGAAGAGAGAGACGGACGACCGGGACCGCATTGCATGAGCCATGGGGCACCTCCAGGCCTAGCCGGCGGGCCGGGCATCCTAGCTCTGCCCGCACCCGATGTGTCCAGATTGCGGCCCTTGGCCTCAGGATTTCAACCGGAAGCCGCTGTGCGGGTACTCTGTACGGTCTGCACCGGTGTCTGCCCTTGTCCTGACCAGCAGCCCTCACTCGCTGAGGGGGATTGTCAGTGGCGGCGGATACCGTTGCTCACGCATCACGACCCTCCTGCCACGGAACGACCGTGGCCGCTGAGTCCAAAGGAGGTGGGTTCCACATGCGTCACTACGAGGTGATGGTCATCCTCGACCCCGATCTCGAGGAGCGCGCTGTCTCCCCGCTGATCGAGAACTTCCTCTCCGTCGTCCGTGAGGGCAACGGAAAGGTTGAGAAGGTCGACACCTGGGGCCGTCGTCGTCTCGCTTACGAGATCAAGAAGAAGCCCGAGGGCATCTACTCGGTCATCGACCTGCAGGCCGAGCCTGCGGTCGTCAAGGAGCTCGACCGCCAGATGAACCTGAACGAGTCGGTCCTCCGGACCAAGGTCCTCCGTCCCGAGACCCACTGAGCGTCTAGCTCAGAGGTCATCGGGTTCGAGTAGCAGCAAGCAGCCAGAAGCAATCCCGCCGAGAGGTTCATCCAATGGCAGGCGAGACCGTCATCACGGTCGTCGGCAATCTCGTCGACGACCCCGAGCTGCGCTTCACCCCGTCCGGTGCGGCGGTCGCGAAGTTCCGTGTCGCGTCCACCCCCCGCACCTTCGACCGTCAGACCAATGAGTGGAAGGACGGCGAAAGCCTCTTCCTCACCTGCTCGGTCTGGCGTCAGGCGGCGGAGAACGTCGCCGAGTCGCTCCAGCGAGGCATGCGCGTTGTCGTGCAGGGCCGGCTGAAGCAGCGGTCCTACGAGGACCGCGAGGGCGTCAAGCGCACGGTCTTCGAGCTGGACGTCGAGGAAGTCGGCCCCAGCCTCAAGAACGCCACGGCCAAGGTCACCAAGACCACCGGTCGCGGTGGCCAGGGTGGCTACGGTGGTGGCGGCCAGCAGGGCGGCGGCGGTAGCTGGGGTGGAAACTCCGGCGGTGGCCAGCAGGGCGGCGGCGGTGCACCCGCCGACGACCCGTGGGCGACCAGCGCGCCGGCCGGTGGCGGCCAGCAGAGCGGCGGGGGCAACTGGGGCGGAAGCTCCGGCGGCGGCTACTCGGACGAGCCTCCCTTCTAAGCCTTCGGGCCCGAGGGGCAGCTCGTACCCCCACTTCTTGATCACACAGGAGATACACCATGGCGAAGCCGCCTGTGCGCAAGCCTAAGAAGAAGGTCTGCGCATTCTGCAAGGACAAGACCGCGTACGTGGACTACAAGGACACGAACATGCTGCGGAAGTTCATTTCCGACCGCGGCAAGATCCGTGCCCGCCGCGTGACCGGCAACTGCACGCAGCACCAGCGTGACGTCGCCACGGCCGTCAAGAACAGCCGTGAGATGGCGCTGCTGCCCTACACGTCCACCGCGCGCTAAGGGAAGGGTGACCAAAAAATGAAGATCATCCTCACCCACGAGGTCTCTGGCCTCGGTGCCGCCGGCGACGTTGTCGACGTCAAGGACGGTTACGCTCGCAACTACCTGGTCCCGCGCGGTTTCGCGATCCGCTGGACCAAGGGTGGCGAGAAGGACGTGGCGCAGATCCGCCGCGCCCGCAAGATCCACGAGATCGCGACCATCGAGCAGGCCAACGAGATCAAGGCTCAGCTCGAGGGCACGAAGGTCCGTCTGGCTGTTCGCTCCGGCGACGCCGGCCGTCTCTTCGGCTCCGTGACCCCGGCCGACATCGCCACGGCGATCAAGTCGGCGGGTGGCCCGGAGGTCGACAAGCGCCGCGTTGAGCTCGGTTCGCCGATCAAGACCCTGGGCTCGCACCAGGTGTCCGTGCGTCTGCACCCCGACGTTGCCGCGAAGCTCGGCGTCGAGGTCGTCGCCGCGTAAGCGCTGCTCTGAGCAGAACAGAAGGGCCGCACCCCTGGGTGCGGCCCTTCTGTCGTGTCTGTCGCGGTGGGGATGTTTCACGTGAAACACCCATGGATGGATCAGCGGGTGGCGCCGGTGACGATCCAGTTCCCCGAGCGGGTCCGTGCCCAGAGGGTGGCCATCCGGACGGTCATCATCAAGGTCATCGCCCACCACAGGGCGGTCAGTCCGCCGCCGAGCGCGGGGACCAGCAGGGCCACCGGGGCGAAGACGGCGAGCGTGAGCAGCATCGCCCACGCCAGGTACGGGCCGTCGCCCGCGCCCATGAGAACGCCGTCCAGGACGAACACCACACCGGCGATCGGCTGGGAGAGCGCCACGACGAGCAGGGCGGGCAGCAGGGTGTCCTGCACGCTGGTGTCGCTGGTGAAGAGCGGGATGAAGAGCGGGCGGGCCAGCACGATCAGCGCCCCGAGCGCCACGCCGGACAGGATGCCCCACTGCACCATCCGACGGCAGACCTGTCGGGCACTTTCGGCGTCGTCGGCTCCGAGATAGCGCCCGATGATGGCTTGCCCGGCTATGGCGATGGCATCGAGGGCGAAGGCCATCAGGCTCCAGAGCGACAGGATGATCTGGTGGGCGGCGACATCTGTGTCGCCCAGGCGGGCCGCGACGGCTGTGGCGATCATCAGGACCGCGCGCAGCGAAAGCGTACGGACCAGGAGCGGGACGCCGGCCTGGGCGCTGGCGCGTATCCCGGCGGAGTCGGGCCGGAGGGAGGCCTGGTGCCGTCGGGCGCCGCGGACGACCACCACGAGATAGGCGGCCGCCATGCCGCACTGGGCGATGACCGTGCCCCAGGCGGAACCCGCGATGCCGAGGCCCGCGCCGTAGACCAGGCCCACGTTGAGTGCCGCGTTGGCGGCGAAGCCCGCGATGGCGACATAGAGCGGGGTGCGGGTGTCCTGGAGTCCGCGCAGCACGCCGGTGGCGGCGAGAACCACCAGCATCGCCGGGATACCGAGGCTGGAGATCCGCAGATAGGTGATCGCGTAGGGGGTGGCGGTGTCGGAGGCGCCGAAGAGGCCGATGAGCCAGGGAGCGGTGGGCAGGGTGACGGCGATGACGGCGACGCCCAGCAGGAGGGCGAGCCAGATGCCGTCCATTCCTTGGCGGATGGCTGCGGGGAGGTCTCCGGCTCCCACGCGGCGGGCGACGGCGGCGGTGGTGGCATACGCGAGGAAGACGAAGACGCTCACGGCGGTGGTCAGCAGGGCGGCCGCGACGGCCAGGCCGGCGAGCTGGGGGGTGCCGAGGTGGCCGACGATGGCGCTGTCGACCATGAGGAACAGAGGCTCGGCGACGAGTGCGCCGAAGGCCGGGACGGCGAGCGAGATGATCTCGCGGTCGTGTTGCCGGCGGACGGCCTTGGGGGTCGCGTGGGCCTGTGTCATGGGGTCAATTTAATCTTCCACAGGTAAGAGATGCAACGGCTTACTAGTCCTTACGCAGGGCTAGGGTGGAGCTTCGGGTGTGCGCCGTTTGTTCTGATCTTGGTCTGGTGGGAAAAGTTTTTCTCCCCCACAGCCGGTGGATGTGAAAACAGCAGGTCAGGGGGGCTCTGCCGAGTCGGCTATGAGTTTGTCCACATGGCTGTCCCCCGGTCCGTGCACAGGTTCCGCAGGGTTCTCCACAGCATCTGGTCCTTCACCCACAGCCCCTGTGGATAACCAGATTGGCTCACGGTGCCCGCGGGCCTACCGTGGTCCGGCGCCCGACGCGCCAGAAGCGGAGTAGAGCCTCTCGTTTTGTCAGAGCCGTGGCGTAAGAAAGAGTGACACGGTGAGGTCCGCGGTGCGGACGGAGGAGGTGGCCGGGTGAGCATTCCCGAGCCCTTGGACGACCCCTGGGCCGACACCGGTCCGGGTGACCGTCTGCCCGTCACCCGGCAGCGGGGCGAGAGCCGTGGACGCGGGCGGGGCAGGGACGACCAGCACGACCGGGGCAGCGACGGCGGCCCCTGGGACACCGGCTCCGCCGGCTTCGAGCGGGTGCCCCCGCAGGACCTCGACGCCGAGCAGTCCGTGCTCGGCGGCATGCTGCTCTCCAAGGACGCCATCGCGGACGTCGTGGAGATCATCAAGGGTCATGACTTCTACCGCCCGGCGCACGAGACGGTCTTCCAGGCCATCCTCGACCTCTACGCGAAGGGCGAGCCCGCCGACCCCATCACCGTCGGTGCTGAGCTGACCAAGCGCGGTGAGATCACCCGCGTCGGCGGTGCCTCGTACCTCCACACGCTGGTGCAGTCGGTGCCCACCGCGGCGAACGCGGCGTACTACGCGGAGATCGTCCATGAGCGGGCGGTGCTGCGCCGTCTGGTCGAGGCCGGCACGAAGATCACGCAGATGGGATACGCCGCCGACGGGGACGTCGACGAGATCGTGAACTCGGCGCAGGCAGAGATCTACGCGGTCACCGAGCAGCGCACCAGCGAGGACTATCTGCCGCTCGGGGACATCATGGAGGGTGCCCTCGACGAGATCGAGGCGATCGGCTCCCGCAGCGGCGAGATGACGGGTGTGCCGACCGGGTTCACCGACTTCGACTCGTTGACCAACGGCTTGCACCCCGGCCAGATGATCGTCATCGCGGCCCGACCCGCCATGGGTAAGTCCACGCTGGCGCTGGACTTCGCCCGGGCGTGCTCGATCAAGCACAACCTGCCCAGCGTGATCTTCTCCCTCGAAATGGGCCGCAACGAGATCGCGATGCGCCTGCTGTCGGCCGAGGCCCGGGTGGCGCTGCACCATATGCGCTCCGGCACGATGACGGACGAGGACTGGACGCGGCTGGCCCGGCGTATGCCGGACGTCTCGCAGGCCCCCCTCTACATCGACGACTCGCCCAACCTGTCGATGATGGAGATCCGCGCCAAGTGCCGTCGCCTCAAGCAGCGCAACAATCTGAAGCTCGTCGTGATCGACTACCTCCAGCTGATGCAGTCCGGCGGCTCCAAGCGCGCCGAGAGCCGCCAGCAGGAGGTCTCGGACATGTCGCGAAACCTCAAGCTGCTCGCCAAGGAGCTGGAGCTCCCGGTGATCGCGCTGTCGCAGCTGAACCGTGGCCCCGAGCAGCGTACGGACAAGAAGCCGATGGTCTCCGACCTGCGTGAGTCCGGCTCCATCGAGCAGGACGCCGACATGGTCATCCTGCTCCACCGCGAGGACGCCTACGAGAAGGAGTCGCCCCGCGCCGGCGAGGCGGACCTGATCGTGGCCAAGCACCGTAACGGCCCGACGGCCACGATCACGGTCGCCTTCCAGGGCCACTACTCGCGCTTCGTGGACATGGCCCAGACCTGATCCGGCGGCCTGTAGGGTCTCAGATTTCGCGGCACAGTCTCAGATCCGATGGCACAACGGTGGCACTTATGCCGTCGTCGTGAGACTCGCTGCCAGGGCGCGACGTAGTTCGTTCGTTCGAGAGTGGGATCGTCGTTCTTCCTCGATGTGAGGGTGCCCTGCCCTGACAGGGTTGGAGTTGCCTGTCGAGCAAGTGACGGTGAGTCGCTGTCGCGTCTCTTCCCCGGCTCGCTGCCCAGGGGCGGGGGCGGGTAGCTCACATGGTGACGGTCGCGCGGACCAGATTGTGGTCGGAGAGGCCCTCCGTGCTCTCGACCGTTGCGTTGCTGACAACAGCGCCCCGCACGACCACGTGGTCGATCCACTGCGACGTCGAGCCTGACGTGCGCGGCCGTGTCGGCAGGGCGTCTGGCGGGAGGTCCGCGACGGCGAAGCTAGGACCCAAAGCCGACGCTACGGTGGCACGGTCGGTGTTGAAGTCCCCGAGAAGTACTGCTGCGTATCCCCGGGAAGCGGCGGCCAGTTCGGCCAGGCGTGCCAGCTGGCGCGTGTGCCGCTGATCGCCGCTCACGTGCGTGGCGACTATCAGCGTTCCGGCGGCTTCGACGGCGAGCGCGCCCTTCCCCGGGTCGTCCTCGAAGGACTCGGCAGTGACCTCCCGGCTCGGTCCGTCGACCAGGAGCACGAGGTACTCCTCGGGGTCGCGCAGCGAGCAGGTGCCGTGGCGCGGTGCCGGGACGCGCGGGTACCTCAACGCGTGGATGGTGCGGCCGGTCAGCGCAAGCCGGAGGCTGGCCAGTTGGTCACCGCTGACCTCCTGCAGGGCGATGACGCGCTCGTCTCGTCCCGCCAGCAACGCCGTGACCGCGGCGATCCGCTCCGACTCGTCCGGGCAACGCCTCAGGACGTCCTCGCCCCAGTTCTCGGCGTGGACGCGGTGCAGAACGTTCCAGCTGGCAACCGTGATCATGCGTCGTGATGTTAGACGACAACGTCCGACCCGTAGTCCGGTTCGACAACTGAGCGGCACAGACCATGAGCCCATCGGCTGCCGCCTGCCGAGGAAATGCCACGGATCTGAGACTCAAGCCGCATGACATGGCGGAGACAGCGCGAGAACACCCAGCTCACAGCCTCGGCCTATGCCGCGGAGATTGAGAACCTACACGGCCGCCCTGGGGCGGATCGCACGGGAAATGCGGTCGACGTGGCGAGGGGCCGCGTATAGACCTTGGAGCATGACTTCTGAAGCACTTCTGCCGAGTACGGAACGTGCCCTGCTGCACCGGGTCGCCCTGGCCCAGTCGGAGGGCCGGGCCCCCTCGTTCGTCGGTGCGGTGGGGCGGGATGGGCGGACCGTCTGGGCGGGTTCGCGCAGCTGTGTCGAGGGACACGCGCCCGACGCGGACACCCAGTACCGGATCGGTTCGATCACCAAGGTCTTCACCGCAGTCCTCGTCATGCGGCTGCGTGACGAGGGGCTGCTCGATCTGGACGATCAGCTGGACAAGCACCTTCCGAGCACCGGTGTCGGCGAGGTGACGATCGCTCAGCTCCTCGCCCACAGCTCGGGCCTGGCGGCAGAGACGCCGTCGCCCTGGTGGGAGCGCACCCCTGCGACGCTCCGGCCGACGCTGGACGCCGTCCTGGGGGAGCGGCCGCTGGTGCATCCCGTGGGGCGGCGGCATCACTACTCCAACCCTGGTTACACACTGCTCGGTTCGCTGGTGGAGGCAGTACGCGGGCGGCCCTGGGAGGACTCGCTGCGGAGCGAGATCTTGCAGCCGCTGGGCCTGCACCGTACGAGCGCCCAGCCGCAGGCGCCGCACGCCGGGGGCTGGGCCGTGCACCCCTGGGCCGATGTGATGCTTCCCGAGCCCTCCGAGGACCTGGGGCTGATGGCCCCGGCCGGACAGCTCTGGTCCACGGCCGACGATCTGTGCCGCTTCGCGCTCTTCCTCGCCGAGGGGGACGACCGGGTGCTGAGCGCACGCTCCCTCCAGGAGATGCGTACGCCCGCGTCGCCGGCCGAGGCCGGTCAATGGGACGGCACATACGGGCTCGGGCTCCAGATCGTCCGCGGGGAGGGCCGGACCCTGGTCGGGCACAGCGGCTCGCTGCCCGGCTTCGTCGCCGGTCTGTGGGTGAGCGTGGAGGAGGGGGTGGCGGGCGTCGCGCTCGCCAATGCGACCTCGGGACCGCTGGCCCCGGTGGTCGCCGCCGATCTCCTCCGCATCGTCGCGGACGCGGAGCCGCGCCTCCCCGAGCCTTGGCGCCCGCTCCCTGAGGTCGATCCGGAGCTCCTGGCGCTCACCGGCCCTTGGTACTGGGGCACCTACGCCTACGGTCTGCGCCTGGCCGCAGACGGGGGTGTGGCGCTGGAGCCGCTGCGGGGCAGCGGTCGTAACGCCCGGTTCCAGGCGCGGCCTGACGGCACCTGGATCGGCCTCGACGGCTACTTCGCGGGGGAGACGCTGCGGGTGGTGCGAAGGGAGGACGGCTCCGTGAGCCACCTGGATCTGGGCTCCTTCGTCTTCACCCGGGAGCCCTACGAGCAGGGCGGGGCGGTGCCGGGCGGGGTCGACGAGGGCGGCTGGCGCGGTCTGTAGGAAGAGGCCGCCGCACGACGGCGATGTTTCACGTGAAACAGGGCGCCGGGGGAGCGATCCCCCGGCGCCCTGTTGTACGACGGCTTCCTTGAACGACGCTCAGAGAGCCAGCTTGAAGCCCACGTGCGAGGCCGTGAAGCCGAGTCGCTCGTAGAAGCGCCGGGCGTCGGTGCGCGAGGCGTTGGACGTCAGTTGGACCAACTGGCAGCCCTGATTACGGGCTTCGTCGATGGCCCACTCGATGAGCTGGGTGCCCAGTCCCCCGCCGCGTTCGTCGGCGTGGATCCGTACCCCTTCGATGAGCCCTCGCGTCGTGCCGCGGAGTGACAGTCCGGCGATGACAGTCAGCTGGAGCGTGCCGACGATGCGCCCCTCGCGCACGGCGACGACCAGATGCTGGTTCGGGTCCTGCGCCAGACGCGCGAAGGCGGTGAGGTACGGCGCGAGATCGTCCGGCGACTCACGGTGGGCGCCCAAGGGGTCGTCGGCCAGCATGGCCACGATCGCGGGGATGTCACTGGAGGTCGCCGGCCTGATCTTGAGATCGCTCATGGACCGCAGGCTACGGGGCCTTGTCACGCGGCCACATGGAGGTCCTCGACAGCCCTGACCAGTGGTGCCAGCGCGGGGTTCTTGGCCGCCTCGTCGAGGGCCTCGCGCAGGGCCGTGTCGTTGGTGGGCCGGGCCTCCGCGAGAAGCCGCTGACCGGCCTCGGTGACATCGGTGTAGATACCGCGCCGGTCGGTGTCGCAGAGATAGCGCGTGAGCAGCCCCCGGTCCTCCAGACGGGTCACCAGACGGGTGGTAGCGCTCTGGCTGAGCACGACGGCGTCTGCGACCTGCTTCATCTGGAGGTGGCCGCCGGGGCCGTTGTGCTGGCGGCTGAGGACATCGAGGAGCGAGTACTCGCGCATGCTCAGCCCGTGCCGGGTCTCCAGCGCGCGCTCGATGTGGCTCTCGATCTTCCCGTGGAGCAGAGAGAGTGCGCACCAGCCCTGGGAGAGGGCGGTGAGTGCCGGGTCTGTCGCTGTCATGGGTCTCTCCTCGGTCCGGAGCGGCTGGCATCCAGAATAGACGACTGTCGCAATAGCCCGCGCTTGCAATTAATCAGCGCCTGCAATTATTGTGGACGCTCGTAAGGCGCTAGAGCAAACTTCTGGGAAGGTGTCACCCCATGCCACTCGCGCTCCTCGCCCTCGCCATCGGGGCCTTCGGGATCGGAACCACCGAGTTCGTGATCATGGGTCTGCTCCCCGAGGTCGCCGACGACTTCCATGTCTCGATCCCTACGGCCGGATATCTGGTCACCGGCTACGCCCTCGGTGTCGTCCTCGGCGCTCCGCTGATGACCGTGCTCGGCACCCGGATCTCCCGCAAGCGGATGCTGATGCTGCTGATGGGGCTGTTCATCGTGGGCAACGTGCTCTCCGCACTCGCCCCGACCTTCGGGCTGATGCTGGCCGGTCGCGTCGTCGCCTCGCTCGCCCACGGCGCCTTCTTCGGCATCGGATCGGTCGTGGCAGCCGACCTGGTCGCCCCTGAGAAGAAGGCCGGCGCCATCGCGATGATGTTCACCGGCCTGACCGTCGCCAATGTCGTCGGCGTGCCGCTCGGCACCTTCATCGGCCAGAGCGCCGGCTGGCGGGCCACCTTCCTCATCGTGGCCGGTCTGGGCGCCCTGGGTCTGGCGGGCGTCGCCAAGCTGGTGCCCGAGCAGCCCAAGCCCGAGGGCGTACGGCTCCGCCACGAGCTGGCAGCGTTCCGCAACGTCCAGGTCCTGCTGGCCATGGCCATGACCGTGCTCGGCTTCGGCGGTGTCTTCGCCGCGATCACCTACATCGCGCCGATGATGACCGACGCCGCCGGCTTCGCCGACTCCTCCGTCACCTGGCTGCTGGCCCTGTTCGGCCTCGGCATGGTGGGTGGCAACCTGGTCGGCGGAAAGTTCGCCGACCGTGCGCTGATGCCGATGCTCTACGTCTCGCTCGGCGCCCTCGCCCTGGTCCTGGCGCTCTTCACGGTCACTGCCCACAACAAGATGGCCGCGGCCGTCACCATCGCCCTCATCGGCGCCCTCGGCTTCGCGACCGTACCGCCGCTGCAGAAGCGCGTCCTCGACCAGGCCTCCGGCGCCCCGACCCTCGCCTCGGCCGTCAACATCGGTGCCTTCAACCTGGGCAACGCCCTGGCCGCATGGCTGGGTGGCATGGTCATCGCCGCCGGTCTCGGCATCACGGCCCCGAACTGGGTCGGCGCCGTACTTGCGGCCTCGGCGCTCGCCCTCGCGGTGCTCTCCAGCGCCCTGGAGCGCCGTGACGTCCGCCGGGACAGCCGGATCGTGGCCGCGGGCGCCCCGGAGCCGGTGGCCGTTCCGGCAGGCCGGACCTGATCCGGCAGGCGCAGGGCGTCAGCCCGCCGCGACCGTGAGGGGAGCGAAGCGGCGGGTCCAGTCCCCGGGCAGGCCGGGGATGCCATAGGTCATCACCGCGTTGAAGGCGATCGGCTCCAGGCCGTTCGCCTTCAGCCATGCCAGCAGCTCTTCGTGGCGTACGTCGATGTCCGTGCGCAGGGGCCGGTCGGTGTGCGCGGCGAGGGAGGCGACCAGCGCTTGGGCGGTGGCCGTGTCCCGAGCGATCAAGGGGCCGACGACCTGGGTCTCCATATTGGGCCAGGCCGCGGCGAAGCCGGTGATCTCGCCCTTGTCCTCGGCCACCCGGAGCTGGTCCGCGAAGGCGGGCAGGCGGGTGAGCACATGGGTCCGGTCGAGTCCGAAGACCTCCGCGTCCAGGCGCAGAAGGGCCGGAAGGTCCTCCGCGGTGGCCGGCCGGGTGGCGACCGGGGGAGCGGCGGCCACGGCGGTGAAGCGGCCCCGGACCATCTCCGCCCGGCCCGTCACGATGAAGCCGAGCTGCTCGTAGAGCGGGCGCCCGGCCGGTGTGGCGTGCAGGGTGAGGGGCGTGGGCCCCGCCTCGGCCACGACATGGTGCATCAGACGGCGGCCGAGGCCCTGGCGGGCGTACCGCTCGGCGACCAGGACCATGCCGACGGCGCCCAGCCCGAGCCCGGCGTGTGCGCCCGCCCCGGAGCCGTACGACGTGAGCACGCACGCCGTCGCCAGGCCCTTGCCCGACGGGTCGTCGATGCCGTGACCGGTGCCGGCCGCGAGCAGCAGGCTCCACTTGTGTTCTTCGCGTTGCCAGCCACGGTCCTCGGAGAGGTCGGCGCAGGCGGTGAGATCCTCCGGGGTCAGCCGGCGGATGGGGAGCGACAGCGGGGAGGGAGCGTCGGGCAGCGGTGTCGGCATGGTCTTGAGGCTGTCGGACGCGAAGATCCCGCGTCCACCCGATTTCGCCGGGCGGGAGACGCCGCAGAGGCGCGTAGTCGGCGTCCCCGGCGGGTCAGTCCCCAGGGCTTGAGCACGGAGATCGCCGTCATGAAGAGATAGGCGGCCGTGGCCACGCTGGGCGCGGCGAGCAGGCTGCTGTCGGGCACTCCGGCGGCCGCGGCGCGGTCGATCTCCGGTCGCAGCGAGAAGACCGTGGCGCCCGCGGTGATCACCGTGAGCCAGAACTTGATCCAGACCCAGCGGTGCCGGGCCAGCCCCCACGGCGTACCGAGCGCCAGCACCAGCCTGCTGACCAGCGTGGTCAGAGCCGCCGGTGCGAGCAGCCAGTCGCCGAAAACCTTCATGGCGCGGTAGGTCGCATCCGTCAGGGACGAGTCGCGGGTGGTGTACGCGGTGATGCCGAGCGCCAGCAGACCGAGCGTGAGGCCCAGCCAGCTCACGGAGACGGCGACATGGACGACGAGAATGGCCCGGCGGACCGGACGCTGGATTTGTTTCACGTGAAACACCGTCCCGCCCCGACCTCTCATCCCGCGTCTGACGCCGGGAGTAAGCGCGCACGTACTAGCCTCGGCGTACATGGCGACCTCGCGCAGACTGCATCTCTTCGACCTCGACGGCACCCTGATCCGCGGCTCGGCGGCCGCGGTGGAGATCTCGCGCCAACTCGGCCTGAGTGAGGAGATCGCCGAGCTGGAGCGGAGCTTCCTACTCAAGGGTCTGGCGCCGGCCGATTTCGCCGTCCAGGCCAGGGAGCTGTGGGCCGAGCTGACCGAGGCGCAGGTTGTGGCGGCCTTCGAGGGTGCGCCGTGGTTGCACGGAATACGCGAGGTATGGGCGGAGATCAGGGCGGCGGGCGACTACTGCGCGGTCATTTCGCTCTCCCCCGACTTCTTTGTGGAACGGCTTCTGGACTGGGGTGTTCATGCCGCCCATGGGTCCCGCTGGCCTGCGGTTCCGTTTACCGCACCGGTGGACCGGGAGGGGATTCTCAACGCCGCGGCGAAAGTGAAGATCGCGGACCGGCTGTGTGCAGAGTTCGGGGTGAGTCTGGACGACTGCGTTGCATACGGTGATTCCATGTCCGACGCGGAGATTTTCGCGGCGGTCCCGCAGGCGGTGGCGGTGAATGCGGACCACCATCTGTCCGGACTCGCCACGTATACCTATATGGGGGGCGATTTGCGCGAGGCCTATGAACTGGTGCACCGCCGCCAGTAGTTCAGGGTCTGTTGGGGACCGACATGCCTTCAGGGAGCCCAGGACAGGGGCGTGAGGGGATGCAGCCTAACGGGAATGCGGGCGCGAATGCCCGGGATCTCCGCTTTCTGTTCGGCGCGAGGGCCAAGCCTGGCATCCTTCGAAGACGACAGCCATGGGCACAGTCATCAACGGTCCGACTGAAAGATGTTCGAGGCGAGGCACACGATGGACGCTCCGACCACCACGTCGGCCGACAGCGGCACTCTCGACAACGGCAACGACAGCGGAAGCAATACCGGACACACCGGCGGGGGCTGGTTCACTCCGCGGAAACCTCCCACGCCGGCCAGGACGACACCCTCGGCGTCGGAAGCGGGGGCCGACGAGGGCGCGCAGGTCGACGACCGGGAGACGCCACCCCGAATAGCCATGCCGCGCCGCACCGTCACCGCCATACGGCCGGTGGGCAGCGGCGCGGACCGCATACCGCAGGGCTCCTGGCCCGCCTCCGCCGAACCGCGGCCCGAACCGGAGCCCGAGCCTGAGCCGCGGCCGGAGCCCATACCCGGGCCCCGGAGCGAACCCAGGCCGGAGCCCAAGCCCGAGCCGCGGCCCGAGCAGGGCTCCCCCGACGCGATTCTTGTCCGCCGCACGCTCGGCGAGATCGCCCCCGTCGCGGACAAGGTCACCTCGTACTTCTACGCGCTGCTCTTCATCCGCCATCCCGAGCTGCGAGCCCTCTTCCCCGCCGCCATGGACGCCCAGCGTGACCGGCTGCTCAAGGCACTGCTGACTGCGGCCGAGCACATGGACAACCCCGCCGTGCTCACGGACTACCTGCGGAACCTCGGCCGGGGCCACCGTAAGTACGGCACCCAGGCCTCGCACTATCCGGCCGTCGGCGAGGCCCTGATCGGCGCGCTGACCCGGTACGCGACGACCACCTGGGACGAGGAGAGTGAGGCCGCCTGGGTCCGCACGTACACGACGATCTCGCAGATCATGATCGACGCCGCGGCGGAGAACGAGCGGACCGCTCCGGCCTGGTGGCAGGCGGAGGTGGTCTCGCACGATCTGCGGACCCCGGACATCGCGGTGGTCACCGTCCGGCCCGACCAGCCGTACCCCTTCCTCGCCGGGCAGTACACCTCCCTGGAAACGCCCTGGTGGCCCCGTGTCTGGCGGCACTACTCCTTCGCCTCGGCACCCCGCCCGGACGGGCTGCTCTCCTTCCACGTCAAGGCCGTCCCGGCCGGCTGGGTGTCCAACGCCCTGGTGCATCACGCCCGCCCAGGTGACGTACTGCGGCTCGGCCCGCCCGCCGGGTCGATGACCGTCGACCACTCCACCGACAACGGTCTGCTCTGCCTGGGCGGCGGCACGGGCATCGCGCCGATCAAGGCGCTGGTGGAGGATGTCGCCCAGCACGGCGAGCGGCGCACGGTCGAGGTGTTCTACGGCGCGCGCAGCGACCACGACCTCTACGACATCGACACCATGCTCCGGCTCCAGCAGGCCCATCCCTGGCTCGCCGTGCGGACGATCGTCGACGACCGTGCGCACCGGTCGCAGCAACTTCCGGACGCGGTGCGGGAGTACGGCCCGTGGGACGAGTTCGACGCCTATCTCTCCGGGCCGGTAGGCATGATCCGCAGCGGTGTCGACGCGCTCAGGGGCATCGGCATCCCTTCCGACCGGATCCGCCACGACTCCCTCGAAGAGCTCGTGGCAGCGGCTGACTAGCGGCGCGCCTTATCACCCCAGGTCGGGGGCGTGCATCGCGCGGACGCCCTCGATGTTGCCGTCCAGGTAGTGGCGCAGCGACAGCGGGACGAGATGGACGGCGGCGATGCCGACGCGGCTGAACGGCACCCGTACGATCTCGTACTCCCCGCACGGCTCGTCGACCTCGGGGCCGTGGCGCTGGGCGGGGTCCATCGACTCCAGGCGGCAGACGAAGAAGTGCTGCACCTTCACGCCGGAGACCCCGCCGTCGACGATGTGCTCGACGGTGTCGACGAAGCAGGGCACCACATCACTGATCTTCGCCCCGAGCTCTTCGTGCACTTCGCGGTGGAGGGCGTCGACGACGGTGGCGTCCCCCGGCTCGACCCCGCCGCCGGGGGTCAGCCAGTACGGATCGACGCCGGGCTTGGTTCGCTTGATCAGGATGAGGTCGTCGCCGTCGAGCAGGATGGCACGGGCGGTGCGCTTGACCACTGGACGTTCGGTCATGGCATGAAAATGGCCCGTGGAAGGCCCTCTGAAACCCCTGGGAACGTTCCCGGGCGGTGTCTCACCAGTCGGCGGCCGCCCGCAGCAGCCAGTCGTGGGCCCGTGCGATGTGGGGCAGGGCGAGTGTTCCGGTGCGTACGACCAGG
Organism: Streptomyces sp. NPDC039465; assembly: GCF_055639315.1. Classification (NCBI taxonomy): domain Bacteria; kingdom Bacillati; phylum Actinomycetota; class Actinomycetes; order Kitasatosporales; family Streptomycetaceae; genus Streptomyces; species Streptomyces sp. NPDC039465. The sequence continues at coordinate 180,301 of NZ_JBVKAP010000004.1, read as the reverse complement.
AAATAGGTGCGCAGCGGGGGTACGGGAGGGTCGAGGAGAGCCACTACGCGCCCCTGCTCCAGGGCGTCCTCGCACAGATATCGGGGCAGGACGGCGAGCCCGGCGCCCGAGGCGGCGGATTCCAGGACGGCGCGCAGGTCGGGGGCGATGACCGTGGCGGCAGCCGCGCATTTGGATTCGAAGACCGTCGCCCAGTAGCGGGCCACGAACGGCAGCGACTCGTGGACCTCGACGACCGGCAGCTGGTCCAGGACGACGGCGCCCTTGCGCAGCAGGACGCCGGGGCCGAGGTGGGCCGCCCAGCGCGGAGAGGCGACCAGCAGATGTTCCTCGTCGCAGAGGGGAGTGGCGGTCAGCAGTCCGCCGCGGGGGCGGGTGGTGGCGATGGCCAGGTCGTGGTGGCCGGCGGCGAGCCCCTCCAAGGTCTCCTCGGCGTTGCCGATGAGGGAGGTGCGCAGGGCGAGTCCCTGGGAGGTCAGTGGGGTCAGGGCGGGCAGGGCGCGCAGGGAGGTGAACTCGGGAGGTCCGGCGAGATGGAGCGTACGGATGCCGCTCTCCTCGTCGAGACCGGTCTCCGCGATCTCCACCAGGGCGTCGAGGTGGGGGGCGGCCCGGTGGGCGAGTTCGTCGCCGATGGTGGTGGGGGTGACGCCACGGGCCCGACGCAGGAACAGTGGGCGGCCCAGCTGGCGTTCGAGGGTGCGGATCTGGCTGGTGACGGCGGGCTGGGAGAGACCCAGGAGGGCGGCGGCCCGGGTGAAGGAGCCTGCTCGGTGCACCGTGACGAATGTGCGCAGCAGGGACAGATCCATACCCGCCCCTCTCCTGGCTCCACGGTCCGGCCACCGGCTCCACGGTCCGACGGCTGACGCCGCCTCAGGACTGTCCAACTATAAATAAGTCGATAGGTCTCTGTCGCTACCGTGATTGGACACTGACGCAGAGTCAACTAGCCTTGTTCACGCGGTCTTCCACCGCCCGGAACCGGGCGGTCCGAGCCACGAGGGGGGAGGCTCGGACCGCCCCTTCGGTCTCACCCGGCGGCCGCGGCCGCCTCGTCGAGGGCGCGCAGGACGTCCGCCACCAGGTCCTGCGGGTCCTCCGCGCCGACCGAGAAGCGGATGAAGCCTTCCGGTACGGCGTCACCGCCCCAGCGTCCACGGCGTTCGGCCGTGGAGCGCACTCCGCCGAAGCTGGTCGCGTCGTCCACCAGCCGCAGCGCGTCGAGGAACCGTTCCGCCCGGTCGCGGTCAGGCAGGGCGAAAGAGACCACGGACCCGAAGCGCCGCATCTGCCGGGAGGCCACGGGGTGGGACGGGTCGTCGGGCAGCCCGGGGTGGCGCAGCCCGGTGACGTCCGCGTGGCCCCGCAGCGCCTCGGCGAGCGTGAGGGCGGTGGCGCACTGCCGGTCGACCCGCAGGGCGAGGGTGGCCAGCGACCGGTGGGCGAGCCAGGCCTCCATCGGTCCGGGGATGGCGCCGGCGATCTTGCGCCAGCGCCGTACCTCCGCCATCCGCAGCGGGTCTCGTCCGCTGACATGACCGAGCAGGATGTCTCCGTGCCCCGTCAGCCCCTTGGTGTCGCTGGCGACGGAGAAGTCGGCGCCGAGCTCCAGGGGCCGCTGGCCGAGGACGGTGGCCAGGGTGTTGTCGACCGCCACCAGGGCGCCGGCGTCGTGCGCCGCGTCGGTCAGCCGCCGGATGTCGCAGACGTCGAGCCCTGGGTTGGACGGGGTCTCGAGCCACAGCAGCCGGGCGCCGTCGAGGACGGAGAGCTGGGCGTCGTCGCCGGTAGGCGCGGTGCGGACCTCGACTCCGTACGCTTCCAGACGCTCGCGCACCAGCGGCAGCGCCTGGTAGCCGTCGGAGGGCAGGACGACCGCGTCGCCCGCGCGGAGCTGGGAGAAGAGGACCGCGGAGATCGCGGCCATGCCGGAGGCGAAGGCGACCGTCTCGACGGACTCCCCCGGTCTGGTGGCGGGTGCTTCGAGTTCGCCGATGGCCTGTTCCAGGAGGGTCCAGGTCGGGTTCTCGTCGCGGCCGTAGGTGTAAGGACCGGTGGGCTCGCCGGGCAGGTGGTAGTGGGCCGCGAAGACCGGGCCGGGAAGGGTGGGGGCGTACTTCTCGGGGTCGGGCAGGCCCGCCCGTACCGCGCGGGTGCCGTCACCGATGGCCACGGTCAGTCCTTGCCGTCGGGGAGGATGACGTTCAGGGCCCACGACACGATCGAGATGATCAGACCGCCGAGCACCGCCGTCCAGAAGCCCTCGACGTGGAAGCTCAGTTCCAGCTTGTCGGCGAGCCAGGAGGTGAGCAGCAGCATCAGGGCGTTGACCACCAGCGTGATCAGTCCGAGCGTGAGAATGAACAGCGGCAGCGTGAGCAGCTTCACGACCGGCTTGACGAGGAAGTTCACCACGCCGAAAACCAGGGCCACAAGAATGAGGGTCAGGGCCTGCTTACCGGTGTTCTCGCCGGTGAGGGTGATGTCTGGGACGAGCCAGATCGCGACCGCCAGGGCACCCGCGTTCGCGATCGTCTTGACTAGGAAATTCTTCATGTGTCTGATCGTGGCAGACATGATCGGGCCGAGGGCAGGGGCGGACAGACGAATGAAGGCATTCCGACTGGACGAGCTGGAGGCGGAGCGCGCCGCAAACGACGGCGCGTATCTGCAGTTCCTGCGCGAGCGCCATATGTCGGTGGGGCTGTACGCACTGAACGCGGGCGAGCTCGATCCGCAGCAGCCGCACAACGAGGACGAGGTGTACTTCGTGGTCAGCGGCCGGGCGTCGATCACGGTCGGGACGGAGACGCAGCAGGTCGGCCGGGGCAGTGTGGTGTACGTGCCGGCCGGGGTCCCGCACAAGTTCCACCATGTCACCGAGGACCTGCGGGTCATGGTGGTCTTCTCGCCGCCGGAGAGCTGACGTTCGCCCGCTGCCTGGTGTGAGTCCGGTTCCTGGGTGGGGTCGTGCCCCGGGAGTCCCTAGGGGTTCGTTCAGGGGAGAGCAAGGGCTCCGAGGCCCCCGGGGACCCTATGGACGCCCCTAGCATCGAGGGTGTTCGGTGCTGACTGCGCCGGCGGACGCGCACGACTCATGGAGACGAGGTAAGGACCATGGCGGTGAAGGAGATTCTCGCGGGGATGCCCTGGTGGGTGAAGTGGGTGGCCATACCCCTCATCGCGTTGATGGTGTTCGGCGGAATGATCGTCAGCGTCGTCGGATTCTTCATCGCGCTCCTCTTCAAGGTCCTGATCTTCGCGGCGCTGGTCGGCGGTCTGATCTACGTCGTACGGAAGTTCATGTCGTCGTCCACCTCGCGCGGCGACTGGTGACGCGATCTCCTGGCCCCACCTGGGGCCAGGAGAGGCATTAGCCCGGCCGGGGGAACACCCCAGGAGAAACCGGGTGCGCCCATCGGGGCTGCCATACAGTGGAAAACCGCTGCCGCCTGGGTGAAACAGGCATCGAAAAATAGCCCTGACCTGCGGTTGCACGACGATCCTCGCGGGTCTTCGTGCGGACCACACCACGCGGCGGGCGCGCGGGGGAGGCCCCCGCGGGCGGGTGGATCATCACCCGTCGAAACGCCTGGGGGTGACCTTTGGCCACGGCTCAACAGACCGCTGCCCCTACCCTGATCGGCTCGGTGCAGCGTGCCCTGAGACTTATGGAAGCCGTGGGCTCCCATAAGGACGGGGCCCCTGCCAAACAACTCGCGCGCGAGGCGGGAGTCGCGCTCCCCACCGCGTACCACCTTCTTCGCACCCTCACCCACGAGGGCTATCTGCGCCGTGAGAAGGGCGTGTTCGTGCTTGGTGACGCGGCCGGTCGTCTGGCGGGCGGCGGAGTCCTGCAGAATCGTCGCACCAAGATCGAGGACTCGCTGTCGCACTGGCGGGACGAGATTGGTGTTCCGGTCTACTTCGCCATCTACCGCGAGGGCGAGATCGAGCTCATCGCCGTCGCGGACACCCCCACCGCCCCCGCGGTCGACGAGTGGGCCGACTTCCGCGAGACCGGGCACGCCCATGCGATCGGTCAGTGCCTGCTGAGTCAACTGGACGAGAAAAGCCGTCAAGACCACCTTGACCGCCATCCGGTTGAAGCCATCACGCCGTATACGGTGCGTAACCGCCGTATGCTTTTGGATCGTTTGGGCGGTATGGGGCGAATGGAGCCCCTGGTGGAGCGTCAGGAATATGCGCTCGGCACGGTCTGCGCGGCGATTCCCATCACGGCGGGGTCCACGGCGGCCGCCATGGCGATCTCTCTCCCCCTTCACCAGCAACACCGGTTGCTGCCCGCAGTTGAACAGCTACGCAATGAGATCGGCAGGCTTTTCAGTTCGCTCGCCTTCTCTATCAGTATTTGAAAAATTACTCCTTGTGATCTGCTAGCGGGTACAGCACGATGGCGTCAAGAGGGCCAGGGGGGACCACATCTGCTTCATCTACTGCGGGGTACACGATGCGCGAGTCGGTTCAGGCCGAGGTCCTGATGAGCTTCCTCGTCTCGGAGGAGCTCTCCTTCCGGATCCCGGTGGAACTGCGATACGAGATGCGAGATCCCTACGCGGTTCGCATGACCTTCCACCTTCCCGGCGACGCGCCTGTGACCTGGACATTCGGCCGTGAACTGCTTCTGGACGGAATCAACGCGCCGACCGGGGACGGGGATGTGCACATCGCGCCGACCGGCCCCGAAGACCTGTCCGACGTCCACGTCCGGCTTCAGGTCGGCGCCGACCGGGCGCTTTTCCGTGCCAGTGCTCCTCCGCTCGTGGCGTTCCTCGACCGCACCGACAAGCTGGTGCCGCTGGGGCAGGAGTGCACGCTCGTTGACTTCGAGGAGCACTTGGAAGAGGCGCTGGGCCGGATCCTCGCCGAGGAGAACGCCGGCTAGCGAAGCCGGCCGCTCTCACTTCGCGCGGCGACGCCGGCCGCCGCGCGAAGTGCGTGCCTCGGGGGATCCCGGTCGGTCGGCCGAGACGACCAGCGCGGCCAGCGCGGTGGTCACCGGCACCGAAGCGACCAGGCCGATCGAACCCACCAGCGTCCGTACAATCTCCTGCGCCACCAACTCGCTGTTGGCAACGGTGCCCACGCTGCTCTGGGCGATCGAGAACAGCAGCAGCAGGGGCAGGGCCGCGCCCGCGTAGGCGAGGACGAGCGTGTTCACCACGGACGCGATGTGGTCCCGGCCGATCCTGATCCCTGCCCGGTACAGAGCCCGGGGCCCCATCGAGGGGTCTGCCTGGTGCAGTTCCCACACCGCGGACGTCTGAGTGACCGTCACATCGTCGAGCACACCGAGCGAACCGATGATGACGCCCGCGAGCAGCAGGCCCGACATGTCGATGTCCGGGTAAAGGCCGTGGATCAGTCCCGTGTAGTCGTCGGTGTTGCCGGTCAGCGAGGCCCAGCCGATGAACAGGGAACCCAGCAGGCCGATCAGCAGCAGGGAGATCAGCGTGCCGAGGACCGCGACCGACGTCCGTGCCGACAGGCCATGGCACATGTAGAGCGCGATCAGCATGATCGCGCTGGCCCCGACCACCGCCACCACCAGCGGGTTCGAGCCCTGCAGGATGGCGGGCAGGATGAAGAACGTCAGCACCAGGAAGCTGACCGCCAGCGCGATCAGCGCCATGACGCCACGCATCCGGCCGACCACCACCACGGCCAGGGCGAAGATCGCGGCGAGGACCCCCATCGGGAGCCCGCGGTCCACATCCGTCACCGAGTACTGCAGATCACGCGGCGCGTCGGGGGCGTATGCGACCACCACGCCCTGGCCCTCGTCCAGTTGGCGCGGGGCGTCCGGCTGCACGATCTCGGTGAAGGTGCGGCCCTTGTCAGGGCCGCTGGTTACCTCGACCGTCGCCTTCGCGCACGTGCCCTGCTGGGCGTTGACCGCCTCGCGTCCTTCTGGGGTGGAGGTGTCCCCGGTCGGCGGGACCTGCGCGGCGTTCACCTCCTTGCAGTCGACCCGCACGACCTTGGTGACCTTGCCCTGCTGGGTCTGGCGGTCGAATCCGACACCGGTGCGTTCGTGTGCCGGGGTGCCGCCCGGCCAGAGGAGTGCCACGCCCACGAGCACGGCGGTGGCGAAGGGGATCAGGACGGCGGCGATGACCTTGCGCAGGTGCCGTGAGACGGGTGCCGCCGGCCCGTGGCTGTGCGTGTGGCCGTGGGGTTCGGGAGTCCGCTGCGAAGAAGTCACCGACCGATCATCGCAAGAACAGAGGGGCCCCTCTGTTCAGCACGCCAGGAAGGACGCTAGCGTGGTGGCACCTTTGCACACGCGGGAGCTCGGAGCACCGGGCTGAGAGGGCGCTGATCACCGTACATACGTACGGGAAGAGGCTGTGCCGACCGCCGAACCTGTTACCGGGTAATGCCGGCGTAGGGAGTAGGTCTCATGACCATTCAGGATGCACACACGCCTGCCGCCGATCAGGCCGAGCGGAAGCCGGGCTGGCACAAGGGGTACATCGAGGGCTCGCGCCCCGACCTCCGCGTGCCGGTCCGGCAGGTGCACCTCACCAACGGCAAGGACGTGACCCTGTACGACACGTCCGGGCCGTACACCGACCCCACCGTCGATACCGATGTCCGCCGGGGCCTGCCGCCGCTGCGGGAGAACTGGATCATCGGGCGCGGCGACACCGAGGAGTACGCCGGCCGCCCGGTCCGCCCCGAGGACGACGGCATCAAGCACACCTCGCCGCGCGGTGGTCTCAAGAACCTCGACGCGGTCTTCCCGGGGCGGCCGCGGCTGCCGCGCCGGGGCCGGGACGGCCAGGCCGTGACCCAGCTCGCGTACGCCCGCCGGGGCGAGATCACCCCGGAGATGGAGTACGTCGCGATCCGCGAGAACGTCTCCCCCGAGGTCGTACGGGAGGAGATCGCGGCGGGGCGTGCGGTGCTGCCGGCCAACGTCAACCACCCGGAGATCGAGCCGATGATCATCGGCAAGCGGTTCCTGGTGAAGGTGAACGCCAACATCGGCAACTCCGCCGTCACCTCCTCCATCGAGGAGGAGGTGGAGAAGATGACGTGGGCGACCAAGTGGGGCGCCGACACCGTCATGGACCTCTCCACCGGCCGGAACATCCACACCACCCGGGAATGGGTGCTGCGCAACTCCCCCGTGCCGATCGGCACCGTCCCGCTCTACCAGGCGCTGGAGAAGGTCGACGGCAAGGCGGAGGAACTGACCTGGGAGATCTACAAGGACACGGTCATCGAGCAGGCCGAGCAGGGCGTCGACTACATGACCGTCCATGCCGGTGTGCTGCTGCCGTACGTGCCGCTGACCGCGCGCCGCAAGACCGGCATCGTCTCCCGCGGCGGCTCGATCATGGCCGCCTGGTGCCTCGCGCACCACAAGGAGAACTTCCTCTACACGAACTTCGAGGAGCTCTGCGAGATCCTGGCGACGTACGACGTCACCTACTCGCTGGGCGACGGGCTGCGCCCCGGCTCGATCGCGGACGCCAATGACGCCGCGCAGTTCGCGGAGCTGAAGACGCTGGGCGAGCTCAACACGATCGCCAAGCGCCACAACGTGCAGACCATGATCGAGGGCCCCGGTCATGTCCCGATGCACAAGATCAAGGAGAACATCGACCTCCAGCAGGAGATCTGCGAGGAGGCGCCGTTCTACACGCTGGGCCCGCTGACCACGGACGTCGCCCCGGCGTACGACCACATCACCTCCGGTATCGGCGCCGCGATGATCGCCTGGTGGGGCACCGCGATGCTCTGCTACGTCACGCCCAAGGAGCACCTGGGCCTGCCCAACCGCGACGATGTGAAGACCGGCGTCATCACCTACAAGATCGCGGCTCACGCGGCGGACCTGGCCAAGGGCCACCCGGGCGCCCAGGAGTGGGACGACGCCCTGTCGGATGCCCGCTTCGAGTTCCGGTGGGAGGACCAGTTCAACCTGGCGCTCGACCCGGACACGGCCCGGGAGTTCCACGACGAGACCCTGCCGGCCGAGCCGGCCAAGACCGCCCACTTCTGCTCGATGTGCGGTCCGAAGTTCTGCTCGATGAAGATCTCGCAGGACATCCGGCGCGAGCACGGCGGCCATCTCCAGTCGGACGAGATCGAGGCGGGCATGGCGGAGAAGTCCAAGGAGTTCGCCGCCGCCGGCAACCGGGTCTATCTGCCGCTCGCGGAGTAGCCCCCTTCGCCGGCCCGGAGGTCACGGGCCGGGTGTTTCGCGGGCCGGATGTTTCACGTGAAACAGCGACTCCGAGGACCGGTCATTCCGGCTGGTGCTCGGGGCCGCCGAAGTCGGGACTGGTGAAGTCCGGGCTGGTGAACATCGGCCGGGCGCTGGTCGCGCCCTCGCTCGGGCTGGTGAAGTCCGGTCCGCTGAACCCGACCTTGGGGATCCGGCTCATCGGCCGCGGGGGTGCCGATGAACCCGGATCCGCACTCGGATCGGCCAGCGCAGCCCGCAGGAACGGGAGTATGCCTCGCTCCAGGAGCGCAATGCGCCAGGCCTCGCGGGCCCGGGACACCTCGTCGGGTTCCCCGCCCGGCTCCTGGGCGGGCACCTGGGTGGAGCCGTTGCGCAGGGCCGTGACGAGCAGTCCGACCGCGGCGGCCAGGATGCCCACCGCGGTGGCCGCGCCGAAGAACCAGCCGGTGGCCAGCAGGGTGTCCGCGAAGGCCGGTGGTTCGTCGAGCGCCTTCAGCAGATAGCCGACGAGCAGGAAGATCAGCGCGGCCGTACCGGCGAGCACCGGAGCGAGCACGGTCACGACGGCGCCGAGCCCGGCGCCCGTACCGTCCTCGGACTCGCCGCCCGACGAGGTCCGTGCGGAGTCCAGGGCACTCGCGCCGGACGGCGCGCGCTGCTCCTCGCGGACCTTGACGAAGTGGTCGTACTCCGCGGCGGCCGACGAGGTGATCAGCGTTGTCGCGTTCAGTGCCATGGTGCGTAGCTGTTCGGTGTTGAGCCGTTCGCCGACCGCGGCGAGATCCGGACGGTCGTGCGCGTTACGCAGTGCGTCGTCGAGGATGCGCTCGAACTCGGCGCGGTCCTCGGTCAGCAGGTGCGGAGCCACGTTCATGTGCATCCCCCGATGCTCCGTAGGGCCTGTGTGCCCGCGGACAGCGGGCAGTTGGGCGGAAACGGAGGAGAGCCTGCTACGGATAAGCCGATGGTAGAGCGGTTACCGCAGGGGGTGACAGGGGGTTTCCGGAAATCGCCTTTCCCGGCTCCGTTCAGTGACGCAGGGGGAGTTGGACGACCAGCAGCTTTCCGGCCATGGTCACGCCGCCGTCCATCGCGATGGCGAGACCGTCCGCGTACACATGCGGTCCCTCGACGACCGGCCGGGCGGCTTCGCCGTCGGCGTCCTCGGTGCCGACCTCACCCAGCAGATACGGGATGGGGCTGTGGCCGTGCACCACACGCCCGCCGCCGTAGGTCGACAGGAGTTCCTGTACGGCCTGGGGGCCGGCCTCGTCGCGGAACGCGAAGCGCTTGGTGAACTTCCGGAAGAGGTCCCAGCACTCGTCGGCGTCGCCGCGGTTGAGGATCTCGTGGACGGTCTCGTTGACGTCCTCGATGGTCGAGCCGTACTCGAGGTAGGCGGTGGTGTCGGAGTGCAGCAGCAGATGCCCGTCCTCCTCCACCACAGCGTCCAGCCGGGACATCCACTGGAGGTGGACGTCCTGGAGGCGGTCCATGTCGTGCTTCTGCCCGCCGTTGAGGAGCCAGGCGGCCTGGAAGGTGGCGGTGCCGGCGCCGGAGTTCACCGGGGTGTCGGCGAAGCGCTTGGCGCCGATCAGCAGCAGCTCGTGGTTGCCCATCAGGGCCTTGCAGTAGCCGCCGGCCGCGGCGGCCTCGGCGGACAGCCGCATGACGAGGTCGATCACGCCGATGCCGTCGGGGCCCCGGTCGGTGAAGTCGCCGAGGAACCAGAGCCGGGCGTTGCCGGCCGCCCAGTTCCCGTCGGCGTCGATCAGCCCCTGCTCGCGCAGGGCGGCGACGAGTTCGTCGAGGTAGCCGTGGACGTCGCCCACCACGTAGAGCGGGCCGAGGCCCTCGGGGGCGGGCACCTCGGAGGGGGAGACCCTCACCTGCACGGTGTCGCCCCGGTTGATCACCGGAAGGTCCCGCGCGGTGGGGGTGTAGCCCTCTGGGAGCTGCTCGTCGGGGAAGGCGTCGCCGGGGTGGCCGACGTGTCCCTGCACAGGCACGCGCGCGTACGGCGGTACCCGGAAGTCACGCAACGTGGCCGTCCGCACCACGGCTTCCTGCCCGGCCCCCTGAGTCATCGACCCCTCCACCACCGTCGTGACGCCCTGCACGCGTGGACCGGCCTGGTCGGGGTCGTCCACGGTGTCGTGCGCCCATCATAGGAATGAGGCTCCTCCTGTGTGACGCACCAGGGGTGGTGAATCCCGGTCCACCCCTGGTTCACCGGTTGTTTCGCCCCAATTGAGAAGGTCTAGTCCTGCGAAGGAGACCGGGGCGGGCTGACCGTCGTCCGTGGCGAGCGTCTCTGTGAGGACGTCCGGACGATGAGTTCGGTCGGTATCACCTGCTCGACCGGGCCGTCGGTGTCGATCCCCTCGATGGCGTCGATGAGGAGTTGGACGACGGCGGTACCGATCCGGCGTGGTTTGAGCGAGAGCGTGGTGATGGGTGGTTCGGTGTTGGCGTAGACCGTGGACTCGCTGCAGCAGACCAGCAGGAGATCGTCGGGGACGCGCAGGCCGTACCGGCGGGCGGCGGCCAGGAGATCGGTGCCGTTGGGGTCGAAGAGACCGTAGACGGCGTCGGGGCGGTCGGGGCGGGCGAGGAGCCGGTCGGCGGCGACGGCGCCCGCGCACGGGTCGTGCGCCGGGTAGGCCTCGTAGACGGGGTCCTGTCCGACGCGCTCGCACCAGTTGAGGTAGGCGGTGGTGGACAGACGGGTGTACGTGTCGGTGGTGGTGCCGGTGAGCAGACCGATCCGGCGGGCGCCGGCGGCGGCGAGATGGTCGAGAAGGTCGAGGACGGCGGCTTCGTGGTCGTTGTCGACCCAGGCGGTCACCGGGAGGGTGCCGGCCGGGCGTCCGTCGGAGACGACGGGCAGGCCCTGGCGGACAAGCTCGGTGACGACCGGGTCGTGGTCGGAGGGGTCGATGACGACGGTGCCGTCGAGGGCGACGTTCGACCAGACGTCATGGCGTGAGGTGGCGGGCAGGATGACGAGTGCGTAGCCGCGCGCGAGCGCGGCCGAGGTCGCTGCTCTCGCCATCTCGGCGAAGTACGCGAATTCGGTGAAGGTGAAAGGTTCATCCCCGTAGGTCGTCACGGTCAGGCCGATGAGTCCTGACTTGCCGGTACGGAGCGTTCGGGCCGCCGCGGATGGGCGATAGCCCAGCCGGTCGGCGACCTCGCGGACGTGGCGGCGGGTGGCATCCGGGAGCCGGCCCTTGCCGTTGAGCGCGTCGGAGACAGTCGTGATGGAGACTCCGGCTGCGGCGGCCACATCCCGGATGCCCGCTCGGCCCTGCCGGCTTCCCCGGGTCTGTGCCCGGCTCACCTGGTGCTTCCCTGCTGCTGTCATGGCGAGCCGATAGTAGGGCGAGGGCGGGTGGTTGGGCCGGTCGCATATTCACTCGTTGACAGGCACGTTTCTGCATGATCGTTCACGGTCAAAAGCCATGGAACAGCAGGTAGTTGGGGGTGCGGACATGGGGGCTGAGGTTGTCGACACGCATGAGCCTGCCAAATGCCGGATGTTGCGAAGAGGTCTCAACTCACTACTACGGGCGACGCGCGCCACGGCGCTCGCCACCGGCGCGCACCAGGATGGCAAGCGCTCCCCCTGCGTCGCGCCCTGGCGCGAGGTTCCGCACAGGTTGCCCGCGGCAGCCCATTCGCAGCGGCGGCGAATCCTCATAAGGTGAGGAGTATTGGTGGTACGGACGGTCGAGGAGGACCACAGTGAGCGAGACGAGCCCGCGCGGGACGAGCCCGAAGCTGCGCGCCGAGCTGGACGGCATTCCCACCTACAAGCCGGGCAAGCCGGCTGCCGCGGGTGGGCCGGTCGCGTACAAGCTGTCCTCCAACGAGAACCCCTACCCGCCGCTGACCGGGGTCATGGAGAGCGCGCTGGCGGCGGCCGCGGACTTCAACCGCTACCCGGACATGGCCTGCACCGGTCTGATGAACGAGCTCGCGGAGCGCTTCGGGGTGCCGGTGTCGCATCTGGCGACCGGCACTGGCTCGGTCGGGGTCGCCCAGTCGCTGCTGCAGTCCACCTCGGGCCCGGGCGACGAGGTGATCTACGCCTGGCGGTCCTTCGAGGCGTACCCGATCATCACCCAGATCTCCGGCGCCACCTCGGTGCGGGTGCCGCTGACCGACGGTGATGTGCACGACCTGGACGCGATGGCCGAGGCGATCACCGACAGGACCCGGCTGATCTTCGTCTGCAACCCGAACAACCCGACCGGTACGGCTGTGCGCCGCGCCGAGCTGGAGCGGTTCCTGGACCGGGTGCCCTCGGACGTGCTGGTCGTCCTTGACGAGGCGTACCGCGAGTTCGTCCGGGACGTCGAGGTCCCGGACGGCATCGAGATCTACCGGGACCGTCCGAACGTGGCGGTGCTGCGGACGTTCTCCAAGGCGTACGGGCTGGCCGGGCTGCGGGTCGGTTTCGCGGTGGCCCATGAGCCGGTGGCGGCCGCGCTGCGCAAGACTGCGGTGCCGTTCGGGGTGAGCCAGCTCGCGCAGGACGCGGCGGTGGCCTCGCTGCGGGCGGAGGACGAACTGCTGGGCCGGGTCGGCTCGTTGGTCTGCGAGCGGACCCGGGTCTACGAGGGCCTTGTGGGCCAGGGCTGGACCGTTCCCGACACGCAGGCGAACTTCGTCTGGCTGCGGCTGGGCGAGCGGACCGTCGACTTCGCGGCGGCCTGCGAGCGGGCCGGTGTGGTGGTGCGGCCGTTCGCGGGCGAGGGCGTGCGGGTCACCATCGGCGAGACCGAGGCCAACGATCTGTTCCTGAAGGTGGCCGAGGGCTTCCGCAAGGAGGTCTGAGTCCGACGGGAGCCGGCCGGGAGGCCGGCTCAGTCGTCGGCGAGCTCGACGCGGATCGGGTCGCCGTCGCGGACGGGGCGAGACGGCGCGGGTCGCCGTCGACCTCTCCGAGGAGATTGCAGGGGCTCGCGAGGCGGCATTCGTCGCCCCGGGAGATCGGTGTGGGGCCGTAGGGGAGCGCGAGCGCGTCGCCGTCGGTCCAGAAGGCGACGGTGCCCGGCTCCACCACCTGCTGTGCGTCGGCTTCGCGTGCGACGGAGACCGGAGTGTCGAAATAGACCTCCTCGCCCCAGGTGCGGGCGGTGGAGGAGATCGGGAGAACCCCCGCGAGCGCCTTGCTCGTGGGGGTTTCTTCGAGGGTCGCGGTGAGGTGCCCTGCGGGCCAGGAGATACGGATCTTCATGGGCCGGATTCAACAATATGTTGAAGTCCTTGGGAAGAGGTACCCGCCGGTAAGGCACCCCCCTTGCCCCTACGGATTTCGCATGAGACATAATGCTTGTGAATGTGAACGCGTTCACAAGCGTGTCCTGGTCATCCCGAAATGGGCGGGATCAAGTGGGCAAACTCCCGACGTGACCACGCGATGTGAGGAGAAGACGACGTGGATCTAGCTCTGGCGCCAGAAACACTGGCGCGATGGCAGTTCGGCATCACCACCGTCTACCACTTCCTTTTCGTCCCCCTGACGATCTCGCTCGCCGCGCTCACGGCGGGTCTCCAGACCGCCTGGGTGCGAACGGAGAAGGAGAAGTACCTCAAGGCGACCAAGTTCTGGGGCAAGCTGTTCCTGATCAACATCGCGATGGGTGTGGTCACCGGCATCGTCCAGGAGTTCCAGTTCGGCATGAACTGGTCGGACTACTCGCGCTTCGTCGGTGACGTCTTCGGTGCCCCGCTCGCCTTCGAGGCGCTGATCGCCTTCTTCTTCGAGTCCACCTTCATCGGCCTGTGGATCTTCGGCTGGGACAAGCTGCCGAAGAAGATCCACCTGGGCTGCATGTGGATGGTCTCCATCGGCACGATCCTGTCCGCGTACTTCATCCTGGCCGCCAACTCCTGGATGCAGCACCCGGTCGGCTACCGCATGAACGAAGAGCGCGGACGGGCGGAGCTCACGGACTTCTGGCTGGTGCTCACCCAGAACACGGCGCTGACCCAGTTCTTCCACACCATGACGGCCGCCTTCCTCGTCGGCGGCGGCTTCATGGTCGGCATATCCGCCTTCCACCTGGCCCGCAAGAAGCACATCACGGTGATGCGGACCTCGCTCCGGCTCGGCCTGATCACGCTGATCATCGCCGGACTCGGCACCGCCATCAGCGGTGACATGCTCGGCAAGGTCATGTACAAGCAGCAGCCCATGAAGATGGCGGCCGCCGAGGCGCTCTGGGACGGCGAGGCGCCGGCACCCTTCTCGGTCTTCGCCTACGGCGATGTCGACAAGGGCCACAACAAGGTCGCGATAGAGATCCCGGGAGTGCTGTCCTTCCTGGCCAACGGCGACTTCACCTCGCACGTCCCGGGCATCAACGACGTCAACAAGCAGATGCAGGAGAAGTACGGCCCGGGCGACTACCGGCCCAACATCCCGGTCGCCTACTGGGGCTTCCGCTGGATGATCGGCTTCGGCATGGCGTCCCTCTCCATCGGAATGCTCGGACTCTGGCTGACCCGCAAGAGGTTCCTGCTCCCGCCGGCGCTGCGGACCGGCGAGGACGAGGTCCCGAACCTGGTCCTCTTCCGCAAGAAGGCTCTCGGCCCCCGTTTCAGCAAGCTGTACTGGCTGGTGGCGCTGTGGACCATGGCCTTCCCGCTGATCGCCAACTCCTGGGGATGGATCTTCACCGAGATGGGCCGGCAGCCCTGGGTCGTCTACGGGGTGCTGCGCACCCGGGACGCGGTCTCCCCCGGTGTCACGCAGGGCGAGGTACTCACCTCGATGATCGTCTTCACGCTTCTCTACGCCGTGCTCGCCGTGATCGAGGTCAGGCTGCTGGTGAAGTACGTCAAGGCCGGACCTCCGGAGCTCACCGAGGCCGACCTCAACCCGCCCACCAAGATCGGCGGGGACGACCGTGACCCCGACCGGCCGATGGCCTTCTCGTACTGAGGGTGAGGAGAGCGACCCATGGAACTCCACAATGTCTGGTTCGTGCTCATCGCCGTCCTCTGGATCGGCTACTTCTTCCTCGAAGGGTTCGACTTCGGGATCGGCGTCCTGACCAAGCTGCTCGCCCGCGACCGGGCCGAGAAGCGTGTCCTGATCAACACCATCGGCCCGGTCTGGGACGGCAACGAGGTGTGGTTGCTCACGGCGGGCAGCGCGATCTTCGCCGCCTTCCCCGACTGGTACGCGACGCTGTTCTCCGGCTTCTACCTGCCGCTGCTGCTCATCCTGGTCTGTCTGATCGTGCGCGGTGTCGCCTTCGAGTACCGGGTCAAGCGCTCCGAGGAGAACTGGCAGCGCAACTGGGAGCACGCGATCTTCTGGACCTCGCTCATCCCGGCCGTGCTCTGGGGCGTGGCCTTCGGCAACATCGTGCGGGGCGTGAAGATCGACGCGCAGAAGGAGTACGTCGGCAGCCTCTTCGACCTGCTCAACCCGTACGCGCTCCTCGGCGGGCTGGTGACGCTCTTCCTCTTCACCTTCCACGGCGCGGTGTTCGCCGCCCTCAAGACGGTCGGTGACATCCGGGAGCGGGCGCGCAAGCTGGCGTTCACCCTCGGGCTGGCCACGGCGGCGCTGGCGCTGCTGTTCCTGCTGTGGACGCAGATCGAGAACGGCGACGGGAAGAGCCTGGTCGCCATGGCGGTCGCGGTGGCGGCGCTGGTCGGTGCCATCGGAGCGATCAGGGCCGGGCGCGAAGGATGGTCGTTCGCGCTGTCGGGCGTCACGATCGCGGCAGCGGTCGCGATGCTCTTCCTCACGCTCTTCCCGAACGTCATGCCGTCCTCGCTGAACCCCGAGTGGAGCCTCACCGTCACCAACGCCTCGTCCAGCCCGTACACCTTGAAGATCATGACCTGGTGCGCGGCGGTCGCCACGCCGCTGGTGATGCTCTACCAGGCCTGGACGTACTGGGTGTTCCGCAAGCGGATCGGCACGCAGCACATCGCCGACTCCGTGCACT
This sequence comes from Streptomyces sp. NPDC039465, assembly GCF_055639315.1. Classification (NCBI taxonomy): domain Bacteria; kingdom Bacillati; phylum Actinomycetota; class Actinomycetes; order Kitasatosporales; family Streptomycetaceae; genus Streptomyces; species Streptomyces sp. NPDC039465. Next base: position 164,101 of record NZ_JBVKAP010000004.1, on the reverse strand, counting down.
AGTGGGGGAATGTTTCACGTGAAACCGATCGACCCGCGTCTGCTCCGGTACGCACGGGCCACCCGTCTCTTCCTGGCGGCGGTGGTGGCTCTCGGATTGGCCGGGGCGGCGCTGGTCGTCGCCCAGGCGATGCTCATCGCCGAGGTGGTGGTGGGGGCCTTCCAGCGGGGGCTTTCGGTCTCCGGACTCACCACCGAGCTGGGCCTGCTCGCGGCGGTCGCCGTGGGGCGGGCACTGGTCTCCTGGCTGACCGAGCTGGCCGCCCATCGCGCGGGCGCGGCGGTGAAGTCGGAGCTGCGCAGGCGGCTGCTCGAGCGTTCCGTGGCGCTGGGGCCGGGGTGGCTGAGCGGGCAGCGGACGGGATCGCTGGTCGCGCTCGCCACGCGGGGTGTGGACGCTCTGGACGACTACTTCTCGCGCTATCTGCCGCAGCTGGGACTCGCGGTGGTGGTGCCGGTGGCGGTGCTGGCGCGGATCGTCACCGAGGACTGGGTGTCGGCGGCGGTCATCGTGGTGACCCTGCCGCTGATCCCGCTCTTCATGATTCTGATCGGCTGGGCCACACAGGCCCGGATGGACCGTCAGTGGAAGCTGCTGTCACGGCTCTCGGGGCACTTCCTGGACGTGGTCGCCGGGCTGCCCACGCTGAAGGTCTTCGGACGGGCCAAGGCGCAGGCGGAGTCGATCCGGGCGATCACCTCGGAGTACCGGCAGGCGACGCTGCGGACGCTGCGGATCGCGTTCCTGTCGTCGTTCGCGCTGGAGCTGCTGTCGACGCTCTCCGTGGCACTGGTCGCGGTCGGGATCGGTATGCGGCTGGTCCATGGCGACCTCGACCTCTACACGGGGCTGGTCATTCTGATCCTCGCGCCCGAGGCGTATCTGCCGATCCGCCAGGTCGGGGCGCAGTACCACGCGGCGGCGGAAGGGCTCGCGGCGGCGGAGGAGATCTTCGACGTCCTGGAGACGCCGGTGCGCGGCGGCGGCACGGGGGAGGCGCCGGCGGCGCCGAGGCTGGAACTCGACCGGGTGACGGTACGTCATGCCGGTCGTGCCGAACCTTCGCTGGACGCGGCCTCGCTGGTCGTCGAGGCGGGCGAGACGGTGGCCCTGGTCGGCCCGAGCGGGATCGGCAAGTCGACGCTGCTGGATGTGGTGCTCGGGTTCGTCGCGCCGGACGAGGGCGCGGTACGGGTCGGTGGCGCCGACCTCGGGTCGCTGGACCTGGAGCGGTGGCGCGAGCGGATCGCATGGGTGCCCCAGCGGCCGTATCTCTTCGCGGGCACGATCGCCGAGAACGTACGCCTGGCGCGGCCGGACGCCTCGGACGAGGAGGTGCGGCGGGCGCTGACCGATGCCGGGGCCTGGGAGTTCGTCGCCGGGCTGCCCGAGGGCGTCGCGACACCGCTGGGCGAGGACGGCGCCGGGCTCTCTGCCGGTCAGCGCCAGCGGCTCGCACTGGCCCGGGCGTTCCTCGCGGACCGACCGGTCCTGCTGCTCGACGAGCCGACGGCGGCCCTGGACGGGGAGACGGAGGCGGGCGTCGTCGACGCGGTCCGGCGGCTGGCCGTGGGCCGTACGGTCCTGCTGGTCGTCCACCGGCCCGCCCTGCTGGCCGTGGCGGACCGGGTGGTGACGCTCGCGGCATCGGGCAGCGAGCTCCGGCGGGCGTCGACGGCTGCCCGGGAGGGGGTGACAGGCGCCCACTCCACGGACGTTTTCGCCGACGGACCGACCCCCGCCGCGAATGGCGGGCATGACGCCATGGCGGACGCCGGGCCGCGTGGCGGGAGCGCGCTCGCGCGGGTGCGGGGGATGGCCGGGGCGCTGCGGGGACGGCTGGGCCTTGCGCTCGCGCTGGGGAGCCTTGCGGTGGGCTCGGCCGTGGGGCTCATGGCCGTCTCCGGCTGGCTCATCTCGCGGGCGTCCGAGCAGCCGCCCGTGCTCTATCTGATGGTCGCCGTCACCGCCACGCGCGCGTTCGGCATCGGCCGGGCCGTCTTCCGCTACGCCGAGCGGCTCGTCTCCCACGACGCGGTGCTGCGGATGCTCGCCGAGCTCCGCGTCACGGTCTACCGCCGCCTGGAGCGGATCGCCCCCGCGGGGCTGCGCCGGACCCGGCGCGGGGACCTGCTCTCCCGGCTGGTCTCCGACGTGGACGCCCTCCAGGACTACTGGCTGCGCTGGCTGCTGCCGGTCGGCGCGGCCCTGGTCGTCGGCGCCGGGTCCGTCGGGTTCACCGCGTGGCTGCTGCCCGAGGCCGGAGCCGTCCTCGCGGTGGGCCTGCTGGCTGCCGGAGTCGCCGTACCGCTGCTCAGCGGCGCCCTCGCGCGGCGGGCCGAACGGCAGCTCGCGCCCGCGCGCGGCGCTCTCGCCACCACCGTCGTCGACCTGCTGCGCGGCTGCGGCGAACTGACCGTGGCCGGCGCACTCAAGGACCGCGCGGAGCGGGCCCGGAACGCCGACGGGAAGCTCACCGCGATCGCTTCGCGGCAGGCGGCGGCCACCGCGCTCGGGGCCGGGCTCTCCGCCCTCGCCTGCGGGGTCACCGTGGCGGCTGCCGCGCTCGTCGGCGTACAGGCCGTACGGGACGGACGGCTGGACGGTGTCGCGCTCGCGGTCGTCGTCCTGACCCCGCTCGCCGCCTTCGAGGCCGTCACCGGCCTTCCGCTCGCCGTGCAGTACCGGCAGCGGGTCCGGCGCAGCGCCGAGCGGGTGTACGAGGTGCTGGACGCGCCCGTCCCCGTGCGCGAGCCCCGGCAGCCGGCCGAGCCGCCGCGAAGCCCCTTCCCGCTGGAGCTGCGCGGCATCGGCGCGCGCTACGCCGGGCAGGAACGGGAGGCGCTGCACGGCTTCGACCTGACGATCGAGGCGGGCCGGCGCATCGCCGTCGTCGGCGCCTCCGGGTCCGGGAAGACCACCCTCGCCCAGGTGCTGCTGCGGTTCCTGGACGTCGCCGACGGCACGTACCGGATCGGCGGTGTGGCGGCCGACTCGCTCGACGGGGACGCCGTGCGCCGGCTCGTCGGGCTCTGCGCCCAGGACGCGCACCTCTTCGACAGCTCCGTCCGCGAGAACCTGCGGCTCGCCCGCCCCGGGGCGAGCGACGAGGAGCTGTGCCGCGCCCTCGACGAGGCGCGGCTGCTCGACTGGGTGGAAGCCCTGCCGGGCGGCATGGACACCCTCGTCGGCGAGCACGGCGCCCAGCTCTCCGGCGGCCAGCGCCAGCGCCTCGCCCTGGCCAGGGCGCTCCTCGCCGACTTCCCCGTCCTCGTCCTGGACGAGCCCGCCGAGCACCTCGACCTGGCCACGGCGGACGCGCTCACCGACGACCTGCTGCGGGTGACCGAGGGGCGTACGACCGTCCTCATCACCCACCGGCTGCGCGGACTCGACGCGGTGGACGAGGTGGTGGTCCTGGACGCCGGACGGACGGTGCAGCAGGGGCCGTACGCGGAGCTGGCGGCGGTGGACGGACCGCTGCGGCGGATGCTGGAGCGGGAACGGGAGGCCGAGGCGCTCGTCCCGCACCCGTCGGCCGGGCTCGTGGAGCCGTCCGCGGAGCCCGTGGAACCGCCGGTCGAGCCGACTTTCCTCGCTAAATAGGACTTACTAGTCTCAAGGGCATGACAGCCCCCGAACGCAAGGATCCCCTCGAGGCCGCGACTCAGGCGACCCGCAGCCTTCAGGGCCTGTCCACCGAACTCACCGCGCGCGTGCCCCAGCTCCTGGAGGCCATGCGCTCGGTGGGCACCGGCCTCGAACTCCACTCCACCCTGGACCGGATCTGCGAGACAGCGGCCGAGCTGGCCGGGGCCCGCTACGCCGCGATCGGCGTGGTCGACGAGGAGGGCAGCGGGCTCTCGGACTTCGTCACCCACGGGGTGTCGGACGAGGTCGCCGAGCGCATCGGCCGTCGGCCGGACGGTCTCGCGGGGCTGCTCGGCGCGCTGATCCACCATCCGGATCCGATGCGGCTCGCCGATCTGACGAAGGATCCGCGCGCGGCCGGCTTCCCGCCCGGGCATCCGCCGATGCGGACCTTCCTCGGTGTGCCCATCCGCGTCCAGGGCGAGATCTTCGGCAATCTCTATCTGGCCGAGAAGAACGGCGGCGGCGCGTTCACCGACTACGACCTGCACATGGTCCGCGTCCTCGCCACCGAGGCGGGGATCGCCATCGGCAACGCCCGGCTCTACGAGGCGGCCCGCCAGCGCGAGCGGTGGATCGACGGCTCGGTGGCCGTCACCACGGCCCTCTTGTCCGGCGGGGACGCCGACGACGCGCTCGTGGTCGTCGCCGAACAGGCCCGCCGGCTCGCCGACTCGGCCGCCGGGATCGTGCTGCTGCCCGCCGAGGAGGGCGGGCTGGAGATCGTCGCGGTCGCCTCCGACCAGCCCGCCACCTCGATGGGTCTGGTGATCCCGGAGGACAGTCCGGTGGTCCGGCGGCTGCTCGCCGGGGAAGCGGTCTTCGTGGCCGACGCGGCCGGCGATCCCCGGATGATCAGCAGACTGTCGGAGCAGTACGGGCCCGCCATGCTGCTTCCGCTGCACAGCGGCGGCCGGATCCTGGGCGCTCTGGCGACGCCACGCGCGCGTGGCGCCCGTCCGTTCACCGACGCGGAGCGGACCCTGGCCACGCAGTTCGCCTCGCAGGCGGCGCTCGCGCTGATGATGGCGGACGCGCAGCGGGACCGGGAGCGGCTCGCGGTCTACGAGGACCGCGACCGCATCGCCCGGGACCTCCACGACCTGGTCATCCAGCGGCTGTTCGCGACCGGGATGATGCTGGAGAGCGCCCAGCGCAAGTCGGTCGTGCCCGCCGTGCGGGAGGGTGTCGGCAAGGCCGTGGACGAACTGGACGTGACCATCCAGGAGATCCGTACGGCGATCTTCGCGCTCCAGCAGGGACCGGCCGAGGCGCCGTCCGGGCTGCGGACCCGGGTCCTGCGGGAGATCAACATGGCGGCCGTGCCGCTCGGCTTCACCCCCGCCCACCGGTTCGTGGGCGCGATCGACACGACCGTCGGCGATCTCACCGGCAAGAACCTCATCGCCGCCCTGCGCGAGGCCCTCTCCAACGCCTTCCGGCACGCCCAGGCCGGCAGGATCGAGGTCGTCGTCGACGCCACCGTGACCCTCGCGGACGGCGCCCCCGGGGTGCGACTGTCGGTCGGCGACGACGGTGTGGGCATCCCGGCGGGCGGGCGGCGCAGCGGGCTGCGGAATCTCGCGCGGCGCGCCGAGTCGCTGGGGGGATCGAGCTGGTGCGGGCCCGGCATCGGTGAGGACGGCGGCGGTACGACCGTGGTGTGGCAGGCCCCGCTGCGGTCCCCGGAGTAGGGGCCGCGTGCGGGACCCGTGCCTCAGAGCCCCTCGAGGATCCGTTCGATGACGACGGCGACGCCGTCCTCGTTGTTGGCGACCGTACGCCCGGAGGCGGCGGCGATCACATCGGGATGGGCGTTGCCCATCGCGTACGAGGTGCCCGCCCAGGTCAGCATCTCCACGTCGTTGGGCATGTCGCCGAAGGCGACGACCTCCTCGGCCGAGATACCGCGCTCCGCGCAGCACAGGGCGAGCGTCGAGGCCTTGGAGACTCCGAGGCCGCTCACCTCCAGGAGCGCGGTGGGGCTGGAGCGGGTGATCGAGGCGTGCTCCCCGGCGGCAGCGCGGGCCAGGGCGAGGAAGGCGTCCGGGTCCAGGTCGGCGTGGTGGGCGAGCAGCTTCAGGACCGGTGCGCCGGCTCCGGGCCGGTCCTCGTGCAGCAGCTTCTCCGCGGTGGCGATGGTCGCGCCCGGGTCCAGGTGGAGGGGCGGGTAGTCCGGCTCGTAGTGGATGCCGGTGGCCAGCTCGACGGCGAAGGTGGTGCCGGGAGCCTGGGCGCGCAGCGTCCGTACCACCATGAGGGCGGTCTCCCGGTCCAGCGGGCGGGCCTCGATGACCTTGCCGCCGGCGTGCAGGTCGACCACCGCGGCGCCGTTGGCGCAGATGGCCAGGCCGTGGCCGTGGACGTGGTCGCTGACGACGTCCATCCAGCGGGCCGGGCGGCCGGTGACGAAGAAGACCTCGATCCCGGCCTCCTCGGCGGCGGCGAGGGCCGCGACCGTGCGCTCCGATACGGACTTGTCGTCGCGCAGCAGGGTGCCATCCAGGTCGGTGGCGATCAGCCGGGGCGTAAGGGCGGGCGGGCGCGGAGAGTGGGATGACGTCACAGATCCATTCTCACGTACGGGCTGCACGGGCGTGCGGGTGGGCGCACATTTGAGTGCATGGACCGTCGCTGTGCGTGCGCGCCATGATTGTCAGTGCGGCCGCGTAGGGTCGTTCCATGCGTCTGAGTACCGTGATCCTCCCGTCCCGTCGGTGGCACGAGGGTGGCCGCGAGGAGTGGGTCCGAGCCGAGCGGCTCGGCTTCCACGCCGCGTACACCTATGACCACCTTTCCTGGCGGAGCTTCCGTGACGGCCCCTGGTTCGGGGCCGTGCCGACCCTGACCGCCGCGGCCGCCGCCACCGAGCGGATGCGCCTCGGCACGCTGGTGACCTCGCCGAACTTCCGGCATCCGGTCACGCTCGCCAAGGAACTGATTTCCCTCGACGACATCTCCGGCGGCCGGATCACCCTCGGCATCGGCGCGGGCGGCACCGGCTTCGACGCCACGGCGCTGGGCCAGGAGCCGTGGACGCCGCGGGAGCGCGCGGACCGGCTGGCCGAGTTCGTGCCGCTGCTCGACCGGCTGCTGAGCGAGGACGTCGTCTCCCACAGGGGCACGTTCTACTCGGCCGAGGAGGCCCGCAACATTCCCGGCTGTGTGCAGCGGCCGCGACTGCCCTTCGCGGTCGCCGCGACCGGGCCGCGCGGGCTGAAGCTGGCCGCTCGGTACGGGCAGGCGTGGGTGACGACGGGGGATCCCAAGCTGTTCGAGACGGGGACGCCCGAGCAGTCCCTGGAGGCGATCCGCGGTCAGGCCGAGAAGCTCGAGAAGGCGTGCGTGGACATCGGCCGTGATGTGCGGGAGCTGGACAAGATCCTGCTGACGGGCTTCACGCCGGACCGTCCGCTGGAGTCCTTCGACGCCTTCGTGGACTTCGCGGGCCGCCACTTCGAGCTGGGCTTCACGGAGATCGTGATCCACGCGCCGATCGCGGACTCGGTCTTCGCCGCGGACCAGGCGGTGTTTGAGCGGATCGCCACCGAAGGGCTCGCCCAGCTGGGCGGCTGACGACCCTCGCTCGTGGGCAGGCGGGCGGTGCGCTCAGCGGCGGACCCGGCTGCTGAGCCAGCGGGTGAGCGTGCCGGTGAGGATGAGTTCCTTGTACGTCTCGTCCCCGGGCAGCGGCACGATCAGCCACCAGCCGGGCGGGAAGAACCGGCCCTTCACATGGGCCAGGTCGCCGTAGACGGAGTGGAGGAAGGCGGGGACGGAGTCGCGGGGGATGTCGTCGAACTCCACTCCGTCGACCACGATCTTGGCGTCGTCCTCGGGGAAGAGCCGGACGGTGACGACGGGGGTGCCGCCGAGCTCGACGAACGCCTCGTGCGGGAGGGAGCCGTCCGGGTCGAGGACGGTGAAGACTCCGGCCGAGGTGCGCCGCGAGGTCTGGTCCGCTCCGATGTCGTCGGTGACCACCATCTCGCGGTGGTACTCCTCGGCGACCGCACGGATCGCGCGGACGGCGGACTCGGTGGTCGGCAGCTGCGGATGTCCCATGCGGGCGATCATGCCTCAGCTCGGGAGGACAGTCACGGCCTCGGTCGGGGAGCCGTAAAGGCGCACGCTTCAGCCGGGGAAGCGGAGGTACTCGGGGGGAACGGCGTCGGTGAGCCAGACGCCGTTGGCGCTGACGTGGAAGACATGGCCGGCGCGGTGCATGGCCCCGGCGTCCACTGAGAGGACCACCGGGCGGCCGCGGCGGGCGCCCACCCGGGTCGCGGTCTCCCGGTCGGGGGACAGGTGCACATGGTGGCGGGCCATGGGGCGCAGACCCTCGGCCCGGATCGCGTCCAGCGCCGCGGCCACCGTGCCGTGGTAGAGGTACGCGGGGGGTTCGGCGACCGGCAGGTCGAGGTCGACCTCGACGGTGTGGCCCTGGTTGGCGCGGATTCGGGCGCCGTCGATGGTGAAGCGCCGCTTGTCGTTGACGGCGACCACATGGTCCAGTTCGGCGCGGCTGATGGGGAAGCCGTGCGCGGCGGCGGCCCGCAGCAGCTCGTCGACCGGTACCCAGCCGTGGGGATCGAGAGCCAGCCCGATCCGCTCAGGTTGGTGGCGCAGGTGTTTCGAGAGGTACTTCGACACCTTCACGGTGCGTCTTTCGTCCATCGGGCCAGGATGCCGGAGCCCCGCGGCGGTCGGCCACGCAATATGGTCGAGTCGGAGTGAAGATGTTTGATCCACAACCAAGTTGAGTTATCCACAGGGGAATTGGCGATTCTGTGGACAACTAGCCTGTGGTTTCAGGTAGTTTGGTCAAGTTAGCTGGTTTCGCGATGCTTTGATGAGAGAGCGTCCAATGTCCTGGATTGCACCTCTCGTTCAGCCGCCGCCGCGATGAACGCGGCGACGTTGTCCGGGCCAACCAGCCCCTGTACGGCCCGGATTGTCGACGCCGGGAGCGCCACTGGGCGGGGCTCATCGTCCGGCAGCGGCGGGGCGTGCGGCGCGAGGTGGTGCTGGAGGTGCCGGGTGGCGAACAGTCGCATCGCACGCGCCAGTTCGGCGTCGACGGTCTGCTGGGCGAGCGGCCTCAGGCGGCGCACCATCGACGCGGCCTCGGCCGCATCCGCGTCCGTCGGAGGCCGGTGTTCCAGATAGCGGGCGAAGACGTGCTCGGTGGTGAACTCCAGGAAACGGGAGGCGATGTGTTCCACCTGGCCGCGAAGTTCCTTCAGGTGCCCGGCGATCGCGGCGAGCGGCACTCCTGCCGCGTACAACTCGGCCGCCACCGCCAGCTCTTGGGGGCTCGGCACGAGGAACTCCCCCTCCGTGCCCGGTATCGGCTCCAGGACGCCGAGTTCGACCGCTTCCCGTACGGCCTCCTCGTCCGGTGAGCCGCCGAAGGTGGCGTCGAGCTCGGCCCGGGAGATGCGATCGGCCTGCTCGTCCGTCCAGGGCCCGTCGACCTCGGCGACCAGGCCGAGCACCCCGCCGAGCCCCCGTCCCGCGTCCCAGGCCTCCAGCAGCTCCTTGATGGAGGCGAGGGTGTAGCCGCGGTCCAGGAGATCGGCGATCTGACGCAGCCGCGCGAGATGCGTGTCCCCGTACACGTTGGACCGGCCGCGCCGCTGCGGCTTCGGCAGCAGGCCCCGGTCCTGGTAGGCCCGGATCGTACGGACCGTGGCGCCGCTGTGGTGCGCCAGGTCCTCGATCCTGTACTCGGCTGTGATCTGGTCGGACACGCCCGCTCCCTCTACCCCGTCGCGGCGCGGCCCACCGCTCCCGCCGCCGCCAGGGCCGCGGGCCAGGACGCCGGACACCCGACGGCCTCGCGCAGCGAACCCTCCTGCGAGGGATGGTACGACCGCCGGAAGGAGCGGGGTATGGCCGCGCCCGGCCGGCGCCGACCGGGCAGCGGCCCCTTCACGGCCTGGGGGCGGGCGCCGCTCATGACGGTGGCGTCAGCCGGGCGATCGCGCGCAGGGCCCTGGGCGTCAGCCGGGACAGCAGATGCGCGCCGCGCGCCTCCGGGGTCACCGGCACGACCGCCTGGTTGCGGACCACGGCCCGCAGGATGGCGTCGGCCACCTTCTCCGGCGGGTAGTTCCGCAGGCCGTAGAGCCTGGACGCCTGCTTCTGCCGGCGCTTCTGCTCCTCCTCGCCGGCTCCGGCGAACCGGGCCGTCGCCGTGATGTTGGTGTTGACGATGCCCGGGCATATCGCCGAGACCCCGATGCCCTGCCCGGCCAGTTCGGCACGCAGGCACTCGCTCAGCATCAGGACCGCCGCCTTGGAGGCGCTGTAGGCGGGCAGGGCGCGCGAGGGCTGGAAGGCCGCGGCGGAGGCGGTGTTGACGATATGGCCGCCCTGTCCCCGGTCCGCCATCTGCTTGCCGAAGACGCGGCAGCCGTGGATGACGCCCCAGAGGTTGACGTCGAGGACCTTCTTCCAGTCCTCGCTCGTCGTCTCGAAGAACGACCCCGTCAGGCCGATCCCGGCGTTGTTCACCAGCACGTCCACCACGCCGTACTCGCCGGCGACCTTCTCGGCGAGCTTCTCCATCGCCTGCTCGTCGCTGACGTCGACGGTCTCGGCCCAGGCTTCGGGCGCCCCGATCAGCCGCGCCATCTCGGCCGTGCGGACCGCGCTCTCGCCGTCCCGGTCCACGGCCACGACCCGTGCGCCCGCCTCCGCGAAGGCGAAGGCGGTGGCCCGGCCGATGCCGCTGCCCGCACCGGTGACCAGCACGAGCTGCCCGCCGAACCGCTCGGCGTACGCGCCCCGGGGCGCCGTGGCCGTAGCCTTGGCGGCCGGGTCCTCGTGGGCGGTCACGAACTCCGCGATCCAGGCAGACAGTTGGTCGGGCCGGGTCCGCGGAACCCAGTGCTTGGCGGGCAGGGTGCGCCGGGTGAGCTGGGGTGCCCACCGCTCCAGATCGTCATAGAGACGCTCGGAAAGGAAGGCGTCGCCGGTGGGAGTGATCAACTGCACCGGGGCGTGCGCGTACGCGTCCGGGCGGGGGCGGCGCAGTCGGGCGCGGACATTGTCGCGGTACAGCCAGGCGCCGTGTGCGGCGTCCGTCGGCAGCGAGGGGGTCGGATAGTCGCCGGTCGCGATCTTCTCGACCCGCTGGAGGATCTTCGGCCACTGCTTGCCGAGGGGGCCGCGCCAGGCGAGCTCCGGCAGGGCCGGGGTGTGCAGCGCGTACACGTACCAGGACTTGGCGCCCTGGCCGAGGAGCTGGCCGACGCGCCGGGGCGTCGGGCGGGTCATCCGCTGCTTGATCCAGTGCCCGAAATGGTCGAGGGAGGGACCGGACATCGAGGTGAAGGAGGCGATCCGGCCCTCGGTGCGCTTGACCGTGACGAACTCCCACGCCTGCACGGAGCCCCAGTCGTGGCCGACCAGATGGACCGGCCGGTCCGGGCTGACCGCGTCCGCGACCGCCAGAAAGTCGTCGGTGAGCTTCTCCAGCGTGAAGCCGCCGCGCAGCGGGGTCGGCGCGGTCGAGCGGCCGTGGCCGCGCACGTCGTACAGCACCACATGGAAACGGTCCGCGAGCCGGGCCGCGACCTGCGACCAGACCTCCTTGGAGTCCGGGTAGCCGTGCACCAGCAGGACGGTGGGCCGGCTCTCGTCGCCCAGCTCGGCGACGCACAGCTCGATCCCGCCCGTCCCCACCCAGCGCTCCCGCGCGCCCTCCATCGGCATCACAGACCCTCCGCCCAGCGCCGCACATGCGGCAGATCGTCATCCAGCCAGAACGCGCTCTGCTCGGGATCCCTGGAGTCCGTGACGACCAGGATCTCCTCGAACTTCGCGCCCGTACCCCGGAATCCGAGGTGCGGCTCGACCGCCCACAGCCCCGGCCGGGGTGGGTGGTCGGAGAACTTGTACGGCGACCACAGCGGCGACCAGCCGTCCCGGTGGCCGTGGACCGCGTCGCTCGCCAGGCCCTTCAGCGACTGGGTGCCGAACCCGAACAGCGTCGGCGACCAGCGGCGCTCCTTCACCCGGTCGATCTTGTGGGCGATCACGCCGAAGGGGTAGGCGCGGTGCCGGTTGGCGTAGCCCTGGCGGACCATGAGCCGGTCCACGTCCTCGTAGATCTCCCGGAGCGTGCGGCGCTCGCGCACCTCGCGCAGGATCAGCTCGCGGTGGTCCTTGAGATCGGCGAGCAGCTTGTCGTGCACGGGGTTGAGGCCCAGACACCCGGAGTAGCCGATGTCGGCGGTGTAGCCCTTGTACACCGGGGCCATGTCGAGGATGAACGGCATCCCCGGCTCCAGCTTCCGGTTCGTCGGGAAGAACTGCAGCGGTATCCGGAAGTTGACGAAGGCCGTGCGGTCGCCGAACCACGCGAAGGGGAGATGGAACCAGTCGCGCACGCCCCGCTCACGCAGCCACTCGCGCTGCATCCGCGCCGCCTCGCGCTCGGTGACTCCCGGCTTGAGCTGCGCCGCGACCGCCTCCGCGCACTCGTAGGAGAGGCGCTGCACTTCCCTGAACCCCCGCAGTTCCGCGGTCAGTTCGCTCTTCACTGCTGAGGCCATGCCACCCGTCCGTCCCTTGCGGTACGTGGTCGTAACTTGACACTGATGAATGTGACAATGCCCGGCGGCTACGTCAAGAGGCGTGCGGATGCCTGTGGAAAACCCGGCGGCGCGAGGACCGTGACGACTGCGGCACGGAGGCCCGGCAACGACTTTCGTAGGTTTCCCCTTACGGGTTCGTACACCTGAGGTCGGAGAGGGATCGAGCCGTTGGGCTGACGCCCGCTGTGGTCTGCGCCACTACCTTCGAAGGGTGACTGTGATCGCGACCGAAAGCCTCAGCAAGCGGTTCCCCCGGGTGACCGCTCTCGACCGGCTCTCCCTGGACATCGGGCCCGGTGTGACCGGACTGGTGGGTGCCAACGGAGCCGGCAAGTCCACAATGATCAAGATTCTGCTCGGTCTGTCCCCCGCCACGGAGGGCCGCGCCCAGGTGCTCGGCCTCGACGTCGCCACCTCCGGCGCCGCCATCCGCGAGCGGGTGGGCTACATGCCCGAGCACGACTGCCTCCCACCCGACGTCTCGGCCACCGAGCTCGTCGTCCACATGGCCCGCATGTCGGGCCTGCCCCCCACGGCCGCCCGTGAGCGGACCGCCGACACACTGCGCCACGTCGGCCTGTACGAGGAGCGCTACCGCCCCATCGGCGGCTACTCGACCGGCATGAAGCAGCGCGTGAAGCTCGCGCAGGCCCTGGTCCACGACCCCAAGCTGGTCCTCCTCGACGAGCCCACCAACGGCCTCGACCCGGTCGGCCGCGACGAGATGCTCAGCCTGATCCGCCGGGTCTGGACGGACTTCGGGATTTCGGTCCTCGTCACCTCCCACCTCCTCGGTGAACTGGAGCGCACCTGCGACCACGTGGTCGTGATCGACGGCGGCCGGCTGCTGCGCTCCAGCTCCACCAGCGACTTCACCCAGACCACCACCACCCTCGCGGTCGAGGTCACCGACTCCGACACCCACCCCGACGGCACGCGGGCACTGCGCGAGGCCCTGACCGCCGCCGGTATCACCCTCCACGCGGGCGTGGAGGACGGACTGCCCGGCGCCGGACACATCCTGCTCCTCGAGGCCACCGGCGAGGAGACGTACGACCTCGTCCGCGACACCGTCGCCGACCTGGGCCTCGGGCTCGTACGCATGGAGCAGCGCCGCCACCACATCGCCGAGGTGTTCCGCCCCCAGCAGGCGAACCAGCAGGAGGAGGTGCCGACGCGATGAGCATCGAGACCACCCGCACGGATACCACCCAGATCCACAACATCGGCTACCGCAACTACGACGGGCCGCGCCTCGGCCGCGCCTACGCGCGCCGTTCGCTCTTCTCGCAGTCCCTGCGCGGTGCCTACGGCCTCGGCCGGAGCGCCAAGTCCAAGGTGCTGCCGATGATCCTGTTCGGCGTGATGTGCGTGCCGGCGGCGATCATCGTGGCGGTGGCGGTCACCACCAAGATGAAGGACCTGCCGCTGGACTACACGCGGTACGCGATCTTCACCCAGGCCCTCATCGGCCTCTACCTGGCCGCCCAGGCACCCCAGTCCGTCTCCCGCGACCTGCGGTTCAAGACGGTCCCGCTGTACTTCTCCCGCCCGATCGAGCGCGTCGACTACGTCCTCGCCAAGTTCGGCGCGATGGCCAGCGCGCTGTTCATCCTCACCGCGTCGCCGCTGGTCATCCTCTACCTCGGTTCCCTGCTGGCGAAGATGGACTTCGCGGACCAGTCCAAGGGCTTCGGCCAGGGCCTGGTCTCCGTGGCGCTGCTCTCGCTCCTCTTCGGCGGAATCGGCCTGGTCATGGCCGCGCTGACACCACGCCGCGGGTTCGGCGTCGCCGCCGTCATCGCCACGCTGATGATCTCCTACGGCGCGGTGACCACCCTCCAGGGCATCGCCTACGGCACCGACAACATCGACGCCATCAAATGGATGGGCCTCTTCTCCCCCATCACGCTGATCGACGGCGTCCAGACCGCCTTCCTCGGCGCCACGTCCTCCTTCCCCGCGGGCGCGGGACCCTCCGCCGGGCTCGGCGCGCTCTATCTGCTGGTCGTCCTCGCGCTGATCCTTGGCTCGTACGCCGTGCTGATGCGCCGCTACCGAAAGGTCGGGCTGTGACAACCCTCAACATCGAGCATGTCTCGCGGTGGTTCGGGAATGTCGTGGCCGTCAACGACGTGACCATGACCATCGGCCCCGGTGTCACCGGCCTCCTCGGCCCCAACGGCGCCGGGAAGTCCACCCTCATCAACATGATGGGCGGCTTCCTCGCCCCCTCCACCGGCACCGTCACCCTCGACGGGGAGACGATCTGGCGCAACGAGTCCGTCTACCGCCAGATCGGGGTGGTGCCCGAGCGGGAGGCGATGTACGACTTCCTCACCGGCTACGAATTCGTCGTCGCCAACGCCGAACTCCACGGCCTCGGCACGGCGGCGGCGCGCAAGGCCCTCGCCACGGTCGAGATGGAGTACGCGCAGGACCGCAAGATCGGCACGTACAGCAAGGGCATGCGCCAGCGCGTGAAGATGGCCTCGGCCCTCGTCCACGATCCCGCGGTGCTCCTGCTCGACGAGCCGTTCAACGGCATGGACCCGCGCCAGCGCATGCAGTTGATGGATCTGCTGCGGCGGATGGGCACGGAGGGGCGCACGGTGCTCTTCTCCTCGCACATCCTGGAGGAGGTCGAGCAGCTCGCCTCCCACATCGAGGTGATCGTGGCCGGACGGCACGCGGCCTCCGGAGACTTCCGCAAGATCCGCCGCCTGATGACGGACCGCCCGCACCGCTATCTCGTACGGTCCAGCGACGACCGGGCTCTGGCCGCCGCGCTGATCGCCGACCCGTCGACGGCCGGCATCGAGGTGGACATGACCGAGGGCGCGCTGCGCATCCAGGCCGTGGACTTCGGCCGGTTCACCGAGCTGCTGCCGCGGGTCGCCCGGGCGCACGGCATCCGGCTGCTGACGGTCTCGCCCTCGGACGAGTCCCTCGAGTCGGTCTTCTCGTACCTCGTAGCGGCCTGAAAGGAGCCTGACCGATGTACAACCCCACAGTCGCCCGGCTCACCTACCGGGCCCTCCTCGGCCGCCGACGGGCCCTGATCCTCTTCGCCCTGCCCGCCCTGCTGATCGTGATCGCCTCGGCGGTCCGGGCCTTCAACGGCGTGGACGACCAGGTCGCCGCCGACGTCCTCGGCGGCTTCGCGCTCGCCACGATGGTGCCCCTGATCGGTGTGATCGCCGGTACGGGCGCGATCGGACCGGAGATCGACGACGGCTCGATCGTCTATCTGCTGGCCAAGCCGGTGAAGCGGCCGACGATCATCGTCACCAAGCTGACCGTGGCGATCGCCGTCACCATGGTCTTCTCCGCCGTCCCGACCTTCATCGCGGGGATGATCCTCAACGGCAACGGCCAGCAGGTGGCGGTGGCGTACACCGTCGCGGCGCTGGTCGCCTCCATCGCCTACAGCGCGCTGTTCCTGCTGCTCGGTACGGTCAGCCGCCACGCGGTCGTCATCGGCCTGGTCTACGCCCTCCTCTGGGAGGCGCTGTTCGGCAGCCTCATCGCCGGAGCGCGCACCCTCAGCGTCCAGCAGTGGGCCCTGTCGGTGGCGGAGAAGGTCGCGGGCGACGGGCTGGTCGCCTCCGACGTGGGTCTGCCGGTGGCGGTGGCGCTGCTGGCCGGTGTGACCGTCGCGGCGACCTGGTACGCCGGGCAGAAGCTGCGGACGCTGACCTTGGCCGGCGAGGAGTAGCCCGGCGAGGGGCAGTCCGGCGAGGAGCAGTCCGGGAGGAGTGTCCGGCGGGGAGTACACGCGTGTGTGACCGACAGCCCAGTCATCCTTTGACTGGGCTGTCGTGCTGCCGCGCCGCCCACGGGATTACTGTGGGCCCGTATTGGGGCAACGCGCACGACACTTACAACCTGGGGAGTCAGTCATGTCAGACCGCTTCGACGTCGTCGTACTCGGAGCAGGCCCCGGCGGTTACGTCGCCGCCATCCGCGCCGCCCAGCTGGGCAAGCGGGTCGCGGTCGTGGAGGAGAAGTACTGGGGCGGTGTCTGTCTGAACGTCGGCTGCATCCCCACCAAGGCGCTGCTGCGCAACGCCGAGCTCGCCCACCTCTTCACCCACGAGGCCAAGACCTTCGGCATCAAGGTGGACGGCGAGGTCTCCTTCGACTACGGCGAGGCCTACCGGCGCAGCCGCACCGTCGCGGACGGCCGGGTCAAGGGCGTCCACTTCCTGATGAAGAAGAACGGCATCACCGAGTTCGACGGCCGGGGCACCTTCCTCGACGCGAACACGCTGCAGGTCGCCCTCTCGGACGGCACCTCCCAGACGATCACCTTCGACAACTGCATCATCGCCACCGGCGCCACCCCGCGTCTCCTGCCGGGCACGGCCCGCAGCGAGCGCGTGGTGACGTACGAGGAGCAGATCCTCGCCGAGGACGTGCCGCAGTCGATCGTCATCGCCGGCGCCGGCGCGATCGGCATCGAGTTCGCGTACGTCCTGCACAACTACGGCGTGAAGGTCACCATCGTCGAGTTCCTGGACCGGATCGCGCCGCTGGAGGACGCGGACGTCTCCAAGGAGCTGGCCAAGCAGTACCGCAAGCTCGGCATCGACGTGCTCACCTCCACCCGCGTCGAGTCCATCGACGAGTCCGGGCCGCAGGTGCGGGTCACGGTCACCGGCAAGGACGGCGCGAGCAAGGTCCTGGAGGCGGACAAGGTCCTGCAGGCCATCGGCTTCGCGCCCAACGTCACCGGTTACGGCCTGGAGGCCACCGGCGTGGCCCTGACCGAGCGCGGCGCCATCGAGGTCGACGGCCGGTGCCGCACCAACGTGCCGCACATCTACGCCATCGGTGACGTGACCGCGAAGCTCATGCTGGCGCACACGGCCGAGTCCATGGGTGTCGTCGCCTCGGAGACGATCGCGGGCGCCGAGACCATGGAGCTCGACTACCCGATGATCCCGCGCGCCACCTACTGCCAGCCCCAGATCGCCAGCTTCGGCTGGACCGAGGAGCAGGCGAAGGAGAAGGGCTTCGACGTCAAGGTCGCGAAGTTCCCCTTCACGGCGAACGGCAAGGCGCACGGCCTCGGCGACGCGACCGGCTTCGTGAAGCTCATCAGCGACGCGAAGTACGGCGAGATCATCGGCGCCCACCTGATCGGCCCGGACGTCACCGAGCTGCTGCCCGAGCTGACGCTGGCCCAGCAGTGGGACCTGACGGTCCACGAGGTCGCGCGGAACGTGCACGCGCACCCGACGCTGGGTGAGGCCGTGAAGGAGGCCGTCCACGGCCTCGCGGGTCACATGATCAACTTCTGACGCG
The DNA here is from genome assembly GCF_055639315.1 of Streptomyces sp. NPDC039465. Taxonomy (NCBI): domain Bacteria; kingdom Bacillati; phylum Actinomycetota; class Actinomycetes; order Kitasatosporales; family Streptomycetaceae; genus Streptomyces; species Streptomyces sp. NPDC039465. The sequence continues at coordinate 146,534 of NZ_JBVKAP010000004.1, read as the reverse complement.
GCTCCACAGGTCCCCCCGGCCTCCCCGGTTCACGGGATAAATCGGTGGCGTTCGATCTCTGTTCGGGCGCACAGTGGAGGTGCACCGAGACCGGGGGGAGCGGGACGTCGACCGAGGAGAGATCGGTCCGTCGGGCTCCCAACAGGGCGGGTTCATCACCCGCCCGGGGCGGCCGCTTCGAGCGCGCGGACGTTACGACGTCCGCGCGGGCCGCCCCTCCCGGGGGCCTTGGGAGCGCTCGCGAGACACCCCCAGGACCTCAAGACCCTCGACGGGGCTCAGCGGGACAGCAGCTCTTCCAGGACGACGGCGATGCCGTCGGACTCGTTCGACGCCGTGATCTCGTGGGCCACGGCCTTCAGGTCGTCATGGGCGTTGGCCATGGCCACGCCGTGCCCTGCCCAGGCGAACATGGGGATGTCGTTCGGCATGTCGCCGAAGGCGATCGTCTCCGCCGCCTTCACGCCCAGACGGCGTGCTGCCAGGGACAGACCGGTGGCCTTGCTGAGCCCGAGCGGCAGGATCTCGACTATGCCGGGGCCCGCCATCACGATGTCGACGAGGCTGCCGACCGTCTCGCGCGCGGCGGCCGTCAGCGCGTCGTCGCTGAGGTCGGGATGCTGGATGTAGACCTTGTTCAGCGGGGCCGACCACAGCTCGGTCGGGTCCTCCATGGGCCGGGTCCGCAGGGGGCCGTCGTGGAGCCGGTACCCCGGGCTCACCAGCACCTCTCCGTCCAGGCCGTCACGGCTCGCGGCGAGGGCCAGCGGGCCGATCTCCGCCTCGATCTTGGCGAGCGCCAGCCCCGCCAGCTGCCGGTCGAGCGTCACGGAGGTGAGCAGCCGGTGCTCACCGGCGTGGTAGACCTGCGCACCCTGGCCGCACACCGCGAGGCCCTCGTAGCCGAGGTCGTCGAGGATGTGCCGGGTCCATGGCACGGAACGGCCCGTGACGACGATGTGTGCCGCGCCCGCCGCCGTGGCGGCGGCCAGCGCGTCGCGCGTACGGGCCGAGACCGTCTCGTCGCCACGCAGCAGCGTGCCGTCGAGGTCCGTCGCGACGAGACGGTACGGGAACGGACTCACTTGGCGACCGGCTCCAGGACCTCACGACCGCCCAGGTAGGGACGGAGCATCTCCGGCACCCGGACCGAGCCGTCCGCCAGCTGGTGGTTCTCCAGGATCGCCACGATCGTGCGCGGTACGGCGCACAGCGTGCCGTTCAGCGTCGCCAGCGGCTTGACCTGCTTGCCGTCGCGCATCCGGACCGACAGGCGGCGCGCTTGGAAGCCGTCGCAGTTCGACGCCGAGGTCAGCTCGCGGTACTTGCCCTGGGTCGGGATCCACGCCTCGCAGTCGAACTTCCGCGACGCCGAGGCGCCCAGGTCGCCGCTGGCGACGTCGATCACCTGGAAGGGCAGCTCAAGGCCGGTGAGCCACTGCTTCTCCCACTCCAGGAGCCGCTTGTGCTCGTTCTCGGCGTCCTCCGGGGCGACGTACGAGAACATCTCGACCTTGTCGAACTGGTGGACGCGGAAGATGCCCCGGGTGTCCTTGCCGTACGTGCCGGCCTCGCGGCGGAAGCACGGCGAGAAGCCGGCGTAGCGCAGCGGCAGCTTGTCCGCGTCGACGATCTCGTCCATGTGGTACGCGGCGAGCGGCACCTCGGACGTACCGACCAGGTAGTAGTCGTCCTTCTCCAGGTGGTACACGTTCTCCGCGGCCTGGCCGAGGAAGCCGGTGCCCTCCATGGCGCGCGGGCGGACCAGAGCCGGGGTCAGCATCGGGATGAAGCCGGCCTCCGTGGCCTGGGCGATCGCCGCGTTGACGAGCGCGAGCTCCAGCAGGGCGCCGACGCCCGTCAGGTAGTAGAACCGTGAGCCGGACACCTTGGCGCCACGCTCGACGTCGATGGCGCCGAGCGCCTCGCCGAGCTCCAGGTGGTCCTTGGGCTCGAAGCCCTCGGCGGCGAAGTCGCGGATGGTGCCGTGCGTCTCCAGGACGACGAAGTCCTCCTCGCCGCCCACCGGCACGTCCGGGTGGACGATGTTGCCGAGCTGGAGCAGCAGGCGCCTGGTCTCCTCGTCGGCCTCGTTCTGCGCGGCCTCGGCGGCCTTCACATCGGCCTTGAGCTGCTCGGCCTTGCCGAGCAGCTCGGCGCGCTCCTCCGGAGTGGCCTTGGGGATGAGCTTGCCGAGCGACTTCTGCTCGGAGCGGAGCTCGTCGAAGCGGACGCCGGACGACCTGCGCCGCTCATCGGCGGAGAGCAGGGCGTCGACGACGTCGACGTCCTCTCCACGGGCGCGCTGGGAGGCGCGAACACGGTCGGGGTCCTCACGGAGCAGGCGAAGGTCAATCACCCCACCAGGCTACCGGTGTGGACTCGCACCACCCCAACCGATATCCACACGCGTGTCGCTATGTCCGTATTGCCGGAATTTGGAAAGGTGTCGAAAATCAGGGCCGCGGACGTCAATAAAAGGGGCGCTATTCCCTGAAAGGGGACAGGGTGGTGGATCGATCTTGACTCGGCAGGGCCTGTGCCGCCTGGCCGGGCGGGGCGCTGTCCACAGTAATGCGCACCTCCGCAGAGTTATCCACAGGCTGTGGGGAAGATCTGTGGACTCCGGAAAGGATCATTCCGAAGGCCGCGAATGGGGCGATGGATTCCGCGGTCAAACCTCTCCCACACGCTCATTCGGGTGGGAATTCCTCGCCCTAACGAGTTGATCAATGGAATTGAGGTGACGTGCGGCGACGTACCGCCATGTGGAGGGAAGTGAGGCGCTGAGGGTGATTTGTCGACTGTGTCGGCTTGCGTTGTCGACTTGTCCCCAGGTCGAGAAGCAGGCCTGTGGATAACCCCTGTGGGTAACGGAAAATATGCTGGTAGGACTGGATGAGAGCCTGGGGATAGCCAACGCGGTCGTCCTCCGATCGATCGCGCGGTCGGCCCCCGCCGTTCTGCTACGCCCGGTCGTCCTACGCCCGGCCGTCCTGGGCCCGCGCCAGCCAGTCCGAGGCCGCCGTGAACTCCGCGTCCGAGGTTCCGGCGCGCAGCGGCCGTACGTCCTCCACCGCCACCCCCGCCCGCGGATAGGACCCCAGGAACCGCACCTTCGGGCAGATCCGCTTCAGACCCATCAGCGCCTCGCCGACCCGGCGGTCGGAGACATGGCCCTCCGCGTCCACCGCGAAGCAGTAGTTGCCGATGCCCGCGCCCGTCGGCCGCGACTGGATGAGCATCAGGTTGACGCCCCGCACCGCGAACTCCTGGAGCAGTTCGAGCAGCGCACCGGGGTGGTCGTCGCCGAGCCACAGCACGACCGAGGTCTTGTCCGCGCCGGTCGGTGCCGCCGGCCGGGCGGGCCGGCCGACCAGCACGAACCGCGTCGCTGCGTTCTCCGCGTCGTGGATCTGGGTGACCAGCGGCTCCAGACCGTACGTCGCCGCCGCGAACTCGCCCGCGAAGGCGGCGTCGAACCGGCCCTCCTGCACCAGCCGGGCCCCGTCCGCGTTGGACGCGGCCGACTCCCACACGGCGTCCGGCAGATGCTTCCGCAGCCAGTTGCGCACCTGCGGCTGGGCGACCGGATGGCCGGTGACCGTCTTGATCTCGGACATCTTCGTGCCGGGCCGTACGAGCAGCGCGAAGGCGATCGGCAGGACCACCTCGCGGTAGATCATCAGCGGCTCGCCGGAGGACAGCTCGTCGATGGTGGCGGTGACCCCGCCCTCGACCGAGTTCTCGATCGGCACGAGCGCGGCCGCGGCCTCCCCGTTCCGTACGGCGTCCAGCGCGGCCGGTACGGAGACCATCGGAACGAGCTCGCGGGTCGCCGCTTCCGGGAGCGTACGCAGGGCCGCCTCCGTGAAGGTGCCCTCAGGACCGAGATAGGTGTAGCGGGTGGCCGACATACCGTCACCCTAACGCCAGGGCCCCACGCGCCTCACGACTCCAGCAACCGCTGCCCCACGTACTCGCCCTCCGCCGGGCCGCCCGGGACCGCGAAGAGGCCGCTCGCCTCGTGGCGCAGGAACGGCGACAGTGCGTCTCCCCGGTCGAGCTTGCGCTGCACCGGTACGAAGCCCTTGAGCGGGTCGGCCTGCCAGCAGATGAAGAGCAGCCCCGCGTCCGGTGTCCCGTCCGGGGCGATCCCGTCGTGGAAGGAGAACGGCCGCCGCAGCATCGCCGCCCCGCCGTTCTGTTCGGGGGCGGAGATCCGGGCATGGGCGTTGTCCGGAATGACCAGCTTTCCGTCCGGGCCCGTCTTGTGCAGGTCGAGCTCGGTGGTCTCCGAACCGCCGGTCAGCGGGGCGCCGTCCGACTTGCGCCGCCCGATGACCCGCTCCTGCTTGTCCAGCGGCAGCTTCTCCCAGTTGTCCAGGAGCATCCGGATGCGCCGCACGACCGCGTACGAGCCCCCGGCCATCCAGGCCTGCGGGCCGGACGCGCCGTCCGGCACGAAGATCCGCCGGTTGAAATCCGGCTCGGACGGCTTCGGGTTGCCGGTGCCGTCGACCTGGCCCATCAGGTTCCGGGCGGTCATCGGCCGGGCGGTGGCCCCCGGCGAACGGTTGAATCCGTTCATCTGCCAGCGCACGCGGGCCGCGTCACCCGCGTCCTTCTGCAGCGTGCGCAGCGCGTGGAAGGCGACCAGGGCGTCGTCCGAGCCGATCTGTATCCACAGATCGCCGTTGGAGCGTTTGGGGTCCAGGGCGTCGGCGGAGAAGGCCGGCAGCGCGTCCAGCTCGGTCGGGCGGCGCGCAGTCAGGCCCGTACGACCGAAGAAGGAGTGGCCGAAGCCGAAGGTGACGGTCAGCGAGGACGGGCCCGCGTCCAGCGCGATCCCGGTGTCCTGTCCGCCTTCCGCGGGCTTGCCCGCCATCAGCGCCTTGGCCGTCGCCGACCAGCGGCGCAGCAGCGCGGCGGCCTCCTTGCGGCCGGCCCCCGGCGCCAGGTCGAAGGCGAGCAGATGGCCCCGGGCCTGAAGCGGAGTGGTGATCCCCGCTTGATGTTTCCCGTGAAACATCGCCTCGGTGGAGCCGACGCTCGTCAGGGCGGTGCCGTCGGCGGACGGCCCGGCCGCCGCCGCGTACACGCCGGCGCCGCCCGCCGCACCCAGGGCGAGGCCCGCGGCGCCTGCCGCGCCCACGGTCCCGAGCATCCGGCGCCGGGAGATTTCAAGGTTCTCAGTCACGGTCGTACGTCAGCCGATCTTCACGGTCTTTTCGATGGTCGTCTGGTCGATGTCCGAGGTCCGCACGGTCACCTGGATGAGCCACTCGCCCGGCATCGGGATCTGCACACCGTTGGCGCTCCAGTGGCCGGTGGCGATCCGGTCCGGCGCGGCGGGCAGCGGGCCGATCTCCTTGGCCTTCAGCGTGAAGGAGACCTTCAGCTCCGGGACGTCCAGCGGGCGTCCGTTGGGCCGTTCGACGAAGACATGCAGGGCGTTCGCGCCGGAGCGGCCCGGGTCGAGGCTGAGCCGCACGGTCCTCTTGCCGTCCTGGCCGCCCGTATCGAAGGGCAGCCGGATGTCGACGGGCCGGTCGGGCACGGCGGGCGAGCCCGCGGCGGTGGACTGGGACCGGCCGGCCTCTTCCTCCGTACGGCCCGGTTCGGTCGAGGTCAGCACGGTCGTCACCGCCAGCAGGACGACGGCGACGGCGGCCTCGGTGAGCACCGAGCGCCGCAGCCCGGCCCGCCGGGGGTCCGCGTCCCGTACCCGCTTCTTACGGGCGGTCGCCATGGCGGCCTGCTGGCGGGCGAGCTGGGCGGCCCGCTCGGGGTCGGTCGGCTGCTGGTCGTCGGCCGTCTCAGCGTCCGGTGCCGCCTCGCCCGTCTCCGGGTCCTGGTCCGGGCCGCCCGCCTCAGGCTCCGCGTCCGGGTCCGGACCGCCCACCTCAGATTCCGCCGAGCCGTCCGTCTCCGGTTCAGCGTCCGAGTCGGCCGTTTCCGCCAGCCGCGCCGTCCAGCGCCGCGAGATCCAGGCGACCCCGACGAGCACGGCGACCAGGGCCACCTTGACCAGCAGCAGCTGCCCGTACGCGGTGCCGGTCAGCGCCGACCAGGAGCCGACCTGGCGCCAGGACTGGTAGAGGCCGGTGGCGGCCAGGACGACCACCGACCAGAAGGCGACCGTCGAGAACCGCCGTACGGCCGCCCGCTCGATGCCCGGCACCGGCGCCCGGTACAGCGCCACCAGCAGCGCGGTCAGTCCGCCCAGCCAGGCCGCCACCGCCAGCAGGTGCAGGATGTCGACCGGCATGGCGATACCCGGCTGGATGCCGGTGGAGGCGTGCTCTGACAGCGCCCACGTCCCGGCGATGCCCGCGGCCACGACCGAGCCGCCGATGGCGAGCCCGAAGGTGAGGTCCTTCTTCTCCTTCTCGTCCTCGCGGCGCGTGTACGCCCCGAACAGGACGGCGACGAAGAGGGCGGCCGCGCCGAGCAGCAGCAGCCGGGAGATCAGGGCGGCCCCGGTCTTGGTCTCCAGGACCGCCTTGAGCCCGCCGAGGTCGAAGGCGTCGCCGAGGTTCCCGGACCCGGTGTACGGATGACGCAGCAGCAGCATCGTCAGTGTGGCGGCGGTCAGCACCACCCACCCCCGGACGACGAGCCGCTGCAGCGGCCGTACGCCCGCACCCCGCGGCCAGCACGCGAGCAGGAACGCGGCGCCGCCGACGAGGACGACGAAACCCGCGTACGAGAGGTAGCGCGCGATCCCGTACAGCGCCCCGACCAGGCCGCCGCCCGCCGGGTCCTCGGTGAGTGCGACGGAGGTCTTGGACGGCGCGCCGATCGAGAAGGTGAACGCGCCGGAAATGGGGTGGCTGTCGGCGGAGACCAGGTGCCAGGCGACGGTGTACGTGCCGTCCGGCAGCCCGGAGTGCAGCCCCACCGCGTATTTGACGACCGATCCGCTGCACAGGTCGTGCAGCTCACCCGTGTCGACGCGCTTGCCGCTCGGGTCCATCACGCGGATGGCGTCGTCGCCGAGGGCGACCTGCTCGGAGAAGGTGAGGCTGACGGACTTGGGGGCCGTGGCGACCACCGCCCCGTCCTTCGGGTCGCTCCCGGTCAGCGCGGCGTGCGCGGACGCGGGGGAGGCGCCGGCGAGGAGCGCGCCGAGGAGCGTGGCCGCGACGAGCAGGAGCCGGGCCAGGGTGGTTCCGAAGCGCGGGGCGGTGGCTGTCATGGTGTCGTGTCAGTCCCTCAAGTAGCTCAGTGCTGCTTCGGGTTGTGGTTCGGGGCCTCCACGGGAAGCTCGACCTTGATCGGGTCGGACTTCTCGAAGCGCAGCTCGACACTCACCTTGTCGCCCTGCTTCGGCTTCTGCTTGATCTTCATGAACATGATGTGGTTGCCGCCGCGTTCGAGCTTCAGCTCTCCGTTGGCAGGGATGTCGAAGGACTTCACCTGCCGCATCTTCTGATCCTTCGTCTCGTGGATCTGTACGTCGTCGGAGAGCGGGCTGCTCACCGAAGTGAGCTTGTCCGCCGTACCGCTGTCGTTCTTGATGACGAGGAACCCGCCCGCCATGTCCATCACCGGCTGCGGCATGAACGCGCCGCTCACCCTCAGCTGCGGCTTGCCGTCCTTGGCGCCGTCGCCGTCGGACGAACACCCGGCCAGGGCAAGCCCCGAGGCCAGGGCTATGCAGGTGGCGAGGGTACGGGTGGTGGTGCGGGTACGGGTGGTGCGGCGGTTCACGGGTTCTCCCCCTTGATGATCTTCGGCAGGTCCTTGGTGTACTCCTCGGCGGTGGTGTCCTCGCCGTACAGGACATAGCCCTGGTCGGTCTTGGGCGAGAAGGCGATCACCTGTGCGCCGTGCATGGAGACGACCGAGCCGTCCTTCTCCTTCTTCGCCGGGTCGATGCCGATGCCCAGCTGGCGCGCGCCGGCCTGGATCTTGGCGAACGGACCGGTGAGGCCGGTGAAGGACGGGTCACCCGCCGCGGGCAGCCACTTGCCGAGCTCGGCGGAGGTGTCCCGTTCGGGGTCGGTGGTGACGAAGACGACCTGGAGCTTGTCCTGATCTGCCTTGGGGAGCTTCTTCTTGGCGATGGCGATGTTGCTCATCGTGAGCGGGCAGACGTCCGGGCAGTGCGTGTAGCCGAAGTAGATCAGCGTCGGCTTGCCCTTGGTCATCGCCTTGAAGTCGTACGGCTTGCCCTTCGTGTCCGTGAGGACGAGGTCGGGCTTCTCGAACGGCCGGTCCAGTACGGTGCCCGGATTGGCGCTGCCGCTGTTCCCGGAGACGTCGGTGACCACGCTCTGGGCGGTGTCGTCACCGCCGCCGCAGGCGGACAGCGTGAGCGCGGCGGCGGCGGCGAGGGCCGCCGCGACCAGCGGAGTGCGCCGGGTGCGGCGGGGCCGCTCGGCGCGCTTCAGGGTGTGCATGAGGGATCTCTCTCGAAGACTCTCGATGGTGGGGTGCCGGTCCGGCCCGGTCAGGCGGAGCGGCGGCGTCCGGCGAGAACGCCGAAGGCGACACCGGCGACACCGGCGGCACCGACGACGATGCCGACGACGCCGAGGACGCGGGCCGTGGTGTCGGAGGCGGCGCCGGCGGCCTCGGTCTGCTTGTCGTCGTGGCCGTCGGCCTTGTGGCCGGCCTTGTCGTCGCTCTTCGCGCCGCCGCCGTGGTGGTCGTCGGTGGCCTCGGACAGCGGGAGCACGGGCGCCGGGTGCTCTGGCTCCGCCGCGCCGTCCTTGGGCTCCTCGATCCAGCGGACGACCTCGTTGTTGTCGTACGTCTGGATGGCCTTGAGCACCAGCTTGTCGGCCTTCTCGGGCAGCTGGCCGAGCGCGAGCGGGAACTGCTGGAACTGCCCGGGGCCGATCTTCGAACCGCTGACGGCGGTCCATGTGACCTTGGAGACGGCCTCGCTGATCTTCTGGCCGTGCATCTCCAGCGGCTTGGCGAGCTTGGTCTTGGTGACCGTGGAGTTCCAGCCCGGGACCGGCTGCGGCATCACGGACGCGAGCGGGTGCTCGGCCGGGAAGTTGACCTCGACCTTGATGGTGGAGGCGTTGTCCCGCTCGTTGGGGACCCTCACGTTGACGGTGGCGTAACCGCCCTTGGCGGCCTCGCCCTGCGGCTGCACGCTGACATGGCCGAAGGCGGTGCCGGAGAACAGCAGGACGGAGGAGGCGGCGACGCCGCCGGCGACCGCGAAACGCGAAACGTTCATGGTGGGAACACTCCAGGAAGCAGTGAGGGGAGGCGTCCGGCGCGCACGGCGCATGCGTGCACGCGGACACGGCGGCCCCACTCCCGTCGAGTGGGCCGCGTCAGGCTGCGAGGACGCACACGGCGGGCGGACCGCGCCTGATCACCGTGTGCTGGAGTGCCCCCGCGAGCGGCGGGGGTGTGGCGTCCCGGCGGGGCCGGTGCGGCCGCGGGCCGGTGGTCGGCACGCCGGGCAGCCCGGCGAGCAGGGCCCGTACGTACGAGAGGGCGGAGCGCAGGGCCCGTACGAGCGCCCCCTCCGCGATCTCGGTGGCGCCCTGGCCGGACAGCGTGGCGAGCCGGCCGAGGGCCAGGTCCCCGCGGCGCAGCAGCCAGCCGGTGGCCAGTGCGGCGAGCAGATGGCCGAGCACCATGGACAGGCTCGGGAACAGCGCCGCGGACTCGGCGGCGCGCGCGGCCGGTACGAGATGCCCGTGGCCGGCCGTCGCCGTCGCGGTGGCGGTCGCCGGGTCGAGGCCGGAGTCGGCGATGATGCGGCTGGCGTCGGCGGGGGTGAGCGAGGCGGCACCCGCCCCGCAGACCAGCTTGGTGGCCATCCGGATCAGCGCGTCGTCGGTCGCCTGCCCCGCGTTCATGCCGAGGTGGCGCTGGCCGAGTCCGAACACGGCGTGCAGGGCGAGCTGTCCGGCGGCCAGGGCCGTGGTGATCACCGGCAGGGACCGCTCGCGGCCCGCGAACGGCGCGGTGAGCGCGAAGACGCCGGCGAAGCCGAGCAGCAGCGTCCACCAGGGGACGGTCGCACAGGCGGCGAGCACATGTCCCAGCGCGGACAGCACGACGCAGACCGCGGTGAACACCGCGGCCCTCAGAAGCCGTGAACCGGCTCCGGCGCGTGCGATCGACGAGGGCGCAGACATGGCTGGGCCATCATCGCACTGCGCTTATACCGTCCACACGGCAGGTCCGGAAGATCACCGTTTGACGTCAGAGGCCCGACATACACCGGCACATGGGACGGTGTGTACCCGCCGAACGGGCGCTGTGTTGTCGGCCGGTGGCTTACATGTCCCAGGGAGCGGCAATACGTAGGGGTATGTCGAGCGGGGGCCCGGGAGGCTGGAGCATGAGCATCTGGTGGTCTCTCCATCTGCGGCGTGAGGCGGCCAGTGTGCCGCTGGCCCGCCGTCTTCTTCTCGGCACCATGGAGACCGCGGGCGTCGATCCGGATGTCTCCTACGACCTGTCGGTCGCGCTGAGCGAGGCCTGCGCCAACGCGGTCGAGCACGGCGGCGGCGCGGCGCCCGGCCAGGCCTCGGAGGCGTATCGGGTGACCGCCTACCTCGACGGGGAGACCTGCCGGATCGAGGTCGCGGACTCGGGTCCCGGCTTCCCGCCCGGCGAGTCGTACGAGTCCTGTGAGCCCTACGAGTCCTGCGGGGCGGTTGGGGGTGCTGCCGCGCGTGAGGCGCGGGTGAGCCGTCCGCCCGTGCCGGACACCTCCGAGCACGGCCGGGGGCTGCGGCTGATCGAGGAGCTCGCCGACCATGTGCACTTCGGGAACCGCGCGGGCGGCCGGGGCGGCGCGGTGGTCAGCTTCGACAAGATCGTCAAATGGCGCCCGGACGCGCCCCTCGCGCTGACCTGAGACCGTCCTGCGGCCCGGGAGCGCCCCGGCACGGACACGGCCCCCGTCGCGATGCGACGGGGGCCGTCCGGCATGAGCGTGGGCCGCGGGTCAGCCCTTGAGCCGCGCCATCCACGCCTCGACCTCGTCGGCCTGGCGGGGCAGCGAGGCGGAGAGGTTCCGGTTGCCGTCCTCGGTGACCAGGATGTCGTCCTCGATCCGGACACCGATGCCGCGGTACTCCTCCGGCACGGTCAGGTCGTCGGCCTGGAAGTAGAGCCCCGGCTCGACAGTCAGGCACATGCCCGGCTCCAGCTTGGCGTCGACGTACGACTCGGTGCGCGCGGCCGCGCAGTCGTGGACGTCCATGCCGAGCATGTGGCCGGTGCCGTGCAGGGTCCAGCGGCGCTGGAGGCCGAGCTCCAGGACCTTCTCCACGTCGAGGTCGCCGAGCAGGCCCCACTCGACGAGCTTCTCGGCGAGCACGCGCTGCGCGGCGTCGTGGAAGTCGCGGTAGTCGGCGCCCGGCTTCACGGCCGCGATACCGGCCTCCTGGGCCTCGTACACGGCGTCGTAGATCTTGCGCTGGATCTCGTTGTAGCGGCCGTTGATGGGCAGCGTGCGGGTGACGTCGGCGGTGTAGAGCTCGGTGGTCTCCACGCCCGCGTCGAGCAGCAGCAGTTCGCCGGAGCGGACGGCGCCGTCGTTGCGGACCCAGTGCAGGGTGGTGGCGTGCGGGCCGGCGGCGCAGATGGAGCCGTAGCCGATGTCGTTGCCCTCGACGCGAGCGCGCAGGAAGAACGTTCCTTCGATGTAGCGCTCGCTGGTCGCCTCGGCCTTGTCCAGGACCTTGACGACGTCCTCGAAACCGCGGGCGGTCGAATCGCAGGCCTTCTGCAGCTCCGCAATCTCAAACGCGTCCTTCACCAGGCGCGCCTCGGAGAGGTACACACGCAGCTCTTCGTCGCGCTCGGCGGTCACCTTGTCGGTGAGCGCGGCCTCGATGGCCGCGTCGTGGCCGCGGACGTTGCGGACCGGGCCGGTGGCCTCCTGGAGCGCGGACGGCAGCTCGCGTACGTCCTTGGCGGGGATGCCGAGCAGCTGCTCGGCCTCGGCCAGCGAGTGGCGCCGGCCGACCCACAGCTCGCCCTGGCCGTCGAGCCAGAACTCGCCGTTCTCGCGGTTGGAGCGCGGCAGCAGGTAGATCGTCGCCGTGTGGCCGGTGGCGGTCGGCTCCAGGACCAGGACGCCGTCCTCGGTCTGGTCGCCGGTCAGGTACGCGTATTCGGTGGAGGCGCGGAAGCTGTACTCGGTGTCGTTCGACCGGGTCTTCAGGTTGCCCGCGGGGATCACCAGACGCTCGCCCGGGAAGCGCGCGGAGAGCGCGGCGCGGCGGGCGGCGGTGTGCTCGGCCTGCGCGATCGGCGCGAGGCCGGTCAGCTCGGTGTCGGCCCAGCCGGACTTCATGTTCTCGGCGAGCTCGTCCGACACTTCCCGGTACAGCCCGTTCTTGCGCTGCTTGATCGGTTCTTCGGTCTCTTCCGGGGTTGCCGGGGTGAGCTCTTCGGCCACGGGTCCGCCTCCTTGTTGGTACGACACTGAACCCCCTCCATCGTACGGTCGCGCGGAAGGGGTCCCAGGGCCCAAAGACCCATTACCAAGATCGTCGGCAATCCACCGGTCGTCGGAATTCACCCGGCTCTTCTGCCGGTCCCTCAGTCGAAACGTGCCGCGAGGAGGACGACGTCCTCACCGTCGTCGGCGCTGTCCAGGCCCTTGGGAAGGACCGTGCGCAGGATGTGGTCGGCGATGGCGCCGGGGTCGCCTCGGTCGGCCTTGGGCACGCCGACCGCCGCCGCGTGCAGCCGGGCGAAGGCCCGGTCCATGGGGTCGCCGGTACGGCGCAGGAGCCCGTCCGTGTAGAGCAATACCGTTTCTCCGGGTGCGGGCGAGATCTCCACGCTCGGGGCCTCCCAGCAGGCCAGCATGCCGAGAGGGGCCGACAAGGACGTCTCGACGAACTCGGTGCGGCGCTCGCCCACGATCAGCGGCGGCGTGTGTCCCGCCCCGGCGAGCACGATCTTGCGCGCGGCCGGTTCGGCGTAGGCGAAGAGCGCGGTGGCCGAGCGGGCGGGTTCGGTGAGCCGCAGCAGCAGCTCCAGGTCGGAGAGGACGGCGACGGGATCCTCGCCCTCCATCACGGCGTACGCCCGCAGGCTGGCCCTGAGCCGTCCCATCGCGGCGAGCGCGCTGGGCCCGGAGCCGGAGACGGAGCCGACGGCGAGGCCGAGCGCGGCCTCGGGCAGCGGCAGGGCGTCGTACCAGTCGCCGCCGCCCCGCGGCCCGCAGTGGTGCCGGGCGGCGAGCTGCACCCCGGGCACCCTCGGCAGCCGGCTGGGCAGCAGTTCCTCGGCGACGGTGGTGACCGTGGTGCGGGCCCGTTCCAGTTCGAGGAGGCGGGCGAGATGCTCGGTGGCGTAGCGCCCGTACAGACCCACCAGATGGCGCTGGCGCTCGATCGGTTCGGCCGGCTCGTCGTAGAGCCAGACCAGGGCGCCGAGTCTGCCCGCGGCCTCGGAGGCGAGCGGCAGGGCGTAGCTGGCGGCGTAGCCGAGGCGGGCGGCGACCTCGCGGTGGCGTGGGTCGAGTTCCGCGTCGCCGAGGAGGTCGGGGACGGCGATCGGGCCGGGCAGGGCGACCGGATCGGGCAGGCCCTCCAGGATGCGGCCGTAGGAGGTGGCGCTGCGCGGCACGGTCTCGATCGTGCCGAGGTCGGCGTGGGCGAGGCCGAGGCCGATCGTGGTGGCCGGGCCGTGTCCGTCGGCCGGTTCGAGGACGGCCATGCCCCGGCGCGCGCCCACCAGGGCGGCTCCGGCGCGCAGCACCTCGTGCAGGGCCTCGTCCAGCGACGCGGTCCTGGCCAGGCGCTCGGTCAGTTCATGGAGGGTGGTGAGGTCGGAGACCCAGCCGGCCAGCCGGTCCTGGAGCAGCGCTCCGGGCGGGGCGGCCGCGGCCGGGACGCCCGGCAAGGGCGTCGCAGTGTGCGTCGGAGCCGGAACCGTTGAATCGATTCCGGCCACTTTCGGCAGGTGAGGGGCGCTCATACCGGTCGGCTTTCCGACCGGTGCGTTTCGTGCAATAGCATCGCAAACCCCCATGTCATTCTGCGCCGCTATCGATGCATCCACATGTACACGCACAAGTGAGGCGATGTCCAGCATTGTCCTCGCGGGACTTGCGGTGTCTGTGGGGCGTCAGGCCGGTGGCGAAGTTGGCTGAAAAATGCCCCCTATGCCCGCTATTTGCGGTCGACTGACGGCGATTGAAAGCGCGTCATTCCGAGCGGGATGGGTACGTACACGGTGATGGCCAGGGGCAGTTGGGACGGCCCCGGAACCTGGCGAAGGGCCCCGGCGTCTTAACCGCCGACGGCCGCGCCCCATCCGAAGTGACCATCCCGAGTGGCGAGGAAAGTTCAGCGGGTCGGTAAGCGCCAGGCGCGCGCCACCCCTCGCCATGCGTTTAATGGACGAGAGCCCCTGAGCCCACGCTCGGGCCCGAGCTCGACGCCCCGCCGAAGGGGCGATGATGCGCCGTTTTGCACGCACAGTGAAGCAACGCACACGTGATGTGATGTGGACCCTCGGCGTTCAACGGAAAGGAACGAGCGCTCATGCGCGAGATCCTCGGAAGGCGACGCAGGCTCCGGTTCCGGCGCAAGGGGAGGTCTGCCCAGCTCGGCGCCGCCCTCACCTGCGCCACCGAGTGGCACTGGCCCGTACTCCCCGGTGTGGGACTGACGGCGGCCGGCAGCCGTGGCGACCGCGGGCGCGGCTGCGCCTGCCCCGACCCCGAGTGCGTCGTCCCCGGCGCGCACCCCTTCGACCCCGGACTCCTCGCGGCCTCCACCGACGAGCGCATGGTCCGCTGGTGGTGGGGTAACCGGCCGGACGCGCCTCTCCTGCTCGCCACCGGAGGCCGCGCCCCGTGCGCGGTGAGCCTGCCCGCCGTCGCGGGCGCGCGGGCGCTGGCCGCGCTCGACCGGATGGGCATGCGGCTCGGCCCGGTGGTGGCGACGCCGACGCGCTGGTCGCTGCTGGTTGCCCCGTACAGCCTGGAACAGCTCGGCGAACTGCTCTACGCGAAGGACAGCGTGCCCAGTTCCCTCCGCTTCCACGGCGAGGGCGGCTATCTGGTGCTGCCACCCTCGGTCGTCGGGACCGGACAGGTGCGCTGGGAACGCGCCCCGCTCGCCGGATCGGCGACGCCCTGGCTGCCGGATGTCGAGGCGGTGGTGGACGCGCTGGTCGAGGCGAGCAGCAGCGCACCGGGCGGCGGCAGCCGCCTCGCCTACTGATCTCCGACCTCCGGTCGGCTTCCGCCGGAGTGTTGTCGCGGCCTTCTGCTATCGCGGTATCGACATGATGCAGTCGGAGTGAGTATCCCCAGTGGGGATATTCATCTGGCAGATCACTCGTACGGGTGTGACCGGGAGCGAGTTGTACGGGAATTGGGCGCGGGGCTCCCCGGCCGCCCGCAATCCGCCGTTATCGTCGGCCTGTCGTCATGAATTCCCGGGCAGTTGGCAGGTTTGGCAGGTGGGGCCACGATGAATGTCCGCACGATCCGCATGATCGGACTCGGGGCCGCCGTCGTGATCGCCGCCTTCGTGCCGCTGGCCGCCTCCGCCGGGCAGGCCGGGAGCCCGCCCGGCGGAGCCCGTGACGCCGACTCCCGCCCCGGATCCTCACCGGACCCGGGGCTGCTCGGGATGATCGGGACGCCCCGATCCGAGGCGTCCGCCCCGGCCACCGGCGCGTCGGAAGGGCCCGCTGTCGAGGCGGCCCGCTCCAGCCGGTGCGGCCCCGAACTCACCTCGCCCGACGGGATCGAGGCGCAGACCTGCGTCATGAGGGAGTCGGCCGACACCTGGGCACGTACGTACTACCGCAACGCGACGGGCGAGGCGCTCAGTGCCGTACTGACTCTGATGGGGCCCGGCGGGCGCACGGTGCAGACGCAGTGCGCGGTGGCGGCGGGGGACGAGCCGGGGGTCTGCGAGACGCCACGCGAGCGGTCCCAGGGGCGGCCCGAGGCCTATACGGCGGTCGCCGAGTTCGCCGGAGCGGGCGAAGGGGCGGAGACCCCGCTGCTGCTGAGGGTGGGAAGCAACGGTGTGGACGCCGAGGTGAGTTGACATATTCGGGCGAGGCCCGGAAACGTGAACGCCCGGTCGCTGGCGACGGGGGATGCACCAGCGACCGGGCTTCTAGAACGGTAACAAGAGATCTGCTGTTCGCAAATTCGATCTCGGATATTCGGACAGGTATTTAAGCCACCGAAGGGGAGTTGTGGCGGAAGTCACCGACCGGCTGGTCTGTCAGTGATCGTCCGCCACGCTCCTCCATCGCCGCGCGACGCCCTGCCCGGGCGGGTCGGCGCGGCGTGACGCGGCGAGTCAGCTCAGCGTCACCTGGCGGTTGGTGAGGCCGCCGCGTGCCCGGCGCTCCTCCGAGGTCAGCGGCGCGTCCGAGGCGAGCGCCGCGGCGAGCCGCTCGGCGAACTCGGCCGCCGGCTTCTCGCACTCCTCGGCGCCCATCCCGCTCGGCAGGTCCCACACCGGCACCATCAGCCCGTGGGCCCGGAAGGAGCCGACGAGACGGGTTCCCTCGCCCAGCGACGACGTACCGGCCGCGTGCAGCCGCGCGAGCGCGTCGAGAAGCCGCTCCTCGGCGTGCGGCATGACCCAGCGCAGATGGTTCTTCTCCGGGGTCTCGCACCAGTACGCGGAGTCCACGGAGGACAGCTTGACCGTGGGGATCGCGGCGGCGTTGGCCCGCTCCAGCGACGCGGCCACCTCGGGGGTGGAGTTCTCCGCCGACTCCGGGATCCAGAACTCGAAGCCGGAGTGGACGGTCGGTGCGAAACCGGCCTCCGCGTCCAGCAGATCCTGCAGCCGCGGACCGTCGGCGGCCGCCCGCTGCGCGGCGACGGGCGTGCCGGGCTCAGCGGTCAGCGCGCGCGTGAGGGTGTCCGCCAGGTCACGGCTGAGGTCGCCGGAGGAGGTGTCGTTCTGCAGCGCGAGCAGGACGGAACCGTCGTCGCGTCGCAGCGCCGGCCAGGCCATCGGCAGGACGGTGGCGAGCGTCACCGACGGCACGCCCTCCGGGAGCCCGCCCTTCAGGGAGAGCTCGGCGGTCGCGGCGGGCACCAGCTCGCGGAGCGCGACCCAGTCGCACTCGCCGGGCAGCCCCTCGAAGGGGCGCTGGACCAGCTCGGTCACGGCGTGGGCGGCCTCCCGGCCGTGACACGCCTTGTAGCGGCGGCCCGACCCGCACGGGCAGGGCTCGCGGGCCCCCACCACGGGGATCTCGCCGTCCGTGAGCTGCGGCTTCCCGGCCTTGGTCTGGGGGCGCTTCTTGGCCATGGTGTGGCTTTCTCCCGATTACGACAGTGCTGTGTCGGGCGCGAGCCTAGCCGCAGGGAGCCGCCGCCGGTCGGCGTACGAGCCGATGACCGCGGTACGTACCGTCGGGGGAGCGCGAGGGGCAGGGAGTCTGCCGGGGGCCGCCCGGGCCGAGGGTTCCGCCCCGGGGCACGTCGTGGCGGGGCTGCGGCCCGCGCGAGGCGTCGGGCGTCGGTCCCGCCCCGTCGGCTCGGCCCCGCCGGTCAGCCCTCGTACGGATCCTCGTAGGTGTCCAGGAACTCGAAGCCGGGTGCGGTGACGCGCGTAGCGAAATCGTCGCGGCGATGGCCTTCCGTCACGACCACCCAGACCGTCACCTCGCCGGCTGCGCCGTCCCGTACGCCCCAGTCCTGGGCGAGCGCGCTGATGATGTTCAGCCCGCGGCCGCCGCGCGCGGTGACCGACGGTGTGGCCGGAACCGGGCGGGTCGGACCGCCTCCGTCCGTCACCTCGACGGTCAGGCCGCCCCGCTTGTCCAGCCGCCAGGCGGCACGGATGTCGCCGTCGCCCACATCGGCCCGGCCCAGCGGCCTGCCGTGCCGGCAGGCATTGCTGAGCAGTTCGGAAAGGATCAGTACCGCGTCGTCGACGACCGATTCGGACATGCCGCTGCGGCGCAGCTGCTCCCGCATACGGTGTCTTGCCTCGCCCACGCCCGCAGGGCCATGGGGCACGGCCATGCTCGACGACGTGGGCACCTCCTGTGCCACCACCAACGCCACCCCCGAGACCTCCTTCACCCCACGCCACGGTGTGGATGCCCCAATGGACTGGACCGGAAACCGGCCAGTACGCCTCCGGTGACGCACTCGTGACGATCGAATACGGTCCGAACGCGCCGGGGCACACCCTGTAACCAGAGAGGCAGGTGTGACCGCGCGGTGCTGGTGGGACGGCTGTGGTCCCGAGGGCCTCGGGGCCCTCTCGGGTCGTTATAGGCGTCCCAGCTGGGTCAGCACCTGCTTGGGCCGGTTGGTGATGATCGCCTCGACGCCGAGACGGGAACAGAGCTCCACGTCTTCCGGGTCGTCGACGGTCCATACATGGACCTGGTGGCCGGCCTGTTGGAGGCGGAGGATCAGCGCGGGGTGGTGGCGGACGATCCGGATCGACGGACCGGCGATCCGGGCACCGGCGGGCAGCCTCCCGTCGCGCAGCCTCGGGGTGACGAACTGGGCGAGGTAGACCGTAGGGAGCGTGGGCGAGGCGGCCGCGATCCGGTGCAGCGACCGGGCGGAGAAGCTCATGACGCGTACCGGCGAGGTGCCCGGCGCGGGGTCGGCGAGATTGAACCGCTTCAGCTGCTGGAGCAGCTTCTCCTCCACCTGACCGGCCCAGCGGGTCGGATGCTTGGTCTCGATGGCCAGCTCGATCCGGCGGCCGGCATCGGCCACCAGCTCCAGGAGCCGCTCCAGGGTCAGTACGGAGGTGAGCTCCGGGTTTCCCCAGTCGGGGCTCTCGCTGGAGTCCTCGCGCCCCTTCCAGGTGCCGAAGTCCAGCGCGGCGAGATCGGCGAGCTCCAGCGCGGAGACGGCTCCGCGGCCGTTGGACGTACGGTTGACGCGGCGGTCGTGGACACAGACGAGGTGACCGTCGGCCGTGAGGCGCACATCGCACTCGAGGGCGTCGGCGCCGTCCTCGATCGCTTTCATGTACGCGGCAAGGGTGTGTTCCGGCGCGTCCTCGGACGCGCCTCGGTGGGCGACGACTTGAATCGTGTGCTGCCGTGCGTGGGTCACCGCGTCATGGTGCCATTGGCGGGTGGGACACCCCTACGGAGGTGTCCGTTCTGTCGGATATAAGGAATGAGGTCCGGGCGCACAGCTCCCGCTTACAGTGGCCTGACGGCCAGTGGGAAAAGCTGACCGCAGACGAGACTTCCGTCGTCACTGTCCGTCGTGGACGACCTGCGCGACCGACCAGCGCGACGAGCAGTCGCGACGACCAGTGCGACGACCTGTGCAGTGAACTGAGGAGAGAGAGCTGTGAGCACCGAGAACGAGGGCACGGCGGTTCCGGCGGACCCGACTGCCCCGTCCGCACCGCCTACACCTCCCATCCCTGCCGCCCCCGCCGTCCCCCCGACGCCTCCCTCCGCGCCGACGGCTCCGGTCGAGTCCGCGGAGTCCGCCGGGCCGGTGGCGTCTTCCGGGGCCGAGGAGCCCGCGACGGCGCCGCTGCCGGTGACGCCCCCGGCTCCGCACACCCAGCAGGGGGGCGAGGGGTGGCCGCCTCCCCCGCCCGCACAGCCCGCGTACGCCGCCGGTGGCGCCGGGGGCCCCGCCTGGGGCGCGCCCGTTCCGGCGGCCGCTCCCTCGTCCCCGCGGCGCCGCGGCGGGCTGGTCGCGGCGGTTCTCGCGGCCGCGCTGGTCGCGGGCGGCGTCGGCGGCGGCATCGGCTACTGGGCCGCCGAGCGCGGCGACAACGCGATCCGGTCGACCACGGTCTCCTCCGGAGACTCTCCGGCCGACTTCAAGCGCGACCCCGGCACGGTCGCGGGCGTGGCCAACCAGGCGCTGCCGAGCGTGGTCACGATCAAGGCGAAGTCCGGCGGCGCTGACGGCGAGGGCGAGGGCGGTACGGGCACCGGCACCGGCTTCGTCTACGACAAGGAAGGCCACATCCTCACCAACAACCACGTGGTGGCCTCGGCGGCGGAGGGCGGCACGCTCTCGGCGACCTTCTCCAACGGCAAGACGTACGACGCGGAGGTCATCGGCCGGGCCCAGGGCTACGACGTAGCCGTGCTGAAGCTGAAGAAGGCACCGGCCGGTCTGACCCCGCTGCCGCTCGGCGACTCCGACAAGGTGGCCGTCGGCGACGCGACGATCGCGATCGGCGCCCCCTTCGGTCTGTCCAACACGGTCACCACCGGCATCATCAGCGCCAAGAACCGTCCGGTCGCCTCCGGTGACGGCTCCGGCGCCAAGAACTCGTACATGAGCGCCCTGCAGACCGACGCCTCGATCAACCCGGGCAACTCCGGCGGTCCGCTGCTCAACGCGCGCGGTGCGGTCATCGGCATCAACTCCGCGATCCAGTCGGCGGGCAACGGCTTCGGCCAGTCGCAGGCGGGCTCGATCGGCCTGGGCTTCGCGATCCCGGTGAACCAGGCGAAGAACGTCGCCGAACAGCTGATCAAGACGGGCCAGCCGGTGTACCCGGTCATCGGCGCGACGGTGAACATGACCGACAAGGGCGCCGGCGCCACCATCGCCGACCAGGGCGCGGGCGGCACACCGGCGGTCCCGGCCGACGGCCCTGCGGCGAAGGCGGGTCTGAAGCCGGGCGACGTCATCGTCCGCTTCGGCGACAAGCAGATCGACAGCGGCCCGACCCTGATCAGCGAGATCTGGACCCACAAGCCGGGCGACACGGTCAAGCTGACCTACGAGCGCGGCGGCAAGGAATCCACGGTCGACGTCACCCTGGGCCAGCGCAAGGGCGACAGCTGACCACCCACCACATGACCGGATAGGCTGTCCTCGCGTCGCCCCGACAGGGGTGGGGCGGGGTGGGTTGCCCGAGCGGCCTAAGGGAACGGTCTTGAAAACCGTCGTGGCGCGAGTCACCGTGGGTTCAAATCCCACACCCACCGCGTACCGATCAGCATGAGTGCTGGTCGTAAGGGGTGCTCCTGACAAGGGGCGCCCCTTTTTCGTGGTTCCGGCCGTGCCGTGGTGGGTAGTTCAGGCGACCCCTGTGGGCCATGCGCGGGCCGACATGCGGGCCGCCGAGGCGATCGTGGCGCGGGCCTCGCGTTCGGTGAGGCCGGTGCGGAGGGCGGCCGTGGTGAGGGCGGGGGCGAGGGTGTCGCCGATGCCGTTCTCGTAGGCGCGGCAGGCCGCCCAGAACAGGCGGGTGTTGCGCTGGCCCTCGTGTGCCGCCAGGACGAAGTGGATCAGACCCTGTCCTTGGGGCGGGTGTGGGGACGCGGGGTGGTGCGGGCGCGCGGGGGGAGCGATCAGTCGGAGCAGCGCGCGGGGGCAGGGTGCCGGGGGGAGGTCGGCGGTGCCGTGGAGGAGGCGGTACGCGCCGTGGGCGGTGACGGAGCCGGGGCCGACGAGGTAGCCCCCGGCGCCGCGGACGTCGATTCCGGGGGCCAGGCGGCTCGCGGAGTTCGGGACGACGGTGTCGGGCGGGCCGGTCAGCCAGAGGTGGCGGCCGCCGCTGGGGGTGAGGACCGTGACCGTGGGCGGCAGTGTGAACAGATGCCGCAGCGCCAGGTGCTGGAGGGCCGCCAGGGAGTCCGTGGAGGACTTGGTGTCGAGGTCGATGCCGATGAGGTGGTGCGGGGGCCGGCCGCAGGCGATGCCGTAGCCGGTGGCCCAGGGCGCGGCGGCGAACAGGGACCGTACGGCGGCGGGGTCGGTGGTGGCGTCGTGGACGCCGTGGCCCGGGCGGCCGCATTCGCCCCGGCAGGCGAACGGCTCGGGATCGTCGCGGTGCGGTGAGGGCAGGGCGGGGAGCTTGGTCGGGGACAGGGGGATGACGGGGAGCCCGCGCTCGGCGGCGGAGAGCGCGTGGGCGAGGGCCAGGGTGGCGATGTGCCGGTCGTGAGTGGCCATGGCTCCATCTTCGTACAACTGTTCGAAGATGGGAAGAGGGAAAGATTGGCTGGAAATGTGCCGAAACGCTTCACCTCTTGTAGTGGCCCGTTTCCTTGGCCGAAACGCGCTGAGCTGCGGGTTCGGCGCCGTAAAGGGGGTTTATCGACTTGTTCTCACGCTTGAGGGGGAATCGGGTACTCGGGGGTGGTTCGCCGGGGATTCGTTGGGCAACTCTGGACTCGCGACGTCGTGAACTCGACCGAGGCGGTCGGCCAACCGCCTTGGAACAAGCCGTACTTCCTTACCGTTCCTGGAGGAACAAACATGGCAAGCATCCGTGCCGCCCGCGTCATCGCCGCTGTCGCCGCTCTCCCGCTGACCGCCGCTCTCTTCGCGGGGGTCGCCCAGGCCGACAACGGCGCTCTCGCGGACGACGGATCGAACGCGACCGTGGCATCGATCGTGGGCAGCGGAGTCGGTAACGACAACAACGGCAACTCGACCACCACCCAGCAGGTGGCCAGTGGTGCCGGCGCCTCCAACCAGGCCAACACGGCCAGCGTGAACGGTTCCGGTTTCACGGCGATCGACCAGGACAACGCCGTCGTGACCTTCGCGAACCTCTGGTAAGGACCGGCCCGACGGGGGGCATGTCTGTGGGGTGCGCAACGGCCTGTGCGGCGGTGCTTCGGCATCGGCGCACAGGCCGTTCCTCTTTGCCGCCGGGCCGGACCGCCCTCCCTGCCGCCTTACCCCGGTGCCGCGCCTCTTGACTCCGTCGCCATTTCTGACGGACAGTCAGAAATCTTGACTGGTCCGTCCGAGAGGCCCCGCCGTGCACCTCGCCCCGACCGAACGGCAGCTACGGCTGCGCTCCGAACTCCGCGCCTACTTCCGCGCTCTCCTGCCGGACGGGCCACCGCCCGCCGACGACACGGCCGAGCAGCGCCGACTGCTGCGCCAGATCGGCGCCGACGGCCTGCTCGGCCTCGGCTGGCCCAAGGAGTACGGCGGGCAGGGCAGGGGCGCCGACGAACAGTTCGTCTTCTTCGACGAGGCCTACCGCGCGGGCGCACCCGTCTCCATGGTCACCCTCAACACCGTCGGCCCCACCCTCATGGCATACGGCACCGAGGAACAGAAGGCGTACTTCCTCCCCCGGATCCTGCGGGGCGAGACCGTCTTCGCCATCGGCTACAGCGAGCCCGAGGCCGGCACGGACCTCGCGGCGCTGCGCACCCGCGCCGTACGCGACGGCGGCGACTGGCTGATCGACGGACAGAAGGTCTTCACCTCCAACGCCCACAACGCCGACTGGATCTGGCTCGCCTGCCGCACCGACCCGGACGCCCCCAAGCACCGGGGCATCTCCATCGTGCTCGTGCCCACCGACGCACCCGGCTTCTCCTGGACGCCGATCCACACCGTCGGCGGGCTGATGACCACCGCGACGTACTACGACGCCGTCCGCGTCCCCGCGGGGAACCTCGTCGGCGAGGAGAACGGCGGCTGGGGGCTCATCACCAACCAGCTCAACCACGAACGGGTGGCGCTGGCCGCGATCGGCATGCAGGCCGAGGACTTCTACGCGTCGGCGCTCTCCTGGGCCCGTACCCCCGATCCGGTGACGGGGAGGCGGCGCATTGACGAGCCGTGGGTGCGGATCCGGGCCGCCGAGGCACACGCACGGCTGGCGGCGACACGCCTGCTCAACTGGCGTCTCGTGGGAGCCTCGGGCGCCGGCGGGCCCGACCCCGGCGAAGCGAGCGGCGTGAAGTTCGCGGGAACCGAATCGGCGGTCGCGGTGTATCGAATATGTCAGGAGATCGCGGGGGACGGGGCGCTCGTCAGGGCCGGATCGCCAGGTGCGCTCGGTGAAGGCACGGCCGGGGACGGCGAGCTCGAGCGGATGAACCGCGCCGCGCAGATCAACACCTTCGGGGGCGGGGTGAGCGAGGTGCAGCGGGAGATCGTCGCGACGATGCGACTCGGCATGCAGAGCGCGAAAACCATGAAGAGCGCGAAGAGCGCGAAGACCGTGAAGAGGGGGCGGCGGTGACGGAGCTCTACGAACAGCTGAAGACGTACGAGGGGCGGCCGGCCGCCACCTCGGGCGTCGGCAAGGACTTTGTCAACACACCCATGATCAGGCACTGGTGCGAGGCCATGGGGGACACGAACCCGGCGTACGCCGGACCGGAGGCCGTCGCCCCGCCGACGATGCTCCAGGCGTGGACCATGGGGGGCCTGTCCGGCCACACGGACCGCTCGGGGGCGTACGACGAGCTGTCCGCCCTGCTCGACGGCGCCGGATACACCTCGGTGGTCGCCACCGACTGCGAGCAGGAGTATCTGCGGCCGCTGCGGCCCGGCGACCGGATCACCTTCGACGCGGTGATCGAATCGGTCTCGCCGCGCAAGACGACCAAGCTCGGCACCGGCCACTTCGTCACGACCCGGATGGACATCAGGGCCGACGGACAGCTCGCCGGGACGCACCGCTTCCGGATCCTCAAGTACGCGCCCGTCGCCCGGGAACCGAAGGGCACCCGCCCCCGGCCGGTGATCAACCGCGACAACGCCGGATTCTGGGAGGGCGTCGGCCGGCACCGTCTGCTGATCCAGCGCTGCGGCGGCTGCGGGGCGCTGCGCCTCCCCTGGCTGCCGGGGTGCAGCGACTGCGGCTCCCAGGAGTGGGACACGGTCGAGGCCCGCGGCGCCGGCACCGTCTACTCGTACGTGGTCATGCACCACCCGCCCTTCCCCGCCTTCGACCCGCCCTACGCGGTGGCCCTGATCGAGCTCGCCGAAGGCGTGCGGATGATCAGCAACGTCGTCGGCGTGCCGTACGACAAGGTCCGCATCGGGATGCCCGTCCAGCTGGAATTCCTCCGGGTGGACGCCGAGTTGGAGCTGCCCGTCTTCCGGGGAGGCGAGGGCTGACCATGGACTTCACACCCACGGAGGAACAGACCGCGGCCCAGCGGCTGGCCGCGCGGATCTTCACCGACCTGTCCACCCACGAACGTCTCAAGGCCGCGGGGACCGGCAGCGACACCGAACTGTGGAAGGCACTGTGCGGGGCCGGACTCGTCGAGGCCGTGGAAGCCACCGGACTCCTCGGGCTGGTCCTCCTCCTGGAGGAGCAGGGCCGGACGACCGCGCAGGTGCCCTTCGCGGCCAGCTGCGTGTACGGAATCCTCGCCCTCACCCGGCACGGCACGGACGGACAGCGCGAGCGGCTGCTCCCCGCCCTGCGCGACGGCTCGGCTGTGGCGACCGGGGCGTTCCCCGCACGACCCGCCATCAGAGCGGTGCCCGCCGGCACCGGCAGCGCGGCGGGCACCCGGGCGAGGACCGCCCGGCTGACCGGCACGGCCGACTGGGTGCCCTGGCTGCGTGACGCCACCCACGTCCTCGTCCCCGACCAGGACCACACCCTGTGGCTCGTACGGACCGAGGACGCCACCGTCGAGCCGGTCGAGCTGACCGCCCCGTGGTCGGCGGGACGGCTCGTTCTCGACGGCGCCCAAGCCGAACGCGTGGGATCCGAACGTCCGGGATCCGGCCACGCCTACCAGGACGTGTTCACCGCCGCGCGCATCGCGTTCGCCGGCCTCCAGGCCGGAGTCTGCGCCGGCTCACTCGCCCACGCCGTCGCCCACACCACCACCCGCGAACAGTTCGGACGCCCGCTCTCCACCCACCAGGGCGTCCTGCTCCGGGCCGCCGACGCCCACATGGACACCGAAGCCATCCGCGTCACCGCCTACGAGGCCGCCTGGCGGTACGACGAAGGGCTGCCCTGCGCGGAGGCGGCGCTCACCACCGCCTGGTGGGCCTCCGAAGCGGGCACCCGCGTCGTCCACACGGGCCAGCACCTCCACGGCGGCCTCGGGGCCGACCTCGACCACCCCGTCCACCGGCACTTCCTGTGGGGACGCCAGCTCGACGCCCACCTCGGCCACGCCACCGAACTCCTCGCAGAGCTCGGCGACGCGATCGCGAAGGGAGAAGACCGATGAGAGTCGGCGACCGACTGCCACCCCTGGAGATCCCGATCACCCGCACGCTGATCGTCGCCGGAGCCATCGCCTCCCGCGACTACCAGGACGTGCACCACGACGCCGAGCTGGCCCGGCAGAAGGGGTCCCCGGACATCTTCATGAACATCCTCACCACCAACGGCCTGGTCGGCCGCTACGTCACCGACCACTTCGGCCCCGAGGCCGTCCTGCGCAAGGTCGCCATCCGGCTCGGCGCGCCCAACTACCCCGGCGACACGATGACCCTGACCGGCACGGTCACCGACCTCGGCGGAGCAAGCGTCCAGGTCCGCGTCGTCGGTGCCAACGGCCTCGGGCACCACGTCACCGGCATCGTCACCGTCACCCTGCCCGAGGAGGCGGGCTCATGAGCGTCCGCCACCGCGACTCCCTCGGCGGCCGGGCCGCCATCGCCGGCATCGGCGCCACTGCCTTCACCAAGGACTCCGGGCGCAGCGAACTCAAGCTCGCCGTCGAAGCCGTGCACGCCGCCCTCGACGACGCCGGGCTCACCCCCTCCGACGTCGACGGCATGGTCACCTTCACCATGGACACCAGCCCCGAGATCACCGTCGCCCAGGCCGCCGGTATCGGGGAGCTGTCCTTCTTCTCCCGTATCCACTACGGCGGCGGAGCCGCCTGCGCCACCGTCCAGCAGGCGGCGCTCGCCGTGGCGACCGGCGTGGCGGAAGTCGTCGTCTGCTACCGCGCCTTCAACGAGCGCTCCGGCCGGCGCTTCGGCTCCGGGGTCCAGCGGCGCGAGCCGTCGGCGGAGGGCGCCGCGCTCGGCTGGCAGCTGCCGTTCGGGCTGCTCACCCCGGCCTCCTGGGTGGCCATGGCCGCTCAGCGGTATCTGCACACGTACGGGCTGACCCCTGAGGTCTTCGGGCATGTCGCCGTCACCGACCGCCGCCACGCGGCCACCAACCCGGCCGCCTACTTCCACGGGAAGCCGATCACGCTCGCCGATCACGCCGCCTCGCGGTGGATCGTCGAACCCCTGCGGCTCCTCGACTGTTGCCAGGAGACGGACGGCGGCCAGGCGATCGTCGTCACCACCCCCGAGCGGGCCCGCGACCTGAGGCAGCCACCCGCCCTGATCGCCGCCGCCGCCCAGGGCGCCGGGCGCCGCCAGGAGGCGATGACCAGCTTCTACCGCGACGGGCTCACCGGCCTCCCCGAGATGGGCGTGGTCGCCCGGCAGCTCTGGCGGAACTCGGGACTGGCCCCGGCCGACATCGATGTGGGCATCCTCTACGACCACTTCACCCCGTTCGTGCTGATGCAGCTGGAGGAGTTCGGGTTCTGCGCACCGGGCGAGGCGGCCGGCTTCGTCGAGGCCGACGCCCTGCCGCTCAACACCCACGGCGGACAGCTCGGCGAGGCCTATGTGCATGGGATGAACGGAATCGCCGAGGCCGTCCGGCAAGTCCGCGGCACATCGGTGAACCAGATACCCGGCGCGGCCAGGACGCTGGTCACAGCCGGCACCGGAGTCCCCACCTCCGGGCTGATCCTGGCCGCCGACGGCTGAGACGCGAGCCGTATACGACCCCGAGAACCCCGAGCCTTCCTCCACCTACAGGAGGTGGGGAGAGCCCCATCCCTACAACCTGAGGCGGAGTCGGGTTCGGGACCTGGGGCCGATCCCCGGAGGTAGTGGGCGCTCCTAGCTTGGAGGTATGACCACTGCCGTCTGCATCGGCGCCAACCAGGCCGCCACCGTAGCCACCGGATTCCCGTCGTACCCGTCGTTCTCGTCGTACGTACGGGCGCGGGGGCCCGTGCTCCTGCGTACCGCTCGCTCGCTGACCGCGAACCCGTGCGACGCCGAGGATCTCCTGCAGACCGCGCTCGCCAAGACCTACGTGGCCTGGGAGCGGATCGAGGACCACCGGGCGCTGGACGGCTACGTCCGGCGGGCGCTGGTCAACACCCGGACCTCGCAGTGGCGCAAGCGGAAGGTCGACGAGTTCGTCTGCGACGAGCTGCCCGAGCCGCAGGGGCTGCCCGAGCCGGACCCCGCCGAGGAGCAGGCGCTGCACGATGCGATGTGGCGTGCGGTGATGAAGCTCCCGGACCGGCAGCGGGCGATGGTCGTCCTCAGGTATTACGAGGACCTCAGCGAGGCGCAGACGGCGGAGGTGCTCGGCGTGTCCGTCGGCACGGTCAAGAGCGCGGTGTCCCGGGCGCTCGGCAAGCTCCGCGAGGACCCGGAGCTCTCGCCGGTGCGATGACCGTCCACCGGCTCGGACGCGCCATCGGTGACCGCCGGTAACAGATGCACCGGAATGATCAGTGCACTGACCATGGAGGTGATCAGCGCTAGTTTTCGTAGGCAAATCTACTCTCGGGTAGTGACATACCACCTGGTACGCGCGCAGAATCACCACACCCTTGTCGCAACGCAGCGCCCACCGGGAGGACGCCGTGCTGAGCACCATGCAGGACGTACCACTGACTGTGACCCGCATCCTGCACCACGGGATGACCATCCACGGGGACTCTCAGATCACCACATGGACCGGCGAGGCGGAGCCGCACCGCCGCACCTTCGCGGAGTCCGGGGCCCGGGCCACCCAGCTCGCCAACGCCCTGCGCGACGAGCTCGGAGTAGTCGCCGACGACCGGGTCGCCACCCTCATGTGGAACAACGCGGACCATGTCGAGGCGTACTTCGCGATTCCCTCGATGGGTGCCATCCTGCACACCCTCAATCTGCGGCTCCCCGCCGAGCAGCTGGTCTGGATCGTCAACCACGCCGCCGACAAGGTCGTCATCGTCAACGGCTCGCTGCTGCCGCTGCTCGCGCCCCTCCTCCCCCATCTGCCCACCATCGAGCACATCGTGGTCTCCGGCCCCGGCGACCGCTCGGCGCTCGACGGTGTCACGCCCCGCGTGCACGAGTACGAGGAGCTGCTCGCCGGCCGCCCGACCAGCTACGACTGGCCCGAGCTGGACGAACGCCAGGCCGCGGCCATGTGTTACACCTCCGGCACCACCGGCGACCCCAAGGGCGTCGTCTACTCCCACCGCTCGATCTACCTGCACTCCATGCAGGTCAACATGGCCCAGTCGATGGGCCTGACCGACAAGGACACGAGCCTGATCGTCGTGCCGCAGTTCCATGTCAACGCCTGGGGACTGCCGCACGCCACGTTCATGGCCGGCATCAACATGCTGATGCCCGACCGCTTCCTGCAGCCCGCCCCGCTCGCCGACATGATCGAGCGCGAGAGGCCCACCCACGCCGCGGCCGTCCCCACCATCTGGCAGGGCCTGCTCGCCGAGGTCACCGCCAACCCCCGCGACCTGTCCTCGATGGCCAGCGTCACCATCGGCGGCGCGGCCTGCCCGCCCTCCCTCATGGAGGCCTACGACAAGCTGGGCGTCCGCCTCTGCCACGCCTGGGGCATGACGGAGACGTCTCCCCTCGGCACGATGGCCAACCCGCCGGGCGGCCTCACCTCCGAGGAGGAGTGGCCCTACCGCATCACCCAGGGCCGCTTCCCGGCCGGTGTGGAGCCCCGCCTGGTCGGCCCCGGCGGCGAACACCTCCCCTGGGACGGCGAGTCGGCGGGCGAGCTGGAAGTCCGCGGTCCGTGGATCGCGGGTGCGTACTACGGCGGGGCCTCGGGCGAGCCGCTCCGGCCGGCCGACAAGTTCAGCGAGGACGGCTGGCTGAAGACGGGCGACGTCGGCGTCATCAGCCCGGACGGCTTTCTCACCCTCACGGACCGGGCCAAGGACGTCATCAAGTCCGGCGGTGAATGGATCTCCAGCGTCGAGCTGGAAAACGCTCTGATGGCCCACCCCGAGGTCGCCGAGGCCGCGGTGGTCGCCGTGCCCGACGAGAAGTGGGGCGAGCGCCCGCTCGCCACCGTCGTCCTCAAGGACGGCGCGACGGCGGACTACGCCGATCTGAAGGCCTTCCTCGGCGAATCGATCGCCAAGTGGCAGCTGCCGGAGCGCTGGGCGATCGTGCAGGCGGTGCCGAAGACCAGCGTGGGGAAGTTCGACAAGAAGGTGATCCGCAAGCAGTACGCGGACGGCGAGCTGGAGGTCACCGAGATCCGGTGACGTTCGCTGTCATCTGTCAGCCGTGATCTGTCAGCTGTGAACTGTCAGCGGTGATCCGTCAGTCGTCATCCGTCCGCCGAGGAATGGATGACGACTGACGACTGACAACCATCAGTTGGTACCGATCTTGGCCAGCAGATCCACGATCCGGGACTGGACCTCCGCGCTCGTCGAGCGTTCCGCGAGGAACAGCACCGTCTCGCCCGACGACAGCTTCGGCAGCTCCGCCTCGTTGAGACCGGCCGAGGTGTAGACGACGAGCGGCGTGCGGTTCAACTGCCCGTTGGCGCGCAGCCAGTCGATGATTCCGGCACGTCGGCGGCGTACCTGCATCAGATCCATCACGACGAGGTTCGGCCGCATCTGCTGGGCGAGGGTCACCGCGTCCGTGTCGGCCCCGGCGCGGGCGACCTGCATGCCGCGCCGTTCGAGGGTCGCCGTCAGCGCGGTGGCGATGTCGTCGTGTTCCTCGATGAGCAGGACCCGGGAGGGGTGCTGTTCGCTGTCGCGCGGGGCCAGGGCCTTGAGGAGTACGGCGGGGTCGGCGCCGTACGCCGCCTCGCGGGTGGCCTGTCCGAGGCCGGCGGCGAGCAGTACGGGGACCTCGGCGGCGACCGCCGCCTGGCGCAGTGACTGGAGCGCGGTACGGGTGATGGGCCCGGTCAGCGGGTCGACGAACAGGGCCGCCGGGAACGCGGCGATCTGGGCGTCGACCTCTTCGCGGGAGTGCACGATCACAGGTCGGTAGCCGCGGTCGCTGAGGGCCTGCTGGGTGGCGACGTCCGGGGCGGGCCACACGAGGAGGCGGCGGGGGTTGTCCAGCGGCTCCGGGGGCAGTTCGTCGTCGACGGGCAGCGGCTGCGGCTTGTTGGTGACCTCGACCGCGCCGCCGGGGCCGTCCAGCGGCTCGGGGCCCTCGGGGCCGTCCTCGTCCGGTGCCCCTATGGCGTAGGCGCGGCCCTCGGGCGGCGTGGAGAGCAGGGGCTGCGGCGGGGTGGCCGGCTGGGGGTGGGGGCGCGCGGTGGTGTCCGGGGGCGTGGGGCGCTCGCCCTCGGGGGGTGCCGCGAGCTTGCGCCGTCGGCCGACGGGCGTGGTCTGCTGCTGTCCCGGCAGCGGCGGTTGGGGCGCGAGCTGCTGGGCGAAGGGGACGCCCTGTCCGAGCGTACGGACGCTGAAGGCGCGGCCCTGGGTGGAGGTGGCGTCGCCGGTGGGTGGTGCCGGGTTCTCCGCGGGCAGGGGCTGCGGCTGGGGCGCCTGTGGCGGCTGGGGCCGCTGCGGGGACGCCGCCGGAGCCGGAGCCGGAGCCGGAGCGGGGGCAGGAGCCGGTGCCGGGGCGGGCTGGGGCTGTACGGGCGGCAGGGGCTGTGCGGCCGGGCTGCCCGTCGACGCCGCGGGGGCGGGCGGGGCGAGGGGCGGCAGGGGATTCGGCAGGGGGTTGGGCAGCGCGGGAGGCAGCGGTACGGAGCCGGTCGCCGCGCGCGTCTCGCTGGGGGCCTCCTGCGCCGCGGGTGCCTGGGGTGCTGCCTGGGGTGCCTGCGGCTCCTGGGTGAGGGCGGCGAGGCCGCCGCCGGAGGTGCCGTTCTCGGCCCACTCGGGTGCGGGGGCGTCCGTACGGGCGCGGCGGCGTCCGGTTGGGGTGGGCAGCGGGTGCGGCTGCGGCGGGGTGTGGTCGGCGTCCGGCGCGGTGCGTACGGCGTCGTGGCGGCCTTCGTCGTCGCCCGGTGCCTGGGGGGCGCGGTCGGCGGCGGCGGGCGGCAGTGCGAACGGGCTGCGCGGCGCCTCGGCCGGTGCCGGGGAGGCGGCCGCGGGTCCGGCGGTGCCGAGGGCGCGTCGGGCGCGGCGGCCGGTGGGCTGGGCCTGGGCCTGCGGGTCCTCGGTCTGCGGAGGGGTGGCCGCGGCGGGGAGCGCGGGCAGGGCGCCGCCCTGGGGTTCGGGGCGGCGGGCGCGGCGGCCGGTGGGGGGTACGGCGTCGGTGGGTACGCCCTGCGGGGGCACGGTCTCGCCGAGTGCGGCCCGTCCCTGGGCGCCTTCGGCCGCGGTGACGACGGAGCCTTCGGCGGCGGGGCGGGGGGCGTCTTCGGCGGGGCTGGGGCGGCCTCGGCGGCGGCCGGTGGGTTCGGTGGCCGGGGCGCCGGTGTTCTGGGCGGGGATGAGTTCGGGTGCGGGGGGCGCGGCGTCGGCCGTACGGCCGCGGCGTCGGCCGGTGGGTTCGCTGCCGCCCTCCGGGGCGACGGCGGGCTCCAGGAAGGCGTCGGTGGAGGCGCGCCGGGCGCGACGGCGCCCACCGCCGACGGTGACGCCTGCGCTCGTACCCCCGACCGTGCCGCCTCCGCTCGTGCCACCGTTCGCCGCCTGATCCCCAGCAGCGGAGCCGGAGCCGGGGTCGGCTCCGGGGCCGGTCTGCTGGGCGGGCAGGGCGGGGGCGGGGGGCGGCGTGACGGTTCCGGCGCCGCTGCCGAGCGGCACCTCCAGGACGTACGCGCTGCCGTTCATGCCGGGCACCTCGTGCGTCTGGAGGACGCCGCCGTGGGCCGTGACGATGCCGCGCACGATCGGTTCGTGGACGGGGTCTCCGCCCGCGTACGGGCCGCGGACCTCGATCCGTACGACGTCGCCGCGCTGGGCGGCGGCGACGACGATCGTGGAGTCGGCGTATCCGCCGCCCGGCAGGAGCTTGGCCTTGCCGGTGGAGTCGACGCCCGCGACGTCCGCGACGAGGTGGGCGAGTGCGGTCGAGAGCCGTCCCGCGTCGACCTCCGCCTCGATGGGCGGGGCGTGTACGGCGAACTGCGCGCGGCCGGGCCCGATCAGCTCGACGGCGCCTTCGATGCCGGCGCTGACGACGGCGTCGAGGAGGGTGGGGTTCTTGTGGAGTTCCTCGGCGCCGGAGTCGAGGCGCTGGTAGCCGAGGACGTTGTCGACGAGGGTGGTCATTCGGGCGTAGCCGGCGGCGAGGTGGTGGAGGACCTGGTTGGCCTCGGGCCAGAGCTGGCCGGCGTCGTCGGCGGCGAGGGTGCTGAGCTGGGTGCGCAGCTCCTCCAGGGGGCCGCGCAGCGATTCGCCGAGGACGGCGGTGAGCTGTTCGTGGCGGGCGGTGAGGGCGGCGTGGGCTTCGGCCTGCTGTTCCCGTTCGGCGCTGTGGCGTTCGCTCTTGTCGGCGAGTTCGGCCTCGTGGCGTTCGGTGAGGGCGGCGAGTTCGGCGGCGTGCTTCTCGGCCTGTTCCTCGTAGGGGCGCCGGTCGGTGAAGGTCATGACGGCGCCGACGAGCTGGTCGCCGTCGCGTACGGGGGCGGTGGTGAGGTCGACGGAGACCGGGGAGCCGTTCTTGGCCCACAGGATCTGGTTGCGTACGCGGTGCTTGCGGCCGGACTTGAGGGTGTCCGCGAGGGGGGACTCCTCGTACGGGAAGGTCTCGCCGTCCGCGCGGGTGTGGAGGATCAGCTGGTGCAGGGCCTGGCCGCCGAGGTCGCTGGCGCGGTAGCCGAGGATCTGGGCGGCGGCGGGGTTGACGAGGACGACGCGGCCGTCGGTGTCGGTGCCGACGACGCCTTCGGAGGCGGCGCGCAGGATCATCTCGGTCTGGCGCTGGGAGCGGGCGAGTTCGGCTTCGGTGTCGACGGTGCCGGAAAGGTCCCGTACGACCAGCATGAGCAGTTCGTCGCCGGTGTAGGCGCTGTACGAGTCGTAGGCCTCGCGGCCGTCCTCGAGGTTGGCGCTGGTGACCTCGACGGGGAATTCGCTGCCGTCCGTGCGGCGGGCGACCATGCGGGTGGGTTTGGTGCGGCCGCGGTCGTCGGCGGCTTCGGGGCGGCGCATGGAGCCGGGGATGAGGCGGGAGTCGAAGCCGGGGAGGAGGTCGAGCAGTCCGCGGCCGACGAGTGCGGTGCCGGGGGTCTCGAACATGCCGAGGGCGATGGTGTTGGCGTTGACGACCGTGCCGTTGCAGTTGACGAGGACGAGCCCGTCGGGGAGGGCGTCGAGTATGGCTGCGAGGCGAGCAGCGCCTCGGGATGGCCTGCTGCTCACGACGACGCTTCCTCCCTGACCTACTGCATCTTGCGGACGGCCGGCCCCATCTTGCCCCTCGGGCCGCAGCCTGTCACTGAAGGAGTCTAAGGGCAGGGTGGGGGCGTGCGGCGGTGGATGAGGGGGAGCTCTCACCAAGGTTGTGTGCACGCGGCGCACGCCTTGGGCACGTGACCTGCGCGTATGAGGGGCCCGGCGCCCTGCTGGAGGCGTGGCCGGGCCCGGTGGTGGTTCGGCGGTGGGGCGGCGGTGGTTCAGCGGCTGAGGATGGGCAGGACGGGCTGGAGGTTCTCCCAGCGGTCGACCTCGCAGCCGTCGGCGCGGCTGAAGTGGGCGTCGATGGTCCGTCCCTGCCAGGTGCCGGTGATGTGGGCGGTGGCGGGTCCGCCGTACATCTGGGTGCACATCTGGTCCTGCGGCAGGGGGGCGAAGGGGTCTTCGTTCTGCTGGGCGAGCTCGTCGAGGCGTGCGCAGGCGGCGTTGGCGGCGGGGTGGTTCCCCTCGGGGGTGGTGCCGCAGGTCAGCTCGAACGTTCCGTCGGCGTTCGCGTACCCGGTCCTGGAGACGGTCACGGTGAGCGAGTCCTCCTGCGGGGTCAGCAGGGGTGGCAGGGGCAGTGCGGATGCCGTGGAGGGGGTGAGGGCGAGGGCGGCGAGGGATCCGGCGGTGGTGAGGACGAGGCGGCGCAGCATGCGAACTCCCGGGGGCGGAGTGGAGCGGAGTGGATACGTGTGGTGCCGGTGGTACGGCTCCGGGGAGGGCGCCCGGAACTCCGTCACGTCTAACGCTCCGCACGCCCGTGCGTTGCGCAAGCCGACCGCCTCCGGCGGGGTGGGGCCGAGGGGGCCAGGTGGGGGAGCGTGGTGGGGTGGGCCGGGGCGGGGGAATGGTCTTTGCCCTGCGGGCGGGGTGCCTAGTACCGTGGGGTGCGATTGGTGGCACCCCACCCGGCTGTGTCATCATCTGCACGCAACACTCGCGCCCGCGCGGGTGTGCTGGAGGCGTCGCCTAGTCCGGTCTATGGCGCCGCACTGCTAATGCGGTTTGGGTCTTAAAGCCCATCGAGGGTTCAAATCCCTCCGCCTCCGCGCATGATCACCGAAGCCCCGGCCCCACGGCCGGGGCTTCGGTCGTTCCGGGGTCGTGTCGCGTCGCTCTTTCGGGGCACGCGCTGTGCCCCGGACGGTTCCCCGGTCTAGGCCTCAGATGCACCCAGGATGACGTTTCCGCAGGTCAGAGGCGGTTTGGGGAATGGATTTCGCGTCACGGCGCAGGTCATGTAATGTTGTTCCCGCAACGCCGACCGGCAAGAAAACGCCGGGAAGCACAAGCACTCGTAGCTTAACGGATAGAGCATCTGACTACGGATCAGAAGGTTGCAGGTTCGAATCCTGCCGAGTGCACAGCCTGAGAGGCCCCCGGAGAAATCCGGGGGCCTCTTGCGTTGGGGTGAGTGGGAGGCTGGTCGGGTGGGACGTGGAGTGTGGGGGTGTCGGGGGCTCAGGTGGGGTGGGGGTGCGCCTGTGTTGCAGTGGGAAGGGGGGCGGGGGTCCCGGCTGGACTACGGGCAGGTCGTCGCGTTCCGGGGTGTCGGGGAGCGGGTGTGTCTCGGGGTGCGGGGGCAGGGGTGTCCCCTGGGGGCTGTCGTCGGGGGGCGGAGTACCGGCGGGCAGTGTGAGGAGTGTGCGCGGCTGGATCGGTCGCGGTCCGTGGCGGCGGACACGCTGGTCGATGATCCGCGGACGTACCGGGTGTATCTGGCGTGGTTCGGGCCCGGCATGGTCAAGGTCGGGATCACGGCCGAGGAGCGCGGGGCGGCGCGGCTGCTGGAGCAGGGGGCCGTGGTGTTCGGCTGGCTGGGGCGGGGGCCGTTGATGGCGGCGCGGCGGACCGAGGAGCTGTTGCGGCATGCGCTCGGGGTGCCGGACCGGATTCCGTACGCGCGTAAGCGGGCCGTACGGGCCGTGCTGCCCGGGCCCGGGGAGCGGCGGCGGGAGGTCGAGGAGCTGTACCGGCGGGCGGTCGGGTTGTCCGGGTGGGCGGAGACGCTGGAGGTCCTGGAGCCGGGTGTCGTCGATCATGCCGGGGTGTTCGGTCTGGACGCGGTGACGGGTGTGGACGGGGTGGTCACCGAGCTGGTCGACGGCGGGTCCGTCGTCGGGGAGCTCGTCGCGGCCGCGGGGCCCGATCTGCATCTCGTCGCCGGGGGCGGGCGGCGGCTGGTGCTCGACACCCGGCTGATGGCCGGATGGGGGCTGGTGGCGGCCGGGGCCGGCGACGGGGTGTCCGTGCCGATGAAGGCAGTGGCCCCCGGCGTGCAGGGCGGGCTGTTCTAGCGGCCGGTCCTGGGATTTCCTTCCCTCCGGCGCTGGACAGGGCATTTCTTTCCCTCCGGCGCTGGACAGGGGGTGCGGGCGCGGCCGAGGGTGATCCATATGAGCGACGATCTCGTGCGCGGTCTCGAACCGCCGTACTACACCGTGGTGTTCACCTCCCACCTCGAAGGCGAGGCCCCCGGCTACGCGGAGACCGCGGCGCGGATGGATGAGCTGGTCAAGGACGTGCCCGGGTTCCTGGGGTCGGAGTCGGCCCGGGTGCCCGGCGGGCTCGGCATCACCGTCGGGTACTTCCGTGACGAGGAGGCCATCGCGGCCTGGCAGCGCAACCTGGAGCATCAGGCCGCGCAGAAGCGGGGGCGGGAGGAGTGGTATCGGCGCTACAGCATTCACGTCGCCAAGGTGGAGCGGAGCTATGACTTCGAGCGGGAGTGACGGGACGGCGGCGCGTGAGGGGGCCGAGGCGGGTGAGGCGGAGGAGGTACGGGCGTTCTGGGGCGGGCTGGGGATTCCCGGGCTGATCGATGTCCACACCCACTTCATGCCCGAGCGGGTCCTGGACAAGGTGTGGGCGTACTTCGACGCCGTCGGGCCGCTCACCGGCATGGAGTGGCCCATCACCTACCGCGAGGAGGAGGACCGCCGGGTCGAGATCCTGCGCGGGTTCGGGGTGCTGCGCTTCACCTCGATGCTCTACCCGCACAAGCCCGGCATGGCGCGCTGGCTCAACGGCTGGGCGGCCGCCTTCGCGGCCCGTACCCCCGACTGTCTGCACACCGCGACCCTCTACCCGGACGCCGACGCCACCTCGTACGTCACGGAGGCGGTGGAGGGCGGGGCGCGGGTGTTCAAGTCGCACCTCCAGGTCGGGGAGTACGACCCCAACGACCGCCGTCTCGACGGAGCTTGGGGGGTGCTCGCCGATGCGGGTGTGCCGGTGGTCGTGCACTGCGGGTCGGGGCCGGCGCCCGG
Source organism: Streptomyces sp. NPDC039465 (assembly GCF_055639315.1). NCBI lineage: Bacteria > Bacillati > Actinomycetota > Actinomycetes > Kitasatosporales > Streptomycetaceae > Streptomyces > Streptomyces sp. NPDC039465. Next base: position 109,233 of record NZ_JBVKAP010000004.1, on the reverse strand, counting down.
GAAGTACACGGGGCCCGGGCCGGTGGGGCGGCTGCTGGCGCGGTATCCGGGGCTGCGGCTGATCGTCGCCCACATGGGCATGCCGGAGTACACGGACTTCCTGGCTCTCGCTGAGCGGTATCCGCAGGTGCGGCTGGACACCACGATGGCGTTCACCGACTTCGGCGAGCGGTTCGCGCCCTTCCCCGTGCGGGAGCGGGGGCGGCTGCGTGAGCTGGGCGGGCGGATCCTGCTGGGGAGCGACTTCCCGAACATTCCGTACGGGTACGTGCACCAGCTGCGGGCGCTGGAGCGGCTCGGGCTCGGGGAGGAGTGGCTGCGCGGGGTGTGTCACGGCAACGCCCACGCGCTGTTCGGGCCGGCCGCCGAAGCGCCCGCGCCCGCCCCCGGGCCCGTGGATTCTTAGGGAAATCACAGACTCGGGAAAGGGTCTTCTCAGCCTCCGGTTCCAGCGTGGTCGTATGACCACGACCTCGCCCCAGGGGCGTACCGATCTGCTCAGGCCCGACGGCTCCGCCGTGCGGGTGCTCGTCGTGGACGACGAGGCCTCGCTCGCCGAGCTGCTCTCCATGGCCCTGCGGTACGAGGGGTGGGAGGTGCGCAGCGCCGGTGACGGGGCCGGGGCGGTGCGTTCGGCGCGGGACTTCCGGCCGGACGCGGTCGTGCTGGATGTGATGCTGCCGGACATGGGCGGGCTCGCGGTCCTCGGCCGGCTGCGGCGTGAACTGCCGGACGTGCCGGTGCTGTTCCTCACCGCGAAGGACGCTGTCGAGGACCGGATCGCCGGGCTCACGGCGGGCGGCGACGACTATGTCACCAAGCCGTTCGGCCTGGAGGAGGTCGTGGCGCGGCTGCGCGGGCTGATCCGGCGGTCCGGGCCGGCGACGGCGGCGCGCGCCGGGTCGCTGCTGGCGGTCGGGGATCTGACGCTTGACGAGGACAGTCATGAGGTGACGCGGGGCGGGCGGTCGATCCATCTGACGGCGACCGAGTTCGAGCTGTTGCGCTATCTGATGCGTAATCCGCGGCGGGTGCTCAGCAAGGCGCAGATCCTGGACCGGGTGTGGTCGTACGACTTCGGCGGCCAGGCCAATGTGGTCGAGCTCTACATCTCCTATCTGCGGCGGAAGATCGACGCGGGCCGGTCGCCGATGATCCACACCCGGCGTGGGGCCGGTTATCTGATCAAGCCTGGTGAGTAGCGCTGCACGACCTCACGGCGACCTGACGGCCGCCTGGCGATGCCCTGACCCGGCCCGCGTAAATCCCTTGTACAGCGTATGGGGGGTCCTTGTACGGTGTACGGCGCAGAGTCCCTTACACCGTACAAGGAGCGTGGCATGACGGCGACGACCGCCGAGCCCACCACCCCCGCCCCCACCGGCGGCCATCCGCAGCGCTGGCTGATCCTCGGCGTCATCTGTCTCGCCCAGCTCACCGTGCTGCTCGACAACACCGTTCTCAGCGTCGCGATCCCTTCCCTCACCAAGGAGCTCGACGCCTCGACGTCCGACATCCAGTGGATGATCAACGCGTACTCACTGGTGCAGTCCGGTCTGCTGCTGACGGCCGGAAACGCCGCGGACCGCTACGGCCGCAAGCTGATGCTGATGACCGGTCTGGCGATATTCGGCCTCGGTTCGCTCGCCGCCGGTCTTGCGCAGTCCTCCACCCAGCTGATCGCCGCCCGCGCGGGCATGGGTATCGGCGGTGCGCTGCTGATGACCACGACCCTCGCCGTCGTCGTGCAGATCTTCGACGACAGCGAGCGGGTGAAGGCCATCGCGCTGTGGTCCACGGTCAGTTCGCTCGGTTTCGCCGCCGGGCCGCTGATCGGCGGTGTGATGCTGGACCACTTCTGGTGGGGCGCGATCTTCCTGATCAACATCCCGGTCGCGGTGCTCGGTCTGGTGGCCGTCGCCGCGCTCGTACCCGAGTCCAAGCACAAGCAGGGTGACCGGCCCGACCTGCTCGGAGCGCTGCTCTCCACGATCGGTATGACCGCCGTCGTGTACGCGATCATCTCCGGCCCGGAACACGGCTGGGCGTCGGCCGAGGTGCTGGTCTCGGCCGCGATCGGAGTGCTCGTCCTCGGTGCCTTCACGCTGTGGGAGCTGCGTACGGCGCACCCCATGCTGGACATGCACTTCTTCCGCAACCAGCGGTTCGTCGGCGCGGTCGCGGGCGCGATCCTGGTGGCGTTCGGCATGACCGGTTCGCTGTTCCTGCTCACCCAGCATCTGCAGTTCGTGCTCGGGTACGGACCGCTGGACGCGGGTCTGCGGACGGCGCCGCTCGCGCTCACGATCGTCGTCCTCAACCTGACGGGGGTCGGTGCCCGGCTGCTGCCCAAGCTCGGTACGCCGCTGACCATCGCGATCGGTATGGCGCTGGTCGCGGCGGGGCTGGCCGCCATCGCCGTCCTCGGGGGGCAGAACGGCTACGGCGGGATGCTGCTGGGGCTCGTGGTGATGGGTGCGGGGATCGCGCTGTCCATGCCCGCCATGGCCAACGCCATCATGAGCGCCATACCGCCGGAGAAGGCGGGCGTCGGCGCGGGGATCAACGGCACCCTCGCCGAGTTCGGCAACGGCCTTGGTGTCGCCGTCCTCGGTGCCGTGCTGAACGCCCGGTTCACCGCGCTGGTCTCCACCGCGGCCGTATCCCTGCCGGCGGCGCTCGCCGCGGCCGACGGGCCGGCGGAGCGGGCGAGGATCTCCGACGCGTTCGCCTCAGGACTGGAGACGAGTCAGCTGGTCGGCGCGGTCGCGGTGCTCGCGGGTGGTCTGCTGGCGGCGCTGCTGCTGCGCCGGGCGGAGCGCGCCGGCGCCCCTGGGGCGTCGGCATAGCATCGGGGCAGTAGCGCGAGGAGGATCCCCATGGTGTCGGCAGCCGACGGTACGAAGCGTCCGGCGCGGTCGAGTGTGTGGCTGGACGGCAAGGCGGCCCGGGGCCGCAAGGCCGACCAGCCCTCCGGGCTCGACCGGGACCGGATCACCGCGGCGACGGTCCGGCTGCTCGACGCCGACGGGCTTGGGAAGTTCTCGATGCGCCGCCTCGCGGCCGAGCTGAACGTCACCGCGATGTCGGTCTACTGGTACGTCGACACCAAGGACGAGCTGCTGGAGCTGGCGCTCGACGCGGTGGTCGGTGAGGTGGAGCTCCCGGACGTGTCCGAGGCCGCCGACTGGCGCGGACAGCTCCGGGAGCTCGCCGGCGGCTACCGGGAGATGCTCGTGCGGCACCCCTGGGCCTCGCACCTCACGGGCACGTATCTGAACATCGGCCCGAACTCGATGGCTTTCGCGGCCCGCGCCCACGCGGTGATGGCCAACACCGATCTGCCGCCGTACGGCCAGATGGGCGGGCTCGCGGCGGTCTTCCAGTTCGTGTACGGCTTCGGCACCATCGAGGGCCACTTCTTGCAGCGGTGTGTGAGCGCGGGCGTCAGTCAGGACGACTTCTACCGCGAGGCCGTGCAGGTGATGACCGAGCAGCCGCGGTTCGAGGCGAACTTCCCGAACGCGGCGGGGCTGCTCGAGGAGCGGAGCCGGCTGAGCGTCGAGGAGATGCGCGAACGGGACTTCACGTTCGCGCTCGACCTCATCATCAAGGGCATCGAGGCGATGGCCGCCCGCCCGGAGTGAGCCCCTCGGCGCGCGACGGACCCCCGTGGCCCCCGCCGCCCCCCGCGGTCCGTGTTCAGAGCGCGGGCAGGTCTCCCTGGACGGCCTGGATGTCCAGTTCGACCTTGAGGGTCGTGCCGATCGCGGAGATCCCGGCCTGGACGACCTGGTTGTAGTGCAGGGCGAAGTCCTCACGCCGCAGCTCGGCGGTGGCGCGGAAGGCGGCCCGCAGCCCGCCCCACGGGTCCGGTCCGGTGCCGAGGTAGGCGAGGTCCAGTGCCACGTCACGTACGACACCGTGGAGTGTGAGGTGACCGTGCACGGTCCAGCGGTCGGGGCCGGCCGGGGTGAGCGCGGTCGAGACGTAGGTGATCCGTGGGAAGACGGCCACGTCCAGGAAGTCGGGCGAGCGCAGGTGTTTGTCGCGCAGGCCGTTGCCGGTGTCGACGGAGGCCGCTTCGATCACGGCCTCCACCCGGGAGCGGGCCACGTCCTCGGCGATGTCGATCCGGCCGCCGAAGTCGGTGAACCGGCCCCGCACGCTGGAGATGCCCAGGTGCTGGGCGACGGCCGCCACCGACGAGTGCGCCGGGTCCAGGGACCAGGACCCGGGCGGGGGCAGGGCGGCGCCGCCCTGGCGGGCCAGTACGACCGTGCCCGCGTCGGCCCGCCCGGCGGCGGTGACGAAGGCCGTGCGGGCGTCGGGGGCGTATCCGACGGCGGTGACGATCACCGTGTACGGGCCGGGGGCGAGCGCGGTGTCACAGGTGACCGTGCCCTCCTGGTCGGCGGTGGCCCGGGCCACCTGGACGCTGGTGGCGTCGGTCAGCGTGACGACCGCGTGCGGCAGGGCCCAGCCGTCCCGGGTCCTCACCTGTGCGTGCAGTCCCATCCCGTGTCTCTCCTCGCGCAAGAACGATGGCGGGGCGGCAGGCCGTCCCCTGCCAGCCGCCCCGGACCCGGGGGTGTCTCCGCTCGAAGCGCCCCCGGGGGTCGGATCACTCGCCCGGGTGGGCGAGCTCGATGTCGTGGCCGTCGGTGCCGAGGCCGGTGACGGTGAGTGGGCCAGCCACCGGCGGGTAGCCGGAGGCGATGACCGTGTACTCGCCCGCGTCCAGGTCGGTGAAGCCGTAGGCGCCGTCCTCGCCGGTCGTCGCGGTGGCGACGACGTTGCCGGCCGCGTCGACGAGGGTCACCCGGGCGTCGGCCAGCGGCCGCCGTCCGGCCCCGGCACCGGCCCGTACGACTCCCCGGAGCATGGCCCCGGCCCGCAGCGCGGCCTCGACGCGGGTCACGCCCTGGCCGCCGATCTCCACCGGCAGGGCCAGCGGCCGGAAGCCAGCGGCGTTGACGGCGACGGTCACCGCGCCGGGCACGAGCTCGGCGAAGGAGAAGGCGCCGTCCTCGGCGGACCTGCCGGTCGCGAGGACATCGCCCCGTACATCGGTGACGATCACCATGGCGTCGGCGACCGGGCCGCCGGTCTCGGCGACCACCACACCGGTCAGCCCGCTGGTGCCGGACAGCAGCACGTCGTGGGCGAGCGGCCCGTCCCCGACGACGATCGTGGACGCCTGCGGCTGGAAGCCGTCGGCGGAGGCGATCAGGACGTACGAGCCGGTGCCGGGCGCGTCCAGCGCGTAGCCGCCGTCGGCGGGGGCGACCGTACGGCCCAACTGCCGCCCGCCGAGCGAGATCAGGGTGACCGCGGCGCCGGGCACGGCCGCGCCGTCGGCGGTGCGGACCGCACCGCGCACGGGGATCCCGGCCGGCGCGACGGCCTCCACAGCGGCGGCGGCCGTGGGCTCGGCGGCCGTCTCGTCGGGCGTCTTCGACGCGCCGCTCTTGAGGGCGACCTCCTTGATGAAGAGGGTCACGAGGAAGGCGAGCAGCGCGAACGGCGCCGACCAGAGGAAGACGTCGCCCACACCGTGGCCGTAGGCGCTCTCCATGACCGTACGCACGGGCGCGGGCAGCGCGTCCAGGTCGGGGATGCCGCCGCCGCCCGTACCGCCGTGGCCGAGGGCCGCGCCCTTGGGGCCGAGTTCGGCGAAGCCGTCCCGTACGTACGTGGTGACCCGGTTGGCGAGGACGGCGCCGAGCGCCGAGACGCCGACCGCGCCGCCCAGCGAGCGGAAGAAGGTGACGACGGAGGAGGCCGCGCCGAGGTCGGCGGGGGCGACCTGGTTCTGGGTGCAGAGCACGAGGTTCTGCATCATCATGCCGAGACCGAGGCCCATGACGGCCATGAAGACCGCGATGTGCCAGTACTCGGTGTCGTAACGGATGGTGCCGAGCATTCCGAGCCCGGCCGTCACCAGCACGCCGCCGGTGACCAGCCAGGCCTTCCAGCGGCCGGTCTTGGTGATGACCATGCCGGAGACGGTGGAGGAGACGAACAGGCCCGCGATCATCGGGATGGTCATCACGCCGGACATCGTCGGGGACTTGTCCCGGGCGAGCTGGAAGTACTGGCTGAAGAAGACCGTGCCGGCGAACATCGCCACACCCACGAAGAGGGAGGCGAGCGAGGCGAGGGTGATGGTGCGGTTGCGGAAGAGCCGCAGCGGGATGATCGGCTCGCTCGCCCTGGACTCGACGAGGACGAAGAGCCCGGTGAGCAGCACCGAGCCGCCGACCATGACCGCGGTCTGCCAGGACATCCAGTCGTACTTGTCACCGGCGAAGGTGACCCAGATGAGCAGCAGCGAGACGGCGGCGCTGATCACGAAGGCGCCGGCCCAGTCGACCTTGACCTGTCGCTTCACGACGGGGAGCTTCAGGGTCTTCTGGAGGACCAGGAGCGCGATGAGCGCGAAGGGCACGCCGACGTAGAAGCACCAGCGCCAGCCGAGCCAGTCGGTGTCGGTGATGACGCCGCCGAGCAGCGGGCCGCCGACGGTGGCGACGGCGAAGACGGCGCCGAGGTAGCCGCTGTAGCGGCCGCGCTCACGCGGCGCGATCATCGCGGCGAGGATGATCTGGGAGAGGGCGGTGAGGCCGCCGACGCCGATGCCCTGGACGACGCGGCAGGCGATGAGCATGCCGGTGTTCTGGGCGAGGCCGGCCACGACCGAGCCGGCCACGTAGATGACCAGGGCTATCTGGACGAGGAGCTTCTTGGAGAAGAGGTCGGCCAGCTTGCCCCACAGGGGGGTGGTGGCGGTCATCGACAGCAGGGCCGCGGTGACGACCCAGGTGTAGGCGCTCTGGCCGCCGCCGAGGTCCTTGATGATCTCGGGGAGGGCGTTGGAGACGATCGTCGAGGACAGAATGGCGACGAACATGCCGAGCAGCAGCCCGGACAACGCCTCCATGATCTGCCGGTGGGACATCGGAGCGCCGTCGGCGGAGGGCGCGCCTCCGTGCTTGGCGTGGCCGCCCCGCACACCGGTCGGTGTGGTCGTAGCCATGAACTTCCTTCGTGACGGGGTTTACGCGGGTGTACGGGTGGGGTGGGCCCGGCAGTCTCCGAAGGAGTCACGGAGGCGGGCCAGCATCGCGTTGAGCTGTCCGACCTCGTCGTCGGACCAGTCCTTGAGGTAGTGGGCGAACAGGTCGGCGGTGCGGCGGCCGAGGCCGTCGAGCAGGTCCTGTCCGGCGGGGGTGAGCCGCAGGATGCGGGAGCGGCCGTCCTCGGGGTCGGGCGATCGTTCCAGCCAGCCGCGTTCCACCACATGGGCCACATGGCGGCTGGTCACCGACGCGTCGACGGCGAGCAGCTCGGCCAGGCGGCTCATCCGCATCTCGCCGTAACGGTCGACGAGGGCCAGTACGGCGGCGGATCCGGAGGGGCATTCGGCGGGCAGCATGCGCGCCAGGCCTCGCTTCACGGCGCCCACGGCGCTGATCTGCCGGGCCAGTTCCTCGTACTGGCTCCGCTCGGCCATGGGCACCCCCACATCTTGTTGCTTAGGGCAACCATAGAAGCCATTGGTTGCTACAGGCAAATGAAAAAGGGGCGAAGGCGCCTAAAGCTCTGGCAAAGGAGTCGTTCCCTTGGGTCGCGGCCGAGGGTTCGCTAGGGTCCTGCCCCATGGCACACAACCCCCACGCACCGCAGGGTCAGGGCCCCGAGGGCCAGTACGACCCGGCAGGCAGCACCCAGATGTTCCGCGCCTTCGTCGACGAGGCGGCGCCGCGGCGCCAGCAGGCCGCCCCGGCCCCGGCCGGACCGCGGGTCGGGCTGATCGTCGGCGTCGTCGCCGTGATCGCCGTGCTGGCCGGCGTGGCCTGGCTCGCCTTCAGCTAGGTCAGCGACCCGTTCGGCCGGTTCATTTCCAGACGGCGGTGACCTTCTGGGTGTCGACGCGCATGCCCAGGGGGACCCGCCAGGCGTCCACGCAGACCGTGTACGTCTTCTTCGTCACCGCGCCCGCGGCGATCGGCGCGGGCAGCGGCTGAGCCGTCTCGACGGTCGCCCAGTCGACCCCGAGCGCCCCGATGATGTGCGTCGCGAAGGTGACCGTGCCCGAATGCACCGGTGAGCCACCGGTGTTGCGGAACTCCACGGTCACCTTCTCGCACCAGCGCCGGTCGGCGTCGGCGAGCACCGGCACGCCGAGCGTGAGCGCGGCGGGCTTCGCCGGAGGCCGCGGCGGCTCGGTGGTCCGCGGTGGGTCCGTCGTCGGGGGCGCGGGCGGAGGCGGCTTGGCACCCGGGACGGCCGGCGCCGCGGGCGGCGGAGACGTTCCCGGTATGGAGGGTACGGGCGGTACGGAGGGCAGCGGCGCCAGGGGCGCGTGCGTACCCCCACCGGGGCGGCCGGGCGCCTCACCCGTCGGCGCACCAGGGCCCGTGCTCGGCCCGCCGCGGCTCGTACCCGGTCTCGGGGAGGACGTCGACGAGGTCGTCGCCGCCGAGTCCAGCGGTGTGAGCTCGACCTTTCCGGAGGGCGGCGCGGCGGCCGGACCACCGGACCCCGCGGCGCCCACCGCCGCGTAACCGTCCTCGCCACTCCCGCCGCCGCACGCGGTCAGCGCCCCGCCGAGGCAGAGCGCGACCGCCGCCAGACACGTCCGTCGCATCGCGCCAGTGTGGCTGACGGCGCGTCAGACGGGAAGAGGGTGGAGGGTCGGTCGGAGGGTCAGTCGGAGATCAGGCCCTCGCGCAGCTGCGCCAGCGTGCGGGTGAGCAGCCGCGAGACATGCATCTGTGAGATGCCGACCTCTTCGCCGATCTGCGACTGCGTCATGTTGGCGAAGAAGCGCAGCATGATGATCTGCCGCTCACGGGGCGGGAGTTTGGCGAGCAGCGGCTTGAGCGACTCGCGGTACTCGACGCCCTCCAGGGCGGTGTCCTCGTAGCCGAGGCGGTCCGCGAGGGAGCCCTCGCCGCCGTCGTCCTCCGGGGAGGGCGAGTCGAGCGAGGAGGCCGTGTAGGCGTTGCCGACGGCGAGGCCGTCGACGACGTCCTCCTCGGACACGCCGAGCACGGCGGCGAGTTCGGGGACGGTCGGCGACCGGTCCAGCTTCTGCGCCAGTTCGTCGCTGGCCTTGGTCAGGGCGAGGCGCAGCTCCTGGAGCCGGCGCGGTACGCGGACCGACCAACTGGTGTCGCGGAAGAAGCGTTTGATCTCACCGACCACCGTCGGCATCGCGAACGTCGGGAATTCCACGCCCCGTTCGCAGTCGAACCGGTCGATCGCCTTGATCAGGCCGATGGTGCCGACCTGGACGATGTCCTCCATCGGTTCGTTGCGGGAGCGGAAGCGGGCCGCCGCGTACCGCACGAGCGGGAGGTTGAGCTCGATGAGGGTGTCGCGGACGTAGGCGCGCTCGGGGCTGTCGACTCCGGCGGAGTCGAGGGCGCGCAGCCGCAGGAACAGGGAGCGGGAGAGCGTGCGGGTGTCGATGGCTTCCGAGGGGATGAGCTCCGGGATGCCGACGGACGGGACCGGACCGGACATCGTGGCCTCGGACACCGCGGCCTCGGACGCCGCGGGCTCGATCGACGCACGCGTGAGCACCTTCGAGCTGCCCTGTTCTACGGACATGCCACCCCCTTGAGGTCGCGGACGGTCGCGCGGCCGCGACCATCGTTGGAACGCAGCCTCCACCTGAATACCGGCGGTGGGGCTGCGGCAAACGCGGTTCCAGCAAAATGTCACATGTCGGCAACACGCTGTAGTGACATGTCGACATGTCAGGGGTGGATCTGCGCAGGAAATAGGGGGTGTAGGGCATTTGGCGGTGCTTGGAACTGCTCCGAACCGGTCTACCCGTTCAAGCTACGCCTCGATCCGATTTGCGGATCTCAGTCGGGCGAAGCTGCGGGCGAGGAGCCTTGACACATGCATCTGCGAGACGCCGAGTTCCTGGCTGATCTGAGACTGGGTCAGATTGCTGTAGTAGCGGAGCATCAGGATGCGCTGCTCCCGCTCGGGCAGCTGTACGAGCAGATGGCGTACGAGATCGCGGTGTTCGACGCCGGCCAGGGCGGGGTCCTCGTAGCCGAGCCGGTCGAGCAGTCCGGGCAGTCCGTCGCCCTCCTGGGCGGCCTCCAGGGAGGTCGCGTGGTACGAGCGCCCGGCCTCGATGCAGGCGTTGACCTCGTCCTCGGAGATCTTCAGCCGTTCGGCGATCTCGGCGGTCGTGGGGGAGCGGCCGTGGGCCGTGGTGAGGTCCTCGGTGGCGCCGCTGACCTGCACCCACAGCTCGTGCAGCCGGCGCGGCACGTGGACGGTGCGGACGTTGTCCCGGAAGTAGCGCTTGATCTCGCCGACGACGGTGGGCATCGCGAAGGTGGGGAACTGCACCCCGCGGTCCGGGTCGAAGCGGTCGATCGCGTTGATCAGGCCGATGGTGCCGACCTGGACGACGTCCTCCATCGGTTCGTTGCGGGAGCGGAAGCGGGCGGCCGCGTACCGCACGAGCGGCAGGTTGGCCTCGATCAGCGCGCCCCGTACGCGGTTGTACTCCGGTGAGCCGGGCTCCAGCGTCTTCAGCTCGCCGAACAGCACCTGGGTGAGCGCACGGGTGTCGGCGCCCCGGCTCTGCGGTTTGGAGCGGGCCGCGGCCTCGGTGGTGTCGTTCTGGGGCGGCACCTGAGGCGCAGTACTGGCCGGCACGTTCACGCCACCCCTTTCGTCGTCCACTCGCGGTCAACGACGGTCGGTCAACTACGGTCAACTCATCCGTCAAAAGCGGTCATAGCATCACAAGACATGTCCACTGTGTGCAAGCACCGGATAACACCGTGTTGAAGGCATGTTGGGCATACAACGCAAGGCGCCCCTCACCGAGTGGTGAGAGGCACCGAAAAGAGGTATGGCTCAGAACTCGTAGTCCGCGATCACCCAAGTGGCGAACTCCCGCCACAGGCCCGCCGCGGCCTGGTGGTCCGGGTTCTCTATGTACCGCTTGAGCGCATCCGTGTCCTCGACCGCGGAGTTGATGGCGAAGTCGTACGCGATCGGCCGGTCCGTGATGTTCCAGGCGCACTCCCAGAACGTCAGCTCCGGAATCGCCGAACCCAGGGCACGGAAAGCCTCGACCCCGGCCACCACACGCGGCTCGTCCCGCGACACACCGTCGTTGAGCTTGAAGAGGACCAGGTGGCGGATCACACGGACTCCTAGTTGATGAGCTCGGTCATGAACTCGCCGACGCCCTGCGCGGCGCTCGAAATGCCCTCGAACCCTACCTGGACCAGATCCGCCGCCCGGGCGGGGGAGGTGATGATCGTGTACAGCACGAAGACGACGACTATGTACAGCGCGACTTTCTTCGCCTGAACCATCAGCTCTCTGCCTCCCCAGATCAGCACCCGCTCCGCGGACGCGTGAGTCTAACGGCTCTTTTCCCAGGGCTCGGTTCTCCCCCTGGCTTCGCCGGGGGGACCCCCACCGGGCGCTTTGAGCGTGCGCCGACGGTCGATCGTGCTCGGTCCCTCGTTCCTCGGGACCTCCGCGCTCCCCCTACCTCCGGTGGGGGGACCCCCATCCCTTTCGGCACCCGCGCGCCCTTTGGCTCACTCGCCAGGCGGTCGGGGCGGGCGGCCTCGTTTGGGCGTAGGCATGCACGAAGGGCCCCGGTGCTGTGCACCAAGGCCCTTCCAGAGCGGTAGCGGAGGGATTTGAACCCTCGGTGACTTGCGCCACACTCGCTTTCGAGGCGAGCTCCTTCGGCCGCTCGGACACGCTACCGAGAGAGAGCTTAGCCCAAAGGTGCCCCCGCGTAGAAATCCATAAGGACGCGCAGGTCAGCGGTTGCGGAAGAAGGCCGTCAGCTGGGCCGCGCACTCCTCGGCGAGGACGCCGTGGATCACCTCGGGGCGGTGGTTGAGCCGTCGGTCGCGGACGACGTCGACGAGGGAGCCGGCCGCCCCGGCCTTCTCGTCGAGCGCGCCGAAGACCACCCGGTCCACCCGGGACTGCACCAGCGCGCCGGCGCACATCACGCACGGTTCCAGCGTGACGACGAGCGTGCAGCCGGTCAGCCGCCACTCCCCGTGCGCCGAGGCCGCCCGGCGCAGGGCGAGGACCTCGGCGTGCGCGGTCGGATCGCCCGTCGCCTCGCGTTCGTTGTGGCCGGTGGCGAGGACCGTGCCGTCCGCGGACAGCACGACCGCGCCGACCGGCACATCGCCGGCCAGCGCCGCTCGTTCGGCCTCTGCCAGGGCGAGCCGCATCGGCGCCCGCCAGGGATCCCGTACGGGATCGGGTTCCGCGTGTCCTGCCTCGGTCACTAGCGGACGGACTCCAGGACTTCCCCGGCGCCCAGGGCGTCCGCGATCTCCGTCAGGGCGTCGGTGTCCAGGGCCAGCAGCTCCTTCTCGGACAAGCCGAGGTCCCGCAGGATCTCCCGGTCGCCGACCGGGGCCGCGGGCACGGTCTCGACCGCGCCGTCCGGGCCGTCCTCGTCGTCGCCTTCGGTGTCGTCCGCTTCCGGTTCTCCGTCCTCCGTACCGTCGAGGTCCAGCGCGTCCAGGTCGTCCTCGCCGTCCCGGTCCGCGCCCAGCAGTTCATTGGTGAGGATCTCCCCGTACGAGGAGCGGGCGGCCGAGGCCGCGTCCGACACGTAGATACGAGGGTCTTCCTCACCCTCCACCCGGACGAGGCCGAACCACGCGTCCTCCTGCTCGATGTAGACGAGGACGGTGTCCTCGTCCACGGAGGCCTCACGGGCCAGCTCGGTCAGATCCGACAAGGTCTCCACGTCGTCGAGCTCTGTGTCGCTCGCTTTCCACCCGTCTTCGGTGCGCGCGAGCAGTGCGGCGAAGTACACCGTGACTCTCCCACTGATCAGAGGTGTGACGATCCGGCGGCGCCCTCCTGAAAAGCCCCGCCCAATCGGCATCGTGGCAGAAACCCGGGCTTCAGGAGAGGTCTTCCGCTCTTGCGTCGTGCATCAGTCTGACCTTGGGCCCTCACCAGCGGAAAGTACGCATCCGCATCGCCTGGCGCATCCGGGCCGCCCGGGCCCGGCGTGGCTGCACCCGCTCGCGCAGCGCCTTGGCCTCGCCCAGGTCGCGCAGGAACTGGGCGCGGCGCCTGCGGCGCTCCGCGTCGCTCTCCTGCCGTGGGCCCTCCTGCTGGGGCTCGGGGTCCGCCCGGTCCCGTTCCGCCATCTGCACCACCCCCGGCCGCTGGATGTGTACGTCCCCACCTTCCCTCCACGGCGTGGGTTGATGCCAGCGCGGGCTACTGTGGGGGCATGCGTCTCCACGTCGTCGATCACCCGCTGGTCGCCCACAAGCTCACCACTCTGCGCGACAAGCGCACGGACTCCCCGACCTTCCGCCGGCTCGCCGACGAGCTGGTGACCCTGCTCGCCTACGAGGCCACCAGGGACGTGCGGACCGAGCAGGTCGACATCGAGACCCCCGTGACGCCGACGACCGGTGTGAAGCTGTCGCACCCGCGGCCGCTGGTGGTGCCGATCCTGCGGGCGGGTCTGGGCATGCTCGACGGCATGGTGCGGCTGCTGCCGACCGCCGAGGTGGGCTTCCTGGGCATGATCCGTAACGAGGAGACGCTGGAGGCGTCGACGTACGCCACGCGGATGCCGGAGGACCTCTCCGGGCGCCAGGTGTACGTCCTCGACCCGATGCTCGCGACGGGCGGCACGCTGGTCGCGGCGATCCAGGAGCTGATCAAGCGCGGCGCCGACGACGTGACCGCGGTCGTGCTCCTGGCGGCGCCGGAGGGCGTCGAGGTCATGGAGCGCGAGCTCGCGGGCACGCCGGTGACGGTGGTCACCGCGTCGGTCGACGAGCGCCTCAACGAGCACGGCTACATCGTCCCGGGCCTTGGTGACGCGGGCGACCGGATGTACGGCTCCGCGGAGTAGTTCTCCGCGGAGCAGTTCTCAGCAGCGCTTGGGTGCGGGCTTGGGCTTCGTCAGGGCCGCCAGGGCCGCGTCTGCCGTGGGCTTGGTGTTCAGGGTCGTGAAGGCCGTACCGATGATCAGGTCCACGTCCGCGGTCGCGCGGGTGTCCGTCTTCGTCGTGGCGCCCTTCAGCTGGGTGGCCAGGACCGGGAAGGCGCCCTTGGCGGCCGTGGTGGGGCCCAGCAGCAGGCCTGTGCCGGGGACCTTCTTGTCGTAGGCCGCGGGGGCGTTGCCGACCTTGCCGATGACGAAGCCGCGTTTCTTCAGCTCGTCCGCGGTGGACTTGGCGAGCCCGGCGCGAGGGGTGGCGTTGTAGACGTTCACCGTGAGCTGGGCGGGTTTCGGCAGCGGGACCGGTGGGGCGGCCGCGGTGCTCGGGCCCGGCTCGCAGTCGCTCTTGCGGCCGGCCGTGGTCTTCTTGCCCCCGCCGCCGGTGAACACGTCGACGAGCTGCAGGGTCCCCCAGCCGGCGAGACCCAGGGCGATCACGGCGGCGAGGGCCGCGAGGACGATCCTGCGGCGGCGACGGTTGCGGCGCATGCGGGGGTATTTGTCACCCGTGATGCGGTACTTTCCGCCCATCCCTGGGGGAGTGAGCATGCTCATGGGCGCAGCGTAATGCGACTGGGTGGCAATGCCTACTAGATGATCAATCGATCGCGTCCGGATGGGCAGTAACTGACCCCGAACGGTCGAGCGAAGGGGCGGGCGTCAGTCGAGTTCGAGGACGCGTGCGTGGAGCACCTGGCGCTGCTGGAGCGCGGCGCGTACGGCGCGGTGGAGGCCGTCCTCGAGGTAGAGGTCGCCCTGCCACTTCACGACGTGCGCGAAGAGATCTCCGTAGAAGGTGGAGTCCTCGGCCAGCAGCGTCTCCAGGTCCAGCTGGCCCTTGGTGGTCACCAGCTGATCGAGTCGGACCGGGCGCGGCGCGACGTCCGCCCACTGCCGGGTGCTTTCCCGGCCGTGGTCGGGATACGGCCTCCCACTACCGATGCGCTTGAAGATCACACGGAAAGCCTACCGGGCAAGGGGTACCCGGCGCAGCCACGCGGCGCCGGTGCGATGCTGGGGCAAATTGCCGCAAATCCGGAATTGAGGCCTTCATGGGTGCCAGCGAGGAGTCGGTGGAGGAGCTGCCGGAGGCGGCCGCGGGGATCGCCGCCGGATATGCGTTCGAGGGGGCGGCTCTGGAGCTGGGGGCGCTGCTGTGGGACGGGAGGTGCCATCCGGGGGCGCCGATCAGGATCCCGCTGCCGATGCTGAACCGGCACGGTCTGGTGGCGGGGGCGACCGGCACCGGCAAGACCAAGACGCTCCAGCTGATCGCCGAGCAGCTGTCGGGGCAGGGGGTGCCGGTCTTCCTCGCCGACATCAAGGGGGACGTCTCGGGAATCTCCGCGCCCGGTGAGCCGGACGAGCGGGTCCGGGAGCGGGCCGGGCAGGTCGGGCAGGAGTGGGCGGCGAGCGGCTTTCCCTGCGCGTTCTACGGGCTCGGTGGCATCGGCCCGGGCATTCCGCTGCGGGCGACGGTCACCAGCTTCGGTCCCGTACTGCTCTCGAAGGTGCTCCAGCTCAACCGGACGCAGGAGCAGTCCCTCGGGCTGATCTTCCACTACGCCGACGCCAAGGGTCTTGAGCTGGTCGATCTGAAGGATCTGCGGGCGGTCGTGGCCTTTCTGGTGTCGGACGCGGGCAAGCCGGAGCTCAAGGGGATCGGGGGTCTGTCGACGGCCACGGCGGGGGTGATCCTGCGGGCGATCACGGCGTTCGAACAGCAGGGGACGGGCGGCTTCTTCGGGGAGCCGGAGTTCGACACGGCCGAGTTCCTGCGGACGGCGCCGGACGGGCGGGGTGTGGTGTCCCTGCTGGAGCTGCCGGCCGTGCAGGACAAGCCGCAACTGTTCTCGACGTTCCTGATGTGGCTGCTGGCGGATCTCTTCCACGATCTGCCGGAGGTCGGGGACGTGGCCAAGCCGAAGCTGGTGTTCTTCTTCGACGAGGCGCATCTGCTGTTCAACGGGGCGTCGAAGGCGTTCCTGGACGCGGTCACGCAGACCGTGCGGCTGATTCGCTCGAAAGGGGTCGGCGTCTTCTTCGTGACGCAGACACCGAAGGACGTGCCGGGGGATGTGCTGGCGCAGCTCGGCAACCGGGTGCAGCACGCGCTGCGGGCGTTCACCCCGGACGACGCGAAGGCGCTGAAGGCGACGGTGCGGACGTTCCCGAAGTCGGCGTACGACCTGGAGGAGGTGCTGACCGGGCTGGGGACGGGCGAGGCGGTGGTCACCGTGCTCAGTGAGCGGGGCGCCCCGACGCCGGTGGCGGTGACGCGGCTGCGGGCGCCGGTGTCGCTGATGGGGCCGATCGAGCCCGCCGCGCTGACGGCGGCGGTCGAGGCGTCGCCGCTGCATGGGACGTACGCGACGGCGGTGGACCGGGAGTCGGCGTACGAGAAGCTGACGGAGGCGCAGCGGGAGGCGGAGGCGGCGGCGGAGCGGGCGGCCCGGGAGGCCGAGGAGGGGGAGGCGGCGCCGCGCCGTCGGGCGGAGAAGGAGGAGCCGTCCGTGGTGGAGCAGGTGGTGGGCAGCGGGATCTTCACGTCGCTGGCCCGGTCGGTCGGGGCGCAGCTGGGGCGGGAGATCTCCCGGTCGGTGTTCGGCACGGCGCGTCGGCGTCGGTAGTCGGAGCGGTAGTAGCGTCGGTAGGCGCGCGGAGGGGCCCGGTGCGGTGTGCGCACCGGGCCCCCTGGGGTGAGCCTTACTCCGTGACCTCGTGGTGGTCGTCGTGGAGGCCGCCGCCGCTGCCCTCGTCACCCTCGGTGGGGACGGTGACGACCGGCTTGCGCAGGGAGCTCAGGTCGTGCGCGTAGGTGCCGACCGCGTTGGCGATGACGTCGATGTTGATGTCGAACGCCCGCATGTTGATGTTGTCCAGGGTGTCGCCCGGAGCGTGGTAGTTCACGTCGTAGGCGATGCCCGCCGTGCCGCCGTACTTCGCCGCCTGGGTGGGCGTCTTGAGGCCCTCGGCGCCGGTGAACGTGCCGCCGGACGGGATGCCGATCTCGATGAACGGTCCGTAGTCGGAGCGGCCGGTGAAGTCGGTGCCCTCGTGCGGGACGCCGCGCTTGTCCATGAACTCGTTGATGTCGCGCTCGAGCTGGGCCGAGCCCGCCGGTCCGGCCGGGGCGCCGACGCCGTCGGAGTTGTCTCCGTCGTAGACGAACAGGCCGTAGTTGGGCGAGGCGATCATGTCGAAGTTGAGGTAGAGCTTGACTTCCTTCTTGTCCAGCTCGCTCATGTTGGCGACGTAGTGCTCGGAGCCGAGGAGGCCGTTCTCCTCCGCGGACCACCAGGCGAAGCGCACCTTGTTGGCGGGCTTGTCCTTGGACTTGGCCAGCTTCAGCGCGACGTCGAGCAGACCGGCCGAGCCGGAGCCGTTGTCGTTGATGCCGGGGCCCGCGGTGACCGAGTCGAGGTGGGAGCCGAGCATCACGGTGTTGGCCGCGTTGCCGGTCTTCGTCTCGGCGAGGACGTTGTTGGTGGAGCGCTTCTCCTGGAGCTGACGGATCTCCAGGGAGAGGTTGACCGGGCCCTTGGCCAGGTCGGCGGCGAGCTTTTCGCCGTCGGCCTTGGTGAGGCCACCGGTCGGGATCTTGCCGAACTCGGGTCCGCCGAGCGTCCCGGACAGCACACCGTCGGTGTTGTTGTAGATGATCGCGGCGGTCGCCCCCGCCGCCGCGGCCTGTGCCTGCTTGTCCGCGAACGTGCAGCCACCGCGCTGGATCAGCGCGATCTTGCCGGTGAACGCGCCGGCGGCGTAGTCCGTCGCCTCGCAGCCGGTGGTGGCGTCGACCGGGACGGCGGCCAGATCGGCCTTGATGCCGCCGACCGGCGTCGACTTGGTGTATGTCATCGCCTTGACCTCGACGTCACGCGGCGCGGGCGTGACGACGGAGAGCTTCTCGGCCAGGGTCTGCGTGTACTGGAACTCGAACTTCTGGTACGAGACGTTGTACCCGGCCTTCTTCAGCAGCTGGTACACGTACGCGGCGGACGCGTCGTGGCCGAGGGAGCCGGCCGCGCGGTGGCCACCGGCCGAGTCGGCTATCTGCTGGAACTTCTCCAGGTGCGTGAATGCGTCCTTGGCGGACGCCTCGCGGACCAGCTTCTTCGAGAGCTTGGCGGCGTCCTTGGCCGCCGCCTTGCCCGGGTCACGGGTGGCGGAGGCGGGGGAGGCGGATGCCAGGAGGAGCGGGGTCGCGAGTGCGGCTGCGGCCAGGGTGGCCGCGGCTCTGCGGTGGGATGCGTTCACAGAGGTCCTTCCCGGTGCGAACGAGGTTGAGGGGAAGTTAGCGATCTCCGGGCCTCCTGTGAACAGATGTGCCACAACTCACGCCATTGTTCGTAGTTTTGCCTGCATCACTCGCCAGATTTGGCAGCTTTTGCGGCGCGTTTCGCTTCCTGCTTGAAGGCCCGGACCTTGGCGAGGGACTCGGGTCCGGTGATGTCGGCGGCCGAGCGGTGGGCGCCCGCCTCGCCGTACGCGCCGGCCGCCTCCCGCCAGCCCTCGGGTGTCACGCCGTACTGCTTGCCGAGCAGGGCGAGGAAGATCTGCGCCTTCTGCGCCCCGAAGCCGGGCAGCGCCTTCAGCCGGGTGAGCAGCTCCTTGCCGTCGGCCGCGTCCGACCAGACCGCCTCGGCGTCACCGCCGTACTCGTCGACCAGGAACTGGCACAGCTGCTGGATCCGCTTGGCCATCGAGCCCGGGTAGCGGTGCACGGCCGGCTTCTCGGAGAGCAGGGAGGCGAAGGCCTCGGGGTCGTGCGCGGCGATCTGGCCCGCGTCGAGGTCGTCCGTGCCGAGCCGCTGGGCGATGGTGTACGGCCCGGAGAACGCCCACTCCATGGGTACTTGCTGGTCGAGGAGCATGCCGACGAGCGCCGCCAGGGGGCTGCGGGCGAGCAGTGCGTCGGCCTCGGGGTGCTGGGCGAGCCGGATCGTGGTCATGGTCCGATGATCTCCCCGGCGAACCGGTCGAGCGCGGCGGATACGTGCGTACGGGTATCGCCGCCGCCCGTATGGCCCGCGGTGGACCTCGCCCGCGCGAGGTCCACCGCGTTCCGCAGGGGCGTCAGCCGCCGACGTACTCGCGCAGATGGCGGGCGGTCAGGGTGGTGCCGTTCTTGACCAGTTCGGCGGGGGTGCCGGTGAAGACCACCTGTCCGCCGTCGTGGCCCGCGCCCGGGCCGAGGTCGATCAGATGGTCGGCGTGGGCCATGACCGCCTGGTGGTGCTCGATGACGATGACGGTGTTGCCCTGGTCGACGAGCCGGTCGAGGAGGGACAGGAGCTGGTCCACGTCCGCCATGTGGAGGCCGGTCGTGGGCTCGTCCAGGATGTAGGTGGCCGCCTTCTCGGCCATGTGGATGGCGAGCTTCAGCCGCTGGCGCTCGCCGCCGGAGAGGGTGTTGAGGGGCTGGCCGAGCCGGAGGTAGCCGAGGCCGACGTCGTTCAGCCTGCCGAGGATCGTGTGGGCCTGGCCGGTGGGGAAGAAGTCGTACGCCTCGGCGATGGACATGCCGAGGACCTCGCTGATGTTCTTGCCGTTCAGGAGGTAGGTCAGCACCTTGGGCGTGTAGCGCTTGCCCTCGCACTCCTCGCAGACGGAGGAGACGCCGGCCATCATCGCCAGGTCGGTGTAGACGAGTCCGATGCCGTTGCAGTTGGGGCAGGCGCCTTCCGAATTGGCGCTGAACAGGGCCGCCTTGACTCCGTTGGCCTTGGCGAAGGCCGTACGGATCGGGTTCAGCAGTCCGGTGTACGTCGCCGGGTTGGAGCGGCGCGAGCCCCGGATCGGGGACTGGTCGGCGACCACGACGCCGTCCCGGCCGGGCAGGTTGCCGTGGATGAGGGAGCTCTTGCCGGAACCCGCGACGCCGGTGACGACGGTCAGCACGCCGAGCGGGATGTCGACGCTCACGTCCCGCAGGTTGTGCTGGTTCGCGCCCGTGATGGAGAGGTGGCCCCGGGGCGTGCGGACCCGCTCGCGCAGCTGGGCGCGGTGGCCGAGGTGGCGGCCGGTGAGGGTGCCGGAGGTGCGCAGGCCGGCCAGGTCGCCGCTGTAGCAGATCTCGCCGCCGCCCGAGCCGGCGCGCGGGCCGAGGTCGACGACGTGGTCGGCGATCTCGATGACCTCGGGTTTGTGCTCGACGACGAGGACGGTGTTGCCCTTGTCGCGCAGTTGCAGCAGGAGGTCGTTCATCCGCCGGATGTCGTGCGGGTGCAGGCCCACGGTCGGCTCGTCGAAGATGTACGTCACGTCCGTGAGCGACGAGCCGAGGTGGCGGACCATCTTCACCCGCTGCGCCTCGCCGCCCGAGAGGGTGGAGGACGTCCGGTCCAGGCTGAGGTAGCCGAGGCCGATCTCGACGAGGGAGTCGAGCAGGTCGCGCAGGTTGGCCAGGAGCGGTGCGACGGAGGGCGCGTCGATCTTTCGGATGAACTCGGCCAGGTCGCTGATCTGCATCGCCGAGCACTCGGCGATGTTCACGCCGTCGATTGTCGAGGAGAGGGCGGCCGCGCTCAGCCGCGTACCGCCGCAGTCGGGGCAGTCGGTGAAGACGACGGCCCGGTCGACGAAGGCCCGGATGTGGGGCTGCATCGCGTCCCGGTCCTTGGACAGCATGGTGCGCTGGACCTTCACGAGCAGGCCCTCGTAGGTGAAGCTGTTGGCGCCGACCTTCACCTTGAGCTGCGGCTTGTGGAGGAAGGTCGCCCATTCCTCCTCCGTGTAGTCCTGGAGCTTCTTGTCCCGGTCGAAGAAGCCGGAGTGGGCCATGATCTGCCAGTACCAGGAGTCCACCGCGAAGTTGGGCACGGTGATCGCGCCCTCGTTGAGGGACTTGGTCCGGTCGACGAGCTGGTCGACGTCGATGTCGGAGATCTGGCCGATGCCCTCGCAGCGCTGGCACATGCCGTCGGCGCTGTTGAAGCTGAAGGCGCTGGAGGTGCCGATGTGCGGGGTGCCGAGGCGGCTGTAGACGATCCGCAGCATGGTGTAGGCGTCGGTGGCGGTGCCGACCGTGGAGCGTGAGTTGGCGCCCATCCGCTCCTGGTCGACGACGATCGCCGCGCTGAGGTTGTGCAGTCCGTCGACGTCCGGACGGCCCAGGGAGGGCATGAATGACTGGATGAACGCCGTGTACGTCTCGTTGATCAGGCGCTGCGACTCGGCCGCGATGGTGCCGAAGACGAGCGAGGACTTGCCGGAGCCGGAAACGCCGGTGAAGACGGTGAGCCGGCGCTTGGGGAGGTCGACGGAGACGCCCTTGAGGTTGTTCTCGCGGGCGCCGCGCACCTGGATGACGTTGTGGCTGTCTGCCGGGCCGGCCTGCATACGTACTCCGTCCAAGAGGTGTGCCATTGCGCCGCAAGGGTACTCTATACAGCGTACAAAGTAATGGGACGCGGTCCTGAGCTGCGAGAATGGGCGTCATGTCGAAGGCGAAGGCCGGGGCCGGGGAGCGCGGTGGCGGGGCTGACCCCGCGCGCACGATGGAGCTGCTGTGGCGCGAGCCGGGGCGTCCGCCGGGCGCCGGGAGCGCCGGGCGGCGCGGGCCGCGCCAGGGGCTGACCGTCGACGCGGTGGTGGAGGCGGCCGTGGAGCTCGCCGACGCCGGGGGGCTTGAGGCCCTGACGATGCGGGCGGTCGCCCAGCGCCTCGGCGTGACGCCGATGACGCTCTACACCTACGTCCCCGGCAAGGCCGAGCTGCTCGATCTGATGCTGGACGCGGTGCTGCTGCGGATGGAGCGCACGCCGACCGGCGGGGAGCCGTGGCGCAGGCGCGTGACGGCCGTCGCCGACGAGAACCGGGCGCTGTTCCTGCGCCACCCGTGGGTCGCGGCGCTCCGACTGGCGAGGCCCCCGCTCGGGCCCGGGGTGCTGGCGAAGTACGAGCATGAGCTCGCGGCCTTCGACGGGCTCGGCCTCGACGATCTCGCCATGGACGCGGCCCTGACCTTCGTCCTCGGCTTCGTGGCCTCCGCCGCCCGCGCCGAGCTGGACGCGCGGGCCGCGACCGGGGAGGGCGCGATGACCGACCACGAGTGGTGGGGGGCGCACGAGCCGCTGCTCGCCCGGGTCTTCGACGTGGAGAGGTACCCGCTGGCGGCGCGGGTGGGCGGCGCGGCCGGGGAGGCGTACCAAGGGCCGTACGACCCGGAGTACGCCTACACGTTCGGCCTGGGCCGGGCCCTGGACGGGCTCGCGGCGCTGATCGAGGGGGCCGGGGAGACGGCGGTCGGTGCCGGGGCGGCGGTCAGGGGGGACAGGACAGGCGCAGCATCGCCGCCAGCCCGTCCTTGATCCGTTCGGCGTCCACCTTCTGGTCCACCGCGAGGTGGCGCACCAGCGCCGGGGTGAACGGCGCCAGCACGAGATGGGCGAGGAGCGCCCGGTCGGAGCCCGGCCGCATCATTCCTATCAGCATCGCCACATGGGTGTGCATGGTGAGGTAGGCGCCGCTGGTGTAGCGGGCGCTCGGGGCGGTCGCGGCGGCGGCGTACAGCAGCTCGCGCTGTTCGACGACCCGGTCGGTGAGCGCGTTCAGGAACGCGCTCAGCCGCTCCTGGGGCTCCGCGCCGGGGCCGAGCGGCGGCGGTCCGGCGAGGAAGGCCTCCTGGAACTGCTTCTCGCGCTCGTCGAGGAGGGCGAAGACCAGCTGGGCCACGTCCCCGAAGCGCCGGTAGACCGTGCCGACGCCGACGCCGCTGGCGTGCGCGACGGCGTTCATGGTCAGGGCCTCGGGGCCCCGATCGGCGACGATGCGCGCGGCGGCATCGAGGATCTTGCGTCGGTTGCGGGCCGCGTCCGCGCGTTCGCCGGGCTGGCCGGTGGTCGGCAGCTCGGTCCGGTGCGGTTCGCCAACGAACTCACTCACGTCCGGTTCGCCCTTCTTCTTGCAGTACCTGCCCCCCTGTGTACCGGAGGTCCGCCCCCCTGACACGGTGAGCATAACGGAGCGCTATCCGGTTACGCCTTGCAGACGGATCGTTATCCGGTTAAGTTGAATCCCGAAGTGGAAAGCAATCCAGTTCTGGAGAGGTCCGCCATGTCTGTCAAGGTTGCAGTCGTCTACTACTCGGCCACCGGAAGCGTGCACCAGCTCGCCCAGGCCGTCGCCGAGGGTGCGGAGAAGGCCGGCGCCGAGGTCCGCCTCCGTCGCGCCCCCGAGCTTGCCCCCGCCGCCGCCATCGACTCCAACCCGGCCTGGCGTGCCCACCTGGAGGCCACCGCCGATGTCGAGGTCGCCACGCTGGACGACCTGACCTGGGCGGACGCCTACGCGCTCGGTTCGCCGACCCGCTTCGGCAACATCGCCGCGCAGCTGAAGCAGTTCATCGACACGACCGGCGGCCTGTGGTCGCAGGGCGTCTTCATCGACAAGCCGGCGACGGCCTTCACCAGCGCGCAGAACACCCACGGCGGCAACGAGTCGACGCTGCTCGCCCTCTACAACTCCTTCCACCACTGGGGCTCGGTCATCGTCTCCCCCGGTTACACCGACCCGTCGATCTTCGCGGCCGGCGGCAACCCCTACGGCACCTCGCACGCCAGCGGCAACGGCGGCCCGGAGGAGAACATCCTCGCGGCCGCCCGCTACCAGGGTCAGCGCCTCGCCAACATCACGGCCCGCCTGAAGGGCCTCGCCCAGGACTGACGCCGCGGCGCGGACATGGTGGCGGGGGCCGGGATTCCGTACGGACGGGATCCCGGCCTCCGCGCGTGCTGGCGTGAACACGTCGGCCGGAAAAGGCTGTTGCGAGGAGGGCGGAACGGGGTGACCCTCTTCCGCGTCCAGCACAGCCCTCCAGGTCAGGAGCCCGCCCTGAACGTCACCGCCACTATCGTGTCCCTCACCGTCGACGACGTCACCGCCTCCCGCGACTTCTTCGTCACCCACCTCGGCTACCAGGAGACGGCGGCTGCCGACGGCTTCGCCTCCCTGCGCCGCGAGGACGCCGCCGCCGACATCGTCCTGCTCCGCCGGGGCATCGAGGTCCTCCCGCCCGACCAGCGCGACCGGCACGCGACCGGCCTGATCGTGGCGTACACCGTCACCGCCGTCGAGGCCGAGGAGAAGCGCCTACGCGCCGCGGGCGTCCCGATCACGCTGCCGCTGCGCGAGGAGCCCTGGGGCGAGCGGCTCTTCCAGGTCACCGACCCGAACGGGATCGTGATCCAGTTCGTGGAGTGGGCGACGGCCCCCGACGGCGACTGAGGATCACCGCTCCCGGTCACCCTCCTGTGCCCTTTCGGGGGCGGAAGCCGCGTCCGCGGCCCAGCATGGGGGGATGAACACGGCCGATAACGCGATGAGTTCACAGGCGACCGCCCGGGCCCGGGTCCTGCGGCCGTTGTCCGGGCTGCGGGGCGGGCTCGGCGAGGTCTACCGGGTGCTGCACGCCCACCCCGAGCTGTCCTTCGCCGAGCACCGCACCGCGCGGGCCGTCGCCGGGCATCTGGAGCGGCTCGGGATGCGGGTCACCACCGGCATCGGGGGCACCGGAGTCGCCGGGGTGCTCGCCAACGGAGACGGGCCCACCGTGCTGCTGCGGGCCGACATGGACGCCCTGCCGGTACAGGAGCGGACCGGGCTGCCGTACGCCAGCACGGTCGACGGCGCCATGCACGCCTGCGGACACGACATGCATGTGACCTGTCTGCTCGGCGCCCTCGAACTGCTCGCCCTCGGCAAGGACAGCTGGTCGGGGACGGTCATCGGCGTCTTCCAGCCCGGCGAGGAGGTCGGCGGCGGGGCGCGGGCCATGGTCGACGACGGGCTGTTCGAGAAGACGGGCAAGCCCGACGCCGTCCTCGGGCAGCATGTGGTCCCGCTGCCCGCGGGCACGATCGGCTACCACGCGGGCCCCGCCCTCGCCGCGACGGACTCGCTGCACGTGCGGATGTTCGGCAAGGGCGGGCACGGCTCGCGCCCCGAGACCGCCGTCGACCCCGTGGTGATGGCCGCCTCGACCGTGATGCGGCTGCAGACCGTCGTCTCACGGGAGATCGCCGGCAACGAAACCGCCGTCCTCACCGTCGGTGCCCTCAACGCGGGCAGCAAGGACAACGTCATCCCCGACGAGGCCGAACTCAAGATCAATATCCGGACGTACACCGAGGACGTACGCCGCACGGTCCTCGCCGCCGTCGAACGCATCGTCAAAGGGGAGGCGGCGGTCGCGGGCGCCGAGCGGGAACCGGAGATCACCCCCATCGACAGCTTCCCCGTCCTCGTCAACGACGAGGCCGCCACCGCCCGGACCGTCGCCGCCTTCCGCGACCACTTCGGCGCGGACGCGGTCGTCGACACCGGCCCCGTCACCGGAAGCGAGGACTGCGGCAACCTCGCCACGGCGGCCGGGGCGCCGCTGTGCTACTGGTTCTTCGGCGGCTGGGACCCGGTGCGGTACGCGGCCGCCGCGGCAAAGGGCACGACCGCCCGGGACATCCCCTCCAACCACTCCCCGTACTTCGGCCCGGTCCTCGAACCGACCCTGACCACCGGTGTTACGGCGATGACCGTGGCCGCGCTCACCGCCCTTTCCGTGCACGTCGGGGTGCCTCCCGCGGACGGCGCGCGGGGGGCCTCGTTGGGGTGAATCGGCGCGCGGCCCGGCTGTTTCGTACGGGCCTCCCGCCGCCCCTCTCGTTGAACTTCGGGTTGCCTCTCCCCACCCCCTGCGACCCGAAGGAGTCCCATGCCCGCGCGCCGCCGGGCGGCGATGGGAGCCGGTCTGCTGACCCTGCTCTCGCTCGCCGCCCTCTTCTCCCCCACGCCGTCCGCCGCCGACGGCACCGCCCCCGACGCCAACCGGCCCTGGGTCCTGCGCAGCCGCACCGTCCAGGCCGACCCGAAGGCGTACGCCCCGCTCTGCGCCCGCCAGCAGGACGGGCCCCCCGCCGAACGTACCGTCGAGCTCTTCCCCGACGTCCAGGTCAGGGCCGTCGCGGACGGCGTCGACGTCGACGAGCACGGCACCGCGACCTTCACCGGCCATGTCGCGGACCGCCCGGCCGAGCGGGTCTATCTCACCGTCACCGGCGCCTGCGCCCGGGGACGGGTGGCCGCCGGCCCGGCCGTCGACGGTCTCGTCACCCTCGGCGCCCGTATGTACACCCTGGCCCCGGACCCCGGTCGGCCCGGCCATGTCGTCATCACCGAGCAGGACCCCTCCCGGCGCCCCGCCCCGGTCGATCACGAGATCCAGAAGCGGTTCACCGAGGGCCGCCCGCTCAGCCCCCGGCGCCCCCCGTCGAGCGACCCGGTCGTCATCGACATGGTCGTCGGCTGGACGCCGCGCGCCGCCGACCGGGTCGGCGGCACGGCCGGTATGCGCTCCCGGGTCGCGCTCGCCGAGGCCACGCTCAACCGCGCCTTCGCGGACAGCGGGATCAGGGCGAGCGTGGACGTCGTGGCGACGTACGCGCCGGAGTACTCCGGCGGCGAGCGCGCCGCCGAGGTGTACCGCAAGCTGGCCGACCCCCGCGAGCGGCGGCTCGGCGCCACCGCCGCGGCCCTGCGCGAGAAGCACTCCGCCGACCTGGTCGCCCTGCTGGTGAGCGTCCCGCGCGGGACGAGCAGCGGACAGGGCAGCCTGCCGATGCCGCCGTCGTCAGCCACGGACCGGGAGGTGTACTCCGTCACCGACGTCGACAGCGTCGTCGACTGGTACAACTTCGGCCACGAGGTGGGGCACAACCTCGGCCTCTGGCACGACCGCGCCACCCTCGACGCGCAGGCCCACGGCGTCGACTACACGCCGTACCTCACCACCCCGTACAGCACCGGCTGGGTCACCCCGGACCGGCGGTTCCACACGCTGATGGCCTACAGCTCAGCCTGCGGGCAGCCGTGCGCGGCCGTCAACCGGTACTCGAACACCGCGCACCCCTGGGAAGGGCAGCCGCTGGGCGACGCGCGCAGCGACAACGCCCGCGTCGCCCAGGCCACGACCCCGATCGTCGCCGCCTACCGCGAACCGGCGACCCCACGCACCCGGCACGCGCTCACGCTCGCCGTCTCCCCGGCGGACGGCGGCACGGCCGCGCCGAGCGCGTGGGGCCCGTACCGCCCCGGCGGCCAGGTCACGATCACGGCCACCCCGCGCCCCGGCCACCGCTTCACGGGCTGGATCCTCGACGGCACGCGCCACGCGCACACCCGCCCCACGATGGCGCTGACGATGGACCGGGCGCGCACGGTGACGGCGCTGTTCGAGAAGGCGTGAGACCTCCGGCCCTGTCAGGCCGCCGACCTCAGGGCGATCGTCTCGGCCAAGACGTGCTGTTCGGCCGCCGGCAGGCGGCGTTCGGCGTGGAGCATGCGTAGGAGCGTGGTGAGGCGTTCCTCGTCCTCGGGGCGGCCCAGGCCGCCCAGGTAGGCCGGGAGCAGCAGGGCCAGCGCCTCCAGGTCGGCCCGTTCACAGAGGCGGTCCATCAGGTCCCGGACCCGAACGTCGGTGTCGTCCGTCGCGGCGGTGGCCCGCAGGCCCCGGGCGACGCGGAGGCGGAGCCAGTCGGCGTACGGGCCCGGGGGCAGGTCCGCCAGGCGGGCCGCGGCCGACGTGAAGTGGGCACGGGCCTTCTCGGGCTCGCCCAGGTCGAGGTGGGCGCGGCCGATCGTGCCGTGGAGGGAGGCGTAGAAGCCGCGTACGCGCTCGTCGCCGACCCGGTCGGCGCGCCTGAGGCACTCCTCGTTCCAGTGCAGGGTCTCGCGCGGGGTGGGCTGGTGCCGGGCCAGGTAGTGGGCGGCGACGCAGGCCTCGTAGTCGTCCCCGGCCGCGTCCCAGGCCTGCTGGAACAGCGCGCGTGCCGTGTCGTCCCGGCCTTCCGCCTCGGCGCCCATGCCGCGGGCGCAGAGTTGTACGACGGTGTTGTCGGGGTCCATCTCAGACGGCTCCTTCGACGCCGGTTGTCGCGTCGGCGACGGGCATCACCAGCGTGGTGAAGCTGCCCTGGTCGGCGGAGCGGACCACGACCGGAAGGGTCGCGGCGGCGATCTCCAGGAGGACGTCCGGGCCGACCCCGGCCTCAAGGGCGGGGGCGAGGACGGCGGGATCGAAGGCGATCCGCACCGGGGGCGGGCCCTCGGCGCAGAGGGCCGGCAGGGCAGTGGTGCCGTTCACCACGATCCGGTCCCGGCCGATCTCCAGGCGCGTCACGGGCCCGCTCCGCGCGACGGCGGCAAGCAGGGCGTTCCGGTCGACGATCGCCCGGTGGGCGGGGGCTTCCAGGGCGGCCAGCATGGCGCGGTGGTCGGGGTATCCGTCGTCCGCCTCGGCGGCCAGGCGGCGTACCTCGTCGCCGCGCCGTACCTCCACCGAGCCCGAGCCCGAGTCCAAGCCCGGACCCACCTCGATGGTCACCTCGGCGGCGGGCGCGGCCGACCGGGCGGCCCACGGCCCGAGCCCGAGCAGCGCGTCCGCGGAGACCAGGAACCGGCAGGCCGGGCCCTCCACCGCCGTCGGCCGCAGGACCCGCATCGCCAGGCGGTAGCGGTCGGTGGCCACGAGCCGGACCTCGTCGGCGTCGGCCTCGACGAGGACGTGGCTCAGTACGCGATGCTCCTTCCCTTCCCCGACGGCCGGGGCGACCTGCCGGGCGGCTCCGGCCAGTTCGGGGCCGCCGATCCGGATCCGCGTAGGGACCGAGGCGGCGGTACCGGGCAGCGAGCGCAGTACGTCGTCGAGCGTGGCGACCGCGGCCCGCGACCGGTTCCGTACGTCCTCGCGGTGGCGGGCGAGGACCGCGCGGGCGTCCTCGGTGCCGCCGTCGAGGACGAGCGAGACGTCGGCCAGGGGCAGCCCCGCCTCCCGCAGGGCGCGCAGGAGCCGGGCCCTCGGCTCCTGGGCGGGGCTGTAGGAGCGGTAGCCGGTGACGGCGTCGACGTGCGCGGGCGGCAGGACCCGGCAGTCGTCGTAGAAGCGCAGCGCGCTGGGTGCGAGCCCGACGCGCCGCGCGAAGGCGCTGATGCCCAGGAGCTCGGTGGTGGTGGGGTCCATGCCGTCGATGGTGGACGTTCAGGCGGCTTGAGGGTCAAGCCGAGCCGTGCCGGACCCGTTCCGTGCCGCGCACCCCCGCCCGCTTACCCTTCACGCCCCAGCCGGGCCGCCACCCCGTCGAGGATGCAGGCGAGGCCGACCTCGAAGTTGTCCTCGCGCAAGCCGCCCGCGGTCGCGCTCCGCTTCGTGGTGTACAGCTCGCGCAGGCGCGGGAAGGGCTGTACGGCCCGCTCGGCGGCCGGCCACAGGGCCTCCGCCCACTCCTGCTCGTTCTGGCCGCTGCGCGCGAGCATCGCGAGGTACGCCGCCTCGCTGCCGGCGATGCCGATGACGTAGGAGAAGACGGTGTTGGTCGCCTGGTCGGCGGCCTCCAGGGAGAACCCCGCCTTCTCGAACACGCCGAGGAACCCCTCGGAGAGCCGCAGCAGGTTCGGGCCCAGCGCGGCGACGCCGATCTCGCCGAGCACATGGACCATCCACGGGTGGCGGTGGAAGGCCGTACGGAAGCTCTGGGCGCAGCGGGTGGTGGCGGTGCGCCAGTCGTCGGGGCCGTCGGGGTCCGGGACGTCGATCTCGCCGTAGACCTCGTCGACGACGAGTTCGATGATCTCGCCCTTGTCGGCGACGTGCGAGTACATCGAGGTGGCGCCGGCGTTCAGCCGGGTGCCGAGCTTGCGCATGCTGAGGGCGTCGATGCCTTCGGCGTCGAGGAGTTCGAGGGCCGCGGAGACGATCTGGTCCCGGCTCAGCGACGGCTGTTCCCGTCGGCGGCGCTCCGGGCGGGTCCACACCGACGAGTACGGCTGCTTGTCGGCTTTGTCGGCTGGCATCGCGGTCTCCTCGTTCGTCCGTGGCGCGGCCAGGATAGCCGAGTGCGCACACTGTGCCCCGTGGTGTACGGCGTTCGACACCCGTACGGCGTTCGGTCAATGTCCCGCCGCTGACCCCTCACGCCGTACGGGCTACGCCCCCAAGGCGAGCTCCGCGTCCAGTGCGGCGCGGAGCCAGTCGTGGGAGACACCCGGGTTCGGCTCCGCGGGGCCCGATATCTCGGCGACGAGCTGCCAGTACTGGTCGATGCGGGGGTCCGCGGCGAGCTGGCCGCCGAGGCGGTGGCGGAAGCCGGGAGTGTCACGCAGCCCGCACGCGCGCGCGTACGCGGCGACGAAGCAGTCCAGCGCCTCGCCCGCGCGCGGGAGCCGTCCGGCTCGCAGGTCGGGTGCGGCCAGGGCGAAGGCCTCGACGAGGCCGTCGTAGAGGACGGACGGGCGGTAGCCCTCGTCGGTCTGGTGGGCGGCGGGCTGGCAGTGGTCGCCGCCGCCGCAGTCCCTGGTGACGAAGGCGTGCAGCCGGGCGAAGGCGAGGACCTGCGCCGGGCTCGGGTCCGGCGGGGGCTGCGGCACCGCGTGATCGAGGATGGCGGAGACCTGCCGGGCCGGGAGCCGTACGGGCAGCCAGCGCCGCCAGAAACGCGCGACAGCGTCCGTGCTCGGCGGCACGGACACAGCGCCGATCAGCCGCAGCCGCTCGGGCCGTTCGGCGGGCGGGCAGTCGTGGAGCAGCTGGAGCGCGGCCTCCCGCCAGCGCAGGGCGGTCAGTTGGGCGCCGAGATCGTCCAACTGCCGTGCGATGGCGTCCTCCAGCGCGTTCCCCAACGAGTTCCCCAGGGCGCCTTCCACCGCCCCGTCCGCGCCGCCCCCCTGGTCGAGGATGCGGCCCACCTCGGGCACCGGCAGGTCGAGGGCGCGCAGGGAACGGATCAGACGGATCTGGTCGAGCGCCTCGGGGCCGTACCGGCGGTGGCCGCCCGAGCTGCGGCCCGCCTCGGGCAGCAGACCGCGGTCGGAGTAGAAGCGGACGGTCTTGACGGTGACACCCGCGCGCTCGGCGAGCTCTCCGATGCTCCACGTGCCGTCGGACACCACGACTTGAACCTCCCTCAGGGGGAGTTCCTACCGTACCGGCGAGCGCGGACAGCCCGGCGGGCCGACCGCGCGGACCGAGATACGCAGAGGGAGAGGGGGCCGGTCATGACGGCGCAGACGGCGTTCGTGCTGGTGTCGGAGTGCTTCACGGGTGGCTGGATCTGGCGGGAGACGGCGGCGCGGCTGCGGCGGGCGGGGGCGGAGGTGCATCCGGTGACGCTCACCGGCATGGGCGACCGGCGCCATCTGGCGGGGCCGGGGACGGACCTGGAGACCCATGTGGAGGACGTGGTCCAGCTGATCGACCACGTGGACGCTGCGGAGCTGGTGATCGTCGGCCACGGCTACGGCATCCATCCGGTCCTGGGCGCCGCGGACCGCCGCCCGGAGCGGATCGCCCGGATCGTCCACCTGGACGCGGGCGCGCCGCAGGACGGCGACGTGCCGCTCGGGCTCGTACCCGACCAGGAGGTACGCGATCTGCTGGCGTCCGGCGAGGAGTGGCGGATCCCGGCGCCGGCGGAGGCGGAGGCGTGGGAGCGCTGGGGCAGTACGGACGGGGTGCCGGAGCGGGGCCTGGCCCGGCTGACCCGGCTGGCCGCCCCGCAGCCGGCCGGCACGCTCACCCGGCCGCTGCGGCTGACGGGGGCGGCCGCGGAGCTGCCGTCGACCGGTGTGTTCTGCACCGGCAACGGTCTGAACATCGCGCTGGTCCAGTCACTGGTGGAGTCCGGACCGCCGCAGTTCCGGGCGCTGGCCGTCCCCGAGAAGAGCTTCTTCGACCTGGAGACCGGGCACTGGCCGATGCTGTCGGTGCCGGACGAGCTGGCCGACGTACTGCTGCGGGCCGCGGCGGGCGAGGGGCACCGGCTGACCGCGCCGGCGGACGAGGAGCACCCGTACCTCCGGCCCTTCCCCCTCGACGTACCGGAGTGCCCGCGCGAGCGGACGGGCCGGGTCGACCTCCACCTCCCGGAGGGGGACGGCCCACGCCCGGCGGTCATCTTCGTCCACGGCGGCCCGCTCCCCGCCGACCTGCGGCCCACGCCCCGCGACTGGCCGCTCTACACGGGCTACGCGCGGTACGTGGCGAGCCTGGGGGCGGTCGGTGTGACGGTGGACCACCGCCTGCACGGCCTGGGTGACTACCCCCGCGCGTTCGACGACATCACCGAGGCCGTCGAGCTCGTCCGCGCGGATCCCCGCGTCGACCCGGACCGGATCGCCCTGTGGCACTTCTCCGGCGCGGGCCTCCTCACCACGGACTGGCTGGCGGCACCCCCGCCGTGGCTGCGCTGCCTGGCGGCCACGTATCCCGTGCTCGCCCCCCTGACGAGCTGGCCGGGCGTGGATGCCCGCTTCCGCCCGGCGACCGCGGTCCGCACGGCGGGCGACCTGCCGATCGTGCTGACCAGGGCGGGCCTGGAGATCCCCGAGATCGCGGCGACTGTGGAAGATTTCGTCACGGCGGCAAACACGACAAACGCGAACCTCCACCTCATCGACGCCCCCAACGCCCACCACGGCTTCGAAACCATCGACCTCACCCCGGAGTCCCGCACGGTGGTGACAACGGCGGTCGAGGCGGTCCTGTCCCACCTGAAGCCCTGATGTGAAGTGCCCGTCGCCTGTGGTGGGTTGATAGGTTTGCGCGAGCGACGACAGAAAGCCGTTGCAAGGCCCGCCGCAGGTCGACGGGGGACGGAACGGGGGACGAATTGGCTTGGGACGAGTGGGAGAAGGCGAAGGCCGCCGCGTCGGAGGGGCAGGCCACGCGGATGCGGCTGAATCAGGCCGCGCCGGGAGGGTCCAGCGACTCGGACCTCATGGTGTACCAGGACGACCTCGGGGCCGTCGGTCACGAGGCGTTCGTTCTCCACAGCGAGCTGAAGAAGAAGGCGGACATCGCGGGGACGGGCGCGGACAAGAACGGGTCCGGAACCACCATGCAGGCGGCCGCCGCGCTCAAGAGCCACAACTTCGGGCTCGGCTCGGAGCTGGAGTCGACCGTCGAGATATGGACCTCGCAGGTGAAGCACGTCCTGCAGGCCTGCGCGCACATCTCCAACCACCTCAACTACAGCAAGAACTCGCACGAGCAGGAGGAAGCCAGGATCGCCACCGAGATCGGTGGCCGTACGGGACCGGTGTCCGTGTCCGCGTTGAACGACTACTTCAAGTAGGAAGCGCCATGGGAAACTTCTCGTACTCCGACCTCATGGCCCTGGACCTCTCCAAGCTGGGCACCGCCGCGGCCGACTGGACGACGATGGCCGGCGAACTGGCCAAGCTCACGACCGTCGCACGGGACGGCCTGACCAAGAAGTCCGACGAAGCCCGCTGGAAGGGCGTCAACGCCAGCGTGACCAAGGACTTCGTCCGCAAGTCGGCCAAGGAGTTCTCCGACCTCCACGCGGAGGCCGTGAGCATCGCCGCCGTCCTCACCGACGCCCACGGCGAGCTCACGCGCTACCAGAAGCAGGCGAAGACCCTCACCGACTCGGCGCGCAAGGGCGACCCGTCCCACAATCCGCCGGACCCCGGACTGATCGTCTTCGACGGCCCGGGCGGCACGGTCCGCGTCTCGGAGGCGATGTGCACCGCCGAGGGCCCCGACCAGCGCACCAAGGACCGTATCCGGTGGTACGCGGACACGCTCACCGGAATCGTCCAGCACGCCGCCGAGGTCGACGCGGCGGCCGTACGCGCGCTGCGCAAGAGCCACGGCAACGACCCGTACAACGCCGGCCACGCGAAGTACACATCCCTCGACGAGGAGCAGCTTCCGCGGGCGAAGGAACTGGCCGCGCTCGGCAAGGACGCGAACCCGAAGCAGCAGGCCGAGCTGCGTCGCCTGTGGGATTCCCTCAGCCCCGAGGCGCGGGCGCAGCTCTGGCTGTCCCAGAAGGACAAGCTGATGGCGGCGGGCATTCTGAACCCCACCATGCCGCAGATCGCGGCGGACGCGGGCGCCGGAAAGTACGACTCCGAGTCGCCGGGCTTCGACCAGTGGGTCACCAAGCAGAAGATGGAACTGATTGCGGAGGGCGCCGACTGGAAGGGCATGACGGACGCGTCCCGTCACATGGCGCACTATCTGAACAACAGCGGCAAGCCCATGGACCTGCCCGTCGACAAGATGATGTCGGACGTCCCCTCTTTCAAGACGTACGTCGACGACACGATCCGGATGAACCAGGACGACTGGCGCCAGCAGGCCCTGGAGGAGTTCAGGAAGAACGGCGGAAAGCCGGTCGCCTTCCCGGTCGAGGCCAAGCAGCCCGAGGGCTTCTACTTCGGCCAGGGAGTCAACGAGAACTGGTTCTACGCGGTGGGCGGCGCCAACAGCAACGTCACCGGCGTGGTGACGGCCGTTCCGGATGCCAACGGCAACCCCAAGATCAGCATCGACTACCAGGCGAACGTCTGGGACCGCTACAACTGGGACGAGGGCAAGGGCGTCAACGTCGGCCCGATGAACATCCCCGACGGCGAAATGGCCAAGCTGCACCGCGTGGGCTACGCCCAGGAGTTCGACATGTCGGGCAGCAGTAGCGTCAAGCACTACGATCTCGGTTCCTCGGCGCCCAACGGCGACCCGCTGCCGGGCCCCGGCGAGAGCAGGGACGGCCGCGAGAACCCCGCCCGAGAACAACAGCAGGACCGCACGACGCACCGCCCGCCGGGAAGGACGCCCGTCCGATGAACAACCTCTACGCACACCGGACACGGCGCGTCGTCGCCGTGGCCGCCGGCGTGCTGGCCCTCGCGGCGGCCCTGACCGCGTGTGGCGGCGACACGTCCGGCGGCTCCACCTCCGGCGGCCGGGCGGCGGAACGGTCGTCGGACGGTAAGTGGGCCCCGGGGATCACGCCGAAGTGGATGAGCAAGCAGATGGGCCTCACCGTCCCGGCGACGGCCGGGTCGCCCCAGGCGGCGTACGAGATCACCTCCCAGTTCGACAAGGGCCTGCTCACCTTCACGCTGACGAAGCCCGAGGCGGAGGCCTACCTGAAGGCGAACCCCCCGTCCGGCAAGTGGCTGGAGCCCACCGCCGCCCAGACCGACGTCAAGCCCCACGACTTCGCCCACCTCGGCCTGCCGGAACCGGAGACGTTCAAGGACGGCCTGCGCTACGGCTACGTCTGCCCAGCCGCCCCCGAGTCCACCGAGCCCCCCGCCGGTACCTCGGAGGAGCGCTGCGTCCGCCTGTACGCCCACGACTACACCCCGCAGCGCACCCGCATCTACCTCCGCGCCCACTTCGAACCGGGCATCAGCCCTCTCCCGGGGGCCCCGTCCACCCCGGCGGGCTGACGCGAGGGGGCCGGGACCAGGGCGAAGGCCCGTTTCTGGGCCATCCACCGACGAGGTGGTACACCCGGCCCCATCCGGTCGCCGCCTAGCGTGATCCAGCCGCTGATGACGGTGCTGAACGACACCGCCACGGCGATCGCCAACCTCCTGTACGAGTACGCCGAAGCTGCGTGTCGAGCTGAACCACGACGCCTTCGAGGAGGTCAAGAGGGCGCTGCGGAAGGCGGCCACGAAGATCCTGGAGGACCTCACCAGGAGGGTGAAGGCGCTCAGGCCCGCCCTGGAGGAGGCGGACCTCAGTTCCCCGAAGTTCGAGGCCGTCGTCGCCCGCGCCCACGGCTTCGGCGCCCGCGACCTGGAGGACTTCAAGCTCCGCAGCGGTGGATGGAGCAGGGATCGAGTACGACTCCAGGCTCGACCCGCCCTACGTGATCTACACGTCCATGCCGTCTCCGTGAGCGACCGAACCGGAAGCCAGATGAACCCCCTTCACAGCAGTGCCTGGGACGCCGCGCTGAGGCGGCTCCTCGACGACGTCTACTCCTTCGCCATGACCGGGCCACGCCTGCACGAGGACTGGGCGCAGGACGTCCTGGCCGTCATGGACCGGACGGTCGTCGACCCTCGGGGCGGCTGCGTGCTGGAGTGGCAGATCGACAGGGAGGTGCGCGAGAACGTCCGCCCCTCCTATCCCTTCCTGCCACTCACGGCCGAAGAGGTGCGCGCCTGGACGTACCCGGTCACCGCCGACGCTGCCGTGGAGCTGCTCGCCTCGCTGGCCCAGGAGTGGTTCTTCGAGACGTCCCTGGTCCGGACCCGGGCGGACCGGGACCAGGTGCTGGCCGACGCCCGGACGGTGCTCGACCGCTTCGGCGCCGACGCGGTCTTCCTGACCTCCTCCGACCTGGCCCGGACCTCCGACTCGCCGGACTTCCTGGCCGGGGAACTCGCCGGGGGCCGCGCCTTCACCGACCACATGATGGACCTCGGCCTGATCGCGGTGAGCGCGGACGAGGTCGGGGTCTTCTGGTCGTTCAACGCGAACTGAGAACGTTCCCCGGGGCGAATGCCCCGGCCCCGCTGACCCGATCCGCCACCTACCCCGACCGGGAGACCGCCCAGTGGGCCACCCAGGCCGTGGTGACCGCCAATGAGCAGGTCATCCACCGCTGGCTGGCGCAGGGGACCCGGGCCCGGCTCACCATCGAGGCAGCGTGGCCGTCCCGGGAGGAGCCCGTCGGGCGGGTGCTGCGCGCTTCCCCGAGACCGGGCAGCTGCTGGGCGGCTGGTTCTCGCAGGACGTCGTCGACGAGTTCCCCGGCCACGAGGCCGCGGTGGCCGACTACGCCGCGACCACCGATCCGCACCTCGTGGCCCGGCTCGTCGGCGAGCTCCACGAGCTGATCGCGCTCCCGCTGGAGGAGCCGGAGGACGCCCTGACAGCCGCCGAGCTGGGCATGGAGGTTTCCCCTCCGGAGCCTGGTTCAAGTCCGTGGCAACCACTCTCGCCGCCGGCTCCAGCGCCGCCGGTACAGACACCCCACCCACCGAGTAGGAGAGCTCCCGCAGGGCGGTCAGGAGGGGTGGCAGTGCGTGCCCAGCGGCGACTGCCACCGCCTGTTGACCGAGGATGCCGGCCAATGTGACGGGAGTCACTCCCATTGGTTCGTGCTTGCGCTGTGCGCACCCAATGTCGAAGGGCCCCACCGCAAGCGGTGGGGCCCTTCGACAACGTGCCCGGTGAGGCACTGGCGGAGGATACGAGATTCGAACTCGTGAGGGGTTGCCCCCAACACGCTTTCCAAATGTTCGTACGGGGGTACGGAGCGATCCGTACCCGCCCTGATCTGCGGCGGAGCGTCCAGCCTGGCCACGTCCGAACAGCTCCGGACGGGGGCGAATGAGACCAGGACTGAGACCGCCAGGCGCACGTTCATTTACCGGCCTCCGGGCCATACCACTGCGTGGCTTGGCCTGTGACGGCGGCGATGCAGTCGAAGTCGTGGTCGCGGTGGAGAAGGGTGAGCCCCTGCAGTTCCGCCGTGGCGGCAACGACGAGGTCCACTGCGCCTGCACTGCGATGCTGTCCACGCTGGGTCAACAGCTCTTGGACTCGCCAGGCGCGGTCGTAGGCCCGGTCGTCGACAGGTACCCAGCTGAATACGAGCCGCATGTCCTCGATGCCTCGCGCACGGTCCGCGGCAGAGCGGGCGCTGTAGAAGAACTCCAGCTCGTTGATCGGGCAGGTCGCGATGAGCCCGGCCGCCGCTGCTTGGTCCCAGCCGTACTGTTCGGCGTCGCCGCGCAGGAATCGCGCGAGTGCGCTGGTATCGATCAGGAATTGTGCCGCGCTCACCGCCGGTAGTTCCGCTTGTCCTCGAAGAGGTCCAGGTCGAAGGAGCCGTCTGCGGCGGCAGCCCGCAGCCTGGTGAGCGCCAGGGCCCGCCGCCGGTTCTCCAGCACCTCGCGCAGGGCGGTGTTGACCGTCTCTTTCTTGGTGCTGGTCCCGAGAGCCTGAGCCACGTCGGCCAGCAGCTCGTCATCGAGGTCGATCACGGTTCGACTCATCCAGGCACCTCCTGTGATATCAGCTTGCGCGTTAAGTATATCCAGAAGGTCATCGCGCTACGCGGGCATGACGCCGTGGACGCGGGACAGCGTGAAGACTCGTTCGGCATCACGCAGATGGCACCAGGCTTCGAGGTAGGGCGGGTCGAGTTCGAGGCGGCTGAGGGTGCGCACGGTGCGGCTTCCCGACGCGGCTACGTATTCGACGGTGATGGCCATACCGGTGTCGATGGCGTGGCAGAGCTGGCGGACGTCTGTGTACGTCAGCTGCTTCGCGTACCCGGCGACGATCTCCTCGGTATCCGTACCGAAGGGGACCCCGGTGCCGAAGGGATCGGGCTCCGGGGCGGTCGGCGGGGCGGTCAGCAGCCGGGCCACCACGGCGTACGACTCGGCGGCCGACGCCTCCGCCGCTCGGTACGTCGAGCGTCCGGTGCCGGCCTTGGTGGCGGCCTTCCGCGGGGCCGGAACGGCGGCGGCCCGTCGAGGGGGCACCTTCTCGATGCGTACGGTCCCGTCCGGGGCCTCGGCGACGGGGGCATAGCCCTGGTCCCGGAGCGCGGACAGGGTCTTGTCGGGCGGGCTGTCGCTGACGAGCACCGTCGGGGCGAGCTGCCGTAGCCCGAGCGCGGAGAGTCCCCGGTGGGCGGCGAGCTCGGCCAGGAGCGCCGGTTCGTCGGCGTGGATGACGCAGGCGGCGGGGGTGACGCGCACGTGGCCGTGGCGGCGTGCGGCATCGGCGATGAGATAGGACAGGGGCTGTGGCAGAGCGCCGTCGGCGATGGCGGTCAGCTCGACCGAGATCTCGTCCGGAGCGTGGCCGGCGTCCAGTGCGCGGCGGATGCTGTCGGCGCTGAACCGCCATACCGAGGCCGTGCCGCTGATCTCCCGGTCCGCGGTCGCATCCAGGAACTCCGCGAGGCGTGCCGAGGGCGTGCCGGTGACGACGGCCGTGAGGTCGCCACCGAGCCGGGCCGTGTCGGTGGCCTCGGGCAGCAGGAGCCGGCAGGCGGCGGTCAGTTCCTCAGTGTCACCGGCCAGCAGAGCCGCACCGAGCCGGGAGAGGGCGCCTCGGGCGATGACGCCCATCAGCTCGGCCTCGCGGACCGCCGCGGCGAAAGGCGTCTCGTCGTGGAACGACAGATGAGCGAGCGGACGGTGCCATGCCACGAGCGGCCCCAGATCCGTGGCGGCCTTCACGCACTGACCTTCGGCAAGCGTTGCCGCCGCTGCGAGCAGCCCGCGCCGAGCCTGTAGACAGCCGCCGCAGGGAGGAGCCCCGGCCACGGCGGGGAGCGCCTTGTTGTCCTCGTCGCGGGCCTGCGAGGGAGTGAACTGCAGGTTCCACCATGTGTGAAGCAGCTCGGCGAACCGCGCTGCGGGTTCCTGCGCCGCCCAGGTGTCGTACGCCGCGGTGGGTGCGACGCGGTTGCCGTCCGCGGCCAGCACCCCGGCCGAGTACGCGATCTCCAGGGTGATGCGTACCACCGCGTCGTCGGCCTGTGCCGCCTTGCCGATCCGAGCCAGTTCACGTGCGCCGATCCCGCCGGACTTCAGCCGGGCCGGGGGAGCCGCCGAGCAGGCTGACAGGAGCGAGGCGGCGTGGGCCGCGAACGCCGTGGCAGCTGCCGCTGCCTCCCGGTCCACCTCCACCGCGGGGACGGACACTAGCTCCGGGGCAGGCGGTACGGGCGCGAACGGGGCATGCCAGTCGGGCCCGCGCAGCGCGAGCGCCACTTCGACGGGCATGCGGGCCGGCCCGTATCCGTGGCGGTTCCGGACCAGGAAGCCGCGGTCCAGAGCCCATCGCTCGTCCGGCCGGGAAGCGGCCTCGGGAGCTCCGAAAATGATGAACTCCGTTTCTCGCGGTGCGGACTTCGCTCGGCGCTCAAGCAGCTGCCGGGCGGCCGGAGGGGCCTTCGCGATCACGGAGACGACGCGTTGCGGATCGCCATGGTGTTCCAGGACGGCGGCCGTGCGCTGTTGCCTGGTGCCGGGCGGCTTGATGCCCAGTGCCGCGAGCATGCCGCGCAGCTCCTCGGAGGTCACGCCTTCCAGAAGCTCCTCCAGCGGAGCGTCCAGCCCCAGGGGCGTCTCCCACGCCTGCCGCAACGGCGCGGCCATGTGGAGCCTTCCGTCGCTGTCCGGCCAGACCAGGGCATGATCGGCCAGAGTCTCCAGCACGCCGTCCAGTTCCCGAGTGGCAGTGGCTGCCGTCGCTCCCAGCGCCCTCGCCAGGGCGCCGCGCGACATGGGCGTTCCCAAGGCGGCCAGGGCCTCGGCCACCTGGAGGCACGGCAGGGGAAGCTGCGGCAAGGCGAGCGCCACCGAGCCGGGTCGCAGAAGACGTTCCGACAGTTCCTCCATGGAGCGCGGCTCCGGTGGCACCGCGGCGTCCTTCCGCATCCCGAGTACGCGCGCCAGCTGTGGGGCGTCGAGACCGCCCAGCCGGGCTGTCACCGTGGATAGGGACGTCATGGGGAACACCTCGCGAGGCCGGGAACGCGGCTGGGGACAAGCGGCCCGAGTGGAGCCAAGGATTGCGCATTCGATGGGTCCGCCGTCGGCACTCGGAAGGGGTTCACCCACGGAGGGGAGCTCCTGATGGGCCGGAGTGAGGGCGGTCCCTGGCACACCGTGTGAGATGTCGTGAATGTCGGAGATAAAAAAGACCGGAAGTGAGACCAGGGCATGCAGAAGACCCCGGCCGGTTTCCCGGTCGGGGTCTTCAAGTGCCCGGTGAGGCACTGGCGGAGGATACGAGATTCGAACTCGTGAGGGGTTGCCCCCAACACGCTTTCCAAGCGTGCGCCCTAGGCCTCTAGGCGAATCCTCCGCCGCAAACAATACAAGACGTTGAGGAGTGCTCGCGAACCCGTTCCCCGGGGGCCTCCTCCGAGGCTCAGGGGGTGGTCGGAGGGCGGCTCGGATCGGGTACTCTGGGCGGAGCCCCTCACGTGGCGCTATCTGACTGAACTCCCCCAGGGCCGGAAGGCAGCAAGGGTAGGTCGGCTCTGGCGGGTGCGTGGGGGGCGCTTGCGTTCCTGGGGCGTCCCGGTTGTCGGTGGGCGCCTATAACCTCGTAAGCGTGTCGTCTCTCGCGCTCTACCGCCGCTACCGCCCCGAGTCGTTCGCCGAGGTCATCGGGCAGGAGCATGTCACCGACCCGCTGCAGCAGGCGCTGCGGAACAACCGGGTCAATCACGCGTACCTGTTCAGCGGGCCCCGTGGCTGCGGAAAGACGACCAGTGCCCGGATCCTGGCCCGCTGTCTGAACTGCGAGCAGGGGCCCACCCCCACCCCGTGCGGGGAGTGCCAGTCCTGCCGGGACCTCGCGCGCAACGGGCCGGGGTCGATCGACGTCATCGAGATCGACGCCGCCTCGCACGGTGGCGTGGACGACGCCCGTGACCTGCGGGAGAAGGCCTTCTTCGGGCCCGCCTCCAGCCGGTACAAGATCTACATCATCGACGAGGCCCACATGGTCACCTCAGCGGGCTTCAACGCCCTGCTGAAGGTGGTCGAGGAGCCGCCGGAGCACCTCAAGTTCATCTTCGCCACCACCGAGCCCGAGAAGGTCATCGGGACGATCCGGTCGCGTACGCACCACTATCCGTTCCGGCTCGTCCCGCCCGGCACGCTCCGTGAGTATCTGGCCGAGGTCTGTGGCCGTGAGGGCATCCCCGTCGAGGACGGGGTCCTGCCGCTGGTCGTGCGGGCCGGCGCCGGGTCCGTGCGTGACTCGATGTCGGTGATGGACCAGCTGCTCGCCGGGGCCGCCGCGGACGGTGTGACATATGCCATGGCGACGGCTCTGCTCGGGTACACCGACGGGTCCCTGCTCGACTCCGTCGTGGACGCGTTCGCGGCCGGTGACGGTGCGGCGGCGTTCGAGGTCGTGGACCGGGTCGTCGAGGGGGGCAACGACCCCCGGCGGTTCGTGGCCGATCTGCTGGAGCGCCTGCGGGACCTGGTGATCCTCGCCGCCGTGCCGGACGCGGCGGAGAAGGGGCTGATCGACGCCCCCACCGATGTGATCGAGCGGATGCAGGCTCAGGCGTCCGTCTTCGGGGCGGCCGAGCTCAGCCGCGCCGCCGACCTGGTCAACACCGGGCTGACGGAGATGCGCGGCGCGACCTCGCCCCGGCTGCAGCTGGAGCTGATCTGCGCCCGCGTGCTGCTGCCGGTCGCGTTCGACGACGAGCGGTCCGTGCAGGCCCGGCTCGACCGGCTGGAGCGGGGCGCCGGTGCCGGTGCGATGGCGGCCGCCTTCCAGCCCTCCGGTCCGGGGCCCGCCATGGGGTACGTGCCCGGTCCCGAGGCCCACGTCCAGGCCCCGCCTGCCCCGGCCCCGGCCCCCGTACAGCCCCCGGCCCCGACCCCGGCTCCCGCCCCGGCCCCCGTACAGGAGCCCACCCCGCAGCCTGCCCCCGCCGCGCAGCCCCCGCAGCCCGCCGCCGCCACCCCCGGCGCCTGGCCCGGGGCCGCCACCCCTGGGGCCTGGCCCGGCGCGCGGACCCCCGGCCAGGGGCCCGCCCCGCAGCCCGCCCCCGCCGTACAGCAGACCCCGCAGCCCTCGCAGCCCGCCGCGACCGGCCAGGGCATGGCCCAGGGCGCCGCCCAGGTGCGGAACATGTGGCCGCAGATCCTGGAGGCGGTCAAGAACAGGCGCCGCTTCACCTGGATCCTGCTCAGCCAGAACGCCCAGGTGGCAGGGTTCGACGGGACCACTCTCCAGCTCGGCTTCCTCAACGCCGGTGCCCGCGACAACTTCGCGAGCA
This sequence comes from Streptomyces sp. NPDC039465, assembly GCF_055639315.1. Taxonomy (NCBI): domain Bacteria; kingdom Bacillati; phylum Actinomycetota; class Actinomycetes; order Kitasatosporales; family Streptomycetaceae; genus Streptomyces; species Streptomyces sp. NPDC039465. Next base: position 66,618 of record NZ_JBVKAP010000004.1, on the reverse strand, counting down.
GCGGCAGCGAGGAGGTCCTCAAGCAGGCGTTGACCGAGCAGTTCAACGTCAACTGGAAGGTCGAGGCGATCATCGACCCGTCGGGCGGCTCCGCGCCCCCGCCGGCCACCCCCGGATACGGCTCCCGGCCCCCGGCCGCCCCCGCCGCCCCGGCTCCCGGACCGCAGCAGCCCATGCAGCCCCCGGCGCCCGTGCCGCAGCAGCCGCCCGTGCAGCAGCCGTCCCGGCAGGCCGGGCACGCCCAGGGACAGCCGTCCCAGCAGCCGCCCGCCCAGCACCACGCGCCGCCGCCGGTCGCGCCGGAGGACGACACTCCGGAGGAGGACGACCCGGACCTCGTCGACTCCGCCCTCTCCGGTCACGACCTGATCGTGCGCGAGCTCGGAGCCACGGTGGTGGAGGAATACACAAACGAGTAGGCCTGTCCGTTCGGTGGCCCGCACAAAGATCACGGTCTTCCGCGGGCTACCCTGGCTGGCGTGAAGGTCCTCGTCATCGGCGGCGGCGCCCGCGAACATGCCCTGTGCCGCTCTCTCTCCCTCGATCCCGACGTCACCGCTCTGCACTGCGCGCCCGGCAACGCCGGAATCGCGGAGGTCGCCGAGCTGCATCCGGTGGATGCGCTCGACGGCGGCGCCGTGGCCCGCCTGGCCGGCGAGCTCCAGGCCGACCTGGTCGTCGTCGGCCCGGAGGCGCCGCTCGTCGCCGGGGTCGCCGACGCCGTGCGCGCCGCCGGCATCCCCTGCTTCGGCCCGTCGCAGGAAGCGGCGCTGCTCGAAGGCTCCAAGGCCTTCGCCAAGGACGTGATGGCCGCGGCCAACGTCCCGACCGCCCGCTCCTACGTCTGCACCACCCCCGCCGAGATCGACGAGGCCCTCGACGCCTTCGGCGCGCCGTACGTGGTCAAGGACGACGGTCTCGCCGCCGGCAAGGGCGTCGTCGTCACCGACGATCTGGACGTCGCCCGCGAGCACGCGCTCGCCTGCGGCCGCGTGGTCATCGAGGAGTACCTGGACGGCCCCGAGGTCTCCCTCTTCGCGATCACCGACGGCTCGACCGTGCTGCCGCTCACCCCCGCCCAGGACTTCAAGCGCGCCCTCGACGGCGACGAGGGCCCCAACACCGGTGGCATGGGCGCCTATTCGCCGCTGCCGTGGGCCGACCCGAAGCTGGTCGACGAGGTCATGGCGACGGTCCTCCAGCCCACCGTCGACGAACTGCGCCGCCGCGGCACGCCGTTCTCCGGGCTGCTGTACGCGGGCCTGGCGATCACGAGCCGGGGCGTACGGGTCATCGAGTTCAACGCCCGCTTCGGCGACCCCGAGACGCAGGTCGTGCTGGCCCGGCTGAAGACGCCGCTGGCGAGCGTCCTGCTCAACGCCGCGAACGGCACGCTCGACAACGAGCCGCCGCTCAACTGGCGTGACGAGGCGGCCGTCACGGTCGTCGTCGCCTCGCACAACTACCCCGCCACCCCCCGCACCGGCGACCCGATCGAGGGCCTGGACGAGGTCGCGGCCGAGGACGCGCCCCACGCGTACGTCCTGCACGCCGGTACGAAGAAGGACGGCGACGCGGTCGTGAGCGCCGGCGGCCGTGTCCTGTCGGTCACCGCGACCGGCAAGGACCTGGCACAGGCCCGCGAGCGGGCGTACACGGCGGTGTCCCGGATCCGGCTCGACGGCTCCCAGCACCGTACGGACATCGCGCTCAAGGCCGCCGGAGGCTGACCCCCTCGGGCCTGCGGCCCCGGCCCGAGCCTGAGGCCCCGCGACCAGCCCTGACGCCCCAGGAGCCGCATGGGGCACAGAGTTCGCACGGCGTCACCACCTTTACCCATAGCCATTCCATCGAGTGACGACTCGGCCATCCGGATGACGGCCGCCGAACCCCCAACTAGGGTGCGGCGCAGGCATTCCGGCACTTGGCCCACCGGCATTGCGATGTCAGTGGCGGGTGCCACAGTGGGGGAGTGAGCAATCCCGCCGCAGGCTGTCCGCCGCAGGGCAAGAGGGGGTGACGTCAGGCCGTGTCCGGTTCAGGTTCGGACCCCGGTATGGGGGAGGAGCTGGGCGCGCGTGCCGCGCGTGCCCGGGCTCTGGCCGTGCTGCGCGTCCGCAGCAGGGCGACCGTCCTCGCCGTGCTGCCCGCTGCCGTGGCCGTCGTGCTCCTGGTCGGCGGTGTCACGGGCCGGATCGGCGGCGAGGTCTTGGACACCGTCCGCTGGGTGGTGACCGCGCTGGCCGTCGTGGTGCTGCTGGCCGCCGCGGCCGTCGCCGCGGTGATCGCCCGGTCGGGGCCGGCCGTCACTCCGACGGTCGAGATCGCCGAGAAGTCCGCCCCGGATCTGTATCGGATGGTGCGGGACCTGGCGGACCGGCTCGATGTCCCCGCGCCCTCCGCGATAGCCCTGACGCCCGACTGCGACAGCTGGCTGGAGGACCGCACACACCCGGCGACCCGCTCCGGTCCGGTGCCGGGGGGCGGCGGCGCCGACGCTCCCGTGCTGGTCATCGGCTCGCCCTTCCTGTGGTGGATGCGGGTCGGCGAGCTGCGGGCGGTGCTCGCGCCGGTCGTCGCCGGTACGGGTCCCTCCGCGCACCCCGACATAGCCGCGGCCCGCCGTTTCGTACGGGGCCTCGACGCCGCGGTCGCCGTGCCCGCCCGGCCGGACCTCGATCCCGTACGGCGGCTGGGCGCCCGGTTCACCGGCTGGGTCGCCGCGATCCTGCTGCGGGGCTGCCGCGGGCACGCGGCCGAGATGGAGCGGGGGGTCGCCGCGGCCGGGTCCGAGCGCGCACAGGCTGTGGACTACGGTCTGCGGATCGTCGCGCAGGAGCAGGTGGGCCTCGCCTACGCCGGCTGGGACCGGCTGCTGACCCGGGTCGCTCTGCCCGCGTGGCGGATGGGCCGCTGGCCCTCGCGGCTGGACGCGGGCGTGGTCTCCGCGCTGACCGAGCTGTCGCGGCGGGACCGGCTGGCCGAGGGGTTCGCGTCCCGGCTGGGTGAGCGGCCCGCCTGCGATCTGCTCGAAGAGCCCGGCGCGGTCGACGAGGCCACGTCCCTGCTCGCGGCCCGCCTCTTCCACGGCGGCCCGGCCGAGGCGGGCCCCGACTGGTCTCCGGTCGACTGGCAGCGCTATCCGGAGGAGGTCGTGGACCGTAAGTGGCGTACGGACGCCGCCCGGCTCCACCGCGTCCTCGACCGACTCGGCGACGCCCCCGCCGCCGGCCTCGGCCGGAGTTCCGGCGGTCCTACGCTCGCCCGGGTGATGGACCACCTGGCCGCCGCGCACGGCGGCGACGCCGGGGAGGCCCTCGCCGCCCGGATCAGCGCCGAGGTGGCCCGCGAGGAGGCATCGCGGCCGCCGGTGGAGCGCCAGGGGCACGGCCCGGCCATGGTCCAGGGCGACCCGGACGGCCCGTACATCTTCGGCACCGACCCGCTGCCGCTGTTCCCGCTCCAGCCGCCCCGCAGCGGCCGTGAGCTGCTTGCCGACCATGTGACCGCGATGGTGTGCTGCGCCGCCGTCGACACCGCGGGCGCCGCGCCCGGTCTGGACTGGCTCGACGGGCCCGCTCTGCTGGTCGGCGGCGCGCGTCGCACGGATCTGACCGGTCGTGTGCTGACCCTGATCGAGGACGCCGACCCGGAGCCGCTGCGGAGCTGGCTCACGGAGATCGGGGTCCGCGCCGAGAAGCCCGTCCGGCTGGTCTGACGACCGGCAGGGCACCGCCCGGCCGCCCTCACCCCACCCCACCCCCCACCCCGCCAAACGGAATCAAAAGTTCCGTTCTCGTCAATTAACGACGAACGGTGACGGAGTGCGTGCGTTATGTGATGTGCTGGGGAGCGCTACGGAAGTGCAGGACCGCCAGAAACCACGGGGGAGTCGAGGGAGGGGCGCCATGGGGGCGGAGCAGATCCGGCGATGGGAGTCAGGGGCCCTGGCCCACGCCGTCACGGACCCCTTCGGTCAGGGCCCGCTGCCCTGGCTGCGCGGCAGCGAGCACTACTTCGACGACACCGGGCAGGTCGTGCCCTGGTACGCCGACCAGAAGCTCGCCCGCGGCGGCAGCGGCGGCCCGCGCACCGCCGACGACGTCCGCCGTCAGATCAAAGGGTTCGTCTCGGACGGCGCGGTCGCCCCCGGTGAGTCGATCGACTTCCACATCACCGTGGACCCGCCGCAGCAGTTCTCGGTCGACATCTATCGCATCGGGCACTACGGCGGCGACGGCGCCTGCAAGATCATCACGAGTCCGCGGCTCTCCGGCATCGTCCAGCCGCCCCCGCTCACCGCCGACCGCACGGTCTCCTGCCACCACTGGTGGCTCTCCTGGCGGCTGCAGATCCCGTCGTACTGGTCGATCGGCGCGTACGTCGCGGTCCTCACCACCGTGGACGGCTACCGCTCCCACATCCCCTTCACCGTCCGCGACGAGCACCCCGCGGATCTGCTGCTGCTCCTGCCCGACATCACCTGGCAGGCGTACAACCTCTACCCGGAGGACGGCCGGACCGGCGCCAGCCTCTACCACGCCTGGGACGAGGAGGGCCGGCTCCTCGGCGAGCGGGACGCCGCCACCACGGTCTCCTTCGACCGCCCCTACGCGGGCGCGGGACTTCCGCTCCACGTCGGCCACGCCTACGACTTCATCCGCTGGGCGGAGCGGTACGGCTACGACCTCGCCTACGCCGACGCCCGCGATCTGCACGCGGGCCGGATCGACCCGACCCGCTACCGCGGCCTGGTCTTCCCTGGCCACGACGAATACTGGTCGGTCCCGATGCGCCGGACCGTCGAGTCCGCCCGGGACAACGGCACGTCCCTGGTCTTCCTCTCCGCCAACACCATGTACTGGCAGGTCGAGCTCGGACCGTCCCCCTCGGGCGTCCCCGACCGGCTGCTGACCTGCCGAAAACGCCGCGGCCCCGGCCGCCCCGCCCTGTGGCGGGAGGTCGACCGGGCCGAGCAGCAGCTGCTCGGCATCCAGTACGCGGGCCGGGTCCCCGAGCCGCACCCCATGGTCGTACGGAACGCGGAGCACTGGCTCTGGGAGGCCACCGGCGCCGGGGAGGGCGACGAGATCGCCGGCCTGGTCGCGGGCGAGGCGGACCGGTACTTCCCGCGCACCGCGCTCCCCGAGCACCAGGGCCGCATCCTGCTGGCCCACTCGCCCTACCGCGACGGCGAGGGCGCCGTGCGCCACCAGGAGACGTCCGTCTACCGGGCTCCGTCCGGGGCGCTGGTCTTCGCCTCCGGGACGTTCGCCTGGTCGCCGGCGCTGGACCGGCCGGGCCATGTCGACACCCGGATCCAGCGCGCTACGGCCAATCTCCTCGACCGCATCTGCAAGCGCGACTGACGGGCCCAGGGACACCCCCGGCCCCCGGTCCGGCCGGCTCGGCCCGCGTGCGAGAGAATCGGAGACGCTCCTGGATCAACCTACGCGGAGGAACCGTGTCCGGATTCGTAGAAAAGCCCGAGCCGCTTCAGGTCCCGGGCCTGACCCACCTCCACACGGGCAAGGTGCGTGACCTCTATCGGAACGAGGCCGGCGACCTGGTGATGGTCGCCAGCGACCGGATCTCCGCGTACGACTGGGTGCTGCCGACCGAGATCCCCGACAAGGGCCGGGTCCTCACCCAGCTGTCGCTGTGGTGGTTCGACCAGCTCGCCGATCTCGTGCCCAACCACGTGCTCTCCACCGACCTCCCGCCCGGCGCTCCCGCCGACTGGGCAGGCCGCACCCTCATCTGCAAGTCCCTGCGGATGGTCCCGGTCGAGTGCGTCGCCCGCGGCTACCTCACCGGCTCCGGCCTCGTCGAGTACCAGCAGACCCGGACGGTCTGCGGGCTCGCCCTCCCCGAGGGGCTCACCGACGGCTCCGAGCTCCCCGCGCCGATCTTCACCCCGGCCACCAAGGCCGCGGTCGGCGACCACGACGAGAACGTGCCGTACGAGGAGGTGGCCCGCCAGGTCGGTGCGGAGACCGCCGCCCACCTGCGCCAGAGCACCCTCGCCGTCTACAGCCGGGCCCGGGACATCGCCCGTGACCGGGGCATCATCCTCGCCGACACCAAGTTCGAGTTCGGCTTCGAGGCCACCGAGTCCGGTGAGCGGCTGATCATCGCGGACGAGGTCCTGACCCCGGACTCCTCCCGCTTCTGGCCCGCCGCCACCTGGGAGCCGGGCCACGCCCAGCCGTCGTACGACAAGCAGTTCGTCCGGGACTGGCTGACCTCCCCGGCGTCCGGCTGGGACCGCAAGAGCGAGCAGCCGCCGCCGGCCCTCCCGCAGGACGTGGTGGACGCGACCCGCGGCAAGTACCTGGAGGCGTACGAGCTGCTCACCGGCAGCCGCTGGCACTAGGACACGAAGAAGCCCCCGGTCGGATCGACCGGGGGCTTCTTTCATGGAGCGGACGACGAGATTCGAACTCGCGACCCTCACCTTGGCAAGGTGATGCTCTACCAACTGAGCCACGTCCGCATGCGCCGTAGCGCGGAGACCACTATACCCAACCTCGCTCCCGCGCGAGACGCACCGCCGTGTGCCGGTTCTCCGCGCCGAGCTTCGCGGCCGCCGAGGAGAGGTAGTTCCGGACCGTCCCCGGGGAGAGCGAGGCCCGCTCGGCGATCTCCGCGATGGGTGCTCCGTCGGCCGCGAACTCCAGCACCTCGGCCTCCCGGGCGGTCAGCGGGGAGTCCCCCGCGGAGATCGCGTCGGCCGCCAACTCCGGGTCCACGTATCGGTTTCCGGCGTGCACGGCCCGGATGATCTCGGCGAGCCGCTGGGCGCTGACGGTCTTCGGGACGAAGCCCCGCACTCCGGCCGACAGGGCCCGCTTGAGGTGGCCGGGACGGCCGTGACTCGTCACGATCATGGTCCGGCAGGAGGGAAGTTCGTCCCGCAGAGATGTGGCGACCTTCACACCGTCGAGGCCGCCGGGCATCTGCAGATCGAGCACGGCGACGTCCGGCCGGTGGGCGCGGGCCATCGCGAGCGCCTCCGCGCCCGAGGCCGCCTCGGCGACCACGACGAGATCGTCCTCCAGGGCGAGGAGCGCGGCGAGCGCACCCCGGATCAGATGCTCGTCGTCGGCGAGCAGGACACGTACGGCCGTCACTCGGTCTCCTCCATGTCGGCGGGGCGGGCGGGGCGCGGGATCCGGTCCATGTCGGCGGGGCGGGCGGGGCGCGGGGTCCGGTCCATGTCGGTGAGGTGGGCAGGGCGCGGGGTCCGGTCCGGGTCGGTCGTGTCGGCGGGGCGTGGGATCCGGGCCGTCACGCGGAAGGTGCCGTCGGGGCCGGGGGCCGCGTCCAGCGTGCCGCCGACGGCCGCCAGGCGTTCCCGCAGCCCGGCGAGGCCCGTGCCGCGCCCCATCCGACTGCCCCGCACGCCGTCGTTCTCCACGGTCAGCCGTACGCCCCCGGCCTCCTCGGCCAGCGAGATCGTGCACCGCCGCGCGTCACCGTGCCGCAGCACGTTGGTGGTGCTCTCCCGGACCACCCAGCCCAGGGTCGAGAGGATCCCCGGAGGCAGTTCGGGGTTCTGGGCCTCGACGGCGCAGTCGATGCCCGCCGCCTCCAGCACGCCCCGGGCGCCTTCGAGTTCCACCCGCAGATCGGCCTCGCGGTAGCCCCGGACGACGTCGCGGACCTCCCGCTGGGACTCCTGGGCGATCCGCTGGACCTCGGTCATCTGGTCGACGGCCTCGGGGCGGCCGCGCCGGGCGAGCTGGACGGCCAGCTCGCTCTTGAGGGCGATCACCGCGAGGTTCCGGCCGAGGACGTCGTGCATGTCACGGCCGAACCGCAGCCGTTCCTCGGCGACGGCGAGCCGGGCCTGGGTGTCCCGGGCGGCCCGCAGCTCCAGCATCACGTTGAGCACCCACAGCGAGATCCGGACGGTGACGGCGAGCCAGCCGGTGACCATGCCGGTGGTCAGGGTGGCGAGGACCGCTTCGAGGGTGCCCCGGCCGGTCAGCGGCAGCAGCGCCCCGACGGCGGTCAGGGCGATCGCCTGGTGCAGGACGCTGATCCGGCCGCGGACGAGCAGGCAGTGGCCGCAGACGAGCGGCATCAGCGCGGAGCTGAGCATCATCGGCACCATGCCGGTCAGATCGGCGAGCCCGGCCAGGACGAGCACGCAGACGGTGCTCGCCGCGGTGGCCGCCCCGGCGAGGAGCGCCGCGCGCCGGTCGGTGACGCCGAGGCCCAGATAGGTGTCCATCGCCTGCCGCGTGAAGCGGTGGCACAGCGCTCCGTTGACGACCGCGAGCAGGGGCGCGGCCACGGCCAGGACGGGCGGTCCGCCGCGGACGTCCGGGGTCAGCTCCCCCATGACGAGGACGAAGACGGACGACCACAGCAGGAAGTACACGGTGACCCGCGTGTAGAGGTCCACCTTCGCCAGGCCGCTGCGGCGGCTCCAGCCCTTCACCCGCACGTACGCTCCCCCGGTCAGCGTCGCGGCTCCCAGCGGAACCACCGCTGGACAGCAAACACCGAGATCACCGTCCAGGCCAGCGCGGTGAGCGCCGCGCCCAGGAGCTCCTTGGTGTCCCCGCCGCCGAGCCAGCCGGCCCGTACGAGCCTCATCACGCCGCTCAGCGGCAGCAGTTCGCAGACCGAAGCGATCCGCTCGGGGAAGACCTGAAGGGGTACGAAGAGCCCGGAGCCCATCGCCGAGATCAGGAACATCGGCAGGGTGGTGAGCTGCGCGCTGTCGACGCTGCGGGTGACGGCGGAGGTCGCCGCGGCGAGGGCCGTCATCAACACCAGGCCGAGCAGCACCCCGGCGACGAGCAGCTCGGGCCGCTGCGGCGCCCGTACGTCCAGCAGGGCCGCGCCCCCGGCCACCAGCAGCGCGCACTGGGCGAGGGCGAGGGCCAGGGACGGCAGGGCGATCCCGGTGAGGATCTCCCGGTCCGAGGGCTCGCCGGTGCGCAGCCGCTTGAGGACGAGGCCCTCGCGCCGGGCCACGTACGCCGAGACGAGGTTGGTGTGGACGACCATCAGCAGCACCATGCCGATGCCGCCGGTCAGCGCCGCTTCGAGGACGCTCATGCCCGCCGCGCCCAGATCGACCTCGTCCAGGGAGGACCTGATCACCAGGACCATCATCAGCGGCATCAGCAGCGCGACGAAGAGCGCCGTCCGGTTCCGTACGAGCAGGGTCAGCTCGGCCCGCCCCAGGGTGCCCAAGTGCGCGGTCGTGTTCGCCGCCATGTCACACACCTACCGTTTCGTGCCGCTGCGAGCGCGCGATGTCGAGGAAGGCCTCTTCGAGGGAGGCCGAGCGGGCGTCGAGCCCTTCGAGCCGTACGTCCGTCTCCCGCGCCCAGGCGAGCAGGGCGCCGAGCGTGTCCTGGAGTTCGTGGGTACGGATCTCCACCTGGCGGCCGTCCGTCGCAGCTCGCAGTTCGAGCGGCAGCCGGGCCGGGGAGACCGTCTGGGGGAGGGCGAACCGGATCCGGGCGGGCCGGGAGGCGGTGACCTCGGCCGGCGTGCCGTGGGTGACGATCCGGCCCTGGTGCATGATCGCCAGCCGGTCGGCGAGCGCCTCGGCCTCCTCCAGGTGGTGGGTGGTCAGCAGGACGGTCGTGCCGCCGTCGCGCAGTGCGCGGACCAGCTCCCAGGTGTCGCGCCGGCCCTCCGCGTCCAAGCCGGTGGTCGGTTCGTCGAGGAAGAGCACCTCGGGGCCGCCGAGCAGGGCGAGGGCGAGGTCGAGGCGCCGCCGCTCACCTCCGGAGAGCTGGCTGACGCGGACGCTCTGCCGGGCCGTGAGGCCGACCAGTTCCAGGGCCTCCCCGGTCGGCCGGGCTCCGGTGGTGCAGCCCGCCCACATGCGTATGGTTTCGGCCACGGTCAGATCGGACGGGAAGCCGCCCTCCTGGAGCATGATCCCGATCCGGGGCCGTACGGCGGCCCGATCCCGGTACGGATCACGGCCCAGCACCCGTACGGCGCCGCCGCTCGGCCGGGCGAGGCCTTCGAGGAGCTCGACCGTGGAGGTCTTCCCGGCGCCGTTGGTGCCGAGCAGGGCGAAGATCTCGCCCTGGGGCACGGTGAAGGTGAGGCCGCTCACGGCCTCGAACCCGCCGGCGTAGGTCCGGCGCAGCCCGTCGGCCTCGATCACATCTGTCATGCGTCAAGCGTTCCGCGCGGGGCGGCGGCGGGTCAGTGCGTGCTGTCATCGCCGCTGATGACAAATGTCATCGGCGCCCCGTCGGTTTCGACGGGAACACGACGAAGGCCCCGGTCGTGATGACCGGGGCCTTCGTTCTCTGAGCGGACGACGAGATTCGAACTCGCGACCCTCACCTTGGCAAGGTGATGCTCTACCAACTGAGCCACGTCCGCATGTGCCCCGCTGTTGTGCGGTGCGAACACCACTGTACCTGATCCATTGAGGAGGTCGGTAAGCGATGCAGAGCGGGTGACAGGAATTGCACACTGCGCCTTCCCCCTGGAAGGGGGATGTTCTACTACTGAACTACACCCGCACGCTGCGTCGGACCTGGCCTTTCGGCCGTGCCCTTCGGCGTGATCCAGACTCTAGCGGATCAGCGGGGGTGCATGGCAAATCGACGGCCGACGGAGGGTCAGGGGCCCGGCTCAACTGGCCTGGCGGAACGCCTCGTAGACCCGCTTGGGGATGCGGCCACGGGCCGGGACGTCCATCTTGTGGGACTGTGCCCAGGCACGGACGGCGGCCGGATCCGGTTCGAGGGAGGTGAAGGTGCGCTCCTTGGGTGCCTTGGCCGTGCGGCCCGCCCGGCCGGGCCCGCCGCCGGTGCTCTGCTTTCGCCCGGCCGCCATGTAAGGGGCCAGTGCCTTGCGGAGTTTCTTTGCATTGGCGGGATTCAGGTCGATCTCGTACGCCTTCCCGTCAAGGCCGAACGTGACCGTTTCCGCCGCTTCTCCGCCGTCGATGTCGTCGAAGAGTGTGACCACTACGCGCTGCGCCACGGATATCGGTCCTTTCCTGCGGCTCGCCGGGTCAGACTCGCCGTGGTGCGCGTCTGACGTGCGGCGATACCGGGTTTCCGGCTGTTGAGGGGCAATGCGGCGTTCCTCGGCATTCCTCTGCATTCATTTGTACAGCGGTTGGCGGCGCATTGCGAAGCTCCGCCAATTGCATCAGCGTGTCCCGCTCACTGCAATGGGCGGCGCGATATTTCACCGGGATTTTTCCCAGGCGCCTTTGTAGGGTCCTCCAGTTATCTACTCGCGTAGATTTTGGAGACAGGTACGCTGAGGGAACCGCCCACGCAACACACCACCGGGAGTGCCAGTGGCACGCGTCGTAGTCGACGTCATGCTCAAGCCGGAGATCCTCGACCCGCAGGGCCAGGCGGTGCAGCGCGCACTGCCCCGCCTGGGTTTCCAGGGGATCGCCGACGTCCGTCAGGGAAAGCGCTTCGAGCTGGAGGTGGAGGGACCGGTCGATGACGCCGCCCTCGCCCGCATCCATGAGATGGCCGAAACGTTCCTCGCCAACACCGTCATCGAGGACTTCGTCGTGAAGGTGGAGTCGTGACCACTCGTATCGGAGTCGTCACCTTCCCCGGCACGCTCGACGACCGGGACGCACTGCGCGCCGTCCGCGTCGCGGGCGCCGAGCCCGTCTCGCTGTGGCACCGCGACAAGGACCTCCACCAGGTCGACGCGGTGGTCCTCGCCGGCGGCTTCTCCTACGGCGACTATCTGCGGGCCGGAGCCATCTCCCGCTTCTCGCCGGTGATGGAGACGATCATCGAGCAGGCGAAGGCGGGCATGCCCGTCCTCGGCATCTGCAACGGCTTCCAGATCCTCACCGAGGCCCATCTGCTGCCGGGCGCGATGCTGCGCAACAACCACCTGCACTTCATCTGCCGTGACCAGAAGCTGCGGGTGGAGAACGCGCAGACCTCCTGGACCGCCGACTACACGGCCGGCCAGGAGATCTCCGTACCGCTGAAGAACATGGACGGGCGGTACGTCGCCGACGAGCGCACGCTCGACGAGCTGGAGGCGGAGGGCCGCGTCGCCTTCCGCTACCTCGACGTCAACCCGAACGGCTCGCTGCGTGACATCGCGGGCATCACCAACGCCGCCGGGAACGTCGTGGGGCTCATGCCGCACCCGGAGCACGCCGTGGAGCCGCTGATCGGCACGGGCGGCACCGACGGCCTCGGTTTCTTCACCTCGATCCTCAAGAAGCTGGTCAACGCCTGATGACCCTCGATACCGTCAAGCACGCGACTGAGACTCCGGACGTCGAGCAGCCCTGGAAGGAGCTCGGCCTCAAGGAGGACGAGTACGCGCGGATCCGCGAGATCCTCGGCCGCCGTCCCACCGGCGCCGAGCTCGCCATGTACTCCGTGATGTGGTCCGAGCACTGCTCCTACAAGAGCAGCAAGGTCCATCTGAAGCAGTTCGGCGAGAAGACCCCCGAGAACGACGCCATGCTCGTCGGCATCGGCGAGAACGCGGGCGTCGTGGACGTCGGCCAGGGGTACGCGGTCACCTTCAAGGTCGAGTCGCACAACCACCCCTCGTACATCGAGCCCTACCAAGGCGCGGCCACCGGCGTCGGCGGCATCGTCCGCGACATCCTCGCCATGGGTGCCCGCCCGGTCGCGGTCGTCGACCCGCTGCGCTTCGGCGCGGCCGACCACCCCGACACCCGGCGTGTCCTGCCGGGCGTCGTCGCCGGCATCGGCGGCTACGGCAACTGCCTGGGGCTGCCCAACATCGGCGGCGAGGTCGTCTTCGACTCCTGCTACCAGGGCAACCCGCTGGTCAACGCCGGCTGCATCGGCGTGATGAAGCACGAGGACATCCACCTCGCGAAGGCCTCCGGCCCCGGCAACAAGGTCATCCTGTACGGCGCCCGTACCGGCGGCGACGGCATCGGCGGCGTGTCCGTCCTGGCCTCCGAGACCTTCGACGACACGAAGCCGACGAAGCGCCCGGCGGTCCAGGTCGGCGACCCGTTCCAGGAGAAGCTCCTCATCGAGTGCACGCTCGAGATCTTCAAGGAGAAGCTGGTCGCGGGCATCCAGGACCTCGGTGGCGCGGGCCTGTCCTGCGCGACCAGCGAGCTGGCCTCGGCCGGCTCGGGCGGTATGCGGGTCGAGCTGGACACCGTGCCGCTGCGTGACGCGACGCTCTCGCCCGAGGAGATCCTCATGAGCGAGTCGCAGGAGCGCATGTGCGCGATCGTCGCGCCGGAGTACGTCGACCGGTTCATGGAGATCTGCGAGAAGTGGGACGTCATCGCCACCGTCATCGGTGAGGTGACCGACGGCGAGCGGCTGGAGATCTTCTGGCACGGCGAGCAGATCGTCGACGTGCCGCCGCGCACGGTCGCGCACGAGGGCCCGGTCTACCACCGGCCGTACGCGCGCCCCGAGTGGCAGGACGCGCTCCAGGCGGACGACGCGGGCAAGCTGCCCCGGCCGGCCTCCCCCGAGGAGCTGCGTGCGCAGGTCCTCCAGCTGGTCGCGCACCCGAACCAGGCCTCCAAGGCCTGGATCACCGACCAGTACGACCGGTTCGTGCAGGGCAACACCGTCCTCGCGCAGCCCGAGGACGCGGGCATGGTCCGGATCGACGAGGAGTCGAATCTGGGCGTCGCCATGGCGACCGACGGCAACGGCCGGTACGCGAAGCTCGACCCGTACACCGGCGCGCAGCTCGCGCTGGCGGAGGCGTACCGCAATGTCGCCGCCTCCGGTGCCAGGCCGCTCGCCATCTCGGACTGCCTGAACTTCGGCTCGCCCGAGGACCCGGCGGTGATGTGGCAGTTCGCCGAGGCCACCCGTGGTCTTGCGGACGGCTGCTTCCAGCTCGGCACGCCGGTGACCGGCGGCAATGTCTCCCTCTACAACCAGACGGGCGACATCGCCATCCACCCCACCCCCGTGGTGGCGGTGCTCGGTGTGATCGACGACGTGAACCGCCGTACGCCGATCGCCTTCGCGGAAGAGGGCCAGCTCCTCTACCTGCTCGGCGACACGCGTGAGGAGTTCGGCGGCTCGGCCTGGTCCGAGGTGGTCCACCAGCACCTGGGCGGTCTGCCGCCGGCCGTGGACCTCGACCGGGAGAAGCTGCTCGGCGAGATCCTGATCTCGGCCTCCCGTGACGGCATGATCGACGCGGCGCACGACCTGTCCGACGGCGGTCTCGTGCAGGCGGTCGTCGAGTCGTGCCTGCGGGGCGGCAAGGGCGCGCGGCTCGTGGTCCCCGACGGTCTGGACGCGTTCACCTTCCTGTTCAGCGAGTCGGCGGGCCGTGCGGTCGTGGCCGTGCCGCGCAGCGAGGAGCTCCGCTTCACCGACATGTGCGGAGCGCGGGGCCTGCCCGCGACCCGGATCGGTGTCGTGGACGGTGCCGAGGTCGAGGTGCAGGGCGCGTTCAGCATCTCGCTGGAGGAGCTGCGTACGGCGCACGAGGCGACGATCCCGGGTCTGCTCGCCTGATCGAGGCATGACCTGACAGACGCATGACGGGAGCCCCCGTCCGGATTCACCTCCGGCCGGGGGCTTCTTCATGCTGGGGTTGCACGTAATTACGTAAGTACGTAATCTCTAGCCATGGAGCTTGAGGAGCGCGTCGCCGAGCTGGAGCGGCGCATCGCGGCACTTGAGGGCGCCCCGCGCCCCGCGCCGAGGATGGACGAGGGTGACTTCTGGGCCCTCGAAGGACTGAAGGCGCAGCTCGCCGAGGCCGGGGCGGCCGACGGCGGCGTCCTGTTCACCGGAGCCGTACGGCTGCCCACCGGGGAGCGGTACGACTGGCAGTACGGCGCCCTCACCGAGGACCTGTTCGCCGGGGACTGGTCCGAGGTCACCGACTCCCTCGCCGCGCTCGGCCATCCCGTACGGCTGCGGCTGCTGCGGGAGATCCTCGGCGGGCTGCGGACGGCGGCCGAGCTGGCCGAGCTCGCGGAGATCGGCACGACCGGCCAGATCTACCACCACCTGCGCCAGCTCACCGCGGCCGGCTGGCTGCACACGACCGGGCGGGGCCGCTACGAGGTCCCGGGGACCCGGGCCGTGCCGCTGCTCGTGGTGCTGACGGCCGCCCAGCCGTAGTCCAGCGTGCTCGTCCACATTCGTCATTCACGTGTTGTTCAGGGGGAGAAGAGACATGACCGTACGGATATGCGGCGCTGTGCTCGTCCGGCTGCTGCTGGCGGCCTTCGTGGGCCAGTTCGTCCTGTCGTTCTTCGTGGAGGTGCCCTACCGGCACTGGTTCGTGCTGGGGACGCTCGTGGCCGCCATCGGCCTCCAGGTCGCGCTGGCCCGCACGGCGCCGCGCCGCGCGGCGGGGGACATACCGGAGCCGGTCGAGGTCGATCCGCCGATGGCGGGCCGCTGGCTGGCGATGAACAGCCCGGCCGACAAGGTGCCCAGCCACGGCACCCATCAGTTCGGGCAGACGTACGCGATCGACGCCGTGGCCGAGCCGGAAGGCGTCGAACGCCCCGGGTTCCGCTGGCTGTGGCCGCTCGCCCGGCGCAACAGCGCCTTCCCCGCCTTCGATGCCCCGCTGTACGCGGTCGCCGACGCGACCGTCGTACACGCCGAGGACCGGCAGCGCGACCATCTCAGCCGCAACTCCCTGCTCGGGCTGCTCTATCTGATGCTGATCGAGAGCGATGTGCGCGGCCTCACCGGCGCGCGCCGGATCACCGGCAACCACCTCGTCCTGGACCTCGGCGGCGGTACGTACGCCATGTACGCGCATCTGCGGCGCGGCTCGCTCACCGTCCGCGCGGGCGACCGGGTCACGGCCGGGCAGGTACTGGCCCGCTGCGGGAACTCCGGCAACTCGACCGAGCCGCACCTGCACTTCCAGCTGATGGACGGGCCCGACCTGAACACGGCACGCGGCGTTCCCTTCCGCTGGCGCGGCGTCGGAGTGCCGGCCGGCGGGGAGCCGTTCACGGTGCCGGCGCCCGAGCGGGTCTGAGGGCTCCTAGCCCTTTCCCCAGAAGGCGTCGGACTCGTCGATGTCCTCGACGCACTCGTCGATGTCGGAGATCTTCCCGCCGACGATGGTGAAGACGAGCGCGCCCTTCATCTCGATGCCGCGGTCGCCCTTCTCGGCGAAGAACTTGTTCGCCGCCACGGCGTGGCCGCGGCCGTCCACGGAGATGCTGTCCAGCTCGACCCGCATCTTGCCGCCGGTGAGCTCGAACTGCTTGCGGTACATGCCGATGACGTTGTCCCGGCCCTTGAAGTGCCCGGAGATCTGGCTCTCGCCAGGCTGGTGATGCGTACAGTCCGCCGTCATCAGGGAGCCGACGGTGTCCATGTCTCCTCGGGTCCACGCTTCGAAACCCCTGCGGACCAGGGCGGCGTCAGGGTGCTCGGCCATGACTGCTCGACCCCTCTCGTGCGCGTAGAAATGCTGACCCCTTCCCTCCAGTCTCCGACTACCCTCGCCCCTATGCCACCGGCCAAGAAGCGCACCCGCAGCTACGACTCCGCGAAGATCCGGGACGCCGTGCTCGCCCAGTTCAGGCACGTACGGGACGGCGTGCTCAGGCTCACGCCCGAGCAGCTCGACGGGCCGACGCGGCTCGGGGACTGGACCGTACGGGAGCTCGCCGCGCACATCGCGATGGTGACCGGTCTGGTCGGCCGCTACCTCGGCGAGCCGGAGGCCGCGAAGCAGGAAGTCGCGCTGCTGGACTGGCCGTTCGCCACGGTCACGGCGGCGGACACGGTCGACGACCAGACCAAGTCCTTTGCTCAGAGCGCCGAGTTGGCCGAGCTGTACGCGCGCGCCGAGGCGCTCTACACCGAACGCGTCCCCCAGACGGCCGACGACCGGCTCGTCGCCATGCGTTTCGGCGGGATGCGGTTCGCCGACTTCCTGGTCACACGGACCGTCGAACTGACCGTCCACACGGACGACTTGAACGACGCGACCGGGATCGGTGTGCCGTACGACAAGCAGGCGCTCGCGGCCTGTGCGCGGCTGCTCGTGGACGCGCTCGCGGTGAAGGCGCCGGGTGGCGCGGTCGAGGTGCGGATCCCGCCGTACGCGGTCGTGCAGTGCGTCGAGGGGCCGCGGCACACCCGGGGCACCCCGCCGAACGTCGTCGAGACCGATCCGCTGACCTGGATCCGGCTGGCGACCGGCCGTACGACCTGGGCCGAGGCGCTCGACGCGGCGCAGGTCTCGGCGAGCGGTGAACGGGCGGATCTGTCGGGCGTGCTGCCGATCCTGGGCTGAGCCCGGGCCAGAGGGACGCGACCGGGGCAGGAAGAACGGAACCGTCCTCCGGGATGCCCCGTCCCACCGGTATGCAGAAGCCGCACAGCACCGCCCTCGCCGCCGTGGCCCTCCTCGGGCTCCTCACCGCCTGTGGCACGCAGACCGGTTCCGGGAGCGGAACCGTCACCACCCCGCTGCCCGTCACCGGCACCGACTGGACCGTCGAAAGCGTCACCGTCGACGGCCGGAAGACCGCCGCGCCGAGCGGCGCCCATGTCGAGATCGCGACCAAGGGGGCCGCCAAGGACGGGACGAAGGGCGAGGCCAAGGGCTCCAGCGGCTGCAACCAGTTCCGGGCCGACGTCGCCATCGGCGGCGACAGCCTCACGGTCACCCCCGGCGAGACCACGGAGATCGGCTGCCCGGCGGACCTCCAGGCCTTCGAAGCGGCCCTGGGCAAGGCCTTCACCGGCACGCTCAAGGCCAAGCTCACCGACGGGAAGCTCACCCTGACCGGCAAGGAGGGCACCACCATCGCTCTGACCGCCCGGCCGCCCGAGCCGCCGGCCCCGCTGGAGGGCACGAGCTGGAAGGTGGACTCCCTCACCTCCGGCGACACCGTCTCCTCCGTCCCCGCCGGTACGGAGGGCAAGGCCCACTTCACCCTCGGCGCGGACGGATCGATCCGCGGCAACCTCGGCTGCAACAGCTTCAACGCGACCGCCAAGAAGGACGCCACGACCCTGACCGTCGGACGGCTCGCCACCACCCGGATGCTGTGCCAGGGCCCCCGGGGCGAGCTGGAGAGCGCGGTCGGGCAGGTGCTCCAGGGCAAGATCACGTACAGGGTGGAGGGCAGGACGCTCACCCTCACCGGCGAGAACGGCAAGGGCCTGACGGCCACGGCCGCCCCGGCCCGTAAGTAAGCAACCGCGTACGTGACCGGCAGGCGGTGAACCGGGGGCGTACGGGAGCGATCGGGCGGGGCACGGAAGCAGCCCCGCGTCCGCCTGTTCCCGGGCGCCCGCCGGTCCACCAGCGTGACCGCGAGGTCACCGAGAGCTGCGCGAGCCCACCCGCCCGGCCACTGTCAAAGGAGTTTCGCCCACCGGACGCCGCCCGTCCGAAGCCGGTGCTGCGAACTGCGTCACACCCGCCGAGCAGGCTCCCCGCACCGCCGCGGTCGGCCCCTCGCACCGTACTGACCTGCGCATACGCTTTCCGGGCGGGTCGGGTCACCCCTGAGCGCGCCGCGCGCCAGGTGGATCCCTCCACGCGCTCCCCGTGCGCCCCGGCCCCATCCCCAATTCGGACCAGTGGTCGATCTCGCCTACACTCGGTGGCGTGCCACGTGGTGACGGTCGACTCAATCACGATCTGCTTCCCGGCGAGAAGGGCCCCCAGGACGCTTGCGGCGTCTTTGGTGTCTGGGCTCCGGGGGAAGAGGTCGCAAAGCTCACGTACTTCGGGCTCTACGCCCTCCAGCATCGGGGCCAGGAATCCGCGGGAATCGCGGTCAGCAACGGCTCCCAGATCCTCGTCTTCAAGGACATGGGCCTTGTGTCCCAGGTCTTCGACGAGACCTCTCTCGGTTCCCTCCAGGGTCACATCGCGGTCGGTCACGCCCGCTACTCGACCACGGGCGCATCCGTGTGGGAGAACGCGCAGCCGACGTTCCGGGCCACGGCCCACGGCTCGATTGCGCTCGGTCACAACGGCAACCTCGTGAACACGGCGCAGCTCGCCGAGATGGTCGCCGACCTGCCGAAGCAGGAAGGCCGCACCACGCGCGTGGCGGCCACCAACGACACCGACCTGCTCACGGCGCTCCTCGCCGCCCAGGTCGGCGACGACGGCAAGCCGCTCACCATCGAGCAGGGCGCCGCCAAGATCCTCCCCGACGTCCGGGGCGCCTTCTCCCTCGTCTTCATGGACGAGCACACCCTCTACGCCGCCCGCGACCCGCAGGGCATCCGCCCGCTGGTCCTCGGCCGGCTGGAGCGCGGCTGGGTGGTCGCCTCCGAGTCCGCCGCCCTGGACATCTGCGGCGCCAGCTTCGTCCGTGAGGTCGAGCCTGGCGAGCTGATCGCGATCGACGAGAACGGCATCCGCACCTCTCGATTCGCGGAAGCGAAGCCCAAGGGCTGTGTCTTCGAGTACGTCTACCTGGCGCGTCCCGACACGGACATCGCCGGCCGGAACGTGTACCTCTCCCGCGTGGAGATGGGCCGCCGCCTGGCCAAGGAGGCGCCGGTCGAGGCCGATCTCGTCATAGCGACGCCGGAGTCCGGCACCCCGGCCGCGATCGGCTACGCGGAGGCCTCCGGCATCCCCTTCGGCGCCGGTCTGGTGAAGAACGCCTATGTCGGCCGGACCTTCATCCAGCCGTCCCAGACCATCCGCCAGCTGGGCATCCGGCTGAAGCTGAACCCGCTCAAGGAAGTCATCAAGGGCAAGCGCCTGGTCGTGGTGGACGACTCGATCGTCCGCGGCAACACCCAGCGCGCCCTGGTCCGGATGCTCCGTGAGGCGGGCGCCGCCGAGGTCCACATCCGGATCTCCTCCCCGCCGGTGAAGTGGCCCTGCTTCTTCGGCATCGACTTCGCCACCCGCGCGGAGCTCATCGCCAACGGCATGACCGTCGACGAGATCGGCAAGTCCCTCGGCGCCGACTCGCTCTCGTACATCTCCCTCGACGGGATGATCGAGGCGACCACCATCGCCAAGCCGAACCTCTGCCGCGCCTGCTTCGACGGCGAGTACCCGATGGAGCTTCCCGACCCCGAGCTGCTGGGCAAGCAGCTTCTGGAGTCCGAGCTGGCCGCGGGCCCGGCCGCGACGGCCGCCGCCGACGCGCTGCGCCGCCCGTAAGACCCCCCGCAGTACGACACGAAAGCTCTGAACCCATGTCTCAGACCACTGGTGCCAGCTACGCAAGCGCGGGCGTCGACATCGAAGCGGGCGACCGCGCCGTCGAGCTGATGAAGGAGTGGGTGAAGAAGACGCAGCGCCCCGAGGTCCTCGGCGGCCTCGGCGGTTTCGCCGGCCTCTTCGACGCCTCCGCCCTCAAGCGCTACGAGCGTCCGCTGCTCGCCTCCGCCACCGACGGTGTCGGCACGAAGGTCGACATCGCCCGCCAGATGGGTGTGTACGACACCATCGGCCACGACCTCGTGGCGATGGTCATGGACGACATCGTCGTCTGTGGCGCCGAGCCGTTGTTCATGACCGACTACATCTGCGTCGGCAAGGTCCACCCCGAGCGGGTCGCGGCCATCGTCAAGGGCATCGCCGAGGGCTGCGTCCTCGCCGGCTGCGCCCTGGTCGGCGGCGAGACCGCCGAGCACCCCGGCCTGCTGGGCCCGGACGACTTCGACGTGGCCGGCGCCGGCACGGGCGTCGTGGAGTACGACCGGCTGCTCGGCGCGGATCGTATCCGTACGGGTGACGCGGTGATCGCGATGGCGTCGTCCGGCCTTCACTCCAACGGGTACTCCCTCGTCCGCCACGTGGTCTTCGACCGCGCCGGCATGACGCTCGACCAGCAGGTGGACGAGCTCGGCCGGACCCTCGGCGAGGAGCTCCTGGAGCCCACCAAGATCTACTCGCTGGACTGCCTGGCGCTCACCCGTACGACCGATGTGCACGCGTTCAGCCACATCACCGGTGGCGGTCTGGCCGCGAACCTGGCCCGGGTCCTCCCGGACGAGCTGCACGCCACGGTCGACCGGTCGACCTGGGCCCCCGGTGCGATCTTCGACCTGGTCGGCAAGGCCGGTCAGGTGGAGCGCCTGGAGCTGGAGAAGACGCTGAACATGGGCGTCGGCATGATGGCCGTCGTCCCGGCCGACTCGGTCGACGTGGCCCTGACCACCCTCGCGGACCGTGGCGTGGACGCCTGGGTCGCCGGTGAGATCACCGAGCGTGGCGCGCACACCACGGGTGCGACGCTGGTCGGCGACTACGCGAGCTGACGCGGTCCGGCCCACCCGGGCCGGACAGCACAGAAACCCGGTCCGGGTGGGCCCGGACCGGGTCAATGTGGATCAGCGCGAGGTCAAGCGCGGCGCGGTGACGCCGCAGGACCGGACTCGTCGTCCTCGTCCTCGTCGTCGTTGTACAGATCCGCGTACTGCGCGTACGGGTCGTCTTCCTCGTCGTCGTCCTCGAACGGCTCGCCATTCGGCGGCTGGCTCGAAGTCGAAGCGCCCAGCTCATTGGCCAGACGCGCCAGGTCCGTCCCGCCGCTGCTGTACTTCAGCTGGCGGGCGACCTTCGTCTGCTTGGCCTTTGCCCGGCCGCGCCCCATGGCTCGACCCCCTCGGTGACGGGGCTCGACGGCCCCAGAGTCTTGACACGCGTTCATGATTCGGAACGGGCTCTCCGCAGAGAGACCGGTCCGTAGGGCTTCAACGGTACCTGCTTCCGCGGTCATACGGTACGCCGCCCGCATCACGTGCCCGGCTGCAGAACCCTCGAGGAGCCCCGTCCTCGCTGGTCAACCGCGATTTTAACTCCTTCTTGAGGGCCGACCCGCCGACCGGCGTGAGCCATGTCTCGCTTTCGGCGAACGTCGGGGGGCCGACCCTGTCAAGCGGGAGGCGTGCCGAGATCAGCCGCGGCGCGCCTCCGCCATCCGCTGCTCGGCGATCCGGTCGGCCGCGGCGGCCGGCGGAATCCCGTCAGTCTTCGCACGTGCGAATATCGCCAGAGTGGTGTCGAAGATCTTCGAGGCCTTCGCCTTGCACCGGTCGAAGTCGAAGCCGTGCAGCTCGTCGGCGACCTGGATGACCCCGCCCGCGTTGACGACGTAGTCGGGGGCGTAGACGATCCCGCGGTCCGCGATGTCCTTCTCGACACCGGGGTGCGCGAGCTGGTTGTTGGCCGCACCGCAGACGATCTTCGCGGTGAGGACGGGCACGGTGTCGTCGTTGAGAGCGCCGCCGAGCGCACAGGGGGCGTAGACGTCCAGGCCCTCGATGCGGATCAGCGTGTCGGTGTCCGCGACCACGGTGACCTGCGGGAACTTCTCGATGATCCGGCGCACCGACTCCTCGCGGACGTCGGTGACGACGACCTCGGCACCGTCCTCGACGAGGTGCTCGACCAGGTAGTGACCGACCTTGCCGACGCCCGCGACACCGACCTTGCGGCCGCGCAGCGAGGGGTCGCCCCAGGCGAACTGGGCCGAGGCCCGCATGCCCTGGAAGACACCGAAGGCGGTGAGGACCGAGGAGTCGCCGGCGCCGCCGTTCTCGGGGGAGCGGCCGGTGGTCCAGCGGTTCTCCCGGGCGACGACGTCCATGTCGGCCACGTACGTGCCGACGTCGCAGGCGGTGACGTACCGGCCGCCGAGCGAGGCCACGAACCGGCCGTAGGCCAGCAGCAGCTCCTCCGTCTTGATCTGCTCCGGGTCACCGATGATCACGGCCTTGCCGCCACCGTGGTCGAGGCCGGCCATGGCGTTCTTGTACGACATGCCGCGGGAGAGGTTGAGCGCGTCGGCGACGGCCTCTTCCTCGGTGGCGTACGGGTAGAAACGGGTGCCGCCGAGGGCCGGGCCCAGGGCGGTGGAGTGGATGGCGATGACGGCCTTCAGGCCGGAGGCGCGGTCCTGGCAGAGCACGACTTGTTCGTGGCCCCCCTGCTCCGAGTGGAACAGGGTGTGCAGGACGCCGTCGGTCACATCGGTCACTGTGGTGACTCCCAAGTACGAAGCGGCGATTGAAGTCCCCCCTGCGGGTGGGGAGGGACCGGTTGGGCAAGAGGGTAAGTCCTACGGGTGCGTAGATCCGACCCAGTGCCGAGGATCACCCCCTGCCGGAGTACCCGCGTGGAAGGATTTACGACATGTCGGTCGTCTCGTCGGTGCTCGTTCCGTACGCCGCCTACCTACGGGTGTACGAGCCGCTCGCGGCCTTTCCGGAGCCGGAGCGGGGTCACTGGGCCCGCTACGCCCGGCGCCGGACGATCCCCACGGCCCAGGACGAACTGCGCCGTTCGCTCGCCGACTTGCTGCCCACGCCGCCGGTGGCCGTGCCGGTCCACGAGAGCGGTGACGCCTTCGTGGCGTATGTGGACGGGGTGGTGTGCGTCTGTCCGTGGCGGACCAGGCTGCGGGGGTGGCTCGCGCTGGAGGAGCTGGCGGGGCAGCTCCCGCCGCTGTTGCTGGACGCGGTGCTGCCGCCGGTGGTGCGGGGGCAGGCGGCGGCGGACTTCGAGCGCTGGCGCGAGGGCAACCCGGACGCCCGGCCGTGGATCAGGACGGCGGTGTGGCAGGTGCCGGTCCGATGGTTCACGGTCTTCGCCGACGAGGAGCGGGAGTACGTGCCGGCGGCCGGTGCGGGGGCGCCGCCGCGGCTGCGCTACCGGACGCCGATGGTCGAGGCGCGGCGGCGGCTGGCGCGGGCGCTGCGGACCCTGCGCGAGGCGTCGGTCGAAGGTCCGCTGACCGAGGGGCTGGTGGAGGTGGGCCGCTGGCTGGAAGAGTTCCATCCGCGCTCGCTGGTCGAGCTGGACTACGGCGGGCTTGTGCATACCCTCACGGAGGAGCAGTTGGCGAAGGACCGGTCGGCGGCGGACGTGGCCGAGGGGATCGCGGCGCTGCGGGACGGTGACGGGCCCGGCGCGCAGGCGGCGTACGAGCGCCTCGCGGAGCGGTGGCGGACGATCCGGGACCGGCAGTTCGCCAACTGAGGCTGCTGTCTTCGGCTCGGGGCTCCGTTCAGGACGTAGGTCCCGATCCGGGCCTTTGGCTCAAGCGTGACGGACTGCACTAACGGTGCCCTTGCGCCCATCGCCCACCCTCGTGCCAAAATAGGACAAGGAGTCCGGGGAGGGTTCCTTCCGTCCTGCATTGGGACGGAACGCTCAGCATTGCACTCTATGGGGGGTCTGACGACTCCTGATCGCTCTGTGACTGATCGTCACTGTGACGTGACTGTCCGCTATGGCATGGTCCATCGGCTTCCGCCGCTGATGAACACCTGAGAGGGCAATTCCATCGGTTTGGCCGACGTGGCTGGACAGATGGTGTAGTTGTAGTGCCGAGGACAAGCCGTTCGTCCTATAACCGACTCGGCTCGCGTCTGCCATTTCGGGCAACGCGGGTCAAGGTGCAGAATTTAGAGGAAAGAACCGAGAAGGTTCGGTTCTCCCGAGGAGGCCGCTCATGACCGCTCGCACCCCTGATGCCGAGCCGCTGCTGACGCCCGCTGAGGTTGCCACGATGTTCCGCGTGGACCCGAAGACGGTGACCCGCTGGGCGAAGGCGGGCAAGCTCACGTCCATCCGCACGCTGGGTGGACACCGTCGGTACCGCGAGGCTGAGGTCCGCGCACTGCTGGCGGGTATTCCGCAGCAGCGCAGCGAGGCCTGAACACCCCGATAGACCGGGCGTTTCCAGGTCCCCCAACCTGACCGCCCGCCCATAGCTCCATCG
Organism: Streptomyces sp. NPDC039465; assembly: GCF_055639315.1. NCBI lineage: Bacteria > Bacillati > Actinomycetota > Actinomycetes > Kitasatosporales > Streptomycetaceae > Streptomyces > Streptomyces sp. NPDC039465. The sequence goes on along the minus strand of NZ_JBVKAP010000004.1, from coordinate 41,951 downwards.
ACGGTTGCCTGCCCCAACAGGTCTTCGTCATCGATCGCGCTGGACTCCGCCGGGTCCAGCGCGATCTTTTTTATGCCCGCCCGGAGGCCGCCCCAAGGCCGTGCAATTGCACATATTAAATCGGGCCCATGTAGGGAGGGTGTAAGCGGACACCTTTCCGAAACTCGTTCGGTGACTCCCGTCACACGGTCAAACTCTTGCCATGGGAAGAGCCTGCCACTTCGGGAAGTCGCCGCAACCAGCCGATGGTCATGGGCCGGTGGGACCTTCGTCCTCGGTGTCCGGTGGCGGTGCCACGGCGTCGCCGGTCTCGTCGGCGGGTAACTCCATGGCGAGCCGCAGGAGGCGGTGGCAGACAGGGCAGAGCCGGGTGACATGGCCGTAGCGGGACGCGGCCGCCAGATGGGCGCGCAGCAGCGCGCGCGTCTCGTGCCTCGCAGTGGATGCCGCCGCCATGCGCGCACCTCCGGTGTGGGACCCCGCTTCCCTGATGTCTGGGGTACCGGCGGCAGATGACCCCGTCAAGGGATGGGACACGAAGAAGGCCCGCACCAATCGGTGCGGGCCTTCTTCTACTGCGGTCCTGACGGGATTTGCTGTGTCGATTCGCGGCTCCGCCGCGTGGCGCGGCCTTCCGGTGTCGTCCAGGCGGCCTCGCCACATGCAGAGAGCCCGCACCGATCGGTGCGGGCTCTCACGCTTGCGGTCCTGACGGGATTTGAACCCGCGGCCTCCACCTTGACAGGGTGGCGAGCACTCCAAACTGCTCCACAGGACCAGGTTTCGCAGCCGGATTCGTGCTTGGCTGCGAGAGAGACTGTACAGCAGGTCAGGGGGTGGGGTCGAACCCGATCGTGGTCAGGAGCCGACGACCGCGTCGATGGCCTTCACGATCCGCTTGTCCGACACCGGATAGGCCGTGCCCAGCGCGTGCGCGAAGTAGCTGACCCTCAGTTCCTCGATCATCCAGCGGATGTCCAGGACCTCGCGCGGCACCGGCCGCCCCTGCGGCAGCTGCTCCAGGAGCCAGGCGTACTCGTCCTGCATCTCGTGGACCTTCTCCATGCGCGTGGTGTCGCGCTGGGCCCCCGTCGGCATCTGCTGCAGACGGCGGTCCACGGCTACGAGATAGCGCATCAGGTCCGGCAGTCGGCGCAGGCCGGTCTTGGTGACGAAGCCCGCCGGCATGAGCCACGCCAGCTGGTCGCGGACGTCCTGGACGTTGTTGAGGAGCACCAGGCTGTTGGTGGCCTTCAGGCGGCGCTCACACGCCTGCCAGGCCGCCAGGATCTGCTGGACCTGCCCCACGGTCCGTACGGTCGTGTCGACGAGGTCCGCGCGGACCTTGTCGAAGAGCTTGCGGAACGATTCCTCGTCCCACGCCGGCCCGCCGTGGTCGGCGATCAGCTTGTCCGCCGCGGCGGTCGCGCAGTCGTCGAAGAGGGCCTGCACCGAGCCGTGCGGGTTGCGGGAGAGGGCGAGCTTCTGCTGGTTGCTGAGCTTGTCCGAGGCGAACTTCGCAGGGTTCACCGGGATGTTCAGCATGATCAGCTTCCGGGTGCCCTGCCACATCGCCTGGGCCTGCTCGGCCTCGGTGTCGAAGAGGCGTACGGCCACGGTCTCGCCGGCGTCCACGAGCGCGGGGTAGGCCTTCACGGGCTGGCCGGCCCGGCGGGTCTCGAAGACCTTCGTCAGCGTGCCGATCGTCCAGTCCGTGAGGCCCGTGCGCTCGATGGACTCGCCCGAGGGCCCCGCGGTCGCCGCGGCGGCCTTGGAGAGGGCCTGGCGGGCCTTGGGGCGCAGCTGGAGCTTGAGCGTCTCCAGGTCCTTGTTCTCGGCGAGCTTGCGGCGCCGTTCGTCGACGATCCGGAAGGTGATCTTCAGATGGTCGGGGACGCGGCTCAGGTCGAAGTCGTCCGCCTCGACGGGCACCCCGACCATCCGCTTCAGCTCGCGCGCCAGCGTGACCGTCAGCGGCTCCTGGAGGGGGACCGCCCGCTCCAGGAAGCGGGTGGCGTAGTTCGGCGCGGGGACGTAGTGCCGGCGGATCGGCTTGGGCAGTGACCGGATCAGCTCGGTGACGACCTCTTCCCGCAGGCCCGGGATCTGCCAGTCGAAGCCCTCGTCCGTGACCTGGTTGAGGACCTGGAGCGGGATGTGGACGGTGACGCCGTCCGCGTCCGCGCCCGGCTCGAACTGGTACGTCACCTTGAACTTGAGCTGCCCCTGCCGCCAGGAGTCGGGGTAGTCGTCCTTGGTGACCCCGGCCGCCTTCTCGGTGAGCAGCATCTCCCGCTCGAAGTCGAGGAGTTCGGGCTCCTCGCGCTTCTTCTGCTTCCACCAGGAGTCGAAGTGCGCCCCGGAGACGACATGGTCGGGGATGCGGTGGTCGTAGAAGTCGAAGAGGGTCTCGTCGTCGACGACGATGTCCCGCCGCCGCGCCCGGTGTTCCAGCTCCTCGACCTCGGTGAGCAGCTTGCGGTTGTCGGCGTAGAACTTGTGGTGGGTGCGCCAGTCGCCCTCGACCAGGGCGTTGCGGATGAACAGCTCGCGGGAGACCTCGGGGTCGATCCGGCCGTAGTTGATCTTCCGCTGGGCGACGATCGGGACGCCGTAGAGCGTGACCCGCTCGTAGGCCATCACGGCCGCCTGGTCCTTCTCCCAGTGCGGCTCGCTGTACGTGCGCTTGAGCAGGTGCTGTGCGAGCGGCTCGACCCACTCGGGCTCGACCTTGGCGTTGACCCGGGCCCACAGCCGCGAGGTCTCCACCAGCTCGGCCGACATCACGAACTTCGGCTGCTTCTTGAAGAGCGCCGAGCCCGGGAAGATCGCGAACTTGGCGCTGCGGGCGCCCAGGTACTCGTTCTTGTCGGTGTCCTTCAGACCGATGTGGGAGAGGAGGCCGGCGAGCAGCGACACATGGACGTGCTGCTCGGGCGCGTCCTCTTCGTTGAGGTGGATCCCCATCGACTTGGCGACCGTGCGCAGCTGCGAATAGATGTCCTGCCACTCGCGGATCCGCAGGAAGTTCAGATACTCCTGCTTGCACATCCGGCGGAAGGAGGACGAGCCGCGCTCCTTCTGCTGCTCGCGCACGTACCGCCACAGGTTCAGATACGCGAGGAAGTCGGAGGTCTCGTCCTTGAAGCGGGCGTGCTGCTGGTCGGCCTGGGTCTGCTTGTCGGCGGGCCGCTCGCGCGGGTCCTGGATGGAGAGCGCGGCCGCGATCACCATCACTTCCCGTACGCAGCCGTTCTTGTCGGCCTCCAGGACCATCCGGGCCAGCCGCGGGTCGACCGGCAGCTGGGCCAGCTTCCGCCCGGTCTGCGTCAGTCGCTTCTTCGGGTCCTTCTCCGCCGGGTCGATCGCACCGAGCTCCTGGAGCAGCTGTACGCCGTCGCGGATGTTGCGGTGGTCCGGCGGGTCGATGAAGGGGAACTTCTCGATGTCGCCGAGGCCGGCCGCGGTCATCTGGAGGATGACGGAGGCGAGGTTCGTCCGCAGGATCTCGGCGTCGGTGAACTCCGGGCGGGCGTTGAAGTCGTCCTCGTCGTACAGCCGGATGCAGATGCCGTCCGACGTACGGCCGCAGCGGCCCTTGCGCTGGTTGGCGCTGGCCTGGCTGATCCGCTCGATCGGGAGGCGCTGGACCTTGGTGCGGTGGCTGTAGCGGGAGATACGGGCGGTGCCCGGGTCGATCACGTACTTGATGCCCGGGACCGTCAGCGAGGTCTCGGCGACGTTGGTCGCGAGGACGATCCGGCGGCCGGTGTGGGGCTGGAAGACACGGTGCTGCTCGGCGTGCGAGAGGCGGGCGTAGAGGGGGAGGACCTCGGTGAATCGGTATTGCTTCTTGTTGAGCGCGTCCGCGGTGTCGCGGATCTCGCGCTCGCCGGAGAGGAAGACCAGGATGTCGCCGGGGCCCTCGCCCTGGAGCTCGTCGACGGCGTCGCAGATCGCGGTGATCTGGTCGCGGTCGGAGTCCTCGGTGTCTTCTTCCAGCAGAGGGCGGTAGCGCACCTCGACGGGGTACGTCCGGCCGCTGACCTCCACGATCGGGGCGTCGCCGAAGTGGCGGGAGAAGCGCTCCGGGTCGATCGTCGCGGAGGTGATCACGACCTTGAGGTCGGGGCGCTTCGGGAGCAGCTGGGCGAGGTAGCCGAGCAGGAAGTCGATGTTGAGGGACCGCTCGTGGGCCTCGTCGATGATGATCGTGTCGTAGGCACGCAGCTCGCGGTCCGTCTGGATCTCGGCGAGCAGGATGCCGTCGGTCATCAGCTTGACGAAGGTCGCGTCCGGATTGACCTGGTCGGTGAAGCGGACCTTCCAGCCGACCGCCTCGCCGAGGGGGGTCTTCAGCTCGTCCGCGACCCGCTCGGCGACCGTGCGGGCGGCGATCCGGCGGGGCTGGGTGTGCCCGATCATGCCCCGGACGCCACGCCCGAGCTCCAGACAGATCTTGGGGATCTGGGTCGTCTTTCCGGAACCGGTCTCACCGGCGACGATCACGACCTGATGGTCCCGTATCGCCTCCAGGATCGTGTCCTTCTTCTGACTGACCGGGAGCTGCTCGGGGTACGAGACCGGGGGCACCCGTCCCGCGCGCAGCGCGACCCGCTCCTTGGCCTTGCCGGCCTCGGCGGCGATCTCGTCCAGGACGGCGTCCCGGGCCTCGGGCTTACGGATGCGGCGGGCGCCTTCGAGACGGCGGCCGAGCCGGTGTGCGTCCCGCAGCGAGACCTCGGCCAGCAGTGTCTGGAGAGCGGCGAAGGAAGTAGACATACGGAGACCAGGGTCTCACCCGGGCCGCGAGGGTGGCGAACCCATTTCCGGCTCTCGGGCGCCGGGCCGTGTAGGGCGGGGCGGATGGCCGGTGGCGGCGGGCTCTGCGGGGCGGGGCCGGGCCTGGTGGCGGTGGGCTCTGCCGGGGCAGCGCCGGCGGCCGGTCGGTGGTGCCGGGGGCCGGGTTCTGCCGGGCCGGGGCCGGTGGCCGGGCTCTGCCGGGCAGAGCCGGTGGCCGGTTGGCGGCGGCTCCCGGGCGGGGACCCGTACCATTTCGGGCATGACTCGCGCCTCCAGCCCCGTGCGCCGCTTCGCGGCCCTGGCGCTGGTGGTGCTCGGGGCGCTCCTGGGGCTCATGGTCTGCTCGGGGGTGTCGGCGGCCGAGACCAGGCCCGCCCCCGCCGTGACCGTCGTCGACCACCAGCAGGCGCCCGGCTGCGGCAAGAGCGCCCCCGACGGCGGCGGCGCGGGGCCCGCCACCCCGCCGCGCGCCGGTTCCTCGGCCGAGCTGCTGCCCGCGCTCCATGACATGCGGGGTGCGGCCGGTGCCTGGGGCGCCGACGCTCCCATACGGAGCCTCGTCCCCGGCCATGAGCCGCCGGAGCTCGTCCCGCCCTCTCCCGTGGACCTCTCGATCCTGCGCGTATAGCCCGGCGCCGACGGGACCCGTCCCCTCTCCGCCATCCCTTTTGTGCCTTTTCGTAATCGCATGCGCTCAGGAGTTCCCTCATGTCCACGTCCACGTCCAGGTCCACGTTCAAGCCGCTCGCGCTCGGTGCCGGGGTCGCCGTGGCCGCCGTCCTGCTCGGCGTCGTCTCGTACACCGCGACCCGGCCCGACCAGGGCGGAGAAGCCGGCTCCGGCCCGGCCGCCGTGAGCTCGGCCGGGCCGCGCGCGGGGGTTTATCCGGAGCTGGAGAAGTACGCCCGCCGTGACGCCAAGGACCCGCTCGCCGTGGGCCGCGCGGACGCGCCGGTCGTGCTCATCGAGTACGCCGACTTCAAGTGCGGGTACTGCGGGAAGTTCGCCCGGGACACCGAGCCCGCGCTGATCGAGAAGTACGTCGGCGACGGCACCCTGCGCATCGAGTGGCGGAACTTCCCGATCTTCGGCGAGGAGTCGGAGGCGGCCGCGCGGGGCTCGTGGGCGGCCGGGCAGCAGGGGCGGTTCTGGGAGTTCCACAAGGCTGCCTATGCCGAGGGCGCCAAGGAGAAGGGCTTCGGCAAGGACCGGCTCAAGGCGCTGGCCCAGGAGGCCGGCGTGCCGGACCTGGAGCGGTTCCTGCGGGACACCGACGGCGCCGCGGCGCGGGCGGCGGTGAGCAAGGACCAGGAGCAGGCGTACGCGCTGGGCGCGACCTCGACCCCGTCCTTCCTGGTCAACGGCCGTCCGATCGCCGGGGCCCAGCCCATGGAGGCCTTCACCCAGGCCATCGAGGCGGCCAAGGCGGACGCGGCGAAGAAGCCGGGCGCGAAGCCCGGCGGGGCGGCGGGTGCCTCGTCCGGGGCGACGCCGTCCTCCGGTGCCTCCGCCTCCCCGGAGGAGACCGGCCGGTGACCCCCGACATCGGCTATCTGGCCGCCTTCCTCGGCGGCCTCCTCGCCCTGCTCAGCCCGTGCAGCGCCCTGCTGCTGCCCGCCTTCTTCGCGTACTCGATCGATTCCACGACCCGGCTGGTGGCCCGTACCGGCATCTTCTACGCCGGTCTCGCCACCACCCTCGTCCCGCTGGGCGCCGCCGGCTCCTTCGCCGGGCGGCTGTTCTACGGCCACCGGGACCTGCTGGTCGCCCTCGGCGGCTGGCTGATCATCGTCCTCGGCGTGCTCCAGGTCCTCGGCATCGGCTTCGCCTCCCGCCGGATCGCCGAGGCGAGCGGCCGCATCCGTCCGACGAGCGCCCTGTCCGTCTACGCCCTGGGGCTGGTCTACGGCCTGGCCGGGTTCTGCGCGGGGCCGATCCTCGGCAGTGTCCTGACGGTGGCCGCGCTCAGCGGCTCCCCGGCGTACGGCGGGCTGCTCCTCGCGGTCTACGCGCTGGGGATGGCCGTGCCGCTGTTCCTGCTCGCGCTGCTGTGGGAGCGCTACGACCTGGGGCGCCGGCGGTGGCTGCGCGGGCGGGCCGTGCGCCTCGGACGCGTCGAGCTGCACACCACGTCGCTGCTGTCCGGGCTGTTCTTCCTCGCGCTCGGCACGCTCTTCCTGGTCTTCGACGGCACGACGGCCCTGCCGGGGCTGCTCTCCGTGGACGACTCGTTCGCCGTAGAGCAGCGGGTCTCCGGCCTCGGCCGGGCCGTACCGGACTGGGCGCTGCTGATGGCGGTGGTCGCGGTCGTCTCGCTCGTGCTGGGTGTGCGTGGGTGGCGCCGCCGGGAGAGGGCGTAGGGGAACGGCGAAGGCCCCGTCCATCGGACGGGGCCTTCGGGTGGTGGCTGGGGCCGGGGTCGAACCGGCGACCTATCGCTTTTCAGGCGATCGCTCGTACCAACTGAGCTACCCAGCCACGCGATCACTCGCGTGACCACAGCGGTCCTGACGGGATTTGAACCCGCGGCCTCCACCTTGACAGGGTGGCGAGCACTCCAAACTGCTCCACAGGACCAAGCGTAGTGCGAGACGAGTCTCGCACACGGTAAAGCGTGCCCCCAACGGGATTCGAACCCGTGCTACCGCCTTGAAAGGGCGGCGTCCTGGGCCACTAGACGATGAGGGCTAAGGGCCCACCTGGGCGCTTTGCAGCGCGTCGGGGACGTGAGAAGCATATGGGATGCCGGGGGCTATCGCCAAAACGGTTTCCGGGCGGGGCCCGCGGCCCCGCCCCCCGGGCCGGTTCACGGCCCTGGCAGATGGCGGCTGACCTCGGCCGTCGTCAGGCCCAGGCCGCCGAGGGTGATCTCGTCCCAGGCCTGAAGGCGGCGGTTGGTCCGATCGAGGTAGAGGACCGAGGCGTGCACCTTCTCGGGGGTCTCGTTCTGCACGGCGCGCAGCCCGCCGCCGCCGGTCGAGCCCTCGATCTTGAGGCGGGTGCCGCCGGGCAGGGCGGAGAACTCCCGGCGGTGCACATGCCCGGCCAGGACCAGCGGCACCGCGCCGTCGGTCTCGCGGGCGGCGACGGGGTTGTGGGCGACGGCGATGTCGACGGGGGTGCCGGCCCGCTGCTGGGCGCGCAGGGCGGCGGCGAGCCGGCTCCCGGCGCGGCGCTCGGCGTCGTCGCCCGGGGCGAGGACCGAGCGGTCCGGGGTGAACTGCGGATCGCCGATGCCCGCGATCCGCACCCCGCCGACGGTGACGGCCCGGCCGTCGTCGAGGACGTGGGTGTTCTTGAGCCGGGACAGGTAGCTCTGGGTGGTCCGCGAGTCGTGGTTGCCCCGCACCCAGACGTAGGGCGCGCCCAGGTCGGGGATGGCGTCGAGGAAGGCGTTCTCGGCGGCGCTGCCGTGGTCCATGGTGTCGCCGGAGTCGATGATCACGTTGATGTCGTACTGCTCCACAAGGGAGCTGATGATGTGCCAGGCCGCCGGGTTGAGGTGGATGTCGGAGACGTGCAGGACCCGCATCGTGCCGGGGTCCGGCTGGTAGGTGGGGAGCGTGGAGGTGGCGTCGTACAGCCGGGTGACGTTGGTGACCAGGCGCGCCAACTCCTTCTGGTAGACGTCGAATTCGGTGACGATCGAGCGGGCGTTGCCGACCACGGAGGGGGCGCTGCTCAGCAGGCCGGAGAACTTCGGCTCCAGGACGGACTTCGGGTTCCAGGTGGCGTACGCGCTGATGCCGCAGGAGGCGAGCAGGGCGAGCGCGAGGCCGCCGCAGGCGAGGGCGCGGCGGGGGGTGCGGAAGACGACGAGGCCGAGGGCGGTGGCGCCGGTGACGATGGCGACGGCGGAGCGCAGGGCCAGGTCGCGGGCGCCGGTGGTGACGTCCTGGGCGATCTCCTCCTGGAGGCCCGAGATGCGTTCGGGGTGCTCGACCAGCGCACGGGAGCGGACCGGGTCGAGGCGGTCGACGGCCACGTCCAGCCGCAGGGGCGCGGTGTGTGAGGCGAGGTCGAGTGCGCCCAATGGGGGGACGTCGATTCGGGTGCCGCCGTTGAGGGAGGGCTCCAGGGCCATCCGGGTGTCCACGGGGCCGACGGGGGTGCGGATGCCCCCGAGGCCGGTGATGCTGCCGACGACGAGCAGGCCGAGCCAGGCGCCGAGGACGGCGACGGCGGCGAGGGCGAGCACGCGGCGCAGGGGTCGTGCACGGGCGAGGGAGAGATCTCGGACCATTGGTCCCGTATGCCCGGTCGTGACCGCGGGCATGCCCCCTCCGCGCCCCTCTGTGGGCCGGTGTGAACTGCGTGACAATGGTGGGGTGCTGGAGATGACACGCGAGGAGTTCGAGGAGCTGGTCGCCGAGGCGTTGGACCGGATCCCCCCGGAGCTGACGCGGCTGATGGACAACGTCGCGGTGTTCGTGGAGGACGAACCCCCGGCGGAGGATCCGGAGCTGCTCGGGCTGTACGAGGGGACTCCGCTGACGGATCGCGGTGAGTGGTACGCGGGGGTGCTGCCGGACCGGATCACGATCTACCGGGGGCCGACGCTGCGGATGTGCGAGTCCCGCGAGGACGTCGTGGCCGAGACGGAGATCACCGTGGTCCACGAGATCGCCCATCACTTCGGCATCGACGACGAGAGGTTGCACGCCCTCGGGTACGGGTGAGCGGCGCGCGCGGACCCGGGTGAGCGGCGCGGTCGTGGGCTGACCTGGGGCGGGCTTCGGGTGCGGGCGCGCGGCGGGGTGACGGTCGGCCCGGGGCGGGGCGCGCGGCGGCGCGTGCGGTGGCGGACGGTGGGGCGCGCGGGCGTGTCCCTTGCGGTGCGCCGGGAGTTGGGCAGGGGGATCCCTTGCCCTTGCCCGCCGTTCCGTGCCCCCGGAGGTGCCCCTCGTGCGCCAGTTGTCCGCCCTGCCCGCACCCGTCAGATGGGCCGTCACCGCGCTCGCGGTCGCGGCCTCCGCCGGCAGCCTGAGCGGCTGCATGAGCGTGAGCGACGACGCAAGCAAGCCCACGCCGTCCAAGTCCGCCGACCGGCGGGGGGAGGCGGCCGACCCGGACGCCGGTGCCGAGCGGTCCGGCGGGGCTCATGGCCGTACGGGGCACGACCCGGTGGGTACGTCGGGCGAGTCCGGCGCGCCGGAGGACGAGGCCGCCGAGCCGGGCAAGGGTGGCAAGGCCTCGGCCGCCCCCGGGGCCTCGCCGGCGCCGTCCGGGAAGCCCGCGGGCCCTGGCCGGCCGGGTGGCGACCCCTCGCCGCAGCCCCGGCCGCCGGAGCCGAGCGGTGGGGGCGATCCGGTGCCGCCGGAGGAGGAGCCGACTCCGCCCGCGTCCACCCCGCCGGTGGAGGAGCCGCCGCCGAGCCCGACGCCGGAGCCCCCGAAGCCGTCCGACCCGCCCTCCGCGAGCCCGGCGGCGGAGACCCACATGGGGGCGATGAAGGCGGCGGACGGGGAGGAGACGCATACGGAACCGGAGGCATCGCCGCAGGTCGGACCGGTGTGACGGAGGTCAGTTTGCGTTGGGTGGGGGAGGGTGCGTATGGTGGTAGATCGTTTGATCCCATTTGCCCGGCCCTCTTGGTGGAAAAGCCACAGAAGAGCGCCGCGTGGCGCGTTCTCTCCCTTGCCGTGGCTGACCGCATTGAGGCGGTCGTAGTGCGAAACACGGAGTTGACGGGCGCGTGCCGAGACTCCGGAAGGTTTCGCATTTCGCATGTCCATTTTCAGTTCTGACCACACCGTCCTGCCCCAGAACGACGAGAACGACGAGATCGTCGTCTCCGACGCCGTCGAGACCGTCATCGAGGCGGCCGTCGAGGCCGCGGACGCCGCCGACGACGTCGAGGCCGAGGCCGCCGAGCCGACGGTCACCTTCGGCGACCTGGGCCTGCCCGAGGGCGTCGTGCGCAAGCTCGCGCAGAACGGTGTGACCACGCCCTTCCCGATCCAGGCGGCGACCATCCCGGACGCCCTGGCCGGCAAGGACATCCTCGGCCGTGGCCGTACCGGCTCCGGCAAGACCCTCTCCTTCGGTCTGCCGACGCTGGCCCAGCTGGCCGGCGGCCACACCGAGAAGAAGAAGCCCCGCGCGGTCATCCTCACCCCGACCCGTGAGCTCGCGATGCAGGTCGCGGACGCCCTCCAGCCCTACGGCGACGTGCTCGGCCTGAAGATCAAGGTCGTCTGCGGCGGTACGTCCATGGGCAACCAGATCTACGCCCTGGAGCGCGGCGTCGACATCCTCGTCGCCACCCCGGGCCGTCTGCGCGACATCATCAACCGCGGCGCCTGCTCCCTGGAGCAGGTCAAGGTCGCGGTCCTCGACGAGGCCGACCAGATGTCCGACCTGGGCTTCCTGCCCGAGGTCACCGAGCTGCTCGACCAGGTCCCCGAGGGCGGCCAGCGCATGCTCTTCTCCGCCACCATGGAGAACGAGATCGGCACGCTGGTCAAGCGCTACCTGAACAACCCGGTCAGCCACGAGGTCGACAGCGCCCAGGGCAACGTCACGACCATGACCCACCACGTCCTCGTCGTGAAGCCGAAGGACAAGGCCCCGGTCACCGCCGCCATCGCCGCGCGCAAGGGCCGCACGATCATCTTCGTACGGACCCAGCTGGGCGCCGACCGCATCGCCGAGCAGCTCGTCGAGGCGGGCGTGAAGGCGGACGCGCTGCACGGCGGTATGACGCAGGGTGCCCGTACCCGCGTCCTGGCCGACTTCAAGGACGGCTACGTCAACGCGCTGGTCGCCACCGACGTCGCCGCCCGCGGTATCCACGTCGACGGCATCGACCTGGTCCTGAACGTGGACCCGGCCGGTGACCACAAGGACTACCTGCACCGCTCGGGCCGTACCGCCCGCGCCGGCCGCTCCGGTGTGGTCGTCTCGCTGGCGCTGCCGCACCAGCGCCGCCAGATCTTCCGTCTGATGGAGGACGCGGGCGTCGACGCCTCGCGCCACATCGTGGGCGGCGCCGGGGCGTTCGACCCGGAGGTCGCCGAGATCACCGGCGCCCGTTCGCTGACCGAGGTCCAGGCCGACTCCGCCAACAACGCCGCCAAGCAGGCCGAGCGTGAGGTCGTGGACCTCACCCGCCAGCTGGAGCGCGTCCAGCGCCGCGCGGCCGAGCTCCGCGAGGAGGCCGACCGTCTGGTGGCCCGCGCCGCCCGTGAGCGCGGCGAAGACCCGCAGGCCGCGATCGCCGAGGTGACGGAGGCCGCCGAGGCCGAGGTCGCCGCCGCGGCCGCGCCGGTGGTTGAGGAGCGCCCGGAGCGCCAGGAGCGTCCGGCGTTCGAGCGCCGCGACGACCGGGGCAACTTCGACCGCCGTGACCGCCGCGACGACCGCGGTGGTGACCGTCGTGACGACCGCGGTGGTGACCGTGGTGGCTTCCGTCGTGACGACCGCCCCTCCGGTGGTGGCTTCCGTCGGGACAACGACCGTCCGTTCAACCGTGACCGTCGTGACGAGCGCCCCTCGGGTGGTGGCTTCCGTCGGGACAACGACCGTCCGTCGGGTGGTTTCCGTCGTGACGACCGTGACGACCGTGGTGGCTTCCGTCGTGACGACCGCCCCTCCGGTGGTGGCTTCCGTCGGGACAACGACCGTCCGTTCAACCGTGACCGTCGTGACGAGCGT
>NZ_JBVKAP010000004.1:0-29395 GCF_055639315.1 Streptomyces sp. NPDC039465 | reverse complement strand
CGCCCCTCGGGTGGTGGCTTCCGTCGGGACAACGACCGTCCGTCGGGTGGTTTCCGTCGTGACGACCGTGACGACCGTGGCGGCTTCCGTCGTGACGACCGCCCCTCCGGTGGTGGCTTCCGTCGCGACGACCGCCCGTCCGGCGGCCACCGTGGCAGCGACCGTCCGTTCAACCGTGACCGTCGTGACGACCGCCCCTCGGGTGGTGGCTTCCGTCGGGACAACGACCGCCCCTCGGGTGGCTTCCGCCGCGACGACCACCGTGGCTCCACCGGCTCCGGCTCCGGCTCGTTCGGTGGCGGCCGCCGCGACGACAAGCCGCGCTGGAAGCGCAACGGCTGATTGAGCTGAGCTGCTGAGCTTGAGCTGAGCTGAGGCCGAAGGCCCGCATCACACCTGACCGGTGTGGCGCGGGCCTTCGGCATTTTGAACGCGTTAAAAAACTGGCAGCGAAGATCGTTTTCTCCTGTTAGTGTCGAACGCACATGCGCGGGGCGCTTCAGGCCGGGGGGCCGGCGTCTTCTTCCGCGCCTTCGAGCGGTTTTCTGGGGAGAAACTGAACTTGAATCGCCATGCACTGGTACGGAGTGCTGTCGCCACGGCCGTGGTCGCGGGCATCACGGCCGGACTCGCACCTCTCACCTCGGGCCCGGCGTTCGCCGCCGAGCTGCCGCAGGGGACGCTGACCATCCCGGCGGAGCGGACACCGGACGCCAACGCGGCCGTGCTCCAGCAGGCCGGTGAGACGGGGTATCTGTACGGCACGATGTCCGGCGGCTTCCACTGGACCTCGTACGCCGACGGCACGACCAAGCCCGTGCCCCTCCCGGCCGGGATGAAGACCATCTACGGCACGGACTCCGACATCGTCGCCTTCGTGGGCGACGGATCGAGCATCGTCCAGCGCGACATGAGGGACGGCTCGGAGCGGACCGTCCGGATACCCGACGGGCAGTCCCTCTTCGGCGTCTTCGCCGACGCCGTGGTGACCGAGGAGACCCGCAGCGGCCGCGCCGCGGGCGATCTGCACGTGCTCACCTGGAAGGACGGGCAGCTCGACGACCGGAAGGTGCCGATGTCCGGCGCCGACGAGGTGCTCCCGCTGACCTGGGACCGGGGCGGGATCTATGTGGCCCGCAAGTACGGGGAGCTCACGCTCGTCAGCCGGATCGTCCGGGACGGGCAGGGCCCGGCGACCAGGCTCGAAGACGTCCCCTTCGGTACGGAGTCGAGCGGCACCCATGTGACGCAGTGGCACGACGACGGCCGGGTGAAGGTCTTCGCGGTGGGCGACTTCCAGAAGGCCGTTCACGAGCTCACCATCGCCGGCCGCGAGGGCGCCAGGCTGCTGGGGACCGTCGGCGACCAGGTCCTGATCGCCCGGCGCATCTCGACGGGCGAGGAGGTCGTACCGTACTCGGACCTCGCCTGGCGCGTCGTCGCCGTGCCGGTGGGTGGCGGGGCCGAGAAGGTCCTCTTCGAACGAGCCACCGCCATGCCGGCCTTCAAGGCCGACGGCTCGATGCTGATCGGCCGCGCCGACACGGGCGAGGGCACCGGCCAGGGCGTGTACGCGGTCCGGCCCGGGGCGGGCGGCGGGCTCGACGTCACGAAGGTCGCGGACGCGCCGGTGACCCGTACGGCGATCACCGGGATCGCGCTCGACCACGGACGGCTGAGCACGGTCGAGCGGGTCCCCACCGACGAGGGCATCGCCAACCGGCTGCGCACCGTCGACCTGACCGTCGCGGGGCCCTTGAAGGCCGGCAAGCGCACCGATCGGTTCGAGGTCGCCCCGGACGCCGAGGTCCGCTCCACCAGCGAGGGCTGGTTCCTGCGGGACAAGCAGGGACAGCTGGCCCACGTGGCGAACGACGGCACGTCCCGCTGGACGAAGCCGGTCTACTTCCGGGACTCCGCGAAGGACGACGTGCGCGTGTCGGGCCGCCATGTCGCCGCCTGGCACCGGTCCGACCTCACCCCTGAGGTCTTCGACGCCCCCACGGGCAAGCAGCTCTTCTCGCAGGGCAGCAAGAGCCCCTTTGCGCTCAGCGGCAGCACGCTGTGGACCACGGTCGACGGACTCGGCAACGTGAGCAACCGCAACGTCCGCACGGGCAAGTCCGGCGACACGATCAAGATCGCCGACTGCGGGATCAACGACATCCAGGCGGTCGGCACGGCGCTGTACTGGGACTGCGGCGAACAGGGCTCCGGGGTGTACGACACGGTCACCAAGAAGTCCGTGCCCCTGCCGAAGCACGAGGGCGCCCTGCTCGGTGACGGCTACGTGGCCTGGCAGAAGAACGGCGTGCTCTCCACCACGGACGTACGCGGCACGACCGGAACCCGCCAGATCGGGACGCCGCGCGTGGCCGCGAAGGGCCGCGGTTGGACCGTGGACCGCTCCGGCGGCGCGGTGGCGTACGTGGACGCCGAGGATGCCATCCACGTCGTCCCGTCCGGCGTACCGGCCTCCGCCCTCACCGCCGCCGACGCGGAGGTCCCGGCCACCGCGAACGTCAAGGCGGGTGCCTGGGCGCCCCGCTGGTGGCTCTCCAAGCCGGTCGCGTCCTGGCAGCTCACCCTCACGCACACGCTGACCGGCAAGACCGTCCGCACGCTCACCGGCGGCGAGACCCGCGGCGCACTGGGCGCCTCGTGGGACGGCAAGGACGCGGCGGGGCGGTTCGCCGCCGACGGCGCGTACACCTGGGCCCTGACGGCGCGGCCCGCCGACGGCCGGGGCGCGGAGCTGACCGCCTCCGGTCGGATGCAGCTGCGCGGCGCCGCGCCGGTGGCGCGGGACTACGCCGGTACGGGGTCCCTCCCCGACGCCGTCCCGGATCTGCTCGCCCTCACCGGCGCCGGGTCCTTGGACTTCTGGCACGGCACGGCCGCCGGCACTGTCTCCGGCAAGACCGTGGGCGCCGGCTGGCCCGCGGGCGTCACGGCCGTCCCGGTCGGCGACGTGAACGGCGACCGGTGCAACGACGTACTCGTGCGGATGCCCGGCGGCGAACTGCGCACCTACAAGCCCGGCTGCGGCAAGGCGCTCACCCCGTCCGCGCCGTACACCAAGGCCGGCACCGGCTTCGCCGGCTTCGACGTACTGACCGCGCCCGGTGACCTGAGCGGCGACGGCCTGACCGATCTCGTCGGCCGCAAGAACGGTGATCTGTACCTCTTCACCGCGCGGACCAACGGCACGGTGGCGCCCGGCGTGAAGATCGGCACCGGCTGGGGTGGCTTCAACCACATCGTCGGTGTGGGCGACCTCAACGGCGACGGCCTCGGTGACCTGATCGGCCGTAAGACGACCGGGGTGACCTACCGCTACGACGGCCGTACGGGCGGCGTGAAGACCGCGGTGAAGATCTTCTCCAGCTGGGGCGGCTCGTACAACGCGATCGTCGGCGCCGGTGACCTCACCGCTGACGGCAAGCCGGACCTGGTGGCCCGGGACACGTCCGGCCGCCTCCACCGGATGAGCGGCGACGGCAAGGGCTCCTTCGGCGCGGCCGTGCAGATCGGCAGCGGCTTCGGCAGCATGAAGGGCCTCTTCTAGGGGCGTTCGAGCACGACGACGGGGCCGATGATCCGATACCCGATCGGCTCACCGGCCCCGTCGGGCTATGCTCGGGGATGACGCGCCGAGGGCCGTTAGCTCAATTGGCAGAGCAGCGGACTTTTAATCCGTTGGTTGTGGGTTCGAGTCCCACACGGCCTACCGAAGGCGGTAGGAGGGGGAAGCCCCTCTGACCTGCTGGGAAGCGCCCCGACCGGTCTTGATCGGTCGGGGCGCTTCGTCATTCGCGGCGCGTGCGTGCGCTGACGGTGGAGCAGCATGTGCCGAGGCCCGTCTCAGATCGATGGCACCCGTCACCGAGGTGCCCTTGCTGAAGGTCAGGCTGCGTTGGACCTGAAGCCCAAGTGCCCTGATGGCGACGAGTTTCGCGTTGTCGAATCGGCCGCCCATGCAGTTGAGGCTCCCGCCGACCACGGCATGGGTGAGGGCGACTTGGCCATGTGCGGAGAAGTGCTCCGCGATGTTGTGGCCGTCGAAGTCCCTGGAGCCCAGGGTGATGTCCCCGCCGACCCTGAGAGCGTCGCCGAGGATGGCACTGTCCGTTTCGTGCCTGAATTGCCCGCCTTCGCAGGAGAGATCGCCGCCGATGGTTGCTCCGGCGAGCAGTACTTGCCCATCGGCGAGGAACCCGTTTCGCAGGTTCACGTGTTGCTTGATCTCGGCGCGAGCCAGGTCCAACGCGATCTTCCCGGTGTGGATGAAGTGACCTCCGGAGCATTCCAAGGTGCCCCCGATGGTGGAGCCGGTCAGGTCCAGATGGCCGGTGATCACACATTTCTCGAGGTCGAAGCGGCCGTCGATGACGCTGCCCTGGAGATCCACGTCGTTGTCGGCGACGAATCCCCTCCACACCAGGTGTTCTTTGACGGTGAGCCTCGTGGCTCGCAGTGCGTAGCCGTCGGGACTGTTGCCGTGACTGAACCTGCCCCCCGACGGCGCTGAACTGGCCGTGGATCTCGGCCCCGATCATCCGGGAGTTGCCCTCGGCGTGGAAGGACTCGTTGCACCGCAGGTCCTGGTCCACTCGGACGCCGTCGGCGACCAGAGCGTGGCCTCCCGGATTGGAAATGTGCGTACCGTCCAGAATGAGGGCGCCGCCGATGCGCGCTCCGACGAGGAACACCTTGCCGGACACCCGAGAACGGGCCAGGTTCAGATCGTTCTCGGTGCGGAGTTCGGACCCGCTCAGCTGCGTGAGGCGACAGCCCCAGATGTAGATCGCCGGAGCCTGCGCCTGCTCGAGATTGACGACGTCGAGGTCGCAGTCCGTGAGTTCCAGCGGGCAGAGCAGCGTCGCAGCCTCGAAGTCCAGTAGGCCGGTGATCCGGGCTCCGGTGAGGCGGAGTCTGTGTGGCTTCTCCGGCAGGCCCGTGCCCGTGGCGAGCTGCCGGATGAGGCCTGCCGACACCTCCTCACCCGACTGGGCGATCACCTCATCGCCGGGTACAACCGCGTCCCACAGGCGGCGCTCGATTCCGGTGGTGTCTTGGCGTGTATAGGTCTTGGGAGTCAACGGGGGCTCCGATTCAGCACAGGGGCGGGCGCGGGCGCGCGCCTGTACTGATCATTCGGCCGCTCAACCCGGCCCGCCACCCGTCCCGTCCGCATACTGCTCCGCCCAGCCGATGCCCGGTTCGCCGCCAGCTTTGGTTACTGGCCGGTCTGTTCGGCGAGGGTGTGGGCGACCAGGGCGTTGGCGTGGCCGTGGCCCAGGCCGTGGTCGGTCTTGAGCCAGGAGACCAGCTCCATGTGCTTCGTCAGGGGTGAGGAGCGGATCAGGTCCTGCCACTCAGCGATCGGGCGGCCGTACTTCTTCTCGATGGAGGGGAAGTAGCTGGCCGGGCCTTTCACCGTGTTGGTCATGTGCGGTGCCCTGTCTCGTCGATGGGGTGGGGACGGTCGAAAGGTGGACCGTCCGCGGGCGTCGAACTCAT
The DNA here is from genome assembly GCF_055639315.1 of Streptomyces sp. NPDC039465. Lineage (NCBI taxonomy): Bacteria > Bacillati > Actinomycetota > Actinomycetes > Kitasatosporales > Streptomycetaceae > Streptomyces > Streptomyces sp. NPDC039465. Next base: position 23,872 of record NZ_JBVKAP010000004.1, on the reverse strand, counting down.
CGTTCCGAGTCGGAGAGATTTTCGGCGCCGTCGATCCGGTCCGCGTCGCCGGTCGTCAGGATGATCTTGCCGCGGGTCGTGCGCTCCTCCAGGCGGGCGTGGGCCTCGGCCGCGCGGGCCAGCGGGAAGGTCGCTTCCACCGGGATGCGGTACGCGCCCGAGGCAGCCTTCGCCGCGAGGGCGGCGAGGTCGGGCCGGGGGTCGTAGCCGCGGTCCAGGAGGTTGCTGAGCTGGAAGCCGTGGATGGAGGCGTTCTTCGGGTAGAAGTCGCGGGTGTCGACGGTGCTCGGCGTGAGGGCCACGTTGGCGAGGGCGACCACACGGCCGCCGTACGCCACCTCGCGCAGGCTCTGGGCGAACGTGGGACCGCCGACGAGGTCCAGGACCGCCGTGGCGCCCTGGCCGGAGGTCAGCCGGAGGACTTCGTCGACCGTGGCGTCCCCGGGGTGGGCGGCGGTGTCGACGGTGGCGTGGGCGCCCAGTTCGGCCGCCCAGGCCGCCTTGGCCGGGGAGCTCGCGACGGCGACGACCCGTGCGCCCGCCTCCGCGGCGATCTGGACCGCCGCGCTGCCGACGCCGCTCGCCGCGGCCTGGATCACCACGGTGTCCCCGGCCTCGGTCCGGGCCAGTCGGTGCAGGCAGTACCAGGCGGTGAGCCAGGCCGTGGGCAGCGCTGCGGCATGGGTGAGGGGCAGGGCGTCGGGGACGGGGACGACGCGGTCGGCCCGTACCGCCGCCAATTCGGCGTAGAAGCCGGGGGCATTGGGCGCGCCCAGGACCATGACCCGCTGTCCGGGACGCGGCCCGCCCTCGCCCACCTCTTCGCCGCCCGCGCCCACCGCGACGACCGTGCCGGCCGCCTCCAGGCCGGGGACGATCGGCGGGCGACCGGCGCGGTGGTAGGCGCCGGAGCGGATGAGGGCGTCGGCCCGGTTCACGCCGGCCGCGGCCACGCGTACGAGCACCTCGCCCGGGCCCGGTGCCGGGTCCGGCAGCTCCACCGGGGTGAGGACTTCCGGGCCCCCGAACTCGTCGATCCGTACCGCACGCATGTGAAGCTCCCCTGTGTTGACGCCTGACTGAACGGTGACACCTGTTGAACCAGTGTCACCTGCTGAACGGGTGTCACCATGCGACACCTGTTCAATGGGTGTCAAGGCGATAGAGTGAGGGGGTGAGTACCGAAGCCACGCCCGACGAGCTCGCCTTCCGGTTCATCGGCGGGCGCCCCTGCCTCGACTTCGTCGCCACCCTGGGCAAGCGCCACACCACCCGGATCGAACGCCTCGCCCACCCATCCGACCTGCGGCGATGGATCGCCGAGGCGGGATTCGGGGCGACGGCCGATCCGGTCGGCGACGCCGAGCTCACCGAGGCGCGGGCCCTGCGGGAGGTGGTGTACCGGCTGCTCCAGGCCGCGCGGTCGGACGGCGACGGCCCCGCCTCCGGCGACCTCGCACACCTCAACGCCGCCGCCGCCCACCCCGACCTCGCCCCGCAGCTCACCGCGGGCCCCTCCGGCCGCGGCCTGCACTGGCAGGCCGAGCGCCCCGTGCCGGCGGCCCTCGCCACCGTCGCCCGGGACGCCGTGCTGCTGCTCGGCGGCGATCTCCTCGACCGGGTGAAGGAGTGCGAGAACCCGGAGTGTTCGCTGCTCTTCCTCGACGACTCCCAGGCCCGTCGGCGCCGCTGGTGCTCCATGGACCGGTGCGGCAACCGCGCCAAGATCGCCGAGTACCGGTCCCGGAAGAGCCGGAAGGCGGCCGGGGCGGCGGGCAGCGCCTAGTCGTCGCGACCGCCCTCCGGTACCGGCCCCAGGCCCCGCACACGGCGCCTTGCCCCGGCCACCAGCAGCCGCGCCTCGACCGGCGTACGGTCCACGATCGGGGCGATCTCCTCGAACGGCAGGGCGAACATGTCGTGCAGGACGAACGCCAGCCGCTCAGCGGGTTTCAGCGACTCCAGGACGACGAGCAGCGCGAGCCCGACCGAATCGGCGATCAGCGCCTCCTGCTCCGGGTCCGGCGCCGGGTCCGGAGCCCGGTCCGGCTCCGGGGCCGCCTCGTGCCCGAACTGCCGTAGAAGGAACTCACTCTCGTACCCACTCTGGTCCATCGCGATCGCCCGCTCCCTCGTCGTGTCCTCACCGCTCTGACGCCCGTGGAATGAGGGATGTGACGGGCGTCCGTGAGATTCCCGCTCGAGCCCCGCGAACGCCCAGGATTCCCCGGCCGATGGCCCCAACAACCGGGAATCCGCACTTCAGCGCGGTGATCGACAACCGTAGATTTTCTGCCATGACCACCACGCAGCTCACCCAGAACCCCGTCCTGCGCGTTCCCCCGGCCGCCCCGGCCGCGGCCGCCGCCTACTTCTCGGCCAGCCTCGCCTTCCACGCCGACGTCTCGGACGTCGCCTCGGCGCTCGCCGCCGACGGCGACCCCGGCTTCGTCGTCCTGGACTCGCGCTCCACCGCCGCGTGGGACCAAGGTCACATCCCGGGCGCCGTCCACCTGCCGACCGCCCTCATCTCCGAGCAGGCCGAGCAGCTCCTGGACAAGTCCGTGCCCGTGGTGACGTACTGCTGGGGCCCCGGCTGCAACGGCGCCACCCGTGCGGCGCTCGCCCTGGCCCAGCTGGGTTACCAGGTCAAGGAGATGCTCGGCGGCTTCGAGTACTGGGCGCGGGAAGGCTTCGCGTACGAGACCTGGGAGGGCACCCGGACCCCCGACACCGACCCGCTGACCGCCCCCGTCGATTCCGACGACTGCGGCTGCTGAGTGACCCCCGTGTGTCCGGGAAACCAAAAATGGTGAAGGGCACCGCCCAGCATGGCGTAGGGTGGTGTTCACCGACGCGGGGTGGAGCAGCTCGGTAGCTCGCTGGGCTCATAACCCAGAGGTCGCAGGTTCAAATCCTGTCCCCGCTACTGAAGAAACACGACGAAGGCCCGGATCCTCCTGGATCCGGGCCTTTGCCGTATGCCGGCCACTGTCCATGGGCCGTGCGCGTGTCGGGCGGGTGGACCTGTCCGGCGTCCCCCGGACGGCCGACGGCGGCTCGCCGCCCGGCGCGGCTCCGGCCAGGGCGGGTGGGGCGCGGTACCGTCCGCAGCCGAGGGCGCACCGGGCCGGGCAGGGAGAGCACAGGTGGGGCAACGATCGGCGGACGAGGACCCGAGCGGGCTGGCCGACGGACCGGACCCCGCGGCCGGGAACGGCGGTGAGGTACGGCCCGCCGAGGGCGCGCGGCGGTTCATCCGCGCGTTGCCGCCGCTGGTCATCGCCGGTGGGGTGGCCTTCGACCTCGCCACCCCGCCGGCGTTCACCGCCGCCCCGATGCTCTCCGCGGCCCCGCTGATCGCGGCGCCGTTCTTCTCGCTGCGGACGACCCTTTTCACCGGCATCGCCGCCGTCCTCGCCAGCATCGGACTGCACATCTTCAACAGGACCATCACCGACGTCCCGGACCTGACCGAGACCCTGACCGTGCTCACCGTCTCCGCACTCGCCGTGTTCATCAACCGGGTCGTACGGCGCAGCGGCGAGCGGCTCGCCTCCGCGCGGGTGATCGCCGAGGCCGCGCAGCGGGCGGTGCTGCCCGCGCCGGCCGAGCGGATCGGCGGGCTCCAGATCGCCGCGCGGTATGAGGCGGCGCAGGCCGACGCGTTCATCGGCGGCGACCTCTTCGCCGTGCAGGACACGCCGTACGGTGTGCGGCTCGTGGTCGGGGACGTGCGGGGCAAGGGGCTCGACGCCGTGGAGGCCGTCGCGATCGTGCTGGGCGCCTTCCGGGAGGCCGCGGAGCAGGAGTCCACCCTGGAGGGCGTGGCGCAGCGGCTGGAGCGGGCGCTGGCCCGGGAGGGCACGCGGCGGGACGATCTGGACGCCTTCGAGGGGTTCACCACGGCGGTGCTCGCCGAGATCCCGCGTGGGCACGGGGTGGTACGGGTGGTGAACCGCGGGCACCCCGAGCCGCTGCTGCTGTACGCCGACGGGGACCTGGATCTGCTGGAGCCGAGCGCCCCCGCGCTGCCGCTGGGCATGGGCGCGCTGGGGGTCTGGCCGGACCGGGCGGACGAGGCGCCGTACCCGCCGGGCGCGACGCTGCTGCTCTACACGGACGGCCTGTCGGAGGCACGGGACGCGGCGGGGGAGTTCTACGACCCGGCGGTGCGGCTGGCCGGGCGGATCTTCCCGGGGCCGGGTGCGCTGCTGGACGCGCTGGTCGACGACGTACGGCGGTACACGGGCGGCGGCTCGACGGACGACATGGCGCTGCTGGCGGTGAGCCGACCGGGGCAGCGGCAGCCGGAGCGGCGCAGGACGATGCCGGTGGTGGGCGGTAGCGGTCCGTAGTGGAAGCGCACCGCTCCGCATAACATTTGACGAACGATCAGATTTCATGGGGTTTGGCGGGTGGGGCTGAGGGGGGATCAAGTCGCCCGGTTCACCCCTCTTATGAGCGGTATGCCCAGGCCAGGACCGTTAACGATCAAGAGGAACGGCTTGGAATAAGAGCCCCGTGTCTATTAACGTTCGATAACGCAGTGCGGTCGTCCCAGCCGTCGCAAGAGGCGGCACCGTGCGCACGCGCCGAATCCCGCAAGGGAACCGGGGAACCACCACATTGGGGTGAATCGGGTCGAACGTGACCCGTAGGAGACCTTCCTGCTCCGAACCCGTCAGCTAACCCGGTAGGCGAGAAGGAAGGAAAGGAGTACGCCTCCGTGGCGTCCAACAGCCCTGCCCCCGAAGCTCCCTTCGACTCGTTCGGTGCCTCGGGTGCCCCGGGCGCGGACGCGCACACGCAGGAGTGGGGTGAATGGAACCCCACCGAGGACTCCGTACGGCCCGTGCGTGGCCGTCACCGCATCGCCAAGCAGCGCTCCAACTTCGCCCGTAGCTCCACGGTCCTCGGCGTCGGTGTCATCGCCGCGGTCGGCGCGGGCGGCATGGCCACCGCGCAGGACAAGCCGCCGGTCTCCATCTCGCTGCCCGATCTGCCGGACGCCGTCACCGACCACCTCCCGGACCCCGCCTCGCTGCCGGGCGTCGGCTCCCTGATCGCCGACGAGGACGCCACCCCCGAGCCGAACAACCCGGCGCCCCTCACCTCCGCCTCCCTGACCACCGCGCCCGCCGGCGGCGAAGAGCGGCCGCAGGAGCGGGCCGGCGCCGACGCGGGCGAGGTCCTGCGCGCCCGGATCCTCCAGCAGGCCGAGCAGCAGCAGGCCTCCGCCGACGCCGAGGCGAAGGCGGCCGCGGAGAAGGCGGCGGCCGAGAAGGCGGCGGCCGAGGCGAAGTCCCAGCAGACCGTGGCGGCGAAGGAAGCCGAGGCGGCGAAGAAGAAGGCCGAGGCGGAGGCGGCGGCGAAGGCGGAGGCCGAGCGTCTGGCCAAGCTCGCCGCGAGCTACGCCCTCCCGCTCTCCTCGTACACGCTCACCTCCACCTACGGCCAGTCCGGCTCCATGTGGTCCTCCGGCCAGCACACCGGCCTCGACTTCGCGGCCCCCACGGGCACCCCGCTGAAGGCGGTGCACGGCGGCACGGTCAAGTCGGCGGGCTGGTCCGGCTCGTACGGCTACCGCGTCGTCCTGGAGCTCCAGGACGGTACGGAGATCTGGTACGCCCACATGTCGTCGATGACGGTCTCCGCCGGGCAGACCGTGGCGACCGGGGACACCATCGGCCGCGTGGGCGCGACGGGCAACGTCACCGGCCCGCACCTGCACATGGAGGTCCACACGGCCGGCGGCGCCGGGGTGGACCCGGCGGCCTGGCTGCGCGGCAAGGGCCTCTCGGTCTGACCCGCTTCCGGCCCGCTCGGCGTGAGCGGGCCGGGCCTTGTCGCCCCTGGTTGAGGTGGGACGGGCGCTTGGAATAGGGACCCTCGGGGACGGTGTTGTCCAGCCCATGACTTCTCTGCGCCAGCTGGGCACCTCCGACCTCCACGTCTTCCCCCTCGCTCTCGGCGGCAACGTCTTCGGCTGGACCGCCGACGAGGCGCAGTCCTTCGCCGTCCTGGACGCGTACGCAGCCGCGGGCGGCAACTTCGTCGACACCGCCGACCTCTACTCGGCCTGGGCGCCGGGCAACGAGGGCGGCGAGTCCGAGACGGTCATCGGCGACTGGCTCGCGGCGCGCGGAAACCGCGACGACATCGTCGTCGCCACCAAGGTCGGCGCCCATCCTCAGTACAAGGGCCTGTCCGCCACGACGATCAAGGCCGCCGCCGAGGCGTCCCTGCGCCGGCTCCGTACGGACCACATCGACCTCTACTACACCCACTTCGACGACCCCGAGGTCCCGGTCGAGGAGATCATCACCGCGCTGGACCAGCTGGTGAAGGAGGGCAAGGTGCGCGCCATCGCCGCCTCCAACCTCACCGCGGCGCGGCTCCAGGAGTCCTTGGACTTCTCGGCGCGCGAGGGCCTGGCCTCTTATGTCGCCCTCCAGCCGCACTACAACCTGGTCTCGCGGGACACGTACGAGGGCGAGCTCCAGAAGACGGCAGAGCGGGCCGGCCTGGCCGCCATGCCGTACTTCGCGCTCGCGTCCGGCTTCCTCACCGGCAAGTACCGCCCCGGAGCGACCGTCGACAGCGCCCGCGCCGAGGGCGCGCAGGAGCACCTGGAGACCGAGCGGGGCCGCGCGGTCCTCGCCGCCCTGGACACGATCGCCGAGGCGCGCGGCGCCGAGATCGCGACGGTGGCCCTGGCCTGGCTGGCCGCCCGCCCGACGGTCGTGGCCCCGATCGCCTCGGCGCGTACGGTCGAGCAGCTCCCGGCGCTGCTGGCGCTCGCGGATCTGGAACTGACGGAGGAGGAGCAGGCGGCGCTGACGGCGGCGTCCGAGTAGGAGCCTGGGGTCGTCGCGGGGTGCCGGTCGTGGATCAGGCGCGGTAGGTCGTAGCGGCCCGGCCGTGGGTCAGGCCCGGTAGGTCGCGGGCGGTCCCGGATGTCGAGGGTCAGGCGCGGTACGGGTTGTACGCGCCGTCGTAGTCCAGGTGCGGCGGCGGGGTCCACACCCGGCCCGTCGCCCGCGCCGCGTACGTCAGCGAGGGGCCCGCGACCGCCTTGCGCTGCCACAGGTGGTGCAGCAGCTCCTGCTCACGCGCCATGAAGTCCGGGCCCGCCGCGCCGCGGTGGGCCCGGTGGCGGAGAAACGCCAGGGTCGTCGCGAACGCCTCGTACTCGACGACCGCGCGGGCCGCCGCCGGTCCGTACGTCCTGGCCGCGAAGTCCCGCGCCATGCCCCGCGCCCGCATCGAGGAGAGCGCGAGCGGCTCGGCAGGGGAGAGCCAGCCGGCCGCGGCGTAGGCGGGCAGGGCGCCGGATATCGTGCGCAGCTCCCGCTGCCGGCTCCATATCGCCAGCCAGGTCAGCAGCCCGAACGCCGGGACCATGAAGGCGCCGTAGACGGCGTAGAAGCCCCAGGGGCCGAAGAGCGACGCCGAGCCGTTCCAGAGCGCGTGCATGCCCATGGCCAGGGTGAGACCGAGCAGCGGCAGCAGGGTGCGCAGGACGCGGCGGCGGCGGGCGAGCATCGCGGCGACGCCGAAGCCGATGCCGGTGAGGACGGTGAAGAGCGGATGCGCGAAGGGCGACATCACGATCCGTACGAAGAAGGTCGCGGCGGTCACCGAGCCGAGGCCGCTCGAACCGAACTCCTGGTCCTCGCCGAAGGCGTTGCCGAGGTAGAGGATGTTCTCCGTGAAGGCGAAGCCGGTGGCTGTGAAGCCGGCGATGACAACGCCGTCGACCAGGCCGCCGAATTCCCGTCTGCGGAAGAGGAAGAGCAGCAGGATCGCGGCGGCCTTTGCGCTCTCCTCCACGACTGGTGCGATGACCGTGGCGCCGAGGGTGTCGGCCGAGGAGGGGTCGGCGGTGGCCGTGGCGATCCAGCGGGTGGCGAACGTGTTCGCGACGATCGCGACGAGGGTGGCGGCGCAGGCGCCCCAGCCGAAGGCGAACAGCATATTCCGCCAGGGTCCTGGCTCGACCCGGTCGAGCCAGCGGAAGGCGGCCATCAGCAGCGGTACAGGGAGGGTGGCCAGGCCCAGGCCGACGAGGAAGCCTTCCGTGCCGGTCTGTTCGCGGACGATCGCGAGGAGGACGAGGCCGCAGAGGGCGAGGACGGTGAAGACCGCGACGAGCCGCACCACCTTGCTGCGCCAGAACGCGCGCCGCGGGACGTACCGCCACTGGGCGCGGTCCGGCACGGCAGCGAACGTCGGCTCGGCCTCGTAGACCGGGACGGCGGGCTGGTGCGGCGCAGATGACTCGGACACCTGATGACCCTAGCGAGGCCCACTGACAGGCGCGACGGCTTCCGCGGCTCGCGGCTACTTCCGGCGGAACAGCAGGTCGTGCACGACGTGGCCCTTGTCCAGGCCCTGGCCCTCGAAACGGGTCAGCGGCCGGAAGGCCGGCCGGGGGGCGTAGCCGCCCTCGGGCACGGTGTTCTCGAAGTCCGGATGGGCGGAGAGCACTTCGAGCATCTGCTCGGCGTACGGCTCCCAGTCCGTGGCGCAGTGCAGGACGGCGCCGGGCTTCATCCTGGTCGCGAGGAGGGTGAGGAACTCCGGCTGGATCAGGCGCCGCTTGTGGTGGCGCTTCTTCGGCCAAGGGTCCGGGAAGTAGACGCGGGCGCCGTCGAGGGCGTCGGGCGTGAGCATCTCGCGCAGCAGGATGATCGCGTCACCGTTGGCGACGCGGATGTTGGACAGCCCGAGCCGGTCGGCGAGACCGAGGAGGTTGCCCTGGCCGGGGGTGTGGACGTCCACGGCGAGGATCCCGGTGTCCGGGTCGTCGGCGGCCATCTGCGCGGTGGCCTCCCCCATCCCGAACCCGATCTCCAGGACGACCGGCAGCCCGCCGAACATCTCTTTCAGATCGAGCACCCGCTGCCCGTCGATGTCGAGCCCCCAGCTCGGCCACAACTTCAGCAACGCCTCCGCCTGCCCGGCGGTGACCCGACTACGCCGCGGCTGAAAACTCCGAATCCGCCGCTCATGATGCGACCCAGCAGGATCGGGCGACGGCCCCTCCCCAGGCGCGAACATCCGACTGCCCCGCCGGGCGGGGGCGGGGTGGACGGGGGCGTGGGGTGCGGTTTCGCGGGGCTCAGACACAGTGGCCCCAATTCTACGGGGGGCGCCGGGGCGCCGGTCCGCGCCGCGGAAGGTGCGCGGCCTGTCGGGCACGGTCCGGGGTGCCCCCGCGGCGCGGAGCTGCCGCTCCGGGGGTTCGGGGTGCCGCCAACGCCCGCCTCGGGCTGTCCGCGCGGCGCGAGGCGGGCGGCTGGGGGTCCGGGGCGGGCACCTCGGCCCCGCCCGCCCCCCGCCCCGCGGCGCGGAGCTGCCGCTCCGGGGGTTCGGGGGCGCAGCCCCCGGTCTCGTCAGAGTTTCGGGGAGGGGCGGGGCGGGGGAAACAAACGCCCCACCCCCCGCCGCGCCTACAACGCCGCCAACGCCCGCCGCGCAATATCCCGCCCAATCGGCAGCGACGCCGTCGCCGCCGGAGACGGCGCGTTCAAGACGTGCACCGTCCGCGGCGCCTCGCGGATCAGGAAGTCGTCCGCCAGCGTCCCGTCCCGGAGGACCGCCTGCGCCCGGACGCCCGCCGCCGTCGGCCGCAGGTCGGACTCCTCGACGGCGGGCAGCAGGCGGCGCACGGCCGCCGTGAACGCCCGCTTCGAGACGGATCGCCGCAGCTCACCCGCCCCGTACCGCCAGTGGCGCCGCGCGATGGTCCAGGAGCCCGGCCAGGCCAGGGTCGACGCCAGCTCCCGGGGGCGGACGACCGTCCAGTCGTAGCCCTCGCGGGCCAGCGCGGGCACCGCGTTCGGCCCCACGTGGACGCCGCCGTCGATGCCCCGGGTCAGATGCACCCCGAGGAAGGGGAACGCCGGGTCCGGCACCGGGTAGACGAGGCCCCGCACCAGGTCCGGGCGGGTCAGTTCGTAGTACTCGCCCCGGAAGGGGACGATCCGCATGCCCGGGTCGTCGCCGGCCAGCCGCGCCACCCGGTCGCACTGGAGCCCGGCGCAGTTCACCAGGATCCGGCCCCGCACGATCCGCCCGGCCGCCGTCCGCACCGCCACACCCCAGGGCCGTCGGTCGATCGCGGTGACCTCGGAGCCGTAGTGGATCTCGGCCCCGGAGGCGTCCGCGAGCTGCGCCGCCACCGCGCCGTAGTCGCAGATCCCGGTCGTGCCGACATGGATCGCGGCCAGGCCACGCACGCGTGGCTCGTACGCGCTGATCTGCGCCGGGCCCAGCTCCCGTACCGGAATGCCGTTCTCCCGGCCGCGCTGCACCAGCGTGTGCAGCCGGGGCAGCTCGTCCCGCTCGGTGGCGACGATCAGCTTGCCGGTGACCTCGTGCGCGATGCCGTACTCCGCGCAGAACTTCACCATCTCGGCCGCGCCGCGCACGGCGAAACGTGCCTTCAGGGAGCCGGGCCGGTAGTAGATGCCGCTGTGGATGACGCCGCTGTTGCGCCCGGTCTGGTGCCGGGCGGGGCCGGCCTCCTTCTCCAGGACGGTCACCCGGGTCCCGGGCGCGGCACGGGTGATCGCGTACGCGGTCGACAGACCGACGATCCCGCCACCGATCACCAGCACGTCGCAGTCGAACACCGATCCCACCTCCCACCCCGAATAGTGCACTGACCCACTGACAATGCGCTTAAACCAGGTGGGACACGGGTCACGTCGACAGGTGGGACGTGGGTCACGCCGGAGCCATCAGCAGCGGGCGGGCCCGCTCCCGCAGCTCCACGACGCGCGGCTCGTCCCCGTACGGCTCCAGGCGGTGCAGCAGGTCCCGTACGTACTCGGTCGTACGGGCGGAGGAGATCCGCCCGGCCACCTCCACCGCGCGCGTGCCCGCCGCGCAGGCCGCGTCGAGGTTCCCCGACTCCAACTCGGCGACCGCGCTCACCACCAGGCGTAAGCCGTGGGAGCGGACGAACTCCTCGGTCGGCCGGGACAGGGCCTGCTCGGTGAAGCGGCGCACCTGCCGGGGGGCCTTCAGGTCGCGGTAGCACTCGGCGGCGTCGGCGGCGAACCGGTCGTACGAGTAGAAGCCCAGCCAGGACGGGTCCGCGTCGCCGTCCCGGGAGCGCTCGAGCCAGCCCTCGGCGGCCTTCAGCGCGGCCCCGGCGGCCACCGCGTCGTTCGCCTTGGCGTGGGCGCGGGCCTCCACGAGCCGGAAGAAGGACATCGTGCGGGCGGTGGCGAGGCCGCGGTTGCGTTCGAGGGCGGCCTGGGCCAGGTCGACGCCCTCGTCGGCGAAGCCGCGGTAGGTGGCCTGCAGCGACATGGAGGCGAGCACATAGCCGCCGAGCGGTACGTCGGCGGCGGCGCGGGCGAGTCGGAGCGCCTGGATGTAGTACCGCTGCGCGGCCTCCTGCTGGCCGGTGTCGAAGGCCATCCAGCCGGCCAGCCTGGTCAGCTCGGCGGTCGCGCCGAACAGCGCCCGGCCGACCTCGTCGGCGTACGAGCCGAGCAGCAGCGGCGCCGCGTCGACCCGCAGGCACTCGGGGACCATCGACGAACGCCAGTCCCCGCCGCCGTACTTGGAGTCCCAGCGCCGGGCGTCCTCCGCAGCCTCGCGCAGCTTCGCCACATCGCTGTGCCCCACGCGCGCGTGGCCCCCGTCCGGGGCCTCCACAGACCGCTCGACCGACGAGTCGGCGGGTGTTATCAGCCACCGGGACGCGGGCGTGGCGTACGCGCTGACCGCGAAGGAGCCCGCCAGGGACTGCCAGATCCCGCCACCGCCGGCGCGCCGACCGGCGAGATCCAGCCGGTACAGCTCGGTGGCCGACCGGACCGCCTCGGCGACGTCGCGCGGGAAGGCGAGACCCACCTCGGGCGCCGGGTCGGCGTCCGCGAGGCCGATCTCGTGCAGCGGCACCGGCCGACCGAGCTTCTGGCCGATCGCGGCGGCGATGAGGTGCGGCGCGGCGCCCTGCGGCACCATGCCCTTCGACACCCACCGGGCCACCGACGTCTTGTCGTAGCGAAGGGTCAGACCCCGCTGCGCGCCGAGGTCGTTGACCCGCCGGGCCAGTCCGGCGTTGCTGATTCCCGCGAGGGCGAGAACCGTGCCGAGCTTTTCGTTCGGCCCGCGTTGCTCCCTGGACATGCGCCACCCCTCGACACACCGACGGCCGCCGTGACACCAGGCAGGGGCGCACGGCATTCGTACTGCGTCCTCCCGGTGACACCCCCCGGACCTCCGGGAACTCCGACCGCAAGAGCATGTGGCCGAGCCCCTCGGAATATGCGCCCCCTGCGGAGAACAGCAGTGACACACAGCGTAGTTCGCCGCATCCCGACCGTTAAGAGGCGGTGTTCCGTATGGCGAGATTGTTGTGCGTACGGGCGGATGGTGACCGGCCGTCGTGCTCCCGGTGTGTGGCCGTGCGCCCGGCCGTGCGCTCTCGCCCGTCGGCGGGGCGGGGCGATTCCATGAGTATCGCGTGGGTCGGCCCACTGCGCGTTGGACCAGTGGGCTGGGGGACACCGCCGCCTTCAATCCCCGCGGGCGGCGGACCGGTCCGGGGGGCGGACACCGCCTCCCGGACCGTCGTAGGGGCGCCGTGCGGTTCCGCCGGGCGCCGAGAATGGCCGGATGCCGCCCATGGCCGGACGGTTTCGCGCAGCCGTGCGACCGTCGGCAACTGGCCAATGCCAGGGGCGCGTTCCCTTTTTGCGCGCGCTACCCTGAGCCACTCCTGTGCGCCGTTGTCGTGGCAGCATGTTCCCCACTGAACGTGGTGAGGGTTGTCCACAGTCTGTGGAGGCGCGATGCGGTGGCTGGTCGGCTGGAGCAGTATCGCCGCACGGTTCGGTACGGCGGGCACGGTCGGAGCGGGAGCCGACGCGCGCACCGTCCACCCTGTCGGCGCACAGCTCCTGTGGGGTGACCCCGATCCGCTGTGGGCGGTCGGCGACTGGCGCCCCGACGAAGTACGCGTCGTCACCGTCGACGCACCCGCCATCACCCGCCTCGCCGTCCTCGGCTGCTGCGCCGCGGGCGACGACGAACTACGCGCCGGACTGCTCGCCGCGCGCGGCGGCGCCCTGCGCCATCTCACCGCCTGGCCCGGCAGCTACACCGCCGTCGCTCAGATCGGCCGCCGCATCACCGTCGCCGGCGACCTCGCCGGCGCGCGGCCCGTCTTCCACACCCCCTGGGCGGGCGGCACCGCCTACGCCACCGCCGCCCTGCCGCTCGCCGACCTCATCGAGGCCCAGCTCGACATCGGCCACCTGGCCGCGCTCCTCGCCTGCCCCGAAACCCCGGAGGCGCTGCGCGACTCCACCCCGTACGCCGGGGTCAGACGCGTCCCGCCAGGCCACGCCCTCATCCTGCGCGAGGGCTCCCGCGAGATCGCCGGATACGAACCGGTGGCCTCGCTCGCCGTCGCCGCGCCCCAGCTCGACGCGGACCGCGCCGTCGACGGCGTACGGGAGGCCCTCGTCGCGGCCGTACGGGCCCGGCTCACCGCGCCCCGGCACGCCCCCGACCTCCCGCCGCCGGACCCCGGGCCCGTCCCCGGCATGGGCCCCGCGGACCGCCGCGCCGCCCGTGGCGGCCCCGCCCCCGGCATCGGCGCCGACCTCTCCGGCGGCAGCGCGTCCAGCACCCTCGCCCTGCTGGCCGCCGGGCTCCCCGGCAACCCCGGCACCGTCCTCGGCCACGGCACCGGCGCGGGCGAGCGACTCATCGCGGTCACCTTCAACGACCTCACCAGCCAGGGCCGCGAGGCCGAACTGGAACGGGCCCGTGCCATCGCCGCGAACCCCCGCCTGCACCACGTCGTGGTCGCCGCGGCCGAGGAGGCCCTGCCGTACGCCGAGCTGGAAGGCCCACTGACCGACGAACCCGGGCCCTCCCTGGTCACCGCCGAACGCCACCGGCGGCGGCTCGCCTCCGGCAGCGCCGACCACTTCACCGGCATCGGCGCCCGGCAAGTCCTCGACGCCCACCCCGCCCGCCTCGCCGACCTCCTCATGGACCGCCGCCGACGGCACCTGCTGAAGCCGGTCACCGCGCTCGCCAAGGCGTCCGGTCCTTCCGCCCAGTCCTTCTTCGTCCCGCTCACCGTCTACCGCGCCGCGCGCCGCCTCGCCCGTACGCCCTACCGCACCGGCCTGGAGACGGCGGCCGACCTGCTCCTGGAGGCGAACCGCTCGGGCCCCGGCCCGTCGGGGCCGCTCGGCGCGTCCCTCGCCGCGCTCGCCTGGTCCCGGCCGGGACCGGCGGCGCGCTGGTTGACGGGGGAGGCGCTCGCGGAGGTGTCGGTCCGGCTCAACCAGGCCGCGACGCGTCCCACTTCGGTGCAGCGGCCGGGGGAGGCACGCGCGCGTGCGGCGCTCGTACGGGCGGCGGCGGACCACCGGGTCCTGGAGCAGGCGGCGGAGATCCGCAGCCAGCGTCTGCACGCGCCCTTCCTGGACAACCAGGTCGTACGGGCCTGCCGCGCGCTCCCCGAAGCCCTCCGCGTCCAGCCGGGCGCCCGCGCGGCCGTCCTGCGCGCGGTCCTCGCCGGCGCCGGCATCCACGACCTGCCCCCCGGCTGGGGCGCGCCGTCCCACGCGACCTCCGCGGCGGCGACCCGGGCGGGCCTGAGCCTCTCCCTCCCCTACCTCCTGGCCCTCTTCGAGGCCCCCCTCCTCGCCGACGCGGGCCTGATCGAGGCCCACGTGGTCCGCCAAGCCCTCCACTCCGCCGCGGACGGCGCCCCGGTCCCCCTGGACGGCCTCGCGGACCTCGTCTCCACCGAACTCTGGCTCCGCCGCCTCCTCTCCCGCCGCGGCACCTGCTGGACGGGCCCGAACACCCCCCGCCCCCGGACCCCCCTGACCTCCACGACCACGAGATGGCTCCCCTCCCCAGCGGCAAGGGGCCTCCCCAGCTGAGGCCCGCGCGGCTACCGCCCAGCGGGTGCCCGGACCGCTCCACCTGCGGCGCGCAGCTGCCCATCCGAAAGGCCGCCCTGGCCCGCCTGCGGCGCGCAGCTGCCGCCCGGCGGGGCCCCGGGGGCTTCGCCCCTGAGCTGTCCCCCCACCCGCCCCCGGCAGGGTTTCGGGAAGGGGCGGGGTGGGGGACTTCTCCGCCCCGCCCCCGTGTCAGCCGCAGCCGATCCGGGACACCGCCCAGTCCGCCACAGCCACCCCGCCGAACGGCGCGCGCGGCTCCACGACCAGGCGGATCGTCTTCTGGCCCGAGATGTCGACCCGCAGGGGGACCGCCTGGTCACCGCCGTGGATCACCTTCGAGCGCCACAGGCGGCCTCTGTCGCCGTAGACGGAGAATCGCGCGGCGCCCAGACCCAGCGTCATGTCGTCGACGCCAACACGCGCCTCGTAGCTGCGGCAGGGGCGGTTGAGGTCGATGGTGACCGAGGAGCGGGTGTGCACGCTGACGCCGTGGGCGTACGACTCCCCGCCGATCCGCATGCCGTAGCGCTGCCAGAGCCAACTGCTCCCGCCCATCCGGACCTCGGGCCTGGTGCCGTCGCCGGCGATGTCGTACGTCAGCTCGTTGAGCTGGAAGATGGCGGGCGCCGGGGGCGGGGGCGGGGGCTTCGGCGTGGTCGGGGAGGGGCTCGGCTTGGGGGTGGGCGGGGGCGGTTTCGGGGTCGGCTTGGGCGGCGCGGGCTTGGGCTTCGGTGTGACCGGCGGCGTCGGCCGGGGCGTCGGTGTCGGGGCGGGCGCGGGGGCCGCAGGCTTCGGCGTGGGGGAGGGGGTCGGCTTCGGCGGGGTCGGCTTGGGCGGCGCGACGGGTGCCACGGCCGGCGGCGTCGGCCTTGGCCGGGCCACCGGCTCCGGGTCGCCGGAGAGCGCCCAGACCAGCCCAGCGGACGCGGCGACGGCCACCGCCGCCACAAGACCGGCCTTCGCCGGGGCGCCGAGCCCCTCGGCCGCCGCGACGGACGCCGCCCCCGGGGAGGCGGACGAGGACCCGGTCGCGGCCGCGGCGGCCCCCGCCCCGGCGGCGCCCACGGCGCCACCGGCCACGACCCCGGCCGCCTTGAGCGCGTACCCGGCGGCGAACCAGCCGATGACAGCGACCGGCAGCAGCGCCGGGATCCCGGCGTTGACATGCGCCAGCTCACCGGCGGCGAGCCGGCACTTGGCGCACTCGTCCAGGTGCTTGCGCAGTCCGCGCTCGGCCCGCATCCGCAGCCCGCCGCGCGCGTAGGCGCCGAGCCGGTCGGCATAGCGGGCGCAGTCCCCGCCGGAGGTCAGCGACTGGCTCACATGGGCCTGGAGATAGGCCTGCTTGAGCCCTTCGCGGGCCCGGCTGGCGAGCACGGCGGTGGCGTTGGCGGTCAGCCCGAAGAGCGGCGCGACCTCGCTCGGCGACTCCTCCTCGACGGTGGTGTGCCACAGGACCGCCTGCCACCGCTCGGGCAGCGAACGGAACGCCTGCATGGCGAGCGACTGCTCGGCCTCGTGCATGGCGAGGACGTCCGCGCCCAGGTCCAGCCCCGCGCCGAAGGAGCCGGTGTCGTCGGAGACTTCGGCGGCCCCGGCCGCGTCCGTGGCGAACGCCGCGAAGTCCTCGACCAGGTGCTCCCGCTTCGCCGTTTTCGTCCAGGCGGCGGCGACCCGCCGTACGGTCGTGAGCAGATACGCCCGCACGGCCTGCTCCGGCCCGGCGCCCCCGCGTACCGCCTGCAGCGTCCGCGCGAAGACCTCGCCGGTCAGGTCGTCGGCGGTGTACGCGTCCCGGCAGCACGTACGGGCGTACCGCCGTACCGCGCCCGAGTGCCGGCGGAACAGCTCCGCGTACGCGCTGTCGTCGCCGCTCCGCATGAGCTGGATCAATTCGGCGTCGGACGGCGGCAGCTCGACCGGCGGCGGGAGTACGGAGTCCGGGCGCGCCCAGTCCTGCCGTGCGGAGCCGGACACGCCATCGCGCTGTGCGGGAACCCCGGGCGGCGGGCTGGTCGGAGCTCCGGAGGAACCACCGGGAACGCCCTGGTTGGGCACCTGACCGTCACCGCTCATGGCGGAAGCTCCCCTGCGCACGCTCAGACCGCGATTCCGGGCAAGCGTGCCACAGAGCCGAGTCCCTCCGTCCTCCCCCGTCCGGCCAACCACTCATCCGGGGTGGGAGACCGAAAGCGGGCACGGCATATCACCCGTTCGTGGAAGCGTCGACGGACTGCCCAATGACGTGGTGCCACCGGGACGGTCCGGCGGCAGCGGCGGGCTGTACACAGACAGCGCGCCGCCGTCACGCCGTACCCGCTACGCGGGCCGGGAGCGCAGTCCCTCCAGCAGGATGTCCAGGAGCCGGGCCGAAGCGGCCGCCTGCTGCTCCGCGTCGGGCAGCGCGGGCGCCGCCGTGGCTATGACCAGCAGGACATCCGCCACCGTCACATCGGCGCGCAGCTCACCCGCCTCCCGCGCGCGGGCCACCAGCTGGCCCACGACCTGGAGCAGCTCCGAGGCGCCCGCGTCGTCCTGCTCCACGGCCGGCACCCCGCGCGGCGCGACCACGCGCAGCTCCGTACGGCCCGGCTCGCCGTGCCGCTGCTGCGGCACCCGCGCCTCGTCGAGCCCACCCGACGCACCCAACAGGCCCGACTCGCCGACCGGAACGTCCTCGACGTCCACACCTACCCGCAGTATGTGCGGCGGCAGCAGTCGTCCCGCGCCGGAGGCGACCGACGTCCGCAGGAAGCGGGAGAGGGCCGACCACGGCTGCTCCTCCTGCCCCAGCGCGGCCCTGGCCTGCTCGGTGAGCCGGGAGGTCTCCTCCTCGGCTATCCGGCGCACCAGCACGTCCTTGCTGGGGAACCGGCGGTAGACCGTGCCGACGCCGACCCGCGCACGGCGGGCCACGTCCTCCATCGGCGCCCCGTAGCCGAGCTCGCCGAACACCTCGCGCGCGGCGCGCAGGACGTGCTCCAGATTGCGCTGTGCGTCCACCCGCAGCGGGGCGGGACGCCCGATCGCACCGCCGCCGTGAGCCGCCGGTCCCGCGGCCCCCGCACGTCCGTTACCCAGGCCGTCCGATGTGACGACGGCCTGCCAATGCGAATCCTGAATATGCATACAAATATCCCCCGGTCATGATGTCTCCCCCCGGAGACTCCCCTCCCTGACAGTCGGGGCCCCAGACCCGACACGCTCAGGTCGATCACGCGACGACCCGACACCCCGACGGGATACGAACATAGTTGAGTCGGAGTCAATTCAGAAGAGGCAGTTCCGCACGGTGCGCCCCCCGATCGGAGCAAGGGCCGGAACACTCCCGATTATGCCCCCTCGCAGTACCCCCCACCCCTGACCTGACCTGCTCGAATTCCCTCCCGCTCCGGCCGTCCGCCACCCCGCGCCTCCCCGCTCCCCCGGTCACACAATCTGTCGGGCCTGTGGACAAACTCCGAAGCTCGTTGCGTCATGGGACAGTGACCGAACCTGTGCGCGTTCTCGTTGTCGGCGGTGGCTACGTAGGCATGTACACAGCGCTGCGCCTCCAACGGAAGCTCAAGGCCGAGCTCAGAAGCGGCTCGGTCGAGATCGTCGTGGTCACACCCGATCCGTACATGACGTACCAGCCTTTCCTGCCGGAGGCGGCCGCCGGCTCCATCTCGCCGCGCCATGTCGTCGTCCCGATCCGCCGCGTTCTCGACCGGTGCCGGATCGTCATCGGCGAGGCGCAGGCGATCGACCATGCCAAGCGAACGGCCACCCTCACCACCCTCGCCACCGAGGAGGAGTCCACGGGCCCGGTCCAGATGGCGTACGACGAACTGGTCATCGCCCCCGGCTCGATCTCCCGGACCCTCCCGATCCCGGGGCTCGCGGACTACGGCATCGGATTCAAGACCGTCGAAGAGGCCATCGGCCTGCGCAACCACGTCATCGAGCAGATGGACATCGCCTCCTCCACCCGCGACCCGGCCCTGCGCGACGCCGCCCTCACCTTCGTCTTCGTCGGCGGCGGCTACGCCGGCGTCGAGGCCCTGGGCGAGCTGGAGGACATGGCCCGCTACACCGCGCGGTACTACCACAACGTCAAACACCAGGACATGAAGTGGATCCTCGTCGAGGCGACGAACCGGATCCTCCCCGAGGTCGGGGAGGAGATGGGCAAGTACGCCATCCGCGAGCTGCGCGCCCGCAACATCGACGTACGCCTGGACACCCGTCTGGAGTCCTGCGAGGACCGCGTCGCCGTCCTCAGCGACGGCGCCCGCTTCCCGACCCGTACGGTCGTGTGGACCGCCGGCGTCAAACCAGCGCCGGTCCTGGCGGCCACCGACCTGCCCCTCAACGGACGGGGCCGGCTCAAGTGCACGGCCCACCTCACCGTCGACGGCGTCACGCACGCGTGGGCCGCAGGAGACGCCGCCGCCGTCCCGGACGTCACCTCCGACGAGCCGGGCAAGGAATGCGCCCCCAACGCCCAGCACGCCGTACGCCAGACCAAGGTCCTCGCCGAGAACATCGTCGCGTCCCTGCGCGGGCAGCCGCTCAAGGAGTACGCCCACGCGTACGCGGGGTCCGTCGCCTCGCTCGGTCTCCACAAGGGCGTGGCGCATGTCTACGGACGCAAGCTGAAGGGCTACCCTGCCTGGTTCATGCACCGCGTCTACCACCTCAGCCGCGTGCCCACCTTCAACCGGAAGGCCCGGGTCCTGGCCGAGTGGACCCTCGCGGGCCTGTTCAAACGGGAGATCGTCTCACTCGGCTCACTGGAGCATCCCCGCGCCGAGTTCGAACTCGCGGCAGCGCCCCCGTCCGCACCTGCGAAGGTCGATCCGAAGGACGACCCGCAAGCGGATACCAAGGACGGCAAAGCGTCCGACTGACCCCATTGTCAGTGCGGTCGGTCACACTGGACGTGTGACCATAGGTGGGCTCACACCTGCACAGAGTGACAGCGGCAACGACACCACGAGGCTTACAGATCCGTGAATTTCACGCGTTGGAGCGCCCGGCTCCCCGGTACGCAGCGTCGCGCCGCCGCGCGGTCGGACCGCGGCTCCGTGCCCGCCGCCCGGGGTGAGTACGACCAGTTGGAGCCCCTGCCCGACGACGTCCCCGCCCTTGACGACTTCTCCGTACGGGAGATCCTCGGCCGCCTCCCCGGCCTGGTCGCCCTTGTGTACGGCTCCGAGCACCGGGTCGCGTACGTCAACGACGCCTACGCCGCCGCGTTCGGCCCGCGCCCGGCCGGCACCCCCGCGGCCAGCGGCTGCCCGGAGGCCGACGAGCTCGGCCTGCTGCCGCTGATGGACCAGGTCCTGCGCAGCGGAAAGCCACGTACCGTCAAGTCCCGCCGCACCCAGGACGGCGGCTCCTACACGGTCACGTGCCTGCCCGTCGACACACCGCGCCACGGCGGCGGAGTCCTCGTGCACGCCGCCGACGTCACCGACCACGCCGAGGCCGCCGAGCGGCTGCGCGCCAGCGAGCGCCGCCACCGCGAAACGGCCGTCACCCTCCAGCGCTCCCTGCTGCCCCAGGAGCTGGAGCAGCCCGACGACCTCAGGATCGCCGCCACGTATCAGCCCGGCGGCACGGACGCGGCGGTCGGCGGAGACTGGTACGACGTGATCACGCTCGGCGCGGGCCGCACAGCCCTCGTGATCGGTGACGTGATGGGCCGGGGTGTCCGCGCGGCGGCCGTGATGGGCCAGCTCCGTACGGCCGTCCGCGCCTACGCCCGGCTGGACCTGCCGCCCCACGAGGTCCTCCAGCTCCTCGACGGCCTCGCCGCGGAGATCGACGCCAGCCAGATCGCCACGTGCGTCTACGCCGTCCACGACCCCAACGAAGGCCGTCTCGTCTACGCCTCCGCCGGCCACCTCCCGATCCTCGTCAGAGACGAGGACGGCTCGGTCCGCCGCGCCGAGGAACCGACCGGCCCCCCGCTCGGCACGGGCGGCTGGCTCCACAGCTCCGGCACGATCGCCCTGCCGCCCGGCTCCACCGCCGTCCTCTACACCGACGGCCTGGTCGAGCGGCGCCGCGAGGACATCGACGAAGGCGTCGCCGCCCTGGAAAGGGCCCTCTCCGGGGCCACCGGCACCCCGCAGGTCGTCTGCGACAGGCTGCTGCGCGCCCTGGGAGTCACCGCCGAACACGACGACGACGTCGCCGTCCTGGTCCTCCAGCACCCCTCCCGTACGGGCCCCGACGCCGAGCTCTTCCACAACGCCGCCCTCGAACTGCTCGGCGGCGTCGAAGCCGCGCCACGCGCGCGTGCCTTCGCCTCCGGGGTCCTCTCCAGCTGGCGCTTCCCGACGGAGCTGCGCGATCTCGGCGTCCTCGCCACCAGCGAGCTGGTCGCCAATTCGCTCCAGCACGGCACCCCGCCCATGCGCCTGCGGCTGAGGCGCACGGACCGCCGCCTGATCATCGAGGTGACGGACGGCGACGACCATCTGCCGCGCCGCCGCCGCGCGGAAACGGAGGACGAGGCGGGTCGCGGAATCTCGATCATCGCGACGATCGCCTCGTCCTGGGGCAGCCGCCGCACGCCGGGTGGCGGCAAGGCGGTCTGGTGCGAGTTCGCCCTGCCCGACCAGCCCGACTAGGCGGAGGCCTCGACCCGCTGCTCGGGCTTGTGCTGGGCCACGACACGGGACGCCTTGGCGGCCAGTGACGGCTGGTCCTGCACCGGTGTGAGCTGCCTGCCCATCCGCAGCGCCAGCACGGTGATGCCGAGCGAGAAGAGGATGAACGTCACGATGTACGGCCCGTGCAGCGCGGCCCCCATGGGCCCGCCCACGGCCGGACCGACCGCCAGTGCGAGCTGCTTGACCAGGGCGAACGCGGAGTTGTACTGCCCGACCATCGACTCCGGCGCCAGATCGGCCACCAGCGGGGCCACGGTCGGCGACAGCATCGCCTCACCGAGCCCGAAGAGGGCGTACGTGGAGATGAACGCGGCGGTCGCCATGGTCTGGCTGCCGTGCCCGAGCCCCGCGTACCCGGCGATCACCCACGCCGCGGTCCAGATGAGCCCCACAGCCGCGATCACCCGGCTCCGCCGGCGCCGCTCCACGAACCGGAGCACCACGAACTGGGCGACGACGATGACGGCCGTGTTGGCGGCCAGCGCCATCCCGAGCGTCGCCGGCTTGATCCCGGCGGCCTCGGTGCCGTACGCCGCGAGCCCCGACTCGAACTGTCCGTAGCAGGCGAAGAAGAGGACGAAGCCCAGCACGCACAGCTGCACCATCACCTTGTGCCCGAGCAGCGCCCGCATCCCGCCCTTGGCCTTGGCCTCGGTGTTCTCGGGCCGACCGCCCGGCAGAGCGGGGGACCCGGGCAGCCGCACGGACGCGGCGATCCCGGCGAGGACCAGGAACATCACGGCCTCGATCGAGAACAGCAGGGTGAAGCTGGAGGGGCGGCTCTCGTCGACGATCTGCCCGCCGATCAGGCCACCGATACCGAGCCCGAGGTTCTGCAGAAAGAACTGCATGGCGAACGCCCGCGTCCGCGACGACGCCGTCGAGCACCAGACGATCATCGTCGCGAGCGCCGGCTGCATGACCGCCGTACCGGCGCCGAGCAGCGCCGCCGACAGCACCACCGTCGTCACACTGCCCGCGAGCCCCATCCCGAGGGCGCCCACCGACGCCAGCACCGCGGCGACCAGCAGTACGGGGAGCGGCCCGCGCCGGTCGATCGCCCGACCACTGAAGGGGAGGACGACGAGCGCGGCCATGGCGAAGACGGCAAGGACGGCACCCGCCGTCGTCGCACCCAGATCCCGCACCTGCGCCACGTACACATAGAGGTACGGCACGGTGAAGCCGAGCCCGAACGCGCTCAGCGCGCCACCTGCCTGAATCCGGCGCATCGCTGCGCCCCTCACCTTGGTCACACTCACCAACTTCTGGCCTGAAGGACTGAACCCTGAAGACTTCAACACTAAAGTTCGAGCCTTAACAATACACATCGAAGGACTTCAACGCCAACGGCAGCCGTGGGATACTCGCCGCATGTCCGACACCCCCGAGCAGCCCGGCACGCAGTCCCTGCAGGAGCCGAGCCTCGACGAGCAGATCGCCGCCTATCAGCGCGAGTTCCGCGACCTCGAC
Source organism: Streptomyces sp. NPDC039465 (assembly GCF_055639315.1). Taxonomy (NCBI): domain Bacteria; kingdom Bacillati; phylum Actinomycetota; class Actinomycetes; order Kitasatosporales; family Streptomycetaceae; genus Streptomyces; species Streptomyces sp. NPDC039465. The sequence goes on along the minus strand of NZ_JBVKAP010000004.1, from coordinate 774 downwards.
CCCCAGGTCGAGAAGGTGGTCTCCGCCCTCGGCCGGCTGAACCGCCGGATGAACGTCGCGTACGGCCGCCAGGTGGCCGATCTCGGCATCAGCAACGCCGAGTGGGAAGTCCTCAAGACCCTCGTCCTGGCCGGAGCCCCCTACCGCCTGGGCCCCGGCGAACTCGCCAAGCGCCTCGGCCTCACCCCGGCCGCCATGACCCACCGCATCGACCGCATGGCGGGCGAGGGCCTGGTGACCCGCGACCGCGACGAGAACAACCGCGTGCGGGTGATCGTCGAGCTGACCGACGAGGGCCGTGCGAAGTGGCTGGAGGCCATGCGCATGGCGACGGACTTCGAGGAGGAGCTCCTCCAGGACCTGTCGAGCGACGAACGCGGCGTCCTGGGCGAGCTGCTGATCCGCCTCCTCCGCCGCGTGGAACACACCCAGCCGGACGCGGGCGGACGCCTCACCGACCTGGACTGAGGCCCGGAGGGGCCGGGTTGACACGCCCCTCCCGGATACGTAGTGTTCTCCGAGTTGTCACGGAGCCGGAACGGTTCTGCGACAGCCATCCCGCCGCGAATGCGGCACCCCAACTCAGCACGATCTCCCAACCGGGACGAATTTCGGCATGCCGAAATTCATTTCGAAGACTCGATTATGAGTCGCCCGGGAAATCCGCTAGAGTTTGGAACGTCGGAACGGCCCAACAGCCGGAAAGACAACTCCCGCTGACTGGGAATCAGGCCCGAAAGGATCTGATAGAGTCGGAACCGCCGGAAAGGGAAA
>NZ_JBVKAP010000003.1:0-879387 GCF_055639315.1 Streptomyces sp. NPDC039465 | reverse complement strand
GGATCGAAGATCCACCTGATCACCGAGCGGACCGGTCTGCCCATCTCTGTCGGGATCTCGGCAGCGAACCTGCACGACAGCCAGGCCCTGATCCCCCTGGTGAAAGGCATACCCCCGATCCGGTCCCGCCGCGGACCCCGGCGACGCAAGCCGGGCAAGCTCCACGGCGACAAGGGTTACGACTACTCCCACCTGCGACGCTGGTTACGCGAGCGTGGCATCACCCACCGCATCGCCCGCAAGGGCGTCGAGTCCTCTCAGCGCCTGGGCCGTCACCGCTGGACCATCGAACGCACCATGGCCTGGCTCGCCGGCTGCCGACGACTCCACCGCCGCTACGAACGCAAGGCCAACCACTTCCTCGCCTTCACGAGCATCGCCTGCACCCTCATCTGCTACCGCAGACTCACCAAATGAGATGACTTCTTAGATGCCACCGATGAAGCTGTGGACGGGTGCGAGGCTGACAGGAAGCTCATCGCTCACGTCGAAGGTGAACATGTAGGAGACGTGGGCCCGCCTGTCGTTCTCGGGGTCGAAGAAGTCGAAGATTACGTCTTGGCAGTCCGAGCCCGGGCGGCAGAACGGGCTCTTGGTGACCCTGACAGTGTTCAGGGTGTAGAAGTTGTCGTCCATGCCTGGCAGATGCTTGGCGGACAGAAGGCCCTCCTTGAACCCGCTTCCGACCAGGAACGCGTTGGTTCCCGCGGCGTTCAGTGCCCGGTCGGCGGAACTCTGGCCGAGGTTGCGGAATTGCCAGTAGATCTTGTCGAGCAGGGCGCGGATCGTCGTGCCGAGTCGGCCCTCATCGACCGGGATCTGCCGCTCCTCGCAGTCACGCGTCACCGCGTCCACGACGGCGCCGACCAGCAGAGCCTCGTTCCAGGTGTAGAGACCGCGGCTCTTGACCTCGACGACGGGCACCACCTGTCCGGAGTACAGCCGAACCGTTCGGCCGGTCAGGACTCCGGGGACCGACACCCGAGAGACGTAGCTGAGGTCGTCCTCGTTCTGGATCTGGCCCAAGATGGCGTCGCAGAAGGTCCTGTAGACGGTGGACATCAGTGGGTACGACAGCGTCTCCAGGAGCTCCGTGAGCCGGCCTGACGCGCCCGCTGCCTTCTCCGCAGCCCGCTTGACCTGCTGCGTCGTTGCCATGGGATTGCTGATGACGGGCCGGTGCCAGTCCATGCCCGCCGACGTCTCCGCCTCCAGGGCGTAGATCGGCGTGGCGTCCATGTTGAGGGTCCACGTCAGCTTGTCGGACACCCAGGGGTTCTTCACCAGGTAGTCATGCATCTGGCGCGGGTCGTATACGTTCGGCTGGTATTCCCTTTCCACCCCGTCCGGTGATTCCTCCGCCGACTTGAAGACCATGGGCATCTGCTGGCGGAAGCTGTCCCTTCGAGCCTCGGTCTGGAAGTCGAACCCGATGGTGCCAATCGCGTAGATCAACTGCTTCCGCGAGCCGTTCCCGGTCTCGGTCCCGTTTCCATTACCTCCGCGCTGACATCCTGACGTGGGGTCTCCTCCGCAGCCGCATGCGGCGCGTACACCGGGCTCACCTGCGGTGGCGCTGGCCATGGGTCCTGCCGAGGGCGCGGACGGCGTGGTCACGGGCTGCGAGCTGGTGGGGGGAGCCGGGTCGTGGGCAGCGGTGTAAGCGTGGTGGCTGTTCATGGCGTCGGTTCCCTCGCTCGGTGCAGGACTGGGTGCTTCGGGGGCTGCGGCCGCGGCGTTGACTCCCGGGGCGGGTGAGGCGGCCTCTGCCGGTGAAGGTGGGGACGGATCGTTCGGGGGCTGGGAGGCGGCTTCGGTGGCGATGGCTTCCTCGCCCGCGGCGGGCTGCGCGTCATCGGTGTGCATGGCGGTGGCTCCCTCGGTCTGTTCGGAGTGGGTCGTCCGGAGCGAAGAGGGTCCCCTGAGGCGCTGACCCCCGATCCGGAGAGGACAGGCCCGGCGCGCCGTGCCGGGTTCGGGGCTGGCGACGGCACCGGAGACCGGCCGCGCCAGGCCACCAGTAGCCGCTGTCTCTGATGCTGCTGACGGGGTCAGATGATGACCGGTGTCTTGTCCGGTTCGGCGGTCAGGCTGGACGTCGGCGAGCTGCAAGGTAGCGCTCGGCGTCGAGCGCGGCCGCGCAGCCAGAGCCTGTGGCGGTGACGGCCTGACGGCATGTGTGGTCGACGACGTCTCCCGCGCCGAAGACGCCGGCATTGGCACCCGGCATCACGGGCCGCGCGGCGGGGGCGCGGGGCGGCGCGGTGCTGCTGGTCCGCCGGGGGCCGCCGCGCCCCCGGCTGCGTCGCCGGCCGCGGGGCTGATCCCGGGATCCGGGCCCGCACCCTCGGCCGTTTCGCTGGACCGCACCGCCGTCGCCGTCCAAGCGGCGCAGTACAGCAGCAACCTGGCCATGAAGTTGATCCACAGCACGACAGCGACCGGCACGGCGAAGGCGCCGTACATGCTCTTGCCCGCGACACCCTGCAAATAGCCGGTCAGCAGCAGCTTGAGCAGCTCGAAGCCGACCGCACCGATCAGGCCGGCGACCACGACCGCGCGCCGGCCGGGGTGCACCTGCGGCAGCCGGGTGAGCAGGTAGACCAGCAGCAGGAAGTCGACGACCAGGGCGATGGCCAGGCCGGCGAAAAACAGCAGCGCCCGTCCCGCCCCACCCTCGATCCCGACCTTGTCGGCGGCCCAGGCCGACAGCACTGTTCGCGAACACCGAACTGCCCATGGCGACCAGCCCGACCGCGCCGAGACCGACCAGCACACCGGCATCCTTGAGCCTGAGCAGGAACGGTTTTCCCGGGTCCTGCTCCTTCTCCCACACCGCGCGTAGATACCCGCGCAGGGCGCCGACCCAGTTGATGCCGATCACGAGCAGCAGCGCGCCCGCGATGAGCCCGATGCGTCCGGCGTGTGCGACCAGGCCGTCCAGGTTCAGCAGGTCGGCAAGGCCCGGTGCCTGGGAGGCGGTCTTGTCCTGGAGCTTCCCGAGCTGGTCCTCGCTCAGCAGTGCAGCACCGATCGCCGCGCCTACGGTGATCAGTGGAAAGAGGGCGACGAAACTGGTGAAGGTGATGGCGGCGGCGAGCCGGGCCCGGTGGACCGCAGCCAGCCGCGCGAACGCCCGCCACACGTGCGTAACCCTCAGCCGTGCGATCAGAGGCAGCCTCATCACTGGTTCCATGAAGAGCACCCGCTCTCAGGGTACCCACGGCGGCGAGATGAGGCATCCAGCGGCGGAATCCCCACACGCTGTCCGGCTGGCACCCGAAAGCCGCGCGATCGCGTCCATCCTGCTGCGACTCTGCCACGCGCAAGCGGCGTCCTGTCGCTCGTCCGGGCGGTCGCGCAGCCGCCGGGCCGCCACACCGCGTCGTCGGCTGAGGGCTGCGGGGCCGGTGCCTTCCACGGCCGGTAGGCGGCCGCGGCGGGGTGCGCATGCGGGCGGCGAAGCCCGCCATCAGCGCTGCGTCGACGCAGCCGGTGCCCGGAGTGCTCATCCAGTGCCGGCCGATGCGCCTCCTGGACCGCCCCTGCGTTCCGGCTCGAGGGCGATGCGGGCCGGAGTCGGAGTGGACGCCGCAGAGGCGGGCGGAAGTGTCGGCGAGCTCAGGCATGGTTCCGTCACGTGGGCGTCCCTGCTTCGGCTCGGTGGACAAACTCGTGCGTGTACCCAGCAGTTGGCCACCGACTCTGCCATCACGCCGAGTTGGGACGGCGGACCCGAAGCGCGCGGGACTCCGCCAGCTGCAACATTTGCGGATGTAAGCGTTGCTCGGGCACGCATTTCCAGGCTTCCCCGTGCCTTGGGCCTCTGCGGCCGGAAGATCCCCGCCCTTGAAAGATGTACTTTCCAGGCAATGTTGTCTCGTTCATGACCACGTCCCAGCTGTGCACTCCCTGAAGCCGCCTGGCGCTGCCAGCATGTGGCCTCACCCCCTTTACGCAGGAACGTTCCCGCCGTACGGCTTCGCCGCCTGCGGCTTACAGGACGGGAGGACAGAACGTGCAAGGTCTCACACGCCGCGATCTCATGCGACGGTCCACACTTGCGCTGGGCGGCGCCGTGCTCGTCGGCCCGACCGCCGTCGCCACAGCGAACACCACCTACTCCGACACCTTCCGCGCGAGCAGGCCCGGCGATGGCCGTCCCCTCGCAGTGCGCGCGGCAGATGAGCCGGAGGCTTTCGACGAGATGTATCTCGGTCGGCACATAGAGGGCTGGCCGGCCGACGACAACCACGTGCACGGCTCTCACAACGTCACGCACCATCCCGGTGACGGCAGCAAAGCACCACTCGGGTTCGTCGTACGCGTGGACGACGACGATCTGCACGTGATGCAGAACGCCGACGGCACCTGGATCAGCGTCATCAACCACTACGAAAAGCACCCCACCCCGCGTGACGCCGCCCGTGCCGCGGTCGAGGAACTGCACGGCGCGGCACTTGTAGTGGTGACCGTCTGACATCGCGCTCGAGACCCCACAGCAACAGCAAAGGATCGTCGCCATGGCAGACCGCAAGAACCAGTCAGACCTGTCCGCCACCGAAAAGCGAAACTTCGTCGACGCCGTCCTCGAACTCAAGCGTCAGGGTCGCTACGACGAGTTCATCACCACCCACAACGCCTTCATCCTCAACGACACCGACGACGGCGAGCGGACGGGCCACCGATCACCGTCGTTCCTCCCCTGGCACCGTCGGTTCCTTCTCCAGTTCGAGCAGGCCCTGCAGAGCATCAACCCCTCCGTCACCCTCCCGTACTGGGACTGGACGGTCGACCGCTCCCCCAGCAGCTCCCTGTGGGCGGACAACTTCCTCGGCGGCAACGGCCGCAGCGGGGACGGCCGCGTCACGTCCGGCCCCTTCGCCTTCGGAAGTGGCAACTGGCCCCTGAACATACGCGTCGACGGAAGGACCTTCCTGCGGCGGGCACTGGGCGTCGGCACACGCGACCTGCCCACCCGGACGGAAGTGGACACCGTACTGGCCATGCCCATGTATGACGCCGCGCCGTGGAACAGCCGGTCCAGCGGCTTCCGCAACCACGTCGAAGGATGGCGGGGACCGAACCTCCACAATCGGGTGCACGTCTGGGTCGGCGGCCAAATGACCAGCGGAGCCTCGCCGAACGACCCGGTCTTCTGGCTGCACCACTGCTTCATCGACAAACTCTGGGCCGACTGGCAGAGCCTGCACCCCTCCTCCGGATACGAACCCGTGAGAGCACCACTCAACGTCATCGGCCTCCGCGACACGATGAAGCCGTGGAACGACGTGACGCCGGAAGACATGCTCGACCACACCGAGTTCTACACCTACCGCTGACCGTATGTCGGGTCTCATTGCCGCGCCCTGCGCGACGACGGCGCGAGCAGCACGGCAGGAGGGGACGGTCCGCGCACTCTCCCTGGGTGCGCGGACCGGCTCGGCTCTTCCCGGGGGATCGGGTGGTCCCCACCTCCCGGACACAGATCACTGGTGTGACTCTGCAGAAGCATGTGGACGTCCACCCGTCCGCCCCTGCTGATCCGGGACCCGCGGCTCTGAGGCGGGATCGCGATCAGCGGGCGTCTCACCGAGCGGGTGGGAGAACGCGGCGCCATAGGCGCGAGCGAGCGTCAGCCGCATAGGCAACGTCGGCTGCCGGTGCCCCGTCTCCGGACGGGGACAAGTGCGGGGTCGGGCAACCTGGCAGTGGCGGGCGATGGCTTGGCGGTGTCTTCTCCAGGCTGTCCAGTTCAGTGCGTGGGCGACGGGGTCGCGGTCGGCGCGTGGGTGGGGCAAGAGAGCATCCAGGAGTCGCCGGATCTCTGCCACGGTGAGTGGGACGAGGGCCGATCCGTTTCTGCATCCCCCTTTGCGGCGTCGCTGGCCTGGGCTGCCAGTGCGGCCAGAAAGGCGTGTGCAAGCATCGCCAGGGTGATGTGCCGATACCAGCCGATGTAGCGGCGGACCTCGTACTGGTCGAGGCCGCACTCGTTCTTCGCGGCCTGGAAGCACTCCTCGATCGCCCAGCGGGAGCCGGCGATGCGGACCAGCTCGGCTATCTCGAGACCGACAGGTGCGCAGGCGAGGTAGTAGGCGATCTGGCCGGGGGCGGACAGACTGCGGCGGGCCATCACCCAGCGGTGATGAGTCGGCGGATCGGGGTCGAAGATCAGGTTGGCGGGCAGTTTCGCCGCTGCCCAGTCGAAGACTCGCGGCAACATAAGGCTGTCGTGGGTCGCTTCGGCCGCTGATGGCCGACGCGGCCCGACCCGCCCGTCGCCATCAGGGCGGCACGCGGACATAGTTGCCCGGCGTGGGCGGAGCCTTGTGGTGAGCCAGAGTTCCCGGGGGATCGCTTCCGTCTCCGCTGATGCCGGGGCGGACTGCGAACCGGGGTGATGGAGAGATGCCGGTACGACGACCCTCACGGTCTGTGTCTGACGGCCCTGAACCCGGAAAGCGGCGACGATGTTCTTCAATGGCCCCGCGCACGTGCAAACCGACGCCACGCTCTTCCCGGTCGGCACCGGCGTCCCCGTCGAGCAGGATCTGCCAGTCCTGCCGCAGGACTTGGCGCGCGCGTTGTTCATCACGGGCAGGGCTCCGTACGACCAGGCCAAGCACGGGAGGTCGTCGGCGTACGAGTGGTGCCACAGGGTGGCGGTCCTGCCAGCCCATCTCAGCTGGAGCGATGATCCGGTCCGTCGCATCACACGTACCGACCTCGCCCGCGAGCTCGACCCCTCCGAGAAGGGCATGCTGTCACCGAGGGCGTCGAGAGTGGTGTCGATTTCAGAGGATCCCCGACCGACGTCACCGCTCACCCGCGAGGTCGAGATCCCCCTTGCTCGTCTCGGCCACACCCTCAGCACTCCGGGGACGCCGCCAGGGGGGCGCGGTCGGCTGGGACACCGCCCGCCACCACGCCTCCACCGGCAACTCCCCCGTCGGCTCGAACGGCTCCCCCGGCCGCGGAAATGCCACCGCCTGGCCGGTCTCCTGGGCCGCGTCCTTGGTCCACTCCCCCGGCTCGGCCCAGGGGTGCGGGGCGAGGTTGAAGGTGCCCCAGTGGATCGGCAGCATGATTCCGGCCGGGGCGCCGCCCTGCAGATCGAGGTGGGCGCGGATTCCCTCGGCCGGGGTCATGTGGATGTCGGGCCAGTACTCCGAATAGGCGCCGATCTGGATCATCGTCGCGTCGAACGGGCCATGTGCGGCGCCGATCTCCTGGAAGCCGGGGAAGTAGCCGGTGTCGCCGCTGTGGTAGACGCGGTGCTCGGGCCCGGTGACGACCCAGGAGGCCCACAGGGTGTGCTGCTGGTTGCGCAGGCCGCGGCCGCAGAAGTGGCGGGCGGGCGTCGCGGTGAGCCGTACGTCCTTGACCTCGGTCGACTCGTTCCAGTCCAGCTCGCGCAGCCGCGTCGGGGACACGCCCCAGCGCTCCAGGTGGGCGCCGACGCCCAGCGGCACGGCGAAGACGGTGTCCGTGGTGGCCAGGGCGCGGATGGTGGGCAGGTCGAGGTGGTCGTAGTGGTCGTGGGAGATGACCACGGCGTCGACGGGGCCGAGGGCGGCGAGCGGCAGGGGCACGGGGTGCAGCCGCTTGGGTCCGGCGAAGGCGAACGGCGAGCAGCGCTCGCCCCAGACCGGGTCGAAGAGGACCCGGTGGCCGTCGATCTCGGCGAGGACGCTGGAGTGTCCCAGCCAGGTGAGCCGCAGGCCCGAGGCCGGGGGCCGGGCCAGGTCCGAGGCGGTGGTGGGGTGGAGCGGGATGGGCCGGGCGGGGGCCCGGTGCAGCCGGGCCTCCTTGCGGAAGTAGATCTTGGCGAAGTCGAGAGTGGAGCCGGAGGGTCTGTGCCGGGCGGCCACCGGGTTCTGGAAGACCCCGTCGGCGAAGTTCGGCGAGCGGCGGATCCGCTCCATCCGCTCTCCGGTGGGGTCCGCGCCGAAGGCGGCGGGCCGCAGGGAGCGAAGCCGGGCACGCAGCGGTTGAACGGAGCCAGCGCCGGTCACAGCACCTCCTGATGTTCGGGCTCGTTCCATTATGGGTGGGCGCCCGGGCGCGGCGAGGAGGTGCGGTCCTCGGCACCCGTGCCCCAGCGGCACCGGAGGGCCCTGGCCTGGAGACGTTCTCCCAGGTCGGAGGGGCCGGCACCGGTCCTTGGGAAAAATCTTCGCCGCTGATGTCACACCCGGCCCTGGTCCGTCCGTCGCATCGGTGAAGGCCGCCCGGCAGGGTGGCGCCCGCGACACCGAGGAGGCCCGTGATGGCCCGCATCCCGCTCACCCCGCCCCGCACCCTCTTCCTCCGGGCCGTGGAGTGGTACTCGAAGCGGACCTACGGCAAGGTCGCCGACCCCGTCCGCGCACTCGGCCACCATCCGGGTGTGCTCCGGACGGATCTGCGCTTCGAGATGTCCCTGGCCCGCTGGAACAAGCTGGACGAGGACCTCAAGGCGCTGGCGGTGATGGCGACGGCCGCCTCGATCGGCTGCGGCTGGTGCATGGACTTCGGCCACTGGGAGAACACCCGGCGCGGTATGGACGCCAGGAAGATCCAGGACATCCCGCTCTGGCGGGACAGCGACGCGTACACGCCGCTGGAGCGTGACGTGATGGAGTACGCCGAGGCCATGACCGCCAATCCACCGAGGGTCGGTGACGAGCTCGCCGGGCGGCTGCGCCGGGCGCTGGGCGAGCAGGCGTTCGTGGAGCTGACGGCGATGGTGGCGGTGGAGAACCTCCGCTCGCGGATCAATTCCGCGCTCGGGCTCACCAGCCAGGGGTTCAAGGAGCAGTGCGACATCCCCGCGCGGACCGCGGCCCCGGCGGCGGCGCGTCCGGTGGGCTGACCGCTCCGTCCCCGGCCCCCGGGGTCATTCAGGGGACCGCGCCCCCGCCCGTACGGTCATGGCGGGGGCGCGGGTGCGCCCTGAGGGGTCAAAGCGGCAGAAGGTCGGGACGCTTGGGCTCGACATGGTCGCCGGAGGACTCGCCGCGCAGCCGTCGGCCGATCCAGGGCACGAGGTACTCCCGCGCCCAGTGGATGTCGTCGCGGCGCACCTCCAGCGTGCCGCGCGGCGGCTGCGGCGGCCAGGGCTGGTCGGGGTCGGCGGGCACGTCGATGCCGAGGACCTGACCGGCCCGCAGCGCCACCCGGGTGTGCCCCTCGGCCGAGAGGTGGAGCCGGTCGTCGTCCCAAGCCCGCCTGTCCTGGATGGACTTGAGCGACCACAGGTCCAGGACCGGGCAGCCGTAGCGGTCGGCGACGGCCCGCACATGGCCGTTGTACGTGGCGATCTTGCCGCGCAGATGGCGCAGCAGGGTCACGCCCCGGGTGTCGAAGCCGGTGGTGATCATGACCGTGCCGACGGCCGAGGTGAGGTCGGCGACGGCGCGTTCGAAGCGCTCGGCCACCTCGTCGGGGTCGGTGCCGGGGCGGATGATGTCGTTGCCGCCGGCGCAGAAGGTCACGAATTCCGGGGCGAGTTCCTTCGCCCGGGGCACCTGCTCCTCGACGATCTGGTCCAGGAGGCGGCCGCGCACCGCGAGGTTGGCGTAGCGGAAGGTGTCGTGTTCGTCCTCCGGCAGCCGGTCGGCGAGCAGGACCGCCAGCCGGTCGGCCCATCCGACGAAGGTGCCGTCGGGGCCTGGGTCGCCGACGCCTTCGGTGAAGCTGTCACCGATCGCCGCGTACGAACGGAAGATGTTTGCTGCGGATACGTCTGCGTCTTGTGCTCTCGAACCGTCTGCCACGGGATCACATCTTTCCCTTATCTCTGTGACCTACGCGACCGTAAGGAGGGGTTGACGTGGCGTGACATATACCACCGGTCAAGATTCGCCCAAGCCGGAATAGTGCCGGGAACGGGCGGAGGCCCGGCACTCAAGTGCCGGGCCTCGCGCGGCGCGTGGCGCCGGACGGGGTGTCAGAGGGACACGCCGTGCGAGCGCAGGTACGCGACCGGGTCGATGTCGGAACCGTAGCTCGGACCGGTGCGGATCTCGAAGTGCAGGTGCGGACCGGAGGAGTTGCCGGTGGAACCGGACAGGCCGATCTGCTGGCCGCCGCTCACGCTCTGGCCGGAGGAGACCGAGAGGGAGGAGAGGTGGGCGTACTGCGAGTAGGTGCCGTCGGCGTGCTGGATGACGACCTCGTTGCCGTACGCGCCGCCCCAGCCGGCCGAGACGACCGTGCCGGCGCCGACGGCCTTGACGGTGGTGCCGGAGGAGGCGGCGAAGTCGACGCCGGTGTGGTAGCCGGAGGACCACATGGCACCGGAGGCGCGGTACGGGGTGGTGACGGAGGCGCCGTCGAGCGGGGCCGTCCAGCCGGAGGAGGTGGAGGTGGCGGGGGCGGCCGGGGCGGCGGCGCGCTCGGTGGAGCGGGAGCTGCGGGCCGTCTCGTCGGCGGACTTCTCGGCCTTCGGAGCGGCCTTGGGGGCGCTCTTCGGCGCGGCCTTGGGGGTGGCCTTCTTCGGGGCGGCCTCGGCCTTCGCGGTGGACTTCGCACCCAGGGTGAGCTTCATGCCCGGATGGATCAGGGAGGGGTTGTCGCCGACGACCTCGCGGTTGTCCGCGTACAGCTTCTGCCAGCCGCCGCGCACGTCGTGCTCCTCGGCGATCTTCGACAGGTAGTCGCCGGGCACGACCGAGTAGATCTTCGGCGTGGCCTTGGCGGCCTTGGCGGCCGGCTGCTGCGCGGCCTGGGCGACGGCCGCGCTCGGCGCCACGGCGGGGGCGGCCTTGTCGGCGGCGTGGGCTCCGGCCGCGCCGATCAGCGGCAGGGCGAGGGCGGCGCCACCCGTTCCGGCGGCGACGAATCCGCGCGTGATCGGGTTGGTCTTGGGACGGCGATGCTTACCCTTCGCGGGCATGGCGAATTCCTCTCCGGCGCCTGCGAGGTGAGCTGTCGGGTTCGGGCTGGAGATGCCCGGTCGCACTGGCGCGACTTCACCCCGAGCCGTTTCCGGAATTCCGGTGACGGCGTTCTACCTGGGTCCCCCGCTCCTGCCACACGTGGATGGGTGCGGATTCCGGACGGTGGCAGGATTCGGCGGTCCATCCGGATTGGTCGTGACCGTAGACGAGCCGGTCGGCGGGGACAAGCCATCGTTTTCAACGGGCATTCCCGGCCGCGATATCCGACCTGAATTCCGGTCACCCTGCGTCCACGCCGGAGCGTCAATTACCGCGCCGACCAAGGAATTCGAAAAAGGATCTTAGCCACGGACCGTCACGTTTATGACGCTGCTCACGTGGCGGAACCCATCTCCCTTGCTACCGGGGCACGTTATCCCTAACGACTCAATACGGACAGAAGGCCCATTAGCACCAGTTCCGCCGGAAGGGGTGCGCCTGGCAGGCCCTGGCCGAGATGATTGCCCCAGGAACCGATGTCGTATCGTCGAGGCCGCGCGACGCCGGCGATCAGCGCCGGCGGCAGAACACCTTCAGGAGCTCTCGTGACGCAGCAGCTGCCGCAGGTCCCGTCGACCGAACCCGAGCTGGCCGGAGTCCGGAACTTCCGGGACGTGGGTGGCCTGCCGACCGTCGACGGCCGGACCGTGCGCTACGGGCGGCTCTTCCGCAGCGGGCACCTCGCCCACGCCACCGCCGACGACGCCGCCTTCCTCGCCGGTCTCGGGCTGCACACGGTCTTCGACTTCCGTAACGAGGCCGACCGGATGGTGGAGGGCCCCGACGTCGAGCTGCCGGGTGTACGGAATGTGAACATTCCGCTCAACGACCCCGCTGACGGAAAGGAGTTCTGGAAGATGGTCAGCAGCGGCGACCTCGACCAGCTCCACTCCCTCCTCGGCGACGGCAAGGCCGCGGCCCGGATGACCGACACGTACCGCCAGATCATCACCGAGCGCACCGCCGAGCACAGCGGCATCCTGCACGCCCTCGCCGAGGACAGCGTCCCGGCGCTGATGCACTGCGCGGCCGGCAAGGACCGGGCGGGGCTCTCGATCGCCGTGACCCTGCTCGCCGTCGGCGTCGAGCGCGACGCGATCGAGGCGGACTACCTCAAGTCCAACGACCCGCACCGCCGCTACAAGGTGCGCCGCAGCAGCGACGCGCCCGACGCCATGTCCCCTGAGGTCATGGGGCTGCTGAGCCCGCTCTTCGACGCACGCGCCGAATATCTGGACGCGGCATACGAGACAATCGTCGCGAACTGGGGCAATACCGAGCGGTATCTCTCCGAGGGGCTGCGGCTCGCCCCCGAGACCCGCGAGCGGCTGCGCGAGCGCCTCCTCGACTGACCGTTCCCCGACGGACCGGGGGCCTAGTGGTTCTGGCCGCCGAGCACGAACAGCAGGTAGAGGAAGGCCGCGAAGAGGTGTCCCGCGACCAGGTACGCGAAGAGCCGGATGACCAGCCCCCTCGGGAACCTCTTCTCCTCGCGATCAGGCACGGGTACCGATTTGATCGATTTGTCTGACATGGTCGGCATCTTTCGGAGAGGGACCATCAAGGACGGTCAGCGGCGCGGGGCCTCGGCGCCCAGACACAGATCGGCGGCGGGGCTCTGCAGCAGGGTGTGGACGAAGAGCAGCTCGGCGCCCTGCCGGGTGGCGGCGCCGATGCGGTGCGGGGTGAGCGAGTCGAAGTGCGCGCTGTCTCCCGCGTCGAGCACATGCGCCACGTCCCCGAGGACGAGCCGGACCCGGCCGTCGAGGACGTACAGCCACTCCTCCCCCGGGTGGACCCGGACGAGATCCCCGCGGGTCGCGTACGGCACCTGCACGCGCAGCGCCTGCATGGCGCGGCCGGGGCCGCCGGCCTGGTGGTAGATCCAGCCGTCGGCCTCGGCCGGCTCGGCGCGTCCGGCCCGGACGATCGGGTCGCGTTCGGGCGGCGTCTCACCGAGCAGCTCGGAGACGGTCGTGCCGTAGATACGGGCGAGCGCCAGCAGCATCGGCAGCGAGGGCTGGCGGCGGCCGGTCTCCAGCCGGGAGAGATGGGCGGGTGACAGGCCCGCGCGCCGGGCGGCGGCCTCCAGGGTGAGCCCGCGGCGCCGGCGCAGCCCGCGCAGCCGCGGTGCGACGTCGGGCAGGGTCTCCTCGGGAGCTTCGGGCGAGGCGTCGTCCGCCCCGCCGGCAGGGGTGCTCATGCGTCCATTGCGTCAGGATTTTTCCTCCGGGGCAATTTTCTTGCCCCAGAGGCAAACCTCTGCGAGCCGCGCGTCAGCGCTGGGCGACCGCCTGCTTCACGAGCGTACGGCCGAACTCCCACATCAGAGCGCCGCCCCCGTGGGCGTCGTCCATCACGGCGGTGAAGGCCGTGACGAACCGCTCGACGTCCGCCTCGTCCACCACCAGCGGCGGAATCAGCTTGATGACCTCCAGATGGTCGCCGGAGACCTGGGTGAGGATGTGGTGGCGCTGGAGCAGCGGGACCACGACCATCTGGGCGAAGAGGCCCTTACGGGCCGTCTGGAGCATGGTCCAGCGGCTGCGCAGCCCGAGCGACGTGGGGCGCCCGAACTCGATCCCGATCATCAGTCCCCGGCCGCGTACCTCGTGGAGCAGCTCGTAGCGGGGTACGAGGTCGGTGAGTCGGCTCTTGAGCAGCTCGCCGGTGCGCCGGACGCGGGCGACGATCTCTTCGTTCTCCATCACCGACAGCACGGCCAGACCGGCCGCCATGGCCTGCGCGTTCGCGCCGAAGCTGGCGGAGTGGACCAGGACCCGGTCCATGGACGAGTAGACCTTCTTGAAGATCCAGTCCTTGCCGAGGGTGGCCCCGACGGGGACGTAGCCGCCGGAGAGGGCCTTGGCGACGCACACCAGGTCCGGTTCGACACCGGGCTCGTGCTGGTAGGCGTAGAAGTCCCCGGTCCGGCCGAGCCCGGTCTGCACCTCGTCGGCGATCAGGAGGGCCTTGTGGCGGTGGAGCAGCTCCTGGGCGGCGCGCAGGAAGCCGGGCGGGGCCTCGTGGACGCCCTTGCCCTGGATGGGCTCCACCACGAAGGCGGCGACGTCGCCGCGCTTCAGCTCGCGCGCGAGGGCGTCGAGGTCGCCGAGCGGGATCGCGGTGTCCGGCAGCAGCGGCGCGAACCCGTCGCGGAAGCCGCTCTCGCCGTTCACGGACAGCGAGCCGGTGGTCAGCCCGTGGAAGGCGTGGTGGCAGTAGAGGATCCTGGGGCGCCCGGTGGCGTAGCGGGCGAACTTCAGCGCGGTCTCCACCGCCTCCGTACCGCTGTTGCCGAAGAACACCCGGTCCAGGTGGGGACTGTGGGTGAGGAGTTTCTCGGCGAGCAGGCCGGGCAGCGGCTGGCAGTCGAAGCGGGTGAGGTCGGCCAGCTGGGCGTCGAGGACGTCGTGCAGGGCCTTGCGGACGACGGGGTGGTGACGGCCGAGCCCCATCACCCCGAAGCCGGCAAGCATGTCGAGATGGTCGTTGCCGTCGGCGTCCCAGAAGTGGGCCCCCTCGGCCCGCTCGTAGTACCGGTCGAAGCCGATGGTGTGCAGCATCCGCGGCAGCTGGTGGTTGAGGTGCCGGCTGTGCAGCTCGTAGCGTTCACCGCCGCGCTCGGCGAGCAGCCGGGCGAGGTCGAACTCCTTGCTCATCCGTCGTTCTCCTTGAGCTCCGTGCGGGTGAGCGCAGCACTGATCCGGCCCGCGATCTCCACCGGTGTCAGCCCGATCTCGGCGAGCACCTCACCGCGTTTGGCGTGGGCGGGGAACTGCTCGGGGATGCCGAAGGTCCGCAGCGGTACGTCCACCTCGGCGTCGCGCAGGGCCTGCCCGACCGCCCAGCCGACACCGCCCGTACGGCTGTTGTCCTCGACGACCGCGACAAGCCGGTGGCGGTCGGCGAGCGGGGCGAGCTCCTCGTCGACGGGCTTGACCCAGCGCGGGTCGACGACCGTGCACCGCACTCCGCGTCCGGCCAGCAGGTCGGCGGCCTGGAGGCAGACCGGCGCCATCACCCCGACGGCGACGAGCAGCACATCGGCGTCCTCCCCAGCCCGCAGGACGTCCATGCCGCCGATCCGGGCGACCGCGGGCAGGGCCTCGCCCACCGACTCCTTGGGGAAGCGGATCACGGTCGGCGCGTCGTCGACGTCGACGGCCTCACGCAGCTGCGCGCGCAGCTGGTCGGCGTCGCGCGGCGCGGCGATCCGCAGGCCGGGCACGACCTGGAGGACCGACATGTCCCACATGCCGTTGTGGGAGGGCCCGTCGGTGCCGGTGATGCCGGCCCGGTCGAGGACGAAGGTGACACCGCACCTGTGCAGCGCCACATCCATCAGGACCTGGTCGAAGGCGCGGTTGAGGAAGGTCGCGTAGAGGGCGACGACCGGGTGGAGTCCGCCGGTGGCGAGCCCGGCGGCGCAGACGGCGGCGTGCTGCTCGGCGATGCCGACGTCCCAGACCCGGTCGGGGAAGAGCTCGGCGAATTTGGTCAGGCCCACGGGGTGCAGCATCGCGGCGGTGAGCGCGACGACGTCGGGGCGCTCGGCCCCGATGGCCGCGATCTCCTCGCCGAAGACCGACGTCCAGGAGGGCCGGCCGGACGGCAGCAGCGGCGCGCAGGTGAGCGGGTCCAACACCCCCACGCTGTGGAACCGGTCGGCGTCGTCCTCCAGGGCCGGCGGATAGCCCCGTCCCTTCTCGGTCAGACAGTGCACCAGCACGGGCCCGCGGAACCGCTTCGCACGGCGCAGCGCCGCCTCCACCGCGGCGATGTCGTGCCCGTCGACCGGTCCGAGGTATTTGAGTCCCAGGTCCTCGAACATGCCCTGGGGGGCGAAGGCGTCCTTGAACCCCTTCTTGGCGCCGTGCAGCGATCCGTACAGCGGCTGTCCGATGACGGGCGTGTGCTGGAGGACCTCCTTGCCCCAGGCGAGGAACTTCTCGTACCCGTCGGTGGTACGGAGCGTGGCGAGGTGGCCGGCGAGGCCGCCGATCGTCGGGGCGTAGGAGCGTTCGTTGTCGTTGACGACGATGATCAGCGGCCGGTCCCGGGCGTCGGCGATGTTGTTGAGCGCCTCCCAGGCCATGCCGCCGGTGAGCGCGCCGTCCCCGATGACGGCGACCACGTGGTCGTCGCCGCCGCGTACCTGCCGTGCCTTGGCGAGGCCGTCGGCCCAGCCGAGGACGGTGGAGGCGTGCGAGTTCTCGATGACGTCGTGCGCGGACTCCTCCCGGGAGGGGTAGCCGGACAGGCCGCCCTTGCCGCGCAGCTTGGAGAAGTCCTGCCGGCCGGTGAGGAGTTTGTGGACGTAGGACTGGTGGCCGGTGTCCCACAGGATGCGGTCGGCGGGCGAGTCGAAGACCCGGTGCAGGGCGATGGTCAGCTCGACCACCCCGAGGTTGGGTCCCAGATGGCCGCCCGTCCGTACCACCGCCTCAATGAGGAACTGCCGGATCTCCTCGGCGAGTTCGTCGAGCTCCGCCTCGGTCAGCGCGGTGAGGTCGTGCGGCCCCTGGACGTTCTCCAGCAGTGTCACGCTCCAGCCCCCTCTCCTCACCCGTGGCTTCCCGAGACGGTTTCGCGGGCCGCGCGCAGGGACTCCTTCAGGGAGCCCATGGTGGCGAGGACGGCGGTCGGCTCGTAGCCGCAGTGCGCCATGCAGTTGGCGCAGCGCGGGTCCTTGCCGCGGCCGTACTTCTCCCAGTCCGTCTCCTCGATGAGCTGGCGGTACGTCGGCACGTAGCCGTCGCTCATCAGATAGCAGGGGCGCTGCCAGCCGAAGAGCGAGTAGTTCGGGATCGCCCACGCCGTGCAGGGGAAGTCCGCCTTGCCCTCCAGGAAGTCCAGGAAGAGCGGCGAGTGGTTCAGCCGCCAGCGGCGGCGGTTGCCGCCGGCGAAGGCCTTCCGGAACAGCTCGCGGGTCTGCTCGACACCGAGGAAGTGCTCCTGGTCCGGTGCCTTCTCGTAGGCGTACGCGGGCGAGATCATCATCTCGTCGACCTTCAGGTCGTCGTTGAGGTAGTTGAGCACCTCGATGACGGTCTGCGGGGTGTCGGTGTTGAAGAAGGTGGAGTTGGTCGTCACCCGGAAGCCGCGCCGCTTGGCCTCCTTGATCGCCGCGACCGCCTCGTCGAAGACGCCTTCCTTCGCGACGGACTCGTCGTGCCGCTCCCGCAGCCCGTCGATGTGGACGGCGAAGGCGAAGAAGGGCGAGGGGGTGAACTCCTCGATCTTCTTCCGCAGCAGCAGCGCGTTGGTGCAGAGGAAGACGTACTTCTTCCTCGCCACCAACTGCCGCACGATCTCGTCGATCTGCGGGTGCATCAAGGGCTCGCCGCCCGCGATGGAGACCATCGGCGCGCCCGATTCGAGCACCGCGCCGACCGCCTGGGCGACCGGCATACGCTGCTTGAGCACGCCCGCCGGGTGCTGGATCTTCCCGCAGCCCTCGCATTTCAGATTGCAGGCGTAGAGCGGTTCCAGCTCGACGATCAGCGGAAACTTCTCACGCTTGCGGAGCTTCTGTTCAAAGAGATAGGTCCCGACCCGGATGGTCTGGCGAAGCGGCATGGCCATCTGGCTCACCTCCTGGGGAGCAGCAAAGAACGGTGCCATTCATGGAAAGCGGGAAGGACGGCACGAAGAACGCGGAAGGCCGATATTCCACCGCGGACCGTGCTGATCCGGACGAGTTCATGTTCTGGAGCGTCCACCACCACCCGGACGGCCGCAACCGGACGGGGTCCGGCGCTCAGAGCGCCGCGGAGCGTGGCGGCGGACTCCATGTCGACGGCGATCGCGCCGGTGGCCTTCAGCTCGGCCCGCTCGGGGCCGCGGACGACATGGTCGGAACCGGTCAGCGGGCCGGTGTGGACGGTGCGCGCGGGCAGGACCCGGGACACCGCCCTGACCAGCAGTTCCGTGGCGTCGCAGACCGTCGTGCCGTCGGGGCCGCGGGTCTCGTCGGCGACGACCAGGTCCCCGGGGTGCATGCCGGGGGCGAGGCCCGCGCAGAAGCCGGAGGCGATCACCGCGGCGTCGCGCAGCGCCGGGTCGGCCAGCCGTGCCATGACGGCGCGCCGGGCGTTGACCGGCCCCATGCCCGTACGGAGTACAGTCACCGGGCCGGGCGCGCCGCCGCGGCGGCGCAGGGCGAGCCGTTCGATGCCGAGCGCGCAGGCGACCAGCAGCGGCGCCGCGCCGCCGGACGGCTCCGGCGCGTCGGCCATCAGTGGGCCCCGCCGCGGGCGCCGGACCGGGCGGTGCCGGCCAGGCCGCCGACCTCGGGTTCGCCGTGCAGATAGCGGCCGAGCGCCGTCAGCGGGAACACCTGTCGGTACAGGTGGTAGTTGATGGAGAAGTCCCAGGGGAAGCCGGTCCCGGTGAAGTACGGCTCGTCCCAGGAACCGTCCTCGGTCTGGGTCGCGGCCAGCCAGGCGATGCCCCGCTCGACCGCCGTGGACTCCCGCTCCCCCGCCGCGAGGAGGGCGAGCAGCGCCCAGGCGGTCTGGGAGGCGGTGGAGGCGCCGTGGCCGATCCACTTCTCCTCCCAGTAGGAGCGCAGGTCCTCGCCCCAGCCGCCGTCGTCGTTCTGGACGGATTCGAGCCAGCGGACCGCCTTGCGCAGCGCGGGGTGGGAGCCGGGCAGTCCGGCGGCCACGAGCGCGGGCACCACCGACCCCGTTCCGTAAACGTAGTTGACGCCCCAGCGGCCGAACCATGCGCCGCTGGGCTCCTGTTCGGACAGCAGCCAGGCGACGGCCCTGCGGGTGCGGGGGTGGTGGGCCTTGCCCTCGTGGGCGAGCATCTCGACGACATGGGCGGTGACGTCGGCCGACGGCGGGTCGATGACCTCGCCGAAGTCGCAGAACGGCAGCCGGTTGGGGAAGGGGCTGGTGTTGTCGGCGTCGAAGGCGCCCCAGGCGCCGTTCTCCGACTGCATGCCGAGGGTCCAGCGGGCGCCGCGGGCGATCGCCGCGTCGACGCGGTCCGGGTCGTGGTGGCGCACCCGGCGCAGCGCCAGGACGACTTCGGCGGTGTCGTCGATGTCGGGGTAGTTGTCGTTGTGGAACTCGAACGCCCAGCCGCCCGGGGGCAGTCCGGGCCGGCGTACGGCCCAGTCGCCGGGCCGGACGATCTCCTCGCCGAGCATCCAGTCGGCGGCCTTGACGAGCGCCGGGTGGTCCGGGGGGAGCCCCGCGTCGGCGAGGGCGATGGTTGCCAGGCAGGTGTCCCAGACGGGTGACTGGCAGGCCTCGATCATGCGGGCGCCGTCCTCGCGCCAGACGGCGAAGCGGTCGAGCGACTCCAGTCCGGCGCGCATCACGGGGTGTTCGAGGTCGTAGCCGAGGAGGTGCAGCGCGATGACGGAGTAGACGGCCGGGGGCTGGATGCCGCCCCAGCAGCCGTCGTTCTCCTGGCGTTCGACGATCCAGCGGGCCGCGACGTTCATCGCCGCCCGGCGCAGCCGGCGCGGGGCGACCTTGTGGTAGGCGTGCAGGGCCTTGTCGAGGCGCTGGAAGACGCCGTCCCAACTGGCCACGGGGGCCGGCGGCCGCGGCGGGTTCGGGACCCGTGGGTCGGTGTGCAGCTCGTCGAGCGGGAAGGGCGCGGGGCGGACCGGCCGCTTGGCGGAGACGACGGTCAGCGGCACGATCGTCTGGCGGGCCCAGCAGCCGAAGTCGTAGATGTTGAGCGGGAACCACCGCGGCAGGAAGATCAGTTCGGGGGGCAGCTCGGGGAGGTCGTCCCACTTCCACCAGCCGAAGAGGGCGAGCCAGATCCGGGTGAAGACCCGGCTGGCGGCGATGCCGCCCCGGTCGCGGATCCAGGCGGAGGCGCGGGCCATGTGCGGATCACCGGGCCGGTCCCCCGCCAGCCGCAGGGCGACGTACGCCTCGATGGTGGTGGAGAGTTCGGGCGGCCCGCCGTAGAAGGTGGCCCAGGTGCCGTCGTCGCGCTGTTCGCCGCGGATGTGCAGGGCGGCCGCGTGGAGCGTGGCCTCGTCCTGGATGCCCAGGAACTGGCGCAGCAGGAGGTCCTCGGCGTCCATGGTGACGTTGGTCTCCAGGTCGCCCTTCCACCAGCCCTGGGCGTCCTGTCTGCCCAGGAGGTGGGCGACGGAGCGTTCCGCGGCCCGCGCGGCGGCCGCGCGGATGTCGCCGGTGGCGGGTGCGGTGGTGGTGTCGCTGGCCGAGGACGCCCGGGGGCTCACGGCCCCGGCGCTTCCGTCGGTCGTCGCTGTCATGGCTTCCCCTTCGTTGCAGTCTTCGTGCCGATGGCGTGATGCTGCTGTGCGGGTCTGCCGTCGGCCGGTGGACCGCCTCACGCTCAGGAGGCGGCACCGGCCGGCGACTGCGAACTCATATGAGGGTGATGGTGATCATCTCTTCCGTACGACGACGAAGTCGGCGAGCGCGGACAGCTGCGCCCGGACGCGGGGCGGCATGTCGACCTCTTCGAGGGCGGCGAGCGCGACGGCGTGCTGGCGGCGGGCCTCGTCGGAGGTCCATGAGCGGCCGCCCGCCTCCTCGATGAGGGCTGCGCGGGTGGCGAACTCCTCCTCGGAGAAGCTGGCGAAGTCCTGGCTCTTGGCGTCGGCGGCGAGCAGCTCCGCCAGGCGCTGCGAGGCAGGTCCGCCGGCGGCGAGCGCGGCGACCACCGGCAGGGACTTCTTGCGCTGGCGCAGGTCGCTCCAGGTCTGCTTGCCGGTGGACTCGGGGTCGCCCCAGATGCCGAGGAGGTCGTCGACGGCCTGGAAGGCGAGGCCGAGGTGGTAGCCGTACTCCTCCAGCTTGTCGGCGGTGCGGTCGTCGGCGCCGCCGAGGACCGCGCCGATGGAGACAGCGCAGGCGAGCAGGGCGCCGGTCTTGTTGCCCTCCATCTCCAGGCACTCCTCGACGGTGACCGTCTCGCGGTGCTCGTAGGAGATGTCCTGGGCCTGGCCGTCGATCAGCTTGCGGGTGGCGGTGGTGAGCCGGCGGGTGGCGCGGCCGGCCTCGACGGTGCCGAGCTCCAGCAGGATCTCGTTGGCGAGGGCGAAGAGCGCGTCGCCGACCAGGATGGCCTGCGCGGGGCCGTGCACCTTCCAGACGGTGTCGCGGTGGCGGCGCTGCTCGTCGCCGTCCATGAGGTCGTCGTGCAGGAGCGAGAAGTTGTGCACCAGCTCGACGGCGACGGCGCCGGGGATGCCGACCTCGGGGGCGGCTCCGGCGGCCTCGGCGGAGAGCAGGGCGAGCGCCGGGCGGACGGCCTTGCCGCCGTCGCCGTCGGCGGGGTTGCCCTGGGCGTCGATCCAGCCGAAGTGGTAGGCCGCGACGGTGTCCATGGGCGCCGCGAGCCGGTCGACGGCGGCCCGGAGCACGGGCGTGGCCAGCGTACGGCCGCGCTCCAGCAGCGTGGTGACGTCGGCGGTGTCGACGGCCGGATTCACCGGGGGCACAGTCGGCACGGTCTCTCCTCTAGTTCCAGTGATCAGGCTCATGCCGCCTCCTTGAGCGGATGTTCGTGGGGGCGGCCGAGTGCGGTGAGCGCGGCGCCCGCGGCGGTGAAGCCGCTGCGTACGGCGCCCTCCATGGTCGCGGGCCAGCCTGTGGCGGTCCACGCGCCGGCCAGGTGGAGGCCGGGGGCGCGGGTCCGGGCGCCGGGGCGGAGCCGGCCGACGCCCGGGGTGGGGGCGAACGTCGCTGTCCGCTCCCGGGTGACGAAGAAGTCCCGTACGCCGGCGCCGCGCGCGGCGGGCAACAGCCGTTCCAGCTCGGGGAGATAGCGGGCGCGCAGCTCGGCGACGGGCGTGTCGATCTCGTCCTGCGCGGCGGACTGGGAGACCGCGAGGTACTGGCCGTCCTTCAGCCCGGAGCTGTCGGTGCGGTCGAAGACCCACTGCACCGGGGAGCCGAGGGCGGTGAAGAAGGGCTGACGCAGCACCTTGCGGTCGTAGACGACATGGAGGTTGAGGATCGGCGCGGTGCCGATGTCGAGGAGGCTGCCGGGGTCGTCGAGGGCTCCGTCGGGCAGCAGGTCGTGCGTCTCGCGCTGCGGTACGGCCATGACGACTGTGTCGGCGGTGAGCTGCTCGCCGGGTACGTCCACGGTCCAACGGCCGTCGCCGTCACGGGAGATACGCGTGGCCTTGGTGCGCAGGGCGGTGCGGACGCCGGCGGAGTCGAGGGCCTTGCGGGCGAGGGTGTCGTGGAGTTCGCCGAGCGGGACGTGCGCCCAGCCGATGTCGGCGGCGCCGGGCTCGGAGAGCAGTCCGGTCTTGAAGACCATGGCGGCCAGCCCCATGGAGGCGTGCGGGGCGGTGGCGTTGAGGGTGGCCACGCCGACGAGGTCCCAGAGGGCTTCCACGGCGCGGGCGGACTGGCCGTGGCGGCCGAGCCAGGTGCCGAAGTCGATACCGTCGAGGGCGGGGTCGGCCGGGTCGAGCTTCTTCAGGGCGAGCGCGGCGCGGGCGACGGCGGCGCGTTCGGTGAGCGACAGGTGCGGGTAGGTGGCGAGGCTGCGGGCCAGGTGCAGGGGCACGGGCAGCGCGGTGCGGCGCAGCCGGCCGAGGCGCGGGCCGCGGGGGTGGGCGACGTCGAGGACGGGAACGTCGAGGCGGTCCTGGAGCGGGGCGAGGGCGGCGCCGTCGACGCGGTCGAGGAACCAGCGGTAGGCGGTGCAGCAGCGCAGGTAGACGTGCTGGCCGTTGTCGACGGTGAGCTCGCCGCGCCGGAAGGAGAAGGCGAGGCCGCCGAGCCGGGGCCGCCCTTCGAGCAGGGTGACCCGTACGCCGGAGTCGGCGAGCCGCAGCGCGGCGGTGGTGCCGGCGAGCCCGCCGCCGACGACGACGGCGTGCTGCTCCGCCTCGGGCGCGCTCATGCGGCCTCCCCTCGAACCGTCGCAGTCATGGACGCACCGCCGGGGATCCGGGTTGCCCGGGCCGGCGGGGCGGTGATGGCGGGGGTACGGAGCATCAGCCGCGCCTCCTGATCGTCTGGCGGGACATCGTGCGGGCGTCCAGGCCGGAGAGGCCGCGCACCGCCACGTACGCCTTCTCCCGGCCCGGCAGCGAGACGCGGCCGCGCAGGACCGCCTCCGGGTCGCGTTCGATCCGGTCGAGCAGGCGGCGGTAGATCCCGGCCATCGCGGCGACGCAGGCGCCGCTGCGCCGGTCGAGCATGGGCAGCAGGCGGTAGCCCTCGGCGAACAGGGCCCGGGCGCGGCGCACTTCGAAGTGGACGAGGCCGGTGAAGTCGGCGCCGGGAGCGCGGGTGGCGGTGCGGAAGCCGTCGGAGCAGCCGAATTTGGCGAGATCGTCACCTGGCAGGTAGACACGGCCGTTCGCGGCGTCCTCGCGCACGTCCCGCAGGATGTTCGTCAGCTGGAGGGCGAGGCCGAGCGTGTCGGCGTACTCGGCGGCACGCTCCGCGCCCGGCGCGCCGGGCTGGGTGCCGAACACGCCGAGGGAGAGCCGGCCGATGGCGCCGGCGACACACCGGCAGTACACCTTGAGGTCGTCCCAGGTCTCGTAGGTCTCGCCGCGCACGTCCATGAGGACGCCGTCGATGAGTTCGTCGAGGCCGTCGAGGGGGATGGGGAAGCGGCGGGCGGCGTCCGCGAGGGCGACGGCCACGGGGTCGGTGTCGTCCTCGTCGACGGCGCCCTGCCGGATCCGGTCGAGGAGGTCGCGGGTGGATTCGAGCCGGTCGTGCTTGGCCTCCATGGCGAGCGCGCCGTCGCCGATGTCGTCGACCCGGCGCGAGAAGGCGTACAGCGCCGACATCGCCTGCCGCTTCTCGGTGGGCAGCAGCCGGATCCCGTACGCGAAGTTGCGCGCCTGTGCGCCGGTGACGGCCTCGCAGTAGCTGTACGCGGCCTGGACCGGCGCGGTCATCTCCGTCTGTCCCTCCACGGTCCGGCTCACCCCTCTCTCCGCGCTTGTCGCAGGACGGCTCCCGCGCGGCGCATCAGCCTCGGCTTGGTGGGCTTGGGCGGCCGTGGCAGTACGTCGTGTCGGGCGGCGGCGACGGCGTCGAGGGCGGCGTGCCCTCCCGCCACGAACCCCGCGAGCAGCAGACGCAGCCTGCCGTGGACGCTACCCACCAGCGGTGTGCCCTCATTCAGCAGGTCCCGGGCGCGTTCGGCCTCGAAGGCGACCAGCGCGCGCACCGACGCGCCCCCGGTGGGCCGGGCCAGGTCGGCCTCGGTGACATGGAAACGTTTCATGTCCTCGGCGGGCAGGTAGACGCGGTCGCGGCCGAGGTCCTCGGCGACGTCCTGGAGGTGTTCGACGATCTGCAGCGCGGTGCAGATGGCGTCGGAGTGGCGCAGCCGCTCGGGGCTGACGGTGCCGGTGATGCCGAGGACGAGCCGGCCGACGGGGTTGGCCGAGAGCTCGCAGTAGGCGACGAGGTCGTCGTACGTCTCGTAGCGGCGCACCAGCTGGTCCTGGCGGTTGGCGGCGATCAGGCCGAGGAACGGCTCGGGGGTGAGCCCGCACCGGCGGACGGTCGGCACGAGGGCGCGCAGCAGCGGGTGGTGCGGTGTGTCGTCCGCGGCGAAGACACGCCGGAGGTCCGCCTCGAAGGCGTCGAGGAGGGAGAGCGGGTCGGCGTCGTCGGGGTCGACGCCGAGGTGGCGGGCGTCGGCGCCGCCGGGGGCGAGGTCGCCGTCGCCGATGTCGTCGACGAGGCGGGCGTAGCCGTAGACGGCCATGAGGTCGTCGCGCCAGGCGCGCGGCAGGAAGAAGGGGGCCACGGGGAAGTTCTCGTGCGCGGCCTTGTCGAGGGTGGCGCGCACGGCGGCGTCGGGGCGCGGCTGCTGGGTATCCGTCACTGCGCGCTGCCCGCTGCGGGGACGGCTGAACCCTCGCGGAGCTGGAGATTATCCGTCATTGCCGTCACATCTCCCGTTCTACACTGCCGACCCAATACATCCTATTTCGGACACGCCGCCGGTCCCCCCAAGTGGAGCGCCCACCGGGCGGGCGGAAGACCTAGGGGTTATCGCCCCACTTGCCACGAATGAGCACCGGTACAGCTTACGTTGTACAACGACTCCCGCCGCGTGGGGGTGTTGAGCACACCGGTGAGAACAGGACATCGTGGGCCAACCTTCCCACGCCGACGGGGACTTGACCTGTTCTGTGACCCGGCGTGGCGGAGCGGACACGGACGACGGCCCCCGCCGGAGTGCTCCGGCGGGGGCCTCACGCGGCCGCGGGCTACTTCCCGGTCTCGCGCTCGTAGGCCTTGAGGACCTCGTCGGTCGGGCCGTCCATCAGGAGCTCGCCCTTCTCCAGCCACAGGACCCGGTCGCAGGTGTCCTTGATCGACTTGTTGCTGTGGGTGACCAGGAAGACCGTACCGGCCTCCTTGCGCAGCTCACGGATGCGCTCCTCGGAGCGGATCTGGAACTTGCGGTCACCGGTGGCCAGCGCCTCGTCGATCATCAGGACGTCGTGGTTCTTGGCCGCCGCGATGGAGAACCGCAGCCGGGCGCCCATGCCGGAGGAGTACGTCCGCATGGGCAGGGTGATGAAGTCACCCTTCTCGTTGATGCCGGAGAAGTCGACGATGTCCTGGTAGCGCTCGCGGATCTCCTCACGGGACATCCCCATGGCGAGGCCGCCGAGAATCACGTTGCGCTCACCGGTGAGGTCGCCCATCAGCGCGGCGTTGACGCCGAGCAGCGAGGGCTGGCCGTCGGTGTAGACCTTGCCGCTCTCGGTGGGCAGCAGACCGGCGATGGCCCGCAGCAGGGTCGACTTGCCGGAGCCGTTGGTGCCGATGAGGCCGATGGCCTCGCCGCGGTACGCGGTGAAGGACACTCCGCGCACGGCGTGCACCTTGCGCACGCCTCGCGGCTCGCCCTTGCCGCGGCCGACCATGCGGCTGAGGGCGGCGGTCGCGCTGCCCTTGCCGCCGGCGGCGCCGTTGACCCGGTAGACGATGTGGACGTCGTCGGCGATGACGGTGGGGATCCTGGTCTCAGCCACGGCCGTACCTCTCCTCGGCCTTCCAGAAGTAGACGAAACCGGCGATGCCGATCAGTACGGCCCAGCCGAGGCCGGCGAGCCAGACGTGCGCGGGCAGGTTCTCCGAGCCGTAGCCGTCGATCAGCGCGAACCGTACGAGATCCATGTAGACCGCCGCCGGGTTGTACATCAGCACGTCCGCGATCCACGCCGGCTTGTCGCGCAGCATGATCGGGATGGAGAACATCACCCCGGACGCGTACATCCACGTACGCATGATGAACGGCATCAGCTGGGCGAGGTCGGGGGTCTTGCTGCCGAGCCGCGCCATGATCAGGGCGAGGCCGGTGTTGAAGACGAACTGCAGGGCGAGCGCGGGGACGACCAGGATCCAGCTCAGCGACGGATAGCTGCCGAAGCCGATCGCCACGAGCACCAGCACGATCATCGAGAACAGCAGCTGCTGGAGCTGCTGGAGCGCGAAGGAGACCGGCAGCGAGGCGCGCGGGAAGTGCAGGGCCCGCACCAGGCCGAGGTTGCCGGAGATCGCGCGGACACCCGCCATCACGGAGCTCTGGGTGAAGGTGAACACGAACACACCCGTCACCAGGAAGGGGATGTACACCTCCTTCGGCATGCCGCGGCTGGCGTTCAGGATCAGCCCGAAGATCAGGTAGTAGACCAGCGCGTTGAGCAGCGGGGTGGCCACCTGCCACAGCTGGCCGAGCTTGGCCTGGCTGTACTGGGCGGTCAGCTTCGCCTGGGAGAACGCCAGGATGAAGTGGCGTCGTCCCCACAGCTGGCGGACGTACTCGACGAGCCCCGGCCGGGCGCCGCTCACCGACAGACCGTACTTGGCGGCCAGGTCCGCCGGGGACAGGCCCTCGTCGGGAGATGGCGGAGCGCTCATCGCGATCGCACCGTCATGGGTTGTGTCACTCACAAGTTGAAACTTTCGTGTTCAAGATGCGTGGCGGGTCGGGCGGCGGGGACGGGTGTGGCGGCCGGATCACGGGCCGGGTTCGATGCTCTCAGATCCGGAGCCGGTCAGATGACGGGTGGGCGGCCCAGTCTGGTCAGGCGCCATACCGTACGCCACTTCATGGGGCGCCGGGGACCGCAGGGTGTGGCCCAGCCCTCCTTGAAGCCGCCGAACCAGGCCTTCAGCGCGGCGGGCGAGGGGCGCCGGGCCAGCGTGAGCAGCAGCCAGACGCCGACGTAGACCGGCACCAGCGGCGCGGGCAGGTTGCGGCGGGCGAGCCAGACCCGGTTGCGGGCCACCATGCGGTGGTAGACCGCGTGCCGGGAGGGCGCCGTGGTGGGGTGGAACAGCACCATGTCGGAGCGGTAGTCGATCATCCAGCCGGCGTCCAGCGCCCGCCAGGCGAGATCGGTCTCCTCGTGCGCGTAGAAGAACTCGGCCGGCAGCGGGCCGACCTCGGCGAGGACCGCGGTGCGCACGGCGTTGGCGCCGCCGAGGAAGGTGGTCACCCGCGAGGAGCGCATCGGGTCCGAGGCGCGCAGCCGCGGCACGTGCCGGCGCTGGGTCTGGCCGGTGTCCGGGTCGGCGATCCGGAAGCTGATGATGCCCAGCTTCGGGTCGGCGGCGAAGGCCTCGCGGACCAGTTCGGCGGTGTCGGTCTGCGGGAGCAGACCGTCGTCGTCGAGGAAGAGCAGGGCGTCGACGTCGGTGCCGCCGGGTCCGAAGGCCTCGATGCCGACGTTACGGCCGCCGGGGATGCCGAGGTTCTCCGGCAGTTCGACGGTGCGTACCCAGTCGGGGACGCCGGTCACCGGCACGCCCTGGCCCACGACCACGACCTCGATCGGCTCGCCGTCCTGCTTGGCGACCGAGTCGATCAGGGCCAGAAGGTCGTCGGGGCGGTTGCCCATCGTGATGATGACGGCACCGAGCTTCATGGCGCGGCTCACCTCAGCCTGCTGGAGACGAGGATGGAGACCAGGTGCAGCACCGTCTGGAGCAGGGCGATGCCCGCGAGGACGGCGACACCGAGCCGCGAGAAGTACAGGTCGCCCCGGACCTGGTCCACGATCGCCAGGGCCAGGATCAGCAGGGACGCCTCGATCCCGAGGACCAGCCGGTGGAACTTGAGCGCGGCGGCGGCCCGGCGGGCCAGTGCCATGCCCGAGGAGCGCGGCTCGGAGGCCGCCTCCTTGACCGGCGGGAGTCCGCCCTGGTGCCGGGCGACCCCGACCAGGTCCGTCTCGGCCTTGATCAGGATGGCGCCAAGGGCGGCGAGGGTGCCGAGGAAGGCCCAGAGCCAGTCGATCCGGCCGGGGCCCCACAGGTCGGCCGCGCGCAGGCCGAAGCCGACGAGGACCGCCGCGTCGCACAGGTAGGCGCCGACCCGGTCCAGGTACACGCCGCCGAGCGAGAACTGCTTCTTCCAGCGGGCGACCTCGCCGTCGACGCAGTCGAGCAGCAGGTAGAGCTGGACCGCCACGACGCCGAGGACGGCTCCCCAGACGCCCGGCACGAGCAGGGCGGGGGCCGCGAGGACGCCGCAGAGGGTCATCACGTAGGTCAGCTGGTTCGGCGTGACCTTGGTGGTGACCAGGAGGCGGGTGATGCGCAGGGAGATCTCGCGCATGTACAGGCGGCCGCCCCAGTGCTCTCCGCTGCGCCGGTCCTTCACACCCGCCGGGTGCACGACCGGGCGGAGTTCAGCTACGGATGGTCTTGGCATAGTCGGCGTACGCGTCCCTGATCTGATCGGTGGAGAGGTCGAGGTGCTCGAGGATGGTGAAGCGGCCGGGCCGGGTCTGCGGGGCGTACGCGACGGCAGCGACGAACTCCTCGACGGTGAAGCCGATCTCCTCGGGCAGCACCGGCAGGCCGTGCCGGCGCAGCACCTCGGTGAACAGTCCCGACTGCGCGCTGGCGCCGCGCAGGTGCATGGCGAACGCTGCGCCGATGCCGACCTGTTCGCCGTGGCTGGCCGCCCGCTTCGGATAGAGCAGGTCGAAGGCGTGGCTGATCTCGTGGCAGGCACCGGAGGAGGGCCGGGAGTCGCCGGAGATCGACATGGCGATGCCGGAGAGGACCAGTCCCTCGGCGAGGACGGTGATGAAGTCGTCGTCGCCGACGCCGCCGGGGTGGCGCAGCACGGATTCGCCGGCGGTGCGGGCCATCGCGGCGGCCAGGCCGTCGACCGGCTCGCCGGTGATCTCGTGCGACAGCTCCCAGTCGGCGATGGCCGAGATGTTGGAGATGGCGTCGCCGATGCCGGAGCGGACGAAGCGGGCCGGCGCGTCCCGGATCACGTCGAGGTCGATGACCATCGCGATCGGGGTGGGTACACCGTAGGAGCCGCGGCCGTTGTCGTTGTCCAGGATGGACACCGGCGAGCACAGGCCGTCGTGGGAGAGGTTGGTGGCGACGGCGGCCATGGGCAGGCCGACGCGCGCGGCGGCGTACTTCGCCACGTCGATGATCTTGCCGCCGCCGAGGCCGACCACGGCGTCGTAGCGCCTGCCCTTTATGTCGTCGGCGAGTTTGACCGCGGAGTCGAGGGTGCCGTCGCAGACCTCGTACCAGTCGGCGCCGGGCAGGGCGGGCGCGAGCTTCTCGCGCAGCTTCTGCCCCGAGCCGCCGCTGATCGCGAAGGCGAGCTTGCCGGACGCGGAGATCCGCTGGTCGGCCAGGAGGCCGGCCAGATCGTCCATGGCGCCGCGGCTGATGTCGACGACGACCGGGGACGGAATGAGCCGGGTCAGTACAGGCACGCGATCTCACGGCCCTTCGCGAGGTCGTCGTGGTTGTCGATCTCGACCCACTTGACGTCGCCGATGGGCGCCACGTCGATCTGGAAGCCCCGGTCCACCATTTCCTGGTAGCCGTCCTCGTAGTAGAGGTCAGGGTCGCGCTCGAAGGTGGTCTTCAGGGCGTCCGCGAGCTCCTCGGCGGCCTCGGGCTCGATGAGGGTGACACCGATGTACTCACCGGTGGCGGTGGCCGGGTCCATCAGCTTGGTGATGCGCCGCACACCCTGGCCGTCGGCGGTGATGACCTTCATCTCCTCGTCGGCGAGGTGCTTGACCGTGTCGAGGGCGAGGATGATCTTCCGGCCCTCGCCTCGGGCGGCGAGCAGGCTGCGCTCGACGGAGACCGGGTGGACGGTGTCGCCGTTGGCGAGGATGACGCCCCGCTTCAGGACGTCACGGGCGCACCACAGGGAGTAGGCGTTGTTCCACTCCTCGGCCTTGTCGTTGTCGATGAGGGTGAGCGTGAGGCCGTACTTCGCCTCCAGCTCCTCCTTGCGCGCGTACACGGCCTCCTTGCGGTAGCCGACGACGACGGCGGCCTCGGTGAGGCCGATCTCGGCGAAGTTGCCGAGGGTGAGGTCGAGGACGGTGGTCGAACCGTCTCCGGCGGGGTCCACCGGCACGAGGGCCTTCGGGAGCGTGTCGGTGTAGGGGCGCAGACGCCGTCCGGCACCGGCTGCCAGTACGAGGCCGATCATGCGGGTTCTCCTTCGTCGTGTACGGCGGGTGCTCCGGAGGACACCCAGAAGCGGATGGACTCCACGAGCACCACGAGCGCCACGGCGACCGCGCAGGCGACGAGCCCGAGGGTGAAGTGGTCCTCGCGCGGGGACAGCACGGCGGCGAGGACCGCCACCGCGACCGTCCGGCCTTCGTGGCCGCCGATCGTCCGCACCAGCCACGCGGGCGGCGCGCCGGTGCCCCCGCGGATGCGGTACACCGTGTCGTAGTGATGGTAGGCGACGGCCGCGACCAGGCCGTAAGCCGCGGGCAGCGCCCCGGGGACGCCCGCCTTGGCGGCGAGCAGCAGCACAGTGCCGTATTCGGCGGCGCGCAGGAAGGGGGGGACGAGCCAGTCCAGGGCGCCCTTGAGCGGCTTGGCCACGGCGAGACCGGCCAGGATCGCGTAGCCGCCGGCGGCGACGGCGGTCCAGGCGCTGCCGAAGGGCTGGGTCCAGGCGACGGCGAGGATCAGCGCGGCTGCCGCGGCGGCGATGAGCGGCGCGGGCGGCCGGGGCAGCCGGCGCAGCAGGCGCGCGGTGAGCTCGGCGAGCGGGCCGGAGTCGGCGAGGTCGGACAGGGCCTGGGCGGCCCGGTCGGTGCGGCGGGCCTTGCGGGTCACCGAGCGCAGGACGCGGCCGGCGGTGGTGTAGCAGGCGGCGAAGGCGCAGCCGACGAGGAGTGCGTAGAAGACGACGCGGGGCGTGGTCACGGCGGTGAGGACGGCGATCATCGCCCAGCGCTCACCGATCGGGAGCACGATCATGCGGCGGGCCCAGACCGTCCAGCCCTTGCTGTCGAGCCGGTCGGAGAGGGCGGCGGTGGGGCTGGTGTTGGCGGTGGCGTCGTGGTTGGCCTCGTTGAAGGAGAAGTCCACGACATGGCGGCAGGTCATCAGGACCATTGCGCCGAGCGCCAGGGCCCAGACGTCGTCGCCGTTGCGGGCGGCGCCGAGGGCGAGGCCCGCGTAGAAGGCGTACTCCTTGGCCCGGTCGAAGGTGGCGTCGAGCCAGGCCCCCATCGTGGAGTACTTCAGCGCGTAGCGGGCGAGCTGCCCGTCGGTGCAGTCCAGGACGAAGGAGACCAGGAGCAGGATGCCGGCGGCGACGTAGCCGCCGCGGGTGCCGGTGGCCGCGGCGCCGGCCGCGACCAGCGCGGTGAGCAGCGAGGCGGTGGTGACCTGGTTGGGGGTCAGTCCGCGCCGCGCGCACCAGCGGGCGATGTAGCGCGAGTACGGGCTGATGAAGAAGGTGGTGAAGAAGCCGTCGTGGGCCTTGACCGCGGAGCGCAGCCGGACGGCCTCGTCGTCGACGGCGGCGGTGGCGGCGGTGGCCCGGGCGCGGCTCTGGGCGTCCTCGGGCACGGCGGCGACGAGCGAGCCGAGCTCGGGGCGGTGCACGGCGACGCCGTCGGCGGCGAGCGCCTCGGCGAGGGTGTCCGCGGGGTGGTGCCAGCCGGTGGCGGGGGCGCCGGCGAGCGCGCGGGTGAGTGCGGGGCGCGCCTCGGGCTGCGCGGTCACCGCGCCGGTGGCGCGGGCGGCGGGGAAGCGGGGGTCGGTGAGGGCCAGGCGCAGGGTGTGGCGGTGGCCGACGAAGCGGGGGTCCACCACGGCGACGCGCTGGTCGGCCGGGACGGCGGCGAGCAGGGTGCCGATCTCCCAGGGGCCGTAGGCGACCTTGACGTCGAAGCCCAGCGACCGCAGATCCCCTTCGAGCGGCGATCCGGGTACCGGCGGACCGGTGAGGATGGCGGTCGACAGAGGAACTCACTCCTTGGAGCTGACAGGGCTGGTCCACGGCGGCTCGGCCCACGGTCCGGGCGGCGGCGCGCGTCGGCTGAGGCTATCGGATGAACGGAAGGTCGAGTTCACCGAGGTTTTCCGGTGTGCGGCCCCGCCCGTTCACCGGGCCCGCGGGGCGCGGGGGCGGCCCGGGACCGGAGGGATCATCATCGTTGATCACCGCCTCGCCCTCCAAACCCGCCCCCGGCCCCCGCCCCCGGAGGCCCGGCGTCCGCGACGGGCGGCCCCGTATGCTGACCGGCATGACTTGGCTGATCACGGGCGGGGCCGGCTACATCGGGGCCCATGTGGCATGGGCCATGGCGGAGGCCGGGGAGCGGATCGTCGTCCTCGACGATCTGTCGACCGGGGTGTCCGGGCGGCTGCCGGCCGGTGTGCCGCTCGTCCACGGCTCGATCGCCGACCAGGAGCTGGTCGCGCGGACGCTGGTCGATCACGCGGTGAGCGGTGTGGTGCATCTCGCGGCGAAGAAGCAGGTGGGCGAGTCCGTGGCGCAGCCGCTGCGGTACTACCGCGAGAACGTGCACGGACTGACCGTGCTGCTCGAAGCGGTGGCGGCGGCCGGGGTCGAGCGGTTCCTGTTCTCCTCCTCGGCGGCGGTCTACGGCGTCCCGGACGTGGAGCTGATCACCGAGGACACCCCCGCGGCGCCGATCAACCCGTACGGCGAGACGAAGCTCGCCGGCGAGTGGCTGGTCCGGGCGACGGGCCAGGCGCACGGGATCGCGACGGCCTGTCTGCGGTACTTCAACGTGGCGGGCGCCGGGCGCCCGGAGCTGGCGGACACCGGGGTGTTCAACATCATCCCGATGTACTTCGACCGGATCAGCCGGGGTGAGGCGCCGCGGATCTTCGGCGCGGACTATCCGACGCCGGACGGCACCTGCGTCCGGGACTACATCCATGTCGCCGATCTCGCCGAGGCGCATCTGGCGACCGCGCGGCGGCTGGCCGAGCGGTCGGGGGCGGGCGATCTGACGCTGAACATCGGCCGCGGTGACGGGGTCTCGGTGCGGGAGCTCGGCGATCTGGTGACCGAGGTCACCGGGAGCCGTCACGCGCCGGTGGTCTCCCAGCGGCGCCCCGGTGACGCGGCGCGGGCGGTGGCCTCGGTGGACAAGACCGCCAGGGAGCTCGGCTGGACCGCCTCGCGCGGGGTGCGCGAGATGGTGGAGTCGGCATGGGAGGGCTGGTGTCTGCACCGGCCCGCAAACGGTCACGGCGCGGCTCTCTGATCGTTCCGGGGCCCTGACCTGCGAACACACCCGGAGGGCATAACCGCAGGTCAGAGCATATGACAACGGTGTTCAACACCGGCTTGCGCATACCCCCCACCCGTAGTTCACTCATGGCCGTAGGAGATTTTTTCCGTCGACCGGGAGGCGCTCTCATGGGGGCTGGGCACGACCACGGGCATACACACGGCGGGCCGGTGCCCACCGGCACCGCCGCCAATGCCTACAAGGTGCGGCTGCGCATCGCACTGTCGATCACCCTGTCCGTGATGGTCGTCGAGATCGTCGGCGGCATCCTCGCCGACTCCCTGGCCCTGATCGCCGACGCCGCGCACATGGCGACGGACGCGGTCGGACTCGCGATGGCCCTGCTGGCGATCCACTTCGCCAACCGGCCCGCGAGCGGGAACCGCACCTTCGGCTTCGCCCGCGCCGAGATCCTCGCGGCGCTCGCCAACTGTCTGCTGCTGCTCGGCGTCGGCGGCTATCTGCTGTACGAGGCGATCGAGCGGTTCATCGAACCGGCCGAGACCAAGGGCGGTGTGGCCATCGCCTTCGCGCTCGTGGGCCTGGTCGCCAACATGGTCTCCCTCTCGCTGCTGATGAAGGGCCAGAAGGAGAGCCTCAATGTGCGCGGCGCCTATCTGGAGGTGCTGGCGGACGCGCTGGGCTCGGTGACGGTCCTGGTCTCGGCCGGGATCATCCTGGCCACCGGCTGGCAGGCGGCGGACCCGATCGCCTCGCTGGTGATCGGCCTGATGATCGTGCCGCGCACGCTCAAGCTGCTGCGCGAGACGCTCGACGTACTCCTGGAGGCGGCGCCCAAGGGCGTGGACATGGCGGAGGTACGGGCCCACATACTGGCGCTGCCCGGTGTGGAGGACATCCACGATCTGCACGCCTGGACCATCACGTCCG
Source organism: Streptomyces sp. NPDC039465 (assembly GCF_055639315.1). Taxonomy (NCBI): domain Bacteria; kingdom Bacillati; phylum Actinomycetota; class Actinomycetes; order Kitasatosporales; family Streptomycetaceae; genus Streptomyces; species Streptomyces sp. NPDC039465. Next base: position 845,031 of record NZ_JBVKAP010000003.1, on the reverse strand, counting down.
GGATGCCGGTGCTCTCGGCGCATGTGGTGGTGGCCCAGGAAGTGCTGGACTCCATGGGGCACGAGAAGATGCTCCACGATCTCCAGGGCTGCCTCGGCGACCACTTCGACGTGGAGCACTGCACCTTCCAGCTGGAGCCCAGCGGTCACGCCGCCCACGAGGCGAAGCTCTGCCACTGACGGCCAAGGCCCGTCGCCGTCGCCGCCGATCACCGTCACCGGCCGCTGTTAGGCTGAGAAGGTCGTACGCGTGTATGACGTGGTGTGAGAGGAGCTGAGGTTGATGACCGTCGCGGTGAGGGCTGCCCAGCGCAGCGCCCGGATCAGCATCGACCTCAGCTTCCGGGCCTTCGGCTGACCTGACGTCACACGTCGGCCGGGGCCCGCTTCACCAAAGGGTTTCCCACGTTGTCCGACAACGCTTCCGTACACGCCTTCTTCACCCTGCACCACGGTCTTCCGCGGCAGGGTCCCGGTTCCGACGACACCACCCGCCGTCTGCTCTCGCTCTGCGGTCCGCTGCCGCGGCGGCCGCGCGTCCTCGACCTGGGCTGCGGCCCGGGCCGCAGCGCGCTGCTGCTCGCCGAGGAGGCGGGTGCGCGGGTGACGGCGGTGGATCTGCACGAGCCGTTCCTCGACGAGCTGCGGCGGGCCGCGGCCGACCGCGGGCTCGGTGACGCCGTCACCGCTGTCAACGCCGACATGGGCGAACTGCCCTACGAGGATGGTTCCTTCGACCTGATCTGGGCGGAGAGCTCGGTCTACTCGATCGGTTTCGACACCGCCCTGCGCTCCTGGCGCCGGCTGCTCGCACCCGGCGGGATCCTCGTGGTCACCGAGTGCGAATGGACCGTCCCCGACGCGGGGCCGGACGCCCGCGCGTTCTGGGACGCGCACTACTCCCTGCGGACGACCGCCGAGAACACCGCGGCGGCGGTCGACGCCGGCTACCACGTCCTCGGCGTGGTGGGGCAGCCGGAGTCCGACTGGGACGCGTACTACCGTCCGCTCGGCGCACGTGCCGACGCCACCGACCCGGCGGCGCCCGGCATGGCCGAGGCCCTCGCCGCGACCCGCGCGGAGATCGCCATGCGCCGCGACCACGGCGCCGAGTACGGCTACACCGGTTATGTCCTGCGCCGCCGCGACGACCGGTGGCGCACCCGTCCGGAGACCGTCGCGGACATCGGCGCCGTACGCCTGGTCAACGCGGCCGCGTTCCCGACGCCGGAGGAGGCCGCCCTCGTCGACGCCCTGCGCGCCGACGAGTCGGCCTGGCTGCCGGGTCTTTCGTACGTGGCCGAGGCTCCCCCTACGCCCTGCGGCGTGGGGGGACCCCCAGACGGCACGGTCGCCGCGTACGCCCTGATCACCCGCTGCCGGGTGGACGGGGCTCCGGCGGCGGCGCTGGCGCCGGTGTCGGTGGCCCCGGCCCATCAGCGCACCGGCGCCGGGCAGGCGGTGGTCCGGGCGGTGCTTGACGCGGCGCGGCTCGCGGGTGAGCGGCTGGTGCTGGTCCTCGGACATCCGGACTACTACCCGAGGTTCGGCTTCACTCCGGCGTCCCGCTTCGGCATTCTGGCGCCGTTCGAGGTCCCGGACGAGGCCATGATGGCGCTCGCGCTCGAGGTGGCCGGGCGTGGTTCCGGGCCGCTGCCCACGGGAACGATCACCTATCCGGCGGCCTTCGGCGTCTGACCGTGTGCCCCCGCGTCGCGCTGCGGCGCGGCGCGGGGGGGACATGCCCGGCAGGCCAAGTACGGACAAGCCGGTTTTGTGCGGCAGACTGAGATGGCCCGACAGGGCCGAGGACCGATGCGAAGGATGGGTATGCCGACCACACCAGCCCCCGTGGCACACAGCTCGTCGTCGAACGGAACGCAGCCGTCCAACGGGACGGATCCGTCGATCATGCTCGAACTGGTCGACGAGGACGGCAACACCATCGGAACGGCGGAGAAGCTCGCCGCCCATCAGGCGCCGGGGCAGCTGCACCGGGCGTTCTCCGTGTTTCTCTTCGACGAGTCCGGGCGGCTGCTGCTGCAGCGGCGTGCGCTGGGCAAGTACCACTCCCCCGGCGTCTGGTCGAACACCTGCTGCGGGCACCCGTACCCCGGCGAGGCGCCGTTCGCGGCGGCCGCGCGGCGTACGTACGAGGAGCTCGGGGTCTCGCCGACGCTGCTCGCCGAGGCGGGCACGGTCCGCTACAACCACCCCGACCCGGCGTCGGGGCTGGTGGAGCAGGAGTTCAACCACCTCTTCGTGGGCATGGTGCAGGCTCCGCTGCGGCCGGACCCGGAGGAGGTGGAGGAGACCGCGTTCGTGACGGCCGAGGAGCTGGCCGAGCGGCATGCCTCCGCGCCGTTCTCCGCGTGGTTCATGACCGTCCTGGACGCGGCGCGTCCGGCGGTCAAGGAGCTGACGGGGCAGACGGGGGGCTGGTGATCCCGTAGACCGGGGGCGACAGGGGCAGTGCGGCCCAGATGATCTTTCCGCCGCTCGCGGTGTGCTCGACGTCGCACGCCCCGCCCGCCTCCAGGGCGATCTCCCGCACCAGCAGCAGCCCCCGGCCGCCGGTGCGGGCGTCGTCCGCCTCCAGTGCCTTGGGCCGGTAGGGGTGGTTGTCCTCGACGGAGACCCGGATCCACTCGGGGCCGATCGCCACCTCGACCCCGATCTGCGGGGAGAGCAGGGCCGCGTGTTTCACGGCGTTGGTGACCAGCTCGGAGACGATCAGCAGCAGCCCCTGGACGAGGTCGTCGTGGGCGGGGACGCGCTGACGGTTCAGCAGGTCGCGTACGGCGTGCCGGGCCTGCGGCACCGAGACGTCGACCGCGGGGGCGGTGAAGCGCCAGACCCCTTCGTACGACGGTGGCCGGGCGGGGATGCTCCCGCGGCTCTCCATAGTCCGGCTCCCACCCTCGTGCTCGATTGTCGCCACGAATCGAGTCTTGGGAATGAGCTGGTCCGGACCGACCTAGTGACCAGAAGTCGACACGTATCGATGCTTTCTGACCGGACGTGTGTGGCAGCGCCAGTTCTGCGACTGGTTCTGCTCTGCGTGTGATGGCTTCGAGGTCTGTTCGGCGACCAGGCTGACGATACGACGGCCGCCGATGCCGGTGGCCGGCGGACCGGGCCCGTCGTGGTCGGGGCGGGCATACGCGCCTGCTCGCGACGCCCCCCTGCGACCCTTCCGATCGTGCGGGCGACCTGCCCGGATAGCATCCGGCGCATGCAGCTGGAACACAGTGTCGCGGACGGCGTCGCCACGGTCGTCATCAACAACCCCGCCAAGCGCAACGCCATGACCGCGGACATGTGGCGGGCGCTGCCCGCGCTCCTCGGCACGCTCGCCGAGGACCGCTTGGTACGGGCCCTGGTCCTGACCGGCGCCGGTACGACCTTCTGCGCCGGGGCCGACATCTCCACGCTGCGGGAGCCCGGCGACGAGCAGCAGGCCCTCGCCGTGGGGGCCGAGGAGGCGCTGGCCGCCTTCCCCAAGCCGACCATCGCCGCCGTGCGCGGCTACTGCGTGGGCGGCGGCAGCCAGCTGGCCGCCGCGTGCGACCTGCGGTTCGCCGAGGAGGGCGCGCTGTTCGGGATCACCCCGGCCAAGCTCGGCATCGTCTACCCGTCCTCCTCCACCCGCCGCCTGGTGGCCCTGGTCGGCCCGTCGACCGCCAAGTACCTCCTCTTCTCGGGCGAGTTGATCGACACCGGGCGGGCGCTGCGCACCGGTCTGGTGGACGAGGTGCTGCCCGCCGGTGAACTGGACAAGCGGGTGGTGGAGTTCACCCGCGTCCTGGTGGCGCGCTCGCTGCTGACGCAGGCCGCGGCGAAGGAGTTCGCCGACGGCCGCACCGACCGGGACGCGCACTGGGCGCAGCGGGCGCGGGGCAGCGGCGACACCGCGGAGGGGGTCGCCGCCTTCCTGGAGCGCAGGTCGCCGCGCTTCACCTACGACGGCTGAACCAGCCCCGCGGCCTCGGGCTGCTGGGCCAGCTCGCGCCAGTAGGCGACCACCTCGGCCGGGGCCTTCTCCGGTGAGCCCGCGTCGTACGGCGGCTGGGGGTCGTACTCGGTCAGCAGCTGGACGATCTGGGCCGTCCGCTCGCCCGCGATCCGGCCCAGCAGGTGCAGCGCCATGTCGATGCCGGCGGAGACACCGGCGGCCGTGACGTACTTCCCGTCGAAGACGACCCGCTCGCCGGTCGCCTCGGTGCCCTTGGCGGCGAGCTCCTCCAGCGAGAGCCAGTGGCAGGTGGCCCGGCGGCCCTTGAGCAGCCCCGCGGCGGCGAGGACAAGTGAGCCGGTGCAGACCGACGTCGTCCAGGTGCTGGTGGCGTCCGCCGCGCGCAGCCAGCCAAGGATCTCCTCGTCCCCCATGGCCGGCCAGGTGCCGGGACCGCCGGGCACCAGCACGATGTCGGGGCGCGGCACCTCGGCGAGGGTCTTGTCGGCGACCAGCGCGAGACTGCGCTGATCGCCCCGGACGGGCCCGGTCTCCTTGGCGACGAACACGGTCTCGGCGCCGGGCAGCCGGCCGAGCAGCTCGTAGGCGCCGACGGCGTCGAGGACGGTGAAGTCGTCGTACAGGAGGATGGCGATCTGCATGCCAGTTTCCCTTTCGGTGGGCCGGGCCGCGGTCGACGGGCCGGCGGTACGGGTGCGGGCGGGTGCGTGGGGTGGTGGGCCGGCCGCGGTCGGCGGGCGGCGTTACGGGTGCGGGGGCACGGGTGCGTGGTACGGGGTGGTGGAGCCGACGCGGTCAGCGGCCGGCGGCACGGGGTGGTGGAGCCGGCCCGGATCAGCGGGCCGGCTGTACGGGTGCGTGGAAGCGGCGGCGGTAGTCGGCCGGGGCCGTGTCCATCGCCTTGACGAAGGCGCGCCGCATCGCCTCGGCGGTGCCGTAGCCCGCGGCCCGCGCGACCTCCTGGACGCCGTCGGCCGACTCCTCCAGGAGGCGGCGTGCGTGCTCCAGGCGTACCCGGTCGACGTAGCGGCCCGGGGTCGTGCCGGTCTCCGCCTGGAACGCGCGGGCGAAGTGCCGGGGTGAGAGCCGGGCGCGGGCGGCGAGCGCCTCCACGGACAGGTCCGCCTCGGGATGGTCGGCGATCCAGGCCTGGAGCTCGCGCAGCGGTTCACGCTTCGCGGTCTGGGCGGCGAGCTGGGCGCTGAACTGCGCCTGGTTGCCCGGGCGGCGCAGGAACACCACCAGCGCGCGGGCGATGGTGAGCGCGGCGTCCCGGCCCAGGTCCTCCTCGACCAGGGCGAGCGCCAGGTCGATCCCGGCGGTGACCCCGGCGGAGGTGGCGACGTTCCCGTCCCGGACGAAGATCGGGTCGGGCTCGACGGTCACCTCGGGGTAGTGCCGGGCCAGATGGTCGCAGGCGTACCAGTGCGTGGTCGCCCGCCGGCCGTCGAGCAACCCGGCCTCGGCGAGCAGCAGCGAGCCGGTGCACACCGAGACGAGCCGGGTGGCGCGCGGGCCGTTGTCCCGCAGCCAGTCGATCAGGCGCGGGTCGGGGACGCGGGTGCCGTCGCCGCCGGGAACCAGCAGGGTGTGCGGCCGGCCGGCCTGCGCCAGCGTGGAGTCGGGCAGCATGCGCAGCCCGCTCTGGGTGCGCACGGGCCCGCCGTCGAGCGAGGCGGTACGGATCGGATAGGCGTCCCCGGAGCCGGCGAGCTGCCCGGCACCCGCGAACACCTCCACCGGTCCGGTGACATCCAGGCTCTGCACGCCGTCGAAGAGGACGACGAGGACGGGTCGCTTCGTCATGACCCTCATCCTTCGCCGGGGCGCACTGTGGCCGCAATGACGAAGACCCCACCTTTCCTGCCATGCGGGAACACCCGCGCCGCGCGTCCCGGCGGCAGCCCGGCCACCACCTGCCCCCGGCAGGGTTTCGGGAAGGGGCGGGGTGGGGGACAAACCGCCCCCGGGTCGCCGTCCGACTACGTACCGCCCCCGCATTCCCTCCGTACCGACCAGTCGGTAACGTGCCGTCCATGACTTCTCTGCCCGCACGTGCCGGACGCCGCTGCCACAACGTCCTCAACCCGCTGCACTCGACGCACTACTTCTCCCCCGACTGCGACCGCGAATTCGCCGCCCTCGGCATCACCGACGGCGCCGCCGCCCGGCTCGCCGCCCGTAGCGCCGCTCTCGGGGCCGTCGGTCCCGGCACCGTCGCCGCCGCCTTCTACAACTACAACCACGCCCTGCTGGCCCAGCACCTGCCCGCCGTCTGGCGCGCGGCCTCCCCCGAGCAGGTCCTTGAGGCACGGCTGCGGGTCGTCGACGCCACCTTGCGGCGGCTCCTCGGCGACGCCGTGGACTCCGCCGAGATGAAGGAGGCCGCCCGCCTGGCGCTGACCGCCGCCGAGGCGTGCGGCCGGCACGCCCGGCCGCTGTACTCCGCCCACGCCGACCTGCCGGTGCCCGAGCAGCCGCATCTCGCCTACTGGCACGCGGCCACCCTGCTGCGCGAACACCGCGGCGACGGCCATCTCGCGGCGCTGCTGACCGTCGGGCTCGACCCGCTGGAGGCCCTGGTCAGCCACACCGCCACCGGCAAGGGCATGTCACCGCGCTGGGTGCTCGGCTCCCGCGGCTGGCGGCGCGCGGACTGGGAGGCGGCCGCGGGACGGCTGCGCGAGCGCGGGCTGCTCGACGCAGACGGCGAGTTGACCGAGGACGGCACCGCGCTGCGCGCCGCGCTCGAGGACCACACCGACCGGCTGGACGCGGCGCCCTACGAGCACCTCGGCGCGGCCGGTGTGGCACGGCTGACCGAGCTCGGCCGGGGCTTCCTGGAGCGGGCGCTTGCGGCGGGCGCGTTTCCGGCCGACCTGACCGGAAAGAGCTGAGCTGCGCCGCGCGGCGGGGGCGGTTGCGGCGCTCGGGGCGGCGAACCGGCAGAATGCAGGCGCAAGCTTGAGGCACGAGAAGGCGAGTCGGGACACGTGACGACGTCCATCGAAGGCAGGATCGCCGAGGAGCTCGGCGTACGCGAGCGACAGGTGAGGGCGGCCGTCGAGCTGCTCGACGGCGGTTCGACCGTGCCGTTCATCGCGCGCTACCGCAAGGAAGCGACCGAGATGCTCGACGACGCGCAGCTGCGCACGCTCGAGGAACGGCTGCGCTATCTGCGGGAGCTGGAGGACCGGCGGACCGCCATCCTCGACTCCGTACGCGAGCAGGGCAAGCTGACGGCCGAGGTGGAGGCCCAGCTCCGGGCCGCCGACACCAAGGCGCGGCTGGAGGACATCTACCTGCCCTTCAAGCCCAAGCGCCGCACCAAGGCGCAGATCGCGCGCGAGGCGGGTCTGGAACCGCTGGCCGAGGGGCTGCTCGGCGATCCGTCCGTGGAGCCGGCCGCCGCGGCGGCCGCGTTCGTCGACCCCGCCAAGGGCGTCGCCGATCCGCAGGCCGCCCTGGACGGCGCCCGGGCGATCCTCGCCGAGCGTTTCTCCGAGGACGCCGACCTCATCGGGGAGCTGCGCGAGCGGATGTGGGGCCGGGGCCGGCTGGTGGCCAAGGTCCGGGACGGGAAGGAGGAGGCCGGCGCCAAGTTCGCCGACTACTTCGACTTCGCGGAGGGCTTCACCCAGCTCCCCTCGCACCGGATCCTCGCGATGCTCCGCGGCGAGAAGGAGGACGTCCTCTCCCTGGAGCTGGAGCCGGAGACCCCCGCCGAGAACGGCGGCCCCTCCACGTACGAGGGCCTGGTCGCCCGGCGCTTCGGCGTCGCCGACCGGGGCCGGCCGGGCGACCCGTGGCTGCTGGACACGGTCCGCTGGGCCTGGCGCACCCGGATCCTGGTCCACCTCGGCATCGATCTGCGGCTGCGGCTGCGCACGGCGGCCGAGGACGAGGCGGTCCGCGTCTTCGCGGCGAACCTGCGCGACCTGCTGCTGGCCGCCCCGGCCGGGACGCGGGCGACGCTCGGCCTCGACCCCGGTTTCCGTACGGGCGTGAAGGTCGCCGTCGTCGACGCGACGGGCAAGGTCGTCGCCACCGACACGATCTACCCGCACGTGCCCGCCAACAAGTGGGACGAGGCGCTCGCCAAGCTGGCGCGGCTCGCGAAGGAGCACGCGGTCGAGCTGGTCGCCATCGGCAACGGCACCGCCTCCCGGGAGACGGACAAGCTCGCCGCCGACCTGATCGCCCGCCACCCCGAGCTCGGCCTGACCAAGGTGATGGTGTCGGAGGCGGGCGCGTCGGTGTACTCGGCGTCCGCGTTCGCCTCCCAGGAGCTCCCCGGGCTCGACGTGTCCCTGCGCGGCGCCGTCTCCATCGCGCGCCGCCTGCAGGACCCGCTCGCCGAACTGGTCAAGATCGACCCCAAGTCGATCGGCGTCGGCCAGTACCAGCACGACCTGTCCGAGGTGAAGCTGTCCCGCTCCCTCGACGCGGTCGTCGAGGACTGTGTGAACGGCGTCGGCGTCGACGTCAACACCGCCTCCGCGCCGCTGCTTTCGCGGGTGTCCGGCATCGGCGCGGGACTCGCCGAGAACATCGTGGCGCACCGGGACGCCAACGGCCCGTTCCGCTCCCGCAAGGCCCTCAAGGACGTGCCGCGGCTCGGCCCGAAGGCGTACGAGCAGTGTGCGGGCTTCCTGCGGATCCGCGGCGGGGACGACCCGCTGGACGGGTCCAGCGTGCACCCCGAGGCGTACCCGGTGGTGCGGCGGATGGTGAAGACGACGGGCGGCGAGGTCGCCTCGCTGATCGGCAACACGGGCGTACTGCGCTCGCTGCGCGCAGACGACTTCGTCGACGAGACCTTCGGTCTGCCGACCGTCACCGACATCCTGCGCGAGCTGGAGAAGCCGGGCCGCGACCCGCGTCCGGCGTTCCGCACGGCCACCTTCAAGGAGGGCGTGGAGAAGATCGGCGACCTCTCCTCCGGGATGGTCCTCGAAGGCGTGGTGACCAATGTGGCGGCGTTCGGCGCGTTCGTCGACATCGGTGTGCACCAGGACGGGCTGGTCCATGTGTCGGCGATGTCGAAGACCTTCGTCAAGGACCCGCGGGACGTGGTGAAGCCGGGCGACGTGGTGAAGGTGAAGGTCCTCGACGTCGACGTGCCGCGCAAGCGGATCTCGCTGACCCTGCGCCTGGACGACGAGGCGGGCGACCAGGCGCCTCCGAAGCGTGAGCGGGAGCGCGGCGGCCGTCCGCCGCAGCAGCGGCAGGGCGGTGGCGGCGGCCGGGACCGGGACCGCCGGCAGGGCGGCCAGGGCCGTGGCGGCCAGGGCGCACCGGCGCCCGCGAACAGCGCGATGGCGGACGCCCTGCGCAAGGCAGGGCTGCTGGACCCGAAGGGCCGTAAGTAGCGGACAGAGGGGCGGGTGGGGTGGCGGCATGCGGTGCCGGCGCCCCACCCGCCGTTCGTTCCGGCCGACGTGCGGGCCGCCCCGGGCTGTGTGACGCTGGCCGCGTCACCGGATCGGACGAGGCGCGGAAGGCGTGAGGTCATGAACCAGATCGGAGACAAGCCCGAAGAGGTCCGCAAGCACCTCGAGGAGGAGAAGCGGGGGGCTCGCCGCAAGGAGCGCAAGCACGGCGAGCGGGCCGCGCAGCCCGTGGACCCCGCCCGGCCTCGCAGGCCGGACGAGGAGACGTACGAAGAGAAGGACCGCCCGTAGGGGCGGCCCCCCGTTCAGGGCTCGGTGACCCAGGTCAGAGCTCGGTGACCTTGCCGGCCGCCACCTCGACGCGGCGCGTGGTGTGCACGGCGTCCAGCATCCGCCGGTCGTGGGTGACCAGGAGCAGGGTGCCGGTGTACGCGTCGAGGGCGGACTCCAGCTGTTCGATGGCCGGCAGGTCGAGGTGGTTCGTCGGCTCGTCGAGGACGAGCAGATTGACGCCCCTGCCCTGGAGGAGCGCGAGCGCGGCGCGGGTGCGCTCACCCGGTGAGAGGGTGGTGGCCGGGCGCAGCACGTGCTCGGCCTTGAGGCCGAACTTGGCCAGCAGCGTGCGCACCTCGGCCGGTTCGGTGTCGGGGACGGCGGCGCAGAACGCGTCGAGCAGCGACTCGGCGCCCAGGAACAGCCCGCGGGCCTGGTCGACCTCGCCGACGACGACGCCCGAGCCGAGCGCGGCGTGGCCCGCGTCGAGCGGCAGACGGCCGAGGAGGGCGCCCAGCAGCGTGGACTTGCCCGCGCCGTTGGCGCCGGTGATGGCGACCCGGTCGGCCCAGTCGATCTGGAGCGAGGCCGGGCCGAAGCGGAATCCGCCGCGGTGGATCTCGGCGTCCCTGAGCGTGGCGACGACGGTGCCGGAGCGCGGCGCGGCGGCGATCTCCATCCGCAGCTCCCACTCCTTGCGGGGCTCCTCGACGGTGTCCAGGCGTTCGATCATGCGCTGGGTCTGGCGGGCCTTGGCGGCCTGCTTCTCGCTGGCCTCGCTGCGGAACTTCCGGCCGAGCTTGTCGTTGTCCCCGGCCTTGCGGCGGGCGTTCTTGACGCCCTTGTCCATCCAGGAGCGCTGCATCTGGGCGCGGCCTTCGAGGGCGGCCTTCTTGTCGGCGTACTCCTCGTAGTCCTCGCGGGCGTGCCGACGGGCGGTCTCCCGCTCCTCCAGGTAGGCGTCGTAGCCGCCGCCGTAGAGGGTGATCCGCTGCTGGGCGAGATCGAGCTCCAGGACCTTGGTGACCGTACGGCTGAGGAATTCGCGGTCGTGGCTGATGACGACGGTCCCGGCGCGCAGGCCGCGGACGAACCCTTCGAGCCGCTCAAGGCCGTCGAGGTCGAGGTCGTTGGTGGGCTCGTCCAGGAGGAAGACGTCGTAGCGCGACAGCAGCAGCGAGGCGAGTCCGGCGCGGGCGGCCTGCCCGCCGGAGAGCGAGGTCATCGGCTGGTCGAGGCCGACGGTGAGGCCGAGGGAGGCGGCGACCTCGTCGGCGCGCTCGTCGAGGTCGGCGCCGCCGAGGTTCAGCCAGCGCTCCAGGCTGACGGCGTACGCGTCGTCGGCGCCGGGCGCGCCGTCGACCAGGCCCTGGGTGGCCTCGTCCATGGCGGCCTGGGCGGCGGCCACGCCGGTGCGCCGGGCGAGGAAGGCGCGCACGCTCTCCCCGGCGCGGCGCTCCGGCTCCTGGGGGAGGTGGCCGACGGTGGCGGCGGGCGGGGAGAGCCGCAGCTCGCCCTGTTCGGGGGTGTCGAGCCCGGCGAGCAGCCGCAGCAGGGTCGACTTTCCGGCGCCGTTGACACCGACGAGGCCGATCACGTCGCCGGGGGCGACGACGAGGTCGAGGCCGGAGAAGAGCGAGCGCTCGCCGTGGCCGGCGGCGAGGTCCTTGGCGACGAGGGTTGCAGTCATCAGGCCTCGCATCCTAAGCCAGGTTTCCGGGGGTGCCCGGGCCGGGATTCGGTTAGCGTCCGGGCATGAGCGGCGAGGTGGTCGTGGTGGGCGGCGGGGTCGTCGGGCTGACGACGGCGGTGACGCTGGCGGAGCGCGGGCTGCGGGTGAGCGTGTGGAGCAGGGACCCGCTCCTCGCGACGACGTCGGCGGTGGCGGGGGCGCTGTGGTGGCCGTACCGCATCGAGCCGCAGGAGCGGGCGGGCGCCTGGGCGCTGGTGTCGCTGCGGGTGTACGAGCGGCTGGCGGGGCTCGATCCGGCGGTGACGGGCGTACGGATGGTGCCGGGGGTGCACGAGGGGGTGCTGCTGGGCGGGCTCGGGGCGTGGGCGGGCCAGGTGGCGGGGCTCCGGCAGCTGACCGGTGACGAGGTGCCCGGCCCGTCGTCGACGGGCCTGTCGGCCCGGCTGCCGCTCATCGACATGCCGGTGCACCTGGCCTGGCTGCGGGCCCGGCTGGAGGCGGCGGGCGGCGAGGTGCGCGCCCGTACGGCCGGCTCGCTGGCCGAGGCGGCGGCCGCGGCGCCGGTGGTGGTGAACTGCACGGGCCTCGCCGCGCGGGAGCTGGTGCCGGATCCTGGACTGCGGCCGGTGCGGGGCCAGTTGGTGCTGGTGGAGAACCCGGGTGTGGAGGAGTGGTTCACCTCGGCCGACTCGGCGGCGAGCACGACGACGTACTTCTTCCCGCAGCCGGGGCGGCTGATCCTCGGCGGCACCGTGGAGGAGGGCGACGAGGACCTGACGGCCCACGAGGAGAGCGCCGCGGCGATCGTGGCGCGCTGCGCGCTGATCCGCCCGGAGATCGCGGATGCCCGGATCCTCGGCCACCGGGTGGGCCTGCGCCCGGCCCGGGCGGGCGGAGTCCGCATCACCGCGGAGCGGCTGCCGGGCGGGCGGCTGCTGGTGCACAACTACGGCCACGGTGGCGCGGGGGTCACGGTGGCGTGGGGCTGCGCGGAGGAGACGGCGGCGCTGGTGGGTTGAGCGCGGGGTGGCGGGGGCCGCGGGGCCCGGGAACCGGGACCGCGGCCTCCGGCCGCCTCTTAGTTGTTCTCCTCCGCGGCGATGATCGCGTCGATGCGGCGCTGGAGCTGGTCCGCCTGGGCGTAGGTGGCGCGGGCCTCGGCGTAGGCGCCGAGGTTCTGCAGCTGGGCGGCCCTGCGGCGGAGGTCGGCGACCTGCTGGCGCATCTCGTCGATGTTGACGGTGATGGAGCCGACGGTCTGGGTGCGCTCCAGGGTGTCGGGGGCGGCCTGGAAGCCGCCGGCGCCGAGGAAGGTGCCGCCGGCGATGGCGGCGGTGACGGCGAAGGTCGTCAGAAGCGACGCATGGGTGTTACTCCAACTTCCGGGTCGCGGAGACCCGTTGGGGTGCGGTCAGTACCGGTCGGTAACTTTAACCCAGAAGATCAACTTCCGACGACCGGGGACCTCGCCCCCTCCGGCCCGGTGCCCGTATCGGGCCCTACGCCCGGCCCGATACGCAGCTCGAAGTCGCCGTCGTACCTCTCGTGGCCCGCGATCACGGCGAGTTCGACGACCTCCTCCCCCATCTCACCGCGCACGATGAGCGGGTCGTGGCGCAGATCGCGCATGAGCGCCACGCACATCCCCGCCATGACGAGCACGAACGGGGCGGCGACGAGGATCGTCAGGTTCTGCAGTCCGGCCAGCGCGTCGCCCTGGCCGTTGCCGACCAGCAGCATGACCGCCGCGACCGCACCGGTCACCACACCCCAGAAGACGACGACGAACCGACCCGGCTCCAGGGCCCCCCTCTGGGAGAGCGTGCCCATCACGATGGACGCGGCGTCGGCGCCGGAGACGAAGAAGATCCCGACGAGGACCATCACGAGCAGGCTCATCGCCGTGGCCCAGGGGTACTGCTGGAGCACCGCGAACAGCTGGCCTTCCGGCGAGGCCTCGTCACCGAGGCGCGAGCGCTCCTGGAGGTGCATCGCCGTACCGCCGAAGACCGCGAACCAGCAGAGACTGACCGTGCTCGGCACGAGGATCACTCCGCCGACAAACTGACGGATCGTACGGCCGCGGCTGATCCGGGCGATGAACATGCCGACGAACGGCGTCCAGGAGATCCACCACGCCCAGTAGAAGACCGTCCAGCTGCCCAGCCAGTCGGCGACCCCTTCACCGCTGGAGGCCTCGGTGCGGCCGGCCAGCTGCGGCAGCTCGCCGAAGTAGGTGGCGATCGACGTGGGCAGCAGGTCGAGGACGAGGATGGTCGGCCCGACGACGAACACGAACACGGCCAGGATCAGCGCGAGCACCATGTTGATGTTGGACAGCCACTGGATGCCCTTCTCGACCCCGGAGACCGCCGAGACCACGAAGGCGACGGTGAGGACGGCGATGATGCCGACGAGGAGGCCGGTGCCCACCGTGTCCAGCCAGCCCAGTTCGATCGCCCCGCTGCCGATCTGGAGCGCGCCGAGGCCGAGGGAGGCCGCGGAGCCGAAGAGGGTGGCGAAGATGGCCAGGATGTCGATGACCCGGCCGCCGGCGCCCCGCGCGTGGCGCTCGCCGATGAGGGGTTCGAAGACGGCGCTGATGGTCTGGCGCCGACGGCGCCGGAAGGTGCTGTAGGCGATGCCGAGTCCGACGACGGCGTAGATCGCCCACGGGTGGAGCGTCCAGTGGAAGAGCGTGGTGGCCATGGCGGTCTCCATGGCCTGGGCGGGGTCGGTGGGGGTGGTCCCGGGCGGCGGTTTGGTGAAGTGCGCGAGGGGTTCGCTGACGCCGTAGAACATCAGGCCGATGCCCATGCCGGCGCTGAACATCATGGCGACCCAGGAGACCGTACGGAACTCCGGCGGCTCGCCTTCGTTGCCCAGCGGGATCCGTCCGTAGCGGCTGATGGCGAGCCAGAGCGCGAAGACCACGAACCCGGAGGCGGCGAGGACGAACGCCCAGCCGCCGTTGTGGATGAGCCCGGACAGCATGCTGCTGGAGACGGTGTGCAGGGCGTCCGTGGCGATGGCTCCCCACAGGACGAAGGCGAGCGTCAGGGCGGCGGTCACGCCGAAGACCACCCGGTCCGTCGAGGAGCGGGCCCCGGTGTGGGGCGAGCCGGGAAGGTCCGCCGTCACCAGCGGGCCCTTCCGGCCGTGCGGGTCCTTCCGGCCGTACGGCGGCGGTTCACCATCCGACTCGTGCGGCTCGCGCGACTCATGTGACACAGAGGCACCTTTCAGGTGATACCGGGGATTTTTCCCCGGTATCACCTGTTACCACAGGTGGTGGCGAACTCCCGGGATCAACAGGCCTGGACGGCCTGACCCGTTGTGAGGTGGTAGGCCGCACGCGCATCGAGCAGGAGCGGCACCAGCGCCCGCTGGGACTGCCGCAGCGGTACGAACACACCGCCCGGCACAGGCCGCACCGCCACCCCGTGCAGCGCCAGCTCGTCCTTGAACTCGTCGTACTGGCCACGGTCCAGGCGGTAGCCGCACGGCGGGTCCTGAAGGACCTCGGCGGGCTCGGCCGGGTCGTTGTCGGCGCCGCCCAGATACACCGGCCCCCGGTCGGCGAAACCGGCCAGCCGGGCCGCGCCGGTCGCCGCCTCGATCCGGCCACGACGGCCCTCGACGTAGCCGAAAGCGCCCTCCAGCGCGGCGCGTTGGGTGTCCACCCGGCGCCGGTGGTTGAGCGCCGGGTCCCTGCTCTCCGCCTCCGTCAGCGCCTCGACCCGGGTCTCGACGAGCAGACCGACCGCGTGCTTGAGCCCCGCCGTGTTACGCAGGATGCGTTCCTGGCCGTCACCCGCGACCTGCTTGAGCGGCTCCCCCGTCACCGGGTCGGTCCAGATGCCGTACACACCGCTGCTGAAGCCCGCCCCCTCGGCCGCGGGCCGGACATGACGCTCCGACAGCGTCCGCGCCTCGTCGTGAACGTGGCCGTCCGTGTTGAGGTTGCGCGGCCACAGCGCCAGCAGGTCCTTGTCGTAGTACGGCGACGTGCCGCCGTACTCGTGCAGGTCGTAGATCACGTCGGGCCGCCGGTCCCGGATCACCGCCGCCAGCGCCCGGCCCTCCGCCGTCTTCAGGGCGATGTGGTCGCGGTTGATGTCGACACCGTCGGCATTGCCCCGGGTGTCCGCCGCCCGCCCGTCGGGGTTTGCCGTCGGCACCACCAGAACCGTCGTACGGGCCAGGAAACTCCGGGTCTTCGGGTCCTGGGCGTAGCCGAGGTCCCGTACGGTGCTCAGACACGCCTCCCGGCCGGACGGCTCGTCACCGTGCTGGCTGCAGATCAGCAGCATCGTGTTCGCCGTGCGGCCCGAGCCGATGGTGAGCAGCTGCAGCGGCCTGCCCTGGACAGTGGTGCCGATGGTCCGGGCCGACACCCGGTCACTGCCGCGGTCCACGGCGGCCAGGAACTCCCACTCCTCCGGCTGGCTGGTCCAGCGCGCACCGCCGGAGGTCTCGAAGCCGGTGCGGGGCGGCGCGACCGCACGGTCCTCGGCGGCGGCCTGCGCCGGGGCGCCGAGCAGCGGCAGGGCGAGCGCGGCGGAGGTGACGGCGAGAACGAGGGCGCGGATACGGGGTCTCATCGCGGGAAGCCTCCAGGGATCGGACGGATCAGGCGCGGCACGGTCACACCCGTCGACCGCGCCGCGGGCGGGGCGGCGTCGGCCAACGGGCCAGAGGTGGCCCGGACGAACGAGAACGCGCCGCCGACCAGCGGCAGCCTGGCCGAGGTGCGGGCCAGGTCGAGGGTGAGGGTGGGCCGGGTGGCGGGAGCGTCGAGGAGGCCCCGGTCCGTACCGCCCACGATCAGCGCCAGACGGTGGCCGGCCGGGACGACATGGTCGGCCGACGCGAGGTCGAGGGTGAGGGTGTACGCCCGGCCGGGGGTCAGCGGGCGGCCCTTTGCGGGGTCGGCCCAGGTGCCGAGGTCGGCCCAGCCGCGGCTGACGACGCTGTACCCGACGTCGGCCGTCTTCGCCTTCGTCTCCTTGAAGCAGGCGCTGTCACCCGGGGTGCTCGCACCCCAGCAGGTGCGGTGGGCGAGAGTGATGATGCCTTCGCCGGAGGCGCCGTAGTCCCGGATGGTGTCCGGGCCCAGGTCGACCAGGACGGCGGACAGATGGGCGCTGGGGGTGCTGGGGGTGGCGGTGACCGTCACCTTCGAGGCCCCGGAGATCCGCAGGTCCCTGGCGAGCGGGCGGGTGAGGAACCCGGCCTTCGACGGGGTGGAGCGGTCTGCGGCGGCGGCCCAGTCCAGCTCGCCGAGCGCCGGATCGTCGGTGAACGTTTCGCTCGCGCCGGGCCGGGCCGGGGTCAGGGAGAGGGTGCCGACCCCGGCGGCCGCGCCGCGGCCCGGGCGGAGCGTGGTGGCGGCGGTGGCGCGCGGCGGCCAGACGCGGTCGGTGGTCCACCGGTCGGGGCTCCGCTCGATGTCGGCCATCGGCTCACGGTCGATGCCGTTGTCGATGCCGAGGAGGTAGTGGTCGAACCAGCGGTGCAGGGTGGTGACCCACTCGGCGCGCCGGAAGTCGAACGGGTCGACGTGCCCGGTCTGGGAGAGCCAGATCTTGCGCTCCACGCCGTGCCGGGCGAGCGCGTCCCACCACTGACCGTACTGCTTGGCGCGGACGTTGAGGTCCTGCTGCCCGTGCACGACGAAGACGCTCGCCCTCACCTTGTGGGCGTCCTTCACATGGTCCCGCTCGGTCCAGGCGGGGGTCCGGTCGCCGCTGTACGGCGTCCCGGCCGTGATCCGCTGCTGCACCGCCGCGCAACGCGCGTGCGCCTCAGGGCTGTTGACGTAATCGGAGAGCCAGCTGGGGTTGGCGTCGTAGAGCGGGGCGCCCTGGGAGTGGAAGTAGTCGTACCAGGAGGAGATCGCGCCGATCGGCACGATCGTCTTCAGGCCCTCGACGCCGGTGGCGGCGACGCCGTTGGCGATCGTGCCGTCCCAACTCTTGCCGATCATGCCGACGTCGCCGGTGGACCAGGCCGTGGCGCGGGCCGGCTCGGAGCCCGTACGGCTGGTGAAGGCGCGGGCACGCCCGTTCAGCCAGTCGACGACGGCCTTGGCGGACTGGACGTCGGAGCGGCCGCCGACGTCGTCGCAGCCGTCGGAGCGGTTGGTGCCGGCCAGGTCGACGGCGACGAAGGCGTAGCCGCGCGGGACGAAGTAGTTGTCGTAGTAGAGCGGGAACTGGACGGGCCGGCCGTCGGCGTCGTAGGTCTTCTTCTGGCTCTCGTTGCCCCGCCCGCAGCAGGCGTAGTACGGACTGGCGTCCATGATCACCGGGATGCGGCGGCCGCTCGCCGCCGGCTCGCGCGGCCGGACGATGTCGGCGGCGACCCGGTCCGTACGTCCGTCGCCGTCACCGTCGAGACCGGTGTCCACCCAGACGGACTCGCGGATGGCGTCGGCGTAGGAGTGGACAGGCTTGGACTCCCGGCCGGGTGAACGCTGATCGGGGGCCGGGGCGGGGAGCGCCGCGGGCGGTGTGACCGCCGTCGCGGGCGTGACAAGGACGGACATCAGGGCGGCCGCGGCCACCACCACGAGTGTTCTGCACGACAGCGGGGTTCTCCGCACGGATATCGGCATGGGCGGGAACGTACTGGAGTCAACTCCCGTGCAAAAGAGGGCAGTCAGCGGACCAACGCGACTGAAGGGACGCCCGGGGCGATGGTGGTTCATGTCCGCCAAATGGCGATCGTGTGACAGATGGGGCCATGGACATGACGTGATCCGAGAGGGCTGAATAGGGTCCAAGAGACGCCCAAGAGACCTGTTCACCTCATGACTTGGAGCCTTCCGTGCACCGCAGACTGATCGTCCCGAGCGCGCTCGCGGCCTCCCTGCTGCTGGCGATCCCGGCATCGGCCGCCGACTACGTCCCCGGCACCCCGGGCATCGGCGACGCCTACTACCCGGCCAGCGGCAACGGCGGATACGACGTGTCCCACTACGACCTGCGGCTGAAGTACCAGCCGGCGACCGATCTGCTGGAGGGCACGGCGACCCTCAACCTCACCACCAAGCAGAACCTCTCCCGCTTCAACCTCGACCTCGGCCTGAAGACCACCGAAGTACGCGTGGGCGGCAAGAAGGCGACGTTCAAGGCCACCGGCGACCACGAGCTGGAGATCACCCCGGCCACCCCGCTCGACAAGGGCAAGAGCGTCACGGTCGTCGTACGGTACGCCGGCAAGCCCTCCGAGCTGAAGATCGGCGGCTGGACGGCCTGGCACCGCACCCCCGACGGCGGCGTCGCCGCCCAGGAACCCGACTCGGCCGTCTGGTGGTTCCCCTCCAACGACCACCCGCTCGACAAGGCCACCTTCGACGTCTCCGTCTCCGTCCCGGACGGCACCCAGGCCATCAGCAACGGCACCCTCCAGTCGCAGTCCTCCCGGCTCGGCTGGACCCGCTACAACTGGCGCTCCAACAAGCCGCAGGCCACCTACCTCGCCACGCTCGCCATCGGCAAGTTCGACATCACCACCGACAGGACCGCGGGCGGTCTGCCGGTCCTCAACGCCTACAGCAAGGACCTCGGCGACAACGCCGGAGCCGCCCGCGCCTCCCTCGAGCGCACCACCGAGGTGGCCGAGTGGCTCGAGGAGATCTTCGGGCCCTACCCCTTCAACGCGCTCGGCGGCTACGTCCCCAACGTGACCAGCGGCTACGCCCTGGAGACCCAGACCCGGCCGTTCTACAGCCCGCGGCAGTTCGCGGGTGGCGCCAACGTGTCGGTGGTCGTGCACGAGCTGGCCCACCAGTGGTACGGCGACAGCGTCTCCGTCGACAACTGGAAGGACATCTGGATCAACGAGGGCTTCGCCCGCTACAGCCAGTGGCTGTGGTCCGAGAAGGAGGGCGAGGGCACCGCGCAAGAGCTCGCCGACTACGTGTACGCGCAGCGCGCGGCCGAGGACCCGTTCTGGACGGTCAAGCCGGGCGACCCGGGGCCGGACAAGCAGTTCGACATCGCCGTCTACGACCGGGGCGCGCTGGCCCTGCAGGCGCTGCGCAACAAGGTCGGCGACGAGGACTTCTTCGCGATCCTCAAGGGCTGGCCGACCGAGTACAAGTACGGCAACGCCAAGGTCTCCGACTTCGTGAAGTACGCCGAGCGGATCTCCGGCAAGCCGCTGGCCGGGCTCTTCGACACCTGGCTGTACCAGCCGGTGAAGCCGTCCGCGTCCACCGCCGCCCAGGCGAAGATCGCCCCGAAGGCGCGCGCGGCCTCCCCGTCCGGGGCGGTGGCGAAGCCGGCCAAGCCGAAGTCCTGGCAGAAGATCGCCGCGACGAACTCGATCCACGACCACGGCGACGAGCACGGCCACAGGCACTGAGCTCGGGCGACTCCGCGGCGCCGTCCGTCCCCCTCGGCGGGGCGGGCGGCGCCTTGCCGTCGCGCGGGGGGCCGGGGTGGCTTTGCTGAGAGCGCTCTCATCACGACGGGAAGCGGTTACCCTCTTCCCGTACTTCCCGTACGGACAAGGCCCGCGCCCGCCGTACGGTCCGTCCGCCGCCGTCCGACGAGGAGTGTCCGTTGCCCGAGCCGACCCCCGGGGCCCGTCCCACTCTGGAAGCCGTCGCGGCCCGCGCCGGGGTCTCCCGGGCGACGGCCTCCCGTGTCGTCAACGGCGGCGCGGGGGTACGCCGGCCCCTCGTGGAGAAGGTCAGCCGGGCCGTCGAGGAGCTCGGCTACGTCCCCAACCACGCGGCCCGCACCCTGGTCACCCGGCGCAACGGCGCCATCGCCGTGATCATCGCCGAACCGGAGTTCCGGGTCTTCTCCGATCCGTTCTTCGAGCAGCAGGTACGCGGCATCAGCCGGGAACTGACCGCCCACGACGCCCAGTTGGTGCTGCTGTGGGTGGAAGGCTCCGGCGACTACGAGCGGATCGCCCGCTACCTCGGCGGCGGCCATGTCGACGGGGCGCTCGCCTTCTCTCTCCACAACGACGACGAACTGCCCGCGGTCATCGCCCGGGCCAAGATCCCCACCGTGTTCGGCGGCCGGCCCGGCTGGCCGGGCGCCGGGGCCGGGCAGCAGGTGCCGTACGTCGACTGCGACAACCGCGGCGGCGCCCGCGAGGCCGTACGCCACCTCGTCGCCCTCGGCCGCACCCGCATCGCCCACATCGCCGGCCCACGCGACCAGACCTCGGCCCTCGACCGGATCGACGGATACCGCGACGCCCTGCTCGACGCGCCCGCGGGCGGCGGGCCGGGGCTGCTCGCCCAGGGCGACTTCACCGTCGACAGCGGGGCCCGTGCGATGGCCGAACTGCTGGAGCGCGCCCCCGACCTGGACGCGGTGTTCGCCGCCAACGACCTGATGGCGTCGGGGGCGTTGCGGGTGCTGCGCGAGCGGGGACGGCGGGTGCCGCAGGACGTGGCCGTGGTCGGCTTCGACGACATGACGCCGCTCGCCGAGTCCTGCGACCCTCCGCTGACGACGGTCCGTCAGGACATCGAGGGCATGGGCCGGTTGATGGTGAGGCTGCTGATGCGGGTGCTGGGGGACGGCACAGGACCGGGGGCGGACGGTGATGCGGACGAGCCCGGGGCGGGCGCCCCGGGCTCGGTGATCACGCCGACGCGGCTGGTGCGCCGGGCGTCCGCCTGACGGCCACCCGGCGACACCCGCCGTCATTGGTCAGCCGTCATCTGTCATCTGTCATCTGTCATCTGTCGTCCGCCATCGGTCATCGGTCATCGGTCATCGGTCATCCGTACGGGATGACCAGGACGGAACGGTCCGTCCCCGTCTGGAGCGTGGCCGTGCCGTTGCCGATGGCGTGCCACACCTCCAGGCGTACGGTGCCGCCCCGCAGGTCTCCCGGTGTGCCGGTGGCCGACTTCAGGCCGCGGGCCTGGTTGTACTCCTCCCAGCCGTGGACCGGGTCGGTGGCGAAGTAGTGGTACGTCTCCGTCCGGTCGAAGGTGCCGTCGCCGGTGTGGTCGTAGCTGATCCTGGCCTGCTGGCCGAGGCCGACGGTGGTGCCGGCGTCGACCTGGAGCCGGAAGGCGGTGGTGGCGCCGGGGGTGAGGGTGGCGTTCACGCCCTTGGCCTCGTAGACGAGGGGCCGGTGCGGGGTGCCGTCGTGGTTGGCGCCCTGGGCGGAGGCGAGGGTGTCGTTCACGGCCGTGGTTCCGGTGGTGGTGGTGAGGGTGCCGCCGGTGCGGAGCTGGAAGGTGTTGCCGGTGGACGGACCCGGCTCCCCCGGGTCGGTGGAGCCACTGCCCGTCTTCGTGGCGGTGGAGCGGGCGGGGACGGTGAGCTGGGTGCCGTCGGAGAAGGTGACCGTACGCGCGGTGGCCGCGTGGTTGTGGGCCGCGTACGTCCGCGCCGTTCCCTTGGTGAACACCGCCGATGTGGCGAGGTCACCGGTGACGGTCGCGTCGGGGGCGCCGAGCGTGTCGAGTGTGGTGATCCAGTGGTATGTGTGGGCCTTGGACTCGCCGGCCTCCGGGGTGTAGCCGGCGTGTCCCGCGTCCCACTTCGCCCGGGCGGCGGCCGGGTCGGCGAGGGACTGGAACTCCCAGAGGATGTCGCGCCATTCGACGGCGGGGCCGCCGTTCTCCCGTTCCAGTTCGGCGAGGTTGCGCCGGATCGCGGCCTTGTGGCGGGCGAGGTGGAGGGAGCCGCCCGCGGTGACGGGCAGGACGTTGATGCCGTGGATCTCCTCCGGGTTGGCGGTCCACCAGGTGGCGTAGGCGGCGCCGCTCCCCCACACCATGCCGGCCGTGTCATGGCCGAAGGAGCCGGGGAAGACCTGCTGGTCGGCGTCGAACCAGTACTGGGCGATCGCCTCGGACTCGGTGGTGAGCAGGTAGAGACCGAGATCGCGCAGTGCGGTGTCACCGGTCACGGAACCCCACAGGACGAGACCGGCGCTGAGGTTGGTGGACTCGGAGGAGGATTCCTGGTTGTTGCCGGCGGCGAAGCCCTGGTGTCCGGAGGCCCAGCTGTGGCCCGCGTACACGTCGAAGCCGCGCAGGAAGGGGAAGGCGGTGTCGGTCCTGCTGGGGTTGGCGGCGTCGCGGATCAGTGTCTTCACCATCCCGCCCCAGGCCTGGTCGGTGGCCCATGCCGGGTCGTACTGGGCGACGATGGCCGCCGCGTACACGTAGTACGAGTAGTGGAAGTGGTGGTCGTTGAGTTCGGTGTCGCTGCCGTAGGAGGCGGGGTAGCCGATGAGGGTCTTCCAGTTCTTGTCGTACGAGAACTCGTTCGCGCCGCCGGCCGTGAACCAGTCCTGGAGGCGACCCTTGAGCAGGCCGATCAGTCTGTCGCGGGTGGCGTGCTCGCCGATCTGGTCGGCGAGGGGGACGAGTTGGGCGAGCCGGCCGAGCGCCTTGCCGGTCCAGTAGGTGTCGGTGGCGCCGGCGAAGGGGTCGGCGGCGTTCGCGGCCTCGTTGAGGTGGGTGCGCAGCCGGGCCTGGTCGATGCCGGTGGTCTTCGGCAGGGCGGGCAGTACGGCCGCGGCCCGCTGGGTGGTGGTGAAGGTCCTCGCCGCCCTGACCTTCATGGTGCCGCGAGGGGAGACGTAGGTGTACGGGGTGAGCGGGTCGGTGGTGTGCAGCCACTGGTGGCGGTAGAGGGCCTGGAGGGTGCCGGTCTCGGTGCCTTCCTGCGGCTGGGTGGTGAGGGTGTAGGTGGCCTTGACCGTGCCGCCGGTGGCCGTCCAGGTGGCCTTGGAGCCGGTGACGAAGGAGTACGCGTACGTCTTGTAGAAGGCGAGGGCGTCGGTGGAGGGGAGGACGGCGAGTGAGAAGTAGTCCTTGGTGCCGAGCCCGGCGGTGAGGGTGTCTCCGGCCACGGTCCAGTCGCTGCCGGTGGGTGCGAACAGCGCGTAGTGGTGGCCGGCGACGGTGATGCCCAGCACGTTGCCCTGGTCGGCGAAGACGGTCGGGGTGGTGGCGGTGGTGACGCGGGCGCTGCCGCCGGTGCCCTTGGCGTACACGAAGGGCAGGCCGTGGCCGATGGTGGTGCGCAGGGTGCGGGTGCCGTCGGACCAGTACGGTGTGACGGTCCAGTCGGACCAGGAGTCGGCCTTGGTGTCGGGGGAGTTGAGTCCGCTCAGGCCGAGGGTGAGGTCGCGTTTGTGGGCGTACTCGTACTGCCGTCCTTCGCCGACGATCGCGGGTGTGGTGGGGTGGCCGATGTCGAGGCCGTTGGCCGTGGCCTGGTAGGTCAGGGGGTGGCCGTACATCGGGGTGGAGTACGGGTTGTCGCCGTAGCGCTGGTAGGCGAGGGAGGACCACCAGTCGTTGGTGGGGACGGGGCGGCCCTGGGCGGCGGCGGTGAGTTTGGGGAGGACCGGGGCGCCGGTGTGGTTGGTGGGGCCGGAGGTTCCGGCGGGGCGGGTGTCGGAGTAACTGCCGGATCCGACGGGGATGGTGGCGGCGGCGGCCGGGGCCGCGGCGGGCCCGGTCAGTGCGGCGGCGGCCAGGGCGGTGGTCAGCAGGAACGCTGCGGTGGGGCGGGCGCGGGCTGGCATGGACGGCACCTCGAAGTCGTGGGGGAAAAGGGTGTCGAGAGCGCTCTCAGGTGCCGAGGAACGTAAAACTCCTGAAACACACCTGTCAATACGGCGCGTCGGAGCCGGAGTTGATCGAATAGTGGGGCTGTTGTGTGTTCGACTCTTGACGGGAGGAGGATCGGGGATGCACGCTCCAGACGCCATCGTGAGAGCGCTCTCACCCAGATCTCCCGGTGAAGGCACACCACTTCGCACCGCGTTCCCTCCCGTATCGAAGCCAAGGAGGCTTCCCATGCCCCTCGCCCGAGCCGCCAGAACGGCCGTCGCGGTCGTGCTCGGCGGAGCCCTGCTCGCCGCCTGTGGATCGGGGCCGTCAAGCGGCGCGTCCGACGGCGCGGGCGGCAAGGTCACCCTGACCGTCGACCTGTTCGGCTCGTTCGGATATCAGGAGGCCGGGCTCTACGCCGAGTACGAGAAGCTCCATCCGGGCGTCACCATCAAGCAGACCGACACCGAGGACGAGCAGGACTACTGGAAGTCGCTGCAGACCCGGCTCGCGGGCGGCGGCGGACTCGCCGACGTGCAGGCCGTCGAGGTCGGCCGTATCGCCTCCGTCACCCAGCAGCAGGCCGACAAGTTCGAGGACCTGAAGAAGTACGGCGCGGACGGCCTGAAGAACCAGTTCGCCGAGGCCAAGTGGTCGGCCGCCACCACCAAGGACGGCCGTGTGGTGGGCCTCGGCACCGACGTGGGCCCCGAGGCGATGTGCTACCGCACCGACCTGTTGCGCGAGGCCGGGCTGCCCACCGACCGTGACGTGCTGGCCCAGAAGTGGGCCACCTGGGACGGCTATCTCGCCCTCGGCAAGCAGTACAAGGCCAAGGCCCCCGCCAAGAGCGCCTGGCTGGACAGTGTCGGCAGCCTCTTCACAATCATGATCGGGCAGGAGAAGGAGCGCTATTACGACGCCTCCGGCGCCCTCGTCTACGAGAACAATCCCGCGGTGAAGGCGGCCTGGGACGCCTCCGTGCGGGCCGCCGGGGAGGACTTGAGCGCCAAGCTCGACCAGTGGTCGCCACAGTGGAACCAGGCCTTCTCCTCCGGCTCCTTCGCCACCCTCCCCTGCCCCGCCTGGATGCTCGGCTACATCAAGGGCCAGGCCGGTGACGCCGGCAAGGGCAAGTGGGACATCGCCAAGCTCCCCGGCGGCGCCGGGAACTGGGGCGGCTCCTATCTGACCGTGCCGCGCGCGGCCAAGCACAAGAAGGAGGCGTACCAGCTCATCCAGTGGCTCACCGCCCCCGAACAGCAGGCCAAGCTCTTCCGCAAGCAGGGCAACTTCCCCTCCGCGACCGGCGCCATCGCCGCCGTCGCGGACGCCACCGACCCGTACTTCTCCGGCGCGCCCATCGGCAAGATCTTCGGCGAGGCCGCCAAGGCCGCGCCCGTGCAGGTCCTCGGCGTCCACGACAAGAACGTCGCCGACCAGATCACCAACGCGCTGAGCGAGGTCGAACGCAAGGGCACCTCGTCCGACGAGGCCTGGTCGCATGCGAAGAAGGGCGTCGAGAACGCCACCGGCTGACCGGCGCGGGCGGGCCCGGCCATCGCGCGCCCGGCCCGCCGCCCCGGCCCGACCCCAGCCCCCTCACGCCTCCCGAAGGGCCGCTCGATGACCCTGCCCTCCGCCCCGCCCACGGCCGCGCCGCCCGCCGCCACGCACTCCCCGCCCGCGACCGCGCCGCCCGCACCGCGTCGCCTGTGGCGCGCCCTCTCCCCGTACACGTACATCGCCCCGTTCTTCACCCTCTTCGCCGCCTTCGGTGTCTTCCCGCTGATCTACACCGCCGTCGTCTCCCTCTACCGCGTGGAGCTCCAGACCCCCGGCGAGATGGAGTGGCGGGGCCTGGGCAACTACACCGCCCTGTTCACCGACGCCTATTTCTGGACGGCGCTGCGCAACACGTTCACCATCGGGGTGCTCTCCACCGTCCCGCAGCTCGCCATGGCGCTGGGCCTGGCCCATCTGCTCCACTACAAGCTGCGCGGGCGGACCTTCTTCCGTACGGCGATGCTGCTGCCGTACGCGACCTCGGTCGCCGCCGCCACGCTCGTCTTCGCGCAGCTCTTCGGCCGGGACTTCGGCCTGGTCAACTATGTCCTGTCGGCCGTGGGCATCGGCCCCGTCGACTGGCAGACCGGCACGCTCGCCTCCCAGATCGCCGTCTCCTCGATCGTGATCTGGCGCTGGACCGGCTACAACGCGCTGATCTACCTGGCCGGGATGCAGTCGATCCCGGGCGAGCTGTACGAGGCGGCGGAGATGGACGGGGCCTCCCGGTGGCGGCAGTTCGTCCATGTGACCCTGCCGGGGCTGCGGCCCACGATCGTCTTCACGACCGTCGTCTCCACGATCGGCGCCACCCAGCTGTTCGGTGAACCGCTGCTGTTCGAGGGGTCTTTGTCGGGCGGCATCTCCCACCAGTACCAGACCCTTGGCCTCTACCTGTACGAGCAGGGCTGGGGCTTCTTCCACCTGGGCCGGGCCGCCGCCATCGCCTGGGTGATGTTCCTGCTGATCCTGCTGCTCGTGGGCGTCAACGCCCTGATCGCGCGCCGCCGTTCCCGTACGGAGACCACCCGATGACCAGCCACGCGGGCCGCACCCGGCACGGCGGAAAGCTCACCTACGCGCTCCTGACCGTCGCCGTCCTCATCTCCGCCTTCCCGTTCTACTGGACGCTGGTCGCCGCCAGCCGCTCCAACGCCGATCTGGCGCGGGTGCCGCCCTCGCTGCTGCCCGGGCCTCATCTGCTGCGCAACATCGAGGCGGTGACGCTGGAGGCCGACATCGGCAAGGCGCTGCTCAACTCCCTGATCGTCTCGACCTCGATCACCGTCGGCACGGTGCTGTGCTGCACGCTCGCCGGGTTCGCCTTCGCCAAGCTGCGCTTCCGGGGGCGGGGAGCGCTGCTCGCCGTCACCGTCGCCACGATGATGATCCCGCCGCAGCTGGGGGTGATCCCGCTGTTCATGCTGATCGCGAAGTTGCAGTGGGTGAACCAGCTCCAGTCCGTGATCCTGCCCGGGCTGGTCTCCGCGTTCGGGGTGTTCTTCATGCGGCAGTTCCTCGTGCAGGCGCTGCCCGACGAGCTGATCGAGGCGGCCCGGGTCGACGGCGCCTCCACCGCGCGGATCTTCTGGGCCGTCGTCGTGCCGATCGCCCGGCCCGGCATGGCCGTCCTCGGCCTGCTCACGTTCATGACCGCCTGGAACGACTTCTTCTGGCCGATCGTGGCGCTCTCCTCGCAGGAGCCGACCGTGCAGGTCGCGCTGCGTCAGCTCGGCGGCGGCTATGTCCACGACCAGTCCGTGATCATGGCCGGCACGCTGCTGGGCACCCTGCCCGTCCTACTCGTCTTCGGGCTGCTCGGCCGGCAGATCGTCGGCGGCATCATGCAGGGCGCCGTCAAGGGCTGACGCCCCCTCATCTTCTGTATGTCTCACCTCTGTTGGGAGTTCCTTCTCGATGACCTCCGTCGACGCCCGCCCCGAGGCCCCGGCCCTCGCCTTCCCGGCCGGTTTCCGCTGGGGCACCGCCACCGCCGCGTACCAGATCGAAGGCGCCGCCACCGAGGACGGCCGCACCCCCTCCATCTGGGACACCTTCAGCCGCACCCCGGGCCGGGTCCGCAACGGCGACACCGGCGACATCGCCGCCGACCACTACCACCGCATGGACGAGGACATCGCCCTGCTGGCCGACCTCGGCGTCAGCGACTACCGCTTCTCCATCGCCTGGCCACGCGTCCAGCCCACCGGCCGGGGACCCGCCGCCCACAAGGGCCTGGACTTCTACCGGCGGCTCACCGACTCCCTGCGCGCCGCCGGGATCCGCCCCGTCGCCACCCTCTACCACTGGGACCTGCCCCAGGAGCTGGAGGACGCGGGCGGCTGGCCGCGCCGCGACACGGCCGCCCGGTTCGCCGAGTACGCCCACCTCACCGCCGAGGCCCTCGGCGACCGGGTCGCCACCTGGACCACCCTCAACGAGCCCTGGTGCGCGGCCTTCCTCGGCTACGGCTCCGGCGTCCACGCCCCGGGCCGTACGGAACCGGCGGCCGCGCTGCGCGCCGCCCACCACTTCAACCTCGCCCACGGCCTCGCCGTACAGGCTTTGCGCGCGGCGCTGCCCGCGGCGGCGGAGATCTCCCTGACCCTCAACCTTCATGCGGTACGGTCGGCTTCGGGCGATGCGGCCGACCTGGACGCGGCCCGCCGGATCGACGCGCTCGGCAACCGGCTCTTCCTCGACCCGGTCTTCCACGGGCGCCTGCCGACCGATCTCGTCGCGGACACGGCCGCGCTGACCGACTGGTCCTTCGTCCGCGACGGGGACCTGGAGGCCGCGCACACGCCGATCGACTCGCTCGGCATCAACTACTACGCGCCGACCGTGGTGGCCGCGGGCACCTCCTCCACGCCCTCGCCGTGGCCGGGCACGGAGGACCGGGTGCGGTTCCTGCCCGCGCCCGGACCGCGGACGGCGATGGACTGGCCCGTGGACGCGGAGGGACTGTACGAGCTGCTGACCCGGCTGCGGGACGACCTGCCCGGTGTGCCGCTGGTGATCACCGAGAACGGTGCGGCGTACGACGACTACGCCGACCCGTCCGGCGACGTCCACGACCCCGAGCGGGTGGCCTACCTCCACGCCCATCTCGCCGCGGTCCACCGCGCTCTCGCCGACGGCGCCGACGTCCGCGGGTACTTCCTGTGGTCGTTGCTGGACAACTTCGAGTGGGCGTACGGCTACGGCAAGCGCTTCGGTATCGTCCATGTCGACTTCGCCACCCAGCGCCGCACGCCGAAGGACAGCGCCCGCTGGTACGCGCGGGTCATCGCGCGCGGCGGCCTGAGCGGCTGAGCCGCTCCCGGCGGCGCGCCTCGCGGGCGAGCGGCAGGTAGCGCAGTCGCTCGGGGAGTACGGGCACCACGATCCGTACGCCCCGGGCGAAGCGGCGCAGGGTGCGCTCCTGCCGGTCCGTCCAGGTCAGGCCGAGGGCTTCGCGGGCGTCCGGCGGCATCAGTCCGGCGGTGAGGAAGGACCGCAGCCGTACGTACCGAGGCATGAGCCACGGCCACAGCGCCCTCAGGAGCAGCCGCAGGGGCAGCGGGCCGCGGTCGAGGGGCGGCAGTTTCTGGTGTGGGTCGACGAGGTCGCGTACGACGGGGGTCGCTTCCAGTTTTTCGGTGACGACCTTGCGGTAGTACGGCCAGAACTCCTCGATGGTCTGCGGCATGTCCCGGTCCTGGATGCCGAGGATCCGGCCGACCTGGAGCCATTCGGCGTACAGCTGGCGTTCCTGGGCTGGGGTGAGTGACCTGGTGAAGTAGCGGGCGCCGTGGTGGTAGACGGGGAAGCCGGTGGCGTGGACCCAGGCGTAGGTGGCGGGGTCGAGGGCGTGGTAGGGGCGGCCGTGGGTGTCGGTGCCCTGGATGGAGCGGTGCAGCCGGCGCAGTCGGCGGCCTTCCTCGGCGGCGGCTTCTCCTCCGTACACCCACAGCTGGAGCGAGCGCAGGGAGCGTTCTCCGCGGCCCCAGGGGTCGGTACGGAAGACGGAGTGTTCGTCGACGCCGGCGCCGACGGCGGGGTGGGCGACCTGGAGGGTGAAGGCGGCGGGGAGCAGCAGGAGGCCGCGGATGTCGCCGGCCAGGGTCCAGAGCACGCCGCCGGGCGGGGGCGGTGCGGGGTCGGTGGGGGTGGCTGGGTGGTTCATGTGGTGCTCCCGGGGGGTGGTGCGCCGGGCACCGGCCGGTGTATTTCTCCGTGTCTCCTCCAGTATGGGCAGGGACGCTTCGGTGTGGCCGGTAAGAGTTTCGGGGGCGGACGTGGCCCGGCAAGATTCCCGCCCCCCGAAGGCTACCGGAAGGTAACCGTGGCTGATTTGATGTGCGGCGCCGCTCCAACCCCCCACCAGAAACGGGAGATCCTGTGCCGCACGCCTCGCTCCGCCGTCGTATCTCCGGTGCAGCTCTGTCCACCGCGCTCGCCGCCGTCACCCTGGCCACGGCCACCCCGTCGGCCACCGCCACGGAGGCGGCCGCGACCCCGCGGCTGAAGGTGCTGAGCTACAACACCTTCCTCTTCAGCAAGAGCCTGTACCCGAACTGGGGCCAGGACCACCGTGCCCGTGAGATACCGAAGACGTCGTTCTACCAGGGCAACGACGTCGTCGTGATTCAGGAGGCCTTCGACAACTCCTCTTCGGACCTGCTCATGCGGAACTCCGCCGCGCAGTACCCGTACCAGACCCCGGTCATGGGCCGGAGCAAGACCGGCTGGGACGCCACCGGCGGCGCCTACTCGTCGACCACGCCGGAGGACGGCGGGGTGACGATCCTCAGCAAGTGGCCCATCGTGCGCAAGGAGCAGTACGTCTACAAGGACGCCTGCGGCGGCGACTGGTACTCCAACAAGGGCTTCGTCTACACCGTGCTGAACGTGAACGGCGCGAGGGTGCATGTCGTCGGCACGCACGCCCAGTCGACGGACCCGGGCTGCTCGGCGGGCGAGGCGGCGCAGATGCGCAGCCGCCAGTTCAAGGAGATGGACGCCTTCCTGGACGCGAAGAACATCCCCGCGTCCGAGCAGGTGATCGTCGCGGGTGACTTCAACGTCGACTCGCGCACCGCGGAGTACGGCACCATGCTGAGCGATGCGGGCCTGGCCGGCGAGGACTCCCGCACCGGTCACCCGTACTCCTTCGACACGGAGGTCAACTCGATCGCCTCCGAGCGCTACCCGGACGACCCGCGCGAGGACCTGGACTACGTCCTGCACCGGGCCGGGCACGCCCGCCCTGCGGGCTGGACCAACCATGTGGTGCTGGAGAAGAGCGCGCCGTGGACGGTCTCCAGCTGGGGCACGAACTACACGTACACCAACCTCTCCGACCACTACCCGGTCGTCGGCTCCGGGCAGTAGGAGAAGGTGCCGTGCCGGCGCCCCTGAGGGGTCAGGGGCGCCGGCACGGCGTGGCCGCGTGGGGTCAGCGGCCGAGCAGCTTCTTCATCCGCTTGCCTTCGGGGGACTCCCAGAGGGTGTTCCAGAGCTTGGCGGAGCTGGTGGAGGCGTAGACGCCGGGGGCGCCCTGCTCGGCGCAGCCCTCGCCGTAGGAGACGATGCCGATCTGGTAGGTACGGCCGGAGACCTTGCGGAAGAGCGGGCCGCCGCTGTCGCCCTGGCAGGAGTCCTTGCCCTCGACGCCGGCGCAGATGTTGACGGCCTTGTTGTAGCCGGGGTAGGTCGCCTTGCACTCGGGGTGTGAGAGCAGCGGGACCTGGACGCCGCGCAGGCGGTCGGGGTAGTTGGTGATCTCGGTGTCGGTGTTGCCCCAGCCTATGACGGTGGCCTTGTGGCCGGGCCGCAGGAGGGCGTCGGTGCCGGGCGTGGGCAGCTTGACGGGGACGACGTTGGTGACGGGCTTGGCCAGTTCGAGCAGGGCCAGGTCGTAGGCGTCGTCGCCCTTGGAGTAGCGGGGGTGGGAGATCACGGCGGCGACGTTGCGCAGCTGGCCCTGCTTCTTGTTGGACAGGACCGTGCGTCCGACGGTGACTTCGAGCCCCTTGGGGTCGCTGCCGTCGACGCAGTGGGCGGCGGTGAGGACCACGGTGGGGGCGATGAGGCTGCCGCCGCAGAACTGGCGGTTCACCGGGCTGCCGGAGCCCTTGGAGAGCAGCGCCGCCATCCAGGGGTAGGCGTTGTCGGGCTGCTCGACGCCGCCGATGATGTAGGCACCGGGGTTGCCCTTGTCGGACGGCGACGCGGCGTGCGCGGTGGCGGCCGTGGCCGCCGACGCGACGAGCGCCAGCGCGGCGCCCGACGCGAGGCCGGCGGCGCTGATCCGGCGGGCGCGGCTGCGGGTGGAGGACATTCTCATGGGGGGTTGGTCTCACTTTCTCGAGGATGGGCGCCAAACGCCGTGACCCGTGGGGTCGTTGGTGTCCGGGCGCATGCCGTGTTGTGAGACCGGGGAATGTGCTCCGAGGTTCACTGCCTTTCGTGTCTTTGGCGTCTTTGGTTTCTTTGGCGCGTTCAGTAGGGCGCGTTGGTGACGCTGTGGACGTAGAGGCCGACGACCGCGGCGATGCAGAGGATGACCATCCAGGAACGCAGGCTGGTGTGACGGCCCTTGGGTCTGCGCGGGGGCTTCGCGGCGCGTCGCGGTGTGGGGCGACCGGCGCCACGCGCCTGTGTGGGGGCAGTCGTGTCGGCGGCGGCGTCGGCGAGCAGCCGGCGGCAGATCGCGGCGAGTTCGGAGGTCCCGGCGGCGAGGGAGACGACGATCTCCGAGCGCGCCGGGGCGGTGGTTCCGCCGTCCAGGATGCGTCCGGCCCGTACGAGGACTTCGTCGCGGCCCCCGGTCGGGGCGAGGCTGATCCACCGCTGCACATGCTCGCCCCGGATGACGACCCCGCCGCCGCGCTCCCGGTAGACGGTGTGCTCGCGCCAGAGGACGTCGGCCAACTCGGTTGCCGTTTCCCTGAGTTGTGTATGCATGTGCTCCCCCTCCACCGTGCCCATCAATTCGAACAAGCACATGACTTTAGCGGCAGGTGCACGCCATCGTCGGGCGGGGTGGGCTTCCGTGATCAGCTCTCCGGTTTCGGCGGGTCAGCGCGACACAAGGAAGTGGACCTGGCGGGGCCTGATCTCCAGGTCGCTCAGGCCGTCGGGCGTCGCGTCCATCTCGCGGGCGAGGTCGGCCGTCGCCAGGAAGGCCTCCTCGGACTCGAACGCGCCGGTGGTGACGACGGCGTCGCCGTCCGGGGTGACCCAGACCCCGACGGACTCGAAGCCGGGCTGGCGCCGCATCGCCTCGGCGACCTGGTGGCATTCGGCGACGAACGCGTCGACGTGCTCGGGGGCCGGGTAGTGGAAGGCGACGAAACCGAATGACATGACGTGTCCCTTCTCAGGTTATACGATGCCGTACAACGTGAGGCTAGACCCGTTGTACGGCTCCGTACAACAGGTCGGAGAGGGTGAGGTGAGCCACAGATGGGCGCGCTGCGCACACCGCGGGAGCAGTGGATCGAGCAGGGTCTGCGGGCACTGGCCGCCGGTGGTGTGGACGCGGTGCGGATCGAGGCGCTCGCCAAGGCGCTGGGGGTGACCAAGGGCGGCTTCTACGGCTACTTCGCCGACCGCGACGCACTGCTGACCGAGATGCTGGACACCTGGGAGCGCGAGAGCGTCGACGACGTCGTCGACCGGGTCGAGCGGGAGTGCGGCGACCCGCGCGACAAGGTCCGCCTGGCCGGGCAGCTCACCTTCTCCAGCGACCGCCTGCTCCCCATCGACCTGGCCATCCGCGAATGGGCCCGCCGCGACCCCGCCGTCGCCGCCCGCCTGCGCCGCGTGGACAACCAGCGCATTCAGCTGGCGCGCGACGCGATCAGTACGTTCTGCGCCGACCCCGAGGAGGTCGAGGCGCGCGCCCTGCTCGCGTTCTGCACGGCCATCGGCAGCCACTTCCTCGCCGCCGACCACCCGGCCGGTACCCGCGGCCCGGTCATCGCCCGCGCCGCCGACATCATCCTCGACCTCCCGCACGCCAGCCCCGAGAAGGATCAGCAGCGGACCGCACCGAGACCGCTCAGTCCCCGAAGTCGTACACCGTGACCGCGATCCCCCGCTCCACCAGCCGCCGGGCTATCAGCGGCTCCACCCGCGACCACTTCCCCCCGGCCAGCCCGCAGCCGATGCGCGGCATATGGACCGACGCGCCGAGCTCCTCCGCCTTGCCGGCGAGGGTCGCCAGCGCCGTGTCGATCGCCTCGTAGCGGACGGGCACGCCCTTGCTGCCGGTCCGCATGCCGCGCTGGCCCACCATGTTGGCCACCCACAGATACGGACCGACCTGGACGCACTGCACGGCGCCGAGGCCGAAGTCGTTGGCGGCGCGGTCGCGGTGCCAGCGCCGGTAGGCGGCCTCGGGCTCCGGCCAGCGCCGGGAGAGGGCGAGCACGAAGCCCTTGCCCCAGCCCCCGAGGTCGTTGCATACATGCGCGATGATCTTGACGCCTTTGCCGCGCGGCGCGGTGGCGTCCCCCCGTACGTACTCGATCCCCGTCATGCGAACTACCGTACGGGCCACCACTGACAGCCATCCGGACCGGACCGGGGCGCACTTTCACAACAGTGGTGAGACAGCAATACTGTTCCACCGGAGGGACGCACCGCGGGAAGGCGAGGCAAGCACATGGCGACCGAGACCGACGAGCCGGCGGAGCGGACGCTCACCGTCGACGAGCTGGCCGCGCGGGCGGGGGTCACCGTGCGTACCGTCCGCTTCTACGGCACCCGGGGCCTGCTGCCCCCGCCGGTGATCGGGCCGCGACGGGTCGGGCACTACGGCCCCGAGCATCTGTCCCGGCTCGCCCTGATCGAGGAACTCCAGCATCAGGGCATGACCCTCGCCGCGATCGAACGCTACCTGGAACAGCTGCCGCCGGACCTCAGCGCGCAGGATCTGGCCATCCACCGCGCCCTGGTGGCCTCCTGGGCACCCGAGTCCGCGGAGCAGATCACCCGCGGTGACCTGGAGCGCCGGGCGGGCCGGACGCTGACGGACGTGGACATCGACCGGCTGGCGGCGATGGGCGTCCTCGACCGCGGCCCCGACCCCGAGGCCTTCCGGCTCGACGCCACCCTGCTCAGGCTCGGCGTCGAACTCCTGGAGGTGCCGATCGCCCACGAGACGATCCTCGCCTCCCGCACGGTCCTCCTGGAACACGCCCGCGCCGCCGCGCACGAACTGTCACGGCTCTTCCGCGACGAGGTATGGAACCCGTACCGCGAGCGGGAGTCGGACCCCGACCATGTGGCGGCGATGAAGTCCCTGTCGGCACACATGCAGCCGATGGTGATCCAGGCCCTGGTGACGGCGTTCCAGCGGTCGCTACGGGAGGAACTGCGCGAGGCGTTCGGCACGGCGAGCGGCGAGCGGGCGGAGACTGGGAAGGACCCGGCCTGAGTCCAAGGAGGGTCCGCGGCTGACCGATGACAGCGGTCGGACGACGACTATCAGATGTGGTCATCTGACATCCGACATCGGTCAGCCGTCATCGGTCAGCGCTCATCGGTCAGCCGTGAGACACAGGCGCCCGGCGGTCAGTCGTCGGTGAAGATCTCCCCCCGTTCCGCCTTCGCCACCAACAGCGCCGGCGGCGTGAACCGCTCCCCGTACTCCGTCGCCAGTTCCCGCGCTCGTGCCACGAAGCCGGCCACTCCGCCCTCGTAGCCGTTGATGTACTGGAGCACTCCCCCGGTCCAGGCGGGGAATCCGATGCCCATGATGGAGCCGATGTTGGCGTCGGCGACCGAGATGAGGACGTTCTCCTCCAGGCAGCGGACGGAGTCCAGGGCCTCGGAGAAGAGCATCCGCTCCTTCATGTCCTCGAAGGGGATGGTGACGCCGGGCTTGGTGAAGTGCTCGCGCAGCCCGGGCCAGAGCCGGATGCGCTTCCCGTCCTCGTCGTACTCGTAGAAGCCGCCGCCGCCGCTGCGTCCGGTGCGTCCGAACTCGTCGACCATGCGGTCGATGACGACGTCCGAGGGGTGCCCGACCCAGGTGCCGCCGGCTTCCTCGACGGCTCGCCGGGTCTCGTTGCGGATCTTGCGGGGCAGGGTCAGGGTCAGTTCGTCCATGAGGGAGAGCACCTTGGCCGGGTAGCCGGCCTGGGCGGCGGCCTGTTCGACGGAGGCGGGGTCGGCGCCTTCGCCGACCATGGCGACGCCTTCGTTGATGAACTGGCCGATGACGCGTGAGGTGAAGAAGCCGCGTGAGTCGTTGACGACGATCGGGGTCTTCCTGATCTGGCGTACGAGGTCGAAGGCGCGGGCGAGGGCCTCGTCGCCGGTGCGGTCGCCCTTGATGATCTCGACGAGCGGCATCTTGTCGACGGGCGAGAAGAAGTGGAGGCCGATGAAGTCGGCGGGGCGGGCGACGCCTTCGGCGAGGCCGGTGATGGGCAGGGTGGAGGTGTTGGAGCAGAGCAGCGCGTCGGGTTCGACGATGTGCTGGATCTCCTGGAAGACCTGGTGCTTGAGGGTGGTGTCCTCGAAGACGGCTTCGATGACGGCGTCGCAGCCGGCGAGGTCGGTGATGTCGGCGGTGGGGGTGATGCGGGCGAGGAGTTCGTCGCGCTTGGCCTCGGTGGTGCGGCCGCGGGAGAGGGCCTTGGCGAGGAGTTTTTCGGAGTAGGCCTTGCCGCGGGCGGCGGCTTCGGGGGTGACGTCCTTGAGGATGACGTCGATGCCGGCCTTGGCGCAGGAGTAGGCGATTCCGGCGCCCATCATGCCGGCGCCGAGGACGGCGACCTTGCGGACGGTGCGGGGTTCGGTGCCCTGGGGGCGGCTGCGGCCGGCGTTGACGGCCTGGAGGTCGAAGAAGAAGGCCTGGATCATGTTCTTCGCGGTCTGGCCGGTGACCAGCTCGGTGAAGTAGCGGGCCTCGATGACGAGTGCGGTGTCGAAGTCGACCTGGGAGCCTTCGACGGCGCAGGCGAGGATGTTGCGGGGGGCGGGGTAGGGGGCGCCGGCCAGTTGCTTCTTGAGGTTGGCGGGGAAGGCGGGGAGGTTGGCGGCGAAGCGGGGGTTGGAGGGGGTGCCGCCGGGGATCTTGTAGCCCTTGACGTCCCAGGGCTGCTGCGATTCGGGGTGGGTGTCGATGAAGGCGCGGGCCTTGGCGAGCATGTCGTCGGTGGAGGTGGCGACTTCGTGGACGAGGCCGTTGTCGAGGGCGCGTTGGGGGGAGTACTGGGTGCCTTGGAGGAGGACCTTGAGGAGGGCGTCGGCGATGCCCATGAGGCGTACGGTGCGGGTGACGCCGCCGCCGGCGGGGAGGAGGCCGAGGGTGACCTCGGGCAGGCCGATCTTGGAGCCGGGGGTGTCGAGGGCGATGCGGTGGTGGCAGGCGAGGGCGATTTCGTAGCCGCCGCCGAGGGCGGCGCCGTTGATGGCGGCGACGACGGGCTTGCCGAGGGTTTCGATGCGGCGCAGGGAGGCCTTGATGGCGGTGCCGGTGTCGAAGGCGAGCTGGGCGTCTTCGGGCCGGAGTTTGATCATGTCTTTGAGGTCGCCGCCGGCGAAGAAGGTTTTCTTGGCGGAGGTGATGATGATGCCGCGGATGGTGTCCTTCTCGGTTTCGGCGCGGTCGGCGACGGCGGCGATGGAGTCCTTGAAGGCTTGGTTCATGGTGTTGGCGGACTGGTTGGGGTCGTCGAGGACGAGGGTGACGATCCCGGTGTCGTCCTGTTCCCAACGGATGGTGGTGCTGGTGGGCGTTGCGGTCATTGCTGCTTCTCCGTAAGGGGGTGGGGACGGGGCGGGCGGTCAGACGCGCTCGACGATGGTGGCGATGCCCATGCCTCCGCCGACGCAGAGGGTGGCGAGGCCGTAGCGCTTGTCCTGGCGTTCGAGTTCGTCGATGAGGGTGCCGAGGATCATGGCGCCGGTGGCGCCGAGGGGGTGGCCCATGGCGATGGCGCCGCCGTTGACGTTGACCTTGTCGAGGGTGAGGCCCATGTCCTGGACGAAGCGGAGGACGACGCCGGCGAAGGCTTCGTTGATTTCGACGAGGTCGATGTCGTCGATGGTGAGTCCGGCCTTGGCGAGGGCTTTGCGGGTGGCGGGGGCGGGGCCGGTGAGCATGATGGTGGGTTCGGAGCCGGAGACGGCGGCGGCGACGATGCGGGCGCGGGGGGTGAGTCCGTAGCGTTCGCCGATGGCGCGGGAGCCGATGGCGACGAGGGAGGCGCCGTCGACGATGCCGGAGGAGTTGCCGGCGTGGTGGACGTGGTCGATTTTTTCGACCCAGTGGTACTTCTGGAGGGCTACGGCGTCGAAGCCGCCCATGTCGCCGATGGTGGCGAAGGAGGGCTTGAGGGCGGCGAGGGAGTCGGCGGTGGTGCCGGGGCGCATGTGTTCGTCGTGGTCGAGGACGGTGAGGCCGTTGCGGTCGCGGACGGGGACGACGGAGCGGTCGAAGCGGCCGTCTTTCCAGGCGGTGGCGGCGCGTTCTTGGGAGAGTGCGGCGTATTCGTCGACGTCGCGGCGTGAGTAGCCTTCGAGGGTGGCGATGAGGTCGGCGCCGATGCCTTGGGGGACGAAGCCGGTGTCGAAGTTGGTCATGGGGTCGGCGAACCAGGCGCCGCCGTCGGAGGCCATGGGGACGCGGGACATGGATTCGACGCCGCCGGCGAGGACGAGGTCTTCCCAGCCGGAGCGGATTTTCATGGCGGCCATGTTGACGGCTTCGAGGCCGGAGGCGCAGAAGCGGTTTTCCTGGACTCCGGCGACGGTGTCGGGGAGTCCGGCGGCGATGGCGGAGATGCGGGCGATGTCGGAGCCTTGGTCGCCGACGGGGCCGACGACGCCGAGGACGATGTCATCGATGGCGGCGGGGTCGAGGGTGGGGTAGCGGCGGCGGATTTCGTGGATGAGGCCGACGACGAGGTCGATGGGCTTGGTGCCGTGGAGGGCGCCGTTGGCTTTGCCGCGGCCGCGGGGGGTGCGGATCGCGTCGTAGACGTACGCTTCGGTGCTCACTGGGGTGCCTTTCGTGAGGGTGTGCTTGGTGGGTCAGCCGAGCAGGGAGCGGCCGATGATTTCTTTCATGATTTCGGTCGTGCCGCCGTAGATGGTTTGTATTCGGCCGTCGGTGTAGGCGCGGGCGATGGGGTATTCGGTCATGTAGCCGTAGCCGCCGTGGAGTTGGAGGCAGCGGTCGGTGACGCGTTTTTGGAGTTCGGTGGCCCACCATTTGGCCATGCTGGCGTGGACGGCGTCGAGTTGGCCGTGGGTGTGGTCTTCGATGCAGCGGTCGAGGAAGGTGCGGGTGACGGCGCATTCGGTGGCCATTTCCGCTATTTCGAAGCGGATGTGCTGGTGTTTGGCGAGTGGGCGGCCGAAGGCTTGGCGTTCTTTTACGTAGCGGGTGGTGAGGTCCAGGAGGTGTTCGGCGGCGGTGATGGCGGCCATGGCTATGGCGATGCGTTCCTGGGCGAGGTTGGTCATGAGGTGGATGAAGGCGCCGTTGAGTTCGCCGAGGAGGTTTTCTTTGGGGATGTGGACGTCGTGGAAGAAGAGTTCGGCAGTGTCTTGGGATTTTTGGCCGATTTTGTCGAGGTTGCGGCCGCGTTCGAATCCGGGCATGCCGCGTTCGACGACGAGGAGGGAGAGTCCGTGTGCGCCGCCTTCGGGGGTGGTTTTGGCGACGACGATGACGAGGTCGGCGAGGATTCCGTTGGAGATGAAGGTTTTTGAGCCGTTGAGGAGCCAGTGGTCGCCGTGGTCTTCGGCGGTGGTGCGGATGGCTTGGAGGTCGGAGCCTGCGCCGGGTTCGGTCATGGCGATGGCGGTGATGGTTTCGCCGGTGCAGAAGCCGGGGAGCCAGCGTTGTTTTTGTTGGTCGGTGGCGAGGGTGGTGAGGTAGGGGCCGATGATGTCGTTGTGGAGGCCGAGGGCGAGGCCGGGTGTGCCGGCGCGGGTGAATTCTTCGGCGAGTACGGCGCTGTAGCGGAAGTCGGGGTTTCCGCCGCCTCCGTATTGTTCGGGGACGGCGAGGCCGAGGAGGCCTTGGCGGCCGGCGGCGAGCCAGGC
The DNA here is from genome assembly GCF_055639315.1 of Streptomyces sp. NPDC039465. Taxonomy (NCBI): domain Bacteria; kingdom Bacillati; phylum Actinomycetota; class Actinomycetes; order Kitasatosporales; family Streptomycetaceae; genus Streptomyces; species Streptomyces sp. NPDC039465. Next base: position 805,511 of record NZ_JBVKAP010000003.1, on the reverse strand, counting down.
GTCGCGGGAGACGATGCCGTCTTTTTCCCATTGGTCGTAGTGGGGGAGGACTTCTTTGGTGAGGAAGGTGCGGACGGTTTCGCGGAAGGCGTCGTGGTCGGTGTCGTAGAGGCGGCGTTCCATCAGGGCTCCTGGTGGAGGTGGGGGAGGTCCCAGTCGCGGGCGACCTCGGCGGTGTCGGCGCCGGGCTGGGCGGGGCCGCGGTGGATGGTGCCGGGGGTGGCGGAGAAGCGGGGTGCGGGGGCGGGTTGGGTGATGCCGCTGTGGTGGACGAAGGTGGCGCGGGCGGCGAGGTGGGGGTGGGTGGGGGCTTCGCGGAGGGAGAGTACGGGGGCGACGCAGGCGTCGGAGTTTTCGAAGAGGGCGGTCCATTCGTCGCGGGTTTTGGTGCGGAAGCGTTGGGCGATGGTGTCGCGGAGTTGGGCCCAGTGGGTGAGGTCTTTGCGGGCGGGGGCTTGGTCGTTGATGCCGAGGATGCGGGTGAATTCGTCGTAGAACTGCTCCTCGAGGGCGCCGACGGCCATGTGGTGGCCGTCGGCGGTTTCGTAGGTGCCGTAGAAGGGGCAGCCGCCGTCGAGGAGGTTGGTGCCGCGGCGGTCGTGCCAGCCACCGGCGGCGAGCATGCCGTGGATCATGGTGGTGAGGTGGGCGGTGCCGTCGACGATGGCGGCGTCGACGGTCTGGCCGTGGCCGGTGGTGCGGGCGTGCTGGAGGGCGGCGAGGACGCCGATGACGAGGTATAGGGCGCCGCCGGCGTAGTCGCCGAGGAGGTTGGCGGGGATGGCGGGTGGTTCGCCGTCTTTGCCGATCATGCCGAGGGTGCCGGTGGGGGCGATGTAGGCGATGTCGTGGCCGGCGCGGTGGGCGAGGGGGCCGTGCTGGCCCCAGCCGGTCATGCGTCCGTAGACGAGGCGGGGGTTGCGGGTGAGGCAGGTGTCGGGGCCGACGCCGAGGCGTTCGGCGACGCCGGGGCGGTAGCCCTCGATGAGGATGTCGGCGCGTTCGACGAGCTCGAGGAGGTGGGTGGGGCCGATGTCGCTTTTGAGGTCGATGAGTACGGAGCGTTTGTTGCGGTTGGTGAGGTCGTGGGTGGGGTCGATGGCGAGGCCGGGGCCGCCGGGGCGGTCGATGCGTACGACGTCGGCTCCGAGGTCGGCCAGGTGCATGGCGGCGAAGGGTCCGGGGCCGATGCCGGCGAGTTCGATCACGCGTACGCCGGTGAGCGGGCCGCTCGGGCCGGGGCCCGGTCCTGAGGTGGTCGGTGGTGCCGTCATCAAGCCCCCAAGCGGTATGACACATCTGATGTAACACCGGTGATGCTAGGAACGCGTTCCACTCCGCACAAGCCCTGTGGCGGGCAAGCGCGGGTCCACGGCCCGAAATTGACCGGCGGCCGTGACCGTCGCTTCGGCGGGATGTGCCGATGGACGATCACACCAGAATCGAGCCCCCGCACACGGGCGGCGAGCGCGCCACACTGACCGGCGTCCTCGACTTCCGGCGCGCGACGCCGGCGATGAAGTGCGCGGGGCTGAGCGCGGAGCAGCTCAGGGCGCGGGCGGCGCCGCGTTCGGGGCTGTCGCTGCTGGGTCTGGTGCGCCATCTGGCGGAGGTGGAACGCAGCTGGTTCGCCCACACCCTGATGGGTGAGGCGGTGGGGGCCTTCTGGCCCGGTCCGGGGCCCGGTGAGGTCGCCGGGTTCGATGTGGACCGCGGGTACGCGCGGCACCACGGGCACGCCGATCTGCCGTGGGAGCGTCTGGACGGCTCCACCGGCGAGTGAGGCCCCCGCCCGCCGCGTGGGCCCGGGCGTGGGAGCGCTAGGCTCCGCCTCCGACGACAGCGGGCGGGGAGTCCGCGGGGCGCAGCGGAGGGCTGGATGGAGACAGGGCGGGCGTATGACGTGGTGCTCTTCGGGGCGACCGGGTTCGTCGGGGAGCTGACCGCGCGGTACTTGGCCGCGCACGCCCCGGAGGGGTGCCGTTGGGCGCTCGCGGGGCGCAGCCGGGCCAAGCTGGAGGCGTTGCGTGAGCGGCTCGCCGCCCGGTGGCCGCACTGCGCGGAGCTGCCGCTGTCGTGCGCGGACGCGGACGATGCCGGATCGCTGCGTGAACTGGCGCTTTCGGCGCGGGTGGTGGCGACGACGGTCGGTCCGTACGTCTGGTACGGGGAGGGTCTGGTGGCGGCCTGCGCGGAGGCCGGTACGGATTATGTGGACTTGACCGGTGAGGCCGAGTTTGTCGATCTGATGTACGTACGGTATGACGCGCTGGCGCGGGAGACGGGTGCCCGGCTGGTGCACGCGGCCGGTTTCGACTCGGTGCCGCACGATCTGGGGGTGTATTTCACGGTCCAGCAGCTGCCGGAGGACGTGCCGTTGCGGGTGGACGGGTTCTTGCGGGCGGGGGCGTTGTTCTCGGGCGGTACGTTCGCCTCGGCGCTGACGGCGATGGGGCGCGGGCGGCAGATGCTGCGGGCGGCGCGCGAGCGGCGGCTGTATGAGCCGCGGCTGGTGGGGCGGCGGGCGCGGGCGGTGCTTGGTGGGCCGCGGTTCAGTGTGGAGACGGGTACGTGGGCGTTGCCGCTGCCGACGCTGGATCCGCAGGTGGTGGCGCGGTCGGCGGCGGCGCTGGAGCGGTACGGGCCGGACTTCCGCTACCGGCATTACGCCTCGGTGAAGACGCTGCCGATGGCGCTGGGCGGGGCGGCGGTGGTGGGTGCGGGGGCGGTCCTCGCGCAGGTTCCGTGGGCGCGGCGGTGGCTGATGGAGCGTTACGCGCCGGGCCAGGGGCCGGACGAGGAGCGCCGGGCGCGTAGCTGGTTCTCGCTGCGGCTGGTGGGCGAGGGAGGTGGGCGGCGGGTGTTCACCGAGGTGTCGGGTGGTGATCCGGGGTACGACGAGACGGCGAAGATGCTCGCCGAGTCGGCGCTCGCGCTCGCCTTCGACGCGCTGCCGAAGACGTCCGGGCAGGTCACGACGGCGGTGGCGATGGGCGACGCGCTGCTGGAGCGGCTGCGGTCGGCGGGGATCCGGTTCCGGGTGGCGGACGCGCGGTAGGTGGGGCGGGCCCGTCACTGTCGTACGGGCCCGTGGGCGTCGTACGGGCCGGTCGGTACCGGCAGGTGCCGACGGGCCCTCAGCGGCGTACGGGGCCGGTCAGTGCCGTACGAGGCAGAAGGGGTGGCCCGCCGGGTCGGCGTAGACGCGCCACGCGCGCGTGCCGCCTCCGTCGTCGAGGAGGGTGGCGCCGAGGGCGAGTACGTCGCGGTGGGCGCGCTCCAGGTCGTCGACGCGGATGTCGAGATGGGACTGCTGGGGGCGGGTGGGATCGCCCCAGACGGGCGGGCGGTGGTCGGTGGCGCGCTGGAAGGCCAGCACGGGGCCGGTGCCCGTGTGGAGGGTGGCCCAGTCGTCGTCGAGGGACCACTGGGGGTCGGGGCGGTTCACGTCACCGCCGAGAAGTCCCTGGTAGAAGCGGGCGAGGGCCAGGGGGTCGGGGCAGTCGAGGACGACGCACTGGAAGCTGCCGATCACGGGATGCGGGGTCCTTTCCGGGAGTGGTCCTAGAGCGTCCGGGAGATGTCCTTGAGCGCCCGCCGGCACAGGGCGTCGGCATGGCGGGTGGTCTCGGGGAGGCGGTAGCGGGGGCTGAGGTGGAGGGTGTGCGCGCAGGCGGCGTCGAGGGTGACGCGGTGGCCGACGGAGACGAAGACAGGTTTGACGCCGTCCTGGGTCCGCAGGGCGCGGCCGACGACCTCGCGGCCGTGGCTGTCGTCGGCGACGAGCGCGGCCGCCGAGCCGCGCCGCTCGCCGGGCGGCTCGTAGGTGAAGGTGAAGGGGTTCTTCGCGACGCCGATGACGGGCAGGCCGGTGAGGACGCCGAGGTGGCTGGCGAGACCGAAGCGGCGGGGGTGGGCGAGCCCGTAGCCGTCGCAGACGACCAGGCCGGGGGCGGTGTTGAGGGACTCCAGGGCGGCGAGGACGGTCGGTATCTCGCGGAAGGCGAGCAGGCCGGGTACGTACGGGAAGGAGATCCGTCCGACGGCGGTGGTCTCCTCCACGACCTCCAGGCTGCGCGCGTCGAGGACGACGGCCGCCGCGACGACGACGTCCCGCTCGTCGTCGTACGCCACGTCCACCCCGGTGACGAACCCGTCCCCGGGGGTGGGGCCGGCCTCGTCGAGGACGACCTTGCCTCGCAGTTCGTCCTGTACGGCCCGTGCGGCGGCCTCGTCGGCGGGCCAGCCCGCCGGGGTTTCGATGATCTTCATGGTGACGGCCACCTTACGGGGAGCCGGGGCCGGGCCGGCGGGGTGCGGCGGCGGTGGGGTCGATGGCAGCGGTGGGGGCGCGGGTCGCCGGCGGCGGTGGGGGTACGGTCCGCGAGTCGGACGGGACCGCGGGCGGCGGCCGGGCGGCGGTAGCCTGCCGATCATGTTCGTACTGGAATTGACCTACACCGCCCCCGTCGAGCGGGTCGACGCGCTCCTCGACGCGCATGTGGAGTGGCTGGACGCGCAGTACGCCGCCGGGGTGTTCATCGCCTCGGGGCGCAAGAACCCGCGTGACGGCGGGGTGATCCTCGCCGTGGGGGACGACCGCGCGCAGATCGAGAAGATCGCGGCGGCCGACCCCTTCACCACCGGCGGGGTGTGCGCGTACCGCATCACGGAGTTCGTGGCGACCAAGACCGCGCCGGAACTCGCCCCTTACCGCCAGCAGCTGCCCGCTTAGGGCGTGTTCCCAGCCAGACGGGACTTTCGAAACACGCGGCTAGAAGCCCAGGCGCGCCACCCGGCCCTTCTCTCCGGCCGCCCAGCAGCCGATGTCGGGCGTGCAGTCGACGGTGTCGTACGAGCCGGTGTCGACGGTGCGCCAGGTGCGGCCGGCGTCGAGGGTGAGGTCGGTGCCCGTGGGGCCGACGGCGAGGGCCGCGGTGCGGCTGTGCGGCAGCCAGGCGACGCCCGAGCGGTAGGCGGGCGGCGGGGTGGCCGCCTGCTGCCAGGTGCGGCCGCCGTCCCGGGTCACGGCGCCCGCCCGGGGTGAGGGTTGGTCCTTGCGGTAGTCGCCGCCGACGGCGATGCCGCGGTCGCGGCCCTGGAAGGCGAGGGCGAACACGCCGCGTGCCGGGTCGCCGGCCGGGATGGTGGAGTCGGCGGCCGTCCAGGTGAGTCCGCGGTCCGCTGAGTGCAGGACGCGGGCGGTGGCGCCGCCGCCGGTGGCCAGCCAGACGTCCTTGGGGCCGGAGCTGACCAGGCACTGGCCGCTCGCGGCGAAGCCCGCCTCGCCGGGCAGGGCGTCGGGCATGCCCTCGCTGGGCAGCACCTTCCAGGATTTTCCGCCGTCGCCGGTGGCGAGGATGCGGTACTTGCCGTCGACCGGGTCGCTCATGGCGAGGCCGTTGCTGCGGTCGAAGAAGGTGATGCAGTCGTAGAAGGCCTTCGGGTCGGTGTTGCGGAAGGATTCGGTCCAGGTCGCGCCGCCGTCGTCGGTGCGCAGTGCCCGGGATGCCTCGCCTTCGCCGATGGCGAGGACGACGGCCCGTTGGGTGTCGAAGGCCTCGATGTCCCGGAATTCCAGCTCCGCGGCGCCGGGCGGGGATACGTTCCGCCAGGTGCGGCCGCCGTCGGTGGTGCGCAGCACGGTCCCCTTGGACCCGGCGACCCAGGCGCTGTCGCCGCTGACGGCGGCGAGCCCGCGGAACCGTGCGTCGGTGCCGGTCGCGGTGGGCTTCCAGGGCGTCCACTCCGGGCGGTTCTGTGCGGCCGGCCCGGGCTCCCGCCACTCCCCCGCAGGCTCGTTGGTCATGCCCGCCGCCGCAGTCGTGTGCCGTGCCTTGGTCGTGTGCGGCGCCTTGGTCGTGTGGCGTACGTCGGCCGTGTCCGCCTGGGCGGGCGCCGCGAGGGCGGCCACGAGGGCCGCTCCGCACAGCCCCACCGACACCGTTCTTCTCGTCTTCCCCATGGACGTCATGGCGCCGGAAGCTAGCCGACGGGGCAGGTCCCGTCCAGGGTGCGATGTGACCGTGGGATGTCACTGTGCGGTGTCACGCTGCGACGTGACGTTGCGCGGTGGGATGACAACGATGGCGGTGACGCAGGTCACGCCATATGACAGTGCACGCCCCGACGAATTTCGTCGTCCTCCCAGGTGTAAGGGAGACGTCAGCAGAAGCCGCGCGCGAGGAGCAAGGCCTTGTCCACCGTCATCGAGCAGGCCGTGCAGGCCCGCATGGTCGCGTCCGCGCCGCGCGTGGAGACCGTGCACGCCACACTGCGTTACGACCGTAAGGACCCGTTCGCGGTGAGCATGGCGTTCCCGCCGCCTGCGACGCTGGAGGGCGTCGAGGTGTCCTGGGCGTTCTCCCGGGAGCTGCTGGCGGCGGGCATGGACCGGCCGGCCGGGCTCGGGGACGTACGGGTGAGGCCGTACGGGTACGACCGTACGGTGCTGGAGTTCCATGCTCCGGAGGGTGTGGCCATGGTCCATATCCGTACGTCCGAGGTGCGCAGCTTCCTGCGCCGTTCGCAGCATCTGGTGCCGTCGGGGCGCGAGCACCACTACCTGGATCTGGACGAGGATCTGGCGGAGCTGCTCCGGGACGCCATCTGAGGCCAGCCTTGCAGGACTGACTCCCTCGGCCCGGCCTTTCCGCATTAATTCGCTCGCCTCCCTCTCCTCCCTCGCGTACCGTCGTCGACGCCCCTGTTGCCGTCGATCGGAGTAGGACGTTGCTCGTCTGAGGTCTGAGACACCGTGCCGCACAGCCCCGCCGTCTTCGGCCCGCTGTGTGCGCCGCGTGCGACCTCGGCGTACGAGCCGTCCCTCGCAGCTCCGGCCCCCGGCCGGTGTCCTTGACGCTGCGGGCCCCTCTTCGCCCTGACCGGTCGCCCCGGTGTCTCACCCGTTGCCCTCTTCTTCTTCTCTTATGCAACCGGGAGGCCCGTATGTCTACCGTTCCCACCTTCATCACCTGCACCGATGTGTCCTTCTCCTGGCCCGACGGGACCGAGGTGTTCGACGGCTTCAAGCTCGCCGTCGGCCCGGGCCGCACCGGGCTGGTCGGGCTCAACGGCTCCGGCAAGTCGACGCTGCTCAAGCTGATCGGCGGGGAGTTGGCCCCGGCCCGGGGCACGGTGCGTACGGCCGGCGAGGTCGGGTATCTGCCGCAGAACCTGGTCCTGGACACGGCCCTGCGGGTCGACCGGGCGCTCGGTATCGACGTCACCCGCGCCGCGCTGCACGCCATCGAGGCGGGCGATGTCAGCGAGGCCAACTTCACTGCCGTCGGCGACGACTGGGACGTGGAGGAGCGGGCACGGGCCACGCTCGACCAGCTCGGTCTTGGGCATGTGGGTCTCGACCGGACGATCGGGGAGCTGTCGGGCGGCGAGTCGGTGCTGCTGCGGCTGGCCGCGCTGCTGCTGGCCCGCCCCGAGGTGCTGCTGCTGGACGAGCCGACCAACAACCTTGATTTGTACGCGCGTCGGCGGCTGTATGCGGCGGTGGAGTCGTGGTCCGGTGTGCTCGTCGTGGTGAGCCACGACCGTGAACTGCTTGAGCTGGTCGACCAGATCGCGGATCTGCGCGATGGTGAGGTGACATGGTACGGCGGCGCGTTCTCGGCGTACGAGCGGGCGTTGGCGGCCGAACAGGACGCGGCCGAGCGGATGGTGCGGGTCGCCGAGGCCGACGTACAGCGGCAGAAACGTGAACTGTCTGAGGCGCAGATGAAGTTGGCGCGCCGTCAGCGGTATGCGCGCAAGAGTTTCGAGAACAAGGTCGTCCCGAAGATCGTGGCGAACAACCGTAAGGGCGAGGCGCAGGTGTCGGCCGGGAAGCACCGCGCGGTGCAGGCCGGGCGGCTGGCCGAGGCTCGGGAGCGGCTCGACGAGGCGGTCGAGGCGGTGCGTGACGACGACGAGATCAGGGTGGAGCTGCCGTATACGACGGTGCATCCGGGCCGGGGTGTGCTGTTGCTGCGGGATCTGGAGCTGCGGTACGGGGCGCGGGTGCGTGCGGAGTTGGAGCTGCGTGGCCCGGAGCGGATCGCGCTGGTGGGGCGTAATGGTGCGGGCAAGACGACGCTGCTGCGGACGATCGCCGGCGAGTTGGAGCCGGTGTCGGGGGAGGCGGTGGCTCATGTGCCGCTGCGTTTTCTGCCGCAGCGGCTGGATGTGCTGGACGACGGGCTGAGCGTGGTGGAGAACGTGGCCCGTTTCGCGCCGGAGGCGACGGTCAACGCGATCAGGGCGCGGTTGGCGCGGTTCCTGTTCAGGGGGGCGCGGGCGGATCAGCCGGCGGGGACTTTGTCGGGTGGGGAGCGTTTCCGTGCCGCGCTGGCGGCGTTGCTGCTGGCGGAGCCCGCGCCGCAGTTGCTGATGCTGGACGAGCCGACGAACAACCTGGACTTGGCGAGTGTGCGGAAGTTGCGGGCGGCTCTGGAGGCGTACGAGGGGGCGTTGATCGTGGCGAGTCACGATGTGCCGTTCCTGGAGTCCCTGGGGATCACTCGGTGGCTGCTGCTCGATGGTGAGCTGCGGGCCACGACACCGGAGGAGGTACGGGAGGGGCGGGAGGTCGGCGGGGGGTCTGCGGTGGAGTGATGCCGGGCGGCAGGGGTGCGGCGGATCATGGGGTCTGGGAGGCTCTGCGAGCACGAGCACGAGCACGAGCGGAGCACGAGTCCGAGCGGAGCACGAGCACGGGTCCGCCCGGGCGCACCCGCCCTTCCCCGCCCTGAAGGAGAGTGACCGTGATGCCCAGCTCCATCGCCCTTGTCCGCCGCCCCGGCCCGCGTATCGCGGAGGGGCTGGTCACGCATATCGAGCGTTCCCCCGTCGATCCGGAGCGTGCGCTCGCGCAATGGGAGGCGTACACGGTCACATTGCGCGAGCACGGGTGGCAGACGGTGGAGGCCGAGCCGGCAGACGACTGTCCGGACGCGGTCTTCGTCGAGGACGCGGTGGTGATGTTCCGGAATGTGGCGCTGATCGCCCGGCCCGGCGCTCTCTCCCGCCGTCCGGAGACGGATGCGGTCGAGGCGGCGGTGGTGGGCCTGGGTGCTTCGGTGAACCGGGTCCGGGAGCCGGGGACCCTGGACGGCGGCGACGTTCTCAAGATCGGCGAGACGGTGTACGTGGGTCAGGGCGGTCGGACGAACGGGGAGGGTGTACGGCAGCTGCGGGCCGCGTTCGAGCCGCTGGGGGCGCGGGTGGTGGCGGTGCCGGTGAGCCGGGTGCTGCATCTGAAGTCGGCGGTGACGGCGCTGCCCGACGGCACGGTGGTGGGCCATGAGCCGCTGGTGGACCGGCCGTCGCTGTTCCCGCGCTTCCTGCCGGTCCCGGAGGAGGCGGGGGCGCACGTGGTCCTCCTGGGTGGTGGGAAGCTGCTGATGGCGGCGAGTGCCCCGCGGTCGGCGGAGTTGTTCGCGGGTCTGGGGTACGAGCCTGTCCTGGTCGACATCGGGGAGTTCGAGAAGCTCGAAGGGTGCGTGACATGTCTCTCCGTACGCCTGCGTGAGCTGCACGCATAACGGAACGTAACCGGACATCGTTCAGGACGGGGTTGGCCGACCCCTTACGGTCCCCTTAACCTACGGTCTCGTAACCTACGACCCCGTAGGTAAATTTGCATGCCCTCCCGTCCCCAGGAGTACCCGTGACGCTCACCTCTCCCCATCTCGGCAGTTCGGAAGCGTGGACCGACGCCCGGCTGCTGTACGCGCTGGAAGAGGTCGTCGAGAAAGAACTCAACCGCCATCTCAAGATCTACAAGGACTGGATGCCGCACGAGTACGTGCCGTGGTCCGACGGCCGGAACTTCCCCGGTTTCTTCGAGGACGGCGAGGCCTGGGAGCTGGGCCAGTCCAAGGTCACCGACATCGGCCGGATCGCGCTGGTGGTCAACCTGCTCACCGAGGACAATCTCCCCAGCTACCACCACGAGATCGCCACTCTCTTCGGCCGCGACGGCGCCTGGGGCACCTGGGTGCACCGCTGGACGGCGGAGGAGGGCAAGCACGGCATCGTGATGCGTGACTACCTGCTCACGTCGCGTGCGGTGGATCCGGACAAGCTGGAGCAGTTCCGGATGGCGCACATGAGCGAGGGTTTCGAGTCGGACAACCGGCACTCGATGCTGCACTCGATCGCGTACGTCGCCTTCCAGGAGCTGGCGACCCGTATCTCGCACCGCAACACCGGCCATCACTCCGGTGACCCGGTCTGCGACCGGATGCTGGGGCGGATCGCGCTCGACGAGAACCTGCACATGATCTTCTACCGCAATCTGCTGGGCGCGGCGTTCGAGCTGGCCCCGGACCTGACGATGCAGGCGGTACGGGATGTGGTGGTGGGCTTCCGTATGCCGGGTCACGGTATGCCGGGGTTCGAGCGGGCGGCCGCGCAGATGGCGATCGGCGAGATCTACAACATGCGTATCCACCACGACGACGTGCTGCAGCCGGTGCTGCGGTTCCTGAAGGTGCTGGAGATCGAGGGGCTGGGCCCGGACGGTCTGAAGGCGCAGGAGGAGCTGGGGCTGTACATGGGCGGCCTGGACGCGGAGGCGCGGAAGTTCGACGAGCGGCTGGCGGCGCGCAAGGCGCGTATGGAGGCGCGGGGCCGCTGACGGCGGAGCGGTCGCGCTGCCGGTGGCCGGTTGCGGAGCGGGGGCGTCAGCCCCCGGCGCCCGCGCCACCCGGGAGAGTTACGGCATTTCTCCGCTTTGGCGATGATCTGCAAGGGTGGTCCGCCATGGATCGTGATCTCCAGGTGGACACCGAACAGTTAGGCCGATTCTCCCGTGCGCTCGGGGAATCCTTGAGGTCGCTCGGCGCGGCGAGACGGGCGCTGGAGCACGCCCGGGCGGACCAGCTGGGCACGCGGCGGCTCGACGAGGCCTGCGACGGCTTCCAGAAGCGCTGGAAGTACGGCGCCGAGCAGCTGGGCGTACGGATCAAGGCGGTCCACGAGGGCGTGCACCTCAGCCATGAGGGCTACGTCCAGCTGAACCGCTCCCTGGAGGCGGCGTTCCGGGCGGTGGCGCCCCGTGGCTGACGCCGCCTACCCGCATCTGGGCTGGGACCCGGCCCCCGGCAGCCCCACGGAGATCGCCGCGCTCCGGGCGAAACTGTCGGCGTCGGCGACGTCCCTGGGCACGGCGTACCGCCTGGTCGCCGAGCTCCTCGGCGAGAGCTCGTACTGGCGCGGCGAGGCGGCGGACGCCTTCCGCGCGGCCCTCGACGGCGACCTCCCCCGCTACCTGAAGAACGCCCACCGCTCCCTGTCCAAGGCGGCCTCCCGCCTGGGCACCTGGCACGACGACCTGATCGGCTACCAGGCGACGGCACGCCGCTACGAGACCCGCGCGGCCCTCGAGTCGGCGGCCCTGCGCAAGGCCGAATCGGCGGCGACGACGGCCCGCACGACCCCGGACCTGCCGGCCGCCGACCTGGCGGCGGCGACGGACGCGGTGACGAGGGCGAGGACGGCGCTGGCGAACGTCCGCCGGCTGGCCCGCGAGCTGGAGGAGACGCACCGTGCGGAGGCGGAGCGGGTGGCGAAGTCCCTGGACGAGGCGACGGACCGGCTGGCGCCGGTGGAGCCGGGCTGGTTCGACAGGGCCGCCGACTGGCTGGACGAGAACCTCGGCGACACCCTGAGCCTGCTGGCTGCGGTTGCGGGGCTGGTTGCGGCCCTGGCGTCCGGTCCCCTGCTGATCCCGGCACTGTTCATCGCCGCCGGTCTCAGCCTCGCGGCTTTTGTGACGCACGCACAGGATCCGAAGATCCTTTCCGCCCTCAAGGGGGGCGTGGTCGAGGGCCGGTTCGACGGCAAGTTCTGGGGTGCGGCTGTCACGCTCGCCGGTGACGCCGTGGGATCGCTGCCTGGCGTGGGCGCGGTGGCTCAGGGAGCCAAGGGTGTGGCGGCGGCCGCCCGCGCGGGCGCTGCTGCCGAGGACGGCGTTTCCCTGGGTGTACGGAGTGGCGTGAGAACGTTCGCCACCGATTCCACGTCCGCGATGCGGAACATCAACGATGCTCCCAAGCCTCTGGCGGAGTGGGTGGTTCGCCGGACCGGGCCGCGTGCCGAGCGACCCACGCTCGCCGTCATCGCGGGCGCCGGCGTCGCCGCGTCCGGTACCGGCGTGCTCGCCCCCGACGACGAGCAGGCACGGAACACGGCTACCGCCGTCGACGGGGCCCGGCTCGCCGGCTCCGAAGGACCCAATCTCGGTAGCGCCGCCCGCGCATGGGCCCAGACGACCCGCTAGGGAGAACACCGTGGACGACTTCTGGTTCCGGCTTCCGCCGGGCTTCGCCGACCTCGACCTCGGCGGTCTGGAGCAGTTGAAGGTGAGCGACCCCCAGGCGCCCGGAGTGGGCGAGGCGCGGGCGCTTCTGCACCTGATCGACCGCCTCGGGGCTCAGGGGGTCATGCATGCCGCCTTCGGTGCCCACGAGGGCGACGACGGGGGCGTGTGCGTATCGCTTCTGTGCCTCTCGGAGGTGGACACCGGTTCGCCCACGGCGACGGTGGCGGCCGCGCAGTGCGCCCTCACGATGGTGAACGGGTGCTTCGGTACGGTCCTGAGCCGTGACCTCGTCGGCCTTGCCTGCGGCCGACCGGCCGCGCTGGCCACGTACCACCTGCCGCCACCCTCCGAGGAGCTTCTCCGCAGCGCCGGGCTGCCCGTCGTCGCTGGGGCGACCTTCCAGGCCCGCCTCGCCGTGGCCCGGCCGCACGGCCCTCGTGTGATCGTCATCGATCTGACCACGACCGCGCTGAGTCTTGCCGACGCGTACACCGACATCCTGCTCGGGATCGGGCAGACGGTCAGTTTCGTTGATCCGGACGCGCCGTCCGACGAACCACGGCGTTCAAGCCGCCTCCTGGAGGTGCTGCTGTGACGACAGCCGCGCCCCATCCACCGCTGGTGAAAACAGCGTTCGAACATCCGCCGACCGCGGCGGCCTTCCGCCGCCACGTCAGACGGCGCAGGGTCGGCTTCTACGGCAGCATCGCGGTCACGCTGTTCATGGTCTTCGGCCTGCCCGCCTTAGTGGATGCGGATACGGCCGTCCGCTGGGCCGTGCCCACCGTCCTTGGCGAGCCGCTGGTCGCCCTCCTGCCCGGCGCCGCTCTCGTCTCCTCCTCCCGCGCCGCCCGCGTCCTGCGCCACTACCCCTGGCGCGCCTACCCCTGCACCCACGTCCCCGTCCAGGAACACCGCGACCATCTCGTCGTACTCGACCTCGGCGGAGGCGAGCAGGTCGCCGTTCATCCCGTCCCTCTCCGCTGCGACCTGGAGCGGAAGAAGAACCGGCACCCCGGCGTCATCTGGTTCGCGGGGGACGTGCACAGCGGTGGGGTCGCCTCGCCCGTTGGGGGGCACTATCCGATGCGGGTCGTGCGGGCGGCGTCGCTCGGGCGCGGCGGAGGGCAGGATGGGACGCTGCCGCCCGCCACCCCCCTCGCCGAGCGCGCCGGCCTCGCCAAGGGCGGGCGGTATCGGCGGCTCAGTCTCTGAGAGGGCAGCGCCGCAGTCAGGCCGCGGCGGCCCTCACGCCTCGTTGTCGCGTCGCAGACGGTACCGCTCCTTCTCCGAGAGGCCGCCCCACACCCCGAAGCGCTCGTCGTGCGCCAGGGCGTATTCGAGGCACGCCACCCGGCCCTCGCACGCCCCGCACAACTGCTTGGCCTCGCGTGTGGACGCGCCGGGCGCGGGGAAGAAGAATTCGGGTCCCGCCTGTGCGCACAGCGCGTCCTCCTGCCAGGACAGGTCGGGGTCGATGATCGTCATGGTGTCGGTCTGCATGACGGACACGCTGCCCGGTGGTCATAAACGGCCTGTCAACGAACCATCAACGTCACGTACGAAAAGCCACCGCCGCCCCCCCGGCCCGGGTCGGGCCCGGCCGGGCGCGCTACTGCGTGGGGCTGCTCTTCATGATGGCGAATCGCGCCCCGAAGGGGTCCGCGAGCTTCGCGATCCGGCCCACGCCCTCCAGGTCGACCGGTGCCATCCGTACCGAGCCGCCGAGCTGTTCGGCCTTCGCCACCGTCGCGTCGACGTCGGCGACGTGGAAGTACGGGGCCCAGTACGGGCCTTCGGCGGCCTCGGCCGGGTCGAGGTCGACGGGGACGATCCCGCCGAACATGGCGTCCGCGCCCTGCCCCGAGGGGTTGATCATCAGGTAGTTGCCGGCGTCGCCCGGCATGGGCAGGCTCGTGGTCTCCCAGCCGAACACGGAGCGGTAGAAGGTGAGCGCGGAGTCCGTGTCCGGGGCGTACAGCTCCAGCCAGAACAGCGCACCGTCCTCGTTGACGACGTCGAGGCCCTTGTTGGTACCGGGCTGCCAGGCGGCGAAGCCGACCCCGTCCGGGTCGGTGAAGACGGCCATACGGCCCATGTCGAAGACGTCCATCGGTTCGACGGCGACCGATCCGCCACCCGCCTGGACCGCCTTCGCGGTCGCCTCGGCGTCCGGGGTCTGGAAGTACACCGTCCAGGCGGGCGGGCCCTGCTCCGGAGACACGGTCATGGCGCCCGCGACGGTCCGGTTCTCGCTCTGGAACATGCCGTAGCCGCCGGCCTCCGGGCCGGCCGACTGAAACGTCCAGTCGAAAATCCCCTCGTAGAAGCTCTGCGCCGCCTGCAGGTCGGGCGTGGCGAGGTCGAGCCAGTTCGGGGAGCCGGTGACGTAGCGGGTGGTGAGCATGGCTGCTCCTTCGTGAGTCTCCTGCGCCGGGGTGCACGCCGGTGCGCGGGGCGCGCGGGCTGCGCGGCCTGCCGTAAGGGGCGGCCGGGGGGTGGCCCCTGGCGTGCTTTCCCGAGTCTGCACCGGCCCTTCCCGGTCCGCACGCGGGCGTACTGCGCCCGGTACAGCCGTCCCCGCACGAGTCCACGCGAGTCCACGCGAGTCCACGCGAGGATGTCCGCACGATCGTGCGGACAGTAGTCTGGGGTGATGGGTACGAAGACGGACGGACGCGTCGAGCGCGGCAACCAGACCCGGCGCCTGATCCTCGCGCACACGATGGACATCGCATCGGTCGAGGGCCTGGAGGGGCTGTCGCTCGGGCGGATCGCCACCGAGCTCAAGCTCAGCAAGAGCGGAGTCTTCGCCCTCTTCGGCTCCAAGGAGGAGCTTCAGCTCGCGACGGTCCGCGCCGCGATCGCCGTCTTCGCCGAGCACGTCGTCACACCACTGCGGGACCTCCCGCCAGGGTCCGCCCGGGCCTGGGCGCTGGCCCGGAACTGGCTGACGTACTCCGCCGACCGGATCTTCGAGGGCGGCTGCTTCTTCTACGCCGTCTCGGCCGAGTTCGACGCCCGCACCGGGCCCGTGCACGACGCGATCGCCCGGGCCCGGCAGGACTGGGTGGAGTACGTGGAGCAGACGTTGCGGGAGGACCGCGCGGGCGGATGCTTCACCGACGACGTCGACGTACCGCAGCTCGCCTTCGAGATCATCGCGCTGATGGAGGCCGCGAACGCGCAGTCGGTGCTGCACGCGGACAGCTCCGCGTACGAACGTGCCGAACGCGGTATCCGGCGGCGGCTGCTGGCGGATGCGACGGATCGCGGGCGCGGCGAGATCGAGGGCCTCCCGGCCTGAGCCGCCGCCTCCTGCCACCTCCTGGCACCTCCTGCCATCTCCACAAGGAGCCGGGGGTCATGCGACAAACGGAGGATTGCTGCGATCCGGTGGTGCGCGAGCGGGGCGGGAACCGGCCGTACCCGTCGGCGCCTCTCCCCTGGCATCAACTCCCCTTGGAGGTCCTCATGATGTACAGCGGCACGACCACCGGATTCGCCGACACCCTGCACACGGACGCGCTGGACGACTTCCTGCTGCCCGCTCCGGACGCCCGGACCCGACTGCCGTACGTGCTGGCCCCCGCCGACCAGCGGAGGGTCGACCTCCACGCGGCGCTGACCGCCGCCGGCATCCCGCCCGGCCTGGGGGACGCCACGGCGATCGACGCGCTGTCGGATCTGGACACGACGACCGTGACCGCGGTCATCCGCTGGATCAACTGCGGGGTACGACTGGGGAGCGGCCGGACCGAGTGGTGACGCGCCGGCCGACGGCCTCGGTGTCGTCGTCCGCGGCCGTGACGAACTCCACCGTCTCGGCGACCACCGCGGGATCGGCCAGGATCCTGCGGTGGCCGAGCCCCTGGGTGCGGACCAGCCGTACGCGCCCCGTGTGCGCGGCTTCGATCAGCTGGGACTGGGCCGCCGGGACCATGTCGTCGCTTTCGTCGTGGAACAGCAGGACGGGTGCGGCGAGTTCGTCGGGACGGTAGGCCGCACTGAAGCGGTCCCACATTCCGGGCTCGCCCGGGAAGAGCACATTCTCGATCCGGCCCTTCAGCGCGCGGCGTATCGGCTCGCGCAGTCCGAGCTCGGCGCAGAACGAGTCGAGGACGAAGTCGAACTCGCCGACTCCGCCGATCCCGACGAACCTGCGGGTGGTCGGACCGTCCTGGAGAGCGAACAGCGACGCGAGCACCCCGAAGGAGTGCGCGACGACCGCCTCGAATCCGGCGGCGGCATGGCGGTCGTACAACTGCCGGATGATCTCGCGGAATTCGACGATCGTGGTGGTCGCGCCGTCGGATTCTCCGTGCGCCGGAGCGTCGAAGGCGACGGGGCTGTAGCCCCGTTCACGCAGGGCCGCGACGAAGGCCGAGAGGCGCGAGGCGCGGGACTGCCAGCCATGCACCAGGAGTACGGGGCGCGCTCCGTCACCCCAGGCGTACGTGACGACGTCCTTGCCGTTGACCGTGAGCAGGCTGGTGCGGGCCTCGCCGAGCAGGCCACGTTCGTCGGGCCGGAGCCGGGCGCGGCCCGGCGGGCGGGTGAAGACCGCGAAGGTGGCGCGGCCGGCGAGGCCGGGGGCGACGAGGGAGGTCGCGTTGAGGGCGGTGCGCAGGAGTGAAGCCTTGGCAGACATGCCGGTCTCCTCGGTCGTCCGATGCGTACAGTCATAAAAGTAGCACGATCGTTCGTGTTGTTTTGAGGAGCTGTTTCGCCACCGGAGTCCCGGGTCACCGGCCACCAGTCACCAGTCACCAGTCACCAGTCACCAGTCACCAGTCACCGGTGACACTGCACGCACCGAATGGCCGGCGCCCGGCCCCGGGCGGCGGCGTCGTCGGCGATCGCCCACCGCGGCTCAGTGCGCGTGCGCCCCACCAGGCGGCTTCCCCGGGGCCGGGGCCGACCGCTCGGCGGCCGGATGGTGCGGCTCGTACCCGGGGATCGTGCCGTCCGGCTTCGCGACCAGGAAGAGGCCCGCCATCCCCATGTCGGAGTGACTCTGCACATGGCAGTGGTACATCCAGGCTCCCGCCCCCACGTGCTCGCCCGCGATGACCTGGAAGCCGAAGGAGTCCGCCGGGCCCGTGATCTTGTTGTCGATGAGGCGACTGGGGTCGTCGGGGCCGGTGAGCAGGCCGGTGCGGTTGTCGGCCCAACGGTGACCGTGCATGTGGAAGGTGTGGTAGTACTCGCCGTGCGTGATCATCACGATCTCGACGCGCTCCCCCACCGTCGCCCGGAGTTCGGGGCTCTGGTGGCCGGGCCGGTTGTTGATGGTCATGTCGTTGAAGACGATGGTGAACTGCCTGTCGGGCAGGATGTCGCCCTTGCGGCGGACCACCAGCGGGCCGTAGAGCCCCTTGCGTATGCCGCCGGTTCCGTGGTCCGTGCCCACGACATGGTCGTGGTAGTGCCAGTAGCCGGCGCTGCCCGGCCGCCAGGTGCCGTCCTTGCGCCGGCCGGGGGTGTGGGTGCGCCAGGTGTACGTACGGGTGCCGCCCGGCTCCACGTGGCTGCGGTTCATGCGGGTGCCGTCGCTGGCCACGTCGAAGTCGACTCCGTGGACGTGCAGGCTGGCCGGCACGTCGAGGGTGTTCTCGAACTCGATGTGGAGGGTGTCGTCTTCGATGAGCTCGATCATCGGGCCGGGGATGGAGGCCTTGCCCTTCTCCAGGCCGTAGCCGAGCTGACCGTCCGCCAGTTTTTCGGCGTACAACTTCATATGGCGCACGCGTCCCCCGGCGGGTGCGGTGGGCGGCGGGGCCTCCGCCGACGCGGCGTCCGGGGCGGCAGCGAGTGACAACGATGTCACGCTGGCGGCCGCGGCGGCGCTCCCGGCCAGCAGGCGTCGGTTGAAGCTCCGTCGGTCCATGCCGAACTCCCATGTGGCGATCGGGGATTGACGGGGTGTGCGGAACCCCCGGGGACGGCCACACGGTAGCCGTGGGTGCAGGGTTTATCCACACCCAGGACAAAGTTCGCTCAATCGCTGCCTCATCTCTTGGCGTCCTACCGAAAGAGGTCTAGCTTCGTCGTCGTTTGTTGCTGTGACCTGAGAGGGGTCGGTGAACACATGCACCGTGCACCACATCATCGGTCAAGATCCCGGCGGAGTGCGGCGGCGGCCGTGGCCGCCGGAGCGCTGGCGGCCTCACTGCTGGGCGGCAACGCCGCCACGGCCGCGGACCCGGAACGGCCGCCGACAACGTTGTCGTTACCGTCGCCGCCAGGCGGCGCCAACGTACGCGTGCTCGTCTTCCACGCCTCGGCCACCGCCGAGTCACCGACCGTGGACGCCGGGATCGCGGCGATCGAGGCGATCGGCCAGTCCGGGCCCGCGGCGCAGCGTTTCCGTACCGAAGCCACCGACGACCCCGCCGTGTTCACCAACGCCACCAAGCTGGGCCGCTACAACGCCGTGGTCTTTCTGACCGGCGGCGGCGATGTGCTCGATCCCGCACAGGAAGCGGGTCTCGAGGCCTATATGGAGGCCGGCGGCGGTTTCCTCGGCATCCATGACGCGGCGCGCACCGAACCGTACTCCGACTGGTTCACCGGGCTCGTCGGCGCGCGCCCCGCGAACGGTCCGGTGACCGTACAACGTGCCACCGTAGAGGTGGGCGACCGGGTCCACCCGGCCACCAAGCAGCTCCCGCTGACGTGGAAGCGGCCCGACAAGTGGCTCAACTGGCAGGTGAATCCGTCCGGTTCGGTCCACACGGTGGCCCGGGTCAGGGAGAGCACCTACCAGCCGGGGGTGGGCGCCAACGGCTGGGACCACCCCGTCTCCTGGTGCCGTGACTACGACGGCGGCCGGTCCTTCTACACCGGTATGGGCGGCACGGTCGACTCCTTCGCCGAGACCGACTTCCGGGACCATCTGCGCGGGGCCCTGCACTGGACGACCCGGATCGCCCGCGCCGACTGCAAGGCGACGATCACCTCCCACTACACGGCGGAGCGGGTCACCCAGCCCAATCAGCCGGGCAAGAACGACCAGATCGGCGAGCCGCACGGGCTGGTCGCCGCGCCGGACGGCCGGATCCTCTACATCGGCCGTGGTGGCGCCGATTCCTCCCAGCCGGTCGTCACCGACTGGAACAACCCCGACATCGGCAAGGGCAAGGGCGAGATCCATGTCTACGACCCGAGGACGAAGAAGGTGACGCTCGCGGGGGCGCTGACCGTCTTCGGCAACAAGGGCGGCGGCGACGAGCTGATCAAGAACGAGGAGGGGCTGCTCGGCATCGAGCTCGACCCGGACTTCCTCTCCAACGGCTGGGTGTATCTGCACTACACACCGCACTCACGTATCAACCGTGATACGCGTATGGCCGAGCGTCACGTGTCACGTTTCACCCTTGACCTCGCGACCAACACCCTTGATCTGGCCGGCGAGAAGGTGCTGCTGAAGTGGCCGGTGCAGATCCACAGCTGCTGCCACGCCGGCGGGGGCATGGCCTGGGACTCCCGGCAGAATCTGTACATCGCCACCGGTGACAACAACTCCTCGGGCTTCAGCGCCGGTTACTCCGGGAACAACCCGGAGCCCGACTTCAAGGGCGTGTCGTTCGCCGACGCCCGCCGCACCGCGGGCAACACCAACAACCTCAACGGCAAGATCCTGCGGATCCACCCCGAGGACGACGGCACGTACACGCTCCCCGAGGGGAATCTGTTCACCGGCCGCGAGCCGGACGAGGGCGGCGGCAAGACCCGTGGCGAGATCTATGTGATGGGGGTACGCAACCCCGCCCGGATCTTCGTCGACAAGGCGACCGACATCCTCTACGCGGGCTGGGTCGGCCCGGACGCCGGCGCCCCCTCGACCACCTGGGGTCCGGCCAAGTACGACACCTTCGCCGCGATCACCAAGGCGGGCAACCACGGCTGGCCGTACTGCATGGGCAACAACCAGCCCTACCGGGACCGTAATCTTCCCGACCCGTCCGTGCCGCTCGGCTGGTACGACTGCGCCCGGCCGAAGAACGAGTCCCCGAACAACGACGGCCTGGTGCACCTGCCGCCCGTCACCCCGAACACCATCTGGTACGCGCCCCAGGGCGGCGGCCCCGACTTCCCCCGGGACGCGAACGGCGTTCCCAGCTACAAGACGGAGGAGCAGAAGCTGCTGCTGCCGTGGCTCAAGGGCGGCGGGCAGGCGACGATGAACGGGCCGGTGTACCGCTACGACGCGGCGCGTACGAGTGCGGTGAAGTGGCCGGCGTACTGGGACGGGAAGTGGTTCGTCGGTGACTTCTACGACGGCGACCAGCCGCGCCACGCCGTGCTGACCGACCCGAGGACCGTCGGCAAGGGCGGGCTTCCGGTGCACGCGGAGTCGCTGAAGAAGATCGTCCCGGTCGGGGCGAACGGCATCCGGAACCTGATGGACTGGAAGTTCGCTCCGGACGGGTCGCTGTACGTCCTGGACTACGGCCGCGGCTTCTTCACCTCCGACTCGCGCTCCGCGCTGTGGCGGGTCACCTACCAGGGCGGCGAGGCGACCCCGGCCGCCGCTCAGCTCGCGCGAAAGGCGGCGCCGTGACGGCTGTGACATTTCACCGGTCACCGAACACGCTTCGGTTGTGGACCGCGCTCGTCGCGGCCCTGCTGACGGTGGTCGGCCTGACGTCGGGTGCGGCGTACGGCCGCGGCGAGGTCCGTACGACCGCCCAGCAGGTGCTGACCTGGACCGCCGGCGACCCCATCGACCGGTATCTCTCCTTCCCCACCACGGCGGTGGCGGGGCGGACCACGATCGTCTTCGAGAACAGCAGGGCGAGCGGCAACACCTCGGGCATGCCGCACACGCTCACCTTCGACGTGTCCGACCCCGAGTACAACCATGACGTGCCGCTGAACATCCTTGCCAACCCGACGGACGACCAGGGCGGCCGGCACACCGCCGAAGTGACGCTCACTCCGGGCCGCTACCGCTTCTACTGCACCATCCCCGGCCACGGCCAGATGCAGGGCATTCTCACCGTCTCCGACCCGGGCGGCGAGGACACCACCCCGCCTCAGACCGCGGCGAAGGTGGAGGGTGAGAAGAACACGGACGGTGCCTACATCGGACACGCCAATGTGACATTGTCCGCCACCGACGCCGGATCGGGTGTGGACCGGATCGAGTACGCGGTCGGCGCGGCCGGCCCCTGGCAGCCGTACACCGCGCCGGTCATGGTGCACCAGGTCGGCACGCACCAGCTGCACTACCGGGCCACCGACAAGGCGGGCAACACCGCCGCCGAGAAGACCGTCGCCTTCACCGTCGTCGCCCCGCCCAGCGACGACACCACCCCGCCCGACACCTCGGCGAGCCTGAGCGGCGAGAAGGACGAGCAGGGCCGGTACGTGGGGATGGCGACGGTCACGGTCACCGCGTCCGACACCGGCTCGGGCGTCAACTCGCTGGAGTTCGCCCTGGGTTCCGGGGCGTGGCAGCCGTACACCGCGCCGGTCATGGTGCACCAGGCCGGTACGCACCAGCTGCACTACCGGGCCACCGACAAGGCGGGCAACACCGCCGCCGAGAAGACCGTCGCCTTCACCGTCGTCGCCCCGCCCACCGAGGACCGCACACCTCCGGTCACGGCAGCCGAGGTGACCGGGGCGGTGAACTCCGACGGCGCGTACATCACCAGCGCCAAGGTGACGCTCACCCCGACCGACACCGAATCGGGTGTGGAGCGGACGGAGTACTCCCTGGACGGCGGTCCTTACCTCGCCTACACCGCGCCGGTCCTCGTCGAGCGGGTCGGCCATCACATTGTGCTGCATCGCGCCACGGACAAGGCGGGCAACACCTCCGAGGCGAAGCGGGTGACCTTCACGGTCGCGGAGGGTGGCGGGGTCCCGGCACCGCACTGCCCCGAGCACGACGAACGGCTGACGGTCATCGTCGGCACGGTCGACTCGGGGGTGCCGAACCGGATGACGCGCAGTCGTTGCACGGTCGGCGAGCTGATCGAGGACGAGAAGGACTGGAGCTCGCACGCCCTGTTCCTCAAGCATGTCGACGCGATCTTGGACCGGCTGCTCGCCGAGGGAGTCGTCGATGCCCGCGAACACCGGACGATCTACCGCGCGGCCAAGCAGTCCGGCATCGGCAAACCAGGGCAGACGACCGGGTACAAGAGCCTCTTCGACGGTTCGGCCGCGTCCTTCGCCAAGTGGCAGCACGTGGGCGGTGGTTCGTTCGCGCTGAACGCCGACGGGTCGATGACGAGCGGCACCAGCCGGGCCGGGCTCGGCATGCTGTGGTTCCCGCAGCGCGCGTACGGTGACTTCTCGCTGAAGCTGCGGTGGCGCGACGACGCACCCGGCGCCGGCAACGCCAACAGCGGGGTCTTCGTCCGCTTCCCGTACGTCCATGAGAACCCCGAGGAGCCCAGGCCCGAGTGGGTCGCCATCAAGTACGGCCATGAGGTCCAGGTCCTGGACCGGCCGGACGGCGACATGTACAAGTCGGGGTCCGTCTACGGCTTCGACCGGGTCGGTCTCGGCGGGGCGGGGGTGACGCCGAAGGGCACCTGGAACGACTACGAGATCCGGGTGGAGGGCCAGCACTACAGCGTGTACCGCAACGGCGTACTGATCAACGAGTTCGACAACGTCGGCGGGCAGGACTTCTACCCGGCGCGCGCCGACGACCCGGGTACCGACGGCCGCCGGCACGCCTCCGGGTACATCGGCCTGCAGGTCCATGGCAGCACCGATGTCATCTCGTACCGCGACATCCGGATCAAGGAGCTGTGAGCACGCGGGCGGCCCGGTGCGGTTTCACACTGCACCGGGCCGTCGTACGGTGCTGTTCTACGCACCGGACGTGCCGCTGGGGTCCGCGTCGGCCTCCGCGTCGGTCGACCCCTTGGGCTTACGGGCGCGGCTGGGCTGCACGCGCTTGGGTTCGCCGGGCATCTTCGGGTACTCGGGCGGGTAGGGCAGGTCACCCAGCCCGTGGTCGGCCTCGTCCTTGCGGGCCAGTTCGAGCAGGCTCTCCAGGCTGAAGCGGTGGTCGTCCATGTCCGCGTGGACGTCGCCGACGTCGGCGTAACGGCCGGGCATGGTGCGGATGTCGAAGTCCTGGGGGACGACGTCGTCGACCTCCTCCCAGCGCAGGGGCGCCGAGACCGGGGCGTGCGGCCGGGGGCGCACGGAGTAGGCGGAGGCGATGGTGCGGTCGCGGGCGGTCTGGTTGTAGTCGACGAAGATCCGCTCGCCGCGTTCCTCCTTCCACCATTTGATGGTCACCCGCTGGGGCATGCGGCGCTCCAGCTCGCGGCCGCAGGCGATGGCGGCACGACGGACCTGGGTGAAGGTCCAGCGGGGTTCGATGGGGACGAAGACGTGCAGGCCGCGGCCGCCGGAGGTCTTGGGCCAGCCGCGCAGTCCGTTCTCGTCGAGGACGGAGCGCAGTTCGTGGGCGGCGTGGACGGCGTCGGCATAGTCGGTGCCGGGCTGGGGGTCGAGGTCGATGCGCAGTTCGTCGGGGTGGTCGGTGTCGTCGCGGCGTACGGGCCAGGGGTGGAAGGTGACGGCGCCGAGGTTGGCGGCCCACAGGACGGCGGCGGGTTCGGTGGGGCACATCTCGTCGGCGCTGCGGCCGCTGGGGAAGGTGATGTGGGCGGTGGGGATCCAGTCGGGGAGGTATTTGGGGGCGCGTTTCTGGAAGAACGATTCGCCGGTCACTCCGTCGGGGTAGCGCTCCAGGGTGGTGGGGCGGTTGCGCAGGGCGCGGGTGATGCCGTCGCCGACGGCGAGGTAGTAGGTGACCATGTCGAGCTTGGTGTAGCCGGGCTCGGGGAAGTACACCTTGTCCGGATTGGACACGCGTACGGTCCGGTCGCCGACTTCCAGCTCCACCGCGCCTGCTTTGCCCGCCTTGCCTGCCATGCCTGTCAGCCTAGGCCGCGCCGACATCCGACGCATACCGGACAATCTCCCTATGGATCTGCCGGTGATGCCGCCTGTGAAGCCGATGCTGGCCAAGGCCGTGAAGAAGATCCCGCCCGGGATGCAGTACGAAGCCAAGTGGGACGGCTTCCGTGCGATCGTGCACCGGGACGGTGCGGAGATCGTGATCGGGAGCCGTACGGGCAAGGAGCTCACCCGCTATTTCCCCGAGCTGGCCGCCGCGCTCCTCGCACGGCTGCCGGCGCGCTGTGTCGTCGACGGGGAGATCGTGATCGTGCACGAGGGGCGGCTGGACTTCGACCGGCTGACCGAGCGCATTCACCCGGCAGCGTCACGGGTGACATTGCTGTCGGAGAGAACACCCGCGAGTTTCATCGCCTTCGATCTGCTGGCGCTCGGTGACATGGCACTGCTGGACACTCCCCTGGCCGAGCGGCGTGTCCTGCTCACCGAGGCGCTGCGTGGGGTCGCCGCGCCGGTCCACCTGGCCCCGGCGACGACGGACCTGGCGGTCGCCGCCGAGTGGTTCGAGCAGTACGAGGGCGCGGGTCTCGACGGCGTGATCGCCAAGCCGCTCGATCTGCCGTACCGGCCCGACGCGCGTCTGATGTTCAAGGTCAAGCACGAGCGGACGGCCGATGTGGTCGTGGCCGGCTACCGCTTCCACAAGAGCGGGCCGGTCGTCGGCTCGCTCCTGCTCGGTCTGTACGACGCCGGGGGCCGGCTCCAGCATGTCGGTGTGTGCGCGGCGTTCACGGCCAAGCGCCGCGAGGAGCTGGTGGCGGAGCTGGCGCCGCTGCGGATGGACCCGCCCGACGACCACCCATGGGCCGCCTGGGCCGAGGAGGCGGCGCACGAGAGCGCCCGGCTGCCGGGGGCTCCGAGCCGCTGGTCGGGGAAGAAGGACCTGTCATGGGTGGCGCTGCGGCCGGAGCGGGTGTGCGAGGTCGGCTACGACCACATGGAAGGCGACCGGTTCCGGCACACGGCCCAGTTCAAGCGGTGGCGGCCGGACCGTGAGCCGGAGAGCTGCGGCTACGGGCAGCTGGAGGAGCCGGTGACGTACGACCTGTCACGTGTGCTGTCTCCTCCGACGTGAGGGCCGCGGGTGCCATGACATGTCACATCTACGGCTGTCACGTGTACGGCGGTCACGTGCAGAGCGGTCACGTGTACAACGGTCACGTGTACAGCGCCTCGATATCGTCCGCGTACGCCCGCGCGACGGCGTGCCGCTTCACCTTGAGCGACGGCGTCAGGAGCCCGTTCTCCTCGGTGAACTCACCCGGCACGATCCGAAAGACACGGATCGACTCGGCCCGGGATACGGCCTCGTGGGCATGGTCGACGGCTTTCTGTGCGTCGGCGAGCATCTCCGGGTCCTGACAGAGCTCGCCGGCGGCCGCGCGGGCGGCGGTCTCGGCGTGCTCGGCGGTCTCGACGACGAGGTGGCGGGCGCCCGAATCCTTCAGGATCCAGGCGATCTGCTCCGCGGAGGAGGTGGCGTAGAGGGGGACGCTCTGGCCGCCCGCCGCCCGGATGGCGAAGTCGAGCACGGACCATTCGTAGCTGGTACGGCCATCAGCGCGACGCGCCCGCCGGGCTGGAGCCCTGCGGCGATCAACCCCTTGACGGTGGCGGTCACTTCACGGGCGAATTCGACGGAGGTGACGGCCCGCCAGGCGCCGTGCTGTTTGCGGCGCAGGACCACGGCGTCCGGGGCCTCGGCGGCATTGGTGAAGGGAATGTCGGCGGCGGTTGCAGGGGCCACGGCGCTCGCGCCGGCGGACGGCCCGGGTGCGGTGCGGGCCTCGCGTACGGTGCCATTCTCCCGGATGACCTCGACCGGGTACCGCTCGGCGAGATCGCTGCGCTTTCTCGCCTGCCTCAGATCTTTGCGTACGCCCATGGCGGTCTCCTGTTCGCGCGGGCGGGCGGGAGTTACCTGGATCGACTGACGGGCTCTACGGGCTTACCGGGAGGTCAACTTACTCGCGCGTAATCAGAAGGCAACGGGTCCGGCAGCCTGGGCGCGGATACGGGAGGCGGGCGGCTCGGCCGGCGCGGCCGGTGACAGGTGAGTCCGCGGGCCTATGGCACAGGGGCGCCGACAGCGCATACTGAGTCCACGATGACAAATGCATCCGCGCCCCGGCGCCACCTGCCCACGAGTCCCTTCGCCGCCCCCAAGGAGCCTCTGATCGCGGACTTCGCCCTGGGCGACCGCGTCTCCCACGACCGCCACGGCCTCGGAAAGATCATCGGTGCGGAGGCGGCGGCCATGCTCGTCGACTTCGGCGCCACCCAGACCCGGATCGTCAGCCCCTACAAGGGCATGCACAAGCTCTGACCTCACCCCGCACCCCGGGCCAGGCACGGATTCATGCCCGGTCCGATGCGGCACGGCCGGGGCGGGCGGCCACACGCGGGCGGCCCGTTGTCAGTGGCCGCCGCTACGGTGGTGCCATCCCATTCGCGCTTGCTGGCTGCGGCGCGTACTCGGACCCGCCCCGCCGGTACAGCGCCCGGTGGGGCGGAGACATGTCCGGCGACTTCTTCCCCTTCGCGCCCCCGCCGACACCCGGCCGGGAGTGAGATGCTTCACATCCGGCGGCCTTTCGGCGCGGCGACGAAGGCCCGGACTCGACCCGGTGTTCGGTGCATGTGCGAGCGATGCGGGCCCCCGTTTCACGGTGGAGATCGCGTGGCACGCCATGCACCTGCGGGAACGCGGCGGGGTGTCGACGGCCGGGTTCGGGGGCCTCTCGCGTGTTCGATCGTCCGCGCCCCGGCGGGCGCGGCACGCCGTTGCCCGACGGAGACATCCCTGTGGAGGAACAGGTACCCGGGTCCGCGAGGATGGTGGGGAGACACCCGACCGCAGAGAAGGACCCGCTGTGTACGCCTCCTCACTCGTCCCCGTACCGATCCCCGACCGTGTGGCCGCGCTGATCGGATCCTGCATGCCAATCCACATCCTGCAGGCGGAGGTCGACGCGGAGTGCGCGGCACGTGAGGTCCAGCGGTTCCGGGGACCGCTGTGCGGGGAGGACCAGGCGGACCGGGAGCACGCGCTGTCGACGCTGGCCCGGGCGAACAAGGTGCTGGCCGCCTACCACCCGCGCCTGCCGGTACGACACTGCCGCTGACGCCGGACCGGGGGTCGGGGGGTCGCCTCCGGGCAGCGCGCCTCCCGTGCCCCTGTTCAGACCGGCTCCGCATGCGGGGGTACCCGGCCGGTGTGAGGGTGCGAGAGTGACCACCACCAGCGAGGCCGGGCAGCCCGCCGCCCCGCAGAGCGCCCCCGCCGCACCGCCGGTGCTCGACGCACGGCGGCGCAATGTCGTCTTCGGGACGATCATGCTCGGGGTGCTGCTGGCGGCGCTCGACCAGACGATCGTCGGTACGGCCCTGCCGACGATCGTGTCGGACCTCGGCGGCGCCGCGCACATGTCGTGGGTGGTCACCGCCTATCTGCTGGCCGAGACCGTGGCCACCGTCCTCGTCGGCAAGTTCGGCGACCTCTTCGGCCGCAAGGTGATCTTCCAGGTCTCGGCGATCATCTTCATCGCCGGCTCGTTCCTCTGCGGCCTGGCGAGCAATATGACATTGCTCATCGCCTGGCGGGCCCTTCAGGGCGTCGGCGCCGGCGGGCTGATGGTCACCGCCATGGCGCTGATCGCCGATGTCATCCCCCTGCGCGACCGGGGCAAGTACCAGGGTGCGATCGGTGCGGTCTTCGGGGTGGCCACCGTGATCGGGCCGCTGCTGGGCGGCCTGTTCACCGACCACGCCAGCTGGCGGTGGGCGTTCTACGTGAACGTCCCGATCGCGATCCTCGTCGTCATCGCGGCCGCGCGCTCCATCCCCTCCGTACGCTCCGCCGGCCGCCCTGTCATCGACTACACCGGCATCGCGCTGGTGGCGGCCGGTTCCAGCGCCCTGATCCTGGCGACCAGTTGGGGCGGCAACGAGTACGCGTGGGGTTCGGCGGTCATCATCGGGCTCTTCGCGGGCGGTCTGGTGGCGCTCGCGCTGTTCTGCTGGGTGGAGACCCGGGCCGCCGAACCGATGCTGCCGATGCGGCTGTTCGCCAATCCCGTCTTCACGGTCTGCTCGGTGCTCAGCTTCGTCGTCGGCTTCGCCATGCTGGGCGCGATGACGTTCCTGCCGACCTACCTCCAGTACGTCGACGGGGACTCGGCGACCGTGTCGGGCGTCCGTACCCTGCCGATGGTGGTCGGCCTGCTGATCGCGTCGATCTTCAGCGGCAACGTCGTCAGCAAGACCGGCCAGTACCGCGTCTTCCCCATCGCCGGATGCCTCGTGATGGGCGTCGGCCTCTATCTGCTGTCGCTGATGGGGACGCAGACCGGCGCCTCGCTGGAGTCGCTGTACATGTTCGTGCTCGGCGTCGGCATCGGACTGTGCATGCAGGTCCTGACGATCGCCGTGCAGAACACCGTGGACTACGCGGACCTGGGCACCGCCACGTCCGGTGTCACATTTCTCCGTACACTCGGCAGCTCGTTCGGCACCGCGGTGTTCGGCACCATCTACGCCAACTCCCTCGCACCCAACCTCTCCCAAGGCATCGGCGAGGCCGCGCAGGCCGCCGGGGCGCGGGATCCGGCCGCCCAGCAGGAGATCGCCCGTGCGGCGCAGAGTCCTCAGGGGGTGCACGACCTGCCGGCCGAGCAGGCCGGGCCGATCGTGCAGGCGTACGCGGACACATTGCACACGGTCTTCCTGTGGACCGTTCCAGTCGCCGTCGTCGGCTTCGTCGTCGCGCTCTTCCTCAAGCAGGTGAAGCTGCGGGACGTGGCGCGGGCCTCGGCGCCCGACATGGGCGAGGGCTTCGCCTCACCGACCACCGGCGGCGACTCGGCGAAGCTCCTCGAACTCGCCGTCGCCAAGATCATGCGGCGTACGGACCTGGAGACGGCGCGGCGGATCGTCGACGCGTCCGACACCCGCCTCGACCCGGCGGGCGCATGGGCCGTGATGCAGGTCGAGCTGTTCACCCGCCTGGTCGGGCACGCCGGCCTCGGCCTGATGGCGGCCCGCCTGCGGGTGCCGCCCGAGGTGCTGGTGCCGGTCTTCGACCGCATGGTCGAGGAGGGCTATCTGACCCGCGACGGCAATCTCTTCTCGCACACCGCGGCCGGGCGCCGCGAGGCGGATGTCATCACCCGGGCGTGGGCCGAGTGGCTGACCTCCCAGATCGAGCGGGAGCGGGGCCGGCCGAGCGGGCCGGACCTGCGGGCGGCGATCGATGCCATCGCGAAGCGGCTGATCGCCGAGGACCTGGCGCAGGGGTGGCCGGCCGGCCGCCGGGAGGCCGTCGGGGTCACGGCTCGATGAACGTACCGTCACGGTAGACCCAGGCGCCGTCGTGCCGTTCGAAGGTGCTGCGCTCATGGAGTGAGCCGGGCGTGCCCGCGTGGGTGTAGCGGGCGACGAAGGTGACGGTGCCGTGCTGGTGGAAGGCGGTGCCGTCGGTGTGGTCCAGGATCTCCAGGCCCGTCCACCGCATGGCGGGGTCGAAGTCGACCTCGCCGGGGCGGGTCGCGGGCGCCCAGGTGCGCAGCAGGTACGCCTCGTCGTGGACGACGAAGGCGGTGTAACGGGAGCGCATGAGGAGCTCCGCGGTGGGTGCGGTCGCCTTCCCCGCGTGGAAGCGCCCGCAGCACTCGCCGTACGTCGCGGCCAGCCCGCAGGGGCAGGGCGTGTCGGCGGTGACGGCCGGGGAGGCGGCGGGGGTTCGCGGGCGGGCGGGGCGTTTGGTGCGGCGTGCCATGGGCCCATTGTCGCGTGCGTGGACGGGCGGGGGTGGTACGGGGGCGGGGCGGGGGCTGGCGCGGGGGGCGGGGCCGGGGCGGCGTCGGTGGGCGGGGCCGGGCGCGGTGGGATCGAGCCATCGTGGTTTTTGGGCCCGCGTGCTGCTTCCGGGGTGCCGGTGGCATCCGTATATTCCTGCGCCGAACGCGACAGTTACCGCCGGTAAAGGGGTTGGGGCATGGACGGTACAGGCAGTACGCGGCGCACGTTCGTCGCCGGCGCGGCGGCCGTCACCGGCGCGCTCGCGGTCTCCGGCGCACCAGCGGTGGCGGCGGAGCGGCCCGGGGCACCGTCGGGTGCAGGGGCTGGAGGTTCGGCGCCGTCCGTCGCGGTGCTCGGCGGCGGCGTGGCGGGGCTCACCGCCGCCCATGAGCTGGCCGAGCGCGGGTACCACGTCACCGTGTACGAGCGCCGCGCACTCGGCGGCAAGGCCCGCAGCATGGACGTCCCTGGCAGCGCCCGTGGCGGGCGCCGGGCGCTGCCGGCCGAGCACGGCTTCCGGTTCATCCCCGGCATCTACCACAACCTCCCCGACACGATGCGCCGCATCCCCTTCCCCGGGAACGCCAACGGCGTCTGGGACAACCTCGTGGCGCCGCCCGAGATGTCCTTCGCCCGCACCGACCGGGAGGATCTGCGTATCCCGCTGCCCTGGCCCGGCCACAAACCCGCCGAGCTCACCCTCGACGAGATCCGCCGCGCCCTCACCGCGTTCCTGGACACCGCCCTGGGCATCCCGCTCCACGAGACGGCGTACTTCGTCAACCGCGGCCTGGTGTTCCTCACCAGCTGCGACGAGCGGCGCGACGAGGCCTGGGAGCGTACGCCCTGGTGGGACTTCATCAGGGCCGAGCGGATGAGCTACGACTACCAGCGCATCCTGGCCGTGGGGCTGACCCGGAACATCGTGGCGACCAAGGCGGAGGAGGCCAGCACCCGTACGGTCGCCACGCTCCTGGAGGCTTTCATCTTCAACGCGCTGGGCCGCGGCGCCGACGGCCCCCTCGACCGGATCCTCGACCTGCCCACCAACGAGGCGTGGATCGACCCCTGGGTGGCCCATCTGGAGGGCATGGGCGTCGACTTCCGCGTGGGCTGGACGGTACGGGAGGTGGAGTACGGCTCCGGGCTGGTCAACGGGGTCGTGGTGACCGACCCGTCGGGTGCGCGGTCACACGTCACCGCGGACCATTACATCTCCGCGATGCCCGTGGAGCACGCGCGACGGACCTGGGGGGCCGGCCTGCGGGCGGCCGACCCTCAGCTGGCGCGCTGCGACAAGCTGGAGACGGACTGGATGACCGGCATCCAGTTCTATCTGACCGAGCGGGCCCCGCTGCTCAACGGGCACGCCAACTGCATCGACTCCCCCTGGTCCCTGACGGCCATCCAGCAGGCCCGGCATTGGCCGGATCGGGACTTCCCCGTCGACTACGGCGACGGCGTGGCGGTGGACTGTCTGTCGGTGGACATCTCCGAGTGGGACCGGCCCGGCATCCTGTACGGCAAGACGGCCAAGCAGTGCACCCGGACCGAGGTGGCCCGCGAGGTGTGGGCCCAGCTCAAGGCCGCCTTCAACGACACGGGCAAGACCGTCCTCAAGGACAGCGCGCTCCACTCCTGGTTCCTGGACCCCGGCGTGGACGGCCTGGGCACCCCGAACCCGACCAACGACGACCAGCTCCTCATCCACCCCGTCGGCACCTTCCACAACCGGCCGCAGGCCGAGACCAAGATCCCCAACTTCTATCTCGCCGGTGACTACGTGGCGGTCGACATCGATCTGGCCACGATGGAGGGCGCCAACGCCTCGGCCCGTCAGGCGGTCAACGCACTGCTGGACCGTACGGGTTCGACGGCGCCGCGGTGCACGGTCACACCTCTCTTCCGCGCCCCCGAGCTCGAGATCCTCAAGCGCCACGACCGCACCCGCTACCGCCTCGGATTGCGCAACGCACTCGACCTGGGGTGACGACCACCTGCGCGCACGGTGACACCGGTGCGTGCACGGTGACACCGGAGGGGGCGGTGGCGCCGAGTAGCGTACGGGCATGAAGCTGACGATTCTCGGCGGCGGCGGATTCCGCGTGCCCCTGGTGTACGGAGCTCTCCTCGGCGACCACCGCGAGGGCCGGGTCACCCATGTGACATTGCACGACGTCGACGCCGAGCGGCTCGCTGCGATCGTACGGGTCCTCGCCGAGCAGGCGGCCGGCGTCGCGGACGCGCCGATGGTCACCTGCACCACTGATCTGGACGAGGCGCTGCGCGGCGCGGACTTCGTGTTCTCGGCCATCCGGGTCGGGGGGCTGGCGGGGCGGGCCGCCGATGAGCGGGTGGCCCTCGCCGAGGGGGTGCTCGGGCAGGAGACGGTCGGCGCGGGCGGCATCGCGTACGGGCTGCGGACCGTGCCGGTGGCGGTACGGATCGCCGAGCGGGTCGCCGAACTCGCGCCGGACGCCTGGGTCATCAACTTCACCAACCCGGCGGGCCTGGTCACCGAGGCGATGTCCCGTGTGCTGGGTGACCGTGTCATCGGAATCTGCGACTCGCCGGTGGGCCTTGGCCGGCGCGTCGCGCGGGTGCTGGGCGCGGACCCGGACGAGGCGTGGATCGACTACGTGGGCCTGAACCATCTCGGCTGGCTGCGGGCTCTGAAGGTCGGCGGGCGCGACGAGCTGCCGCGGCTGCTGGCCGACACGGAGCTGTTGGGCTCCTTCGAGGAGGGCAGGCTCTTCGGCGCCGAGTGGCTGAGGTCGCTCGGCGCCGTCCCCAACGAGTATCTGCACTACTACTACTTCAACCGTGAGGCCGTACGGGCCTACCGCGAGGCGGGCAAGACCCGCGGCGCGTACCTCCTGGACCAACAGGCCGGTTTCTACTCGGAGATGGCCCACCCAGCCACGTCCCCGCTCGATGCGTGGCACCGTACGCTCGCCGACCGCGAGGCAACCTACATGGCCGCCAACCGGGAGGCGGCCGGGGTCGGGGAGCGGGACGAGGACGACCTGGAGTCGGGCGGGTACGAAAAGGTGGCTCTGGCACTGATGCGTGCCATTGCACGTGATGAACGCGCCACGCTCATCCTCAACGTCCGCAACGGCACCACCCTTTCGGTGCTCGACGCGGACGCGGTCGTCGAGGTGCCCTGCGTCGTAGACGCGAACGGCGCGCACCCGGTCACGGTGCAGCCGCTCCCCCACCATGCCGTCGGTCTCGTCACGGCGGTGAAGGCGGTCGAGCGGGAGGTGATGGCGGCGGCGGAGAGCGGTTCGCGGTCGGCCGCCGTGAAGGCGTTCGCGCTGCATCCGCTGGTGGATTCGGTGACGGTGGCGGGCCGGCTCCTGGACGGATACCGCGCCGAGCATCCCGGACTCGCCTACCTGGCCGGCCGTTAGGAAAGGCCTGTGCGGGGCGGCCGGGCGGGCGCCGCGGTGTGGCCCGTGGCTTGCCCGGCCGTCTTTACGGCGTACGGGGCGGGCCCTACGCTCCGGCCCCATGGCTGATCACCGAATACGTTTACGAAGAGCGGCGGCCACCCTCACCGCCCTTTCCCTGTTCAGCGCCGGTCTCCTCGGGTCGCACTCCACCGCCTCCGCCGAGTCCCGGCAGGCCGTGCACGCCCTCGCGGACGGGGACGTGACCGACATCGCCACCGTCGTTCCCGTCCAGACCACCGGCCCTGCCGACAAACGCTTCAATCTCGTGATCCTGGGCGACGGTTACACCGCCGAGGAGCAGGGCGCGTTCCGCGCGGATGTCGACAAGCACCTCAACGTGCTGTGGAGCACCGAGCCGTTCGCCTCGTACCGCTCGTACATCAACGTGTGGGCCGTGGAGACCCCGTCGCCGCAGTCCGGGGTCGACTGTGATCCGTCCCTGGACGCGCCGCGCCGCGACACCCCGCTCGACATGGGCTTCTGGGGCGGCTGCGATCCCAGCAGCGTGCAGCGGCTGCTGACCGTCGACAGCACGTCCGCCGGGGCGCTCGCCGATCTCGTGCCGGGCACAAGCGCCGCCAACCGGCAGATCGTGGCGCTGGCCAACAGCTCCACCTACGGTGGCGCGGGCGGCAGTTACGCCACCGCGTCCGGCGGGAACGCCCTGTCGTCGCTGATCACTCCGCACGAGATCGGGCACTCGCTGGGCAAGCTCCAGGACGAGTACGACTACTACGGGCGGGGTGTGCCGGGCGGCACGTACACCGGTGGTGAACCGGCCTCGGTCCATCACACCCTGCTCACCGAGGAGCAGATGCGCGAGCGGCGCGCCAAGTGGTGGCGCTGGCTCGGCGAGCGCAGCGAGGCCGGCGGGGTCATCGGCCGGTACGAGGGCGGGATGTACTCCACCAAGGGAGTGTGGCGGCCGAGCAAGCACTCGCTGATGAAGACCCTCGGCTACGCCTTCGACCAGGTGGAGCGTGAGGTGATGGTGCAGGCGATCTCGGCCAAGGTGAATCTGGTACAAGGTCACACGGCACATGGCACACCGATCGGCGCCGACCGGACGGTGTGGGTGGAGACGCTGCATCCGGTGGGCGGCGCGCTCGACGTGGTGTGGCGGGTCGACGGCGAGCCGGTACGGTCCGTGGGCCAGGCCCGCACGGTCGATCTGCGGCGGCTCGGCCTGAGCCCCGGGGTGCATACGCTGACGGCGACGGTGACCGATCCGACGCCGTTCGTCCGCGATCCGGCAGTGCGGGGTTCGGCGGCGCTGACGCGCACGGTGAGCTGGACGGTGGACACCTCGCTGCGGACACGTCACGCCCCGGTCGAGGCGGCTTTCACCGGTCACACCGCCACGGACAGTCCGGTCGGCGCGGCGTCCGTCGTGTACGCGGACACCACGCATCCGACCGGCCGTACGCTCGCGGTGCGCTGGTCGCTGGACGGCCGGCGGCTCACACCGCGCGGCGGCAACGACCGTGATCTGGACCTGGGGTCGCTGCGGCTCAGTCCGGGCACGCACCGGCTGACGGCCAGGATCGCCGGTACGCAGCGTGAGCTGTCCTGGACGGTGGACGCCACGCAGGCCACGGCCTCGTACGCGCTGTCGCAGCCGCTGCGGACGGTGCACCGGCCGGGCCGGCCCGTCGAGTACGTCTACGACGGCGAGTTCACGATGCGGCTGACCGCGCGCGACGACCAACAGGGTTCGGTGGTGAGCCAGTTCAGGGTGGACGGCGACGGCTGGTACACGTACTACGGCTGGCCGACCGACGCGGAGGCGCCGTACCGCTTCTCGCCGGGCGGGACGGTCATCGACGGTCTCGTCTACGGGAAGCTGGGGAGGTCGCGGGCGGTGCCCTGGGACGACGCCACCCCGGACTACGGCACGCACACCGTCGAGTACCGGACGATCGACGCGGCCGGGAACGTCGGGGCGTCGAAGTCGTTCCTCGTCACCCTGGTGCCCCCGGCGCGCTGACCCGGCAGGGCGTACACCGTCACATGTGAGGTGTCACGGCTTGCGGGCCACGCCGGCCCAGCCCGGGATCGGGTCGTCGCCGGCGACGGGGACGGGCTCGCCGAGCTCCGGATGCCACTCCGCCGTCAGGGAGACTCCGGGCTCGGCGAGCTCCAGGCCGTCGAAGAAGCGGGTGAGTTCGGCGCGTGAGCGGGGCCGCAGGGTCAGGCCCCGGGCGCGGTACATCGCGGCGGCCTTCTCCGCGTTCTCGGGGTCGAAGTCACCGGTGACATGTGACAGTACGAGGTAGCTGCCCGAGGGGAGTTGCTCCACGAGCCGCTCCACCAGCTCGTACGCGCCGTCCTCGTCGCTCACGAAGTGCAGCAGGGCGAGCATCGACAAGGCGATGGGCCGGCTGAAGTCGAGGACCTTTCCGGCCCGCTCCAGGATGGCTTCGGGTTCCCGGGCGTCGGCCTGGATGTACTCGGTGGCGCCTTGCGGGGTGGAGCGGAGCAGGGCGGCGGCGTGGGCGAGGACGATCGGGTCGTTGTCGCAGTAGACGATGCGGGATTCGGGGGCGACCTGCTGGGCGATCTGGTGCAGGTTCGGCTCGGTGGGGATGCCGGTGCCGATGTCGAGGTACTGGCGTACGCCGTTGGCGCCGAGCCAGCGGGTGGCGCGGTGCATGAAGGCACGGTTCACGCGTGCCATGTCACGTCCCCTGGCGTCGAGGGTGAGGAGCTGGCGGGCCATCTCCTCGTCGACCGGGTAGTTGTCCTTGCCGCCGAGGAACCAGTCGTACATCCGGGCGGGATGAGGCTTGCTGGTGTCGATCTGTACGGCGGGGTCCTGCCCGGTCATCTCACACTCCAGGGTCTGCGGTAAGGGCCAGAAGATGCGTACGTGACGGAAGGGGCGCGGGGGAAGGGTCAGGTGAGCAGGAAGTCCGCCTGGCCTGATTTCGCCCCCGCGATGAACGCGGCGATTTCGCCGTGGGTGTAGATGAGCGCGGGGCCGTCGGGGTCGGCCGACTGGCGTACCGCGATCCTGCCGTCGGCCAGCTTCATGGCTTCGAAGCAGTTGCCGCCGTTGCCGCCGCTCCACGGCTTGTGCCAGCCCTCGGCGCCGAGCTCCGCGGCGGGCATGCCGTTGTATATGCGGTCCATTCACAGCTCCTTGCGGAGATCCTTGAGGATCTCCTTCGTACGTTGTGCAGTCGCGGCCTGGGCCGCCATGCGGTCCATGACCTCGAGGTGGGAGGCGACCTCGGGGCGGGCGTCGAGGTAGACGGCGCCGGTGAGGTACTCGCTGTAGACCATGTCCGGGAGTTCGGGCACGGCGAAGCGGAAGAGGACGAAGGGGCCGTAGGTGCCGGGATGGTGTCCGGTGGCGAATTCGGCGACCTGCAACGTGACATGGGACAGTTCGGCGGCCTCGATGAGCCGGTCGAGCTGTCCGCGCATGACGTCGGGGTGCCGGCCGACCGGGCGGCGCAGCACCGTCTCGTCCATGATCACCCAGAGTCTGGGGGCGTTGGGTCTGGTCAGCAGGGACTGCCGCGCCATCCGCAGGGCCACGTGCCGCTCGATGTCCTCGGGCCGGGCGGCGGAGCCGACGGCCCCGGTGCGCAGGATGGCGCGGGCGTAGTCCTCGGTCTGGAGGAGTCCGGGGACGAACTGCGGTTCGTAGGCCCGGATGAGGCTCGCGGCCCCTTCCAGGCTGACGTACATGGAGAACCAGTTCGGCAGTACGTCGTGGAAGCGCTGCCACCAGCCAGGTCTGTTGGCGTCCTCGGCGAGCGCGACGAACCCGTCGGCCTCCTCGTCGGGGACGCCGTACGCCTTGAGCAGTATCTGTACGTAGGGGATCTTCAGCGCGACTTCCGCGGTCTCCATGCGCCGGATGGTGGCGGGGGCGACGCGCAGGACCTTCGCGGCCTCCTCCCGCCTCAGGCCGGCCCGTTCGCGCAGCTCCTGCAGACGCTTGCCGAGAACGACCTGTCCCACCGTGGGGGCGGACCGCGGCTCGCTCACTTCAGACCTCCCCTGCGCGCTGTTTTCGACGAGTCTGCCATGCGCGCACCACTGAGGACACCGCACTCTGCAATTTTCAGAGTGCCTCTTGCCAAGTGTCCACGACGGGAGGAGAGTGTTCCGTTGAACCGGTACACGCGCTGCCGCGCACTGCCACGGGAGAGGTGGGGCTCGGCACCGCTTCCCCACCGTAAGGAATCGGCCGTGGTTTCTGGTAACGCCCTCACCCCCCGGGTCATCGACCCACGGCTTACCCGCCACGGCGACCACCACCGGTGGGCCGACGTCCGCCGCTTCGCCTTCGAGCTGCCCGCGCGGGCCGACTCGGTGGCCAGAGCCCGCCATCTCGCCTGTGAGCGGCTCACTCTGTGGGGGGTGGTCGAGGAGGTACGCGACACCGTCTCCCTGGTCGTATCCGAGCTCGTCACCAATGTCGTGATCCACACGGCGAGCCGCTATGTCGTCTGCGAACTGCGGCACGGAGCCGAGCAGTTGCGCATAGCCGTCCAGGACGAGGGCGGCGCGCCCGGACCGCGGCTGCGACGCGGCGGCGAGGAGGAATGCGGCCGGGGGCTGGTCCTGGTGGACGCGGTGTGCAGCGCGTGGGGAGCGCACCACACCCGCTGCGGGGCGGGCCGAACCGTCTGGGCCGAAGTGGCCCACGGCGTGGAGGAACCGTGCTGAGGTCCATGGCGAGCCTGCTGGCACAGCGAGGCCGCCGCCCCGGTCATCCGACCGGCCCACGTCCACTCCCCTCACCCCCGCGCGCCTGGAGCGCGGACGGCGCCCCCGACGCGCTCGCACCGACCCCGCTGGGCGGGACCGAGCTGAGCCTGCCGCCGGGCCTGAGCGCCACGCTGGGCCGCGATGCCGTGGGACTGCCCGCGCGGTACGGCCTGCGGGTCCTGTCCCGGCTGCCGGCCAAGGGCTGCGTGTACGCCGACGACGACTGGTGGTGGTGCATCGTCCCGGCCGGCTCGGACACCGAACTGACCTGGCCGCTGCCCTCCTGCTACGCCCCCGGCGCGTACGTACCCGACCGGCGCCCGCGCCTGATCCACCGGCCCGACAGCGGCTCGCCGTACACCCCGCCCATCCCGCTCTACCTGCTGATCTGCCAGCTGACCGGGATCGCGCCGGCCTGGTCCGTCCCTCCGGTGGGCAGCAGCCTCTGACGAGGCGCCCCGGCCCTCGGCCCCAGGGGTGTGTGGGGGCGGGGTGCCATGTCACAGCACGCTGAGTGACAGGTGACGGTGAAACGCCGTGTCCGGTAAGGGACGCGCGATGACCGCACCCCGATACTGTGACACTTCACGGCCTCAGGGCCGATCCGGACCACGGGGAGGACGGGCATGGGCAGTCTGCTCGCGGTGAGCGATCTTCATGTCGTGCACGCCGACAACCGGCGCATCGTCGAATCCATGAAGCCCACCGAGGCCGACGACTGGCTGCTCGTCGCCGGTGACGTCGGTGAACGCGTCGACGACATCGAATGGGCCCTGCGCACCCTCGCCGACCGGTTCGAGACGGTCGTCTGGGCGCCCGGCAACCACGAACTGTGGACCCACCCCAGCGACCCGGTCACCCTGCGCGGCGAGGCCCGCTACCGCCATCTGGTGGAGATCTGTCACGCGCTCGGCATCCACACCCCCGAGGATCCTTACCCCGTGTGGCGCCGCCCGGACGGTCCGCCGATCACGGTGGCGCCGCTGTTCGTCCTCTACGACTACTCCTTCCGCCCCGACGGGGCACACACGAAGGAGGAGGCGCTCGCGGTCGCGCACGCCAGCGGGATCGTCTGCAGCGACGAGCACCTCCTCCATCCGGATCCGCTGCCGACCCGTGACGACTGGTGCCGGGCCCGGGTCGCGTACACCGAACAGCGTCTTGCCGACGCCGAGTTGGCGCCCGGTCAGCGGTTCGTCCTGGTCAACCACTATCCGCTGGTGCGCGAACCGACCCGGATCCTGCGCTACCCGGAGTTCGCCCAGTGGTGCGGCACCGAGCTGACGGCGGACTGGCACCTGCGCTTCCCCGTCGAGACCGTCGTGTACGGGCATCTGCACATCCCGCGCACCACCTGGCACGACGGGGTGCGGTTCGAGGAGGTCTCGGTCGGCTACCCGCGCGAGTGGCGGGCCAGGCCCAGCGCGGGCCCCTGGCCGAGGGCGGTCCTCCCGGCGCCGCCGCGGTAGTACGTCACAGGCAGTACGTCACACCGCACGGCGCGGTACGTGACACCGTACGGGCACCGGGGGCGGCGCCCGCGGTTACGCTGACGGTGATGTTCACGCCACAGGGCCCCACGTTCCGGGAACTCGCCGTTCAGGCGCTGTCCTCGATCGAGCACGGCTACGACCTGCTCGCCCCCAAGTTCGACGCGACTCCGTTCCGCACCCCGCAGCCGATCCTGGACGCGGTGGAGTCGGCTCTCGGCCGCCTCGGGCCCTTCGAGCGCGGGCTCGACGTCTGCTGCGGTACGGGCGCGGGCGTCGGCCTGCTGCGCCGGGTGTGCGGGGGGCAGGTCACCGGGGTCGACTTCTCGGCGGGCATGCTCGCCCAGGCGCGCGCCGCGCATCCGGACGCGACGTGGGTACGCGCCGACGCGCGGGCGCTGCCGTTCGGCCCGCTCTTCGATCTGGCGGTCAGTTTCGGGGCGTTCGGCCACTTCCTGCCGCGCGAGCAGCCTGGCCTGTTCGCGCAGGTGCGGGCGTCGCTGCGGCCCGGCGGGCTGTTCGTGTTCCCGCTCCCGGCGCCGCCCCGGGTCGGCTCCAAGGCGTACTGGTTCATGCTCGGCTTCGACGCGGCGATGCGGGCGCGCAATGTGCTGTGGCGGCCGCGGTTCGTGATGTACTACCGCACCTTCCGCCTCGCCGACGTCCGCGAAGGCCTCGCGGCGGCCGGTTTCGAGGTACGCCTGCTGCCGTTGCCGGAGCTGGGGGTACGGGCGGACGGCAGCCCCAACTGCCGCCTCGTCGTGGCCCGTCGGCCGGTGGAGCGGCCATGACGACCGGCGAGCCCGCCCCGCTGGGGCCGAAGGCCGACCGGGACTCGGTACGCCGCCACAATCTGAGCCTTGTGCTGCGCGCGGTGCACGACGGGGGCGAGGTGACCCGCGCCGGGGTCGCCGCGCGCGTGGGCCTGACCCGGGCGGCGGTGTCGTCGCTGGTGGAGCAGTTGCTGGGCGGCGGGTTCCTCACCGAGTCCGGCAAGACGTTCAGCGGGCAGGCCGGCCGCCCCGGCACCGTACTGAAAGTGGCGCGCACCGGTCCCGCCGGGATCGGCGTCGAGATCAATGTGGACTATGTGACCGTGTCCGTCGTCGATCTCGCCGGGACCGACCGGGTGCGGCTGACCGAGCACCGCGATCACCGGGGCACGCCGCCGGCCGGCGTCCTCGGGCACGCGGCCGCCGTCGCGGCGCGCGCGGCGCGGTCGGCGGCCGAACAGGCGCTGCGTCCTGTCGGCGTCGAACTCGCCCTGCCGGGGCTGGTGTCGGCGGGCACGGTGCGCCAGGCACCCAATCTGGGCTGGACGGGCGTGCCGGCGCGCGACATCTTCGGTCGGGCGTTCGCTGCGCTGGAGCCGGGGCCCGGCGGGCAGCCGCTGCCGGTGAGCGCCGAGAACGAGGCGAACGCGGCAGCCCTGGCCGAGCTGTGGTTCGGCGGCCTCGGCCCGGTGCGCGACTTCCTCTATCTCACCGGTGAGATCGGGGTGGGCGGGGCGGTGGTCCTGGACGGTGAACTGCTGCGCGGGGCTCACGGGTTCGCGGGCGAGATCGGCCATACGGTCGTCGATCCGCGGGGGCCCGCCTGCCGCTGTGGGGCTCGGGGGTGCCTGGAGCAGTACGCGGGCCAGTCGGCGCTGCTACGGGGCGCCGGGCTCGGCGGGGACGCGGGCGCGACAGGCGTGGAGGAGCTGCGCCGACGGGCGGAGGCGGGCGACACGCGGGCTGCGGGCGCGATCGAGGAGGCGGGGACGGTGCTGGGTCGGGTGCTGTCGGGGGCGGTGAACCTGCTGGATCCGGGCGCGGTGGTGCTCGGCGGCATCTACCGGGAGCTGACCCCGTGGCTGGCCGCCGGTGCGGGCCGGGAGCTGGCGGCGCGGGTGGTGTCGGGCCTGTGGACCCCGGAGGCCGGCCGGCTGCGCGCCTCGTCCCTGGCGGCGGACGCGGCACGCGGCGCGGCAAGCAGGGTGGTACGGGTGGTGCTGGCGGACCCGTTGAGGTACGCGGAGCACGCGGCGATGTGACGCTGCGGTGTGACGTGCCGCGATGTGACACTGCACCGCATCCCCATCAAGTGCCGCGATGTGACACGTCACACCGTCATCGCACTCCCAACAGATGGTCCATCGCCAGCTGGTCGAGGTGCTCGAAGGCCATGCCCCGCTCGGCGGCGGCGCGGGCGTCGA
Organism: Streptomyces sp. NPDC039465; assembly: GCF_055639315.1. Taxonomy (NCBI): domain Bacteria; kingdom Bacillati; phylum Actinomycetota; class Actinomycetes; order Kitasatosporales; family Streptomycetaceae; genus Streptomyces; species Streptomyces sp. NPDC039465. The sequence goes on along the minus strand of NZ_JBVKAP010000003.1, from coordinate 763,562 downwards.
AGTCCTCGTACGCGCCGGGGTCGGCGAGCAGCCCCGCGAGGCCGTCCTCGGCGGTGGGCCGGGCGAGTTCGTGGAGGCGGGCGGCGCGCAGGGCGTCCTGGACTCCTGGGTCGGCGCGGAACGCCGCCGCGCGTTCGCGCAGGATGAGGTACGTCCGCATGCAGCCGGCGGCCGACGCCCACACCCCGGCCGTGTCCTCGGTCCGCGGTGGCTTGAAGTCGAAATGGCGGGGCCCGTCGTAGCCGGCGGTTTCCAGCAGGTCGACGAGCCAGAAGGCGGCCCGTACGTCTCCGGCGCCGAAGCGCAGGTCCTGGTCGTACTTGACGCCGCTCTGGCCGTTGAGGTCGATGTGGAAGAGCTTTCCGGCCCATAGGGCCTGGGCGACGCCGTGCGGGACGTTGAGGCCCGCCATCTGCTCGTGGCCGACCTCCGGGTTCACCCCGTACAGCTCGGGCCGTTCGAGTCGCTCGATGAAGGCGAGGGCGTGGCCGACGGTGGGCAGCAGGATGTCGCCGCGCGGTTCGTTGGGCTTGGGTTCGATGGCGAAGCGCAGGTCGTAGCCCTGCTGTGTCACATATTCACCGAGCAGGTCGAAGGCTTCCTTCATCCGGTCCAGGGCGGCGGCGAGGTCCTTGGCCGCGCCGGACTCGGCGCCTTCGCGGCCGCCCCAGGCCACATAGGTGCGGGCGCCGAGTTCGACGGCGAGGTCGATGTTGCGGATCACCTTGCGCAGCGCGAAGCGCCGTACGTCACGGTCGTTGGCGGTGAAGGCGCCGTCCTTGAAGACGGGGTGGGCGAAGAGGTTGGTGGTGGCCATGGGGACGACGAGTCCGGTGGTGTCGAGGGCCTGCCGGAACCGTTTGACATGGGACTCGCGCTCGCTGTCGGAGGCCGCGAAGGGAATGAGGTCGTCGTCGTGGAACGTGACACCGTACGCGCCGAGTTCGGCGAGCCGGTGGACGGTCTCGACGGGATCGAGGGCGGCCCTGGTGGCCTCGCCGAAGGGGTCGCGGCCCTGCCAGCCGACGGTCCAGAGACCGAAGCTGAACCGGTCGCCGGGGGTGGGGGTGAGAGATCCGGTCATGGGTGCCGCCTTCCGATCGCGCCACAGAAGTGGCCAGGAGCAGTCCTGCCAACAGCCCAGAGGATGGACATCCTTATTTGTTTTCTCACTTACCAAATCATGCACAGTTCACCCTTCCAAGAGAACCCCTCCCTTCCAGATGCCCGATCCCGTAGTTTGTTCGAAGCACGTCCAAAAGTCCGTCGGAGGAAGAGGTACGCCCATGCCGCCGCACTCTGTGCCCCCGGTCGTCGTGGGCGTGGACAGCTCCACCCAGTCCACCAAGGCCGTCGTCGCCGACGTCACCACCGGCAGGATCCTGGCGACCGGCCGCGCCACGCACCATGTGACCGGTGACGCGGGCGCCCGCGAGAGCGACCCCGAGCAGTGGTGGACGGCGCTGTGCGACGCGGTCGCGGCGGCCCTCAAGGAGTCCGGGCTCCCCGGCGGCGCCGTCCGCGGCATCGCGGTCGCCGGCCAGCAGCACGGCCTCGTCGTCCTCGACCGTTCCGGGCGTCCGCTGCGCCCCGCGATGCTGTGGAACGACACCCGCTCCGCCCCGCAGGCCGCCGCGCTCACCGAGGCGCTCGGCGGCCCCGAGGCCTGGGCGGACCGTACCGGCTCCGTCCCGGTGGCCGCCGTGACCGCCGCCAAGTGGCGCTGGCTGCGCGAGACCGAGCCCCGCGCCGCCGAGTCGGCCACCGCGGTGCGCCTCCCTCACGACTTCCTCACCGAACGGCTCACCGGCACGGCGGCGACCGACCCGGGCGACGCGTCGGGTACGGGCTGGTACGCGACACGGACGGCCGCGTACGACCCCGACGTCCTCGGCCTCCTCCACCTCCCGGCCGGCCTGCTGCCGGCCGTCGCCCCGACCGCCGGGACCCGGGTCGGCACGCTCACCCGCACGGCCGCCGAGGACCTCGGCCTGCCCGAGGGCGTCGCGGTCGCCGCCGGCACCGGCGACAACATGGCCGCCGCCGTCGGACTCGGCCTCGGCGCGTCCGGCCTCCTCGACCACCCGGTCCTCAGCCTCGGCACCTCCGGCACCGTCTACGCCGCCACCCGCACCCGCCCCGTCTCCCCGGCGGTCTCCGGCTTCGCCGGTGCCGACGGCACGTACCTCCCTCTGGCCTGCACCCTCAACTGCACGCTCGCCGTCGACACCATCGCCGCCCTCCTCGGCCTGCACCGCGACGACACGGCCCCCGGCGGGGAGGCCGTCCTGCTCCCGTACCTGGACGGCGAACGCACCCCCGACCTCCCCACCGCCTCCGGCCTGCTCACCGGCCTGCGCCGGACGACCACACCGCAGCAGCTCCTCGGCGCCGCCTACGAAGGCGCCACGGTCACCGTCCTGCGCGCCCTCGACGCGCTCCTGAGCATCTGCGGCCTCGACCACCCCACCGCGGCCACCCGCCCGCTACGCCTCATCGGCGGCGGCACCCGCGGCCGCACCTGGATCAACACGGTCCACCGCCTCTCCGGCCGCCACCTCATCCTCCCCTCCACCGAAGAACCGGTCGCCCTCGGCGCCGCCGCCCTGGCCGCCGCGGCCGCCACCGGCGAGGACCCGGTGGCCCTCTCCACCACCTGGCAGCCACCGGCCTCCCGCGAACTCCCCCCGACGGAACGGGACATGGAGACCTGGACCCGTATCACCTCGGTCCTGGACAAGGCCTCGCCCACTCTCCTCGCCTGATCCTGGGCGGACTTGACACCCCTCATGCGCTGATGAAGCTCAACCCGGTATGAGTCGATCTCAACCCCGCCGGATCACAGTCCGTTCACCGAAGCGGCCGCCGCACTCGCGCTCAAGGTCGCCCTCGACACCATCGGCGCACCTCACCGCGGCGATCTCGAACTGCTCAGACTCGGCGAGAACGCCCTGTTCGCCAGCCCCGCACAGGTGGTGGCCCACCGGGTGGCCCGCTCCGACGCCCTCACCGCCAAGGTCGAGAAGGAGCTGGCGACCGCCCTCTGGCTGGTCTCGTACGGCTTCCCCGCCCTGCCGCCCCGCGACGAACTCCCCCAGCCCGTCAGCGCGGCCGGCCGCCTCGTCACCTTCTGGGAGTACGTGGCGCCCACGACCCTCACGCCCGGACTGGTCGATCTGGCCGCGCCATCCCGCTGCTGGAGGACCTGTACCACGCCGATGTCACCTTCGGCCAAAGCACCCTCGAGCAGACGGCGGACCGTCGCCGGGTGCGGACCGCCGTCGCGGTCACCTTCGTCACCACGGTCACCGCCACGCTCGGCCTGCTGTTCGCCTTCTTCGGCATCAACGCCGCCGAGGTCGACGAACGGCGCTCGATGTTCGACGTCGCCTACACCCCCGTGTACGGCCCCATCACCACGGTGATCGTCCTCGGATTCGTGCTGTACGCGGTTCTGCAGGCCGTCGACCGGGTGGCGCTGCGCCGGGGCGCGGCGCCCGGGCCCGTATGGCGCGGCACCCATCGTCTGCTGGCGAGCGGACTGGGCACGGCGCTGCTCGACGGGCCACTGGTCCCCGTCCCGCGGCCCCGGACGTCTGCCGTCGACCCGGCCGCCGATCCCGCCGCCGGTCCGGACGCGGCCGTCACACCGCCGCGACCTGCTCCCGCGTCGGGTACGAATCCTGCCCCCCCTTGCCCGTGACCGCGGCCGCGCCCGCGCGTACCGCGTAGGGCACCGCCGGTGCGCTGCGTACGGCCACCTTGCTGGGAGTACGCGAAAGGCCGGTCGGAAGATCTTCCGACCGGCCTTCGCCGCTGTGTCCGAGGGGGGACTTGAACCCCCACGCCCGATAAAGGGCACTAGCACCTCAAGCTAGCGCGTCTGCCATTCCGCCACCCGGACAAGGTGTCTGTCGTTTCGCGGGTTTTCCCCGCGGCGACATGGATAACTCTACCAGGGGTTCCAGGTGCCTTTCACCCACGTTTCCCGTGGTCAGTGGGGTGCGGTCGCCTTGTTCTCGTTGATCCAGTCCTGATTGTCCTGCCATGCGTACAGCGTGTTTCCGTCCGTGTACGCGTAGTAGATCCCGCAGCGCGCCGTCGCCTTTCCCGCCGCGTCGGAGGGGAACCAGGAGGGCGCGAGGGCCGGCTTCGGCTGTTTCGCGGCGCCGTCGGACGGCAGGGGTGTGCAGGCGGTCGGCAGTGCGGTGGAGGGGAGCGTCGCCTTGAGCGCGCGCTCTCCGCCGGTCGTGCGCATCGCGTACTCGATCTTCCGTGCGTTGTCGGGGAGCCAGTGCGGACAAAGGCGCGGGCCCTCTTGGCGTCGGAGCCCGTGGCGTAGGCCATCGTCGGGCCGCGGCGGGCGGTGTCTCGTACGTCCGGAGGACCGGTGTGTGTACGACGCAGGGCGCACGGGGCGTCGGCCGTCCCGGAAGGGTCGGCTCCGCCTAGCCTGCGCGAGGTGACATACGTACGTGACATGGCACAGGGCACCGATCACCGCCGTCCGCGCATGCTGTCGCCGCTGCGCGAGCATCTGAGGGACACCTTCTGGTTCGCGCCGGTGACGGGCCTGGTCCTGGTCTGCGTGCTGTGGACGGCGGCCGACGCTCTGGACACGGCGATCGTCTCGGCCGCACAGGACGCCGGCGAGTACGACGCGGTCAGCGACTACATCGGCATCGCCGAGGACGCCCGGATCGTGGTGACCACGATCAGCTCGGCGATGATGACCTTCATCGGTGTCGTCTTCTCCATCTCGCTGGTCGCGGTCCAGATGGCGAGCGGACAGTTCAGCCCCCGGGTCGTACGGATCTTCGTGCGGAGCCGGATCACCAAGGCGACGTTCGCGGTGTTCCTGTCGACGTTCGTCCTGTCGCTGCTGGTCCTCACCTCGTACGAGGGGGAGACCGATCCGCGGCTGGTGCGGAGCGTGCCGGTGGTCCAGGCGTTCCTGACCACGGTGATGGTGGCGCTGAGTCTGCTCCTGTTCATCGCGTACGTGAACGCCACGCTGCGGCTGATGCGGGTGAGCCATGTCGCCGAACGGATCGCGGCCGAGTCCTTCCGGGTGCTGGCGAAGCAGCCGCGGCAGGACGACGGCGGCGGGGAACCCGGCCTCGGCCAGGTCAGGGCGTACCTCACCTACGAGGGGCAGGCCGGGGCGTTGCGCGATGTGAACGTGGCGCGGCTGGTGCGCGCGGCCCGGCGGCACGGTGTGGTGCTGCGGCTCCTCCCTCGCATCGGGGACTTCGTGGTCCCTGGGACTCGGGTGCTCGCCGTGCACGGCGAGGGGCGGGTGCCGTCCCGACGGCTGGCGCGGTTCGCGGTGTCGGTGGGGGTCGAGCGGACCTTTCATCAGGATCTGGGGTTCGGTCTGCGGCAGTTGGCGGACATCGGTCAGCGCGCGCTGTCGCCGGCGGTGAACGATCCCACCACGGCGGTCCAGTGCCTTGACCGGATCGTGCAGTTCCTCGCGGCGACCGCGCATCGGCGGCTCGGTGTCGTACGGCATCGGGACCGCAAGGGCGTGGTGCGGCTGGTGCTCGACGGGCCGTCGTGGACCGGCCTCGTGGATCTCGGGCTGACGGAGATCCGGCTGTGCTCCGTGGGCAGTCCTCAGGTGACGCGCCGGATCCTGGCCGGGGTCGACGATCTGCTGTCGATGGTGCCCGAGGGCCGCCGCGAGCCGCTGCTGCGGCACCGTACGCTCCTGGTGCAGGCCGTGGAACGTACGGTGCCCGAGGCGGCCGAGCGGGCCTTCGCACTGGAACCCGACCGTCAGGGGATCGGGTGAGCTGTCACATGTGACCGCAGGGTGGGGTGCGGTGTGATGTGTGACGGGTCAGCAGTCCTTCTCCCGAAGGGAGTGGAGGTGGGCGCTGGACTTGCGGGCGAACGCGAATGATTCGACGGGGTTGTCGTGTTCGGCCTGCCAGTGGTGGTTGCGGCGGCCGCCGTGGGTGCGGTTCACGGCGGAGATGAACCGCTGGTAGTCGATGTCTCCGTCGCCGACGTCCGCCATGCGGTAGCCGTCGCGGACGGAGTCGTCGCGTTCGCCGTCCTTGACGTGGAAGAGCGGGTAGCGGTGGGGCTGCTTGAGGACGTAGTCGAGGGGGTCGAACGGGGCCGGTGTGCCGTCCGGGCGGCGGGAGTAGCGGAACTGGGCGACGTGGGCCCAGTAGATGTCCATTTCGAGGTGGACGAGCTCGGGGTCGGTCTCGGCGAGGAGGATGTCGTAGAGGCGGACGTGGGGGCGGTCGGTGGCGAAGGAGAACTCTTCGGCGTGGTTGTGCTGGTAGAACTTCATGCCGCGCTTCTTGGCCTCGGCGCCGTAGTGGTTGAACTCGTCGGCGCAGCGCTTCCAGCCGTCGACGGTGGCTCCGTAGCGCCAGGGCCCTGCGGCGGTCCCGATGTGCGGGAGGCCGAGGGCCTGCGCGTCGTCGAGGACCTTGTCGAGGTTCTGGGCGAAGGTGTATGCGTTCGGGTCGGAGGAGTAGTAGCCGACGTGACTGCCGATGCCGCGCAGACCGTGGTCGCGGGTGAGCTTCCTGAGCTGGGCGAGGGTGATGGGGCCTGCGGAGCCCTGGCCGTACCCGGCGTATTCGACTTCGTCGTAGCCGTGCTTGCGGAGTTCGGCGAAGACGGGTGCGAAGCCGAGCGTGGAGACCTTGTCGCGCAGGGAGTAGAGCTGGATGCCGAGCCGTCCGGGCGGGAGGACGGGGCGACCGTGACCGTGACCGCGGCCGTCCGCGGGGGCGGTGCCTTCGGTGTGGTCCCGGGCCGCGGCGGTGGGGGCGGCGGCGCCGAGGAGGGCGGCTGCGGTGGTGCCGGCGGCGACTCCGAGCATGCCGCGTCTGCTGAGCTTCTGTGCGAGTTCGGGGTCGGCGTTTCTGCTCGTGCGGCTCATCTGTGGATAACTCCTCGTTGTCGGTGGTCCGTGCTTCACTCAGATCAGTCAGTGGAGACCGGCCAGTTGGAGCAGCAGGGCCTTCACTTCGGTGGCCGCGACGCGGCCGGATACGGCGCGGGGGGTGGAGCACACGATGAGCGGACCTTCGTCGTCGCTCGCGGGGAGGCGGCCGTGGCTGCCGCGAATAGGTGAGGGGTCGAGGGGGACGACCGCGAGCCGGTAGCGCATGCCGAGTTTCTTGCGGGCGAGGGCTGTGGCCGCCTTGAGGCGGACGGCGGGGTCGTGCGGGTCCATGAACAGTTCGGCCGGGTCGTAGCCGGGCTTGCGGTGGATGTCGACGAGCTGGGCGAAGTCGGGTGCCCGCTGGTCGTCGAGCCAGTAGTAGTACGTGAACCAGGCGTGGGGCTCGGCGATGGCGACGAGCTCGCCGGAGCGGGGATGGTCGAGGCCGTACGCCTTCTTGCCTTCGTCGTCGAGGAGCTGGTCCAGGCCGGGGAGGGCGTGGAGGGCTTTGCGGGTGGCGTCGATGTCCTCGGCGCGGCGTACGTAGACGTGGGCGATCTGGTGGTCGGCGACGGCGAACGCGCGGGAGGCCATCGGGTCGAGGTACTCCATGCCGTCCTGGGTGTGGACGTCGAGGAGGCCTGCGCGGCGCAGCGCGCGGTTGATGTCGACGGGGCGGGTGGCTCTGGTGATCCCGTATTCGGAGAGTGCGACGACTGTGCGGCCTTCGGCTCGGGCGTCGTCGAGGAGGGGGGTGATGGTCCGGTCGAGGTCGGCGGCGGCCTGGTGTGAGCGGGGGTCGTCGGGGCCGAAGCGCTGGAGGTCGTAGTCGAGGTGGGGGAGGTAGCACAGGGCGAGGTCGGGGCGGCGGGTGCGCAGGATGTGCCGGGTGGCATCGGTGATCCACTGGCTGGAGACGATGTCGGCGCCCGGGCCCCAGAAGTGGAAGAGGGGGAAGGTGCCGAGTGTGTCGGTGAGTTCGTCGTGCAGGGCCGGGGGGCGGGTGTAGCAGTCGGGTTCTTTGCGGCCGTCGGCGTAGTAGATGGGACGGGGGGTGACGGTGATGTCGGTGTCGGCACCCATGGCGTACCACCAGCAGATGTTGGCCACCGTGTAGCCGGGGTGCCTGCGGCGGGCGGCGTCCCAGAGTTTGTCGCCGGAGACGAGGCCGTTGTGCTGGCGCCACAGCAGGATGTCGCCGAGTTCGCGGAAGTACCAGCCGTTGCCGACGATGCCGTGTTCGGCGGGGAGGGTGCCGGTGAGGAAGGTGGACTGGGCTGCGCAGGTGACGGCCGGCAGGACAGTGCCGAGAGAGGCGTGGGAGCCGCCGCGGGCGAGGGATTTGAGGCGGGGCATGTGGTCGAGGAGCCGGGGGGTGAGTCCGACGACGTCGAGGACGAGGAGGGGTGTGGGGTCCGTGGCGCTGAGGCCTGTGAGGGCCGGGCCCGTGGCGTTGGGGCCGGTGGGGTTGGAGCCTGGGGGGTTGGGGTTTCGGGGGTGGCTCATGGGAGTTCCTTGAGGCCGAGGTCGGTGAGCAGGTCGCGGGCGAGGGTGAGTTCGGCGGCGATGCCGTCGGCGAGCCGGCCTCGGGTGCGGGGGCGTAGTGCTGGCGGGAGGGCCTGCCAGGTGTAGGTCTCGACTTCGAGGTGGTGGGTGCGGGGCTGAGGGCCGCCGAGGAGCAGGGTGAGGGTGTCCCGGAGGACGTCCAGCGTGGAGGTGAGCGGCGAAGCCGGCGGGGCGTGCAGGGGGACGTGGAAGTGGGAGCGCCAGGGGGCGGTGTCGGGGAGGGCGCGGCCGGTGAGGGCTTCGGGCAAGTCGTCGGTGCCGTGGAGCCCGGAGGGGGTGCGGGTGCGGGTCTGGTGGAGGAAGCGGGGTTCGGCGAAGGCGGCCAGCGCGTGGCGGACTTCGGGGAGGTGGGGGTGTTCGGCGTGGAGGGCCGCGGACAGCTGGGCCTTGGGCAGAGGGATGCCGGCTGTGGCGAGTGCGTCGAGGGCGGTGTGGGGGTCTTCGAAGGAGGTGGCGAGGTGGCAGGTGTCGAGGCAGACGCCGATGCGGGGGCTTGAGAGGGCGGTGAGTGGGGCGATGGCGTCGGCGGTGGTTTCGATGGTGCAGCCGGGTTCGGGTTCGAGCGCGATCCTCAGGGATTTCCCGGTGAGCTCTTCGAGGGCGTCGAGTCGTTCGGCGAGCGTGGTGAGAGCGGTACGGGCGGTGTCGGCGGCGTCCGCGTCGAAGGCGGTGCGCCAGGCGAGGGGGAGGGTGGAGATGGAGCCTTCGGTGACGTCGTCGGGGAGGAGCGCGGCGAGGAGGCGGGCCAGGTCGGTGGTGTGGGAGAGCCGTTCGGGCCGGGTCCAGTCGGGCTGGTAGACGCGGTACTTGACCTCTTGGGCGCCGAAGCCTTCGTAGGGAAAGCCGTTGAGGGTGACGACTTCGAGACCACGGCGGTCGAGTTCGGCGCGCAGGGTGCGCAGGGCGGCCGGGTCGGTGGTGAGTCCGTGCGCGGCGTCCTTGGCCAGCCAGAGGCCGACGCCGAGGCGGTCACGGCCGAGGCGGCGGCGTACGGGTTCGCAGTGGTCGCGTAGTTGGGCGAGGACGCCGTCGAGGGTTTCGGCGGGATGGACGTTGGTGCAGTAGGCGAGGTGCACCGTGGAGCCGTCGGGGTGGCGGAAGCGCATCGCCTCACTCGCCTCCGCGGAGGATGGAGTTGCCTTCGTGGTGGGTAGTGGGGGTGTCGTGGGAGGGGAGGTCGAGTTGGAGGCGGCCGCTTTGGCCGTAGAAGGCGACGGGGTTGCGCCACAGGACCTGGTCGACGTCGTCGTCGGTGAAGCCGGCGGCGAGCATGGCGTCGCCGACCTTGCGGGTCTTCAGGGGATCGCTTCTGCCCCAGTCGGCGGCGGAGTTGACGAGGACCCGTTCGGTGCCGTGGTTCTTGAGGAGGGCGACCATGCGGTCCTCGTCCATCTTGGTGTCGGGGTAGATGGAGAAGCCGAGCCAGGCACCGCTGTCGGCGGCTTCCTTGACGGTGGTCTCGTTGAGGTGGTCGAGGAGGACGAGCTCGGGGGGCAGGGACGAGTCGCGCAGGACGTCGAGGGTGCGGCGCAGGCCGGCCAGTTTGTCGCGGTGGGGGGTGTGGACGAGGGCCGGCAGGCCGTGGTCGGCGGCGAGCTCGAGCTGGGTGGCGAGAGCGGCGTCCTCGGCGGGGGTCATGGAGTCGTAGCCGATCTCACCGACGGCGACGACGTTGTCCTTGACGAGATAGCGGGGCAGGGCATCGAGGACGGGGGTGCAGCGGGGGTCGTTCGCCTCCTTGGGGTTGAGGGCGAGGGTGCAGTGGTGGGCGATGCCGTACTGGGCGGCGCGGAAGGGTTCCCAGCCGAGGAGGGAGTCGAAGTAGTCGTAGAAGCTGGCGGGTGAGGTGCGGGGCTGGCCGAGCCAGAAGGAGGGTTCGACGACGGCGCGGACCCCGGCGTCGTACATGGCCTGGTAGTCGTCGGTGGTGCGGGAGGTCATGTGGATGTGGGGGTCGAAGATGCGCATCAGAAGTCCTCCGTGGGGGCGGTCAGGGTGAGGACGCGGTGGAGGTCGGCCGGGACGGTGCGGCCGGCGGCGCGGCGTTCGGCGGCGTAGTCGCCGAGCATCCGGGCGAGTTCGGCATCGTCCCGGGCGCGCGCCGCCAGCCCGGCCACGTGGTCGACGGGAACGCCGGTGAAGAGGCACTTGAGGACGGCGTGCCGCCAGGAGTGGGCGTCGAGATGCGCAGCGGCGTAGGGGCCGACGGCGGCGGCGATCAGCCGGGTGTCGTTGGTTCGGAGCGAGTCCTCGACCAGGGCCAGGGCCTCCGGGCCCGTGAGGAGGAAGGGGAGGGCGAGCAGGACGGCGCGGCGTTCGGCGGCGCTGCCCTGGTGGTAGAGGCGGGTGAGAGTGTCCGGGGTGGCCTGGGCGGTGTGGAGGAGGAGGGTGCGTACGGAGTCGGCGTGTTCCTGGCCGCAGTGGCGGCCGGCGGTGGTGAAGCGGAGTTCCCAGTCCGGTGTCCGGGCGGTGGCTTCGGCGAGGGCCTGGTCGAGCCAGGCGCGGGCGGCTCCGCCGAGAGGCGGCGTCGGGGGTGGGGCCGGGGGCGTGTTCGAGGCAGAGTCCGAGGGTTTGGGGGTGTGCGGGTTCACCATGCCGGGGCTCCCTGGGGGCGGAGGAACTCGATGGAGGAGCGGGCAAGTTCGGGTCCGGCGTAGGAGTGGCGTGGCAGTTCGACGACGCTGAGGCCCGGATAGCCGGCGGCGGTCAACTCGGCGAGGGCGGCCAGGACGGGCGGGAAGTCGATCTCGCCGTCGCCGAACGGAAGGTGTTCGTGCACGCCTCGGCGCATGCCCTCGATCTGGAGATGGCGGATCCAGGGAGCCGCGCTGCGGATGCAGTCGGCAGGAGGCGCGGACTCCAGGCACTGGCAGTGGCCGATGTCGAGGGTGAGGCCGAGGAGTTCGGGTTCGGGGTCGCCGAAGAGGCGGCGTAGGTGGTGGAAGTCGTCGAGGGTGGCGAGGAGGTGGCCGGGTTCGGGTTCCACGGCGAGCGGGATGCCGGCGGTGGCGGCGGCGTCCAGGACGGGGGTGAGGGACTGTTCGAGCCGCTGCCAGGCGGCGGGGGCGGAGGTGCCGCCGGGGGTGACACCGCTGAAGCAGTGGACGGCGTGGGCTCCCAGGTCCGCGGCGATCCGGACGGCACGGGTCAGCAGCCGGGTGCGTGCCGCGCGGGCATCCGGGTCGGGGTCGAGGAGGGAGGGGCCGTGCTTGCGGCGCGGGTCGAGCACATAGCGGGCGCCGGTCTCGACGGTGACGGCGAGCCCGAGCTCGCCGAGTCGACGGGCGACCTGTGCGGTGCGGGCGGCCAGGTCGGGGGCGAGCGGGTCCAGGTGCATGTGGTCGAGGGTGAGACCGACGCCGTCGTAGCCGAGGTCCGCGAGGAGGGAGAGGGCGTCATGGAGCCGGAGGTCGGTGAGGCCGTTGGTGCCGTAGCCGAGCCGGAAACCTGACACGGAGGTGGGGACGGGGGTTGGCGTGGGGATGGGGGCTGGGGAGGGGCCGGCGGCAGGGAGGGGGGCGGGGCGGGGGCGGGGGGCGGACCCCCCGAGGGCGGTCTGGCTCGCGGGTGGCGTGGGGGTTCTGCTCATGTGGGGCTCACCTTTCGGGCCAGGACCCGCGCCAGCGGGGTCAGGGCCATGACGCCGGCCGCGGTGGCGAGGGCTCCGGTGCGCGCGGTGAGGGTGGCTTGGAGGGGGATCAGGGCGCGGATACCGGCTCCGACGGCCTGCTGGGTGAGAGGGGGTGAGGGGTTGAGGGCGGCGTGGAGGAAGGGGGCAGCGGTGGTGCGGAGGTAGGCGGAGGCGAGGGCCGCGGTGAGGATGCGGTGGCCGGGGGTGGGCGATGGCGGCCGGTGCGGCGTCCCCGGGCTGCCCGGCCTCTCCGGGTTCCCCGGCCTCCCGGGCCTCTGCCGGCTCCCGGACCTCACCGGGTGCGCCCGACTCCCCTGCCTCCCCGGCCTCCCGGACCTCTCCGCGTTCGTCGGACTCCCCTGCCTCCCCGAGCGCCCCTGGCGCCCCTGGCGCCAGGGGTATGTGTCGGCCAGTGCCGCCCAAGCCACGGCCGCCGTTGTGCCGATGGCCGCCAGGGGTGTGAGCGTGGAGCCGCCCTGGGTTTCGTGGCGTGACAGCGATGTCACCGCGTACGTATGAGCGGCCAGCAGGGCGGCTGAGGGGAGGGCTCGGGGCGTGGCGGTGGGTGAGGTGGCGGTGGCGCCGAGGAGGAGGTCGAGGGCGCGGGCGGTGGCCATGGTGGCCGGGCCGGCCTTGGTGTGTTTGAGGTGGAGGTCGTAGGACCAGACCGTGGCCGCCAGGGCGGTGGCGGCGGCCAGCGGGGTGCGGCCGGCGCGGGCCGCGAGGGTGAGGCCCGCCGCGGTCAGCGCGGCCGAGGCGGTCAGGGCGGCGGTGGGGGTGACGCGGCCCGAGGGGATCGGGCGGTGCGGGCGGTCGTGGGCGTCCTCGTCGCGGTCGGCCCAGTCGTTGAGGGCCATCCCCGCCTCGTAGAGGCAGAGGGAGGAGCCGAGGGCGAGCCAGGTGGCTCGGCCGGGGCGGGTGCCGGTCGCCGCGGCGCCCGCCAGCGCGTCGCCGGGGACCGTGAACAGCGCGGAGATCCGCAGGAGTTCCGCCCAGGCTTGGCCTCTCGCCCGCCAGGTGAGCGGGCCGGTTCCCCGCGGGCTCATCGCGTCTCCCCCAGCCGCTTCGCGAAGCCCAGCAGGGCCTGGTACTGGTCGGCCAGGGCGGCCGGGCCGGTGCCGTCCGGGTCCTTGAAGTAGAAGGCGAGCTCGTCCAGCGGGCCCGAAAGGCCGGCTTCGTGGGCGCGGGCCGTCAGGCGGGCCAGGTCCAGGACGAGAGGGGCTGCGAGGGCCGAGTCGCAACCCTGCCAGATGGTCTGGAGGATCATGCGGATGCCGAGGAAGCCGTCGAAGGCGATGTGGTCCCAGGCGGTCTTCCAGTCGCCGAGGGACGGTACGTCGTCGATGTGTACCTCCCCCTGCGGGGTGTGGCCGAGCACGTCCGTGAGGACACGTTCCTTCCCGGCGTTCTTCGCGGCGGCCGCGCCAGGATCGGCCAGGGCCGCGCCGTCCCCGCCGCCCAGGAGGTTGGCGCCGGACCAGGCCCGTACGGTCAGGGCGCGCTGGACCAGCATGGGGGCGAGTACGGAACGGAGCAGGGTCTGGCCCGTCTTGCCGTCCCGGCCGGCGTGGGGAAGTCCGGCGGTCAGGGCGGCGGCGGTGAGGGCGGGGGTGCGCAGGCCGGTGGAGGGGGTGAAGTTGACGTAGGGGCAGCCGGCGCGGATTGCGGCGGCGGCGTAGAGGGAGCTGGGTGGGAGTCCGGCGCCCCCCGGCGTCGGTCGTCCCGCCTTCTCCTCGCCGCGGCCATGGATCGGCCCCGCCGCCTCGGCCCCCTCCATCGCCCGCCCCTCTCCCCGCTCTGGCTCCGCCTCCGTCGACGCCACGTTGATGACCACGACTCTCGCGAGTCCCAGGCGTTCACGGAAGTCGGTCATGTCGGCGGCGAAGGCGGAGATGAGTTGGTCCGGGGTGCGGGTGTCGCCGGGCAGGGGGCCGCCGGGCCTGATCTCGCGTTCGGCGGCGGCCAGCTCGGTGGCGAGCGCTGTCGCGAGGCCGTACGGGAGGACTCCCCCGGCGGTGAGTTCCTCGGCCCGTTTGGGCAGGGGGCACTCGGCGGTGTCGTGGCCGCCGAAGACGAGGGCCGGCAGTGGTGGCAGGCCCGCGGCCGTGAAGGGTTCGGTCTGCGTCACCATGCCCGTCGGTGGGTGCAGGCCCGCTGCGATCGCCGCGCAGCCCGTGGTCGCCGTGGTGGCGACGGAGCCTCTGGCGCCTATGAACCAGACCCCGACGCGTGCGTCTGACATGGGCATGGGCATGGGGTGCCTCCCTGTGTGCGGTGGAGACGGCGGGCGGGGGGTACGGCGCCTCCCCGCCCGCCGCCGGCTGGTGCCGGCCCGGGTGCGGCCCTAGGAGGGCAGCTCCCTGAGCTGGATGTTGCGGAAGGACACCTGGTCGTCGGCGCCGTGGTTCTGGAGGCCGATGTGTCCGTCGCGCAGGCTGCGCGCCGGGTCGGTGTTCGTGAAGTCGTTGATCTTGACTCCGTTGAGGAACACCTGGAGCCGTTCTCCTTGGACCCGGATCTCATAGCTGTTCCACTGCCCCGGGGGCCGCAGGACCTGATCGCGGGCTTTGAGATTGGCCGACTTGAATCCGTAGACGGCGCCGGTGGTGCGGTCGGCGGCGTCGGTGGCGTCGATCTGGATCTCGTAGCCCTTGTTCACCGCGGACCAGGGGTCGTCGGAGGCGGGGAAGCCGACGAAGACGCCGGAGTTGTCGTCGCCGGCCAGTTTCCAGTCGAGTTTGAGGGAGTACGCCGTGAGGTTCTTGGCCTGGTACCACAGCAGTCCCATGCCGCCTTCGGTGCGCAGTTCGCCGTCGGCGACCGTGAAGCTGCCGGGTCCTGCCTGCTTCCAGCCGTCGAGGGTGTGGCCGTTGAACAGGTCGCGGTAGCCGGTGCGCGGGGTGCAGTCGGCGCGGACTTGGCCGGTGGCGTAGCGCAGGCCGCCCAGGAGGTGTTGACGGAAGGCCGGTTCGGTGTAGGACTCCTTGGTGTGGCCGCCGCCGGTGTAGAAGGAGCGGCCGCCTTGGTAGGTCTTGCACCAGGCGATGGGGTGGTCGCCCTTCATCGTGCCGCCCTGATAGGTGGTTTCGTCGAGGGTGGCGAGGATGCGGGCCTGGCCGCGGGGGTTGGTGCGGTAGTTGTACCACTCATCGGTGCGCTCCCACGGGCCGTCCAGGTGGGCGGTGGCGGGGTGCTGGTGGTCCTCGGTGCGTACGGTCGCCTTCTGGATGTGGGGGTGGGAGGCGAAGTGGGCGCCGACGAGGCTGCCGTAGAACTCCCAGTCGTATTCGGTGTCGGCGGCGGCGTGGATGCCCATGTAGCCGCCGCCGGTGGCGACGTAGTTCTCGAAAGCCTGCTGCTGTGCGGTGTCGAGGACGTCGCCGGTGGTGGAGAGGAAGACGACGGCGTCGTAGCGGGCGAGGTTGGGGGTGGTGAACTGGCGGGCTTCCTCGGTGGTGTCGATGGTGATGTCGTGTCCGGCGCCGAGTTCCTTGAGGGCGGTGATGCCGGAGGGGATGGAGTCGTGGCGGAAGCCGGCGGTCTTGGAGAAGACGAGGACACGTTTGGCGTTGCGGTTCAGGGGGGTGTTGGACAGGTCGAAGTCGTCGATGTCGTAGAGGGCGCCGGTGCCGCCCTTGAAGACGAGGAAGAGTTCGGTGGTCTTCTTCGGCAGCTGGCGCAGGGGGACGTCGATGTTCTGGAAGGTTTCCCAGCCGCCGGTGACGGGGATGGCGGCGGAGCCGTGGAGGGTGCCGGTCGGGGATCCGGTGCGGACTTCGAGGAAGCCGCCGGCGCCGCCGGAGGAGATGCGGGCGGTGAGCTTGGTGGAGCCGGTGAGGCGGTAGGGCTTGAAGGAGATCCAGTCGCCGTTGTCGATGTCGCCGACGGTCTTGCCGCCGTTGGCGGTGGTCTTGTCGTAGGTGCGGATGCCGGACTGGGCGCCGTAGTGCTCGGCCTGCCGGTGGCGGGGCTGGAGCTGGGCCTGGTCGTGGCTGGTGAGTGGGGCCTGTCCGCCGCCTCCGCCGTCGGTGTATTGGGCGTCGAAGACGCCGAAGATGTTGGCGTTGGGGTCGTGGCCTCCGTCGGCGGAGGTTTTGATCGTCCCGGTGCAGCCGTGGGCGGAGGTGACGGGGTGGCCGTGGCTGTCGTGGCCGAGGATGTACGTCACCTTCACCTTGGCGCAGTCGATGGTGCCGTCTTCGGGGTCGGTGACGGTGACCTTGAAGGGGATGTCGTCGCCGAAGCGGAAGAGGGTGCCGTCCGCGGGGAGGTCGAGGGTCACCTTGGGGGCGGTGTTGCCGACGACGACGTGGACGGATGCGGAGCCGGTGCGGCCGGAGGGGTCACGGGCGGTGACGGTGGCGACGTAGGTGCCGTTGGTGCGGTAGGTGTGGGTGGGGTGGGCGGTGGTGGAGGTGGTGGTGCCGTCGCCGAAGTCCCAGTGGTAGGTGAGGGTGTCGCCGTCGGCGTCGCTGGTGCCGGCGGAGGAGAAGGCGACGCGCAGGGGTGCGGTGCCGGAGGTCTTGTTGGCGGTGGCTTCGGCGACGGGTGAGCGGCCTCCGGTGGCGTTTTCGATGCGGTAGAGCCCGGAGTTGTGGTCGCCGCCGAACCACGCGGTGCCGTAGTCGAGGACGTACAGCGCTCCGTCGGGTCCGAAGGCCATGTCCATGATCTGGGTGCCGGTCCAGGGGACGGGGTTGATGGTCTGGACGGCTCCGTCGGCGCCGTGTTCGATGCGCTTGATCCAGCGGCGGCCGAATTCGCCGGCGAAGAAGTCGCCGTCGTACGCCTCGGGGAACTTCACCGGTGAGGTGGAGGTGGCGTCGTAGCGGTAGACCGGGCCGCCCATCGGTGATTCCGATCCGGAGCCGAATTCGGGTACGGATCCGCCGTCGTACGGGATCCAGGCGGGCTCGGCCTTCGGCAGGTCGACGAGGCCGGTGTTGTGCGGGGAGTCGTTCTTGGGGGCGGCGCAGTCGAAGGTGGCGCCGGATGTCTTGGTGGCGAAGTCGTAGTCGACGTACGGGGCGTTGTCGCCGGTGCAGAAGGGCCAGCCGAAGTTGCCGGGTTTGGTGACGCGGGCGAATTCGACCTGGCCGGCGGGGCCGCGCTTGGGGTCGGCGGCGCCGGCGTCGGGGCCATAGTCGCCGACGTACAGGATGCCGGTCTTCTTGTCGACGCTGAACCGGAAGGGGTTGCGGAAGCCCATGGCGTAGATCTCGGGGCGGGTCTTGGTGGTGCCGGGGGCGAAAAGGTTGCCGTCGGGGACGGTGTACGAGCCGTCTTCGGCGACCTTGATGCGCAGGATCTTGCCGCGGAGGTCGTTGGTGTTGCCGGAGGTGCGGCGGGCGTCGTAGGCGGGGTTGCGGCCGGGGCGTTCGTCGATGGGGGTGAAGCCGTCGGAGGCGAAGGGGTTGGAGTCGTCGCCGGTGGAGAGGTACAGGTTTCCCTGGGCGTCGAAGTCGATGTCTCCGCCGACGTGGCAGCAGATGCCGCGGGTGGCGGGGATGTCGATGACCTTCTTCTCGCTGGCGTTGTCGAGGGTGCCGTCCGCCTTCAGGGTGAAGCGGGAGAGGCGGTTGACGCCGTCGTATGGGGCGAAGTCGGCGGCGGTGCCGTCGTTGGGGGCGTCGCCGGCGGGGGTGGTGAGGGGCGGTGCGTAGTAGAGGTAGAGGGCCTTGGTCCGGGCGAAGTCGGGGTCTAGGCCGATGCCTTGCAGGCCTTCCTCGTCGTGGGAGTAGACGGGGATGGTGCCGATGACCTTGGTGTTGCCGGCGGCGTCGGTGCGGCGGAGTTCTCCGTTGCGGGAGGTGTGCAGGACGCTGCGGTCGGGCAGGACGGCGAGCGACATGGGTTCGCCGACTTCCTCGGCGCCCTTGGCGAGGGTGATCTGCTGGAACTCCTCGGCTGCGGCGGGCGTGGGGGTGGCGGTCGCGGTCGGTGCGGCGCTCAGGGTGAATGAGGTCAGTGCGAGCAGGGCGCCGCTGAGGAGGGCGAGGGGCCTGCGGAAGCCGAGTGCGCGGCGGGAGCTGGGTGCGCTGCGGGGGCTGGGCGCGCTGTGGGGGCTGGGGAAGCCACGTGCCCCGCGGGCTGCGAAAGGCCCATGGGACGTGGGTGGCTGGGGCGGCTGGGCTGCTCGGTCTCGGGGCCTTTTTCTGTGCACGGGTGTCCTCCGGAAGGAGCCGGGCGCACGGGGGCGCCAGGGTCGTCGTACGGGCGGGTTGCGCCGGGATGTCCGGGGACCGGCGTGCGCCGTCACGCTGGTCGGAGCAATGAGTCGGAGCTCTGAGGTGCCGGTGGGTCACATGGGGGCGGTGCGTCACGCAGGCTCACGGTGACCTGTACACCTCAGGGACGGTAGCGGGGTTCGTCCGGGTCCGAAAGCCCTTGCGCGCAGAGGCGGTTGGACTTTTCACCGGGTCAGGACAAAGCCGCCCCGCGGCAGGCCGGACCGGCCCGGTGGCGGCCGCACCACCCGGCGGTGACCTGCGACGATGGGTGGCGGTTTCTAGTCGGCGCTCCCGAAGGCGGCATCGAAGGAGGCAGCCGGCGGGTCGAAGTCATAGCGCTTGAGGGTAGTAAGCGCTTGCGGCGCGCCGGTCATCCGGTCCATTCCGGCGTCCTCCCACTCGACCGAGACCGGGCCGTCGTAGCGGATGGACCGCAGCATCCGGAAGACGTCCTCCCAGGGGACGTCGCCGTGTCCGGCCGACACGAAGTCCCAGCCGCGCCGTGGATCGCCCCACGGCAGGTGCGATCCGAGGCGTCCGTTGCGCCCGTCGAGGCGCCGCCGGGCCTCCTTGCAGTCGACGTGGTAGATCCGGTCCCGGAAGTCGTAGAGGAAGCCGACCGGGTCTATGTCCTGCCAGACGAAGTGGCTGGGGTCGAAGTTCAGGCCGAAGGCGGGCCGCCGTCCCACCGCGTCCAGGGCGCGCCGGGTGGTCCAGTAGTCGTAGGCGATCTCGCTCGGGTGGACCTCGTGGGCGAAGCGCACGCCCTCGGCGTCGAAGACGTCGAGGATCGGGTTCCAGCGTTCGGCGAAGTCCTCGTAGCCGCGCTCGATCATCCGCTCGGGGACAGGCGGGAACATCGCCACGAGGTGCCAGATGGACGAGCCGGTGAAGCCGACGACGGTACGTATTCCGAAGGCGGCCGCGGCCCTGGCGGTGTCGGCGAGCTCGCGCGCCGCCCGCTGCCGTACGCCCTCGGGGTCGCCGTCGCCCCAGATCCGGGCGGGGACGATGGCCTGGTGCCGTTCGTCGATGGGGTGGTCGCAGACGGCCTGCCCGACGAGGTGGTTGGAGACGGCCCAGCACGTCAGGCCGTACTTCTCCAGGAGCGCACGTCGTCCGTCCAGGTAGGCGGGGTCGGTGAGGGCCTTGTCGACCTCGAAGTGGTCGCCCCAGCAGGCGAGTTCGAGGCCGTCGTAGCCGAAGTCACGGGCCAGTCGGCAGACCTCCTCCAGGGGAAGGTCGGCCCACTGGCCGGTGAAGAGGGTGAAGGGACGGGGCACTGCGGACCTCCTAGGCGGGTGCGATGGGTGAGGCGGGTGAGGCGGCCGGTGAGGGCTTTACGACCGAGGCGCCTGAGGCGGGATCGGTGACCGAGGCCGGTTTGGCGTCTGAGGCGTCTGAGGCGCGACGTGCGACGGACGCGGGCACGGTGACAGGGGTGTACACGGCGTTGTTCCGTGCGCTCTCCTCGACGGCGGCCAGTACCCGCTGGACCTGGAGGCCGTCCGCGAACGACGGCGCCGGGGCGGCGCCGGAGGCGATCGCGAGCACCAGGTCGCGGGCCTGGTGGGCGAAGGTGTGCTCGTAGCCCAGTGCGTGGCCCGGCGGCCACCAGGCCTCCAGGTAGGGGTGGCCGGGTTCGGTGACCAGGATCCGGCGGAAGCCGGCGGAAGCGGCCGGTTCGGTGTGGTCGTGGAAGAAGAGTTCGTTGAGGCGTTCCAGGTCGAAGGCGAGCGAGCCCTTCTCGCCGTTGATTTCCAGGCGCAGGGCGTTCTTGCGGCCGGCCGCCATGCGGGTGGCTTCGAAGGAGGCCAGGGCGCCGGAGGCGAGGCGGCCGGTGAACAGTGCGGCGTCGTCGACGGTCACCGTCCCGTACGCGCCCGTTGTCTCCGGTGACGCCCCGGACAGCCCTGCCGAGGCTCCGGCCAGCAGCGGCCGGCGCCGTACGAAGGTCTCGGTGAGCGCCGACACTCCGACGACCGGCTCGCCCGCCAGGTACTGCGCGAGGTCGACGGCGTGTGCGCCGAGGTCGCCGAGTGCGCCCGAGCCGGCGTGTTCCCGCTCCAGGCGCCAGGTCAGCGGGAACGCCGGGTCGACGAGCCAGTCCTGGAGGTAGGTGATGCGGACGTGGCGCAGCGCCCCGAGCCGTCCTTCGGCGATGAGTCCGCGGGCGTGGGTGAGGGCGGGCACACGGCGGTAGTTGAAGCCGACCATGGCGGCCTGGCCGTGTGCGGCGGCGCGTTCGGCGGCGGCGGCCATCGCCTCGGCTTCGGCGACCGTGTTGGCGAGGGGTTTCTCGCACAGGACGTGTTTGCCCGCTTCCAGGGCGGCGATCGCGATCTCCGCATGGCTGTCGCCGGGGGTGCAGACGTCGACGAGCTGGACGTCGTCGCGGGCGACGAGGTCGCGCCAGTCGGTCTCGGCCGCGGCCCAGCCGTGCCGGTCGGCGGCGGCGCGTACGGCCACGGCGTCGCGGCCGCCGATGGCGGCGAGAACGGGGCGCAGCGGCAGGTCGAAGACGCGGCCCACGGTGCGCCATCCCTGGGAGTGGGCGGCGCCCATGAAGGCGTAGCCGACCATGCCGACGCCGAGTGCCGGCGGTGTGTCGGCGCTGTCGCTCTGTTCCATACGGATTCCTCCTCGTCGGTGTACGCGGTGGGGCCGGGGCGGCCCGGCGGCGGCCGCGGCGCCGGTGCCCTTCGGCGCTGCCGCCAGTGCTCCGCGTGGGCTCAGCTGAAGCCCGTGGGCAGGTATTCGTCGACGTTGTCCTTGGTGACGACGGCCGAGTAGAGGGTGATGGAGGCGGGGATCTCCAGCTCGGACAGGCCGGCCACGCCCTTCTTCTGGGCGAGTGCGCGGGCCAGGTCGATGGCGGAGGCGGCCATGGTCGGCGGGTAGAGGACCGTGGCCTTGAGGACGCTGTTGTCGGCCTTGATGGCGTCCATGGCGGACTTGGCGCCGGCGCCGCCGACCATCAGGAACTCCTTGCGGCCTGCCTGGGCGATGGCGCGCAGCGCGCCTACGCCCTGGTCGTCGTCGTGGTTCCACAGGGCGTCGAACTGGCTCTGGGCCTGGAGCAGTTGGGCCATTTTGGCCTGGCCGGACTCGACGGTGAACTCGGCGGCCTGGCGGGCGACTTTGGTGATGTTGGGGTAGTTCTTGAGGGCGTCGTCGAAGCCCTGGGTGCGCTGTTTGGTGAGTTCCAGGCTGTCCAGGCCGGCGAGTTCGACGACCTTGGCGCCGGGCTTGTTTTTGAGTTTCTCGCCGATGAAGCGGCCGGCGTTGAGGCCCATGCCGTAGTTGTCGCCGCCTATCCAGCAGCGGTAGGCCTGCGGGGAGGCGAAGACGCGGTCGAGGTTGACGACGGGTATGCCGGCTTTCATGGCCTGGAGGCCGACCTGGGTGAGGGCCTTGCCGTCGGCGGGCAGGATCACCAGCACGTCGACCTTCTTGTTGATCAGGGTTTGGATCTGGCCGATCTGGGCGGCGGTGTCGTTGGAGCCTTCGGTGATCTCCAGGGTCACCTCGGAGTACTTCTTGGCGCGTTCCTTGGCGTTCTGGTTGATGGCGTTGAGCCAGCCGTGGTCGGCCTGGGGGCCGGCGAAGCCGATGGTGACGGGGGTGCCGGGCTTGTCGTCGGCGGCGGGTGCGTTGTTGGCGGCCGGTTCCTTCGCGCGGGGCTCGTTGCTGGTGCAGGCGGTGAGCAGCGCTCCGGCGGAGACGGCGGCGGTGCCGAAGAGCAGTCCTCTGCGACTGGGTGTTGGCATGGCGATCGGACCCTTCCGGGGAGGGGGTGGGTGTGGGGGTCTGTGGGCGGTGCGGAGTAGGGGCGGGCTCAGGTGCCGTCGGCGCGTGCGGTGCGGCGCTGGACGAGGACGGCGGCGACGATGATCGCGCCCTTGGCGATCTGCTGGACGTCGCTCTGCAGGTTGTTGAGGGCGAAGATGTTGGTGATGGTGGTGAAGACGAGGACGCCGAGGACGGAGCCGACGATGGTGCCGCGGCCCCCGCTGAGGAGGGTGCCGCCGATGATGGCGGCGGCGATGGCGTCGAGTTCGTAGAGGTTGCCGTTGGTGTTCTGGCCGGAGCCGGACAGGACGATCAGCAGGAACGCGGCGATGCCGCAGCACAGTCCGGACAGCAGGTAGAGGTAGAGGCGCTGGCGTCGGACGTCGATGCCGGCGAGGCGGGCGGCTTCGTCGTTGCCGCCGACGGCGACGGTGCGGCGCCCGAAGGTGGTGCGGCCGAGGATCAGCCAGCCGGCGAGGGTGACGGCGGCGAAGACGAGGACGAGCGGGGGGATGCCGAGGAGGTAGGCGTCGGGCAGTCCGAGGTCGAGGACGGACTGGACGGTGACGATCTGCGTGCGGCCGTCGGTGATCTGGAGGGCGAGTCCGCGTGCCGAGGCGAGCATGGCGAGGGTGGCGATGAAGGGGACCATGCCGCCGTACGCGATGAGCAGCCCGTTCACGAGGCCGCAGGCGAGGCCGACGACGACGGCGGTGAAGAGGATGCCCGCGAAGCCGTACTCCTGGGTGGCGAGGGTGGTTGCCCAGACGGAGGCGAGGGCGACGATCGCGCCGACCGACAGGTCGATGCCGCCGCTGGTGATGACGAAGGTCATGCCGACGGTGACGACGCCGATGACCGAGGCCTGGGTGAGGACGAGTTGGAGGTTGGAGGTGGCGAGGAACTCGGCGGGGCGGGTGAAGCCGCCGACCGCGATCAGTACGGCGAGGACACCGAGGAGGGAGAGGTTGCGGACATCGGCCTTGAGGCCGAGCGCCCGGCGCATCCGGGCCGACCGGCCGCCCTCCTGTGCGCAGGCCCCGGAGGCCGCGGACGTCGCGGAGTTCGCGGACGTCTTGGTGGTGGACACGGTCATGGCGTCGGGCTCCCTTCCATCACGAGGTCGAGTACGCGGTGTTCGTCGAGGTCCCGGGCGGGTGCCGTATGGACGACCCGGCCCTCCTTGAGCACCAGGACGCGGTCGGCGAGCCCGAGTACCTCGGGGATTTCGCTGGAGACGAGCAGGACGGCGAGTCCGTCGTCGGCGAGGCGCCGGATCACGGCGTAGAGCTCGGCGCGGGCGCCGACGTCGACGCCGCGGGTGGGTTCGTCGAGCAGGAGGACCCGGCAGCCGCGCAGCAGCCAGCGGGCGAGTACGGCTTTCTGCTGGTTGCCGCCGGAGAGGGTGCGGACGGGCGCGTCGGGGCGGTCGGGCCGCAGGGACAGGGCGCGGGTGGCGGTGCGGGCGGCGTCCCGTTCGGCCGTACGGTCCAGCCAGCCGGCGCGGGAGAAGCGGGAGAGGGAGGACACCGAGACGTTGCGGGTGACGGATTCGAGCAGGAGCAGGCCTTGGGCCTTGCGTTCCTCGGGGGCGAGGCCGAGGCCGGCGCGGACGGCGGCGCGGACGCTGCCGGGGCGCAGGGGTTTGCCGTCGACGAGGACCCGTCCGGCGGTGGGGGTGCGGGCTCCGTAGACCGTCTCCAGGATCTCGGAGCGTCCGGAGCCGACGAGTCCGGCGAGTCCGACGATTTCGCCGGGGCGCAGTTCCAGGTCGAGGGCGGCGAACTCGCCGTCGCGGGCGAGGCCTTCGACGGTGAGGACGGGGGCGGCGGCCGGCTGCGGCGGGGTGGGCGGCCGGTCGGGGAAGACGTATTCGACGTTCCGGCCGGTCATTATGGCAACGATGTCTTTGGTCGGGGTCTGCCGGGCGGGCAGTCCGACGGCGACGGCCCGGCCGTCCTTGAGGACGGTGACCCGGTCGCCGATGGTGCGGATCTCCTCCAGGCGGTGGGAGATGTAGACGACGGCGACGTTGTCGGCGGTGAGGGCCTCGACGATACGGAAGAGGTTGGCGACCTCGTCGGGGTCGAGGGCGGCGGACGGTTCGTCCATGACGATCAGGCGTACGTCGTGGGAGAGGGCGCGGGCCATGGAGACGATCTGCCGCTGGGCGGCGGAGAGTTGGGCGACGGGGGCGGCTGGGGCGATCTCCGGGTGGCCGAGTCGCTTCAGGAGGTCGGCCGTGGCGGTCCGGGCCGTGCGGGCGTGGACGACGAATCCGGCGGTGGTGGGCTCGTGTCCGAGGTGGACGTTCTCGGCGACGGACAGGCCTTCCACCAGGTCGAGTTCCTGGTAGATGGTGGCGATGCCGAGGCGCATGGCGGCGGTCGGGGTGGGGAGGACGACGGGGGTGCCGCGCCAGGTGATGCGGCCGCCGTCGGGCTGGTGGGCTCCGGCGAGGACTTTGATGAGGGTGGATTTGCCGGCTCCATTCTGGCCGAGGAGGCAGTGGACTTCGCCGGCCCGGACTTCCAGGTCGACGCCGTCGAGGGCGCGGACGCCGGGGAAGGACTTGGTGATGCCTTCCATGGTGAGCAGGGGCGGGGGTGCGGGTGGGGGCGGGGCCTGTTCGGGTGCCATTGGTGTTCCCCTCGGCGGGTGCGGGTTGCGCCTGAGCGGGTGGTCACGGGGGTGGGGCGGGGGTACGGACGTACGGAGATGCGCCGGTGCGGGGGGCGGTGGTGCACGTGGGGCAGAGGTACGCGTGGGGCAGAGGTACGCGTGGGGCAGAGGTCACAGCTGGGGCCAAGGTGGTCGCTGGGGCCGAGTTGGTCGCTGGGACACCGGCGGCGCGGCGGGCCCGGGCCGACGCCCGGTGGCCCCCCGCCCCGCCGGCCCCTCAGGCAGGTGAGAAGAGGTGGTCGCTGATGAGGCGGGCCGCGCCGGTCACGCCCGCCGTCTGGCCGAGTTCCCCAAGGACGATGGGGAGGTTGCCGGTGGCCAGGGGCAGGGACTGGCGGTAGACCTGGGTACGGACGCTGGCGAGGAGGTTGTGGCCGAGGCCGGTCACGCCGCCGCCGATGACGACGAGTCCGGGGTTGAAGAAGCTGACGAGTCCGGCGATGACCTGGCCGACCCGGTTGCCGCCCTCGCGGATCAGGGTGAGGGCGGTGGCGTCGCCCGCGGCGGCGGCCGCGGCGACATCGGCGGCGGTGAGGGTCCCGGCCGTGTCGAGACGGGCGGCGAGTTCCGGTGAGCGTCCGGTACGGGCCGCCTCCTCGGCGTCGCGGGCGAGCGCCGCGCCGCTGAAGTGGGCCTCCAGGCAGCCCTTGTTGCCGCAGGCGCAGTCGCGTCCGGCCGGGTCGACCTGGATGTGGCCGATGTCGCCGGCGCTGCCGGTCGTTCCGCGGTAGACCTCGCCGCCGACGACGATGCCGCAGCCGATGCCCGTACCGATCTTGACGCAGAGGAAGTCGGCGACGGAGCGGGCGACACCGGCGTGCTGCTCCCCCATCGCCATGAGGTTCACGTCGTTGTCGACCATGACCGGGCAGCCGAGTTCCTGGCTGAGCGCCTCCCGGACCGGGAAGCCGTCCCAGCCGGGCATGATCGGCGGGGCGACCGGGACGCCTTCGGGGAAGCGGACGGGGCCAGGGACGCCGATTCCCGCCCCGTCGAAGCCTTCGGCGAGGCCCGAGGCGCGGAGCTTGTTCGCCATCGACAGGGCTTGTTCGAAGACGGCGACGGGGCCCTCTCGGACGTCCATGGGGTGGTTGAGGTGTCCTAGCACCTCCAACTCGGCGTTGGTGACGGCGACATCGACCGACGTGGCCCCGATGTCGATGCCCAGGAAGCGGAGTTGGGGTGCGAGGCGGATGTTGTGTGAACGGCGCCCGCCGCGGGAGGCGGCGAGTCCGTCGGCGACGACGAGCCCGGTCTCCAGGAGCCGGTCGACCTCGACCGCGAGCTTGGAACGGGACAGGTCGATCTGATCGCCCAGCTGGGCACGGGAGTTGGGGCCGCCGTCGCGCAGCAGGCGCAGCAGGCGCGCCTGATGCGCGTTGGCCGGTCGTGCGGTCATGCGTCTCACGCGCCCCTCCCGCCTGCGGCTGCGGCTTCGGCCGTACTCGGCCTGGCTTTCGAGGGGAACGTAGCAGCGCTGTCCCGGGGTGGGAAGAAGTTGCGCAGCAATCACCGCGAACTTTCGCCGCACCGAGGACAAAGCGAGGGTCGGAGCTTCCGCCCGTGCGTCGACAGGGCCCGGTCAGGGGGTGCGTACGACCTGACCGCCGTAGGAGAGGTTGCCGCCGAAGCCGAAGAGCAGGGCCGGGGAGCCGGAGGGGATCTCACCGCGTTCGACGAGCTTGGACAGGGCCATCGGGATGGAGGCGGCCGAGGTGTTGCCGGAGTCGACGACGTCGCGGGCGACGACGGCGTTCACCGCGCCGATCTTCTGGGCGACCGGTTCGATGATGCGCAGGTTGGCCTGGTGCAGGACGACCGCGGCGAGGTCTTCGGGGGTGAGGCCGGCCCGGGCGCAGACCTGGCGGGCGATGGGCGGGAGCTGGGTGGTGGCCCAGCGGTAGACGCTCTGGCCTTCCTGGGCGAAGCGGGGCGGGGTGCCCTCGATGCGTACGGCGTGGCCCATCTCGGGGACCGAGCCCCACAGCACCGGGCCGATGCCGGGCTCTTCGCCGGGTGCGGTGGCCTCGACGACCGCGGCGCCGGCGCCGTCGCCGACGAGGACGCAGGTGGTGCGGTCGGTCCAGTCGACGATGTCGGCCATCTTGTCGGCCCCGATGACCAGGGCGCGGGTCGCCGATCCGGCGCGTACGGCGTGGTCGGCGGTGGCCAGGGCGTGGGTGAAACCGGCGCAGACGACGTTGAGGTCCATCGTGGCGGGCGCCGACATGCCGAGGCGCGCGGCGACGCGGGCGGCGGTGTTCGGCGAGCGGTCGATGGCGGTGGAGGTGGCGACGAGAACGAGGTCGATGTCGGTGGGGGCGAGTCCGGCGGAGGCGAGGGCCTTGGCGGCGGCGTGTGCGGCGAGCTCGTCGACGGGCTCGTCGGGTCCGGCGATGTGGCGGGTTTTGATACCGACCCGGGTGGTGATCCACTCGTCGCTCGTGTCGACCAACGCAGCCAGGTCCTCGTTGGTGAGGATCCGGGCGGGCTGGTAGTGCCCGAGTGCGGTGATTCGAGTTCCCGTGGTAAGCGTGCCCGTCATGCCCGGGACCCCCTTGGTTTGGCTGTGTGCGTCAGGAGCTCTCCAGTGTTGTCAGCGACTGATGGGTAACCGGGTGCGTGAACCACCAAGATTCGTGGGCAGCTGTTGGAGAGTCCACAACAAGAGGGGCACGCGCCGCGCGTCGGGACGAATGCGGCATACACGACATCCGGGCTCGGGCGCCCGCCTGCAGCGCGGAGCAATGTCACCGTGCACCCCGCCCCCCGCCCCCCACCCCGCAGCAGTGTCACCGTGCACGTGCGGGACAACAGGTGCAGGACAATGAGATCGAACCCACCGCTCTTCGAGACCAAGGGGACTGATTGCCATGGGACGGGTCACCGAGCGTCGGCGCACCCTGCGGATCCGGGGCGCGGCTGTGTCCGCCCGCCCCGACACGCTGGTCGCCGAGGAGCCGCTGGAGATCCGGCTCAACGGCCGCCCGCTGGCGATCACCATGCGGACGCCGGGCGACGACTTCGCGCTGGCCGCCGGGTTCCTGGTCAGCGAGGGCGTGCTGGGCGCCGCGTCGGACGTACGGAACATCGTGTACTGCGCCGGCGCCAAGGACGACGGCACCAACACCTACAACGTGGTGGACGTGCAGCTCGCGCCCGGGGTGCCCGTGCCCGACATCACCCTGGAGCGGAACGTCTACACGACGTCGTCGTGCGGGCTGTGCGGCAAGGCCAGCCTGGACGCCGTACGCACCACCGCGCGCTTCCCGATCGCCGACACTCCCCCGGTGCGGGTGACCCCCGACCTGCTCGCCGGGCTTCCCGATCGGCTGCGGGCGGCACAGCGGGTCTTCGACCGGACCGGAGGGCTGCATGCGGCCGCGCTGTTCTCCGAGTCGGGTGAGCTGCTGGACGTACGGGAGGACGTGGGCCGGCACAACGCCGTGGACAAGCTGGTCGGGCGGGCGCTGCGGGAGGACCGGCTGCCGCTGGAGCGGGCGGTGCTGCTGGTGTCGGGCCGGGCGTCGTTCGAGCTGGCGCAGAAGGCGGTGATGGCGGGCATTCCGGTGCTCGCGGCGGTGTCGGCGCCGTCGTCGCTCGCGGTGGATCTGGCCTTGGAGACGGGCCTGACGCTGGTCGGTTTTCTGCGCGGCCCGGACATGAACGTGTACGCGGGTGAGCACCGGATAGCCCTCGGGGCCGCGGTCTCGGCGGACTGAGGCGGGCTCAGACCGGCGGAGACGGGCTGAGGCGGGGGCTTACCCGGCGGGCGGGTCGATCAGCTGGAGGGCGAGCGCGGCCGGGGGTTGCGCGATGCCGGGGCCGCCCGCGGCGGTCCAGGCGAGGATGTCGTCGAGGACGTCGTCGTCGAGGGTGAAGCCGATCCAGGCCGCGCGGGCTCCCTTGCGTCGGCCTTCGGTCGAGGGCTGGACCACGATCACGTTGGCCTGCGCGCACGGGCCGAGGCAGTCGCTCGTACGCACCTGAAGCCGTCCGCCGGAGGCGGCCGCGGCCTCGCGCAGCCGGGCGAGCTGACCGGCGTGGTCGGTACCAGGGTGCTTGCGCGCGTCGCCGCAGCAGCAGCCCCGGCAGACGACGAGGGTGCAGGGGCGGGAGGCGCCCGGGCGTATCCAGGTGTGGCCGGTTCGGCGGCCGGCGTCTAGGGACATACGGTCACTCTAGGGGCCCGGATGATCTTGCCCCCGCGGCGGGAGCCCTCCCCGGTCCCGGCAGGGGTCAATTTCCGGCCGGGACGGTGTCCCGGGCCTCGGCCGGCGCGTTCGCGTTCGCGTCGCCCACGTCGCGGGAGCGGCGCGCGGCGATCACCACGCAGACCATCAGCTGCATCTGGTGGAAGAGCATCAGGGGGAGGACGGCCAGCGCGGCCTGGGCCCCGAACAGCACGCTCGCCATCGGCAGACCGGCCGCGAGGCTCTTCTTCGACCCGGCGAACTGAATCGCGATGCGGTCCTCCCGGCTGAAGCCAAGGCGACCGGACCCGTACCAGGTGAGCCCCAGCATCACGGCGAGCAGCACTGCCTCGACCGCGAGCAGCGCGGCGAGACGGCCGGGGGTGACCTGCTGCCAGATGCCCGCGACCATGCCCTGACTGAAGGCGGTGTAGACGACGAGCAGGATCGAGCCGCGGTCGACGTAACCGAGGACCTTCTTGTGCCGCAGCAGGAAGCCGCTCACCCAGCGCCGCAGCAGCTGTCCCGCGAGGAACGGCACGAGCAGCTGGAGCACGATCTTCAGCAGGGAGTCGGCGGAGAAGCCTCCGGCGCTGCCGCCGATGAGCAGCGCGGCGAGGAGCGGGGTGAGCACGATCCCGGCGAGGCTGGAGAAGGAGCCGGCGCAGATGGCTGCGGCGACGTTGCCGCGGGCGAGCGAGGTGAACGCGATGGAGGACTGGATCGTCGAGGGGACCAGGCACAGGAAGAGCAGCCCGCCGTACAGGGCGGGGGTGAGGATGGCCGGTACGAGTCCGCGGGCGGCGAGGCCGAGCAGCGGGAAGATGACGAAGGTGCAGGCGAGCACGGTCAGGTGGAGCCGCCAGTGGGTGAGCCCGTCCAGTGCGTCGCGGGTGGAGAGTCGGGCGCCGTAGAGGAAGAAGAGCAGCGCGATCGCCCCGGTGGAGGCCGATCCGACCATGTCGGCGGCGGCTCCGGAGGCCGGGAGCAGGGCCGCGACGCCGACCGTACCCAGGAGGAGCAGGACGTACGGGTCGATGGGCAGCCAGGCTGGCAGGAGGGTGGTGCGGCGGCTCATGGGCGGCGGGGGCTCCTCTGGGGTGTGTACGGCGTCTGGGCGGCTTGCGAAAGGGATGGCGGCGGTACGGGGCCGTGGACGCGGGCCGCGCCTGGGGCGTCGGCGCGACTGAGGAGCCGCTGCCGCCGACCGTTCCCTCCCATCGTGCTCGCTGCCCGAGCAATCGGGAATCCCGTACACCACTCTTACTGCGATCGTGATCCGCAATAACATGAGGGTGTGTACGACCCGACGCAGCTGCGGACCTTCCTCGCCGTCGCCCAGACGCTGAGCTTCACGCGGGCGGCGCGCCGTCTGGGGCTGCGCCAGTCGACGGTCAGCCAGCATGTGCGGCGGCTGGAGGAGGCGACCGGCCGCCAGCTGTTCAGCCGCGACACGCACAGCGTCGATCTCACCGAGGACGGCGAGGCGATGCTCGGTTTCGCGCGGACGATCCTCCAGGCCCATGAACGGGCGGCGGCCTTCTTCACCGGGACCCGGCTGGCGGGCCGGCTGCGGTTCGGCGCGTCCGAGGACTTCGTGGTCACCCGCCTCCCGGAGGTCCTTGAGGCGTTCCGGCGCGATCACCCCGAGGTCGATCTGGAGCTGACGGTCGAGCTCTCCGGCACGCTGCACTCGCAGCTGGAGGCGGGACGTCTCGATCTGATCCTGGCGAAGCGCCCCGCCGGGGACAGCCGGGGCGAGCTGGTCTGGCAGTCGGCGCTCACCTGGATCGGGGCGCCCCGGCTGCGTCTTGACCCGGACCGTCCGGTGCCGCTGATCGTCTTCCCGGCCCCGGGGATCACCCGGGCCCGCGCTCTGGAGGCGCTGGAGGCGCAGGGCCGGGCATGGCGGATCGCCTGTACGAGCTCCAGTCTGAGCGGTCTGATCGCGGCGGCCCGCGCGGGCCTGGGCGTCATGGCGCATACGCGCGGTCTGATCCCGCCGGGCCTCACCCCCGTGCCGGCCCGCGCGGGTCTGCCGGAGCTCGGGGGCGTCGACTTCGTCGTACGGCAGGCGGAGCATCCGCGGGGCGCGCGGGAGGCGGCGGACGCGCTGGCCTCGGCGATCCTCGCGAGCGGTGACCGGCTGCGCGGTCCGGCGGCGGGGGACTGAAGGATCTGCGCCGTGACCGCACGTTACGGATTCGGTGGAGATTCCACCCGTCCACTACTTACCCGTGAGTCAGTAGCGCGGCTCCGATCTCTCCCCACCATCCCTCCCTCCTCCGGGCCGAACGCCGCTCCCCCGGTCTGACCTGTGACGTTGTCAGTTGTCCGGACATTGTGAAGGCCCTCCCGCCGGGCCCGGGGGTGGGGTACCGTCACCGGCGCTGTGCGGAGCGCCACCAAGGAGCAAGTCATTGCGCGAGTTCACTGCGCCGCCCGTGGAGGCGGCGCCTCAGGTCGGGGGCCTGGCGGACGCCGTGTTCGACCATGCCCAGAACGCTCCGGACCGGGTCGCCCTCGGCCGTAAGGATGCCGCCGGACACTGGCGGGACGTGACGGCGCGGGAGTTCCGTGACGAGGTCCTCGCGCTGGCCAGGGGGCTGATCGCGCACGGCGTACGGTTCGGCGACCGGGTCGCCGTGATGTCCCGTACGCGCTACGAGTGGACGCTCTTCGACTTCGCGCTGTGGACGGTCGGCGCGCAGCCGGTGCCGGTGTATCCGACGTCCTCCGCCGAGCAGGTGTTCTGGATGCTGCACGACGCCGAGGTGACCGCGTGCGTGGTGGAACACGAGGACCATGCGATGACGATCGGCTCGGTGGTGGACCGGCTGCCGCGGCTGAAGCGGCTGTGGCAGTTGGACGCGGGTGCGGTGGCGAAGCTGGTGGCGGCGGGCGCGGCGGTCGACGAGGACGTGGTGCACCGGCATCGGCGGGCGGTGACGCCGGAGTCGGTGGCGACCGTGATCTACACGTCGGGGACGACGGGCCGCCCCAAGGGCTGTGTCATTACACACTCCAATTTCATGTTCGAGTCGGATGTGCTGACGGGGCGCTGGGAGCCGGTGTTCCACTGCAAGCCCGGTGATGAGCCGTCGACGCTGCTGTTCCTGCCGCTCGCGCATGTCTTCGGGCGGATGGTGGAGGTGGCGGCGATCCGCAGCGGGGTGAAGATCGGCCATCAGCCCGTCCTCGCGGCGAGTGCCCTGCTGCCCGATCTGGCCGCGTTCCGGCCGACGTTCATCCTGGCGGTGCCGTACATCTTCGAGAAGGTCTTCCACGCGGCGCGGCGCAGGGCCGAGAGGGAGGGCAGGGTCGGACCGTTCGACAAGGCGGTCGAGGTGGCGGTGCGCTACGCGGAGGCCTTGGAGCAGCGGGCGTTCGGCCTGGGGCCCGGGCCGTCGGCGCCGCTGCGGGTGCAGCACCAGTTTTTCGAGAAGCTCGTGTACGGGAAGGTGCGCGAGGCGATGGGCGGCAGGGTCCGGCACGCGATGTCGGGCGGTTCGGGGATGGACCGGCGGCTCGGGCTTTTCTTCGAGGGCGCGGGGGTGACGGTCTACGAGGGTTACGGGCTGACGGAGTCGTCGGCGGCGGCGACGGCGAACCCGCCGGAGCAGACGAAGTACGGCACGGTCGGGCAGCCGATCCCGGGGACGACGGTGCACATCGCCGAGGACGGGGAGGTGTGGCTGCGGGGCCCGCACATCTTCTCCGGCTATCTGAACGATCCGCAGTCCACCGGGGCGGTGCTCCGGGACGGCTGGCTGGCCACCGGGGATCTTGGCGCGCTCGACGAGGACGGCTATCTGACGATCACCGGGCGGAAGAAGGAGATCCTGGTGACCTCGGGCGGCAAGAGTGTGTCGCCGGCGGGTCTGGAGGAGCGGGTGCGGGCGCATCCGCTGGTGGCGCAGTGCATCGTCGTCGGCAACGACCGGCCGTACATCGCCGCGTTGGTGACGGTGGATCAGGAGGCGGTCGAGCACTGGCTCGCGATGCAGAACCGGCCGCCGCTGCCGGCCGCCGAGCTGGTGCGGGATCCGGCCCTGGAGACGGAGATACGGCGGGCGGTGGTGGCGGCCAACACGGCGGTGTCGCAGACGGAGTCGATCCGTACGTTCCGGATCCTGGCGCATCCGTTCAGCGAGGAGCACGGGCTGCTGACGCCGTCGCTGAAGCTGAAGCGGAAGGCGATCGAGGCGGCGTACGCGGCGGAAGTGAACGCGCTCTACGGCTGACGGGCGGGGCACCCGGGGAGCGACCGGCGCGCCCGAGATCCATACTGACGCCTCATCAATTGATGCTGCGTCAGTTATTGACGGTCGATCAGCCCCACCGCACAATTCGGGTCACTTGACGGAGGGACCCACCGTGTTGCGATCGATCCGCACCCTCGCCGCGGCCACCGCCGCCCTGCTTCTCGCCACCGCGTGCAACTCCGCCTCCACCGGCGGCAGTCCGGGCGAGGGCCCCGGCTCCGCCACCCGGGGAGTGAGCGCCACGTCCATCAAGGTCGGCGGCATCGTCTCCATGACCACCGCCAGCGGCTACTCCAAGAAGGACACCGACCTCGGCGCCCGGGCCCGCTACGACCGCGCCAACGCGGAAGGCGGCGTCCACGGGGGGAAGATCGAGTATCTGGGCGCCGAGGACGACGGTCAGGATCCGGCCAAGAACCTCGCCGCCGCGCGCAAACTGGTCCAGCAGGACAAGGTCTTCGCCGTCTCCCCGATGAGCTCGGTCACCTTCACCGGCGCCGACTTCCTCGACCAGCAGAAGGTGCCGACGATCGGCTGGGGCACCCTGCCGTCCTTCTGCGGCCCCGCCCACCTCTACGGATTCAACGGCTGCCTGGTCCCCATGCCCGGCGGCACCCTCAACCAGACCTGGCCCGAAGGCCTCGGCGCCGTCCTCGGCGGCGCGAAGGGCAAGTCGGTCGCACTGATCGCCACCGACAACGACGCCGGGAAGTTCGGCATCCGTACGTTCACCCGCGGCTTCACCGCGGCCGGGTTCACCGTCTCGTACGCCAAGGCCGTCGTCCCGGCCGCCTCGACCCCGAACGACTGGTCCGCGTACACCAAGGAGATCCTGCGCTCCCACGGTGGCAAGGCGCCCGACGCGGTGGTCTCCGTGATGCAGACCCCGTACAACATCGGCCTGTTCACCGCACTCAAGCGGGCCGGCTACCGCGGGGTGATCTCCGATCCGACCGACTACGACCCGGGGCTGCTCGCCAAGGACACGACGCGGCAGGCGCTGGACGGTGTGCATGTGTTGTTGCAATTTCAGCCGTTCGAGTCGGACACACCGGCGATGAGGCAGTTCAAGGAGGACATCCGGAAGGCCTCGGGCGGCAAGGACGTGCCGCTCAACATGCACATGGTGACCGGATACATGTCCGCCGACCTCTTCCTCTCCCTCGCCGAGAAGGCCGGCAAGGACCTGAGCGTCGACTCCTTCCAGCAGGCCGCCGCCTCCTTCTCCGACACCGGCACGCTGGTGGGCGACCGTGCCCTGCCCAAGGGGCGCAAGGAGAGCTTCGGCTGCGGGGCGCTCGTCCAGCTCAAGGACGGGCGGTACGAGGTGTCCGTGCCGTTCCGGTGCTACCCGCCGATCCCGTTCGACTGACGGCCCCGGCAATCCGGCATTCGGCATGGGTGACCTGCTGGGATTCGTACTGAGCGGACTGGTCTCGGGCGCGCTGTACGCCCTGCTCGCGACGGGACTCGTCCTGTCGTACTCCGCCTCCGGGCTCTTCAACTTCGCGCACGGCGCCACCGCCTACCTCTGCGCGCTCGCCTTCTACGAGCTGCACTCCGGCTTCGGCTGGCCGGCCGTGCCCACGGCGCTGCTGCTGGTGTGCGTCGTGGCCCCAGGGATCGGCTGGGGCCTGGACCGGCTGATGTTCCGCAAGCTGGCGCGGGTCGGTGAGACCGCGCAGATCGTGGCCACGATCGGGCTGCTGGTCGCGCTGCCGGCCGGGGGGCTGTGGGTGGTGGAGCTGCTGGCCGACGCGGGCGCGCCGGTGGTGCCCGCGGAGAACCAGTTCGGGCTGCCGGGCGTCGGGCCGAGCCCCGCCGTGTCCTGGCAGCCGCTGGACGGTGTCGGCATCGACTCCGACCAGCTGATCACGTGGGGCGTGACGGCGGTGGCGGCGGTGGCGCTGTGGGTGCTCATGCGCCACACGCGCCTCGGGTTGCGGCTGCGGGCGGCCGTCGACAACCGCGGCCTCGTCGAGCTGCGGGGCATCAGCGCCGACCGGCTCTCGTCGATCGCGTGGATGCTGTCGTCGGGGCTCGCGGGTCTGGCGGGTGTGCTCGCCACGCCGCTGCTGGGCCTCTCCGCGCACGACTACACGCTGTTCCTGTTCGTGTCGGCGACGGCCGCCGTGCTGGGGCGGTTCGTGTCGGTGCCGCTCGCCTTCGCGGGCGGCCTCGCGCTCGGGGTGCTGCAGAACCTGGTCGCCGGGTACGCGACCTTCGCGGAGGGCATCACCGGCTTCCGCACGGCGGTACCGTTCCTGATCCTCTTCACCGGTCTGCTGATCCGGGCGCGCCGAGGACGGGCGGCGGGGACGGCCACGGCGGAGGCCCCGCCGGTGGACCACCTGGCGGGTGCGACCTGGGCGCGCCGGTGGGCGCCGTGGCTGGCGGCGGCGGCAGTGCTGTGCGTCGCCTTCTACACCGTCACGACACCTTTCTGGAGCGGGATCCTCACCCAAGGGCTCGCGATCTCCCTCGTGTTCGTGTCGTTCACGGTGGTGACCGGGCTCGGGGCGATGGTCTCCCTCGCCCAGGCCACCTTCGTGACGGGGGCGGCGCTGGTCGCCGGGCTGCTGATGAGCCACGGCTGGCCGTTCGTCCTCGCCCTGGCCGTCGGGACCGGTGTCGCCGCGCTGCTCGGCGCGGTGGTGGCGCTGCCCGCGCTGCGTCTTGGCGGCCGGTCGCTGGCGCTGGCGACGCTGGCCCTGGCCTTCCTGGCCGATCAGGTCCTCTTCCAGTTCCGGTGGCTGCGCAACGGCGACACCGGCTGGGAGATCCCGCGCCCGGTGATCGGGCCGCTCGACCTCACGGACGACCGGGCGATGGGGGTCGCGCTCGTGGTGCTGTGTACGGTCACCGTGTACGCGCTGACGCGGCTGCGCCACTCCGCCCGGGGACGGGCGATGCTGGCCGTACGGTCGGCCCCCGAGGCGGCACTCGCCTCCGGTGTCTCGGTCGTGCGGACGAAACTCCTCCTCTTCACCGTCTCGGCCGGCCTGGCGGGCTTCGGCGGCGTCATGTACGCCTCGTACAACACCCGTGTCACGGCGACGGACTTCACTGCGATGACGGGGCTGATCTGGCTGGCGGTCGTGGTCGCGGCGGGGGTACGGCGGCCGCAGTACGCGGTGGTCGCCGGCCTGGTCTTCGCGCTGGCCCCGCATCTGCTGTCGCAGTACGTCACCGAGTCCGCGCATCTTCCGGTGATCCTGTTCGGTCTGGCGGGCCTGGCGCTGGCCAACGATCCGGACGGCTACTGCGCGGCGATCCCGCTGCGGCGGTACGCGCGCAGACAGGCGGGCGGGCCCGCGGGCGGGCGGCCGGTACGGGAGCCGGGGCCCGGGTCGGCGTCGGCGTCGGCGTCGGCGTCGGCGTCGGCGCATGGGAAGGAGCCGAGGGCGGCGGAAACGGGGGCGGTCGCGTGCGACGGCACCGCGCTGCGACTGGACGGCGTGCACGCCGGTTACGGCACCGCACCCGTACTGCACGGTGTCGACCTCGCCGTACGGCCCGGGGAGATCCTCGCCCTGCTCGGCCCCAACGGGGCGGGAAAGTCGACGACATGCCGCGTCGCGGCCGGGCTGCTCCGCCCTCGGCGGGGTGAGCTCCGGGTCGGCGGGCGCGAGGTGTCGCGGGAGGGGGCGGTGGGGCGGGCGCGGCGCGGGGTGCTGCTGGCGCCGGAAGGGCGGGGCATCTTCCCGGGGTTGACCATCGAGGAGAACCTGCTGCTCCAGCTCGCCGACCGGGACGCCCGTGACGCGGTCTACGACCGGTTCGGGGCCTTGGCCCGGCGCCGGAACGTGGCCGCCGGTTCGCTGTCCGGGGGCGAGCAGCAGCTGCTGGCTCTCGCGCCGCTGCTGCAACGCCCGCCCGCGGTGCTGGTGGCCGACGAGCCGTCGCTCGGGCTCGCGCCGCGCGTGGTGGACGACGTCTTCACCCTCCTCCTTGAGTTGCGCGCCAATGGCACCGCGCTGCTGCTCGTCGAGGAGAAGGCCGCCGAGGTCCTCGGCATCGCGGACACGGTCGCCTATCTGGCGCAGGGCGTCGTCTCGTGGTGCGGGCCGCGCGCGGAGGTGGAGACGGACCGGCTGACGGAGGCCTATCTGGGTCTCTCGCAGGGGAGGCGCCGATGAGCGGGTACGCGCTGGAGACCTCCGGGGTCGGGGTCCGCTTCGGCGGGGTGCGGGCCCTGTGGGACGTACGGATAGGGGTGCGGCCGGGCGAGGTGTGCGGGCTGATCGGGCCCAACGGGGCGGGCAAGACGACACTGTTCGACGTGGTGTCGGGGATCCGGCGGCCCGACGAGGGCCGGGTGTTGCTCGACGGCCGTGACGTCACCCGCCGTTCGCCGGTGTGGCGGGCTCGGCACGGGCTGCGCCGCACCTTCCAACGGCAGCAGCTCTTCGGGCAGTTGACGGTCGAGGACAATCTCGTCGTCGCGCAGGAGTGGCGCCGGGGCAGTACCCGCGAGCACCGGGCGCGGGCGGCGTCGGTGCTGCGGGAATGCGGCCTGGAGGACCTCACGGGCGCGTACGCCGGGGCACTGCCGGTGGGCCAGGCCAGGATGGTGGAGCTGGCCCGTGCGCTGGCCGATCCGCCCCGGGTGCTGCTCCTGGACGAACCGGCGTCGGGCATGACGGCGCGGGAGCGCGGGCAGCTGGCGGAGGTGGTACGTCACATGGCGGACGAGGAAGACTGCGCGGTCCTCCTCGTCGAGCACAATGTGACATTCGTGATGGAGCTGTGCGCCCGGGTGGTGGTGCTGGACCTGGGCGAGGTCCTCGCGGCCGGCACGCCCGGCGAGGTGCGCGCGGATCCGAGGGTCCGCGACGCGTACCTCGGCACGCGGACGTCCCGGGACGGGCATGGACGTGCGTCGGGCAGGGTGATCGTCGACCATGGTGACGTACACCTGACGGACGTGCCCACGGACGTGCCCGACGACCAGTGAAGGATCGAAAGCCCGTGACGAAGGTCCCCTCCATCACTCTCAACAACGGCGTCACCATGCCCCAGCTCGGCTTCGGTGTCTGGCAGGTCCCCGACGACGAGGCGGAGCGGGCCGTGGCCACGGCCCTGGAGGCCGGGTACCGCTCGATCGACACCGCGGCCGCCTACGAGAACGAGCGGGGCACCGGCCGGGCGGTCACCGGCTCGGGGATCCCCCGTGACGAGCTCTTCGTCACCACCAAGCTCTGGAACAGCGACCACGGCTTCGACTCGACCCTGCGCGCCTTCGACGCGTCCCTGGACCGGCTGGGTCTCGACTACGTCGATCTATATCTGATCCACTGGCCGGTGCCGTCGCGGGACGCGTTCGTCGACACGTACAAGGCGTTCGAGAAGATCTACGCGGAGGGGCGGGCGCGGGCGATCGGTGTCTCCAACTTCCTTCCCCAGCACCTGGACCGGCTCGTCGCCGAGACGTCCGTCGAGCCGGCCGTCAACCAGATCGAGCTGCACCCGCAGTTCCAGCAGGCCGAGTCCCGTGCCGCACACTCCCGTTACGGGATCGCCACCGAGGCCTGGTCGCCGCTCGGGCAGGGGCGCGGCCTGCTGGAAGTGCCGACGGTCGTGGCGGTCGCCCGCAAGCACGAGCGGACCCCGGCCCAGGTGGTGCTGCGCTGGCATCTGCAGCTGGGAAACGTGACGATCCCCAAGTCGGTGACACCGTCCCGGATCCGGGAGAACCTCGACATCTTCGACTTCACGCTCGACGAGGACGACATGGCGGCCTTCGCCGCGCTGGACGAGGGCCGGCGGCTCGGCCCGGACCCGGAGGACTTCCGGTGAGCCGGGTCAGACCGTGAGGACGATCTTGCCGCGGGTCCGGCCGGTCTCGCCGAGCTCGTGGGCCTTCGCCGCCTCGGCGAGCGGCAGGACGGTGTCGACCTCGACACGCAGTTTGCCCTGCTCGACCAGCGCGGTCAGGGCGCGCAGGCCCGCGTAGTCCGGTTCGACGAGGGTGAAGCCGGGCACGCCGTCGACCGGGGCGGTGAGGGGGACGAGCGTTCCGCCCTCGCGCAGGACGGCCTGGGAGCGGGCGGTGTAGTCGCCGCCGATGGTGTCGAGGACGGTGTCCACGTCCCGTACGGTTTCGGTGAAGTCGGTGGTCGTGTAGTCGATCAGCTCGTCGGCGCCGAGCTCGCGCAGGAAGGCGTGCTTGGGGGCGCTCGCGGTGCCGATGACGTGGGCGCCGTGGGCCTTGGCGATCTGGACGGCGAGGTGGCCGACGCCGCCCGCGGCGGCGTGGATCAGGACGCGGTGGCCGGGGCGCAGCTGGGCGGTCTCGACGAGGGACTGCCAGGCGGTGAGTCCGGCCAGCGGCAGGGCCGCCGCGTGGATGTGGTCAAGGCCGGCCGGCTTGGGGACGAAGTGGCGGGCGGGGCCGGTGACGTACTCGGCGTAGGCGCCGGCCTGGCGGGGGAAGTCGGGCATGCCGAGCACTTCGTCGCCGGGGCGGTACAACGTGACACCGAGGCCGACGGCCTCCACCACTCCGGAGACGTCGTAGCCGAGGACGGGCGTCTCGTCCCACTGGCCGAAGCCGCCGGTGGCGCGGGACTTCCAGTCGACGGGGTTGACGCCCGCGGCGTGGACACGGACCAGGATCTCGGTGGGGCCGGGCTCGGGGCGGGCGAGGCGGACCTCGGTGAGGACCTCCGGGCCGCCCCATTCGGGGGTGCTGATGGCGCGCATGGTGGCGGTCGCGGCGTTGCTGGTCATCGGGGTGTGTGCCCTTTCACATGGTGGGGTTTCACAGGGTGCGGTGATGTCCTCAGCCTCTGCCAGGACCGGGCCCCCGGGTACTGGCCCGATGGCCATGATGTGACAGGATCTGGCCATGGATCGTGATGGCAGACATCGGGTGGTCGTCCTCGCCCTCGACGGGGTGATGCCCTTCGAACTGGGGATCCCCACGCGGATCTTCGACTGCGCGCGGGACCGGGACGGCTCGCCGCTGTACGACGTACGGGTGTGTACGCCGGACGGCGCCCCGGTCCGTACCGACGCGGGCTTCTCGGTCACCGTCGAGCACGGTCCCGAGGCGCTGGAGGAGGCCGACACCGTCGTCGTACCGCCCGCGCATGCGCTGCGGCAGCAGGCTGAGGAGGGGCTGCTTGGCCGGGAGCTGACGGCCGCGCTGGCCCGGATCCGGCCCGGCGCGCGGATCGTGTCCATCTGTACGGGGGCGTACGCTCTGGCGGCCGCCGGGCTCCTCGACGGGCGCCGCGCGACGACGCACTGGTTCGAGGCGGACCACTTCCGGGCGCTCTTCCCGCGTGTCGACGTCGACGCCGAGGTGCTGTTCGTCGACGACGGGGACGTCCTGACGTCGGCGGGCGCCGCCGCGGGCGTCGACCTGTGTCTGCATCTGGTGCGCCGCGACCACGGCAGTGCCGTCGCCAACCGGGTCGCCCGGCTGTGTGTCGTACCGCCGTGGCGGGAGGGCGGGCAGGCGCAGTTCATCGAACGGCCGGTGCCCGAGCCGTCAGTGGCCACGACCGCGCCGACGCGCGCGTGGGCGCTGGAACGCCTGGAGCGGCCGCTGACCTTGGCGGAGCTGGCCGGGCACGCGCGGATGAGCGTACGGACGTTCACGCGCCGCTTCCGGGACGAGTCGGGTCTCACGCCCGGGCAGTGGCTCACGGCTCAACGCGTCGAGCTGGCCAAGCAGTTGCTGGAGACGAGCGATCTTCCGGTCGACCACATCGCCGACCGGGCCGGTTTCGGCAGCGGCAACTCCCTGCGTCAGCACATGCGCAGCATGGTCGGGGTCTCCCCGGCCGCCTACCGGCGCACGTTCCAGACCATGTCGACCATGTCACACCGTACGAGGTCACACCGTACGAGCAAGGAGCACAGCCGGTGAGCCCGTCCCCCACCCCGTTCCCCGAGGGCGTCTATCGGGTGCGCAATGTCGCGAGTGGGCTGGTCCTGGAGGTCTACAAGGGCGCCAAGGGCAGCGGGGCCCGGGTCCAGCAGGCGGCGGAGAACGGCACGCCGGGCCAGCACTGGCACATCGCGCCGGTGCTGGGCGGCAGCGGGCTGCACCATGTGGTGAACGTGGCCAGCGGCAAGCGGCTCGACGTGGCCAACGCCTCCACGGAGAACGGCGCCGCGGTCCAGCAGTGGAAGGCCAACAACTTCGGCGCCCAGGAGTGGATCATCGAGCAGGACCTCCAGTCCCCGGGGACGGTGGCTCTGGTCAGCTTCATCAGCGGGCTGCTGCTGGAGGTCGCCGACGGTTCGACGGAGGACGGCGGGGCCGTGCGGCAGTGGGAGGACACGGACTCCCCCGCGCAGTGGTGGCGGCTGGAGCCCGTGTCCTAGGGGCGTGTTTCGAAAGTCCCGTCTGGCTGGGAACGCCTGGGGCGGGCCGAGGGGGGCGGCGGTCAGCCGCGCCGGGCGGTGTGGACGGTGTGTGCGGTGGCGTAGTACACGTCGGGGCGCCGGTGCAGGCTCTGCGGGTCCCGCGGGTCGAGCAGCCGGTCCAGGGTGGCCAGGTCGTCGGCGGCGAGCCGGTCCGCGAGGACCGTACGCCGCCGGGTGAACCCGGCGACGACGTGGTCCCGTACGACGGCGGGCAGCGGAGCCGGTACGTCGAGCAGGAACGTCCGGGTGCCGCTCGGTGCGACGCCGGCCGCCGTGAGCAGCGCGCGCCAGTCCTCGGTCTCGTCCGTGTGGCCGGGCAGCTCGGCCCGCATGTCGGTGAACCAGTCGGCGTGGACCGCGTCGAGGCGGGCCTCCAGGCCCGGTCGGCCGATGCCGATGCTCCTGGGCAGATGCCGGGCGGGCAGGCCGCCTTCGACGACGGCGAGCAGCCCGCCGGGGCGCAGCAGCCGGGCGAACGCGCTCAGGGCGGCGCGCTGGTCCCCCAGATGGTGCAGCGAGTTGCCGGCCCAGACAAGGTCGGTCTCGCCCAAGTCGTCGATGGCGCCGGGGAGTTCGGCGTGCCGGACGGAGACGCGGTCGCCGAGGCCGGCTCGCTCGGCGCGGCGCGCGGCAAGCTTGAGGAGGGGCTGCTCCGCGTCGACGGCGACGACCTCGGCGTAGGGGAACGCCTCGGCGAGGAGGCAGGTGAGGACGCCGGGCCCGCTGCCGATGTCGAGGATCCGGCGCACCCCCGCGGCGGGCACGAGGGTGCCGAGCCAGGACGCGGCCTGGGCGTAGAGGGGGTCCTGCAGCTCGGCGCCGGTCTCCAGGAGGGTGCTCAGCTCGTTCCAGTCGATGTGTGTGTCGTCGTGGTGATGGCTCATGGGGTCAGCGTGCTGGTCCGGCCGGTTCGAGGCGAGTTTCGTTGCGGTTTCGGCAACGCGGACGGCCGACCGGGTGCCTCGGCCGGGCGCCTGGAGTGGTGGGCGGCGGTCAGGGACGGGGGGCGGGGCCGCTTGTGCGGTGTTCCTGGGGGCTGATGCCGCGTTCGCGTTTGAAGGCGGCGCTGAGGGCGAACGCGCTGCTGTAGCCGACCTGCCGCGCCACCGACTCGACGGTGGCGTCCGTCTGGCGCAGCAGATCGGCGGCGAGCGCGAGCCGCCAGCCGGTCAGGTACGCCATCGGGGGCTCCCCCACCAGTTCGGTGAAGCGGCGGGCGAGACCGGCGCGGGAGACGCCGGCCTTGGCGGCGAGCGCGGCGACCGTCCAGGGATGGGCCGGATCGTCCTGGAGCAGGCGCAGGGCATGTCCGACCACCGGATCGCCCATGGCGCGGTACCACGCTGGCGCCTTCGCGCCCGGCCGGGAGAACCAGGCGCGCAGCACGGCGATCAGGAGCAGGTCCAGGACCCGGTCGAGGACGACGCTCTGGCCGGGCTCGTCGCGGGAGATCTCCTCGTCGAGGACGGGCATGAGCGGGCAGTTCCACACCTCGGCCGGGATGTGCAGCAGGGGCGGCAGTGCGTCGAGGAGACGCCGGCTGACCTCGCCGTCCATCTGGTAGGTGCCGATGAGCATGGTGTGCGAGCCGTGCGCGGCGTTGCCCCAGGTGCGTACCCCCAGCCGCATGGCCTGCGACAGCGGCTCCCCGCGCAGGGTGGTGCAGGTGCCGCCGGGGCCGATGACGGCCTGCGGCGGAGTGCCGGGGGTGTCGGCGGCGGTGTACGGCTCCGGTCCTCGGGCGATGGCCACGTCGCCGGGGCGCAGCAGGACCGGGTCGCCGTCGTCGGGGACGATCCATGCCTCGCCTTCGGTCACGCACATCAAGCAGAGCGGGGCGCGGTCCTCGATCCGTACCGCCCAGGGTGGCTCCATGACCATACGGAGGAGGAAGGCCCCCTTGGCCCGCGGTCCGTCCAGGAGTCCGGCGAGTGCGTCCATGCGGGAAGCGTAGACGCACGCGTATGCGATTGAGCCTGTGCAGCATGGGAAGTCGTCTTGTCCGCCGCCAGTCTTGTGGCATGACAACGACGACGAACACCAAGCAGAACGCGAACCCCGCGAGGGGCACGGACACCATCGCGACCGTTCTGGTCACCAGCGGCTCGGGCAAGACCGGCCGCCGGGTCACCGAGCGGCTCCAGGCGCGCAATGTGACCGTACGCTCCGGCTCCCGCACGGGCTCGACCGTCTTCGACTGGGAGGCGCCGGAGACCTGGGGGCCGGCCCTGGCCGGGGCGGACGCCGCGTACGTCGCCTACTACCCGGATCTGGCCGCGCCCGGGGCGGTGGAGGCGATGGACGCC
Organism: Streptomyces sp. NPDC039465; assembly: GCF_055639315.1. Classification (NCBI taxonomy): domain Bacteria; kingdom Bacillati; phylum Actinomycetota; class Actinomycetes; order Kitasatosporales; family Streptomycetaceae; genus Streptomyces; species Streptomyces sp. NPDC039465. Next base: position 719,599 of record NZ_JBVKAP010000003.1, on the reverse strand, counting down.
TTCGGGAAGCTCGCCGCCGAGCTCGGGGTGCGGCGGCTGGTGCTGCTGTCGGGGCGGGGCGAGCCGGCGGCGGTGCTGGCCGAGGACGCCCTGCGGGCGGCGGCGAGGGGCGCCGAGCTGACGGTCGTACGGGCCTCGTTCTTCGCGCAGAACTTCAACGAGGGCGCGCTGGCGGACGGCGTCCAGGCGGGCGAGATCGCCTTCCCGGCCGGGTCCACCGCGGAGCCGTTCATCGACGCCGACGACCTGGCGGACGTGGTGGTCGCGGCGCTCATGGAGGACGGTCACGCGGGGCTGGTCCATGAGGTGACCGGGCCGCGGCTGGTCACCTTCGACGAGGTGGCCGCCGAGATCTCCCGGGTCTCGGGGCGTCCGGTGGCGTACGTACCGCTGAGCGGCGAGGAGTACGCGGCGATGCTGGAGGAGTACGGGCTGCCGCGGCCCGAGGCGCAGTGGCTGGCGGGGCTGTTCTCGATGCTGCTCGACGGCCACAACGCCTCGGTGACGGACGGGGTGGAGCGGGTGCTCGGCCGGGCCCCGAAGGACTTCGGGTCCTTCGCCGCCGCGGCCTGGCCCCAGGGCTGACCGGCCGGGGCGGGGTCAGTCGGCGCCGTGGCCGGGGGCGGCTTCCTCGACCCGGTGGGCGAGGGCGAAGTCGCGCTCGGTGATGCCGCCGACGTCGTGGCTGTTCACGGAGAGGGCGACGGTGTTGTAGCCGAGGGTCAGGTCGGAGTGGTGGTTGAGCTCCTCCTGGATCTGGGCGACGTGGACGACGAGGGCGGTGGCCGCGAAGTGCGTACCGAGACGGTAGGTGCGGGCGATGCGGTCGCCGTCCAGGCTCCATCCGGGCAGTTCGCGCAGCCGGTCCTCGATCTCCTTCTGTGACAGCGGCTGGGTGGGCATGTCCGGGGCTCCCTCCGGTGAAACGGATATGACGGTACGTCGGGTGTGACATGGCATGGCGTCCATGACGCGGTGTGACATGGCACGGCATCCGTGACGCGGTGTGACATGGCACAACGTCCGTGACCCGTGACGATACGGTCTACGTACCCGCTCTTCGCTCTCCCCATCTGGGCGTCACCCGGCCGGTTCCCCTCCTGGGTTACCGTCTGCCCATGACAACTGTCGCCACCGGCCATGGTGTAGGGCCGCTGCTGCGCGGCTGGCGCGTGCGTCGGCGGCTGAGCCAGTTGGAGCTCGCGCTGCGCGCCGACTCCTCGGCGCGGCACATCTCCTTCGTCGAGACGGGCCGGTCGCGGCCGAGCGAGGAGATGATCCTCAAGCTGGCCGAGCATCTGGAGGTGCCGGTCCGGGAGCGGAACGCCTTGCTGCTCGCGGCCGGTTACGCGCCCCGGTACACGGAGTCGTCCCTGAACGATCCGTCGCTGGAGACGCTCCGCGAGGGGATCGAGACCCTGCTCCAGGGCTACGACCCGTACCCGGCGCTCGTCGTCGACGGCTCGTACACGGTGGTGGCCGCGAACCGGGCCATCGGGATGCTGCTGACGGGGCTGCCGGAGCATCTGCTCACTCCCCCGATGAACTCGATGCGGATCACCCTCCACCCGGAGGGTCTCGCGCCGCGCATCCGGAACCTGCGGGAGTGGCGGGGCCATCTGCTGGCCCAGATGGAGCGCCAGATCGGCCTGGCGCGCTCGGAGCCGCTGCGGGCGCTGTACGACGAGGTCGCCGCCTATCCCCTGCCGGAGACGGGCGGCGACCCGGACGACCGGGAGGACCCGGTGCCGTTCCCCTACTTCGCGCTGCCGCTGCGGATCGAGCACGACAGCCGGGTGCTGTCGTTCGTGTCGTCCATCTCGACGTTCAACACGCCGATGGATGTGACGGTCGCCGAGCTGGCGATCGAGACGCTGCTCCCGGCCGACCAGGCGACGGTGGCGTATCTGCGCTCGGTCAGCGCGTAGCGGCGGCCCGCAGCGCGGACCACTGCAATACGACGAACGCGCCGACGACGGCGGCCTGCGCCGGGATCCAGACCATGCCCACGGCGCTCGGCGAGAGCCAGACGGCGAGGGCGACGACGCTGAGGACCACCCAGACGGCGTTGACGTCCACCACGGCCTTCACGGCCCCGGCGGCGGGCCGCGCCCGCGTGGCGAGAAACCCGACGAACCCGGCGAACACGGCCAGCAGCAGCCCGAGTTGGAGCAGCAGCCCGGCATCCACCCCGAGAAGCTCCCCGAGCGGCTCGGAGGCCACGGCGTAGGCCACTGCGTTGGCCCCGGTGACGACGGCGTCGAGCGCGAGGAAGCGACGCAGCATGGACTGCGGCTCGGTGGTGCGGGAGATTCCGGCGAGCAGGGCGTGCGACATGGCGGATCAGCCTCCGTCAGGGATGAGTTCTCTCCAACCGCCGAAGCCCGCCCGGAGTGCGCCGGGCGGGCCCCGGCGCACCCCACGATGCCGCTGCCGCCGACGGGGGTCGATTACGTCCGAGGTAATGCCGCGGCCGTCGTCCGGGCCGTCTAGACGGGGGCCGGGAGTCCGTACCGTACGTTCGTCAGCTGTTCCGAAAGGTCCCACAGGCGGCGGGCGGTGTCCGGGGAGGAGGCCGCGGGGGCGAGGGGGACGTGGGTGGGGGTGCCGCGGAGTTCGGCAGGGCCGTTGGGGCCGATGAAGTGGCCGCTTTCGGCGTTCGGGGCCGTGGCCGCGTACAGCTGGGGCAGTGCGCCCTGGGGCGGGGACTGGGCGAGCAGGGGGTTGCCGATGCGGCCGAACACCAGCCGCCACAGGGCGATCGGTGCGCTCGTCTGGAGGTTGGTGGCGGTGTAGCCGGGGTGGGCGAGGACGCTGCGCACCCCGCTGCCCGCCTGGGTCAGGCGGCGGTGGAGTTCCCAGCCGAAGACGGCGTTGGCGAACTTGGACTGGTTGTAGAAGGCCATCGGGCCGTAGGTGCGCTCGCCGGAGATGTCGTCGAAGTGGATGCGTCCCTTGCGGTGGTTGATCGAGCTGACCGTCACCACGCGGGGGTCGCGCCCGGCGCTCAACTGGTCGAGCAGGAGTCCGGTGAGGGCGAAGTGGCCGAGGTGGTTGCAGGCGAACTGCAGCTCGTGGCCCTGCGCGCTCAGCGAGCGGGGCGGCGCCATCACGCCGGCGTTGTTGACGAGCACGTCGAGCCGGGGGTGGTCGGCGCGCAACCGGTCGGCGAAGGCGCGTACGGAGTCGAGGTCGGCCAGGTCGAGGTGGCGTACGTCGAGGTCCGCGTCCGCCTGTTCGGCCGTGATCTCCGCGGCCGCGCGGTGGCCCTTCTCCTCGTCGCGTACCGCGAGGATCACCCGCCCGCCGCGGCGGGCGAGCGCGCGGGTGGTCGCCAGGCCGAGGCCGCTGTTGGCGCCGGTGACGACGAACACCCGCTGGGTCTGGTCCGGAATCTGGTCGGCGGTCCAGCGCTGCTGCGATGTCATGTGGCACACACTGCCGATCGTGACACCAAGTGTCAAGACGCTCCTGGGTGCCATGTGAGGCATGGGGTTACCATGTCACGGTGAACTCACGCCCCGAAGTCACGCGTCCCGAAGTCAGCCTGGCGCAGCGCAAACGCCAGCTCGTCTCCAATGAGTTGACCGAGGCCGCGCTGCAGCTGCTGGCACGTAAAGGGTTCGACGGGGTGACCATCGACGAGATCGTGGCCACCGCCGGAGTGTCCAAGCGGACGTTCTTCCGGTATTTCGCGTCCAAGGAGGACGTGGTCGTCCAATTCCTGGCCGAGATGGGCGCGGACATGTGTACGGAACTGGCGGCGCGCCCCGCCGAGGAGAGCCCTTCGGCGGCTCTGCGGCACGCCGTCTCGGTGCCGATCGCCGCCTGTGCCGACCATTTCGACCGGGCGCTGAGCGTCGTTCAGCTGATTCTGCGGACGCCCGCCCTGCACGCGCGGTTCCTGGAGCGGCAGGCGCAGTGGCGTGACGATCTGGCGGCGGAGGTGGCACGCCGCCAGGGGCTCGACGGGGACGGCGATCTGTATCCGCAGCTGGCGGCCGCCATGGCGCTGAGCGCCTTCGACACCGTGCTGCAACGGTGGAGCGGCAGCGCCGGCACCGCGGACCCGGCCGACCTGATCGACCAGGCCTTCGCGGTCATCGCACCGGCGCTCGACGCCGCCGAGCGGCGCGCCTAGCGCGAGGGGGTCAGGCGGCGCTGACGAAGCCGCCGCGGGCGCGGCCGCCAGTGAAGAGCTCGTCCCAGTCGAGGGCGTCCGGCAGCGCGTCGAGCGAGGCGACCACGGCGCCGCCGGCCTGCTGCACGGCGGCGCACCACTCGCTCATGCCGTCGAGCTCCTCCTGGGCGTCCTGCTCGTCCGCCGCGCCGAGCGTCGGCACGATGCACCCCGCCTCACCCGGCCCGTCGACCAGACAGAGGGTCAGGCGCGCGGCTATCTGCCATCCCTCGCAGATGGGCATCCGCCCTTCGGGGGCGTGGAGCGGGGGCAGCGACGCATGGATCGGGGCGGCGCCGAGCAGCAGGATCGGCACAGGACCGAAGACGAATTGCGCGTTCTCGCGAGGCAGGAGCATGGGCTCACTCTGCCATGGGGCCGGATGAGGGGCCCGGCCGGACCGGTCCCTGGGCCGAGGCAGCGCGGTCTCGTACGGCTCGCGGCCCGAACTGACCTGTCTCACTGGGTAGTTCGCCCGTCCCCGCCCGCAGCGCTCGGCCTACACTGCCCGGGGCCTGCAGGGACGGTGGGAGGGACGGCATGGCGCGTGTGGGTGAGCGGGCGAGGATGAGGGCGACCGGGGGTGATCACAAGGTCACCCCGGCCGAGTTGTTCTTCGATCTGGTCTTCGTGTACGCGATTACGCAGGTCACGGCGTTGATGGCGGCGGATCCCGGGCCCATGCGGATCGTCGGGGCGATGGTCGTGCTGGCGCTGCTGTGGTGGTGCTGGTGTTGTTTCGCCTGGCTGGGCAATGTGGTGCGGGCCGATTCCGGGGCCGTGTTCGCGGTGCTGGTCGCCGTCATGACGGTGGTGTTCGTCGTGTCGCTGACGGTGCCGGAGGTCTTCGCCGACCGGCCCGGAGGGCTGCCGGCGGCGTTGGCGTTCGTTGCCTGTTACGGAGTCGTACGGCTGCTGCATCTGGTGTCGTACTGGATGTCCGACCCGGACGACACCGCGCTGCGGCACACCCTGCGGCGGACGGCGCTCTTCTCCGTCGTACCGCCGCTGGTGCTGCTGCTGGCGGGCAGCGCGTTCAACGGGGGCGCGCAGTTGCTGTGGTGGCTGGGGGCCGTGGTCATCGACTACTGCGGGATCTATGTGACCGGTGCGTCGGGGTGGCGCGTGAGATCTCCGGGGCACTTCGCCGAGCGCCACGGGCTCATCGTGATCATCGCGCTGGGTGAGTCGATCGTGGCCATGGGGGTGGGCGTGGCCAGCTTGCCGGTCACCTGGCCGGTCCTGGGCGCGGCCGTCGCCGGGCTGCTGGTCGCGGCGGGGCTGTGGCGGCTGTACTTCCGTCAGGTCGGCGAGGCGGCGGAGCGCCGACTGGAGGAACTGGAGGGGGACGAGCGGACGCGGTTCGCCCGGGACACGTACACGTTCCTGCATCTTCCGCTGGTCGCCGGGGTGGTGCTGAGCGCGCTCGGCCTGAAGAAGGTCCTTCAACAGGTCGCCGACACCGGCCACTACGGGCTCGCCGAGCCGCTGCACGGCCCGGTCGCCTGGGCGCTCTCCGGCGGGATGGGGATCTTCCTGCTCGGCACCGCGGCCATTCTCGCGCGGTCCGGGGGCCGTTGGTCGCCCGCGCTGATCGGCGGCGGGGTCGTGTTCCTCGCGTCGGGCGCGCTCGTCGTACGGATTCCCGCGCTGGCGGCGCTCGGCCTGCTGGCCGTAGCGGTGACCGCGCTGGTGGTGGCGCACGGGCGGATCGCGGCGCGTACGGGCCTGGTCGCGGAGCACACGTAGGGAGAGGCGGCGGTTCGTATCTCTTCCGGCAGCTGCGTACTCGGGTCAGCCGCTCACAGGGCCGCCCTACTGTGGGAGCGACACAGCATCCGTGACCACGAACGGGAGTTCCGTTGACGACTCTGCCCGATCGGCCGAACACCGCGCTGCTCGTCATCGATGTCCAGAACGGGGTGGTGGCCGGGGCCCACGACCGCGACGGCGTGATCGCGAATATCAAGACCCTGGTGGGCAAGGCTCGCGCCGAGGACGTGCCCGTAGTCTGGGTGCAGCATTCCGACGACGAACTCGAGCGGGGCAGCGAGCCCTGGCAGTACGTGCCGGAGCTGGCGGATCGCCGAGCGGCGGACCCTCTCGTCCACAAGACCTACGGTGACTCGTTCGAGGGCACCGCGCTGGAGGCGCTGCTCGCCGAGCGTGGGGTGGGCCGGCTTGTGGTGACGGGTGCCCAGAGCGACATGTGCATACGGTCGACTCTGCACGGGGCCCTGGTCCGCGGGTACGACGTGACGCTGGTCGGCGACGCGCATACGACGCAGGACCTCAGCCAGTACGGCGCGCCGGCCCCGGGCCAGGTGATCGCCCACACCAACCTCTACTGGCGGTGGCAGAGCGCACCCGGACGCCGCGCGGACACCGTCGACACCGCCGACGTGAGTTTCGCCGGCGCGGGCTGAGCCACCCCGCGGCTGAGGCCCGCGCCGCGGCCCGCGCGCCGCACGTTCAGACCGTACGCGCCGCCGGGCGCGGGTCCAGTGGGGTCAGGACGCCGAGGCGGTCCTCGATCGCCTGGGCCGCGGACAGGCACAGGTCCTCGCGGAAGGCGCGGCCGACGATCTGGACTCCGGTCGGGAGGCCTTCGGTCACGCCGGTCGGTACGGCCACGCCAGGGACGCCCACGAAGCTGGTGACCGAGCACAGGCGCATGCCCGACGCGACCCGCTCACGGCCCGCGGCGTCGCGCGACTCCAGGCCCGGCTCGACAGGGGGCTCGGTGAAGACCGGGCCGAGCAGCAGCGGGTAGGTGTCGAGGAATTCGGCCCAGGAGCGGCGGATGTTCAGCCACGTGCCCATCAGCTTCATGAACTCCGCAGGGCTCGCGGGCGGCGTCTGAGCCATGGCCATCTCGATGTAGCGGTCTCCGCCGTCGCCGAGGAGGGTGCGTACCGCCGGCCAGGTCGGGGCGAACTCGGTCACGGTGATCCGGCCGTACGCATCCAGGGCCTCGTCCAGCCGCGGGACGTCGTCCACCTCGCACACGTCGTACCCGGCGTCGCGCAGCGCGTCGGCCGCGGTCGCGACCGCGGCGCGAATCGCGGGGTGGACGCCGTGGCCGCCCGGGTCCGCCACGACCGCGACCTTGATCGGGCCGGGCAGCGGCTCCCCGTACAGGGGCACCGGCAGGGCCCGCGGGTCGCGCGGGTCGGTCCCGGCCAGGACCTCGTACGCCAGGCGCAGGTCGCCCACGCTCCGGGCCAGCGGGCCGTCGGTGACCAGCACCTGGGAGGCGGGTCCGGGGTCCTCCGGGCCGAAGGCGCGGTGGTCGGCGGGAAACCGGCCCGTGGACGGCTTCAGCGCAGCGACCCCGGAGAACTGGGCCGGGATGCGCACCGATCCGCCGGAGTCGTTCCCGAGCCCGAGCGCCGCCATGCCCGTGGCGACGGCCACCCCGTCGCCACCGCTCGTGCCGCCCGGGGTGCGGGCGGGGTCCCAGGGGTTGACCGTGTCACCGAACAGTTCGCTGCGTGTGTGCATCCCCGCGAGGATCAGGGTCGGCATGTTGCTGTGCCCGATGGGGATGGCCCCCGCCGCGCGCAGCCGTGCCACGGGAGGCGCGTCGGCCGGTGCCACCATGTCCCGGAAGCGTTCCACACCGAACGTCGTCGGCACGCCTTCGACGGCGGTGGTCTCCTTCACCGTGAACGGCACGCCCGCGAGCGGCCCCAGCACGTCGCCGGCGGCCCGCCGCCGGTCCGTGTCCGCCGCGGCCTCCCGTGCCCGCTCCGCCAGAAGCTGCGTGACCGCGTTCACCCGCGGGTTGACCTCGGCGATGCGCTCCAGGTGGCTGTCGACCAGTTCGACGGCAGAGACGTCTCCGTCGCGTACCGCCTCCGCCTGGGCGGCGGCCGTCATCTTCCACAGGGCGTCCTGCATGGCGCTCGTCCTTTCCCCTCCACGTACCAATGCGCTTGCATCGGAACCGTACCGTAGAACCGATGCGAGCGCATCGAATAAACTGCGCCGAGAATCCGCGACAGGGCGACACAGCAGCACAGGAAGGCGACGGGCATGCCCAAACAGGTCGATCACGAAGGCCGGCGCCGCCTCATCGCCGAGGCCGTCTGCCGCTTGGCCGACGAACGCGGACTGGAGGGCGTGACCCTGCGCGACGTCGCCGCCCGCGCCCAGGTGTCGATGGGCGCCGTGCAGCGCTGCTTCCACACCAAGGAGGAGATGCTCGTCTTCGCCCTCGGGCATGTCGGCGAGCGGATTGGCGAGCGCGTGCGGGCCCGCCTCGTCAGTAGCCCGGCCCAGTCGGCCGGTACCGCCCTCGGCCACGCGGCCACCGAGATCTCACTGCTCCGGGAGGAGCACCGCGCCCAGGCCAGGGTCTGGCTCGCCTTCGTCGCGCAGGCGGTCGTCAGCGAACCGCTCGCCGCGACCCTGAAGACGAACTACACCGCCCTTGAGCAGACGTTCACCCGCCTCGTCGCGGAAGCCGTCGACGCCGTCGAAGCCGTCACCAAGGCCCCGGAAGCGGAGGGCCGGGCGGCCACCCAGCCACTCGACCCGCGACGCGAGGCGCGCACCCTGCTCGCCCTCGCCGACGGTCTCACCACCCACGTCCTCATCGGCCATCTCGCCCCGCACGAGGCGCACGACGTCCTCCATGCCCACCTCGGGGCGCTCTGGGAGCGGGCGGCCCACTGAGGGGCGCCGGTGCCGGCGCCCCTCGACGGGCATGGCTCAGCGCGGGGACGGGCGGTCTCCGCGGTGAGGTTCGCTCTCCGGCCGGGGCGCGGGCTCGCCGCTCTCCCGGGCAGGGGCCGTGCGGTCCGTGGCGTGCACCTGTTCGCGGGCGGCCTCGGCGCGCAGCAGGGCGTTCATGACGGCGAAGGGGTCGACGGGCATGGCTGTGCTCCTTTGCGGTGGGGGTGGGGCGAGATGCGCTGCGGGAGGTACGGGCCTCTCAGCAGCGCATCACCACGTGCCGCGCGGTGTGGAGCGTGCGGGGGTGTACGGGCCGGGAGTCGTCGGTACGGGGTGGGCCCGTACGGGCCGGGGAGGGGCGGGCGGCGCCGGCCGCGGCTCCGTGAGCACGGCGGGCGCGGGCCGGGGCGGCGGATTCGGTCTCGGCGTCCGAGGCCTCCCCGCCGGGATCGGGTGCGGCGGAGGCCGCGGGGCGCGGGACGGCCGTTCCGGCGGCCACGGCCTGCGCTGAGACCCCGAGGAGGGCGGCGAGGACCAGCAGGGCCACGAGCCCGGTCCGGCGGACCGGGCAGCGGCCCCGGCGCACGCGAGTGCGCGTCTCAGAGACGGGCGTCGGCGCGGAGCTCATGGACATCCCCACTACCCCGCCGCGGACCGGATCCGGCGGCGACGCCCCGGGATCCGCCCGCTCGGCCTACACCCCGAGGCCGGTTTTCACCTCACTGGCGGACGGGGCCACGCGCGCCCACCGGGACCGACCTCTCCTCCACCGCACTGGCCGGCTCACCTTCCGGCGCCTCACTGTCCCCGGCGCCCGTGCCGCCCGTACCGTCCTCGGCCCGCGCCGCCTTGCGGGCCGACATCCACGCGTAGACGAGCACGCCCGCGAAGAGGAACAGCACGCCCTGGTAGACGGCCGCGTAGCCGGATCCGGCGACCAGCCACATGGAGAAGCCGAAGGCGGCCACGGCGAGGATCGCGTCGCGGACGAGGCGGGGGCGGTGGACGCGGTCGGAGCGGCCCGAGAGGAGGAAGTAGATCTGGGCCGCGGTCGACAGGAGGTAGGGGACGGTGGCGGTGAACGTCGTGATCAGGACCAGGATCTCGAAGACGCCCTGCGAACCGGCCGTGTAGTTGTACACCGTGAGCAGCGAGGCGAGGACGACGGTGACGAGGACGCCGACGGTCGGCACACCGCGCTTCTTGACCGCGAACGCCCGCGGGAACAGTCCGTCGCGGGCGGCCGCGTACGGCGTCTGGGCGCTGAGGAGGGTCCAGCCGTTGAGGGCGCCGACCATGGAGACCAGGGCCATGCAGGCCACGGCGGTGCCGCCCCACGCGCCGCCGAACATGGCGTTGACGGCGTCGGAGAAGGGCGCCGAGGAGCCGACGAGGTCGTCGTGGGCGACGGTGCCGAAGACGGACAGGGTGCCCAGGAGGTAGATCAGCGCGGCGGCGAGGGTGCCGAGGACGGTGGCGCGGCCGACGTTGCGCTGCGGGTCGCGGACCTCGCCCGCGCTGACGGCGGCGGATTCCACGCCGAGGTAGCTGAAGAGCAGGATCGCCGCGGAGGCGGAGATCGCGCCGAGCGCGCTGTGGTCGCCGGCCTGGAACGGCCCCAGGTTGTCCGCGTCGAAGAAGAAGAGACCGCCGACGGCGACGAGCAGCAGGGGGACGAACTTGAGGACGGTGGCGACGAGTTGGACTACGCCGACGTACCGCGTACCGGCCAGGTTGGCGAGCGCGGGCAGCCACTGCAGCAGCAGCGCGGCGGCGATCGTCGCGGCGGTGGAGTCGCGCAGCGGGACGAGGACGTCGAGGTAGCCGACGGCGGCGACGGCGAGCGCCGCGTTGGAGACCCAGGTGGTGATCCAGTACGACCAGGCGGCGAGGAAGCCGGCGAAGTCGCCGAAGGCGGCGCGGGCGTACACGTACGGGCCGCCGGTCTGCGGGTGGCGCCGGGCGAGCCGGCCGAAGACCAGGGCGAGTGTGAGCGCGCCGACGGTGAGGACGCCGAAGGCGACCAGGCTGATGGTGCCGTACGGGGCGACGGAGGCGGGGAGCAGGAAGATTCCGCCGCCGATGATGTTGCCCATGACCAGTGCGGTGGCGATCGGGAGTCCGAAGCGCCGTGCGTGGGGGCTGTGCTCTTCGGTTGTGGTGCTGGTCATGGGGGGTGGTGCGCCTTTCGTCGGACAAGCCCGCCCATGGTCGGTGATGCGAAAGGCCGTTCCAAATCAGTGGTTTTTGTCCGGCGCGACCGGCTCGACGACCGGAAGAACTCCTTCCGGCGAGGGCCGTGACGGGGAAATCTCCGCGGCGGGGATCTTCGCCGGCCGGAACGGGCCGAGCGGCACCTGCGGCCCCATGCACTCGCGCAGCCAGCGGCGCAGCACCCGGTGCACCCGCTCCGCGCCGACCAGCTCGCCGCCGTCGGTGACGGGCGGGGAGAGGTCGAGGGGCGAGAGGAGGAAGGGCCGGGACTGCTCGCCGCCGAGGCCGCCGTGCGAGCCGATCTGCTCCTCGAAGGCGTGCACCGCGCCGGTCGCCGGGTCGTACATGGAGTTGACCATGATGTCGGCGGCGTGCGGGAACGCGTCGGTGCGCCGTACGGTCTCGGCCGTCCCCTTCCCGAAGACGGTGAGCGACCCGTCGTCGGTGAGCTCGGCGACCGGGACCTCGGTGTTGCCGGGGCCGAGCACTACCGAGCCGTGGGCGGCACTGCGCACCAGCAGGAATCCGATGCCCGGGTGGTTGGCGAGGGTGCGCAGCAGCGCGGGGTGGCGGCGGTCGATCTCCTCGCGGGTCATGCGGTGGGGTACGTGCGGGAAGGAGACCAGGCCCAGATTGCCGGAGGCGAGCACGAGAGGGCCGGAGCCCTTGGGCGGCGGCTGCTCCTCGCCGCTCTCCTCCAGCGGCCGGTGCAGGGCGCTGCGCAGCGCGTCCCGTGCGGCAGCGCGCGCCTCGGAGCCGCTGGGGGTGCGCCCGGCGCGCCGCGGTACGGGCAGCCCGCAGCCGGCGCGTACGAGATCCTTCAGGGTGAGCCCGTACGCGCTCTCGAAGGTCTCCCCCGGGCTCTGGCCGTGGTCGGAGAGCAGCACGATCTTGTACGGGCGGGGGGCGTGCTCGGCGACCTTGGCGATCAGGGCGATGGACCGGTCGAGCCGCTGGAGGACCTTGGCGGCGTCCTGGCTGTGCGGGCCGGAGTGGTGGGCGACCTCGTCGTAGGCGACGAGGTCGGCGTAGACGGCGGCGCGGCCGGCCAGCAGGTCGCCCATGACGGCGGCGACGACCACGTCCCGTTCGACGACGGTCGCGAAGGCCCGGACGAAGGGGTACAGGCCGCCGCGGGAGACCCTCGGGGTGTCCCCGCGCAGGCGCGCCCGGGTTGACTGGGCGATCTCGCGGGCGGCCTCGGCGACGAAGGAGCCCGCGGTGCGGACGGCGTTGGCGGGGTCGGAGAAGTAGGCGAAGTAGCCCGCGCGGGAGCGGTTGCGGCGGCCGCGGCGGGCGGCCATGGACAGGACGAGGGCGAGCTGGTCGGCGCCGCCGCTGAAGAGGTTGCCGCGGCTGGCGCCGTCGACGGTGAGCAGTCCGCCGTCGCCGGTGCGTTCGATGGCGCGGCGCTGGAGTTCGACGGCGCTCGCGGGCCGGTTGGAGACCATGAGCCGGCCGGTGTCCTTCTCGTACCAGCGGAAGGCGGGCACGTCGTGGTTGGAGCCGTGCAGTATGCCGAGCTGGCTGGCGCCGGTCTGGCTGGACCAGTCGGTGCGCCAGGGCGTGAGGCGGTGGGTGGTGCCGGCCCAGGCGGCGACGGTGGGCATGAGGCCGTCGGCGAGGGCGTCGACGAGGACCTGGTGGCCGACGCCGTCGAGCTGGAGGAAGAGGGTGCCGGGTGGGGTTTCGGGGCCGCCGGGGAGGTTCGTGCGGCGGCGTTTGCGGTCGGTGAGGCGGTAGAGCCTGCGGCGGTAGGCGTTGTCGTCGCGGACGGCGAGGGCGGTGGAGGTGGCGGAGGCGACGGCCGACATGACAGCCGCGACGACGACGGCGGTCTCGGGGTCGGCGGCGCCGCGGCCGTCGGGGATCAGCCAGAGCGCGATCAGCAGCAGGGAGCCGTTGAGGAAGAAGACCAGCAGGCCGAGGACGAGGGCGGGTACGAGCAGCAGCGCGCGGACGGCGACCGGCCACGCCAGGGCGCCGAGGAGTCCGAACGCGCCCGCGCCCCAGGCGGCGGTGACGGCGGTCCTGGTGACGCTGTCGCCGTCGTCGGACTGGAGCTGGAAGTCGGGCAGGATTCCGGCGAGGGCCAGCATGGTGAGCGAGGAGACCGCCCATACGGCGACGACCCGCCCCAGCGCGCCGCCCGCTCTGCGCCATCGCCCTTCGCCCACGCCGCGTCCGCCCCTTCGCGTGTCGCCGGTTCGCGTTTCGCCCTTTCCTGCTTCAAGCGTGACACAACGCCGCCGGGGGGCGCCGAGGAACGGCCAGGGGACCCGGCCCGAGCGCTCCGCGGGGTGGTGCGGCGCTCAGCAGCCGTCGTAGCCGGCCGTCGGCATGGACAGTCTGCGGTGGACGTCCGCCTTGGCGGCGGCGTCGTATGCGGGCTCGTCGAGTCCGACGGTCTCCAGCCGTACGCCCCGCCGCTCGCACTCGGCGGAGAAGTCCCGCACCGAGGTCAACGCCCGCTCCAATACCCGTTCGTTGGGCGCGACGAAGAGGTCCACGGCCCCCGCGTCGACATCGGCCCACAGGCCGCGGTGGTCCGGGCGCAGTCCGTAGAAGAGCAACTGCCGCGCCAGGACGTAGCCCTTGCCCGCGGCCCAGCGCGCGCACATGGCGTGCTGGCTGCGGGTGTCGACGAGGAAGGGGTCGCTGTCGAGCTCCTCCAGCGGGGTCAGGCTCGCGATCGCCGCCACTCGTACGTCGTCCATGACCGCCCCCCTGTACACGCGGTACGCGCTGTCGCACCGACCCTACTCCGATCCCGCGCCGCCGAGGAGGCGCGCCCCCTGGGCGCATGGGGGCGAGGAATAGCCGCAGGTGTGGCAGATCATCCAGCCGTCCTGGTTGACGGCGAGGACGCCTCCGCACCGTGGGCACTGCGCCGAGTGCATCGTCATGACGGCCGCTCCCATCCCCTGCCTGCCCCTGTGTCCCCGGGAGCCCGCTTTCCCCGGGAATCCCGGGAAACTCCTGAGAAGTCCCGGGGATGGCTACCCGCGTGCATGTGGGCGCAGACCCACCCGTTGGCGGCAGCGGACATTTACGCTCGTAGACGAGCAGGACATGCTGTCCGGTCGGCGAGGGAGGACGGGCGTGCCGGTGGAGGTCACGTGGTGGGGTCATGCCACTTGTACGGTCGAGGACTCCGGGGTCCGGGTACTCACCGACCCGCTGTTCGCCCGCCGGCTCGCCCATCTGCGGCGGCGGCGCGGGGCGCTGCCGCCGCCGCAGGCAGCGGTCGCCGAGGTGGTGCTCGTCTCCCATCTGCACGCCGATCATCTGCATCTGCCCTCGCTGTCCCGGCTGGCGCCGGGCACGCTGCTGGTGGTGCCGCGCGGGGCGACGCGGGCGGTGCCGGGGCTGCGCAGGCTGGTCGGGCTGCGCATCACGGAAGTGGGGCCGGGTGACGAGGTGAAGGTGGAGTCGCTGGCTGTACGGGCGGTGCCGGCGCTGCACGACGGGCGGCGGCTGCCGGTGGGGCCGCACCGCTCCCCCGCGCTCGGCTATGTGATCAGCGGGGCCGCGCGGACGTACTTCGCGGGGGACACCGGGCTGTTCGACGGGTTGGCGCAGGCGGTAGGGCCGGTGGACGTGGCGCTGCTGCCGGTCGGCGGCTGGGGTCCTTACCTGGGTCACGGCCATCTGGACGCGGGCCGCGCGGCGCGGGCGCTGGCCGCGCTCGCGCCTCGCGCGGCGGTGCCGGTGCACTACGGCACGTACTGGCCGGTCGGGATGGACGGGATCCGGCCGCATGAATTCCACGCGCCGGGCGACGAGTTCGTACGGCACGCGGCGCGGCTGGCGCCGGAGGTGACGGTGCATCTGCTGGCGCAGGGCGAGTCGGTGCGGCCGGAGGTCGCTCCGTGATCGAGGAGATCGCGCGGCAGTTGCCGCCCGAGTCGACGCAGCAGGCCGTGGGATATCCGTCGCTGTTCCTGCTGGTGGCGTTGGGGGCGCTGGTGCCGGTTATTCCGACCGGGGCGATCGTGAGCTCGGCGGCGGTGGTGGCGTTCCATCAGACCGCGCCGCTGGCACTGGTGTTGGTGTTCCTGGTGGCGGCGAGCGCGGCGTTCGTGGGCGATGTGGCGTTGTACTGGCTGGGGCAGCGGGGCGTTCGTTCGCGTAACGGCTCGCGCTGGCTGTCGTCGCTGCGGGGCCGGGCGGCGCCGGACCGGCTGGAACACGCTCAGGCGAAGCTCCGTACGCATCAGGTGTCGCTGCTGGTGCTGTCGCGGCTGGTGCCGGCGGGGCGGATTCCCGTGATGCTGGCGTGTCTGCTGGCGCAGATGCCGCTGCGCCGGTTCGTACGCGGGGACGTTCCGGCGTGTCTGGCGTGGGCGGCGACGTATCAGCTGATCGGCATCCTGGGCGGCTCGCTCTTCCCCGAGCCCTGGCAGGGCGTGGTCGCGGCGGTCGCGCTGGCCTTGCTGATCAGCGGCGCTCCGGCGGTGTGGCGGTGGCTGCGCCGCGGGGCGGGTACGGGCGAACGACCGGCATAAGGCCAGGCAGGTACGGCACGACGGTCAGTCCTCCAGGGTGCGGGAGGCGCCCACCGGAAGGTCCCACAGGTCGGCGCGCGGGAGGTTCGCGGACTGCCAGGCGGCGCGGACGCGGGTGAGGGGTTCCAGGACCGGTTCGGCCGACAGGACGAAGGTGGCCCAGTGCATGGGGGCCATCCGCAGGGCTCCGAGGTCCTGGAAGGCGTGGACCGCCTCCTCCGGGTCGGTGTGGACGTCACGCAGCCACCAGCGCGGCTCGTAGGCGCCGATCGGCAGGAGGGCCAGGTCGATGCCGGGGTGGCGGCGGCCGATCTCGGTGAACCAGTGGCCGTATCCGGTGTCCCCGGCGAAGTAGACCTTGCGGTCCGTACGGTCGGTGAGAATCCAGCCGCCCCACAGGGAGCGGCAGGTGTCGGTGAGGCCGCGCCGGGACCAGTGGTGGGAGGGGACGAAGTCGAAGCGGACGCCGCCCAGTTCGGCCGCCTCCCACCAGTCGAGTTCGGTGACCCGGGTGAAGCGGCGGCGGCGGAACCACGGGCCGAGTCCGGCCGGGCAGAAGACGGGCGTGCGGCGGGGCAGTCGCTTCAGGGTCGGGGCGTCGAGGTGGTCGTAGTGGTTGTGGCTGATGACGACGGCGTCGACGGGCGGCAGGTCCTCCCAGCGCACCCCGACGGGGGTGATCCGGGCGGGGGTGCCGACGATCCGGCGGGACCAGACGGGGTCGGTGAGGACGGTCAGCCCGCCGATGCGTACGACCCAGCTGGCGTGCCCCGCCCAGGTGACGGCGACGGTGGTGGGGGTCGCGTCGGGCAGCGGGCCGGGTTCGAAGGGCAGCAGCGGGATGGCTCGCAGCCCCTCGGGGTCGGGCCGTACGGCGCCTTCGCGGGCGAAGCGGGCGAGGGCGCGCAGGCCGGGGAGCGGGGCGGTGAGGCGGTCGGCGAAGGTTCTGGGCCAGTCGCGGACGAGGCCCAGGGGCTGGAGCCGGACGGGCGGCCGCTCCGGGCGGCGCCCGGGGGCCGTTGCCCCGGGCGTCGTACCGGCGCCGGTCGTCCGTGCCGTCTGTTCCGTCATCTGCGGGCTCTCCGTTCTCGGTGGTCACACCGGTCCGTGGGGGCGCAGTTCTTCGAAGGCCGACCCGAACGTGGTCAACGCCTCCGCCACGTGCGGCAGTTCCAGGGGATCCGGCGCGCCGAGGGATTCCAGCCGTTCTTCCGGGGTGGCACCGAGGAGCGGTCCGGTGGCGAGCCGTACGCGCAGGGCGCCCAGTTCGTCGCCGAAGCGGTGGCCGCCCGGGGCGGGGGCGCCGAGCCGTGCGGAGAGGTACTCCTCCAGCTCCATGGAGTCGTTGACGCCGCGGGCGGCGAGGCCCGCGCGCAGCGGCCCGAGGTCGGCGTAGAGGTGGCGGCCCACCTGCGGGGGTCTGGCCAGGGCGCCCGCGGTGAGGAGGGCGCGGTGGGCGGCAGCCGCCACGCGCGCGTGGAGGGCGGTCGCGGCGGCCGTGCGGTCGGTGACCTCGCCCGGTTCGCCCAGGGCATGGGCGGCGGCCGCGGCGACGGGGGCGGGCAGGACGGCGCCGAGGGCGGTGAGGAAGTCGAGGGTGCGGGCCCGGCGCCCGGCGGAGGGGGCGGCGGGCGGGAAGCGGGCGACGGCCGTGGGCCAGGCGGGCGGGGCGAGCGCGCCGGCGAGGTCGTACAGGACGGTGACGTCGTCGGGGCACATCTCGGCGGGGCTGAGCAGGACGGTGTCGTGCGGGCGGTGCAGGGTGTCGCGCCAGGTCTCGTCGCTGATGATGTGCAGGCCCTCGGCGACGGCGGCCTCGCAGGCCTCGCGGACGAGCTCGGGCGGGGCGACGGTGGCGGTGGGGTCGTCGGCGACGGAGAGCAGCAGCAGGGCGGGGTGTCCGCCTTCCGCGCGGACCCGGCGGACGGTCTCCAGGAGCGCGAACGGGTCGGGGATGCCGCCGCACTCGGCGGGGGTCGGTACGTGGTAGGCGGGCCGGCCGAGGAGGCGGGCCTGCGGTGTCCACCAGGCGGGGCAGGGGCGGGGCATCAGGACGTCGCCACCGTGGACGGCGAGCAGGGCGAGGAGCAGGGGCTCGGGGCCGGGGGCGGCGGCCACGTCCTCGGGGTGGCTGCGCAGGCCGCGCCGCCACCAGTAGCCGCAGGCGGCCTCGCGCAGGACGGGCCCGCCGCCCGCGGGTTCCGCGGTGGGCAGCCCGGCGGCGGCCGCGAGGACGGCCGCCAGCTCGGGCAGGACGGGCAGGCCTGGTTCCGGGGCGTGCGGCCCGTAGCGCACCGGCCCGTGCCCCTCCGGAGCCGTCTGCCGCATGCCGTACCTCCGCCGCTCGCGCGTGGACCCTCAGAGCCCTTTATACGGAGGTTTGGTGCGGTTCGCCGCTTCAGCGTGCGCCCGCCGGAGAGCGGCCGGGCGCACCCGGCCGCCAGGGCGCGGGCGGGCGGGGCGAGGCGGAGGCCGCCGAGGGGGTGACGGACGGGGCAGGTCGCGGGGCCGGTCGGCGACCCTGTGGGTGGTCGGCTTGGGGTGTGGGGGAATCGGGTACCCGCGTGGCATGTCCGAACCGTTCGCTGCTCATCTCCCTGTGCCTCATGTCCACACGCCTCACATCCAGGTCCCCCAGCTCCACGCCGCTGTCCACGGGCACGGGCACGGCCTCGGGCTCGGCCGGGCGCCGTCGCTGCGGCTGCAGACGGCCCGGCTGCTCGGCGACTGGGACCGCGAGCTCTTCCATCAGGTCGCCCGCCGCCACTGGCCCGGGGCGGACCCGCTGCTCCCAAGGCTGAGCCGGTTCGCGAACCACGGGGTGCTGTGGTTCGCCACGGCGGCCGGGATCGCCGCGCTGGGCGGGAGTGCGCGGTCGCGTCGGGCGGCGCTGCGCGGGGTGGCGTCGCTGGCGCTGGCCTCGGCGACGATCAACACCGTGGGCAAACGGGCGGTGCGGCGGGCCCGGCCGGTCCTGGACGCGGTGCCGCTGATGCGGCAGCTGAAGAAGCAGCCGTTCACGACGTCCTTCCCGTCGGGGCACTCGGCCTCGGCGGCCGCCTTCGCGACGGGCGTGGCACTGGAGTCGGCCGGCTGGGGGGCCGCGGTCGCCCCGCTGGCGGGTGCGGTGGCGCTGTCCCGGGTGTACACAGGGGTGCACTATCCGAGCGATGTGCTGGTGGGCGCGGGGCTCGGGGTGGCCGCGGCGTTCGCGGTGCGGGCGCTCGTACCGGCCAGGACCCGGCCGCACGCGCCGGGCCACCCGTACCACGAAGCGCCCGCGCTGCCCGGCGGCGCCGGGCTGACCGTGGTGGCCAACGAGGCGTCGGGGTCGGCCGACGCGGACCTCCTGCGGGACGCGCTGCCCTACGCCGAGGTGGTGGAGTGCGCGCCCGAGGACATCGAGGGGGAACTGGAGTCGGCGGCGCAGCGGTGCCGGGCGCTCGGGGTGTCCGGCGGGGACGGAACCGTCAATCAGGCCGCGGCGGTCGCCGCGCGGCACGGCCTGCCGCTCGCGGTCTTCCCCGGCGGCACCCTCAACCACTTCGCGATGGACCTGGGCCTGGAGACGGTGGCGGACACCTGCCGGGCGCTGACGGCGGGGGATGCCGTACGGGTCGATCTGGGGCGGTTCTCTCCCGGGCCACGGGGCGCCGCGCACGGCTACTTCGTCAACAACTTCAGCCTGGGGGTGTATCCGGAGCTCGTACGGCTGCGGGAGCACTGGTCACCGCGGATCGGAGCGTGGCCGGCCGGGATCCTCGCTGCGGTGCGGGTGCTGCGGGGCGAACATCCGCTGGAGACACAGGTGTCGGGCGAACGGCGGCCGCTGTGGCTGCTGTTCGCCGGGAACGGCGTGTACGGGCGGGTGGGGCCCGCGCCGACCCGCCGCGACGACCTGGCGGACGGGCTGCTGGACGTACGCGTGGTCCACGGCGGACGGCTGCCGGGACTGCGGCTGGTGGCGGCCGCGCTGGCGGGCCCGCTGAGCCGCTCCCCCGTGCACGCGGCGCGCAGTCTGCGCGGGCTGCGGATCGGCGGGCTCGCACCGGGAACGCCGATCGCGTACGACGGCGAGGTCGCCGAGGCGGAGGGCTCGCTGCTGGTCGACAAGGCGCCCCGGGCGCTGATCGTGTACGGCCCGGGGAAGAGGAAGAGGCGCTAGGCACCGGGGTAGCCCGCTGGGCCGACCTCGGGGAAATGGCGTTGCGACGAGCAGGGATGCCACGGAGCATCGGGCCATGAGCTCCCCCGTGTTCCTGGAAACCGCCCGGCTGCGGCTGCGCCCCTTCGGCGGCGCCGCCGACGACGACGTGGAGCGGGTCCTCTCGCTCGACAGTGACCCGGAGGTGATGCGCTACCTCAACGGTGGGCGGCCGACCACGAGGGACGAGGTCCGGCAGCGGGCGCTGCCTCGGCTGCTGGGGCCGGGGTTCTGGGCGGTCTGGGAGCGGACGGCGGACGAGTGGCTCGGCTGGTTCCAGCTGGAGCCGCTGACGGCCGGGGACTGGCGGACGGTCGAGCTGGGGTACCGGCTGCGCAGGGACGCCTGGGGCAAGGGGTACGCGACGGAAGGGTCACTGGCACTGATCGACAAGGCCTTCGGCGAACTGGGCGTGGAGAAGGTCACCGCGAACACGATGACGGTGAACTCAGCCTCGCGGCGCGTGATGGAGAAGGCGGGACTGAGATACGTCCGCACCCGCTTCGAGCAATGGCCGGAAGTGATCGACGGGTCGGAGTACGGGGACGTCGAGTACGTGCTCACCCGCGCCCGCTGGGCGCGCCGCCAGGGAGGTCAGGCGGCATGACGGCCCGATCGGTCCCGGCCGAACCGATCCGTACCGCCCGGCTGCGGCTCGTACCGCTGGCCGTGGAGCACACCGAGGAGATGGCGCGGGTGCTGGGCGCCCCGCGGCTGCACGCGTTCACCGGCGGCGCCCCGGACACGGTGGACGAACTGCGGGCGCGCTACCGGCGGATGCTGGCCGGGGCGCCCGACCCTGGCGTCTCCTGGTGCAACTGGGTCGTACGGCTCGGCGCGGACGGGGAAGACAAGGGGCATGCGGATGGGCCGCTCACCGGCACCGTGCAGGCCACGGTGACCGACGACGGGTCGCCGGGCGGCCGTACGGCGGAGGTCGCCTGGGTGATCGGGACGCCCTGGCAGGGGCGCGGGATCGCCGGGGAGGCGGCACGGGCGCTGGTCGCCTGGCTGTGGGCCCGGCCCGTGGACCGGATCGTGGCCCACATCGACCCGGACCACCACCGCTCCGCGGCCGTCGCGGCCTCGGCGGGCCTCTCCCCCACCACGGTCCGGCAGGACGACGAGATTCGCTGGCAGGCGTCCAATTCGCCTGGCGCTACTGGCGCTTGAAGAGCATCGTCCACATTCCAAGACGCGGGTCTCATCATTCGACCCGGCGGCGTACGGTGGTGACCACTTCACGGGAGGGAGTCCGGTCATGACCGATGCCGCGCGGGAGACCGCCGTCTACACCCACGGCCACCACGAGTCGGTGCTGCGCTCGCACCGCTGGCGTACCGCCGCCAACTCGGCCGCCTACCTCGTCGCCGAACTGCGCCCCGGGATGGCGGTGCTGGACGTGGGCTGTGGGCCGGGCACCATCACCGCCGATCTGGCCGAGCTGGTCGGGCCGGACGGCCGGGTGACGGCGGTGGACCACGCCGAGGGCATCCTGGAGCAGGCGCGTGCCGCCGCCGCCGAACGCGGCCTGAAGAACGTGGAGTTCGCGCCCGCCGACGTCCACGCCCTGGAGTTCCCGGACGACTCCTTCGACGTCGTCCACGCGCACCAGGTCCTCCAGCACGTCGGCGATCCGGTGCGGGCGCTGCGCGAGATGCGCCGGGTGTGCCGGCCGGGCGGGATCGTCGCGGTCCGCGACAGCGACTACGGAGCGTTCACCTGGTACCCCCAACTGCCGGTCCTGGACGAGTGGCAGGAGCTGTACGCGCGCGTAGCCCGCGCCAACGGCGGTGAGCCGGACGCCGGACGGCGGCTGCTGTCCTGGGCCCGCCGGGCCGGCTTCACCGACATCACCGCCACCGCGGCCACGTGGTGCTTCGCCACCCTCGGGGAACGCGCCTGGTGGAGCGGGCTGTGGGCGGACCGTACCGAGGCGTCCGTCTACGCGAAGCTGGCGGTGGACGGCGGGCACACGACGCCCGAGCGGCTGGCCGCGATCGCGGAGGGCTGGCGGGAGTGGGGCCGCCATGACGACGCGTGGTTCATGGTCCCGCACGGCGAACTGCTCTGCCGGGCCTGACCCGCGCGCCCCCGGCGACCGCCAGGCACCCTGCCCCGCACGCCGGGTGCTCAACTAGGCTCGCCCGCATGGAGATTCTGGGCACCACGCTGCGTATCTGCGTCGACGACCTCGAACCCGCCGTGGACTTCTACGAACGCCTCACCGGCGGCAGCGCGCTGCGCTTCGAGCGCGGCGGGGTGTCGGTGGCGGCGGTCGGCTGCTTCCTGCTGATGAGCGGACCCGAGGCGGAGCTGGAGGTGCTGCGCAAGGTGACCGCGACGATCGCCGTGCAGGACGTCGACGCGGCGTACACCGCGCTCACGGACGGCGGAGCGAAGATCCTGGCCGGGCCGGTGCCGACCCCGGTCGGCCGCAATCTGATCGCGGTCCACCCGGACGGGTCGGTCTTCGAGTACGTCGACCGCCGCCACTGAGGACCGTACGCCACGCCGCCCGGGCCCGGCGCCGGGCGGCGAGGAGGCGGGGCGCCGGGAAGGTCAGCCGGTGAAGGCCTCGACGACGATGTCGGCGAGGAGCGCGCCCGCGGTGCCGTCCGGGTCGCGGTCGGGGTCGTACACGGTGACATTGAGCCCCACGCACCGCTCGGAGCGGACCAAGGTGCCGAGCAGGGTGGCCAGTTCGTCCGGGAGCAGGCCGTCCGGCTCCTGGCTGTCGACGGCGGGCATCACGGTCGGATCGAGGACGTCGGCGTCGAGGTGCACCCAGAACCCGTCGAGCTGTGGGATCTCCAGCGTCCGCAGGACCGCGCCCGCCATGTCGGCCACGCCCCACTCGCGCAGCTGGCCGACGCTAGCGGTGGGGATCTTCAGCTCGGCGAGTTCGGCCAGGTCCTCGTCGCCGTCGCGGAGCCCGAAGAGGCGGACGTCCTCGTCGCGGAGGTAGGGCCGCAGGCCCTCCAGGTCGGTGAGGTCGTCCTGGCCGCGTCCGGTGGCGAGGGCCAGCTCCTCGCCGGCGGCGGCGCCGATCTCGTCGGGGCGCGCGTTGCCGGAGTGGCGGAAGTCGGCGGAGCCGTCCAGGGCGGCGAGTCCGTAGCGTCCCAGCCGCCGCAGCGCGAGGGAGGCGCCGAGCTGGATGGAGCAGTCACCGCCGAGGACGAGCGTGAACTCCCCGGCACGTACGTGATGTTCGATCCGGTCGGCGAGCTTGCGGGTGTACGTGGCGAGGGCGCCGGCGTTGAAGACTCCGTCGCCTTCGCGCCAGTCGCCCCGGTCGTAGCGGGGCGGGACGACGACCCCGCCTTCGAAGGCGCGAAGGCGCTGCACGATCCGCTGCTCACGCAGGGCTCCGGCGAGCTTGTGGCAGCCGGGGACCGTGCCGGGAGCGGGCGGCCGCAGTCCCAGGTTGGAGGGGGCGTCGACGATCACGATGTTCCGCATGCGCCCCATCCTCATCGCCGTGAGGCGCAATCTCAATGTGAATTCACTGGAGGGACATCCTCGTCCAACGGCCGCCCTCAGGAGCGTGGTTCGGGCCGGTGGCGGGGTTCGGTTCGGGGGCGCATCTCGATGGTGATCGCCCAGCGTTCGTGGTCGCGCCAGGCGCCGTCGATGAAGAGCATCGCGGGCGAGAACCCTTCGAGCCGGAAGCCCGCCCGCCGCACGAGTGCGAGGGAAGCCGTGTTCAGCGGCTGGATGTTGGCCTCCAGGCGGTGCAGCCCGAGAGGGCCGAAGGCATGCCGGCAGACCAGCTCCAACGCCTCGCTCATCACACCCCGCCCGGCAGCGTGCACGAAGGCGCCGTAGCCGAGCGCGCCGCTGAGGAAGCCACCGCGGACGATGTTGTTGATGTTGATGAACCCGGCGATGCGTCCGTCGGAGCGCGGTTCGGTGACGAGGAATCCGACCCTGGCCGGATCCTTGTCGAGGGCCCGCGTGTACGCGGCGTACTCCTCGACGGTCCGGGGCGGGAAGAGCCAGGGCCGGTGCAGCTCCACGCTCTCGCGGGCGCGGGCGGTGAACTCCGCCGCGTCGTCCGGGGTGAAGGGGCGGATGGCGACGCGCGGGACGTCCGCGCGGTGCATGGGCTCGGGCAGGTCTGACACCGGGTCAGGCTAACCGGCGGCGATCACGGCACCGCTACCGCGTCCAGGTCGGTGGCGACCGGACACGTCTCGGCGTTCTTCACCACGCCCAGGGTCGCGGTGCGTCCCGTGAGATCCGTGCCGGGCTTCGGGTACTGGCCGCAGACCTTCCAGTTGGCCGGCCACAGCACGCGGCGCTGCCCGCCGCTGACGTCCCGGGCGTCGACACGGGTCCGCCCGTCGAAGGCGCCGAGCGCCCCGAGCAGATTGCGTCCGGTGACGTCGGGCATGCGGGGTCCGGCGGCCGGGACCGGGTCGGGAATGGGTCCGGCGGCTGCTGCCGGGGCGGCCAGGGCGAGCAGGGCCGCCGGCAGGACGGCGACGACGGCGACGACGGCGAGGGCGATCCGGCCCGGAGCGAGCGCCCCGGAGACGCCCCTCCCGTCCGTCGTCGCGGTGTCCTTGGCGGTCATACGCGGGCCCTCCTCGGTCGTACGCCCCTGTGGAACCAGGATGGACGGATCCCGGCCCCACAGGGGCGGTCGGACAGGCCGTACGGGTGAGGGACCCCGGCCCGTCCCCACCGGAGCCGCGACCGTGACCGGCAGGCCGGCCCGGTGGCGGCCTCGATGGCGGCCCTCTACGGCCGGGCTCAGTGGTGGCTGAGGACCAGCTGCGGCTCGTCGGTCTCCGCCGTGTCGGCCGGGTCGGGCCGCTGGATGAGGAACGCGGTGACCACACCGATGCCGAGCAGCGCCAGCGCCGTGTACATCGCGTGCTGGTAGCCGGCTTCGGTGACGCCCTGGGCGTCGCTGCCCGCCGTGATCATGGCGGAGGCGAGGGCGATGCCGAGCGAGGCGCCGATGCCGAAGCAGGCGCCGTTGAGACCGGAGAGCGAGCCCGGCTTGTCCTTGGGCGCGGTGGTGACGGCGAGGCCGTTGAGGCCGGTGAGCATGAAGCCGCCGTACGTCACACCGAGCGCGGCGAGCGCGGCGACCAGGATCCACTCGTTGTGCAGGAAGAAGGTGGCGAAGAGGAAGATCGCGAAGTTGGCGACGGCGCCGGTGACCACGATGGTGCGCCAGCCGATCTTCGGGCCGAGGCGGCCGGTGAGCGGGGCGGAGATCACGCCGATGAGCTGGATGGGGGTGAGGAAGAGCACGGCGGCGGTGACCGCGGAGAGGCCGAGGCCGACCCGGGCGTCCTGGGAGAACAGCGGGATGGTCAGGGCGATCGCGCCGAACGCGCCGCCGAGGGTGCAGATGGTGGTGATCAGAAGCGGCCAGGCGCGGCGCGAGGCGAGCACCTCGATGTCGATGACCGGGTTCTCGGCGCTCTTCTGGGAGACCACGAAGAAGACGAGCGAGGCGACACCGCCGAGCAGGAAGCCGAGGGTGAGCGGCGAGGTCCAGCCCCAGGCGCCGCCCTGGGCGAGGCCGACGAGGACGCCGGTGAGGCCGAGCGCGAGGGCGGCGATGCCGCGCGAGTCGAAGCGGGCGTCGGCGGTGGTCGGCGGGACGTCGGGGACGTACTTCCGGACGCCGAGCAGGCCCGCGACCGCGATCAGGGTGGAGCAGACGAAGATGCCGCGGAAGCCGATGGTGTCGGCGATCTGGCCGCCGGCGATGGCGTCGACACCGGCGAGACCGCCGTTGACGGCGGTGATGATGCCCGCGGCCTTGCCGAAGCCGGCCGGGGTGAGCAGCTGGTTCAGGGTGAGGAAGGCGAGGGTGAACATCGCGGCGGAGATGCCCTGGAGGACGCGGCCGGCGATGAAGATCTCGATGTTCGGCGCGAAGACGCAGAGCAGGTTGCCGATGATCAGCACGATCGCGCAGACGATCATCATGGGCTTGCGGCCGCGCTGGTCGCTGAGGCGGGCGAGGGTGACCTGGCCGATGGCCGCCATCAGGAAGAAGAGGGTCTGGGAGAGACCCGCGGCGGTGGTGGTGGTGCCGAGTCGCTCGATGACATCCGGCAGGGCGGGGCTGAGCATCGTGGCGTTGATCTGGTAGCCGAGGACGGCCAGCACCATCGCCAGAAGCATGGGCCCGCGGCCCGCGAGTGAGGAGTCGGATCCGGAACGCGTCCGGCCGATCGTGGTGGACATGTCGGCCCCTTTGCCCTGGATGTCATGTCGTGAGCGAATCGGTGGAACGACACCCGCGAGAAGCCCGTACGGACGTTGTCTGACAAGTGCCGCCCAACACTCTGAGATCTACGCGCGTAAAACGTCAAGACCCTCGGCCTTGTGAATCCGAATACCTGCTTCCGCTCTGGCTACTGGCTGGTCACCGCCGTTGCCGCTCGGCACTGGATAGGGCTTAACTTGCCGACAAGTGAGTCGAGGAGGGGCAGTGGCAGTCAGCGGAACCCAGCGGCGACCGGTCGTGGTGCTCTACGAGCGCATCGCGGACGCCATCCACGAGGGCGTGTATCCCCCCGGCTCCACGCTGCCCTCCGAGCCCAAGCTCGCCACCGAACTGGGCGTCAGCCGGCCCGCCCTGCGCGAGGCCCTGCTGCTGCTCCAGGAGGACGGTCTGCTGACGGTACGGCGCGGGGTGGGCCGGACCGTCAACGACCGCCCGCCGCGCCGGGGCTTCGAGCACATCCAGCCGCTGGAGGACCTGATCGGCTCCGGCGCCCCCCTGCGGGTACGGGCGCTGCTACGGACCGTCGAGGAGCCCACCGACTTCACCACCCAGCACCTGCTCGCGCCCGCCCGCGCCGAGCTGCGGTTCTGGGAGTCGCTGCTGACGGGGGAGGGTACGGCGGCCGCGCTCAGCCAGGAGTGGGCGGCGGCCGACGACGTACTGGACGGGACCCACCCGGCCTTCGCCGAGGCGCTGCGCGGGCCGTCCGCGACCGGCCGGACCTCGATGCTCGCGGTGCTGGCCGGGGCGTCGCGCGGGGTGGCGCTGAGCGCCCACAGCAGCGTGACGGCGACCCTGCTCGGACAGCGGCGCGGCGAGCAGCTGGGCCGCCCGGCCGACACCCCCGCCGTCCTGGTCACGCAGGTCGTACGAGTGGACGAGACCCCGATCCTCGCGGCCAAGCACATGCTGCCGACGGGGGCGCCGGCGCTGCCCGTACTCCAGTCCAACTGAGAGGACGGGCCGCGGGACGGGCGGCCGGGACGGGCGGCGCGGGCACGGCTTTCCGGCTGGTTGTCGGGCGAGCGCCGTCGGCCCGAGCCGGCGCACACCCCCGGCGGCCCCCACCCCGAGACCGACATCACGGCATCGGACACCAGCCGTGCCGTACACTTCCGCGGCATGCACTTGTCTGACAACAACGCCGCCGCTGCCTCTACCCCCGTCGCCGACTGGATCCAGCGCGCTCCCAAGGCCGTCCTCCACGACCACCTCGACGGTGGTCTGCGTCCCGCCACAATCATCGAGCTGGCCCGGGAGTGCGGCTACACCGCACTGCCCACCGAGGACCCGGCCGCGCTCGCGGTGTGGTTCCGTGACGCCGCCGACTCCGGGTCGCTGGAGCGGTACCTGGAGACCTTCGCCCACACCTGCGCCGTGATGCAGACCCGTGAGGCGCTGTTCCGGGTCGCGGCGGAGTGTGCCGAGGACCTGGCGGCCGACGGGGTCGTCTACGCCGAGGTCCGCTACGCCCCCGAGCAGCACCTGGAGGGCGGGCTGACCCTCGACGAGGTCGTCGAGGCCGTCAACGAGGGCTTCCGGGAGGGCGAGCGCCGTACCGGCGGGCGGATCACCGTCGGCACGCTGCTCACCGGCATGCGGCACACCACCCGCTCGCTGGAGATAGCCGAGCTGACCGTCGCCCACCGCGAGCGCGGTGTCGCCGGTTTCGACATCGCGGGCGGCGAGATCGGCAACCCGCCGGCCAACCACCTGCCGGCCTTCCAGCACCTGAAGCGGCACAACTGCCACTTCACGATCCACGCGGGCGAGGCGGTCGGCGCCGAGTCGATCCACGAGGCCGTGCAGGTCTGCGGCGCCGAGCGGATCGGCCACGGCGTGCGGATCACCGACGACATCCAGGTCCACGACGACGGCACGGCCACCCTGGGCCACCTCGCCGCGTACGTCCGCGACAACGGGATCGCCCTGGAGGTCTGCCCGACCTCCAACCTCCAGACCGGCGCCGCGAAGGACTACGCCTCGCACCCGATCGACCTGCTGCGCCGCCTCGGCTTCCGGATCACCCTGAACACCGACAACCGCCTGGTGTCCGGCACGACCATGAGCCGCGAGTTCCAGCACATGGCGGACGCGTTCGGCTACGGCCCCGAGGTCTTCGAGCAGTTCACGGTCGCCGCGGTCGAGTCCGCGTTCCTGCCGCTGCCGGAGCGCCGCCGTCTCGTCGACGAGGTCATCCGGCCGGGGTACGCGGCGCTCTGAGCCGCCCACCCGTCACTCCCCCACCGGCCGCCCCGCGGCCGGCAGGGAGTGCAGCGGCCGCCGGGGCGCCGGACCCACCCCGGCCCGGTGCCAGACCAGTTCCACCACCGAGCGGGCGACGGCCTCCTCGCGGGCGCGCCCGGCCCCCGGCTCCATGTACGTGACACGCACCACGACGTTCCCGGTCCGGGCGGTGAGCTCCACCCCCGGCTCGGAGGCCCCGCGGACCCGCCCGACCGGGACCGGCCGTCCGGTCGCGCGGTCGCCGAACCCCGGCACGTCCCAGGACCCGGGGAGCCGCTCGGCCGCCATGTAGTCGGCACACCGCTCCGCCCTGCGGCAGATGTCCGCCTCCCACGCATGGGCGTACACCCACAGGGCGACGCGCCGGGCAGTGGGCCCCTCGTCGGTCCACAGACACCATCGGTGCGAGAGCTGCCGGGCCCGGGGGACGACGAGCAGCGGGGCGAGGTCCTGGGGGGCCGTCAGTCGGCAGGCCGGGCCAACCGGCCCGTGCGCCCCCCCGACGCGGACGTCGACGGTCTCGCCGCACCAGAACACCAGCCCGGGGAAGACGGCCGCCCGGACCAGGACGGTTGCCCACTCCCGCAGGCGGCGGCCCCGGGGCCGCGCCGGCGCCCGAACCGGCGGGCCGTCACCGGCCAGCCGGTCGCGCAGTTCGAGGTGCCGGAAGCGGTAGGCCCGCCCGTCCTGGCGCAGGACGCCCCGTACGTGCGCGTCCCGCAGGAAGGCCGTCGTACGCCAGGGCAGCAGGCCGCGCGCCGCGAACCAGATGCGCGCCACGGTGTAGCGCCCCCAGGCCGTGAGCAGGACGGCGTGCAGGGCGAAGGCGAGGACCGACGCGCCGCAGACCACCCACCAGTCCAGCGGGTCGACCGACTGCCAGCCCGCCCCCCGCGACCAGACGAGCTGGGCGACCGGTGCGGCGAGCAGCAGTCCGGCGTGCGGGGTCATGAAGCGCGTTTGGGGGCCCCAGCTCAGCGCGCCGGTGGTGAGCGCCACCCGCCGGTCGGCGCGCAGAACGCCCAACGGCCCGTCGGGTGAGGCGGGATGGGCGGGCGTGCTGGCGGACCGCAGTGGCTTCCAGAGGCGCCAGCCGTGGGGGAAGCAGGCGCGGCGCGGCTCGGGGAGCACTTCGCCGTACGGGGCGCTCCGGCCGCCCACCATGCCGGCGAGCAGGATGGCGGTGAGGGAGAGCGACAGGGGCACGACGGGCCAGGTGTCCGCGACGGCCCTGCCCACGCCGGCCCAGGCCAGCGCCCCGGCGACCAGGACGATCGGTGGCAGCAGAGCGAGGACCCCGACCAGCGGCGGCAGCTGCTGGTCCAGCCGCCACCAGGCGATCTCCTGGGTGTGGGTGTCCCGCAGCTGACGGGCGAGGAAGCCGAGCCAGTGCTTGGCCTGCCGGGCGTTCCACGGTCCGCGCGCGGACCGGTCGTCGAGAGAGATGCCGTAGACGGCCGGTACGAAAGCGTCCAGCAGGTGCGCTTCGATCGCCGCCCGGTCGTGGTGGCGCAGGAGGTCGGCGGGGTCGGCGCTGGTGGCGCTGTACGCGGCGCGGGCGAGCCCGACCATCAGCGGCGTCGACAGCGCCTCCCGCAGGGCTCGGGCCGCGGTGTCGCCCGGATCGCTCCGGGCGAGTCGGTCCAGTACGGGCGCCCAGGTGGTGGTGAGCTCGCCGCCGTGCCGCACGGGGCGGCTGGCGAGCGGCAGGAACGCGGTCAGCTGCTGCACGGTGAGCGGTTCGATTTCGATGACGGCGGCCGCCGTGAGGACGTCGCCCTGGTCGACCGCCGCGGCGTACGGCTCCGGGCGGCTGGTGAGGACCATGGGGCGGCCGGGGCCGTGCACGCCGTTGAGGGCGATCAGTGCCTGTGCCCGGAATCCGTCGCCGATCTCGTCGAAGCCGTCGAGGATCGGCATGATCCTGCCGGCGTCGAGGAGGGCGTCGACGATCGCCCGCCGGACCGGTCCGCGCGTGTGGAGTTCCGGGTACTGGTCGGCCACATGGGCTGCGACATGCTCGAAGGGGCCCCGGACGGTGGGGTCCCAGGAGGCCAGGGGCACCACCACCGGCACGGGCAGGTTCGTACCGGGCGCCTCCAGCACCTTCAGGGCGAGGCGCGTCGCCAGCACCGACTTGCCGGCGCCCATGGCGCCGAGCA
Organism: Streptomyces sp. NPDC039465; assembly: GCF_055639315.1. NCBI lineage: Bacteria > Bacillati > Actinomycetota > Actinomycetes > Kitasatosporales > Streptomycetaceae > Streptomyces > Streptomyces sp. NPDC039465. The sequence continues at coordinate 689,145 of NZ_JBVKAP010000003.1, read as the reverse complement.
GCACCATCCTGCCGTGCGGCAGCCCCTCGAAGACGTGGAAGATGTCGGCGGCGCCGTCGATCTCACCACTGAGGTCGGGGTAGGGCCCCTCGGTCGGGCCGTGGACGTTGACGGCGTGATCGCCGAGGACCGGGTCACCGGGGCGCCAGCGCACCCGCAGGGGTCTTGGGTCGTGGATGCGGGCGAGCCGTTCCTCCTGGCGGTACCGGACGCGCAGGCGGCCGGCCAGGGTGCCGAGCGCCGCGTTCATGTCGTCCTGGGGTACGACGACCCGGCGTCGGAAGCGCCATTCACCGGCCAGCACGGCGAGTTGGCCGAGGGTGAGGAGCAGCACCACCCAGCCGGTGATCCGGCCGGGCACTTCAGGGCGGCTCAGCAGGAAGACGCCGGTGCAGCCGAGTACCGCGGACCCGAGCAGCCTCAGGCCGACGGAACGTACGGTCAGCGGGGGAAGGTGCACATGGAGTTCGCCGGCCTGGACCACATACCGTGCGAAGACATCCCTGGCCTGGTTCTCGACCCGTTCCGGCGCTCCCCGCCCCCATCCGCGCATGGGTCCATGGTGCCCCCGCCGGGCGGTGATTGTTCCCGGTTCGGTTCAGTCTGCGCACCCGACACGGCACTTGACATACCGTCAGGCCAGGGCCGGCTCGTCCAGGGTCAGCGCGCCCGCTTCCGCGTCGAGTACGGCCGGCACTCCGAGCGGCATCGTGAGCGCCGTGGCGCTGTGCCCGAAGCCCATCTCCTCCACGATCGGCACGCCGAGTCCGCCGAGCCGGTCGGCGAGGACCGCCCGCACCTGCTCGTACGGTCCGCACTGCGCCCATGAGCCGAGGCCGATCCCGGCCACCCCTTCGAGCCAGCCCGAGCGCAGCAGTTGGGTGAGGATACGGTCCAGGCGGTACGGCTCCTCGCCGGTGTCCTCCAGGAGCAGCAGCCCGCCCCGCGCCGAGGGCCGGGCCTGCGGGGTGCCCAGGTCGGCGGCGAGCAGGCTGACGCAGCCGCCGAGGGTGACGCCCCGGGCCCGGCCGGGGGCCAGTGGCCGGGCGGTGGGCAGGCCGAGGGTCGTCACGGACTCGGGGGCGAAGAGGGTGGCGCGCAGCGACTCCTGGGTGGGGACGTCGGTGAGGAAGGTCGTCGCCGCCGCCATCGGGCCGTGCAGGGTGACGAGCCCGGCCCGTACGGCGAAGGCCTCGTGGAGGGCGGTGACGTCGCTGTAGCCGACGAAGACCTTGGGGCGTGCCGCCCGGATCGCCGCCCAGTCGAGGAGGTCCACGATCCGCTGGGCGCCGTACCCCCCGCGGGCGCAGATCACCGCGGAGACCGAGGGGTCGCACCACGCCTCCTGGAGGTCGCGGGCGCGCGCCTCGTCCCCACCGGCGAGGTGGCCGATCCGTGGGTGGACGTCGAGGACGTGGGCGGCCACCACCGGGTCGAGCCCCCAGCTGCGCAGGATCCCCACGCCGATCTCCAGGCGGTCGGCGGCCACGGGTCCGCTCGGTGCCACGACGGCGACCCGGTCTCCCGGCCGCAGCCGGGCCGGCCGGATCAGCGCCGTGACGGTCCCCGGCGCGGTGGTCACTTCGTCAGCTCCAGCGGCGGGACGTCGGGCCGGTGGATGCCGAAGGTCTGGGCGTAGAGGGCGAGTTCGGCCTCCAGGGCGCGGACGATGGTGCCGGCGAGCCGGAATCCATGGCCCTCGCCCTCGAAGCCGATGTACGCGTGCGGCACTCCCCGCCCGGCCATGCGCGCGCGGAAGCGTTCGCTCTGCGCCGGCGGGCAGATGACGTCGTCGAGCCCCTGGAGCAGCAGGAACGGCGCCTGGATGCGGTGGCTCTGGTGCAGCGGGGACCGTTCGCGGTAGCGGGCGGGCACCTGCGCGAGGGGGCCGACGAGCGATTCCAGGTACTGCGACTCGAAGTCGTGGGTCTCGTCGGTGGCCCAGCCCAGCAGATCGAGGATGGGGTAGATGATCGTGCCGCAGGCGTAGACGTCGGTGGTGGTGAGGGAGGCGGCGGTGGTCCAGCCGCCGGCGCTGCCGCCGCGGATGGCGAGCCGCGCCGGGTCGGCGGTCCCCTCGGCCGCGAGGGCCGAGGCGACGGCGGCGCAGTCCTCGACGTCGACGATGCCCCACTGTTCGCGCAGGCGGCGGCGGTACTCCCGGCCGTAGCCGGTGGAACCGCCGTAGTTGACCTCGGCGACGCCGATGCCGCGCGAGGTGAAGTAGGCGATCGCCAGGTCGAGGACGAGGGGGGCGTGTCCGGTGGGCCCGCCGTGGGCCCAGATTACGTAGGGCGGCAGTTCGTCGGCGGGCGCGGTGTGGTCGGGGCTGTGGGGCGGGTAGATGTGGGCGTGGATCTCGCGGCTGTCGGGGCCGGTGAACGTGCGGATCTGCGGCTCGGGGTAGTAGGCGGGGTCGACGGGGTCGTCGTGGGCGGAGCCGATGACCCGGGTGCGGCCGGTGCGGGTGTCGAGCTCCACGACCTCGTACGCGCTGCGGGGGCTGGCGGCGACGCCGATGACGCGGGTGCCGTGCACGGCGAGGGTGGGGGCCCATTCGGTCCAGGGCCCGGGCGCGTCGACCAGTTCGCCGCTGTCGGGGTCGAGGATGCCGAGCGCGGTGGCTCCCTTGCCGTGGACGACGGCGATCAGTCCGTCGTCCAGCGGGTGGAACCACTTGAGCCCGATCTTCCACAGGGGCCCGCCGAACTCCTCCTCGCGGGGGCAGAGCGCGGTCGGTTCGCCCGGCGGCCGGGAGCGGTAGAGGTTCCACCAGCCGCTGCGGTCGCTCAGATGCAGCAGCTGCCCGTCGGGGCTCCAGTCGGCCTGGGGGACGGACTCGTCGGGCCCGCCGTGGACCGGCCGGGCGCCGTGGAAGGTGCCGTCGGTGGTGACGTCGGCGAGCATCACCTCAGTGCCGTCCCACGGCATCCGGGGGTGGTCCCAGCCGATCCAGACGACCTGACTGCCGTCGGGCGAGAGCCGGGGCCCGGTGACGAAGCGGTGCCGTCCGTCGGACAGTTCCCGTACGGCCGCGCGGTCCTCGGCGGCCGAGCCGTCGAGGGGGACGGCGGCGACGACCCGCCGCACGTCTGTGGGGGCGGAGCCGGTGAACTCCTCGAGCACGCACCAGACTTCGCCGCGGTCCAGGTGGATCACGGGGTCGACCCAGCGCAGCCCGCCGCCGGTCCCGGAGAGGGGGGTGAGGGGGCGCGGCGGTGCGCCGCCGTCCGGTTCGACGGCGTACAGCCGCTGGTCGGGGACGTGGCAGAAGACGACGAGCGGGCCGCCTGTGGCGCGTGGCGCGCCGGCCCAGGGCTGTCCGCCGTACTCGACGACTCTGCTGCGGACGTTCCACGGGGCGGGCAGCACGGACTCCTCGGTGCCGTCGGCGCGGCGCCGGACCAGGGCGCGCCGGCCGCCTTCCTCGGGCCGTGGCGCGGTCCACCACACCTCGTCGCCGACGACGCCGACGAAGTCGGGCCGTCCGTCGCGCGCGGCGGTGAGCCGGGCGTCGATCGGAGACGGCCAGCTGCCGTACGCCCCCGTGGCTGCCATGCGGGATTCCCCCTATGCGGACTGCAGGTAGTGGTCGAGGACACGGACGCCGAAGTGGAGGGCGTCCACGGGCACCCGCTCGTCGACTCCGTGGAACAGCGCCTGGTAGTCGAAGCCGACGGGCAGCTTCAGCGGGGAGAAGCCGTAGCCGGTGATGCCGAGCCGGGAGAACTGCTTGGCGTCCGTGCCGCCGGACATGCAGTACGGCACGGCGTGGCCGTCGGGGTCGAACCGCTCGACGGCGGCGCGCAGCTTGCCGAACGTGGGCGAGTCGACCGGGGCCTGGAGCGCCACCTCCCGGTGGTGGTACTCCCAGTCGACGTCGGGTCCGGTGAGCCGGTCCATGGTCGTACGGAACTCGTCCTCGGCGCCGGGCAGCACCCGCCCGTCGACGAAGCCGGTGGCGTGGCCCGGGATCACATTGACCTTGTAGCCGGCTTTGAGGACGGTCGGGTTCGCGGTGTTGCGCACGGTCGCCTCGACGAGGGCGGCGGCCGGTCCCAGTTTGCCGAGGAGCCCGTCCACGTCGAGGTCGGGGGCAGTCACGTCGATCTCGATGCCGTGCAGCGCGGCCAGTTCGGCGAGCGCGGCCCGGACGGTGGGGGTGAGCCGTACCGGCCAGGGGTGGTCGCTGATGCGGGAGACGGCCGCGGCGAGGCGGCTGACGGCGTTGGCGTCGTTGACCTTGGAGCCGTGGCCGGCCCTGCCGTGGGCGGTGAGTTTGAGCCAGGCGGTGCCCCGCTCCCCCGCCGCGATGGGGTAGAGCGTCAGTCCGCCTCCGGCGTGGAACGTGTAGGCGCCGGACTCGCTGATGCCTTCCGTGCAGCCCTCGAAGAGGGCGGGGTGCTGGTCGGCGAGGAAGCCGGATCCGTCGGCGGCGCTGGCCTCCTCGTCGGCGGTGAAGGCGATGACGACGTCCCGGCGGGGGCGGACGCCACGGCGGGCCCAGTCCCGGACGACGGCGAGGATCATCGCGTCCATGTTCTTCATGTCGACCGCGCCGCGGCCCCACACCACCCCGTCGCGGATCTCGCCGGAGAAGGGGTGCACGCTCCAGTCGGCGGGCTCGGCCGGGACGACGTCGAGATGGCCGTGGACGAGGAGGGCGTCGGCGGACGGGTCGGTGCCCTCGATCCGGGCCACCACGTTCGTACGGCCCGGCGTGCGTTCCAGCAGGACCGGTTCGAGGCCGGTCTCGGCGAGCTTCTCGGCGGCGTACTCGGCGGCAGGCCGCTCCTGGCAGTCGCCGCCGCCTCTGTTGGTGGTGTCGATGCGGATCAGGTCGGAGGTGAAGGCGACCACCTCGTCGAGGGCCCGGTCGGTCACGGCCGTACGGTCATCCATACTGCTCCTCCAGCGCCGCGGAGACGATGGTGGTGACTGCCTTGAAGGTGCGGATGGCGTCGTACATCGTCTCGCTGGTGTAGGCGACCCGGCGCTCCGCGCCGGTCCGTACCCCGGGTACGACCGTGGCCGCCGCGGCGAGATGGGCAGCATCGAACTCCAGCTCCATCGTGAACGGCCCGCCGCGTACCGGCTCGTGCCGTACGGCCAGGGCCGCTCCCTCCTTGGCCGCGGCGCGGATGGCGGCGGACGTACGGGCCGGAGTGCGGCACACGGCCGCGTACCGCGACACATGGTCCTTGACGGCGACCTTCGGCGCCTCGGGCGCGTAGCCGAGGGCGTCCTCGCAGGTCAGGTCGTCGCCGGTGACGAGGACGACGGGGACGCCGTACTCAGCGACGACATGCGCGTTCAGCAGGCCCTCGCTGGCGCGCACGCCGTCCAGCCAGACACCGGTGAGGGAGTTGGCGAGATAGGTGTGGGCGAGGACGCCTTCGGTGCCGGCGCCGGTGTGGTAGCCGACGAAGGCGATGCCGTCGACGTCGCCGTGCTGCACGCCCTCCACCATGGAGAGGGATTTGTGCTTGCCGGTGAGCATCTCGGCGCGCTCGTCCAGCCGCTCAAGAAGGAGATTGCGCATGGACCAGTGCGCTTCGTTGATGAGCACCTCATCGGCGCCGCCGTCGAAGAATCCCAGCACAGCCGCGTTCACGTCCGAGGTGAACATCGACCGGCACCGCTCCCACTGCGCGGTGCCGGGCAGCACATCGGCCGGCCAGGTCACACCGGTGGCGCCTTCCATGTCGGCGCTGATGAGGATCTTCATGCCTGGACACCGTACGCTCCGCCCGGCACCCCGGCCAGCCCTGTGGACAACCGTCGGTGGTATGGACCTGCGACGTCACCCGTTCCGGCCCACGACCAGCCATTTCGATGGCAGTTCGAGGCGGTCGCCGTCGCCGGTGTGCTCGGTGGTCATCAGGGGCAGATCGCCGGAGGCGAGGACGTCGAGACCGGCGGCGGCGAAGAGTCCGGGGACGGCCGCGTCGTCCATGGCGCCGGGCGTGATCCCGTGCCGTAGCACCGGCCGTAGCTTGGGCGGCGGCCCGTCGGGGCTCTGCGCCAGTCCCCGCAGCAGCCCCCCGGCCGCCTCGCCGAGCTCCACGACGAAGGCCGTTCCGTGCTCTCCCAGCAGCAGGGCCACGGAGTCGGCGAGGGTCTGGCGGTCCCGCGGCTCGCACTGGTGGAGCACACCGCGCATGTAGATGTTGCTGTCGCCCAGCTCTCCGTGGAGCCGGGAGACGGCCGCCGGGTCGACGGCGTCGAGTTCCCGGAACAGCCGTCCGCCGTCGCCCGGCAGGGTGCGGCGGGCCCGCTCGATCGCGGCGGGCGCCAGGTCGACACCGACGACACGGGAGAAGCGCTCGGCGAGGAAACGGGTCTGGGTGCCGTTGCCGCAGCCGAGATCGACCATCGGAAGACCCGGCTCGGCCAGGCGCGGTTCGAAGATCCCCAGATGGAGCCCGGCGGTGAGGGACGGTTCGGCGTCCCAGAAGACCTCGCCCGTCCCGTCGGGCACCTCACGCCAGAAGCTCTCCCAGGCGTCCCTGTACCGACTCGTCACGCTCATGAACACTCCCCAGCCGACAGACCGTCAAGATCGGTCTAGTGCCTACCGGTTGGGCGGACAAGTACCCGGGAGATACCTTCACGTGCCGTTCGAGGCGGATCCTCGCCGCGTGGCCGGCAGCGCCAGCTCGAACCAGACGGTCTTGCCGTCGCCCGCCCGGCTCGCGCCCCACTCCCGGGCGAGCCGGCTGACCACCTTCAGCCCGCGTCCGCCCTCGGCCAGACCGGTGGACGCGAGCAGTGTCGGCAGCGTGTGCCCGCCGTCGGTGACCTCGCACAGCAGCCGGTCGGTGCGGACCAGCCGCAACTCGACCGGGCCCTCAGGCACGGCCGAATGCTGTACGGCGTTGGTGACGACCTCGCTGACCAGCAGTTCCACCGTCTCGGTGAGCGCCCCGAGACCCCACGATCCGAGCTGCGCGCGGGCCAGGCGCCGGGCCCGGCGGACCTCGGCGGGGTCGGAGGCCAGCTCCCAGCGGGCCACGTCGTCGGTGGCGATGCCGGTGAGCCGGGCCATCAGCAGGGCGACGTCGTCCTTGCGGCCGCCGCGGGTGTTCAGGGCGCGGATGATGGTGTCGCAGGCGTCGTCCATGGAGGCGGCCGGGTGCGCGGCCGACTCGCACAGGGTGGCCAGTCCGACGCCGATGTCCTCGCCGCGCACCTCGACCAGGCCGTCGGTGCACATGACGAGCCGGTCGCCGGGCGCCACCGGGATCCGTACGGTCTCGAAGGGCACTCCCCCGACGCCGATGGGCGCGCCGGTGGGCAGGTCGAGCAGTTCGCTGCGACCGTCGGCGGCCCGGACCAGCACCGGGGGCACATGTCCCGCGTTGGCCATGAGGAGTTCGCCGCCGATGGGGTCGTACACGGCGTAGAGGCAGGTGGCGAGGTAGTGCTCGCCGAGCCGCTGGGCGAGATCGTCCAGGCCGCGCAGCAGCTGCGCCGGGGGCAGGTCAAGGGCGGCCATGGTCTGCACGGCGGTCCGCAACTGGCCCATCATCGCCGCCGAGTTGAGGCCGTGGCCCATCACGTCGCCGACGACCAAGGCGGTGCGTGAGCCGGGCAGTTTCACGGAGTCGAACCAGTCGCCGCCGACCCGGCCGAGGAGCGTCCCCGGCAGATAGCGGGTCGCGATGTCGCAGCCCGCCATGCGCGGGGTGATCTGCGGCAGCATCGAGTCCTGGAGCGTCTCGGCGACGTTCTCCTGGTGGGTGTACATCCGGGCGTTGTCGAGGACGAGCCCGGCGCGGGCGGCCAGTTCGGCGCCGGTGACGCGGTCCATGTCGTGGAAGGCGGCGCGGCCGGGGTGGCGCAGCAGGATCATGAAGCCGAGCACGACGTGGCGGGCCTTGAGCGGTACGACCAGCATGGACCGGCCGTTGATCAGGGGCCGGATGTCGCGTTTTTCGAACTGCGCGGCGATGGCGGTGCCCATCTCCTCGCTGATGCGCGGGACGAGGACGGGCTCGCCGGTGGTCATGCAGCGGAAGAACGGCGTGTGTTCGGGGAACGGCATGGATTCGCCGACCGGGACGACATCGTCCCAGCGTCCCGGCGCGTCGACGTGTTCGACGGCGACCCGGTGCCACATGGTCGTGGCGTCCGGCGGCCCGTCCGGGAAGCCCTCGCCGGCGACGACCTGTTCGCGCAGATAGGTGCCGGCGACATCGGTGAAGCGGGGCACGACGGCGGCGCTGACCTCGCGGATGGTCAGGGCGAGGTCGAGGGAGGAGCCGATCCGGCCGGAGACCTCGTTGAGGAACTCGAGCCGCTCGCGTACGGCCGCGTATTCGAGGTCCTGTTCCTGGGTGGGGTCTTCGGCGTGTTCCGGCGCGGCTCTCCCCGCGGTGGCGGGGCGTGCGGCCCGCCGGGGCACGCCCCAGTCGGGGGTGACCGGGACGCGGTCGTGGTGGCTGAACTCCAGGACGGGATAGCCCAGTTCAAGGATCTGGGCGACGATCCGGGTGGATTCACGCACGCTCATGCTCGGCAGGATCTCGGGCAGCCGCCGGGCGAGTTCCTCGGAGCCGGGGAAGTCGGTGTGCAGGGCGAAGCCGGGTGCGATGCGTTCGACGGGCCGTCCGCCGGTGGTGTCCGTGCGGCGGAACTGTCCGGCGTCGGCGGCGAGGACGAGCAGCCGTTCACGGCCGGGGCCGACCAGGGGGTACGCCCACCACAGCACGTCGACCCGGTCGTCGCCGGGGCCGTCGGTGAGGCGGGCGCGGCCCGCGGTGGGGTAGGAGGAGCGCCCGCCGAGGGAGGCGTCGAGGCCGGGGCCGAGGCCGTCGTACGGCCGGCGGGACCCGTCCGCGCGGTGGGGCCCGTCGGTGTCGTACGGCTCCGGGTCGGGGAGCGCGCCGCTGACGGGCAGCAGGTCCATGGCGGGCCGGCCGACCGCGTCATGGCGGTCGGGTCCGAAGAGCCGGCGGGCGCCGGTGGACCAGTGCGAGACCAGGCCCTGTCCGTCGACCACGACGACGGCGAGCGGGATCCGGCCTGCCGCGGGGAGCGGCTGCCGCTGCGGCGGAACTCCACGGTCCATGACGGGCAGGCTCCTTCCGGCCGCAAGGTCCGCGGCATGTGACTCCACGGTAGGGGTTCGCGCCGGTTGTGCGCCGGGCATCAAGGGAATCCCGCCGGCCCGGGCCCGTACGGCGGAAGCGGCACGACAGTGGCACGAAATGTCGCGCTGGGAAGGGTCAGTCCTCGTGGCCCAGTTGGAGGTCGCGTTCGGTGCGTCCGCCGCCCGCGACCTGGAGGACGGTCGCCACCGGCGGGTAGCCCGCGGCGATCACGGTGTATTCGCCGGAGGACAGGTCCACGAAGCGGAAGGTGCCGTCGGGGCCGGTGGTGAGGGTGTCGACGACGTTGCCGGCCGCGTCCAGGAGCGTGATCCGGGCCTCCTCTACTGGCCGTCCGGCGCCGGCCCGTACGGTCCCGCGCAGCATGGCCCCGCCGGCGAGTTCGATGTCCTGCCGGGTCTCGCGGGCGGCGTGGACGGTGACGGCCAGCGCGGTGGGCCGGAAGGCGGGGGCGCTCGCGGCGAGGGTGTACTCCCCGGCGACGAGCTCGGTGAGGACGTAGCCGCCTTCGCGGCCGCTGCGGGCGCTCGCGACGACCTCGCCGCGGACGTCGGTGAGGGTGACGGCTGCGTCGCGTACGGGGCTGCCGTCGGCGGTGGTGACGGTCCCGGTGAGGCGTCCGGCGCCGCCGAGGACGAGGTCGAGTTCGACCGGGCGTTCGCCGACGGTGACGGTGACGGCCTGCGGCTGGTGTCCGCAGGCCGCGGCGATCAGGACGTACGAGCCGGGTCCGGGGACGCTCAGGGCGTACCGCCCGTCCTCGCCGCCGGCGCCGCGTCCGACCTGCTGTCCGCGGCCGTCGATGAGGGTGAGGGCGGCGCGCGGGACGCTGGTGCCCTCGTGGTGCTGGACGGTGCCGCAGACCGGGACGCCCGACCGGGGGCTCTGTGCGCTGCGGGCCGCGGGGACGGTGGCGGCCGGGGCGGTGGGGGCGTTCTGGGACACCAGCGGTTTCTCCTTGAGGAAGAAGGCGAGGAACAGTCCGAGTACGAGCACCGGCACGAGGAAGAGGAAGATGCGCGGCATCGCGTCGGCGTAGGCCTGGATGTATCCGTCGCGCAGGGCAGGCGGCAGTGCGTGCACGGTCTGCGGGGTCAGGGATCGCACATCGGGCAGCGGCGTGCCGCCGGGGAGCCGCTCGGCCGGCGCTTGGACGAGCCGTTCGGCGAGGAGGGTGCCGAAGACGGCGGCTCCGACGCTGCCGCCGATCTGACGGAAGTAGGTGTGGGCGCTGGTGGCGGTGCCGAGGTCGGCGGGGGGTACGGCGTTCTGCACGGCGAGGACGAGGACCGGCATCACGAGGCCGATGCCGACGCCGAGGACGCCCTGCCAGAGCGCGAGGTCGAGGCGGGGGGTGTCGGTGCCGAGGCGGGAGAGCAGCCACATGCCGGCGACGGAGAGGGCGCCGCCGAGCACGGGATAGATCTTGTAGTGGCCGGTGCGGCTGATGAGGTGCCCGGAGATGATCGAGGCGAGGACGATGCCGCCCATCAGGGGCAGCATGAGCAGCCCGGACTCGGTGGCGGTGGCGCCTTCGACCATCTGGAGGTAGGTGGGCAGGTAGCTCGCGGCGCCGAACAGCGCGACCCCGACGACGGCGCCGATCAGGCTGGTGACGTTGAAGACTGCGTCACGGAACAGCCGCAGCGGCACGAGGGGTTCGGGCACCCATGCCTCGACGACGAGGAACAGCAGGGTCGTTCCGGCCGCCCCGGCGGCCAGTCCGAGGATGACGTGGGAGTCCCAGGCGTGGGTGGTGCCGCCCCAGCTGGTCAGCAGGACCAGGCAGGTGGAGGCAGCGGTGAGCAGCAGCGCGCCCAGGACGTCGAACCGGGCGCGGGTGGTGGGCCTGGGGAGTTCGAGGGCGAAGGCGACGACGGCGAAGGTGACCAGGCCGAAGGGGACGTTGACATGGAAGCACCAGCGCCAGGAGACCTGGTCGGTGAAGAAGCCGCCGAGCAGTGGCCCGGCGACCGAGGCGAGGCCGAAGACGGCACCGATCAGCCCCATGAACCGGCCGCGTTGCCGCGCCGGGACGATGTCGGCGACGATCGCCTGGACGCCGATCAGCAGGCCCCCGGCGCCGGCGCCCTGGAGCGCGCGGAAGGCGATGAGCTGGTCCATGGTGCGGGACCAGCCGGCCAGCGCGGAGCCGGCGACGAAGACGACGATGGCGAACTGGAAGACGCCCTTGCGGCCGTGGAGGTCGCCGAGCTTGCCGTAGAGGGGCAGGGTGAGGGTGGCGGCGAGCAGATAGGCGGTGATGGCCCAGGACATCCGGTCCATGCCCTGGAGGTCGCCGACGATCTCCGGCAGGGCGGTGGCGACGATCATCTGCTCCAGCGCGGCGAGGAGCAGCGCGAGCATCAGGGCGAGGAAGACGAGCCGGACGCGGCCCCGGCCGGGCGGAGCGGGGAGGGGGTCCGGGGAGACGGCCCATGAGGGCGTGCCGCTTCCGGGGGCGCCGGTCGGGGGTGCGGGGTCCGTCCGCTCGTCCTTCACCAGGGTGGTCCCGCCCACGTCTTAGCTCCCCTTCGTCGCGCCTGCGCGGGCCCATTTCTCGCATTACGCGACAACTGAGGGCAAGCGGGACAAGGTGCGCCCCAGGCGTGCGGGATCCGGCTTATGCGCCGGTCGGAGCCCCTGCGGCGGGCACCGGTCCGGTGGACAGAACCACCCGAACCGGTGACCTGTGGCGGTGCGTACCGCGGGCTACTTCTCCATCTCGGCGGCGAGGTTGGCGAGCACGCTGTCGTAGATGCGGCCAAGTCCCTTGGGGGCGAAGGTCTTCTCGAAGAAGCCACCGATCCCGCCCGCACCGTTCCAGACGGTGGTGACGACGGCGCGGGAGCGGCCCTCGCCGGCCGGCGTGACGGTCCAGGTGGTGACCATCGAGGAGTTGCGGTCCTTCTCGACGAGCTGCCCGTCGGTGGGCTCGGTGACCTCCAGGAGACAGTCACGGACGCGCTTGCTGGTCGCCTGGAGCTTCCAGTGGACGAGGGTGCCCTCGCCGTCGCCACCCTCGCGCACCTCGTACTCACTGAAGTGCTCCGGGAGCAGCTTCGCGCGGGTGTCCTGATAGTCGGCGAGAGCGTCGAACACCGCCTCCGCGTCCGCCGCGATGATCCGCTCCGTGGTGGCCTCGACCTGCGCCATGCCTGTTCCTCCAGCACTTGTTCCTCAGGGGTGCCCCCAGCCAACCACCCGCGCTGGAGGCGCCCAAATCCGGGTCGGGCCGCCGACTCGCACGATCATGGGAACGTGTGTTCTATTGTACGGGCACTACCGCCACCGAGGAGGCGTCCATGCGCTGGGACCATCTGGCCGAGAACCCCGCAGCGGCCCGGGACACCGCGCTCTTCGGCGCGGACGCCGTGACCACCCGTACCTTCGACACGCCGGAGTTCCGCGGGATCACCTTCCACGAGGTGCGGGCCCGCTCGATCCTCAACCGGGTGCCGGGCGCCTCCCGGATGCCGTTCGAGTGGACGGTCAACCCCTACCGCGGCTGCACCCACGCCTGCGTGTACTGCTTTGCCCGCAAGACCCACAGCTATCTGGACCTCGACACCGGGCTCGGCTTCGATTCCCAGATCGTGGTGAAGATCAACGCGCCGGAGCTGCTGCGCCGTCAGCTCGCCTCCCGCACGTGGCAGGGCGCGCACGTCGCGATGGGCACGAACGTCGACTGCTACCAGCGGGCGGAGGGCCGCTACCGGCTGATGCCGGGCATCCTCGCCGCGCTGCGCGACCACGCGAACCCGTTCTCGATCCTCACCAAGGGGACGCTGATCCTGCGCGATCTGGAGCTGCTGCGGCAGGCGGCGGAGGTGACCGAGGTGGGCATCTCCGTCTCGGTCGGCTTCACCGACCAGGAACTGTGGCGGACGGTCGAGCCCGGCACCCCCTCGCCCGAGCGCCGCCTGGACGTCGTACGGACCCTGACCGACCACGGCATCGGCTGCTCGGTTCTGATGGCACCGGTCATCCCTTTCCTCGGCGACCGGCCCGAACAGCTACGGGCAACGGTCCGCGCGATCGCGGCGGCCGGGGCGTCCTCGGTCACCCCGCTCGTCCTGCATCTGCGCCCCGGCGCCCGTGAGTGGTACATGCAGTGGCTGGGCCGGCACCACCCCGAGCTGGTCGGCCGCTACGAGCGGATGTACGCGGGCGGGGCGTACGCCCCCACCTGGTACCAGCGCCGGATCACCCGTCAGGTGCACGAACTGGCGGCGGAGTACGGCATCGGACCGGCCCGCCGGGGCGCGCCCCGGCGCATCCCGGCCGACGAGGAGAGCGCGCACCCCAGCGCGCAGGCCACCCAGCTCACCCTTCTGTGAGCCGCTTCAGCCTTCTGTGAGCCCCAAGGGCGAGAAGAAGCGGCTCGAACCCGAGGTGGAGCGAGCCCAGCGGGTGGTGGACGAGATCATGACGGCGGCCGGTACACCGAGCGGAGGTCAGTGACATGCCACGGATCAGTGACGCGGACCGGGCCCGCAACGAGGAGGCGATCCGCGCCGCGATGGACCGGCTGCTGCGGGGCGAACCCCCGCCCGGCGGCAAGTGCGACCTCAAGACCCTGGCCGCCGAAGCGGGGGTGACCCGGACCGGCTTCTTCCCCAAGAAGAACCGCGACGGCACCACCCGCCCCGGCCCCTACCAGCACCGCGCGGCGAGGAGTTCGAGCGTCGCCTGAAGGCTTAGCGCGACGCGGGCGAGGCCCCTGACCCCCGGACGTCGCAGATCGAACGGCTCAAGGCCCAGGTCGCCGAACTCAAGGAACGGATCGCGAAACGGGACGAGGCGCTGGCCGAGCTCACCGCGTTCAAGACGCTTGCCGTCTCCCGGCTCACGGCCCGGCACGAGGAGATCCAGCGGCTGAGGCAACAGGCCGCCCAGGACGACAACGTCCCCCGCTGCCTGCAGCGGGACGGCCCTCTACGGGTCGTGCAATTTAGGCCGTCTCGGCCCGGATGCCCGTGCGGACCGCAATCATGGACGAGAACTCGCCGATCACGCAGGACGGGACACTATGGCAACCATCCGGGTCCTCACGCAGCCCACGGGCGGCAACCTGACCCCGGAGATCGTCCGAGCCGATGTGATCACCAGCGTCAGCGGGAACAACGGCAATGCGCTCGCCATCCGGTCGGACACCCAGCCGTGGTGCCCCTCGCATGGGGGATCGACGGCCGCGAAGCCCCAGTCGCTGCCGGCCGGGTTCCACGTCTGCTTCCTGCGATCGCAAGCATTACCCAGCGTCAAGGAGGACAAATGACCACACTTCTCTACTACCCGCTGGCTAAGCCTCCGCTAAAAGTGGTCCACGAAGCCTTGCTGTACTGGGACGGCCTCGCTTCGATGGTGTCGGAGAGACAAGAAACGTACGAACACACGATCACGGGCCCTCTGCGAGATCTCAAGGACCGGGGATTCTACAACCCTATTAGCCTCAAGCGTCATTACCACCTGCTAGCCAATAGGGAAATTCAGGATTTTCCCGGGCTGGTCGATCAGCTACACGCGATCGGTCCGCATAGAGGCCGCCCTGTGTACCTCGACGAGGGTGGGAAAATCGGGTTCGGGCTCGAACAGGGGCTCGTCGCACTCGGTGTAGCCCGACGTAGGCGCTTTCCAGAGCGGCCAAACTTCGGATATCTCGTCATTCCTGAGAAGGCGCTGCTCGTCCTGGCCGGCACCATGGCGCAGGAAGTTGCCCGCTCGACGCAGGACCTCTCCTACACGCCTTACACCGATCAGCAAACTGCTGACGAAGTATCACTGAGGCCAGACTTCCGCAAGGTAACGGCTTGGCGCGTGGAATTGGGTCGCATGCTGCCCATGCCGGCACCGGGCACCCCGACCTCCGAGGTCTTGGATTTTCGAGAAAAATACACCTCCGAGCGAGAGCGTTTGGTCGACGCAACCCAAGCCATGCTCAGCGAGCTCAACCGGCATTGGGAACACCCGGCCGACGTTCTTCAACGCATGCGCAAGGAACTTACCCAGGCGCGAGCCGACTATCAAGAAGCCGTAAAAAGCAGTCGCATGGCGTGGATCACCAGATCCGTCTCAGTCACGGTGGCAATGAGCACCGCAGCAGTCGGAGCCTTGGTTGTGCCAGACCTCGGATGGGTAGCCGGAATCGCCGGAAGCATCGGGTTCAATATCGCCACTCGCGAGATTCGTCCTGCGATCCAGAAAAAGCAAGAGCATCCATTCAGCTACCTCCGGCTCGTCGAGAAAGAACTGTCGTAGCAGCTGCTGCGCTTCCCTCGCGGTAGATCGTGCCGTGAGGGAATAACTGGAGAGCGGGAGTTGCTGAGCCGTCTCGCCACGGAGTTCGTGCGCAAGGTGGCGGCACTCGACGAAGTCACGAGGACTTCCGTGCAGACAGGCGACGGAGGCAGTACCACCACCATGCGCGCCGAACGAGCTGAGCGAGACCGTCGAGCCCGCCTCGGCGGCAGAGCGAGCCACGTATAGTCAGATTCCGGCCCACCGCACGCCATGACCTCCGTCACACCGGAACCCCTGAAAAGGAACAGGATGGTTCACCGAAACGCGACACAGTGCCGAGGCTCGGCCGCCGCGTAAAGCGACACGAAGCGTGGGACACAGTGAGTGCCGCGACACGCTGGGGGCACGTGAGCTGACAGCGACCGGTGATCTCCAGTTCAAAGAACATGGGCGCAGCGGCTGTTGTGGTACCTCCAGAGCGATGGTCACGAGCGGTTCCCTTCGATCGTGTTCCAACGGTGTCCGGCCGTGCTCCATGCGGGAAGAGGGGCGGCCGGGGGGCGACGGGGGACGCCTCCGGGCCGCCGTGCCTCTCACCACAGGACGGGAGTCGTGCCGTCCCGGGCCAGCGGGCAGGGCATGGGGGGCGCCCCACCGCCTGAGATGGAGTGGAGACCGGCGGCGTACGGGTTTCACGGGGGCACCGCGCGCAGCCGGAGTCAGGGGGACAGCTGGGCCCAGCCGCCCGGGTGTGGCGCGGTCCGGCTCATGCGGGTCTCGCCGCGGCCGCCCCCTCTGGGTCGGCGTCCGGCCGCTCGATCCCGACGGGCGGGGCGCTCCCGAGCAGCGCCAGAGCACCCGGCGCGCCCGACGTGGTCCCCGCCGGTCGACGGCCGCGCGTGCCGCGCCCGCACCGCACGGGGCTCGGCTTCCCCGCCCACGCGCTCACGCGAGATCACCCGCCGCACGCCGCTCGTCCAACGTCCTCGCCACCCGCAGAACAACGTGTCGCGGAACCGTCCACGTCCGCGATCCGCCTGGCCACCGCAGCACGTACGCACTCCGCTCGATGTCGGACAGCACCGCCACACGGCCGGACTCATCGAACGTGACCTCATCGCCCACACCAGCGGGGCGCATCTCTCCGGTCACGGCGCCACCTCCACGGGTGTGATCCCATACGCGCCCGCGCACGTCTCGCACGCCCGCAGGCGGACACCAGCCGCACGGAGGAGCGGGACGGGGTACTCGTCGTCAGCGTCGTACGAGCACCAGCAGCAGGACGACCCGCAACGCTGCCAGTGACTCAGCCGCTCCAGCACCAGCGCGGGCGCGTCCACCAGGGCCATCACGATGCACCCCCACGAGCGCGGGCGATCTCCTCGCCGGTCGCCTCCCGCAGGTACTCGGGATCCGCGATCCACGCCGGATCCGCACTGCCCAGCGTCACCACGTACGGGGTGCCGGGGAACGGGTCGCTCAGCCCGCCGTACCGAACGACGCGGCCGACGAGGAGCCCGTCAGCGTCCACGGCCCGCACTATGGAGCCAACCGCCGGACGATTGCCGGGAATCGCGAGACCCCGGCGTGAGATCGAGTCGTACTGCTGCGCGTGCGTGGTCATCTCCGCGCCTCGTGTCCGTAGCCGATATGGAGGGCGGCCCATCCGCCACGGGGAGGGGGGACGGACCGCCGTACGACCAGGTAACGCCTGCTCCCCTTGCGCTGGTTAGCACGATCCCTGGGGCTTCCCACCGAACGCCCTAGGGTGATTTGAACCTCCGTTTACCTGACGGTGCGTGCAAAACCCCCTACCGTGCGGTCATGGGCACCACGCGAAACACGCTCCTTGAGGCGTGGATGGAGGAGCACGGCCACAGCTCCAACACCCTGGCCCGCGCGGTAAACGACGCGATCGGAAACATCACAGGCAAGGTCGGCGGCCTGGACGGCTCGACCGTCCGGGACTGGAAAGCGGGCCGTGTGCGGTGGCCGAAGTCGGCCACTCGCGCGGGGCTGGAGAAGGTCACGGGCCTTCCCGCCACCGCCTTAGGGTTCGTGCCACGGTGCCGGACTCCGTCCAGCCCAGCCCCACCGCAGCAGGAGGACAGCGACATGAAGCGCCGTACCCTCGTCGGCGGCATTGCAGCGGCTGCCGCCGTAGCAGCAGCCGCGCCCGGCACCGCAGCACCCCGCCGTATTGGCATGAGCGACGTCGACCGTCTACAGAAGCGCTTCACTGAGATCATCGCCAGTGACCAGCGCCACGGCGGACAACTCGGGATCGAGCAGCGTGCCGCCGCGCTCGCCGACGAAGCGCTGAACCTCCAGAACGCAGGCAGCGCCAGCCAGCGCGTTCGCAGCAACCTCTACGCCTCCGCAGCCGCGTTCCGCTCCTCGGCGATGTGGGCCGCCATCGACGGCCGCCGTTACGACAACGCCAAGGCGCACATGCGTGAGGCCCAAGCCCTCGCCGAGATGTCCGGCGATCAGGCGATCAAGTTCCGCATCTGGAGTCACGCGGGAACCTTGTACCGACACATGGGCCGCCCCGCAGACGCCCTCGCCGCGAACGACGTCGCCCGCAACCTGCACCTCACACGCCGTGACCCCCTGTTCGCCTGCCTGGGACATGCCCGCCAGGCTGCCACCCTCGGCCTCACCGGCGACACAACGGCCGTACAGCGCACTCTCGGCTGCGCTCAGGACGCACTCGAACGCGCCGATCCGGGTCTCGCTCGACCGGTGTGGATGACTGGAGTCCGTGACGGATCAGAGCTGGAAACGCTCGCTCTCGCCGCGCACCTTCGCCTCGGAAACTTCGAACAGGCCGAAACGCATGCTCACCGGAGCC
Organism: Streptomyces sp. NPDC039465; assembly: GCF_055639315.1. Lineage (NCBI taxonomy): Bacteria > Bacillati > Actinomycetota > Actinomycetes > Kitasatosporales > Streptomycetaceae > Streptomyces > Streptomyces sp. NPDC039465. Next base: position 670,938 of record NZ_JBVKAP010000003.1, on the reverse strand, counting down.
TGACCTTGCTCCGCCCTCAGATGCGGCGCGACCGCGCCATCAACACCGTCCGGCTCGCCGCCGCCCAACTCGGGCAAGGCGATATCGAACCAGCCATCGCCACGGCGATGAAGGTCCCCTCCGACATCGCTGCCCAACACGCCCGGGTGACACGCATGCTGCAAGAGTTCGGGGCCGCACTGCGCGCCACCGCGCCGGGCAGCTCCGCCGTGCGGACCTGGGCCGAGCACGCCGCCACCTGGAGGACCACCACATGACCACGGCCCCGCCATCGAACCGCGCACATTCACCACCCTCGACACCGTCCGCGGTGATCTCTTCGACGTGGACACCGACGTGCGCGCCCCGCTCCTCCACCTGCCGAACTATGCGGTCACCGCGTTCGGCGAGCGCCTGGACCGACACGGCGGCGAGCCGGGGTTCACGGCCGTCCTCGCCTACGCGGACGGGCACCCGGTCGGCTACGCCTACGGCAACACCATCGAGCACGGTGACCGGTACTGGCAGCGCACCACCCCGGCGCCGACCGAGGAGTACACCGGGCGTCCCGCGCTGGCGCTGAAGGAGATCGGCGTACGCCCCGCGTGGCGCGGCACCGGCGCCTCCCGGCGCATCCATGACGCCCTCCTCGACGCTCGCGACGAGCCATTCGTGACGCTCATGGTCAACCCGGCCGCTGGTGACGGGAAGGTGCACGCCCTCTACCGGTCATGGGGGTACGAGGACATCGGGCAAAGTCAGCCATCACCGGCCTCGCCACTCCTCACCGTGATGATCCGCCCCATTCGCTGACCGGCGCGACCACGGCGGCCCACCGACGAGGAGAGCGCGCACCCCGGCGCGGAGGCCACCCAGCTCACTCTTCTGTGAGCCGCTTCAGCCTTCCGTGAGCCGCTTCAGCGCCCCTTCCGCCGCCCGTCCCAGCCGGGGATGGGCCGCGGCCTCGATCAGCAGCGGGCGGGCGCGCCGGTCGCCGAGGGTGCCGAGGCCCTCCACACAGGCCAGACCGAGGCGCCAGTACGGATCCTCGGGGGCGAGGCGGCGCTCCAGGACGGTCAGCAGCGCCGGCAGGGACTCGGGGGCGCGCAGGGTGGCGAGCAGGCGGACCGGCACCAGCGCGTAGGCGACGCGCAGTTCGTTGGTGGCGAGGGCGGCGGCGGCCCGGGCCGTGCGGGGGTCGCCGAGCCGGGTCAGGGCGTGGGCGGCGGAGACGCAGCGTTCGGGGTCGCGGTGGTTGAGGAGTAGCACGAGCGCCTCGAAGGCGCGCCGGTCCCCGGCGACGCCGAGCCGGAAGGCGGCGATCTCGCGCGCCCACAGGGGCTGGCGCGGGGCGGTGAGGACCTGGGCCAGCCGGTCCTGGTCCCCGGTGGCGACCAGCTGCTCGTACGCCACCGGGTCGTCGGCCGCCTCGTCCCGCAGCCGGTCGGTGAGTGACCTGAACTCCTCGTCCATGACGGTCAGCGTATCGACGCATCCGGGTGATACGTCCGGCGATCCAGATCACATCAGGCCACCGGGCACCAGGGCTGGCGCGCTCGTTACTCGCCGGTTAATCTCAAGTGAGCGGGACACACCCGCAAAACTCCGGGCGGCCTGGTGACGCAGCCGCGCGGGGAGCTTGTCGGTTTGGCATGTGTACGGCGGGACTCCGGGACAGAGTCCGTCGGTTCTTCGCAGGACGGCCCGCGCTCGGCGCGCGTCCTGTTCACCGCGATCCGCACCTCTCTGTGATGCGCCGCACCCCTTGTGATGCGCATCGGCGCGATCTCCACCCTCCGCGCCCGGCCCGCCTATTGGGCGGCCGGTCCGCGCGCTCCTCGCCTTCAGTCGTCACTCACCCTGGAGTCCCGTGATGGACACCCCTCTCTCCACCATCGCCGTCGTCGGTCTGGGCACGATGGGCACCGGTATCGCCGATGTCCTGGCCCGGGCCGGCCGTGAGGTCATCGGCATCGACATCAGCGACGCCGCCGCCCGCCGGGCCGTCGCCGCCCTGGAGGCCTCCACCGCCCGCGCCGTCGCCCGTGAGCGGATCACCGAGGAGGAGCGCAGCGACGTGCTCGCCCGGTTCCGTACCTTCTCCGACCTGCACGCCGCCGCCGACGCCGATCTCGTGATCGAGGTCGTCCCGGAGTCGTACGAGATCAAGCAGCAGGTGTTCGCCGCGCTGGACGGGATCGTCCGCCCCGACGCCATCCTCGCCACCGGCACCAACGCCCTGTCGGTGACCCGGCTGGCCGCCGAGTCGGCCCACCCCGAGCGGGTCATCGGGCTGCACTTCTTCAACCCGGCCCCGGCGATGAAGCTGGTCGAGGTGGTCTCCTCGGTGCTGACCGCGCCGCCGGCCGTCGAGGCGGTCACCCGGCTCGCGCACGAGCTCGGCAAGGAGCCCGTCGCGGTCGGCGACCGGCCCGGATTCGTCGCGGACGGGCTGCTCTTCGGCTACCTCAACCAGGCGGCCGCGATGTACGAGGCGAAGTACGCCTCCCGCGAGGACATCGACGCGGCGATGAAGCTGGGCTGCGGGCTGCCGATGGGGCCGCTGGCCCTGCTCGACCTGGTCGGCATCGACACCGCGCGTACCGTCCTGGAGGCGATGTACGCCGAGTCCGGGGACCGGCTGCACGCCCCGGCGCCCATCCTCAAGCAGCTCAGTGAGGCGGGGCTGACCGGCCGCAAGGCGGGCCGCGGCTTCTACACGTACGAGGCGCCGGGCTCCGCGGCCGTCGTGCGGGACGCGCTGACCCCGCTGGAGTCCGCGGTCGCGGGCGCCGGGCGCGAGGTCCGCTCGGTGGGCGTGGCCGGGTCCGGGACGATGGCCTCGGGGATCGCCGAGGTCTTCGCCAAGGCGGGCTACGACGTCGTCCTCGCGGCCCGTTCGCAGGAGAAGGCCGACACCGCCAAGGCGCGGATCGCCAAGTCCCTGGCCCGCTCGGTCGACAAGGGCCGGATGACCGCCGAGGCCCGGGAGGAGACCCTGGCGCGGATCACCCCGGCCGGTTCGCTGGACGCGTTCGCCGAGGTCGACCTGGCCGTGGAGGCCGTCGCCGAGGACCTGGAGATCAAGCAGCAGCTCTTCGCCACCCTCGACAAGATCTGCAAGCCGGGCGCGGTGCTCGCCACCACGACCTCCTCGCTGCCGGTGGTCGCCTGCGCCCGGGCCACCTCGCGCCCGCAGGACGTCATCGGGATGCACTTCTTCAACCCGGCCCCGGCGATGAAGCTGGTCGAGATCGTCCGTACGGTCCTGACCGCGGACGACGTGCACGCCACGGTCCGCGAGGTCACCACGAAGATCAGGAAGCACCCGGTGGACTGCGGCGACCGCGCCGGCTTCATCGTGAACGCGCTGCTGTTCCCGTACCTCAACAACGCGATCAAGATGGTCCAGGAGCACTACGCCTCGCTGGACGAGATCGACGCGGCGATGAAGCTGGGCGGCGGCTACCCGATGGGTCCGTTCGAGCTCCTCGACGTGGTCGGGCTCGACGTGTCGCTCGCCATCGAGCAGGTGCTGCACCGCGAGTTCCGCGACCCGGGCCTGGCGCCCGCGCCGCTGCTCGAGCACCTGGTGGCCGCGGGCTGCCTGGGCCGCAAGACGGGGCGCGGCTTCCGCGAATATGCCCGCCGCTGATCCCGGGGCGGGGTGGGGCGGGCTGCTCGGTCCTTCAGGCGGCCCGGCCCCGCAGGCGCGCTCTCCTGCACGAATGCAGTACGTTCAGGACATGTCCCAGCCCGCCAAGACACCCCGTGCCACGTCCGCGTCCGACGCCCCGGAATCCGCCGCGAGCACCCGTGCCGCCGCCCAGCGGCTCAAAATGCGCCGCGAACTGGCCGCGGCGGCCATGGAACTGTTCGCGACGAAGGGCTACGAGGCGACGACGGTCGACGAGATCGCCGCCACCGCAGGCGTCGCCCGCCGGACGTTCTTCCGGCACTTCCGGTCGAAGGAAGAGGCGATCTTCCCGGACCACGACGACACGCTGGTGCGGGCGGAGGCGGTGCTCAACGCCGCACCCGCGCACGAGCATCCGCTGGACACGGTCTGCCGGGGCATCAAGGAAGTCATGAAGATGTACGCCGCCTCACCGGCGGTGTCGGTGGAGCGCTACCGGCTGACCCGTGAGGTGCCGACCCTGCGGGAGCGGGAGATCGCCTCGGTGGCCCGCTACGAGCGGCTGTTCACGCGGTATCTGCTGGGCCACTTCGACGAGCGGGACCACCACGACGGCAACGACGACCCGCTGCTCGCGGAGGTGGCCGCGTCCGCGGTGGTCACCGCCCACAACCACGTGCTGCGCCGCTGGCTGCGGGCGGGCGGCCAGGGCGACGTGGAGGCTCAGCTGGACCACGCCTTCGCGATCGTCCGGGACACCTTCGGTACGGGGATAGGCGCCGGGCGGCCGAGCGCGGCGCCGGCCACCACCGCCGTGGACGGGGCGGCGACGGCCTCCGTCGAGGGTGAGGTGCTGGTGGCGGTGGCCCGTACGGACGCGCCGCTGGACGAGGTCATGCGGACGATCCGGCAGGCGCTCAGGAGCGGCTGATCCGCTCCGCGACAGCATGGCGAAGGCCGCCCGGTTCGGGCGGCCTTCGCCGTTTTTGTTCGCCTTTTCTTCGCCCCTTCGATCGATCATCGCTCATCTGTGACCAGCAGATTGCATCTGAGTGAAATTGTTGGCACCCAGTGCCTTGCCAGGTGACACGGCGTGCCATACGTTGAGGGTGTCCGGGCGGTCGGCGCGCAGAGTTCACCTCGCGCGCCGGCTGTCCCCACAAGCTCCTCGGCTTGTGCGCCCGGGCGCCTGCGTCACAGGCAACTTCCGCGCACCACCCCGCGCTGCCAGCTCCACCCCAGCCGAACCGACGGCACACCTCCACAGCAGCATCCCGATGTTCCCCTCGGCGTCCCCCATGGGACGCGATTCACCGGAGGCACCCCGTGAAGGAAATCCTGGACGCGATTCAGTCGCCGGACTCCACGTCCGCGGACTTCGCCGCTCTTCCCCTGCCCGAGTCCTACCGCGCGGTGACCGTGCACAAGGACGAGACCGAGATGTTCGCCGGTCTCGCCACCCGCGACAAGGACCCGCGCAAGTCGCTCCACCTCGACCAGGTCCCGGTCCCGGAGCTCGGCCCGGGCGAGGCCCTGGTGGCCGTGATGGCCTCCTCGGTCAACTACAACTCCGTGTGGACCTCGATCTTCGAGCCGCTGTCCACCTTCGGCTTCCTGGAGCGCTACGGACGCCTCTCCGAGCTCACCAAGCGCCACGACCTGCCGTACCACATCATCGGCTCCGACCTCGCGGGCGTCGTCCTGCGCACCGGCCCGGGCGTCAACTCCTGGAAGCCGGGCGACGAGGTCGTCGCGCACTGCCTCTCCGTCGAGCTGGAGTCCTCGGACGGCCACAACGACACGATGCTCGACCCCGAGCAGCGGATCTGGGGCTTCGAGACCAACTTCGGCGGCCTCGCGGAGATCGCCCTGGTCAAGTCGAACCAGCTGATGCCCAAGCCGGACCACCTCAGCTGGGAGGAGGCGGCGTCGCCCGGCCTGGTCAACTCGACCGCCTACCGCCAGCTGGTCTCCCGCAACGGCGCCGGCATGAAGCAGGGCGACAACGTCCTGATCTGGGGCGCCAGTGGCGGCCTCGGTTCGTACGCCACCCAGTTCGCGCTGGCCGGCGGCGCCAACCCGATCTGTGTCGTCTCCAGCCCCGAGAAGGCCGACATCTGCCGCGCCATGGGCGCCGAGGCGGTCATCGACCGCAACGCCGAGGGCTACAAGTTCTGGAAGGACGAGCACACCCAGGACCCCAAGGAGTGGAAGCGCTTCGGCAAGCGCATCCGCGAGCTGACCGGCGGCGAGGACATCGACATCGTCTTCGAGCACCCCGGCCGCGAGACCTTCGGCGCCTCGGTCTACGTCACCCGCAAGGGCGGCACGATCACCACCTGCGCCTCCACCTCGGGCTACATGCACGAGTACGACAACCGCTACCTGTGGATGTCGCTGAAGCGCATCATCGGCTCGCACTTCGCCAACTACCGTGAGGCCTGGGAGGCCAACCGGCTGATCGCCAAGGGCAAGATCCACCCGACGCTCTCCAAGGTCTACTCCCTGGAGGACACCGGACAGGCCGCCTACGACGTCCACCGCAACCTCCACCAGGGCAAGGTCGGCGTGCTCTGCCTCTCCCCCGAGGAGGGCCTGGGCGTGCGCGACCAGGAGATGCGCGACAAGCACATCGACGCCATCAACCGCTTCCGGAACATCTGAGAGGCGACACACACGTCATGACAGAGCGTCAGAAGGACCGGCCGTGGCTCATGCGGACCTACGCCGGTCACTCGACCGCCGAGGCGTCCAACGAGCTGTACCGGCGCAACCTCGCCAAGGGCCAGACAGGTCTGTCGGTCGCGTTCGACCTGCCGACCCAGACCGGGTACGACCCCGACCACATCCTCGCCCGCGGCGAGGTCGGCCGGGTCGGGGTGCCGGTCTCGCACCTCGGTGACATGCGCCGGCTGTTCCAGGACATCCCCCTGGAACAGATGAACACCTCGATGACCATCAACGCCACGGCGATGTGGCTGCTGGCGCTCTACCAGGTGGTGGCCGAGGAGCAGGGCGCGGACATCTCCAGGCTCCAGGGCACCACCCAGAACGACATCGTGAAGGAGTACCTGTCGCGCGGGACGCACGTCTTCCCGCCCGGCCCGTCGCTGCGGCTGACGACGGACATGATCACCTACACGGTGAACCACATCCCGAAGTGGAACCCGATCAACATCTGCAGCTACCACCTGCAGGAGGCGGGGGCCACTCCGGTCCAGGAGATCTCGTACGCGATGTCCACCGCCATCGCGGTGCTGGACGCGGTCTTCGCCTCCGGCCAGGTCCCCGAGGACCGCAAGGGCGAGGTCGTGGCGCGCATCTCCTTCTTCGTGAACGCGGGCGTCCGCTTCATCGAGGAGATGTGCAAGATGCGCGCCTTCGGCCGTATCTGGGACAAGGTCACCCGGGAGCGGTACGGGATCGAGGACGCCAAGCAGCGCCGGTTCCGCTACGGCGTCCAGGTCAACTCGCTCGGTCTGACCGAGGCCCAGCCCGAGAACAACGTCCAGCGGATCGTCCTTGAGATGCTGGCCGTGACGCTCTCCAAGGACGCACGCGCGCGTGCCGTGCAGCTGCCGGCCTGGAACGAGGCGCTGGGGCTGCCGCGGCCGTGGGACCAGCAGTGGTCGCTGCGCATCCAGCAGGTCCTGGCCCACGAGTCGGACCTGCTGGAGTACGACGACATCTTCGCCGGCTCGCACGTCATCGAGGCGAAGGTGGATGCGCTGGTCACCGAGTGCCTGGCGGAGATCGACCGGATCCAGGAGATGGGCGGCGCGATGGCCGCCGTCGAGTCGGGCTATCTCAAGTCGCAGCTGGTCTCCTCGCACGCCGAGCGGCGCGCCCGGATCGAGGCCGGCGACGAGAAGATCGTCGGCGTCAACATCTTCGAGACGACCGAGGAGAACCCGCTCACCGCGGACCTCGACACGGCGATCATGACCGTCGACCCGGCGAACGAGGCCCGGGTGGTCGCCAAGCTCCACGAGTGGCGGGACAACCGCGACGAGCCGCGCGCCCAGGAGGCCCTGGCGGCGCTGAAGGCGACGGCGGCCGGCGACGGCAACCTCTTCGAGGCGACGCTGGAGTGCGCCCGTGCGGGGGTCACCACCGGCGAGTGGTCCTGGGCGCTGCGGGACGTCTTCGGCGAGTTCCGGGCCCCCACCGGCGTCTCCTCGGCCCCGGTCGCGGTCACGGCCGAGCGGGGCACGCCGCTGGCGCTGGTCCGCGAGAAGGTGTCCCGTACGGCCGACGAGCTCGGCTCCGGGCGGCTGCGGCTCCTGGTGGGCAAGCCGGGCCTGGACGGGCACTCCAACGGCGCCGAGCAGATCGCCGTACGCGCGCGTGACGCCGGATTCGAGGTCGTCTACCAGGGCATCCGGCTCACCCCCGAGCAGATCGTGAGCGCCGCGCTCGCGGAGGACGTGCACTGCGTGGGCCTGTCCATCCTGTCCGGCTCGCACGCGGAGCTGGTGCCGGACGTGCTGAACCGGCTGCGCGAGGCGGGCGCCTCCGACATTCCGGTCATCGTCGGCGGGATCATCCCCAACGCCGACGCCGCAGATCTGAAGCGAGCGGGTGTGGCCGCCGTCTTCACCCCGAAGGACTTCGGGATCACGGAGATCATCGGCCGTATCGTCGACGAGATCCGGAAAGCGAACAAGCTCGACCCTCTGGAGGTCCCCGCATGACCCGCCCGTCGCCCACCACCGCCCTGCCTGACGGCCGCTCCGCGACCGACCCCTCTTCTTTCAACCGGCTCCGGCCGCGCCGCTCCTGCCTCGCCGTCCCCGGCTCCAACCCGCGCTTCCTGGAGAAGGCCCAGGGCCTCGCGGCCGACCAGGTCTTCCTGGACCTGGAGGACGCCTGCGCGCCGCTGGCCAAGCCCGAGGCCCGCCACACCATCGTGAAGTTCCTCAACGAGGGCGACTGGACCGGCAAGACCCGGGTCGTCCGGGTCAACGACTGGACGACCCACTGGACGTACCGTGACGTCGTCACCGTCGTCGAGGGCGCCGGCCAGAACCTCGACTGCATCATGCTGCCGAAGGTCCAGGACGCCCAGCAGATCGTCGCGCTCGACCTGCTGCTCACCCAGATCGAGAAGACGATGGGCTTCGAGGTCGGCAAGATCGGCATCGAGGCGCAGATCGAGAACGCCCAGGGCCTCAACAACGTCAACGCGATCGCGCAGGCCTCCCCGCGCGTCGAGACGATCATCTTCGGCCCGGCCGACTTCATGGCTTCCATCAACATGAAGTCGCTGGTCGTCGGCGAGCAGCCGCCCGGCTACCCGGCGGACGCCTACCACTACATCCTGATGAAGATCCTGATGGCCGCCCGCGCCAACAACCTCCAGGCGATCGACGGCCCCTACCTGCAGATCAAGAACGTCGAGGGCTACAAGGCGGTCGCCCAGCGCGCCGCGGCCCTGGGCTTCGACGGCAAGTGGGTGCTGCACCCGGGCCAGGTCGACGCGGCCAACGAGATCTTCTCGCCGTCGCAGGAGGACTTCGACCACGCCGAGCTGATCCTGGACGCGTACGACTACTACACCTCCGAGGCCGGCGGGAAGAAGGGCTCGGCGATGCTCGGCGACGAGATGATCGACGAGGCGAGCCGCAAGATGGCGCTGGTCATCTCCGGCAAGGGACGCGCCGCCGGTATGCAGCGCACCAGCAAGTTCGAGATCCCGGAGGCCTGATCCGATGCAGTTCGGCCGCACCTACGAAGAGTTCGAAGTCGGCGCCGTCTACAAGCACTGGCCCGGGAAGACGGTCACCGAGTACGACGACCACCTCTTCTGCCTGCTGACGATGAACCACCACCCCCTCCACATGGACGTCAACTATGCGGAGAACACGACGGACTTCGGGAAGAACGTCGTGGTGGGCAACTACATCTACTCGCTGCTGCTCGGCATGTCCGTGCCGGACGTCTCGGGCAAGGCGATCGCCAACCTGGAGATCGAGTCGCTGCGGCACGTGGCGCCGACCTTCCACGGCGACACCATCTACGGCGAGACCACGGTCCTCGACAAGACCCCCTCGAAGTCGAAGAACGACCGCGGCATCGTGTACGTCGAGACCAAGGGCTACAAGCAGGACGGCACGCTGGTGTGCGTCTTCCGCCGCAAGGTGATGGTGCCCACCGAGACGTACATCAAGGAGCGCGGCGGCGAGCAGCCCGGCCGCCCCGAGCTCATCGAGCCCTCCAAGAAGACGGAGAAGTAGCAATGGCCCGACTCGCCCAGACCGCCGGGCTCACGGACGTCCAGCAGGAGATCCTCAAGACCGTCCGGGAGTTCGTCGACAAGGAGATCATCCCGGTCGCGACCGAGCTGGAGCACCGTGACGAGTACCCGCAGCAGATCGTCGACGGGCTCAAGGAGCTCGGCCTCTTCGGTCTGATGATCCCCGAGGAGTACGGCGGTCTGGGTGAGTCGCTGCTCACCTACGCGCTGTGCGTGGAGGAGATCGCGCGTGGCTGGATGTCGGTCTCCGGCATCATCAACACGCACTTCATCGTGGCGTACATGCTGAAGCAGCACGGCACGCAGGAGCAGAAGGACTACTTCCTTCCGCGGATGGCGGCCGGCGAGACGCGTGGCGCGTTCTCGATGTCGGAGCCGGGCCTCGGCTCGGATGTGTCGGCCATCACGTCGAAGGCGGTGAAGGACGGCGACGAGTACGTCCTGAACGGCCAGAAGATGTGGCTGACGAACGGCGGAACGTCAACGCTGGTGGCCGTTCTCGTCCGAAGTGACGAAGGACACCCCGAGGGGACCGCGCCCCACAAGTCGATGACGACCTTCCTCGTCGAGAAGGAGCCGGGCTTCGGAGAGGTCCGTCCGGGCCTCACCATCCCGGGGAAGATCGACAAGATGGGTTACAAGGGTGTCGACACCACCGAGCTCATCATGGACGGACTGCGCATTCCGGCCAATCGGGTGCTCGGCGGCACCACCGGCCGAGGGTTTTACCAAATGATGGACGGCGTCGAGGTCGGCCGCGTCAATGTCGCGGCGCGTGGCTGTGGTGTCGCGCAGCGTGCGTTCGAACTGGGTGTCTCGTATGCCCAGCAGCGTCACACTTTCGGCAAGCCGATCGCCCAGCACCAGGCCATTCAGTTCAAGCTTGCCGAGATGGCTACCAAGGTCGAGGCCGCTCATGCCATGATGGTGAACGCAGCACGCAAAAAGGACTCCGGGGAACGAAACGACCTCGAAGCAGGGATGGCGAAGTACCTCGCCTCCGAATACTGCAAGGAAGTCGTGGAGGACGCGTTCCGTATTCATGGCGGATACGGCTTCTCGAAGGAGTACGAGATCGAGCGCCTCTACCGTGAGGCTCCGATGCTGCTCATCGGTGAAGGTACCGCCGAGATCCAGAAAATGATCATCGGTCGCCGGCTGCTCGAGGAGTACCGCTTCCAGGGTTGATTGTCGCGTTTGAGTCGGTTCGGCCGCGAAGAAGATCACACCCTGGCAGTGTTTGCCGAGGGTTTCCGGCCGACCGACTCGGCTTCTGGCTTGCCCAGTTGCGGCTCGCAACCGATAGCATCGCCGGAAAGCCGCCGTCCCCCGTTGCCAGTGCGGCATCATCCGCTACGAAGGTCATCCATGCCCCACAGCCAAACCTCTGCACCTCGCGACAGCCTCCTCGGCGTACGCATCGCACGCGGAGCATCGCCGTGGCTTCTGCCGACCGTCGCCACGGCGGCGCTGAGCCTGGTGCGTGCGCGCCGGTCGAAGCGTGCCGCGGCCATCGCCGTGCCCACCACCGCGCTGGCGGCGGGCATGCTGTGGTTCTTCCGCGACCCCGAGCGGGAGATCGCTCAGGGCCGGGTCATCTCGCCCGCCGACGGTGTGGTGCAGAGCATCATGCCGTGGAAGGACGGACGCACCCGGGTCGCCATCTTCATGAGCCCGCTCAACGTCCACGTCAACCGCGCGCCGCTGGCCGGCACGGTGACCTCCGTGGAGCACGTCCCGGGCGGGTTCGTCCCGGCGTTCAACAAGGAGAGCGAGAACAACGAGCGCGTTGTCTGGCACTTCGACACCGAGCTCGGTGACATCGAGATGGTGCAGATCGCGGGAGCGGTCGCCCGGCGCATCGTGCCGTACATCCCGCAGGGGACCAAGGTCGAGCAGGGCGAGCGCATCGGTCTGATCCGCTTCGGGTCGCGCGTTGACATCTACCTTCCGGAAGGTGTCGACGTCGCTGTCGAGGTCGGTCAGACCACGACCGCAGGGGTGACTCGCATTGACCGTGATTGATCCTGAGGCTCAGGCCGGCTGGGTCGCCGACGCCGAGGCGGAAGCCGCGGAAGAGGCGGAGGAGATGCCGCTGTCGTTGAGGCTGTCCATAGCGGACGCCCTCACGCTCGGTAACGCCACGTGCGGATTCATGGCGGTGTACTTCACCACCACCGGGATCCTCATCCCCCACCTCACGGGCAGCACCGAGACCGGCATGGCGCGCAACAGCGCCGCCACCGCCGTGATCCTGATGCTGGCCGCGGCGATCTTCGACCTGTTCGACGGCATCGTGGCGCGCAAGCTGCGCTCGTCCCCGATGGGCGCGGAGCTCGACAACCTGTCGGACCTGATCAGCTTCGGTCTGGCCCCGGCCTACTTCGTCCTCGTGTACGGCATGGTCACGCCCGGCGCGCAGCAGAAGGTCTCGGCGGTGGCCGCGATCGTGGTGCTCCTCGCGGTCGTGCTGCGGCTCGCGAGATTCTCGTGCGTGACCATGAAGGACGGCATGTTCCAGGGCATGCCGAGCCCCTTCGGCGCGCTGACCGTGGTCTCGATCGTGCTCCTCGAGCTGCCGTTCATCCCGACGCTCCTCGCGATCATCGGGGTGGCCTGGCTGATGGTGAGCCGGGTCGAGTACCCGAAGCCGCGGGGCATCCTCGCGGTGGCGATGCTCAGCTGGATCGTGGGCGCGATGGGCATGCTGGCGGCGTGGGCGTTCGACGCCCCCGGCGGCCAGATGCTGCTCCAGACCGGCTGCGCGCTCCAGGTGGTCCTGGGCGCGGTGATCCCGCTCTTCGCGACGGCCCGCCGGGTGAACACCTTCCGGGGCAACCGCCGCGAGAACCGCGAGGCGCGGGCGGAGGCCCGGGCGGCGCAGCTGCCGTAAGGCCGACGCATGACATGAGAGGGGCCCGGGTGCGATGCACCCGGGCCCTTCTCGTGCGCTCACGGCGCGGACGTCACGCCAGGAAGTCGCGGGCGATGTTCGCGGCCACCTCTTCGAGAAGCGGGCCGGCGCCCGGGATGGACTTCGCCGGGTCGGGCTCCAGGTCGCTGAGCGGGTAGGCGCGGCGGATGCCGGCCGTCTCCAGGGCCTGCTGCGTCAGGGCGAGGCGGCCGCAGACGGCGACGACGTCGATGCCGGCCTCGCGGGCCGCCGCGGCGACCCCGGCCGGGGCCTTGCCGTGCAGGGTCTGCTCGTCGAGGGAGCCCTCGCCGGTGATGACCAGGGTGGCCCGCGCCAGGGCGGGGGCGAAGCCGAGCACCTCCAGCATCAGTTCGATGCCGGGGCGGAAGCTCGCGTCGAGGCCGACCAGCGCGCCGTACCCGATGCCGCCCGCGCCGCCCGCGCCGGGCGCGACCGCGCACTCGGCGGCCTTGGGCCCGATGGCCTTCTCCAGGACGGTCACGAAGTGGCTCAGGGCGGCGTCCAGGGTGGCCACGTCGTCGGGCGAGGCGCCCTTCTGCGGGCCGTAGACCGCCGGGGCGCCCGTGGGGCCGGTGAGCGGGTTGTCGACGTCGCTGGCGAGGGTCAGGTCGACGTCCTGGAAGCGGGGGTCGAGGCCGGACAGGTCGGCGGTGGCGAGATCGGCCAGGGCCGCGCCGCCGGGGCCGACCGGCTCGCCGGACGCGTCCAGGAAGCGGGCGCCGAGGGCGGCCAGCATACCGGCCCCGCCGTCCGTGGTGGCGCTGCCGCCGACGCCGAAGACGATGGTGCGCGCACCGGCGTCCAGGGCAGCCCGCAGCAGCTCTCCGGAGCCGTACGTCGTCGCCGTGAGCGGCGCGAAGACGCCGGGGGGCAGCAGCTGGAGGCCGGAGGCCTCGGCCATCTCGACGACGGCCGTCTGTCCCCGCAGCGCGTACGCGGCCGTGACCGGCTCGCCGAGCGGTCCGGTGACCCGTACCTCACGGCGTTCGAAACCCGCCGCGACCGCGGCCGCGACCGTGCCGTCGCCGCCGTCCGCGACGGGCAGGGTCTCCACTTCGAGCTCCGGGACGACCCGTCGCAGACCTGCTGTGACCCGCTCCGCGACCTGTACGGCCGTGAGCGAACCCTTGAACTTGTCGGCCGCGACGAGCACGCGTGCGACCTCAGTTACTGCTCCGTCCGTCACCTTGCATCCCTTGCTTTCGAACAGGCAGTCGCGCCGTGCCTGACCCTATCCGCAGCGTCAGACCGCGTGCCACCCCCTCATAAGGCGATATTCCGCCCCATAGGGGGGCCATCGAGCCGGGAAACGATCGATCAAATCTCGTCCCAGGCCACCGCCGCGCGCTCCGGCCGTTCATTCGGTACACCGGAGATATGGGCCCTCACAGGACGGAGCATCTCGTACGGACCCCGACGGCGGACGGCCGGGATCCGGCGGACTGGGTGCCCGAGGAGCGGGAGCCGGACGAGCGGGGGCCGGAGGAGGCGCGCGGGCGGCGGACGGGCCGGGCGGCCGGGCCGGGGCTCGCCGACCGGATCCTGGGCGGCTGGACCGGGCGGATCGCCGGGAACATGCTCGGCAAGCCCGTGGAGCGCGGGGACCACTGGACGCCCGAGCGGATCGACCGCTATCTGCGGCTGACCGGCGCGCTGCCGCTCACCGACTACCTGCCCCCTCCCCCGGTCGAGGCGACCGGCTTCGAGCTGCGGCCGGAGTGGCCGCAGTGCGTGCGGGGACGGATCCACGGCAGCTGCCGGGACGACGACATCGACTATTCGATCCTCGGGCTGCATCTGCTGGAGACGCGCGGCTTCCAGTTCACCACCGAGCAGGTCGGTGAGCTGTGGCTGCTGCGGCTGCCGTATCTGCAGACGTTCACGGCCGAACGGGCCGCCTACCGCAATCTGGCGAACGGGCTGCGCCCGCCGCTCACCGCCACCTACGACAATCCGCACCAGGAGTGGATCGGTGCCCTGATCCGGGCCGACATCTTCGGCTGGACCTCGCCGGGCGATCCGCGCCGGGCCGCCGCGCTCGCCCGCCGGGACGCGACGCTCTCGCACACCGGCAACGGCGTGTACGGGGCGATGTGGGCCGCCGCCCTGATCGCGGCCGCGTTCACCGCGGCGGGGCCCCGGGAGGCGGTCGAGCGGGCGCTTGAGCGGATTCCGGCGAGCAGCAGGCTGGCCCGTACGGTCCGTCACACGGTCGCCCTGCACGAGGCCGGCGTCGCATGGCAGGACGCGCTCGCCGAGCTGGCGTCACAGACGAGTGGCCTCGGCTGGATCCACACGATCCCCAACGCGGCGGTGATCACCGCCGGGCTGCTGTACGGCGAGGGCGACTTCACCCGGACCATCACGCTGACCGTCCGCGGCGGTCTGGACACCGACTCCAACGGGGCGACGGCGGGCTCGGTGGCCGGAGTGCTGTGCGGGGCGTCGGGGATCGGGCCGCAGTGGTCGGAGCCGCTGGAGGACCGGGTGCGCAGCGCGGTGTTCGGCTTCGACGGGGTGCGGATCAGTGAACTGTCAGCGCGCACCCTGCGGTTGGCCTCCGGCTAGGCTGACCGTGTGACCACCACCGATTACGCAACGTACATCGCGAGTCTGCCCCGCGTGCTGGCCGGTGCCGCCGCGCTGTTCCGGGACGCCGAGGGGCGCGTCCTGCTGGTCGAGCCCAACTACCGCGAGGGCTGGACGCTGCCCGGCGGGACGATCGAGTCCGACGAGGGCGAGACGCCGCGTCAGGCGGCCCGCCGGGAGACGGCGGAGGAGATCGGTCTGGACGTGGAGCTGGGCCGGCTGCTCGCGGTCGACTGGGTGCCGGGGCCGGCGCGGCCGCCGATCGCCGCCTATGTGTTCGACGGCGGGGTGCTGTCGGCGGAGCAGTTCGCGGCGATCCGGCTCCAGGCGGAGGAGTTGCTGTCCTGGAAGCTGGTTCCCCGCGACGAGCTCCTCACCTATCTGCCCAAGGCGCTCGGCCACCGCGTCGTCGCGGCCCTGGACGCGGTGACCGCGGGCACGGGCGCGGTGGAGCTGGAGAACGGCCTGCCGCCGCGCTGACGGGCGGGGCCCGGTGGCGTCCCGGCGCGCGGGTAATCCGTTCGCCGGACGCCAGGGGCGGTGCCTACGCTCGCCGTATGACTCTCGTCGCGATCCTCAGCGGGGCCGGGATCTCCACGGACTCCGGCATTCCCGACTACCGCGGGCCGAACGGCCTGTGGCGGCGCGATCCCGAAGCCGAGAAGCTCGTCACGTACGACTACTACATGGCCGACCCGGAGATCCGGCGCCGGGCCTGGCTGATGCGGCGGGACGCCACCACGCTGCGGGCCGAGCCGAACGCCGCGCACCGCGCCGTCGCCGCGCTGGACAAGACGCCCGGGTTCGCGGTGCGGGTGATCACGCAGAACGTGGACGGGCTGCATCAGCTGGCCGGCCTGCCCGACCGCAAGGTCCTCGAACTCCACGGCACCGCACGGGCGGTGGTGTGCACCGGCTGCCATGCCCGGTCCTCGATGGAGGAGGCGCTGGAGCGGGTGCGGGCGGGCGAAGCGGATCCGCTGTGCCGGGCGTGCGGCGGGATCCTGAAGTCGGCGACGGTGATGTTCGGGCAGCGGCTCGATCCGGTGGTGCTCGGCGAGGCGATGGCGATCGCCAAGGCGGCCGAGGTGTTCATCGCGGTGGGGACGAGCCTTCAGGTGCAGCCGGCGGCCTCCCTCGCCGGGATCGCGGCCGAGGGCGGGGCGCGGCTGATCATGGTGAACGCCGAGCCGACGCCGTACGACGAGCTGGCCGCCGAGATCATCCGGGAGCCGATCGGGACGGCGCTCCCGGCTCTCCTTGAGCGCCTCGGCTTCTAGAGGAGGAAGAGGGCCTGCTCGGGGGCGCCGGCCTCGAAGGCGAGCAGGCGCTGCTTGCGGTCGAGGCCGCCGCCGTAGCCGGTGAGGCTGCCGCTCGCGCCGATGACGCGGTGGCAGGGGACGATGATGCCGATCGGGTTCTTGCCGTTGGCGAGGCCGACGGCGCGGGAGGCAGTGGGCTTGCCGAGGGCTTCGGCGAGCTTGCCGTAGGTGCGGGTCTCGCCGTACGGGATGGTGCGCAGCTGCTCCCAGACGGCGCGCTGGAAGTCGGTGCCGTGCAGCCGCAGCGGCAGGTCGAACTCCCGCCGCTCGCCGGCGAAGTAGGCCTCCAGTTGGCTGATCGCCTCGTCGAAGGGACCGGGGTCGGGACTGCCGAAGGTCTCCTCGGCGGGGCGGTGGCGCTGGGCGGTCATGTAGAGGCCGCTGAGCACGCCGTCGGTGGCGACGAGCGTCAGGGGGCCGTAGGGGCTGGTGACGACCGTGTGCTGGCGGGGCATCGCGAGAAGTCCTTACGCGGGCAGGTGGTTGATGGGGTGGCTGTCGGTCGCCCAGAGGTACTGGACCGCGTACGCCCGCCAGGGCCGCCAGGCGGCGGCGCGGGCCGTGAGGGCGGCGGGTGTGGAGGGCAGACCCAGGTCCTTGGCGGCGCGGCGGATGCCGAGGTCGGTGGGGAGGAAGGCGTCCGGGTCGCCGAGGCCGCGCATGGCGATGACCTCGATCGTCCAGGGGCCGAAGCCGGGCAGCTGGGCGAGGCGGGCGCGGGCCTCGCCCCAGTCGCTGTCGACGCCGAGTCCGAGGGTGCCGTCGGCGAGGGCCTGGACGAGGGTGACCAGGGTGGTGCGGCGGCTGCGCGGCAGGGCGAGGGTCTCGGGGTCGAGGGCGGCGAGCGCCCGCGGGGTGGGGAAGAGGTGGGTGAGGCCGCCTTCGGGGTCGTCGACGGGGGTGCCGTGGGCGGTGACGAGGCGGGCAGCGTGGGTGCGGGCGGCGGCGGTGGAGACCTGCTGGCCCAGCACGGCCCGTACGGCGAATTCGGCGGCGTCGACGGTGCGCGGTACGCGCCGGCCGGGCGCCTTGGCGACGAGGGGGGCGAGGAGCGGATCGGCCTGGAGCTGGTCGTCGACGGCGACGGGGTCGGCGTCGAGGTCGAGCAGCCAGCGGCAGCGGCTGATGGCGATGGGCAGGTCGCGGGGGTCGGTGAGGGAGAGGCGGCAGGCGATGTGGTCGGGGGTGGGGGTGAGGGCGACGATGCCGTGGCCGTACGGGAGGGTGAGGGTGCGGCGGTAGGCGCCGCCGCGCCACTCCTCCACCCCGGGGACGGCGGTGGCGGCGAGGTGTCCGAAGAGGTTGTCGGGGTTGAGGGGCGCGCGGTACGGCAGGCGCAGGGTGAGGACGCCGGGGGTCCGCGGGACACCGGCCGGGGCGCGGGTGGCGCGGGCGCGCAGCTCGCCGGGGGCGAGGGCGAAGACCTCCCGGACGGTGTCGTTGAAGGTGCGGATGGAGGCGAACCCGGCGGCGAAGGCGATGTCCGCCATCGGCATCGGCGTGGTTTCGATGAGCAGCCGCGCGGTCTGGGCGCGCTGTGCGCGGGCCAGGGCGAGCGGCCCGGCGCCGAGCTCGGCGAGGAGCTGGCGTTCGATCTGGCGGGTGGAGTAGCCGAGCCGGCCGGCGAGGCCGGGGACGCCCTCGCGGTCGACGACACCGTCCTGGATGAGCCGCATGGCGCGGGCGACGGTGTCGGCGCGGGCGTTCCACTGCGGGGACCCGGGACTCGTGTCGGGGCGGCAGCGTTTGCAGGCCCGGAACCCGGCGCGCTGGCAGGAGGCGGCGCTCGGGTGGAAGACCATGTTCTGGGGCTTGGGGGGTACGACGGGGCAGCTGGGGCGGCAGTAGATGCCCGTGGTCAGGACGGCGGTGAAGAAGACGCCGTCGAAGCGGGCGTCCTTGGACTGGACGGCGCGCACGCAGCTCTCGGTGTCGGTGTGCATGGCGGGATGCATGGGTCCAGCTTGGGGGACGCTCCGCTCGACGGCTGGCGGAAAAGCGACATCACCCTTCGGCTGCCAGGGCTTTTTCGAGGCCCGGAACCGGCCGGTCTCGGGTGCGTCGGCCCAGTCGTCGACCGTCACGGCCGAGGTGTGCCGGTCCCCCGCCGCTGCCCGGCGCAGCGGCTCCGCGGCCGCGGCCGGCAGGAGTTCCGCGTACGCGGGCAGGTCGGCGTCCGCGGCGATGAGCAGCAGGTGTCTGGCGGTCAGCGCGGCCTCGGGGAACGGCTCGTGGGCCGCCAGCGGCGCGAGGGTCGCCGGGGCGAGGCCGAGGACGCAGCCGGCGTGGAGCAGGACCTCACGGACCCGTACGGAGCGGGGGTCCTCGGGCAGCAGGGCCGTGGTGCGCGCCAGGAACCGGGCGACGACCTCGACGGGCTCCGCCGTGTCGATGGCCTCGCCGCCGCGGAAGTAGCGGCCCAGGTACGCCTGCCACCATGCGAGCTGGACCTCGTAAAGGTGCGCGATCGTCGTCTCGTAGGCGTCCTGGGCGAGCAGTCCCTCCTCGGCGAGTGCCTGGAGCGTGGGTGCGAGGTCGCGGTAGACCAGCCGTATCCAGGTGTGCGGGGAGCGCTGGATGCCCCAGCAGTACTCGTGGTGTTCGCTCCAGGTCGAGTTCCTGGTAGACCCTTGACCTTGTCGTCCTGGCAGACGTTGCAGTATCCGCAGAGCGAGTTGCAGCGGAAGGTGATGAAGAAGCGGGCCGACTGCAGGGATCCGGGCGTGACCGCCGCTGTGGGCGCGGTGCCTGCCGCGGGTGCCGCGTCTGCCGTGGTTGTTGTCACGCTGTGTCTCCGTGTCATGTGGTCGGTCCTGAAGGCGGCGTACGGGGCCGGATCAGGGCAAGGGTGTGCCGCGGGCGGCGATCCAGAGCTCGTACCACTCCTCGTGGGTGAGCGCGGGTTCACGGACGGCGGCGTCCCGGCAGGCGTGGATGCGGTCGGGGCGCGCGGTGCCGATCACGGGCGCGATGCCCGCGGGGTGCCGCTGGAGCCACCAGAGGACGATCGTCTCGGGGGTGGTCCCCTTGGCCTCGGCGAGTGTGGCGACCAGCCGGGCGGCCGGGGTGTCCTCGGCGCCGGTGTAGCGGCCCTTGGCGAGGGCGCCCCAGGCCTGCAGGCGGATGCCCTGGGCGGAGCAGTACTCGAGCGTGCCAAGCGGGAAGCCGTTCGCGGCGGCGGGCGTGTTCACCAGGACGCCGGCTTCGACCCAGTCGCGCCGGCTCAGGCTCATCTCGAGCTGGTTGACGGTGAGCGGGTGGCCGAGCCAGGTCTGGAGGTGGGCGATCTGCGCGCCGCTCATGTTGGACACGCCGAAGTGCCGTACCAGTCCCCGGTCGTGGAGCGCGGTGAGCGCCTCGGCGATCTCCTCGGGGCGGGCGAGCGGGTCGGGCCGGTGCAGCAGCAGGACGTCGACGTGGTCCGTGCGCAGCCGGGCGAGGCTCTCCTCTACCCGCTGGACGATGCTCGGGCCGCGCAGGTCGTACCGGCCCGGCCCTTCGCCGTCGGCGAGCCGGATGCCGCACTTGGTCTGCAGGGTGATCCGGTCGCGCAGTCCGGGGGTGCGGGCGAGTACCTCGCCGAAGACCGACTCGGACTTGCCGTGCCGGTAGATGTCGGCGTGGTCGAAGGTGGTGATGCCGGCGGCCAGGGCGGCCTGGACGGCGGCTTCCGCGTGGTCGATGTCCTGGGCGGTGTACGGCTGCCGGTCCCAGCCGCCGCCGAGCCCCATGCAGCCGTAGACGAGGCGGCCGGTGCCGGCCGGCTCCGTGGTTCCTGTCATGCGAGGTCCTCTCCTTCGGCCGGGAGGTCCGCTCTTGCCGATGCGGGGGCCGCGCTTTCGGCCGGCTCGGCGGTGAACGCGGCGGCCGGCAGCTCGGCCAGCGCCAGCACCGGAAGCTGGGTGTTGGCAGCCGGGACGGTGGGCAGCACGGACGCGTCGGCGATCCGGAGGTTGGCGACGCCCCGGACCCAGCCCGTTCCGTCGGCCACGGCGGTCGGATCGTCGGCCGGTCCCATGGCGCAGGTGCCGACGGGGTGCCAGTACGTGCCGAGGCGGGCGCGGAGTTCGCCGTCCGTCAGGTCCCGGCCCCGGGGTCCCGGGACCGGGCCGGCGAGGGCCTTCAGGGCGGGTGCGGCGGCCAGCCGTTCGACGGTCTCCAGCCCCGACCGCAGGACGGCGAGGTCGGCGCCGTCCGGATCGGTGAGGAACGCCGGGTCGATGTCGGGGGCGGCCTCGGGGTCGGCGGAGCTGATCCGGACGCGGCCCCGCGAGGCCGGTTTCATCAGGAAGGCGGAGATCCCGGCCTCGTAGCGGCCCGCCGGCAGCTTCCCGAAGAGCGGCGGGCCGGCGGAGGGCAGGATGTCGCTGAGGCGCGAGGCCAGGACGCAGCCGGCCACTCCCCCGCCGAGGACGACGACGTCGTACCCGGCGGAGGCCGGTGGGCCCGCGGACCGGGCGCCGACGGTCATGTGGCGCTCTCCCACGTGGCCGCGCGGGCGAGGAGTTGGTCGAGGCCGATGGCGTCGGCCCGGGTCGCCGGCACGGTACAGGCGTGGGCGCCGGCCACCGCGCCGAAGAGCCCGCACCGGCGCAGCGGTTCGCCGGTCAGCCGGCCGAAGAGGAAGCCGGCGGCGAAGGCGTCGCCGGCGCCGTTGGAGTCCACCACGGGGCCGGGGGGTGTGACCGGCGGGATGTGGGTGAGCTCGCCGTCCGCGAGCATGAAGGCGCCGTCGGCTCCGGCGGTGGCGACGACGATCTCGGCCCGGCCGCGCTCGACGATCTGCCGCATGGTCCGCTCGTGGTCCGTCAGCGCGGTCGTGGAGACGAAGACGAGGTCGGCCTCGTAGGCGAAGGGCTCGTGGTACGGGTTGTCGCCGTCCCAGTTGTGCAGGTCGGTCGAGAGGGTGACGCCGGCGTCCCGCAACGCGGGGAGGGCGAAGGCGCACGGGTAGGTGATGGAGACATGGGCGTGGCGGCTGGTCGCCGCGAGCGCCCGAACCGTTTCCTCGGGCAGCCGGTCCGCCTCCTGGGAGCGGCTGTCGTCGTACAGGGAGAGCCGTCGCCCGTCGGGTCCGACGAGGTTGACGGCGCGCTTGGTGCCGCCGGGGAGCGGGACCTCGGTGAGCGCGATGCCCCGGTCACGGTGGAATGCCCGCACGAGGTCGCCCGCCTCGTCGGTGCCGATCATGTCGAGGTGGTGGGTGCGCAGGCCGAGGGCGCTGACGCCCAGGACGACGAAGTCGCCGGTCTGTCCGGCGCGGGTCTCGATGCCGGGCCGGATCATGTAGCTGTCGGCGTAGGGGAGCGGCAGCTCGGGGACGTACACGATGGTGTCCACGCCCGCTCCTCCCAGGACGAGGACGTCGGTCTCAGTGCTCACGCTGTTCCTCCCGGAGCTGGGTCCAACTGTGGTCACCAGCAGGGGAGTCAAGCAGTCCGTCCGACCCCCGACAAGATCTTGCAGAGGTTTTCCGCAAGTTATTGCGAGCCTGGGACGCGGGGCTGCCCAGCCCGTCGTACAGCCCGGCCACGACGCGCGGGCCCGCATGCTCCCGGATCTCCTCCAGGGCGAGCGGGCGGCCGCCTCGGCGATCGCCGCGCCGTGCGTCGCGTAGGCCTCGTCGGGCAGCAGGTCGAACCAGCCGTACCGCAGGAGCAGTTCGATGTCGCGTTCGGACCGTCGCCCGTCCCACAGGTCGCTGAAGGCGTCGAGGTGCCGGCGGGCCACCTGCTGCCAGGTGAACTGCCGTGCGGTGGCCATGACGTTGGCCCGGAGCCGGGCGTACTGCTCGGGCTGTTCGCGCAGCCCGTGTGCTGCACAGCCTGCCGGCGGTACTACCCGAGGCCATCGGGGAGGAGTTCCGTCTCGGGCGGCCTCGACTGGCGTTCGTGAACGCATGCGTGGCGGCAACCATCCCCCCACCGCGAGGCCTGCGAGGGTCTCCCGGGCGCTGTCGCTCAACGCCGCGTTCGGCGGCGCCAACGCGGCCCTCGTACTGGGCGCTCCGCACTCCCTTCAACCGGTGTGAGAGCACACGCCAGCTGCGTGAGAGGGTCGGCGGGCGGGCGGCCCCAGTCAGTTCGCCGCCAGGACCCGTTCAAGCGTGGCGTAGCCGGCCGGTTCCCAGGTCGGCTTGCCCCCGGGCAGACCGCGCCTCCCAGCCCGTCCGATCGAGATCAGGTTCAGGGCGCGCAGGACGGCCCAGCCGCGGGCCCGGGCGATGGTGGCGTCGTCGGCCTGCTCATAGGCGTCGAAGAACCGACTCGCCGCGCCGGCGGGCAACAGGATCCAAGCGGCCGAAAGATCGGTCGCTGGATCGCCCGCGCACATTTCGCCGAAGTCGATCACCCCGGCGAGCATCCCGTCCCGGACGACCACGTTCGCCGGATGCAAGTCACCGTGCAGCCAGAGCGGCGCGCCCTGCCAGACCGGCGCCGCGACGGCCTTCTCCCACACTTCCCGCGCGGCGTCCACGTCCGCGTGGCCGGCGATGACCTCGAACCAGCCGTCGGCCCCCTGCACTTCGGCCAGGGGGACGCCGCGCGAGGGGTTGCCCGGGGCGTCGGCCGGCGCCTGGTGATGCAGCGCTCTCAGGAACCCCGCGAGGATCTCGGCCGCCTCGATGCGCGTGATCGGCGCGTGATCGGCCGGCTCGCCCTCGACCCAGCGCGCGATCGTCCACGTGTGCTCGAACAGGCTCGAAGGGTGACCGATACGCACGGGGGTGGGCGTGGGCAGCGGCAGGCGTTCGCCCAGCGACGGCAGCCACCTCTGCTCCGTGTGCAGCAGAGCCGGCGCTCGCTCGGTGCGCGGCAAGCGCACAGCCAGCTCCTCCCCCAGGCGCCACTGCTGGTTGTCCCAGCCTCCGTTGACATCACGCAGCTCAAGGTCCGCGAGATCCGGGTGCTGATCCCGCAGCAGTGCGTGCACCAAGTCCTGCTCGAATGTCAACTCGTCCATTGCTCATCCTTAGATCACTGGCATGCGCAGGCACGCTAGCACCGGTCGAACACCGGGGTGACCGGGATCGTGCCGCATGACCGAAGAGCCAATAGGCACGGCGTCGGCTCAGCCCGAGGATTGGCTCGTATTCCAATGAAGATGTGCGCGGCGTCTCCGGGAGAAAAACATGGACATCGGTTCCCTGCAGCGACTCACCTGGGAAACAAGGTACTGAAGGGTTACAACACCACCGACGTACCGCTGGAGTTCTGCATGCTCCAAGAAAAGGCGGCGGCGGCCTTCACCGCACTGCGAGCCCAGAGCGGAACACGAGGACCGTCCTTCGGTGAAATCGCCGATCGTTACGACCGCTTTCGGCCCAGCGTGCCGACCACGGCTCTGGACTGGCTCCTCCCGGACGGCTGCGAGACGGTGGTCGACCTCGCTGCCGGCACCGGCGCGCTGACCCGGCGCCTGGTGGGCCGTGTGCGGAACGTCTTCGCCGTCGAGCCCGACCCGCGGATGCGCGAGACGCTCGCCCGCACCTGCCTGGAGGCGCTGCTGCTGCCGGGAACCGGCGAGGAGATGCCCCTGCCCGACAGCCGGGCCGACGCGGTGCTGATCTCCATGGCCTGGCACTGGATGGACCCGGACCGCGCCGTCCCGGAGATCGCGCGGGTACTCCGGGGCGGCGGCACGTTCGGCGTCCTGTGGAACCACCGGGACTTGTCCGTCCCGTGGGTCGCCAAGCTCGACCGCTTCACCCGCGCACTGCGGGCCCGCGAGAGCGGCCGGGGTGCCACCCCGCTGGCGCCGAACCGTGACGTCATGGACCCGCCGACCGGGTCGCTGTTCAGCCTGCTCGAAGAACTGCGCCCGACGCGGTCGCCCACCTCGGTGTTCGGCACATCGACATGCCGCTGACGCCGAGCCGCGTCTGGGCGGCGATCAGGGAAGCGGGCGTGGAACGCCGGGCTCGGCGTTGAACGGCGAACGGATCACTGGCGGACAAAAGAGGCGACACCGGTAGGAGGTGTCGCCCCCTGGCGCAGTCATGGGGACTCAGGCGAGAGGGGAGCTCCCACCACCGTGTGCGGGCTTGCCGACGTACTCGGCGAACGCCCTGTAGGCCGGCGCGTCGAAGAGGACGAAGCGGACCTCCTCGACAGCCGTCTGCGTGGCGTGCACCGTTTCCACCGCGATACGGGCGCCGTCGGCCATCGGCCAGCCGTAGATCCCCGTCGAGATCGCCGGGAAGGCCACGGTGCGCGCACCCAGTTCGTCCGCGACCCGGAGCGACTCGCGGTAGCAGGAGGCGAGGAGGTCGGAGCGGTCCTCGACGACGGAGTGGACCGGGCCGACGGTGTGGATCACCCAGCGGGCGTGCAGGCGTCCGGCGGTGGTGGCGACGGCCTGGCCGGTGGGCAGCCCGCGACCGTAGTGGGAGGCGCGGAGCTTGCGGCAGTCCTCGAGGATCGCCGGTCCGCCCCGGCGGTGGATGGCGCCGTCGACGCCTCCACCGCCGAGCAGGGAGGAGTTGGCGGCGTTGACGATGGCGTCGACGTGCTGGTCGGTGATGTCGCCGTGGACCAGGGTGATGACGGGCGGGCTCTGGGTCATGACGTTCCTCCACGCAGATGGCGCCAGACGGCCTTGGCGGCGTTGTGGCCCGACATGCCGTGGACTCCGGGGCCGGGCGGGGTCGCCGAGGAGCAGATGAAGACGGCGGGGTGCGGCGTGCGGTACGGGAAGAGCGAGAGCTTGGGCCGCAGGATCAGCTGGAGGCCGCTGGCGGCGCCGCAGGCGATGTCGCCGCCGATGTAGTTGGCGTTGCGGGCGGCGAGCTCGGGGGGTCCGGCGGTGGCGCGGGCGAGGACGCGGTCGCGGAAGCCGGGGGCGAAGCGCTCGATCTGCCGCTCGATCGCTTCGGTGAGGTCGCCCTCCCAGGAGTTGGGAACGTGGCCGTACGCCCAGAAGACGTGCTTGCCCTCGGGGGCGCGCGAGGGGTCGACGAGGCTGGGCTGGGCGGTGATGAGGAAGGGGGTCCTGGGGGCGGTGCCGTGGTACGCCTGGTCGAGGGCGGCGCCGATCTCGGCGGTGGTGGGGCCGACCTGGACGGTACCGGCGCGGCGGGGTGCTTCGGCGGTCCACGGGACGGGTCCGTCGAGCGCGTAGTCGATCTTGAAGACGCTGGCGCCGTAGCGGTAGCGGTCGTAGGCACCGCCGAAGCCGGCGATCCGGGCCAGCGCGGTCGGCGAGGTGTCGAAGACATAGGCGCGGGCGGGCGGCAGGTCGTCCAGGCGCTTGACCTCGAAGCCGGTGTGGATCACGCCGCCGAGGTCCTGGAGGAGGCCGGCGAGCGCGTCGGAGATGGACTGCGAGCCGCCGCGGGGCATCGGCCAGCCGTTCTCGTGCGCGGCGAGCGCGAAGATCAGGCCGACGGCGCCGGTGGCGAAGCCGTTGAGGGGGGCGATGACATGGGCGACGAGTCCGGCCATGAGGGCGCGGGCCTTGTCGTCCCGGAAGCGGCGCGCCAGCCAGCCGTACGGCGGGAGTCCGTCGATGCCGAAGCGGGCCAGGGTGACGGGGTCGCGAGGCAGCGCGGTGAGCGGCAGGGACATGAAGTCCCGGGCCAGGGTGTCCCACTTGCCGAGGTACGGGGCGACGAGGCGGCGGTACGCCCCGGCGTCGCGGGCGCCGAAGGAGGCGGCGGTCTCGGAGACGGAGCGGGAGAGGACGGCGGCGGTGCCGTCGTCGAAGGGGTGGGCCATCGGCAGGTCGGGGTGGAGCCATTCGAGGCCGTACCGCGCCAGCGGCATGGCCTTGAAGGCGGGCGATCCGATGCCGAGGGGATGGACGGCGGAGCAGGGGTCGTGGCGGAAGCCGGGGAGGGTGAGCTCCTCGGTCCTGGCACCGCCTCCGACGGTGTCCTGGGCCTCGAACACGGCGACGCTGTGGCCCCGCCGGGCGAGTTCGGCCGCGGCCGTGAGTCCGTTGGGTCCCGCCCCCACGACGACGGCATCGAGCATGGACGTCACCTTCGGACTCCTTCGTCAGCCGGTGGCCAGGGTTCCCAGGATATTCCGGCGGGGGCGGGCGGGTGTCGGCGGCCCGGCGTCATCCGGCCACATGCCCGGTCCTACGGGCTGCCGGGCCGTACGCCCCTGTCAGACCGTCAGCAACTCCACGACCCTCCGGGCGGTCGCGGCGTCGCGGGCCGCGGTGAAGGGCAGGGTGTTGCCGCCGATGATGCGGAACGGCTCGTAGGTGGTGGTCAGATGGGCGCCGCCCGCCTCGGTGACCAGGAGGAGGCCGGCCGCGTGGTCCCAGGCGTACTCCCAGGAGAAGGCGACGGCGTCCAGGTCGCCCCGGGCGACGGAGAGGTACTCCAGGCCGGCCGAGCCGCAGGGGCGGGCGCTGACGCCGTCGACGGAGAGCCCGAGCAGGGCGTGCTTCTGCTCGGGCGTGGTGTAGTCGGGGTGGGAGGTGGCGATCCGCAGCGGGGCGCCGGGGGCGGGGGCACCGGCCCGTATCGGCTCGCCGTTGAGCAGCGCGCCGCGGCCCCGGACGGCGACGGCCATCTCCTCCAGGGCGGGCGCGTACGTCCAGGAGGCGAGGACCTCGCCGCGCCGGGCGAGGGCGACGAGGGTGCAGAAGCCGCGCTCGCCGTTGACGAACTGGCGGGTGCCGTCGACGGGGTCGACGATCCAGACGGGGGCCTCGCCGCGCAGCGCGTCGTAGACGGTCGGGTCGGCGTGCACGGCCTCCTCGCCGACGACGACCGAGCCGGGCAGCAGCGTGGTGAGCGAGGCCGTCAGATGCTCCTCGGCCGCCCGGTCGGCGACGGTCACCAGGTCGTGGGGGCCGTTCTTCTCGACGATCTCGTGGGTGGCGAGCTGCCGGTAGCGGGGCATGATCTCGGCGGCGGCCGCCTTGCGGACGGCCTCCTCGACGTCGGACAGGGCGCCGGCGGACAGGTCAAGGATTTCATCGATCATGTGTCCAGCAAAGCACGGGCCGCTGACAATCGGGGTGGTGCGGGGCGTATCGCCCGGTCATCCGCCGTTCAGCGCCCGTTCGCGGAGAAATGCTGGAAATCGGGGGCGGAGCTCCAGCGTCCGCCCCACTGCCAGCCGATCGCCTCGAAGGCGGTGGTGAGGACGTCGCCGGGCAGGATCATGCCGGGGGTGACCCGGCTCCGGTCCAGGAAGGGGACCCCGTCGGGCGGGTGGACGGTGCCGCGGCGGTCGACGTACGGGTTCTCCAGCGGGTTGATGTCGACGGCGTCGCCGTGGGCGTGCTGGGAGAGGCGGGTCGCGTCACCGGTCACCGAACGGCAGTTGAAGGCGGAGGTGTTGTCGGCGGCCATCGAGGCGGGGTCGCTTGCGCCGTACTCGGTGACGGGACGCATCCGGCGGATGGGGAAGCGCGCGGCGAAGGCCTTGCCGAAGACGGTGACGAGAGGCGCGACGACATCCTGATGGACGATCAGTTCACCGCGGCGGACCTCTCGGGCGAAGTCCCAGTGGTTCATCGTGATCCGGCGCAGCCGCTCTGGCGGGACCGGGCAGCCGGGGCGGTAGGAGGCGCCGAGCTCGGCCGCGGTGACCGGTGTGACGACGGCGTCGAGGCGGGCGGCGCGGGCCCCGGCTCCGGCCGGTGGCGGGACAAAGACCAGGACCAGGGCCGCCGCGGCCGCGCGGAGTACGATTTGCACCTTTTCACCCTAGGTGCACGGCACCCCGCCCCGCAGTTCGGACGCGCCACCCAGTCCCCTAATGGGGGCGCCTGGCCGGGAAGCCGTGGACGCGTGCGGCGAGGACCACGATGAGGACCGGGGCCAGCAGGGCGAGGACGCTCCATGCGAAGGAGGCGGCGCCGAAGAGGCCGAGGAGGATGCCGCCGACGACTCCGCCGGCCGCCATGGCCGCGTTCCAGAGGGTGACCAGCATGGCCTGCGCGGCGTCCGCCGAGTCTCCTGCGGCGTCGGCGACGGCGGTCTGGAGCAGCGTGGGGGCGCCGCCCCAGCCCAGGCCCCACAGGGTGACGGCCGCGTACACGAGGGCGGGGCTGTCGGCGAGGGCCGCCAGCAGGGCCGCGGCGAGGGCGAACAGGAGCACGGCGGCGACGGTCAGGGCGCGCAGCCGCCGGTGGATGTGGACGCC
Organism: Streptomyces sp. NPDC039465; assembly: GCF_055639315.1. NCBI lineage: Bacteria > Bacillati > Actinomycetota > Actinomycetes > Kitasatosporales > Streptomycetaceae > Streptomyces > Streptomyces sp. NPDC039465. The sequence continues at coordinate 642,110 of NZ_JBVKAP010000003.1, read as the reverse complement.
GACGATCCAGATGCTGAGCAGGGAGGCGGCGCCGAAGACGAGCAGGACCAGGTCGGTGGAGCCGGCCATGCCGAGCCGGCCGAGGAAGGGCGCGATGTAGGTGTAGAGCAGGGTGTGCGCCAGGACGAAGACGAGGGTGACGGAGAGGACCGGTGCGACCCCGGGGACGGTGAGGGCGCGCAGCATCGGCGGGCGGTGGCCCCGGCGCTGCCCGGGGTGGTCCGGGACGGTGAGGGCGATCCAGCCGATGAGTACGCCGGCGAGGGCAGTCATGAGGGTGAAGGTGACACGCCAGCCCAGCGCGTGGCCGAGGAAGGTGCCGGCCGGGACACCGAGGGAGAGGGCGAGCGGCACACCGGTCATGACGAGGGCGATGGCCTTGCCCTGGAGCGGTACGGGGGCCAGGCGCCGGGCGTAGCCGGCGAGCAGGGCCCAGGCGAGGCCGGCCGCGACTCCGGCGACGAACCGGGCCGCCATGGTGAGGGGGTAGTGGCCGGAGAAGGCGGTCACGGTGTTGGCGACGGCGAACCCGGCCATCGCGGTGAGCAGCAGCCGCTTGCGGCGCACGCCCGCGGTGGCGGCGGTGAGCGGGATCGCGGTGAGGGCGGTACCGAGGGCGTAGATGGTGACCGACTGACCCATGGCGGACTCGCCGACGCCCAGGTCGGCGCTCATCGCGGGCAGTACACCGGCGGGCAGGGTCTCGGTGAGGCTGGTGACGAAGACGGCGGTGGCGAGGGCGAGCAGCGCGGGCAGGGGGAGTCGGGCCTTGGCCGGGGCGGGGGCCTTGCCGGTGGGGGAAACGACCTGTGGAGTCGTGCAGGTGGTCATGGCACGTATGCTCGAACCTTCACATTGATGTGAGGGTCAACGCGACGGGACGTGAGGGCGGTCACATGCGCATCGGGGAGCTGTCGGAGCGGACCGCGACACCACGGCGGCTGCTGCGCTACTACGAGGAGCAGGGGCTGATTCTTCCCGACCGCTGCGGCAACGGCTACCGCAGCTACGACGAGCGGACCGTGGACCGGGTGCTGCAGATCCGGGGGCTGCTCGACGCGGGGCTGCCGACCCGCATCATCAAGCAGATCCTGCCGTGCCTGGACAAGCCGCGGGTCATCCATTTCGAGGACGCCACACCGGAGATGCTCGCCGTGCTGGAGCGGGAGCGGGACCGGATGACCGAGCGCGTCAACTGCCTGATCCGCAACCGGGACGCCATCGCGGAGTACCTCGACACGGTGCGCGCCACCGCGGCCGCAGGCGGGGGCGTCAGCGACTGACGGCGGCGGGGAGCGGCGGTGTCTTCTCGAACCAGCGCAGCTCGTCCTCCAGTTGGGCGGCGAGCGAGATGAGCCGCTCCTCGCCGCCGTAGGGGCCGAGCAGTTGGGCGCCGACCGGCAGGCCGTCGGTGGTGAATCCGGCGGGGACGTTGACGCCGGGCCAGCCGAGGACGTTCCAGGGCCAGGCGTAGGGGCAGGCCGCGGCCATCGTCAGGTCGGTGCGCCAGGCCGGCAGCGCGTCGAAGGTGCCGATGCGGGGCGGCGGGGCCGCCGTGGTCGGGGCGAGCACGATGTCGTACGTGTCGAAGATGGCGCCGATCCGGGCGTGTTGGCGGCCCTCGCGGGCGCGGGCAGCGCGCAGGATCCGGCCGCCGAGGTGGTGGCCGGTGCGGGTGGCGCTGCGCGTGCGGGGGTCGAGCAGGGCGGGCTCGGGGTGGCGGTCGGCGTAGGCGGCGATCCCGGCGGTGGCCCGGGGCAGGAAGCTGAGGCCGATGAGTCCGTAGCGGGGGCGAGCCTCTTCGACGGTGTGGCCGAGGCGGGCGAGCGTCTCGGCCAGGGCGAGCACGGCGGCGCGGATCTGCGGGTGCAGCGGCGTGGGGGTGGCGGTGAACGGCGCCCGCAGGGCGAGCGCGATCCGCAGCCGTCCGGGGTCGCGGCGGGCGGCGGCGCAGGCGTCGAGCGGCTTGGCGGCGGTGCCGTCGGTGGAGCTGACGGCGTCGAGGAGGAGGGCCGCGTCGGCCACGGTCCTGGCGAGGGGTCCGTTGACCGTGAGGCCTTCGAAGCAGTCGGTGTACGGGTGGGTGGAGACCCGGCCGCGCTGCGGTTTGATGCCGACGAGGTGGGTCCAGGCGGCGGGGATACGGATGGAGCCCGCGCCGTCGGAGCCGAGGGCGGCGGGGACGAGCCCGGCCGCGACGGCGGCGGCCGACCCGCCCGAGGATCCGCCGGGGGTGTGCTCCGTCGACCAGGGGTTGCGGGTCGCGCCGAAGGCGGCGCCTTCGGTGAAGGGCCACTGGCCGAGCTCGCAGGAGTTGGTCTTGCCGACGATCACGGCTCCGGCGGCGCGCAGCCGGCGGACGACCTCGCCGTCGGCGGCGACCGGTGGCAGGTCCCCGGCGCAGCCGAAGGCGGTGGGCAGCCCGGCGACGTCGGTGTCGTCCTTGACGGCGACGGGCACACCGAGCAGCGGTGCCTTCTCCCCCGCCGCCAGACGCCGGTCGGCCTCCTCGGCCTCGCGCAGCGCCTCTTCGGTCCGTACCAGCCGGAAGGCGTTGAGGGTGCCCTGGGTGGCCGCGATCCGGTCCAGCGAGGCCTTGACCAGCTCCACGGAGGTGGCATGACCCTCCGTCAGATTCCTTGCGTGCCGCGCCAGTCCGTCATGGGTCGTCGCCATGGCGCGGAGCCTACTGGAGAGTAGGAAGGGTGTCAGCCCCCGGCGCCGTCGGCCTACCGGCGGCTGCGTACGAGCAGGTGGAGGAAGTACGGCGTGCCGATCAGGGCGGTCATGAGACCGGCGCCGAGCTGGGCCGGTGCGATGACGGTCCGGCCCACCAGGTCGGCGGTGCAGACGAGAACGGCGCCCAGGAGCACCGAGACCGGCACCACTCGGGCGTGCTGCCGGCCGACGAGGGCGCGTGCCGCGTGCGGTGCCACGAGCCCCACGAAGGCGATGGTCCCCGCGGCGGCCACGGCGGTCGCGCTGAGCAGGACGCTCAGCACGAGGAAGCCGAGGCGTCCGCGTCCCAGGTCGAGTCCGAGCAGCCGGGGGGTGTCCTCGTCGAGCGAGACGAGGTCGAGTTCGGTACGCCGCATGGCCGCGATGGTCACACCGACCGCGAGGACGACCGCGAGGGGCGCCACGTCGGGCAGCGACCGGCCGTAGGTGGAGCCCGACAGCCAGGTGAGCGCCTTCGTCGCGTTGAACGGGTCGGTGAGGATGATCATCAGGCTGATCAGGGCGGCGGACCCGGTGGCGACGCCGAAACCGACGAGGACGAGCCGGTTCTGCTGGAATCCGCCCCGCGCCGCGAGCCCGAACACGAGGACGGAGCTGGCCGCGGCACCCGTGAGCGCCGCGGCGGCCAGGCTCCACGATCCGGCCGCGGTGGGAAGCGTCGTCACGAGCAGCACGGCACCGACCGCGGCACCTCCGGAGACACCCAGGACGCCTGGTTCCGCGAGGGGGTTGCGGGTCACGGCCTGGACGAGTGTTCCCGCCAGGGCGAGGGCAGCTCCCGCGAGGAGGGCGGCGAGGACGCGCGGCACGCGGGTATCCAGGACGAACGTGACGGTCCGGCCGGCCCGGCCCTGCGCCCAGTTCGCCACGTCACCGAGCAGCAGTTTGCTGTCGCCCAGGAGCACGGCGGCGATCGTGACGCCGACGAGGACGGCCACCAGGGCGGCCGTGGTGGTGAGGAAGACGGTCCGGCTCCTGATGCGCAGCCGTTCGGCCGCGGCCGCTCCGGCGGTGTCCCGGACCCGGGTGGCCATGACGACGAGGAAGACGGCGCCGACCAGCATGGTGATGACTCCGGTCGGCACGGCGACGGCGACGTCGGCCGGCACGACCGTGCGCAGGAGCACGTCGGAGCCGAGGACCAGCGCGGCACCGGCGAGACCGGTGACAGGAAGGCTCGTGCGGGTGCGGGTGAATCCGCGGACCCGGCGGGCCAGGGGACGTACGAGCGCGGGAGCGCACAGGCCGACGAAGCCGATCGGGCCGGCGAGGGTGACGGCCGCCGCGGACATCAGCGCCGCGAACACGACCGCCGTGACGCGGGTGGCGCGGACCGGGACGCCGAGGCCGCGGGCGGCGTCGTCGCCGAGGGCCAGGGCGTCGATCCGGCGGGCGATCAGGAGCAGCCCGACGAGGCCGGCGATGGCGACCGGCGCCATCTGCAGCACGCCGTCGAACCCGTTCTGGGAGATGCTGCCCTGGTTCCACTGGTAGACGCCCTCGGTCTGCTGGGGGAACAGCAGGAGCAGGCCTTCGGTGGCGGCGGTGAGGCCGAGCATGAGTGCGTTGCCGGCGAGCACGAGCCGTACGGTGCCCGTTTGGAGCCCGGACAGGCCGAGGACGACGGCCGCCGCGGCGAGGCCGCCGGCGAACGCGATGCCGGAGGAGGCGAACAGCGGGAGTGAGACGCCGGTGACGGAGGCCAGACCGAGCGCGAAGTAGGAGCCGGCGTTCACCGCGAGGGTGTCCGGTGAGGCGATGACGTTACGGCAGACCGCCTGCAGGGCGGCGCCCGCCATGCCGAGTACGGCTCCGACGAGGAGCCCGGCGGCGGCCCGCGGCAGCCGGGAGGCGATGACGACGGAGGCGTCGGCCGGGTCGGCCTGGCCGGTGAGCGCCTTCCAGACCTCGGATGCGCCGACCGCGGCGGTGCCCTGCGTGATGTCGGCGATCGCGAGGCCCACGACGAGCAGGGACAGGGCGGCCGTCACCGCGGCCGCGCCCGTCCGGGACGTGGCCGCCGACGGACGGGTGACGGGAGTCGTTGCGGTGACGGCCATGGTGCTACTTCGTCAGCGTGGCGACGACGGCGTCGACGTACTTGCCCATCGACTCGGGCCCGCCGAACATCCAGATCCCGTCGGGCAGGCGGTGGACGTTGCCCTTCTTGACGAACGGCAACGAGGTCCACACCTTGTCCTTGGCCAGGACGCCGGTGAAGGGCGTGCTGGCCTTGTCGCCGTCGTTGCCGATGTAGGCGAAGTGCACGTCGCCGAGCTTGGTGAGGCCCTCGACGTCGGTGGTGCCGAGGCCGTAGGCCGGGTCGCCCTTGACCGTCCAGGCGTTCTTCAGGCCGATCTTCTCGTTGACCGCCCCGATGAGCGAACCGCTCGTGAACGGCCGGATCGAGGCCTGGTTGGAGACGACGTAGCCGTCGGCGAAGGCGTACTTCGCGCCGCCGAGACCGGCGGCAGCGAGGGCCTTGCGGCCTTCCTCGACCTTCGCGTCGAACTGCTTCTTGACCTTGCCGGCCTTGTCCGTGGTGCCGGTGGCCTGGGCGATGAGGTCAAGGTTCTTCGTCATCTGCCCGATGGGGTCGGCGGCGTCGGCGGCGCGCACCGCCAGCACGGGGGCCACCTTCCGCAGCTGCTTCACGGCGGCCGGCGGGAGGTCGGTGGTGGCGACGATGAGGTCCGGCGCCAGGGCGGCGATGGTGTCCATGCTCGGCTCGCCGCGCGTGCCGATGTCCTTGGGGTCGTTCTTCAGCGGGACGGCGGTGTCCCAGGTCTTGTAGCCCTTGACGTCGGCGACACCGATGGGGTCGACGCCGAGCGAGATCAGGCTCTCGACGACGTTCCACTCGGTTCCGACGACCTTCTTGGCGGGGCCGTCGAGCTCCACCTTGGCGCCGGAGGCGTCGGTGAGGGTGATGCGCTCGGCGGTCTTCTTCACCTTGTCGTCGGCGGCGGGCTCGGTCGTCCCGCAGGCGGTCATGGTGAGGGCCGCGGCGGTGGCGGCCGCCGCGGTGAGGAGGAGGCGTCTCATGAGGTGGTGCTGAGCCTTTCGCTTCGCATGTGGTGCCGGCCGAGCGCGCGGGTGCGCAGCCGGCCTGTGAGGGGGTCTGTGTCGACCTCGATGCGGATGCCGTACGTGTCGGTCAGGCGCTCGCCGGTCAGTACGTCCTCGGGGAGGCCGTCCGCGACGATCCGTCCCGACTGGAGGAGGACGATCCGGTCGGCGACGGCCGCGGCCTGGTCGAGGTCGTGCAGGACGGCGCCGACGGCGATGCCGTGGTCGTCCGCCAGGTCGCGCATGAGATCGAGGAGTTCGACCTGGTACCGCAGGTCGAGGTAGGTGGTCGGCTCGTCGAGGAGGAGTACGCCGGTTTCCTGGGCGAGGCAGCCGGCGAGCCAGACGCGCTGGAGCTGCCCTCCGGAGAGGTGCTCGGCGCCGCGTTCGGCGAGCTCGGCGACGCCCGTCATCGCCAGCGCGCGGTCGACCGCGGCCCGGCCGCCCGGGTCCGCCTTGCCCCAGCGCCCGCGGTACGGGTAGCGGCCGAACTCGACCACGTCCCGTACGGTCAGTCCGCCGGGCGTGGGGCGCCCTTGCGTCAGCAGGGCGACGCGGCGGGAGAACTCACGGGGGCTCAGAGCGAGGCCGTCGGTGTCGGTGTCGATGACGAGCGTGGCGGTCCTGGGCCGCTGCAGCCGGGCGATCGTCCGCAGGAGTGTCGACTTCCCGCTGCCGTTCGGTCCGACCAGGACCGTCACTTCACCGGGGCGCAGCGTCATCGAGGCGTTGTGGACGACATCGACGCCGTCGTAGGCCACCGTGACGCCCGTCGCCGACAGTTCATGGCCACGGGGGCGCTCGGCCGCGGCTGTCTCTTCACCTGGATGCACGCAGCAGAGGTTAGCCTAGCCTTACTCATGCGGGAAAGGGTGTCCTGCCGGGCGGCCGCAAGAGGAAAATCAGCCACCCTCGCAGTCAGGGCCGCGCGGGTGACGTGGGTCACCTTCACCCCCGCCCACTTCAGCGCCACGGCGAGAGAAGTAAGGTTAGCCTTACCTCAATAGACCTACTGTCCGCGCACCTGCGTCTGGACGTACGGGTCAACCCGTCCCGCATGGAGTCCCGTTGAGCACTCACGCCGCCACCGCCCTGCCCGAGCCCACCCCCGCAGAGCGGGTGCGCTCTGTTCTGGCACGCGCGGTTTCGCTGTCCCTCACCACCGCCGGGCAGGACTACGACCTGATCGGCATGCACTCCGTCAGCGCACGGGGGCGGATCGTGCTCCACCCTCCGGCCGACAGCCCGCTGGCGCAGGAGGCCGCCGAAACGCCGCGGGGCAGCCTGGCCGCCCTGCTGGAGTTCACCGACATCGCCCCCACCGCGGTCCGTGACCGCGTACGGGCCAGGGTGACCGTCTCCGGATGGCTCGCCCCCGCGGCCGGCGGCAGCCTGCGGCTCGACACCGCGCGCGTCTGGCTCCGGACACCGGCGGGCGCGGTGGACGTCGGCCTGGACGAGGTCGCCCTGGCCGAGCCCGACCCCCTCGCCGTCGAGGAGGCCGCCATGCTGACCCACCTCGTCGACGCGCACGAGGAGTTGATGAGCGACCTGGTCGGCCTCGCCGGGGACCGGCTGCCGTACGGCATGGTCCGCGCCCTGCCGTACGCCCTGGACCGTCACGCCATCACCCTGCGCTGTGAGTACGCCGTCGGACACTGCGACGTCCGGCTGCTCTTCCCGGCGCCCGCGCGCGACGCCGCCGAGGCCGGCGAGCGGATCCGGCAGCTCCTCACCGCGCCGCGTGAGTGCCCGCACCGGCATCACACGTCCACCCGCCCCTGACCGCATCGCACCGCTCATCCACTCCAACACCCTCGGGGGAACGACATGGGACACGGCTGGCAGGGCGCCGTCCTCAAGCTCATGCGAGGCAAGGACTTCACCTTCACGGTCCGGCACAACGCGCGGATCTCCGACCGGCTCCACCGCCTGTCCTTCAGCGACGGAGGCATGCTCCGGGCGACGGGCACGCACCCGACCATGTGGGTCCGCCTCTGGTTCGACAACGCGGGCCGGCCCCATCAGCGCGGCTACACCCTGGTCAACCCTGACCCGTCCGCCGGCACGTTCGACATGGACTTCGTCCTTCACGCGGGATGCGCCAGCGACTGGGCCCGCGCCGCCCGGCCCGGCGACACCGTCGAAGCGACCGTGCAGGGCTCGGAGTTCGACGCGCCGGACCCCCTGCCGTCGCGGCTTCTCATGGTGGGCGATCCGGCGTCCCGGCCCGCCATCGACTCGCTCCTGGGCGCGATGCCGCTGACTCCCGCGACCGTATGGTTCGAGACGGCCCATCCCCTGGACGACGACCACCCGCCCCGCCCCGGCTCGGCGCACCACGAGGTCGTCCGGGTGCCACGACAGGACGGTGGAGCCCATCTCGTGGACACGGTGCGGCGCGCACTGCCGGAGCTCCTGGACGACGGCTCCTATCTCTGGATCGCCTGCGACACCACGACCACACGCTCGCTGGCCACCTTCGCCCGCAAACAACTCGCCGTGCCCAAAGAGCGGTTGCACGCTCTCGGCTACTGGCGAGCGACCTGAGAAAGCGGCCCTCATGAACGGAGCAGGGACACAGATGCGTACCGCCGTCGGACAGCCGGCCACCGAGGCCGATCCGCTCGCCGCCGGGGACCAGCCCTGGCGGGAGGAGCTCCAGGGCCGGACGGTCGTCGTCAAGTTCGGCGGCAACGCCATGGTGGACGACACCCTCCAGCAGGCGTTCGCCCAGGACATCGTGGAGCTGTGGCACACCGGCCTGCTGCCGGTCGTGGTGCACGGCGGCGGCCCGCAGATCAGCACGATGCTCGAGCGGCTCGGGCTGGAGAGCCGGTTCGAGGCCGGCCTGCGGGTGACCACCCCGGAGACCATGGACGTCGTGCGGATGGTGCTGACAGGGCGGATCCAGCGAGAGCTGGTCGGCGCGATCAACGCCCATGGGCCCTTCGCCGTGGGCCTGTCGGGCGAGGACGCCCACACGATGACCGCCGTACGGCGCCCGGCCCGGGTGGACGGGCGGCTCGTGGACATCGGCCTCGTGGGCGACATCGTGGCCGTGGACCCGGGTACCGTACGGGCGCTGCTGGACCAGGGACGTATCCCGGTCGTCTCCCCCGTCGCGCGCGGCACGGACGGCCAGGTGTACAACGTCAACGCCGATCTCGCGGCCTCGGCGCTGGCGGTCGCCCTCGGCGCCGACCGGCTGGTGATGCTCACCGATGTCGAGGGGCTGTACGCGGACTGGCCGCGCAGCACGGAGGTGATCGAGCACCTGACCGCCGCCGAGCTCGGGGCGCTGCTTCCGGGGCTGGCGAGCGGGATGCTTCCGAAGATGGAGGGCTGCCTGCGGGCCGTCCGGTCCGGGGTCGGCCGGGCTCATGTCCTCGACGGCCGGGTCCCGCACGCGGTGCTGGACGGCGTCCTCTCGGAGAAGAGCCCGGGAACGACGGTCGTCCCGGACGACGTACCGTCGAACGCCCCCGTCGGTCGGTGACATGCGCGGGCCGCCCGGCCCGCGCGCTCAGAGCGTACGGACGAGGACCCGCGCCCCGCGTCGCGGGTCCAGGGCTCGCGCCCATGCCGGGGGGGCAGTGCTCGCGGGGGCGGGGGCGAAGCCGTACCGCAGGAAGAGACGCCCGCTGCCGGTCGTCGCGGTGAACAGCGCGGCGAGCGACTGGGTCCGCGCCTTGGCCAGGGCGGCACCCAGGAGCCGTGCACCGAGGCCGCTTCCCTGGCGGTGCCGGGCGACGCAGAAGTTGTACAGGACCCCCGTGGGACGCCCGTCGGGGGCCGCGGCCGGGTGCAGGCGCAGCGCGAGGCAGCCTTCGAGGCAGCCGTCGTGCGCCTCGGCCACGAGGAAGTCGGCCGCGTGGGCGGCGTAGAGGCGTAACGGCCGCTCCCGCAGCGCTCCCGAGCGGACGAACGGCTCGGAGACGGCGGCGAGGGCGGCCGCGTCGCCGGGGCGGGCGGGGCGCACATGGAGGGCGGCGGGGGGTGGCGGGGCCGTGATCAAGGCGTTCCTTCCTCGGTTCCACCGTGCGCGAAGGGGCGGCCGGATCGCCGCGACACTCCAGCGGAACAGGTGCAACTAAGGTTAGCCTTACCTAAGTCAATCTCCAAGCTGGGAAGCCTGGTTGTGGGCGTCCGCTCGCTGGGTCACGTCGCTCACGCCGTCTGCCACAACTCCTTCGTGTCACGGCCGTCCACGAGCGTCGTCACCACCTCGATGTCCCCGATCCGGGAGGGATCGACGCGCCGCGGGTCGTCGCCGAGGACCACCACGTCCGCCCGCTTGCCGGGGGCGAGGGTGCCGGCGCTGTCGTCCCAGTGGCACGCGTAGGCGCCGGCGACGGTGTAGGCGCGCAGGGCCTCGTCGACGGTGATGGCCTCGTCGGGGCCGATCAGCCGGCCGGACGTGGACGCCCGCTCGACCATGAACTGGACGGCACGCAGCGGGGAGCCGTCCGTGACGGGCCGGTCGGAGCTGCCGACGAGCGTCACACCGTGGTCGAGGAAGCCCCGGCCGCGGTACATCCACGGGGCTCGCCGCTCCCCCATGACGGTGGCGTAGTCGTCGCCGAAGTAGCGGAGGAAGTTGGGCTGGACGACCGCGCTGACGCCGAGCTGGGCGAAGCGCGCGAGCTGGTCGGGGCGGATGAGCCCGGCATGTTCGACGCGGTGGCGCGCGTCGGGGCGCGGCCGCAGCTTCTGTGCACGTTCCAGGGCGTCCAGGGCGAGGTCCGCGGCCCGGTCGCCGATGGCGTGGACGGCGAGCTGCCACCCCGCGAGGTGCCCGTCCACGACGAGGTCCGTGAGGCGCTCGGGGTCGTCCTGGAGCCGGCCGGTGTGGGTCATGCCCTCGTACGGCTCGGTGAGGGCGGCCGTGCGGGCCATCATGCCGCCGTCGGTGTAGATCTTGAGCGCGCCGATGGACAGCCAGTCGTCGCCGAAGCCCGTACGGAGCCCGAGGTCGAGCCCGCGGGGGATGCCGTCGTGCTCATGGGCGCCGACGGGCCGCAGGGTGTCGCCCCCCGGCATGAGCTGGATCCGCAGCGGCAGACGGCCCTGGTCCCGCAGGAGTTGGTAGGCGCCGAGCTCGACGGGGCTGTGGCCGAGCAGGCCGCTGCCGATACCGGCCTCGGCGCAGGCCGTGATGCCTTCGGCGAGGCAGGCGCGGCCGGCGTGCTCGATCGCGTCGGCGAGCTCCGCTTGCGAGTACGGCAGGCGCAGGCGGCGTACGGCACCCATCGCGGCCTCGACGAGGAGACCGTCGTCGTGGGGGACGCCGTCCGGGAGGAGGTCGAGGACGGCGCTGTTGACCACACAGGCGTGGCCGGAGTCGTGCATGAGGAACAGCCGGCGGCCGTGGCTGACGCGGTCCAGTTCGGCGGCGGTCAGGTGCCGCCCGAGGGCCCGCTGGTCGTAGCCGCCGATGTGCACCCACTCGCCGGGTGCGCGCTTGTGGGAGGCGGCCCGCTCGACGGCGTGGAGGACGTCGTCGACGCTGTGGAGGCCGGCGATGCTCGGGGAGCTCGCCTTCAGGCCCGTCCACGCCAGGTGGACGTGGCTGTCGATGAAACCGGGGAGCACGGTGGCGCCTTGGAGGTCGACGACCTCCCGGGCGGGCAGCGAGGTCACGGCCTCGTCGAGGCCCACGATGCGGCCCTGCCAGATGCCCAGGTCGCGGGCGACCGGGTGGTCCGGGTCCATGGTGAGGATGTTCGCGTTCGTCAGCCTCGTACAGAGCATCATGGCCTGTCCGTCCTTACTGGTTTCGGCGCTAACGGGGTTCGGCCATCGCGGCGCCGGCAACCCGGGCGGAACCGTCGCCGTCCTCCGGATCGTGGCGCCTGGGCGCGGCCGGCACCATCAGGGGCGTGCCGGTCTCGGGGTCGTCGATGATCCGGCAGGGCAGTCCGAACACGTCCTCGACCAGCTCGGCGGTCATGACGGTGGCCGGGTCGCCCACCGCCGCGACCGTGCCGCCCGGCCGCATCACGATGAGGTGGGTGGCGTAGCGGCACGCTTGGTTGAGGTCGTGCAGCACGGCCACGACCGTGTGCCCCTTACGGGCGTGCAACTGGGCACACAGATCAAGCACTTCGACCTGGTGGGCGATGTCGAGGAAGGTGGTGGGCTCGTCCAGGAGCAGGATGGAGGTCTGCTGGGCCAGCACCATGGAGAGCCAGACGCGCTGGCGCTGGCCGCCCGAGAGGTCGTCGACGGGCCGGGCGGCGAGTTCGAGGACGCCGGTCTGGCGCATCGCCTCGACGACGGCGGTCTCGTCCTCGGCGGACCACTGCTTGAGCATCCCCTGGTGCGGGTAGCGGCCCCGGGCCACGAGGTCGCCGACCGTGATGCCGCCGGGCGCCGTCGAGGACTGCGGGAGCAGCCCGAGCCGGCGGGCGACCTCGCGCGAGCGGTACGAGGCGATGGCCGCGCCGTCGAGATACACCTGCCCTTGCTGCGGTTTGAGCATCCGGGCGAGCGCCTTGAGGAGGGTGGACTTTCCGCAGGCGTTCGGCCCGATGATCACGGTGAAGGAGTGGTCGGGGATGTCGACGCCGAGGTGGGTGGCGACGGTCCGCCGGTCGTAGGAGAGCGTCAGGTCCTCGGCGCGCAGCCGGGGCGTCGGCGGGTTCGTTCCAGTCATGCACGGCTCTTTCGCGACTCGGTGATCAGCAGCCAGATGAGGTACAGCCCGCCGACGGTGCCGGTCGCCGTGCCCACCGGGAGCAGCGCCGGGGCGAACAGGCGCTGGGCGGCGAGGTCGCTGGCGGCCAGGAGCAGGGCGCCCATGACGGCGGCGGGCAGCAGCGCCGGGCCGGACGAACGGGTCAGCCGCCGGGCCAGCTGTGGCGCCGCCAGCGCGATGAACCAGATGGGGCCGGTCACCGCCGTGGCGAAGGCGGCGAGAGCGACGCTGATGAGGAGCAGCACCGCGCGCGTGCGCGTCACGTTGACCCCGAGGGCCATGGCGGTGATGTCGCCCATCTCCACCATGGAGAGCCGGCGGGAGAGGTGGAATGCCGGCGGGAGCAGCACGGCGACGGCGAGGAGGATGGCGTTGGCGTGCTGCCAGCCTCTGTTGCCCAGGCTTCCGATCAGCCACGCCTGGGCCTCCAGGGCCTCCTGGAAGGTCGCGCGGGTGATCAGGTAGGAGTTGACGGCGAGCAGCAGCGCGCTCACGCCGATGCCGATGACGATCAGGCGGAAGCCCTGCAGGCCGCGGCCCAGCATGAGCAGGTAGACGGCGGCGGCGGTGGCGAGGCCGCCGATCAGGGCGCCGATCGCGATCTGGGTCATGCTGCCGTGCAGCACGATGATGACGACGAGCGCCCCGACGGCCGAGCCGTTGGTGAAGCCGATGATGTCCGGACTGCCCAGCGCGTTGCCGGTCAGGCTCGTCAGGATGGCGCCGCTGACGGCGAGGGCGGCCCCGACGCAGAGCGCGGTCAGCAGGCGGGGCATGCGCAGGGTGTTGACGATGAAGTCGGCGCCGCCGGAGCCGCTGCCGAAGACGGCGTCGAGGACTTCGCCGACGGTCAGTTCGAAGTCGCCGGTGGTGAGCGTGGTGAGCATGACGGCGACGAGGACGGTGAGCAGGGCGGCCGTGACGGCCACGGCCCGGCCCTGGAGCCGTACGGACAGCGCGCCGCCCCGGGTGCGCAGCACCGTGCCGCTGATGACGCGCGGTCGGTCGGCGGACCCGCGGCCAGGGTCCGGGGAGCTCTTGGTGGTGGAGGCGTCCCTGGCTGTGGAGGCGTCCGCCTCCCGTACGTCGCTCACAGCATGACCAGCTTTCGACGGCGGCACAGCGCGAGGAACACCGGCGCCCCGAGGAACGCGGTGACGATGCCGACCTGGACCTCGCCGGGCGCGCCGAGGACCCGGCCCAGGACGTCGGCCCCGATGAGCAGGACGGGGGCGAGGAGCATCGAGTACGCCAGCACCCACCGCTGGTCGGGGCCGACGACGAACCGGGCGATGTGCGGAACGACGAGCCCGACGAAGGCGATCGGCCCGGCGGCGGCGGTCGCGGCGCCGCACAGCAGCATGACGCCGACGGCTCCCAGAACCCGGGTCCTGGTCACGTTGACCCCCAGGGCCCGGCCCATCTGGTCGCCCAGGGCCAGGGCGTTGAGCGCGGGGGCGAGCGCGAGGGCGATCAGCAGCCCCACGGCGATGAACGGCAGGATCACGTACACGACGTCGAAGTAGCGGCCGGCGAGGGAGCCGACCGTCCAGAACCGGAACTGGTCGAAGGCCTTCGGATTGAGCAGCAGGACCGCCGAGTTGAAGGCGTACAGCACGGCGGTCACCGCCGCGCCGGCGACGACGAGCCGGTCGGGGGTGGCGATGGTGCGGCCCGAGGAACCCAGCGCGTAGACGACCACGGAGGCCAGGGCCGCGCCGAGGAGGGCGAACCATACGTAGCCGAGGACGGAGCCCACGCCGAGGAAGGCGATGGCCACGACGACTCCGGCGGAGGAGCCCAGGCTGATGCCGAGGAGTCCGGGCTCCGCGAGCGGATTGCGGGTCAGGGCCTGCATCAGCGCGCCGGAGAGGCCGAGGGCCATGCCGACGAGAAGGCCGAGCAGCGTTCTGGGGACGCGGTAGTCATGGATGATGATCGAGGTCTCGGACCGGTCGGGATTCCACAGCACGCTCCAGGTGGAGGTGAAGGGGATTCCCCGGGTCCCCACCCATATGCCGAGCAGTCCGACGAGGACGAGGGCGGCCAGCACGGCCAGCAGACCCGCTCCCCGCAGGGCCGTGGTGGCCCGGCCCGGGCGCGTGTCGGCCGCGGCGGCGGCCTGGTCCTGTGCCACCGCCTGGGTTTCGACCGGCAACGACAATTCCCCCTGACGGTGACTCAGGCGTACCGCGAGCGATGTGAGACGCGGAAGAGGCTTGCAACTTAGGCGAGGCTAACCGAACGTGGATAGCCGGTCAACGCACGGTCCCGCAGCGGGAGTAGACGTCGGAACGACCGCCTCCGCGGGCCCTGCGGCGACACCGCGATCACCACACCTGATAAGAGTAGCCTTACCTAACTTTCTCAGATCTCCAGGCGGAGGACCACATGCCAGTTGGAGGACCGACCGGGGGCCACGTCCTCCGCAGAGCGATCAGGGGACAACGCCGACGGGTGGTCTCCGCGTCCCTGCTCGGCATGACCCACCAGGGGTGTGAAGCCCTGGTACCCGTGGTCATCGGCGCCGCCATCGACACGGCGGTGGCCACCGGCTCCTCGCAGGCCCTGCTGACGTGGCTCCTGGTGCTCGGGGCGCTCTTCCTCGTCCTGTCCACCTGCTACCGCACCAGCGCCCGGATCGCCGAGGGCGCGGGCGAACACGCCGCGCACCGGCTCCGGCTGGAACTCGGCGCCCGGGTGCTCGACCCGCGGGGCGGCGCCGACGCCAACAGGCTGCCGGGCGCCCTGACCAGTATCGCCACCAACGACGCCCGCCGCGTGGGCTCGGTGGCCACCGTGCTGGCGTACGGCTGCGCGGCGGTCGCCGCGCTGGTGATCAGCGCCGTCGCACTGCTGAGGATCTCCGTTCCGCTCGGACTGCTCGTCCTGCTCGGCATACCCCCGCTGCTGTGGCTCGGGCACCGCATCAGCCGGCCCCTCGAACGCCGCAGCGAGACCGAGCAGGAGAGCGCCGCCCACGCCTCCGGCGTCGCGGCCGACCTCGTCTCCGGTCTGCGCGTCCTCAAGGGCATGGGCGCCGAGGCGGCGGCCGTCAGCCGCTACCGCACGACCAGTCAGGACTCGCTCGCCGCGGCGCTACGCGCGGCCCGCAGCCGGGCCGGACACGAGGGCGCGGTCCTCGCCCTGACCGGCGTCTTCATCGCGGTCATCGGCATCGTGGGCGCCTGTCTCGCCATGGACGGCACCATCAGCGTCGGTGACCTGGTCGCCGCGGTGGGCCTCGCCCAGTTCCTCCTCGGCCCCTTCCAGCTGCTCGCCTACGTCAACGCGGAGCTCGCCCAGGGCCGCGCCTCCGCACGCCGGATCGCCGAGGTCCTGGCCTCGCCCCCGGCCGTGGAGGGCGGGCAGCAGGAGCCCTCCGGCCCCGGCGCCGGCCACATCCGGCTGCGCGGGCTGACTCTGGGCACCCTGCGCGGAGTCGACCTCGACCTCCGCCCCGGCAGCCTCACCGGCGTCGTCACCCGGGATCCGGCCGCCGCCAACGACCTGCTGCTCGCCCTCGCCAGGGAGGCGGACCCCTCCGACGGCACGGTCGAGCTCGACGGCGTACCGCTCACCGCACTCGACCCCGACGGGCTGCGTCGCTCGGTCCTGGTCGCCCACCACGACGCCGACCTGTTCGAGAGCAGCCTGCTGGAGAACGTACGGGCAGGGGCCGCCGACGCCGCCACGACAGCGGTCGACGACGCCCTGGCCGCCTCGGCGACGGACGAGGTCGCCCGGCTGCTGCCCGACGGCGCGGACACCCTGCTCGCCGAACGCGGCCGGTCCCTCTCCGGTGGACAGCGCCAGCGTGTCGCGCTCGCCCGGGCGCTCGCCGCCGATCGCCCCGTGCTCGTCCTGCACGACCCGACCACCGCCGTGGACACCGTCACCGAGTCCCGGATCGCCGCCCGGCTGCGCGAGGTCCGCCAGGGGCGGACCACGGTCCTCATCACCACCAGCCCGGCCCTCCTCGCGGTGACCGACCGGGTGGTCGTCCTCGACGAGGGAACCGTCACGGCCGACGGCCCCCACGCCGAACTCGTCGCCGCCGACGAGACGTACCGCAGGGCGGTGCTCGCATGACGGCCACGTACGAGGCCCGCACGGGAGTGACAGACACACCGGTCAAGGAAGAGCAGGAAGTGACGGAAGCGGCCATGAGCGGACCCAGCACGGACCACCCGGACCGGGCGCTCCTCCCGACCGCCGGCGGCACGGAGAGCTTCGCGGCGCTCCGCACGATCCTGCGCGGCCACCGGCTCCTGGCCGCGGCCGCCACCACCGTCCTCGTCGCCGGAACCGCGATCGGTCTGCTGACCGCTCCCCTGCTCGGCCACATCGTCGACCTGGTGGTGGAGCGGCGGGGCACCCAGGCCCTGACGCTGCCGCTGGTCCTGCTCGTCGTGGTGGCGCTGGGCCGGGGCGCCGCGGCCGCCCTCGGCAGCTCCCTCGTGGCCCGGCTCGGCGAGACCGTACTCGCCTCCGTACGCGAGCGGTTCATCGAGCGGGCCCTCGGACTGCCCCTGGAACGGGTCGAGGCGGCCGGCTCGGGAGACCTGGTCTCCCGGGTCACCAGCGATGTGTCGATGATCGCCAAATCCGTACGCCAGGCTCTGCCGGAGTTCACCCGCTCCGCGCTCACCATCGTCCTGACCCTGGCCGGACTCGCCGTCCTGGACTGGCGGTTCCTGCTGGCGGCCCTGCTGGCCATGCCCGTTCAGGCGCTGTCCGTGCGCTGGTACCTGCGCCGGGCCGCGCCCGTGTACGCCGAGCACCGCGTCGCCACCGGCGCGCTCCAGCACCAGCTCCTCGACAGCATCGGCGGGGTGCGCACCGTACGCGCCTTCCGGCTGAACGGCACGCACACCGCCCTCCTGAAGGACCGGTCGGCGTCGGCGCGCGACCTGGCGCTGCGCGGCCTGCACATCGTGACCGGGTTCTTCTCCCGGCTGAACCTGGGCGAGTTCATCGGCCTGGCCGCCATGCTCGCCACCGGCTTCTGGCTGGTCGACAACGGTTCGGTGAGCATCGGCACGGCGACGGCCGCCGCGCTGTACTTCCACAGCCTCTTCAACCCGATCAACGCCACGCTGTTCCTCATCGACGACGCCCAGTCGGCGGGCGCGAGCTTCGCCCGCCTGATCGGTGTGTCGAACCTCCCCGCGGAGCGCCTGCCGCGGGGCGGGAGCGCTCCGGTCGACGGCGCGGTGAAGGTGACCGGGCTCAGCCACGCGTACGCCGATGGCCGCCTTGTGCTCTCCGACGTCGACCTGGAGGTGCGCAGCGGGGAACGGGTGGCGCTGGTCGGCGCGAGCGGCGCGGGCAAGACCACGCTGGCCAAGGTCATCGCCGGTGTCCACGAGCCGCGCGGCGGGTCGATCGCGCTGGGCGGGGTCGACGTACGCGAGCTGGGCCCGTCGGGCGTACGGCGCGCGGTGACGCTGATCAGCCAGGAGGTGCACGTCTTCGCCGGCCCGCTGGCCGAGGACCTGCGCCTGGCGCGCCCCGGGGCCACCGACGAGGAACTGCGCGACGCCCTGGCCCATGTCGGCGCCCTGGAGTGGGCGCGGGCCCTGCCCGACGGCCTGGCCACGGTGGTGGGCGAGGGCGGCCACCGGCTGACGGTGACCCAGGCGCAGCACCTCGCCCTGGCCCGCCTGGTCCTCGCCGACCCGCCCATCGCCATCCTGGACGAGGCCACCGCCGACGCGGGCAGCGCGGGCGCGCGTGTGCTGGAGGAGGCCGCTCTGCGGGCTCTTGAGGGACGTACGGGCCTGATGGTCGCCCACCGTCTCCCGCAGGCCGCGACCGCGGACCGCGTCGTCGTCCTGGACGAGGGCCGCATCGTCGAGACCGGCACCCACGCCGAACTCGTCGCGACGGGCGGCCGGTACGCAGCGCTGTGGGCGGCCTGGTCCGACAGCCGCCAGACCACCGGCCACGCGGTGGGGTAGGCGCGAGGCGGGACCGGCCGGTTCACGAGGACCTGGGCGTCGCCGCTCAGGGCAGGGCCGCCCGCGGGGGCGGCCCTGCCATCCGGCCGCACTGCGGGCGGCCTGGTCCGACAGCCGCCAGACCATCCGCCCACGCCGCGCGGTAGAAGCCGGGCGGGACCGGCCCGCATCCGGCTGTCGAGGGGCGACACGGGGAACCGTGTCGCCCCTCGAGCCGCTGGGCGCACGAGGCCCTGGGCGACCTCGGCGACCCGACAGCCGGCGCAGGCAGCAACTCGCCTACCGGCGGCGGACGCCGGCGGACGCCCCGGCCCGGACAACCGGCGCGGGCAGCAACTCGCCTACTGGCGGCGGACGCCCGGCCCGGTCAGCCATGTCGTGGGCACACCGCACGGGATCGGGCGGCCGGTGCGCAGCGCCCCGGGCGCTGCCCGGCACCGGCGGCGCGCCCCGCGCCGCGTCGCCCGCCGCGGCGCTCCTCCAGATCCGCCCGGCCGGGCCGGCTCGCGGGGAAGCCCCGGAACACACGTCGCCGCCCGCGGAGTTCCGCGGGCGGCGACGTCGTACGGCTGCGCGTCAGCCCTGCTGGGCGGCGAGGCTCGCCGGGCGCAGGTCGGTCCAGTGTTCCTCGACGTATGCGAGGCACGCCTCGCGGGTGTCCGGGCCGGCCGCGGGCCGCCAGCCGGGCGGCACGTCGGCGAAGGCTGGCCACAGCGAGTGCTGGTTCTCGTCGTTGACCAGGACCAGGAACGTGCCCTGCGGGTCCTCGAACGGGTTGGCCGTCATGCGTTGTCACTCCTCTGGGACGGTGCGGTGAACAGCTCGGAGAGCGGCTGCTCGGGGTGGGCCACCACGGTGCGCAGCAGCTCCAGGAGTTCGTCGGCGAGCTGCCGCGCCTTGGCGGCGCCGAACAGGTCGGTCGAGTGGATCAGGCCGCAGTGCACAGGGCCCTCGCCGCGCGGCTCGTAGAAGCTGAGGGTCAGCTCCGCCCGTGCCGAGCCGGTCGGTACGGCCTCCAGCGAGCCCACGCCGCCTTCCAGCCGCTCCAGGTCGGCCTGCTCGTGGTGGATCACCATGACCTGCGGTCCCTCGGGAGGAAGGCCGGTGGCTCGGACGACCTCGTCGAAGGGGACCTCCTGCCGGTCCAGGGCGCTGAGCGTGGTCTCCCGGACCCGGGTGAGCAGTTCCGCGAAGGTCGGGTCGCCCGCCGTGTCGGTGCGCAGGACGACCGTGTTGAGGAAGCAGCCGACGAGGTCGGCGAGTTGGTCGTCGGTGCGGCCGGCGACCATCGTGCCGATGGGCAGGTCGGTGCCCGCGCCGTGGGCGGTGAGCAGGGCCGCCAGGGCCGAGTGCAGCGCCATGAACATGCTGGTTCCGGTGGCCCGGGCGAGCCGGTCCACAGCCGCGTGCAGCCCCTCGTCGAGGACGAACCCGACGTGGTCCGCGGGCCGCCGAGCCGTGTCCGGAGCGGCCCGGCGCGGGCCGTCGGCGGGGAGGGCCAGCCGGGCCGGGGCGTCCGCCAGCGTCCGCCGCCAGTAGGCGAGCTGCTGCCCGCCCCGGCTGTCCGGGTCGCCGAGGTCGCCCAGGACCTCGTGTGCCCAGCGGGTGTAGTCGGCGTACGTCACCGGCAGCGGCTCCCAGAGCGGTGCCCGGCCCTCCGTACGGGCCGCGTAGGCCGTGGTGAGGTCGCGGAAGAGCGGGACGACGGACCATTCGTCCACCGCGAGGTAGTGCATGGTCAGCAGGAGGGCCTGGGCGCCGTCCGGGGCGGTGAGCAGGCGGGCCCGCAGCGGCGCCTCGTGCTCCAGGTCGGGTGCCTGGGCGGCGAGTTCGGCGAGGCGGGCGTCCAGGCCCGCGCACTCCTCGACGGCCAGGGCCGGAGCCTGGACCGGCCGCTGGTGCACCGTGCCGTCGCGCTCGGTGAACGCCGTGCGCAGCGGTTCGTGGCGGTTCACGACGTCGGCGAGTGCGGCGGCCAGCGCGTCGGTGTCGAGTCCGCCCGGGGAGCGCAGGACCAGCGCGTGGTCGAAGCCGGGGCCGCGGCGGTACGTCTGCCACTGCCACCGCTGGCCGGGGGCGAGCGGCAGCGGGTCCCCGTGGTCCTCGTGGTCCCCGGCGGGGCGCAGCGCCACGCGGGCGGCCGCCGCCCCGTCGAGCTTGCCGGCGACACCGGCGACGGTCAGCGCGTCGAAGACGTCCCTGATGCTGAGCTCGACCCCGAACTCCGCGCGGATCCGGCCCAGGAGCCGCATGGAGGCCATCGAGTGGCCGCCGAGCGCGAAGAAGTTGTCGTGCACGCCGACGGTGTCCAGCTTGAGGATCTCGCAGAACAGGGCGGCGAGGCGGGCCTGCGTGCCGGTGGCCGGGCGGGCGTCGCCCGTCATGGCCGACCAGTCCGGCGCGGGCAGCGCCTTGCGGTCCAGCTTGCCGTTGGGGGTCAGCGGCAGCGGGCCGTCGAGCGGCACCACGAGCGCCGGGACCATGTACTCGGGCAGCTGCCCGGCGACGTGGGTGCGCAGCTCCTGCGGGTCGAGTTCGCCCGACTCCGGTACGGCGTACCCGATCAGGCGGACGATGTCGCCGTCCCGGTCGGGCAGCACGGCGGCCTGGGCGACGGAGGGGTGCCCGGCGAGCGCCGCCTCGATCTCGCCGAGTTCGATACGGAAGCCGCGGACCTTGACCTGGGTGTCGACGCGGCCGAGGAAGTCGAGGTTGCCGTCGGCGCGCCAGCGGGCGCGGTCACCGGTCCGGTACATCCGGCTGCCGGGCTTCCCGAACGGGTCGGCGACGAACCGTTCCGACGTCAGCCCCGGCCGCCCGAGGTAGCCGCGGGCGAGGCCGCGCCCGGCGACGTACAGCTCGCCGACCACACCGGGCGGGACGGGCCGCAGGTGCTCGTCGAGGACGTAGGCGCGGGTGTTGGGGTCGGGCCGGCCGATCGGCACCCGGCCGAAGGGGGTGCCGCCGTGCTCCCGTGCCGGCCAGAGCGTGGAGTTGACCGTCGCCTCGGTGAGTCCGTAGGCGCAGATCAGGTCGGCCGTGGCGCCGAACCGCTCGAAGAGGTCCGGCGGCACCGTCTCGGTGCCCACCAGGACGGTCGAGCCCTCGGGGAGCTCGCAGCCGGGCGGCAGCGCCGACACCAGCGACGGCGGCAGGATCATGTGGGTGATCCGCTGGTCGGCGAGGAAGTCGGTGAGCGCCGGTCCGGCGACCCGCGCCTCGTCGGTGATGAGGACGAGCCGGCCGCCGTGGCACAGCGCCATCGACAGCTCGAACGCGAAGACGTCGAAGCCGATGGAGGCGAACTGCAGGACCCGGCTGTCGGAGCGCAGTCCCATTCGGTCGACCGCGGTGGCGACCAGGCTGGAGATGCCCTCGTGGGGCACGATCACGCCCTTGGGGCGGCCGGTGGAGCCGGAGGTGTAGATCACGTACGCGGCCTGGTCCAGTGCGGCCGCAGCGCCGTCGACGGGCGCGTCGGACAGCGCGTCCAGGGCGCCGGCCGTCTCCGGGGCGTCGAGCAGGACCACGGGGACGCCCGCGTCGGGGATCTTCCCGGCGACCGGCTCGGTGCCGACCACGAGGGCGGCGTGCGAGTCCTCGATCATGTACGTGAGGCGGTCGGCCGGATGGACCAGGTCGAGCGGCAGGAACGCGGCACCCAGCTTGAGCGCGGCGAGCACCGTGGCGACCATGTCCACGGACCGCGGCACGGCCACGCCGACCACGCTCTCGGCGCCCACGCCGTGCGCGGCGAGCAGCCGGGCGATGCGGTTGGCACGGGCGTCGAGCCGCGCGTACGTCACGGAGCGGGCGCCGTCGACGACGGCGACGGCGTCGGGCCGCTCGGCGAGCCGCTGGGCGAACAGCGCCGGGAACGTCTTCTCCTCGACCTCCCTTGGCGTGCCGTTGAAGCCCTCGACGACCAGCTGCCGCTCGTCGGTGGTGAGGATCTCCGCCTGGGACAGGGGCCGGCCGGGGGCGGCGACGAGGGCCGCGACGAGCAGGCGGAGCCGGTCGCCGAGCCGCTCGGCGGTCTCCTGGTCGAACAGCTCGGTGGCGTACTCCAGCCGGCAGTTCAGCGAGCCGGTGGTGCCGTCGGCCGGGGTGTGCTCGGTGAAGCTGAACACGAGGTCGAACTTGGCCGAGCGGATCGTGAAGGGGACGTACTCGACTCCGAGCCCTGGCAGTTCCAGCTCGTCGCCGCCGCGGGCGTGGTAGCCGACCATCACCTGGAAGAGCGGGTTGCGGGAGAGGGAGCGCGTCGGGTTGAGCTTCTCGACGACGGACTCGAAGGGCACGTCCGCGTGGGAGAAGGCGGCGAGGTCGGTCTCGCGGACCCGGGCGAGCAGTTCGGTGAAGCTGGGGTCACCGCTGAGGTCGGTGCGGAGCACGAGCGTGTTGACGAAGAAGCCGACCAGGTCGTCCAGGGCCTCGTCGCTCCGGCCCGCGATGGGCGAGCCGAGGGGGATGTCGTGACCGGCGCCCATGCGGTGCAGCAGGGCGGCCACGGCCGCGTGCACCACCATGAACATGGAGGCTCCGGTCTCCCGGGCGAGTCGCTTGAGCCCCTCGTGGACCTCGGCGTCGAACGCCAGGTCCAGTTCGGCGCCGGTGAACGCCGGGCGGGCGGGCCTGGGCCGGTCGGTGGGCAGCTCCAGCTCCTCGGGGGCGCCGGCCAGTGCAGTGTGCCAGTACTCCAGCTGCCGGGCCGCCAGGCTCTCCGGGTCCGCCGGGTCGCCGAGCAGCCGCTGCTGCCACAGCGCGTAGTCGGCGTACTGCACGGGCAGCGGCGCCAGGTCGGGGGCCGTGCCGCCGATGCGGGCGGCGTAGGCGGCGGCCAGGTCCCGCAGGAACGGCCGGTCGGACCATTCGTCGGTGGTGATGTGGTGCAGCAGCATCACGATGACATGGTCCTCGGGCGCGAGCTCCACGATCGTGGCCCGCAGCGGGAGTTCGGCGGCGAGGTCGAAGGAGCGGTTGACGGCCGCGTCGACGATGCCGGACAGCTCGTCCTCGGTGGCCCTGACGTGCTCCACCACGGGGCGCGCCTGCTCGGCGGGCAGGACGCGCTGGAACGCCTGGCCGTCGGGCGCGGTGAAGAAGACCGTACGCAACGCCTCATGACGGGCTGTCACATCGGCGAGCGCGGTGCTCCAGGCCTCGATGTCGAGGGTGCCGCGCACCCGCATGACCAGCGGGAAGTTGTACGCGGCCGAGGTGCACTCGATCTGCTGGATGACCCACAGCCGCTGCTGGGCGTGGGACAGCGGCAGCTCCGCGGGCCGTTCCCCGGCGGTGAGTGCGGGGCGGGCGGCGCCCTGGGCGCGGGAGACCCGCTCGGCCAGCTCGGCGACGGTGGGCGCCTCGAACAGGTCCCGGATGGCGAGCTCGGCGTCGAGCGCCGTACGGGCCCGGCTGACGAGGCGGGTGGCCAGCAGCGAGTGGCCGCCGAGGTCGAAGAAGTCGCTGTCGATGCCGACGCTGCCCTCGGGCAGGCCGAGCGCCTCGGCGAAGAGGGCGCACAGCGTCTCCTCGCGCGGGGTGCGCGGCGCACGGCTGGTCCCGGCACCGGCGAGGTCCGGGGCGGGCAGGGCCTTGACGTCGAGCTTGCCGTTGACGGTCAGCGGCAGCGTTCCGACGGTGACGAGCGCGGACGGGACCATGTAGTCGGGCAGTCCGGTCTTCAGGTGGTCGCGCAGGCGCCGCGTCAGCGCCTCGCCCGGCTCGGCGCCCTCCTCCGGTACGACATAGCCGACCAGGCGCTTGGTGCCGGTGCTCTCGTTCACGACGACGGCGGCGTGCGCGACGGCCGGGTGTGCGGACAGGGCCGTGGCGATCTCGCCCAGCTCGATGCGGTAGCCGCGGATCTTCACCTGGTCGTCGGTGCGGCCGAGGAAGTCGAGCAGGCCGTCGGGGCGCTGCCGTACGAGGTCGCCGGTGCGGTACATCCGCTCTCGGGGGGCGCCGAACGGGTCGGCGACGAACCGCTCGGCGGTCAGCGCGGGCCGGTCGTGGTAGCCGCGGGCGAGGCCGGTGCCGGCGATGTACAGCTCGCCGGGGCAGCCGGGCGGGACGGGCCGGAGCATCGTGTCGAGGACGTACGCGCGGGTGTTGCGGATCGGCACGCCGACGGTGGAGGTGGCGCTGTCGGCGGTGGAGCCGCCGAGGGTGTTGATCGTGTACTCGGTCGGCCCGTACAGGTTGTATCCGTACGTGCCGTCGGTGCGGCGCAGCCGGTCCCAGACGGTGTCGGGGACGGCCTCGCCGCCCAGCAGGACCAGCGCGGGACGGTGCTTGTCGGCGGTCTCGTCCTGGTCGAGCAGGCCTTCCTCGATGAGAAGCTGGGCGTAGGTGGGCGTCACGTTGACCACGTCGACGCGGTGGCGGTCGCAGTAGGCGACGAGCGCCTCGGCGTCGCGGCGCAGTTCCTCGTCGCAGACGTGGACCTCATGGCCCTCGACGAGCCAGAGCAGCTCCTCCCAGGACATGTCGAAGGCGAAGGAGACGGTGTGCGCGATGCGCAGCCGCCGACCGCCCGCCGAGGCGATGGCCGGGTCGAAGATCTCCTTCTGGTGGTTGAGCTGCATGTTCGTCAGGCCCCGGTAGGGGGTGACGACGCCCTTGGGCCGGCCGGTCGAGCCGGAGGTGTAGATGACGTACGCGGGGTGCTCCAGGCGGTCCGGTATGTCGTGGGCGAAGGCGGGGCGCTCGGCGTCGGTGATCTCGCCGCCGGGAAGGGCGGCCAGTTCGGCGGCGACGGCCTCGTCGTCCAGGAGGAGTTCGGGCGCGGCGGGCCCGGCGTCCCCGCGCAGGGCGGGGGCGACGGCGGTGGTGGACACCAGGCACAGGGGGCCGGTGTCCTCCACCATGAGCCGCAGCCGGTCGGCGGGGTGGTCGAGGTCCAGCGGCAGGTAGGCGGCGCCGGTCCGCAGGACGGCGAAGAGTGCGGCGACCATGTCGATGGAGCGCGGCAGGGCGAGCGCGACGACCTTCTCCGGCCCGGCGCCCCGGGCGAGCAAGAGCCGGGCGAGCCGGTTGATGTGCGCGTCCAGTTCGGCGTACGTGAGGGCGCGCTCGCCGAAGACCAGCGCCACCGCGTCCGGGGTGCGGACGACCTGGGCCGCGAGCATGTCGGCGACGGTCTCGTTCGGTACCGGCTCGCGGCTGGTCGCCCAGGCGGAGACGAGAGCGGTGCGCTCGTCCGGCAGCAGCAGGTCGACGTCTGCGGTGCGGGCCGAGTCGGGGGCGTGGGCGAGGGCTTCGCCGAGCCGGTCGAGGACGGCCGTGAAACGGGCGAGGATCGTGGTCGCGTGTGTGGCGTCGAACAGGTCCGGCCTGGCCGCGAGGGTGACGCGCAGCCGGGTCTCGGGCGTGACGATCAGCGTGAGCGGGAAGTGCGTGCCGTCCACGTTGGACACGGCGGTGATGCCGTGCCGCTGCCGCAGCTCGGCGGCGCGGTCCTCGCCGTCGGCCGAGCGGAGCACGAAGAGGGTGTCGAAGAGGCGGCGGTGGCCCGTCGCCTGCTGGAGGGTGCCGAGGCCCACGTACTCGTACGGCATGACGGCGGCCCGTTCGGACTGCATCCGCCGCAGCAGGTCGAGCAGGGGCTCGTCGGGGGTGAAGGCGACCCGGGCGGGGATGGTGTTGAGGAACATGCCGATGATGCCGGCGACATCGCGCACGTCGGCGGGCCGTCCGGCGACCGCGGTGCCGAAGGCGACGTCGTCGCGGCCGGTCGTCGCCGAGAGCACCAGCGCCCACGCCGCGTTGAGGACGGTGTTCAGGGTGAGTCCGTGCCGTCGGGCGAGGGCGCGCAGCCGGTCGCTGCTCTCCTGGGTCAGTACGGCGTCGAAGTCGGCCGGGATCACCGGGCCGCTGTCGCGGCCGGACGGCGCGACCAGGGTCGGCTCGTCGTAGCCGGAGAGCGTCCGGCGCCAGGCGTCGAGGGCGGCCTCGCCGTCCTGGTCGTCCAGCCAGGCCAGGTAGTCGCGGTACGAGCCGGGGACCGGCAGTCCGGTCGTGTCGCCGGACCTCTCGTACAGCGTGAACAGCTCTTCCAGGAACAGCCACGCGGACCAGCCGTCCCACAGGATGAGGTGGTGGGTGACGACGAGGCGGTCCCTGCCGTCGCCGAGCCGGATCAGGAGCAGCCGGCACAGCGGGGGCGAGGTCAGGTCGAAGCGCTGCCGCCGGTCGGCGGCGAGCAGTTCCTCGGTCCGCTTCCGCTGCTCGTCGGCGGGCAGGCCGGAGAGGTCCGCCTCGACGAGCGGGATCTCGGCGCCGTCGGCGATGAACTGGACCGGGCGGGGCAGGCCGTCGCCGGCGAAGCCGGCCCGCAGGCTGGTGTTGCGCTCAAGCAGCGCCCGGCAGGCGGCGCGCAGCCGGCCGGCGTCGACGCGGTGGTCGAAGTCCAGGGTCTCCTGGGAGAGATAGACGTCGAGGGCGTCGCCCGCGTCGTAGGTGGCGTGGAAGTACATGCCCTCCTGGAGCGGGGAGAGCGGCCAGATGTCCGCGACGGGGAGTCCGGCGGTGGCTTCGACGCGGGCGGTCTCCTCCGCAGTGAGGTCGAGGCCGCCCAGCGGGCGGGGGGCCTGGGGTTCCTCGGGGGCGGCGGCGGTCAGCTGGTCGAGGAGGGCGCGCAGGGCGGGGTCGACGGCAGCGCCGGACTGGGCCTGCTGGGCCAGTACGGCCTGGAGGGCGGCCGCGGCCTGTCCGGCGTCGGCCGCGGAGACGGTCACCGCGTCCGTGGGCGCGGGCGTCTTGGGCGCGGGCCGCGGTGCGGGCTCGGGTGCGGCGTCCGCCGCGGCGGCGGCGAGCGCCGCCGGGGTCCGGTGTGCGAACACGTCACGCGGGCTGATGGTCAATCCAGTCTCCCGGGCCTTGGTGGCGACGGCGATCGAGGTGAGGCTGTCGCCACCGAGGACGAAGAAGTCGTCGTCGGCGCCGACCCCCTGGACGCCGAGCACCTCGGTGAATATCCGGCACAGGGCGCTCTCCCGCTCGTCGCGGGGCGCGCGCCCGCCGGCCCTGGGGGCGATCTCGGGCGCCGGCAGGGCGTTCTGGTCGAGCTTGCCGCTGGGGGTCAGCGGCAGCTCGTGCAGCGTCACCACGGCGCTGGGCACCATGGCCGCGGGCAGCGCTTCGGCGAGGGCGGCGTGCAGGGCGTCGGTGTCTGGGGCGGCGGCGCCGGGGGCCGGGACGGCGTAGCCGACGAGCGCGGCGTCGCGGACGACGACGGCGGCGCGGGCGACGCCCGGCAGGGCGGCCAGCGCGGCCTCGATCTCGCCGAGTTCGATGCGGTTGCCGCGGATCTTGACCTGGCGGTCGGTACGGCCGAGGTACTCGACGGCACCGTCGGCGCGGCGGCGCACCAGGTCGCCGGTGCGGTACATACGCCTTCCGGGCGCGCCGAACGGGTCGGCGACGAACCGCTCGGCGGTCAGCCCGGGCCGGCCGTGGTACGCCCGTGCCAGCTGGACACCGGCGAGGTACAGCTCGCCGGGGACCCCGTCGGGCACCGGGCGCAGGTACGGGTCGAGCACGTGCAGGCGGGTGTTCCAGACGGGCCGGCCGATGGGGACGGCGAGCTCGGTGCCGCCGTCGTAGGGGTGGTAGGTCACGTCCACGGCCGCCTCGGTGGGGCCGTAGAGGTTGTGCAGGGGGACGGGGCCGTGCGGGGAGCGGGAGGTCAGCTCCCACCAGCGCCGGGCCTCGGCGCCGGTGAGCGCCTCGCCGCTGCAGAACACCCGCCGCAGGCTCGCCGTCCAGTCCGGTGCGCCGGCGGCGCTCTCCATGACCTGGGTGAAGGCGGCCAGCATCGACGGGACGAAGTGCAGCGTCGTGATCCGCCGGGCGTGGATCAGCTCGGCCAGGTAGGCCGGGTCGCGGTGGCCGTCGGGGCGGGCGAGGACGACGGTCGCGCCCTGGTTGAGCGCCCAGAAGAACTCCCACACGGACACGTCGAAGCTGGAGGGCGTCTTCTGGAGCACCCGGTCGTCGGCGGTGAGCCCGTACTCCCCTTGCATCCAGGCGAGCCGGTTGACGATGGCTCGGTGGGTGACGGCGACGCCCTTGGGGCGGCCGGTGGAGCCGGAGGTGTAGATGAGGTAGGCGGGGTGGTCGGGTCCGGCGGGCCGCGCCGGGGTGTCGATGTCCTCCGCTTCCCGGTCGTCCTGATCGACGACGACGTGGTCCAGGTCCGGTACGGCGGGCAGTCGCCCGGCGGCCTCGGCGGTGGTCACGACCGTACGCGCGCCCGAGTCGCCGAGCATGAACGCGACGCGGTCGGCGGGGTAGTCCAAGTCGACGGGCAGGTAGGCGGCGCCCGCCTTCAGGACGCCGAGGAGCGCGACCATCAGCTCGGCCGAGCGGGGCACCGCGACGGCGACGTACCGCTCGGGGCCGGCCCCGCGGGCCCGCAGCCGCCGGGCCAGGGCCTCGGCGCGCCGGTCGAGTTCCGCGTATGTGAGCGTGGTGTCCTCGAAGACGACGGCCGTGGCGTGCGGGGTCCGGGCGGCCTGCGCGGCGAACAGCGAGGCGAGGGTGGCGTCGGGTACGTCGTGGGCGGTGGCGTTCCGCTCGGTGAGGTGCTCGCGCTCCCGGTCGGAGAGCAGGCCGGTGCGGGCGACCGTGCGGTCGGGCTCCGTCACCAGGGTGCGCAGCAGCGCCGTGAACCGGTGGGCGAGCACGGCCGTGGTCACCTGGTCGATGCGGGCGGCGTCGTGCTTGAACCGCAGCAGCAGGCCGTCGCCCGGTTCGACGACGAGCGCGAGGGGGTAGTGCACGGCGTCGGAGACCTCGGCGCCGGTGATACGCAGGGCGCCCGGCTCCTGGCCGGCCGACAGGTCGCCGGTCGGGTAGTTCTCGAACACCACGAGCGTGTCGAAGAGTTCACCGCCGCCCGCGGTCCGCTGGATGTCCGCGAGGCCGAGGTGCTGGTGGTCCAGGAGCGCCGTGTGCTCGTCCTGGACGCGGCGCAGCAGGTCGGTGAGGGTCTCGTCGGGGCGCAGGGTCACCCGCGCGGGGACGGTGTTGATGAACAGGCCCACGGCGGTGTCGAGGCCGGCGACCTCGGTCGTGCGGCCGGAGACGGTGGTGCCGAAGACGACGTCGCCGCTGCCGGTGAGGGCGCCGAGGAGCAGGCCCCAGGCGCCGTGGACGACTGTGCTCAGGGTGAGGCTGTGGGTCCGGGCGTAGGCGGTCAGCTCGGCGGTGAAGTCCTCGGGCAGGCGGGTGTCGACGTGCTCGGGCCTGGGCGGTGTCTGGTCGCCGTCCGTCGCCGGGGAGAGGTCGGGCAGCCGGGTCGGCCCGTCCAGACCGGCCAGGGCCTGCCGCCACGCTTCCCGGGCGGCGTCCTTGTCCCGGGCGGCGAGCCACGCCAGGTACGGCTGGGGGGCTACCGGCTCGGGCAGCGGGTCGCCCCGGTAGACGGCGGCCAGTTCGCGCAGCAGGACGGAGACCGACCAGCCGTCGGCGATGATGTGGTGCAGGGTGAGCAGGAGCCGGTGGCGCAGTCCGTCGCGGATCAGGGTGGCGCGCAGCAGCGGCGGCCGGTCCAGGTCGAACCGCTCGTCGCGGTCGGCACGCAGGAGGTCGTCGATCCCGGTCTCGGCGGTGTCGGCCTGCCGCCAGGGAAGGGTCACGTGGTCGGCGAGGCGTTGGACGACCTCTCCGCCGGGCAGCTGGCGGAAGGAGGCGCAAAGCAGGGGGTGCCGGTCCAGGAGCTGTTGCAGGGCCCGGCGCAGCCGCTCGGGGTCGACGTGGCCGTCCAGGTCGAGGAGTTCCTGCACGACGTAGAGGTCGGCGGCGTGCGCGTCGAACTCCGCGTGGAAGAAGAAGCCTTCCTGGAGCGGTGAGACGGGCAGGGCTTCCGGGTCCAGTTGGACCGGGGCCGCCGCGGCCGGGCCGGCCGTCTCGCCCGCGGCCCGGGCGAGCGCCGCCACCGTACGGAGCCGGAACACCTCGCGCGGGCTGATCGTCAGCCCGGCCTCGCGGGCCCGGTTCACCAGCTGGATGGCGACGATGCTGTCGCCGCCCAGTTCGAAGAAGCTGTCGTGGACACCGACCGACGGCAGTCCGAGAACGTCCGCGAAGAGCGCGGCGAGCCGGGTCTCCGCCGGGGTGGTGGGCGCGTCGGCCCCGCTGATCGCCGTCCACCGGGGCTCGGGCAGGGCGCGGCCGTCGAGCTTTCCGTTGGGGGTCAGCGGCAGCGGCCCGTCGAGTACGACGACGGCGGAGGGCACCATGTGGTCCGGCAGGGTGTCCGCGACCCGGCTCCGGGCGGCCGTCACGGCGGCCTCGGTGTCCGCCCGGTCCCCGA
This sequence comes from Streptomyces sp. NPDC039465, assembly GCF_055639315.1. Taxonomy (NCBI): domain Bacteria; kingdom Bacillati; phylum Actinomycetota; class Actinomycetes; order Kitasatosporales; family Streptomycetaceae; genus Streptomyces; species Streptomyces sp. NPDC039465. The sequence goes on along the minus strand of NZ_JBVKAP010000003.1, from coordinate 611,317 downwards.
CGCCGACCAGGTAGGCCACCAGGCGCTTGACGCCCCGGTGGTCCTCGCGGACGAGGACGGCGGCCTGGGCGATGCCGGGGCAGGCCATGAACGCGCTCTCGATCTCGCCCGGTTCGATCCGGTGGCCGCGGATCTTGACCTGGCCGTCGGCGCGGCCGAGGAATTCGAGGTTGCCGTCCGCTCCCCACCGGACCCGGTCTCCGGTGCGGTACATACGGGTTCCCGGCTCGCCGTACGGGTCGGCGACGAACCGCTCCGAGGTCAGGCCCGGGCGGCCCAGGTAGCCGCGGGCGAGGCCCCGCCCGGCGACGTACAGCTCGCCCTCGGCGCCGACGGGGACGGGACGCAGGGCCGTGTCGAGGACGTAGGCGCGCGTGTTGGGGTCGGGGCGGCCGATGGGGGCGGGGCCCGGCCGGCCGGGCTCGGCGAGCCACAGCGTGGAGTTGACGCTCGCTTCGGTGAGGCCGTAGGCGACGACGACCTGGACCCGCCCGGCCCAGCGGGCGATGAGCTCGCTGGGCACCGCTTCGGTGCCGACGACGAGCACGGAGCCGTCGGGCAGGTCGCATTCCTGCGGCAGCGCGGAGACGAGGGACGGCGGCAGGATCATGTGCGTGGCGCGGTGCCGGGCGATGTACTCGGTCAGGGCGGGCCCGGCGACGCGGCGCTCGGCGGGCACGACGATGATGCGGCCGCCGACGCACAGCGACATGATCAGGTCCCAGACCGTCACGTCGAAGCCCACGGAGGCGAACTGCACGACACGGCTGTCGGCGGTGATGCCGATCCGGTCGGTGGCGGTGGCGATCAGGCTGCCGACGCCGTCGTGGGGGACGACGACGCCCTTGGGGCGGCCCGTCGAGCCGGAGGTGTAGATGACGTACGCCGCCTGGTCCAGGGCGACCGGCACGCCGAGGTCGGTGTCGTCGAGCGCGGCGGCTGTGTCCGCGGTGGCCGGGTCGTCGAGCAGGAGGTGGGTGACGCCCTCGGTCCGCGGGAGGTCGCCCGCGAGCTCCCGGACGGTGATCACGGTCCGCGCCCCGGCGTCGGACAGCATGTAGGCGATCCGGTCCTGGGGGTGGTCGGCGTCCAGCGGCAGGTAGGCGGCGCCCGCCTTCATCACCGCGAGCAGCGCGACGACGAGCTCGGGCGAGCGCGGCAGGGCCACGGCGACGACGTCCTCGGCGCGTACGCCACGGGCGACGAGGAGGCGGGCGAGCCGGTTGGCGGCGGCGTTGAGCTCCCCGTACGTCATCCCCCAGCTACCGCTGGGAGGTGCCCCCACACGCTCCTCGCACACGAGCGCCACGGCGTCGGGTGAGCGGCGCACCTGCGCTTCGAAGGCGGCGGGCCAGGACAGTTCGGGCACCTCGCGCGGTGACACGCCGAACTCACCGAGCAGGCGGGCGCGTTCGGACCTTGAGGTGAGTTCGATGTGGCCGACGGGCCGGTCCGGCTCCTCGATGAAGGCGTGCAGCAGGGCCAGGAAGCGGCGTTCGTGGGCGCGCAGGGCCTCCTCGTCGCAGACGGCCGCGTCCGCGTCGAGGTGCACGACGACACCGCTGCCGCCGTGGATCTCGCCGAAGCTGAAGGCCAGGTCGCTGACGGGTCCGAGCCACTCGGGCCGCAGTTCGGTGTCGAGGTCGGCGAAGCGCAGGTCCTGGGGGCGGGGCAGGATGTTGACGGTGGGGCCGACCAGCTCCGGGACGCCGTCGACGAGTCCGAGGTCCTTGGCCAGGTCCTCGGCGCGGTAGCGGCCGTGCGCGACGGCGTCGGCGACCGCGTCGCGCACCTCGGTGACGAGGGCGGCGCCGGTCGTCCCGGGGCGGACGGTCAGGCGCAGCGGGACGATGTTGGAGACCATGCCGGGGACGGCGGCCGCGACCTCGTCCTGGCGGGCGGCGAGCGGCAGGCCGAGGACGAGGTCCTGTTCTCCGCCGGCCCGGTGGAGGTAGGCGGCGACGGCCGCGATCAGGACGCGGGAGGTCCGGGTGCCGGCCCGGTCGGCGGCGGCGCGGAGCCGGTCGGTGTCCTCGACGGAGAGTTCCACCGAGCGCCGCAGGCGCCGTGCCACGAGCGACGGGGTGCGCTCTACCAGGCGTGCGGGCTCGGTCCGGCCGGCCATGCGCTCCCGCCACCAGGTGCGGTCCGCCGCGTACTGCTCCGAGGCCCGGTACGCGAGGTCCGCCTCCACGAGCCGGGACAGGGACCAGTCCGGGCGTGCGGGGGCCTGCTCGCCCAGGGTGTAGATCTCGCCGGCCCGGCGGGTGACGAGCGCGACGCCCATGCCGTCGAGAACGATGTGGTGGTACCGCTGGTACCACCAGACACGGTCGTCCGCGAGCCGCAGCAGGGCTTGGGCGAAGAGCGGGCCGTGGGCCAGGTCGGCGGGCCGTTCCCGGTCGGCGGCCATCCAGCCGGCGGCGGCCTCCTCGGGGGACGGGGCGCCGCGCAGGTCGACGACCGGCACGTCAAAGGCGACGGGGACGGGTGTCTGGCGCGGTCCGCTCTCCCCCAGTGTGATGCGCACATGCAGGCAGTCGGCTTCCTCGACGGTCTGCCGCACGGCGGCGGCGAGCCGGTCGAGGTCGACGGCGCCGCGCAGGTCCAGGGCGAAGACGATGTTGTAGGCGGAGCTGTCCGGCTCGATCTGCTGGGCCAGCCAGATGCCGGCCTGCCCGCCGGTCATGGGTGTCCCGGGAGCGGATGTCCGGTCCGACTCGACGTCAAACATCGTACGAAATGGCCTTTCCCTGGTGGTACGCGGTGTTGAGCGGTCCGGCGCGGGGCGGACCCGGCGGTGGAGCGGACGCGTGAGGTCTTCGGGGGCCGCGGAGTTCCGTACGACGGCGTGCCGGTCCGGCACGCCGTCGTACGGTGTCGTCCTCCCCCCCGTACCGCCTTGGCGGCGGGTGTTACTTGATGGCCGTCAGCAGCGGCTCGATCTCGTCGATCGCGTAGGGGATCGACAGGACCGTGTTGAAGGAGAACGCCGCGCCGATGTCGGGGTCCTGGTACGGCACGAACAGGTCGCGCTTGTCCTGGTGGACCTTCAGGTTCTTGTAGAGCGGCTCGGCCTTGATCCGGTTGTTGGCGTCGGTGCTGGAGGTGACCCAGACAAGACGGTCGACGTCCAGGACGTTCAGCTTCTCGGCGCTGAGTTCGGCGACGTTCCAGCCCGGCTTGGCCAGCGTGTCGATCTCGGGCTTCAGCTTGAAGCCGAGCTCGGAGAAGAAGATCGACTTGGGGTCGGTCTTGGTGAACGCCGAGTACTTCCCGGCCTCGAAGCTGTCGGCGACGGCGAGGGTCTTCTGGGCGAACTGGGGGTTCTTGTCGCGGGCGGCCTTGAAGCGGGCGTCGATGCCGGCGATCAGCTTCTCGGTCTCGGCGTCCTTGCCCAGGGACTTGCCGATCTGACGGGTCATGACCTGCCAGGAGGCGCCGTAGTCGGGCAGCCCCTTGGGCTGGGCGACGACCTTGGTGAACTTGGAGAGCGTGTCGTACTGCTCCTTCTTCATCCCCGAGTACTGGGCGATCACGAGGTCCGGCTTCAGCGCCGCGATCTTCTCGATGTTGTACTCGTCACGCTCACCGACGATCTGAGGCTTCGTGGAGCCCCACTTGCCCTTGGTCCACGGCCACTTGCCGTACGGCTGCTCCTTGAACCAGTCGACCGCTCCGACCGGCTTCACACCGAGCGCCAGCACGGCGTCCTGATCCGAGAGCCCCAGCGTGACGACCCGCTTCGGCTCCTTGTCGATCGTCGTGCTGCCGTACTTGTGCTCCACCGTCACCGGGAAGGCGGCCGACGACGAGCCGGAGCTGGTCTCACCCGACGACGACTCCTTCTTCTCGCCGCCGCCCCCACAGGCGGCGAGAGTCAGCGCGGCGACTGTGGCGACAGCGACGCGTGGGACTTGTCTGATGAACCGCGTCAGAGCGGGGCGCGTAGAAGTGGACACGGGTGTTCCTTTCACGGGGATTTCACGGTGCGTGCCACGCCTGCCGGCACGACGTCGGTGCCGGGCGGGCCGGGCGAGTGGGGGGCAGGCCAGGGGCCCTGGGGCCGGGAGGCTTTAGCGGACGGAGCCGATGCCGTCGGCGACCGGTCGGGAGGCGCTCTGGTCGCGGCCCAGCCCCCGGTCGATGACCGATTGCAGGATCTCGCCGACCCTGATCGCGGTGTTGGAGAGCAGCGACGACGTGATGCCGTGGGTGTGCTCGGTGCCGCCCTGGAGGTAGATGCCGCAGCGCAGGGCGGGGTCGGTCGTGACGCGGTAGTCCCGTTCGACCCGTAGGCGGCCCTGCGCGTCGCGGCGGCAGCGCTCCCCCAGCTCGCCGAGGAGTCCGAGCGGATCGGCCGGGCTGTAGCCGGTGGCGAGGACGACGACGTCGGCGTCCAGCTCCTTCTCCTCCCCGGTGACCAGGGAGGTGACGCTGGCGCGGACCTTGCCGTCGGTCTCGGTGACGCCGGTGAGCCGCGAGACGTTGAGGAAGCGGAGCCGTTCGGTGCCGAGGACCTTCTCCTGGTACGCCTGGCGGTACAGGTCGTCGATCAGGTCGATGTCCACCACGGAGTAGTTGGTGTTGCCGTGGTAGTCCATCAGCCTGCGCTTGATGTCGTCGGGGGCCGTGAAGTACTCGTCGACGGCGGCCGGATCGAAGATGCGGTTGGCGAAGCTGCTGTCGTCGGCCGGGCTGTAGCCGTACCGCGAGAAGACGGCGCAGACCTCCGCGTCGGGGAAACGGCGGTGCAGGTAGGCCACGTTCTCGGCGGCGCTCTGGCCGGCGCCGACGACGATGAAGCGCTTGGGGTCGGCGCCCCGCAGGCCGTCCACCTTCGCGAGCAGGTCGGAGTTGTGCCAGACCCGGTCCGTCCGCTCCACGCCCTCCGGCATGAGGGGGCGCAGCCCGGTCCCGATGACCAGGTTCCTGGCGCGGTGGACCACCGTCTCGGACCCCGAACGGGCCGTCACATCAAGGTATTCCACCACTCCGTCGCGTACGACGGGCTCGACGGCGATGACCTCGTGGCCGTAGGAGACCATGTCGTCGACCTTCGCCGCCGCCCACTCGAAGTAGTCGTGGAACTCGACGCGGAGCGGGAAGAGGTTCTTGTGGTTGACGAAGTCGATCAGCCGGCCCTTGCTCTGCAGATAGCGCAGGAAGGTGTACTCGCTGGACGGGTTACGGAGCGTCACCAGGTCCTTGAGGAAGGAGACTTGCATCGTCGCGTCGTCGATCAGCATGCCGCGGTGCCAGCCGAAGCCGGACTGGCGCTCGAAGAAGTGGGCTGTGACCGCCTCTTGCCTCCCGACGCGCGTGTTGTGCTCGCTCAGCGCGATCGCCATGGCCACATTGGACGGCCCGAAGCCGATCCCTATGAGGTCATGAATCAAAGGTGCGTCGCCAGGAAGAGCCGGTGACATGTCACTCCCATCGTGCGGGACAGCCGCCTGTCAGGCGTGGAGGAAAGGAAGAGGACGCCGAGCCGCCGTTACCGCCGAGCAGCCGAACTTAGGTAAAGCTAACCTGACCTGCACCGACCTGTCGACCAGACAAAGCGGACATGAGCCAGACCATGAGTTCTGAACTGGCTTGAAATGAGCGCGCATTGCGTTGTTAGGTAAGCCTTGCTTTACTTGGCGCGATCATTCGCTCTTCCGAGGAGGAACCCCCATGCGGGTCGTCATGTTCGGTTACCAGACCTGGGGTCATCGCACCCTGCAAGCACTCCTGGACTCCGAACACGACGTGGTGACGGTCGTGACACACCCCAAGAGCGAGCACGCCTACGAGAAGATCTGGAGCGACTCGGTCGCCGACCTCGCCGAGGAGCACGGCGTCCCCGTCATCATCCGCAACCGGCCTGACGACGAAGAGCTGTTCGACCTCCTGAAGGCGGCCGACCCGGACATCATCGTGGCCAACAACTGGCGCACATGGATCCCGCCGCGCATCTACTCGCTGCCCCGCCACGGCACGCTGAACGTCCATGACTCGCTCCTGCCGAAGTACGCCGGCTTCTCCCCGCTGATCTGGGCGCTCATCAACGGCGAGCAGGAGGTGGGCGTCACGGCCCACATGATGGACGAGGTGCTCGACGCGGGCGACATCGTGGACCAGCGGGCGGTTCCGGTGGGCCCGAAGGACACGGCCACCGACCTGTTCCACAAGACCGTCGACCTCATCGCCCCGGTCACGATCGGCGCACTGGCCCGGATCGCCTCCGGGCAGACCGAGTTCACCAAGCAGGACCGCTCACAGGCCAGCTTCTTCCACAAGCGGTCCGAGGAGGACATCCGGATCAACTGGGACTGGCCGGCCGACGCCCTGGAGCGCCTGGTCCGCGCCCAGTCCGCACCGTACCCGAGCGCCTTCACCTTCCACCGCGGCAAGCGCCTGGAGATCCTGGCCGCCACCGTGTCGGAGGGACGTTACGGAGGCACGCCCGGCCGCATCTTCTACCGTGAGGGCGACGGCGTGGTCGTCGTCGCGGGCGCCGACGCGCGCACCGGCCGCAACCACGGCCTGGCCATCACGCGGGTGCGCACCGAGGACGGCCACGAGCTGCCCGCGGCCGAGTACTTCACCTTCATGGGCGGCTACCTCACCAACCGCGCCTGACCGCCGGGCCGTACGACCGGCATCAGACTCCGGCGTCCCCCAGACGGTCCTGGGGGACGCCGGCCCTTTTTCCGAATGACTAGGTTGGGTTCACCTAACTCGCACGGGAGCGACAGAGAACAGTGGAAGAGTCCGTCATCTCCGGGACCGCGCACGACGCTTCCGGAACGAGGTTCGCGTTATTCGGCATATCGAGCATGCCCACCGACTGGGCGAAGGTGTTCCGGACGCTGGCGAACGCCGATCTGACGATAGACACCGTCATGGGAGGCGGGGCCGCGGGTGTCCCGACCACCACGGAGACTGCGAACGCCCCTGAAGTGAAAGGGAGTTCGGCCGCCACGAAGTCCGGTCCGCCGCCCCTGAGCATGACACCCCCCAGCGTGCTCGACCTCAACGCCTATCTGATGTCCGCGATCGGCAAGGCCGCCCGCCGCCGGCTCAGCGACAGGCTGACCGCGCACAACCTGCGACTCTGGCACCTGACCGCGCTCGCGATGGTGGCCGATCTAGGCCCGCAGATGAAGACCGTCCTCGCCGCGCGCCTGGACATGAACGCCAGCGACCTGGTGAAGATCGTCAACGACCTGGTCAAGACGGGCCACCTCGCCTGCGACCGCGATCCGGAGGACCGGCGCCGGGTCGTCGTACGACTCACCCCGGAGGGCCGGTCCTTCCTGGCCCACCTCAGCGCGGACATCGCATCCACCGACGACGACATCCTGGCGCCCCTGAGCGTGGAGGAACGAGTGACGCTCGCCTCCCTCCTGCGCCGCGTCCACCACCACCTCGAACCGTAGCCGGGAGCGCGTACGACCAGTGGTCACCGGCCCGATGCGGCGGCGGTGAGCCGACGAGCGTCAGCCGATGGCCCGGATGATCTCCGAGCCGTACGCGTCGATCGTCGCCTCGCGGGCGTCGTGCATCGCGTACACCGCGAACTGGTCCACGCCCAGCTCGCGCAGCGCCTGGAGCTTGGCGATGTGCGCGGACGGTGGGCCGAGCAGGCAGAAGCGGTCGACGATCTCGTCGGGGACGAAAGCGGTGGAGGGGTTGTCGGCGCGGCCGTGGTGGCTGTAGTCGTAGCCCTCACGGGCCTTGATGTAGTCGGTGAGGGCCTCGGGGACCAGGCCGGAGTGTTCGCCGTAGCGGGAGACGAGGTCGGCGACGTGGTTGCCGACCATCCCGCCGAACCAGCGGCACTGCTCACGCGCGTGCGCGAGGTCGTCGCCGACATACGCCGGCGCGGCGACGCAGATCGTCACGGCGTCGGGGTCGCGGCCGGCCTCCTCGGCCGCCGTACGCACCGCCCTGACCATCCACTCGGTGAGGAAGGGATCGGCGAGCTGGAGGATGAAGCCGTCGGCCTTCTGCCCGGCGAGGGCCAGCGCCTTCGGCCCGTACGCCGCCATCCACACCGGGAGCTTCCCGTTCTTCACCCACGGGATGCGGATCGGGTTGCCGTCCACGACCGCTTCCCGGCCCTCGGCGAGGTCCCGGATGACGCCGATGGCCTCGCCGAGCCGGGCGAGTGTGTTGGGCTTGCGGCCGGCGACCCGCATCGCGGAGTCGCCGCGGCCGATGCCGCACACGGTGCGGTTGCCGTACATGTCGTTGAGGGTGGCGAAGGTGGAGGCGGTCACCTCCCAGGTGCGGGTACCAGGGTTGGTGACCATCGGGCCGACGGTCAGCTTCGTGGTGTGCTCCAGGATCCGGCTGTAGATGACGAAGGGTTCCTGCCAGAGCACGGCCGAGTCGAACGTCCAGCCGTAGCGGAAGCCGTTGCGTTCCGCGCGCCGCATCAGCCCGACGACCTCGGAGGCCGGAGGGTCGGTCTGCAGGACGAGTCCGAAGTCCACGTCGGGGACCTCCTAGTTCAGGTACTGACAGGTGGAACGGGGGGTGAAGCAGCCGTGACCGGGGCGGCCGGTGAACTGCCGCCGTTCGATGACGGGTTCACCGCGCGACAGGACGGTCTCGACCTGGCCGGTGACCGTCCGGCCCTCGTACGCCGAGTAGTCGACGTTCATGTGGTGCGTGGCGGCGGAGAGGGTCTGGGTGGCGTGCGGGTCGTAGATGACGACGTCGGCGTCCGCGCCGGGCGCGATCGTCCCCTTCTGCGGATACAGGCCGAACATCCGGGCCGGGGTGGCGCAGGCGATCTCGATCCAGCGGCGACGCCCGATGTGGCCGTCGACGACGGCCTGATGGAGTAGGTCCATCCGGTTCTCCACCCCGGGCAGCCCGTTGGGGATCTTGGAGAAGTCGCCGCGGCCCAGCTCCTTCTGGCCCACGAAGCAGAAGGGGCAGTGGTCGGTGGAGACGACCTGGAGGTCGTTGGTGCGCAGGCCCCGCCACAGCGCCGCCTGGTGCTCGCGCGGACGCAGCGGTGTGGAGCACACGTACTTGGCGCCTTCGAAGCCCGGCTCAGCGAGGTTGTCCGTCGACAGGAACAGATACTGCGGGCAGGTCTCGCCGAAGACGGGCAGGCCTTTGTCGCGGGCGGCGGCGAGCTCGGCGACGGCCTCCTCGGCGGAGACGTGGACGACGTAGAGCGGGGCGCCGGCGACCCGGGCGAGCTGGATGGCCCGGTGCGTCGCCTCGGCCTCCAGCAGGACCTTGCGGACCTCGCCGTGGTAGCGGGGGTCGGTCTCACCACGAGCCAGGGCCTGCTCGACGAGGACATCGATGGCGATGCCGTTCTCGGCGTGCATCATGATCAGCCCGCCGTTGACGGCGGAGCGCTGCATGGCCCGCAGGATCTGCCCGTCGTCGCTGTAGAAGACGCCGGGGTAGGCCATGAAGAGCTTGAAGGAGGTGATGCCCTCCTCGACGAGCAGGTCCATCTCCTTGAGCGAGGACTCGTTGACGTCGGAGAGGATCATGTGGAAGCCGTAGTCGACGGCGCACTTGCCGTCCGCCTTCGCGTACCAGGCGTCGAGTCCTTCGCGCACCGAGTGGCCCACGCTCTGCACCGCGAAGTCGACGATGGTGGTGGTGCCGCCCCAGACGGCGGCGATGGTGCCGGTCTCGAAGGTGTCGGAGGCGTAGGTGCCGCCGAAGGGCAGTTCCATGTGGGTGTGGGCGTCGACGCCGCCCGGGATGACGTACTTGTCGGTGGCGTCGATGGTCCGCGCGGCCGTCCAGCTCTCGGCCACGGCGGAGCCGTGGGTGGCGAGCGCGGCGATGCGGCCGTCCTCGATCAGGACGTCGGCGTGGAGTTCGTCGGCGGCGGTGATGACGAGTCCGCCGCGGATGAGGGTACGGGTGGTCATGGGTGACTCCCCTGTCGGATGGGGACTAGACGGCGCGCAGGGCCTCTTCGAGGATCGCGGCGCCCTCCTCCGCCTCGGCGACGGTGAGGGTCAGGGGCGGGGCGATGCGCAGTGCGGTGGTGTGGTGTCCGCCGCCCTTGCCGATGAGGAGCCCGCCTTCGCGGGCGGCCTCCAGGACGGCACCGGCCGCGTCGGGGTCGGGTTCGTCGGTGCCGGGCCGGGTCAGCTCGATGCCGATCATCAGGCCCCGGCCGCGTACTTCCCGTACATGGTCCATGCCTGCGGTGATGGCGCGCAGCCGCTCCATGAGCAGGCCACCGACGCGGCGGGCGTTGCCCTGGAGGTCATGTTCCTGGAGGTACGTGAGGTTGGCGAGGCCGGCCGCCATGGTGACCGGGGAGCCGCCGAAGGTGGAGATCGAGTTCGCGTCCAGGCAGTTCATGATCTCGGCGCCGGCCACGACGCCGCCGATGGACATGCCGTTGCCGATGCCCTTGGCGAAGGTGAGGATGTCGGGCGGGCCGTTCTCGGCGTGTGCCTGCCAGCCCCAGAAGTGGTCGCCGGTGCGGCCCCAGCCGGTCTGCACCTCGTCGGCGATCCACAGGATGCCGTGCCGGTCGAGGACTTCGCGGAAGGCCGCGTAGAGCCCGTCGGGCGGGGAGGTGAAGCCGCCGACGCCCTGGACGGGTTCGGCGATCAGTGCGGCGATGTCGCGGGTGTGGCCGATCAGGTCCTCCAGATCGGCGACGCAGGCGTCGATGAAGCGCTCGTCGGTGTACTGCGCGTAGGGGCCGCGGGTGCGCACGCCGCCGTGGACGTAGAGGGTCTGGAGCGGGGAGAGGCTGGTCGGGGACCAGGCGCGGTTGCCGGTGATGCCGACGGCGGAGAAGGAGCGGCCGTGGTAGCTGTTGCGCATCGCCAGGATCTGGTTGGAGCGGCGGTAGGCGGTGGCCAGGAGCAGGGCGGTGTCGTTGGCCTCGGTGCCGGAGGTGGTGAAGAAGACCCGGGCGTCGGGAATGCCGGAGAGGGCGGCGACGCGTTCGGCGAGCTCGACCATGGGGCGGTTGAGGTAGAGCGTGGAGGAGTGGATGATCCGCCCGGCCTGCTCGGAGACGGCCTTGGTGACCTCGGGCAGGGCGTGGGCGGTCATGGTGGTGAGGATGCCGCCGAAGAAGTCGAGGTACTTCTTGCCGTCGGCGTCCCAGACGTGCCGGCCCTCGCCGTGGGTGATCTCGATGGGGTGGCGGTAGTAGAGGGCGACCCAGTCGGGGATGACGGCGCGGTGGCGCTCGAAGAGGCTGCTCATGGCTGCACCAGCCCGTCGTAGGCGTCGGGCCGTCGGTCGCGGTAGAAGGCCCACTGCTGCCGTACGTCCTCGATCAGCCCGAAGTCGAGGTCGCGGATGAGGAGTTCCTCCTCCTTGTCGGAGGCGACCTCGCCGACGAACTGGCCGCGCGGGTCGACGAAGTAGCTGGTGCCGTAGAAGTCGTTGTCGCCGTACTCCTCCTGGCCGACGCGGTTGATGGCGGCGACGAAGTACTCGTTGGCGACGGCGGCCGCGGGCTGCTCCAGCTGCCAGAGGTAGGCGGACAGGCCCCGTGAGGTGGCGGACGGGTTGTACACCAACTGCGCACCGTTGAGGCCGAGTTGGCGCCACCCTTCGGGGAAGTGCCGGTCGTAGCAGATGTAGACGCCGACCTTGCCGACGGCCGTGTCGAAGACGGGCCAGCCGGCGTTGCCGGGCCTGAAGTAGTACTTCTCCCAGAACCCCTTGACCTGGGGGATGTGGTGCTTGCGGTACTTGCCGAGGTACGTGCCGTCGGCGTCGATGACGGCGGCGGTGTTGTAGTAGAAGCCCGCGCCCTCGATCTCGAAGACGGGGACGACGATCACCATGCCGGTCTCGCGGGCGAGCTCGCGCATCCGGGTCACGGTCGGTCCGTCCGGGACGGGCTCGGCCCAGCGGTACTGCTCGGGCTCCTGGACCTGGCAGAAGTAGGGGGCGTTGAAGACCTCTTGGAAACCGATGACCTTGGCGCCCCGGCGGGCCGCCTCGCGGGCGTGCTCCTCATGTTTGGCGATCATGGATTCGGTGTCGCCGGTCCAGGTCGCCTGGACGAGGGCGGCGCGTACGACGTTGGCCATGAGCTGCTCCTTCGGCACGGCGTCGATGAGCCTCTACGCACGTAGACGCGGGTGCGTAGGAGGAGAACGTAAGCCCCGTCACACCCCGGAGCAAGACCGCCGCCGGGAACCAGCGCAGTCGATCATGTTTCATACCCGAGTGGTCCACATCGGACACGCACCGACAGGTACAGGCACGTCAGCCGCCGACCAGACCCCTGGCGCGCAGGGCGTGGACGAGGTCGCGCTCCCGCGCCGGGGACACCGCGCGGGCGGCGTCGAGCAGTTGCGGTACGAGCCGGTGCGGATCGGCGGCGGCGAGGTGCGCGGCGTCCTCGGCGGACCGCGCCTGGACGACGGCGGTGAGCAGGAGGCGGGCTTCGCGGGAACGGCCGCCGGTGTCCAGACAGAGGGCGGCCGCGGCGATCTCGTCGGGGGGCCTGGCGACCCCCTGGCGCAGCAACTGCCCGCAGTCGTCGGCCCGTCCGGCGGCCGCGAGCGCTCCGGCGGCCGCGGCGAACCGCTCCGGCGGCAGCGAGGACGCCTCCCACAGCAGGGTGGCCCAGTCGGCGCCGAGCCCCGCGCGGTGCAGCTCATTTGCGAGCGGTGCCAGGGTGCCGGGCGGCCGGGCGGCGGCCTCGCACAGCAGGACGTGCGCCTCTCCGCCGCGCCCTTCGGCCCGTAGCCGCCGCAGCGCGTCGACGGTCTGGGCGGCAGCCTCGCGGTCCTCCGGCGAGGGGCGGTCCTCCAGCGTGGGAGGCGCCGGCTCGGGCCGCGCCTCCTCGGCGCCGCCGTACCGCGCCCCGCGCGGCGCGCCCCTGCCGACCGGGACCGCCACCCCCTGCCCGGCGGCGGGCGCCTCACCCTCCTCGATCCCGGCGTACCGGGCGCCCCGGGGGCGGCGAGGAGCGGTGAGACGGCTCCGGCCCCATCGGCCACGCCCCTGGGCACCGGGCCGCGGGCCGTCGGCGCCGGTGGCGGGGCGGTCCGGTCCGGCGAGCTGCTCCCCCGGGCGGGGCGGCGGGCCGCCGGGAGCGGGGTGATCCGCACTGGACGGGGCCCGGTCGGAGGGAGCCAGGTCGAACGCAGCCCGATCCGACGCAGCCTGGCCGGACAGAGCTGGGCCGATGTGCCGGCCCATCGCCGGCTCGGCCGATGAGCGGTCCAGGGCCGTCAGGCGGGAGCGGAGCTCGGCGACGCGGGCGGTGGCGCGGGCCTGGTCGTCGTGGGCCCAGGCGAGGTCATGGGTGAGGCCCGTCGTGTCGGCGTCCCGGACGGCCGCGGCGAGCAGAGCCTCCAGCTCCCCGGCGCGGCGCTCGGCCCGGTCGCGCTCGCCTTCCATCAGCGTGAGCCGCTCCCCCAGCGCGGCACGGCCGCCGGGGCGCCGGTCGTGTACGGCCGCGGCCTCGGCGTGCAGCGCCCGGGCCCGTACCCGCCAGGCGGCCACCTCGCTCTCGTCGCGCAGGCCGGCGAGGTCCTGGAGCAGCGCCTCGACCACGTCCCACGGCAGGATCTCGACGCCGTCGAAGCAGGCCCGCAGACCCTGCGGATCGCGCGCGGCGAACACGCCGTACCAGCCGCTCGCCGGGTCGAGCAGGCCCGCCAGCCCCCGCAACAGCCGTCCGAACTCCTCGATACCTGCCGGGAGTTGATGCTCCGTCATCCTGCCCCTGCCCGCCTGCCTCGCCGAAGCCGTCCACCGTCCCACGCCGTCCCCCGACGCAGGCATTGCACCGCAGGCGTGTTACGCCACGGCTACGGGGAGTTTTCCGGCGCGGCGCGGAGTCAGAACGTCACGGCGATGCCGGTGTGCGGGCGCTTGCCGCGGCGGGCGATCGTCGCGGGGATGTCGACGAGCCAGAACTGCCAGGTGTACTTGCGCAGCAGCAGCCTGCGCAGGGCCCGCATCTCCGAGGCCGCCATGAGCCTCGCGGTGCCCTCAGCACTCGGCGCCCCGGGCGCGGTCCGGCCGCGCGCGTCGCAGGGGGTGACCACGACCCGGGGGTCGTTCCGCAGGCGCTTGACCTTCCAGGAGTCGGAGCGGGTCCAGACGACCAGTTCCTCACCGTCCAGCGCGAACCACACGGGGGTGGCGACGGGCGTGCCGTCCTTGCGGTAGGTGGTGAGACTGACATAGCGGCCGCGCCGCAGTTCCTCGGTCGTCATGGCCGGAGCCTACTCACCGGCTCCGTACGCCTCGCGCGCCCGGGTCACGTCGGGGTGGTGCTCGCGGGCCCAGGCGCAGGCGGTGTCCAGCGGGCCGAGGAGGGAGCGGCCGAGCGGGGTGAGGGTGTAGTCGACGCGGGGCGGATTCTCGCCGTGGTCGGTGCGGACGACGAAGCCGTTGCGCTCCATGGAGCGCAGGGTCTCGGTGAGCACCTTCGGGGTGATCCAGTGCAGCGGGACGCGCAGTTCGGAGAAGCGGCGCGGGGTGCCGTCCTCCAGGCAGCGCAGGACCATGCCGGTCCATTTGTCGCCCACCCGGAAGGGCTGCGCGCTCCCTTCGCAGCCGGGGTCGGCGAACATCGCCGGGCTCAACGGGTCGCTCATGCGTACGACGCTAGTCCAGTACCGTTGAAGTAACCAGGCACCCCCGTCCTACGGTCGCGCCATGAACGACAACACCCACGAGATCAAAGACGTCATCGTCTTCGGCGCGGGCGGACGGGTCGGCCGGGCGGCCGTCGCGGAGGCGGTGGCCCGTGGCCGCCGGGTCACGGCGGTGGTCCGCGACCCCGCGAAGTACCCGGACCTCGGCGGCCCCGGAGTCGACGTCGTGGCGGGCGATGTGACCGACGCCGCGTCCGTGGCCACGCTGGCCGCCGGTCATGGCGCGGCGCTCAACGCGTCCGCGCGGCTCGACATCCCGTCGAGGGAGCATTTCACCGCCGGGGCGCGGGCCTTGACCGAGGGACTGGGGCGGGCGGGCGTACGGCGGCTGGTGACGCTGGGCATCGCGACCACCCTGGAGACGGCACCCGGGGTGCGGCTGATGGACGCGCCCGAATTCCCCGAGGCGTGGCGGGCATTCGCGCAGGGGCATGTGGACGAGTTCGCGCTGCTGTCCACCGCGGGCCCGGAGCTGGACTGGCTGATGGTGGTGCCGCCACTGGATCTGAGCGCGGACGCGGCGCGCACCGGCGGGTACCGGACGGCGGTCGGTACGGTCCTCGACGGGCCGGGGCGAATCGGGCACGCCGATCTCGCGCTCGCGCTCCTCGACGAGCTCGAGCGCCCCCGGCACAGCCGGGTGCAGCTGGCGGTCTCCCTCTAGCTCTTCCTCTAGAGGGGCTGGAGGGACGCCCGTACGACCAGCTCGTCCATGGACAGGCCGAGGACCCCCGCCAACGCCGCGACGGTGAAGAAGGCCGGCGTCGGGGCCCGGCCCGTCTCGATCTTGCGGAGGGTCTCGGCGGACAGTCCGGCGGCCGCGGCGACCTCGACCATGCTGCGGGCGCCGCGCGCCTCGCGGAGCAGGGCGCCGAGGCGCTCGCCGCGTTCGCGCTCTTCGGGGGTGAGGGGGGTACGAACCATGTCCACCATTCTAATACCGGTATAGTAATTGGCATGGTGGAGATCAAAACGAATGAGTCCCTGGAGTTGATGCGGGCCGCAGGCCGGGTCGTCGCCGAGGCGCTGGAAGCGGCACGGAAGGCCGCGGCACCCGGCGTCACCCCGCGCGCGCTGGACACGGCGGCGCGCGAGGTGCTGTCCGCGGCGGGCGCGGGGTCGCCCTTCCTCGGCTACCGCCCGCAGTGGGCGCCGGTGCCGTTCCCCGCCACGGTCTGCGTCTCCGTCAACGACGCGATCGTGCACGGCATCCCGGGCGAGGAGCCGCTGCGCGACGGCGATCTGGTCAGCGTCGACTGCGGCGCCGTACTGAAGGGGTGGGTCGGTGACGCGGCGGTCAGCTTCACGGTGGGCCGGGCGCGGCCCGAGGACACCCGGCTGATCGAGACCGCGGAGGCCGCGCTGGCGGCGGGGATCGCCGCGGCGGTCGTCGGCAACCGGATCGGGGACATCGCGCATGCCGTCGGCCGGGTCTGCCGCGGCGCGGGCTACGGCATCCCGGACGGCTTCGGCGGCCACGGCATCGGCCGCACCATGCACGAGGACCCGGGCGTCCCCAACGAAGGACGCCCGGGCCGGGGCATGGTGCTGCGCCACGGCATGGTGCTCGCGATCGAGCCGATGCTGATCGCGGGCGGCGGCGACGAGCACTACACCGCCCGCGACGGCTGGACGATCCGCACCCTGGACGGCAGCCGCGCGACCCACGCGGAACACACGGTGGCCGTCACCGACGCGGGCCCACGGATCCTGACGTCGCTGTAGCGGCGCGCATGCCCGCCGACCGGCACGGCGGCGGGCAGCGGGCGCGGCCTACTGCCGCCCACCCGCACCACGGATCCGACGTTGTCCTAAGGCCTGCCTGATAATTGATCTTGTGGCAGGTCGAGGTGAGTTGACGGAGGCGGCGTGGGAGTGGATAGAGCCCTTGTTGCCGCAGGTGGATGGGCGTGGTCGGCCGTGGCGTGATCACCGGCAGGTGGTCAATGGTGTGCTGTGGCGGTTGCGGACCGGGGCTCCGTGGCGTGACCTGCCCGAGCGGTATGGGCCGTGGCAGACCGTCTGGTCGTACGCCGCCGCAGACGACCACGGAGTCGTCGAATCCGGGATGAAGAGTGACATGGCGGCTCTTGGTGCTCCTGGTGCTTCTGGTGCGCGGATGGCGGAACACACCAGTCGATACCCCCCCAGGGCGCGCCGCGCACGCCCCGGACGGCCGTGTGTCAGCTCGGGCGCTCGTAGTTGGTCAGGACGCAGCCCTCGACCTGGGCCTTCTCCAGCCGGTAGCCGGCCGGCGCGGTGAAGCCGGTCTCGCAGTTCAGGTAGAGGAACTGGAGCTGGTACAGCCCGCGGCGGATGCTCTCGTTGTTGGTCTCGACGGCGATGTTCGTGCCGACCAGCAGCTTGCTCGCGGTGGCCTTGAGCCGTCCGTCGTCCTTCAGGTCGGCCAGCTGCGCCGCCTTGGCCTTGATCTGGAGGGTCTTCATGTCGGAGACGGTGTCCAGCCAGTTCAGGTTGTGTGCGCGCCGCTCCCCGCCGAGCTCGCCGCAGACGGCCCGCTGCTTGACGCCCCAGGAGCGCGGGCTGCCGTCGACGACCGGCATGTAGTCGATCGACTGGACCGGTTCGTCGGTGACGGTCATCTTCGTGCAGTCGACCGTGTGCGGGCTGACCATCTTCTTCAGCTCGTCGAGGCTGCCCGCGCTCGGCAGCCCCTGGCCCCCGGCGCCCGGCCGGCCCGGCTCCGCGCTGCCCTCGGTGGAGGGGTCGCGGACCGCCCCGCGGTGGGGGCTGCCCTGGCCGTCGGGGCTGTTGACGTAGTCGGTGAGGAAGCACCCCTCGACCAGGGCCTTCTCCTTCTTGAAGCCCTCCGGTACGTAGAGGTCGGGGTTGCAGCTCAGGATGCGCAGGTCGGAGTTGGGCGGGTCGACCAGGGACACGGCGGTGGCGGTCTTGAGCGCGGTCAGCGCGAAGGTCGGGCCCACGACCGTGCGGCTGGCGCGGTCGGTTTCGACGCGGCCCTCGGCGATCAGCTTCGCGGCGTTGTCCTTGGCGGCCTGTTGGAAGGCCTTCATGTCCGGCGTCAGGAAGAGGACGATCTCGCCCCGCGCCTTCTTGTCCGTGCAGACACCGCGTTCCGTGATGCCCCAGTCCCCGGCGCCGATGAACCCGCTGAGCGGCACCCGGCGGTCGTTCGGGTCGGTGCTCAGGTTCTCGCAGGACGTGTACTTCTGTACGTGGGCCTGCGCCCCGGCCAGCGTGGCGGGCGCGGGGCCGGCGGCCGGCGGGGAGGCCTGGCCGGAGGCCGTGGCGGCCGCGGCGGGGCTCTGGGCCGGCGTGCCGTTCTTCTTGGGGTCCTCGCAGGCGGTGGCGAGGGTGGTGAGCGCGGCGAGGGCCGCGGTCGCGGCGGATATCCGCTGGAGGCGCATGGGTGTCTTCCGTCGGCTGGACACGGCACGGGGGGATGGCGTGCCCATGCTAAGGCCTGGTCTGACAATTGATCTTGTGGCAGGTCGAGGTGAGTTGACGGAGGCGGCGTGGGAGTGGATAGAGCCCTTGTTGCCGCAGGTGGATGGGCGTGGTCGGCCGTGGCGTGATCACCGGCAGGTGGTCAATGGTGTGCTGTGGCGGTTGCGGACCGGGGCTCCGTGGCGTGACCTGCCCGAGCGGTATGGGCCGTGGCAGACCGTCTATGAGCGGTTTGCCCGCTGGGAGGCGGACGGCACGTGGGCAAGGCTGTTGGAGCATGTGCAGGTCCGCGACGACACGGAGGGCCGGGTGGAGTGGACCGTCGCCGTCGACTCCACGATCAACCGTGCTCACCAGCACGCCGCCGGCGCACGTAAAAGGGGGCTGCGGACGGGGACGAACTGGAAGATCCGGGCCGCTCGCAGACGCGCCAGGCCCTCGGCCGGTCCCGAGGCGGGCTGACCACCAAGGTCCACCTCGCCGTCGACGGCCGGGGACTGCCGCTGTCCATCGTGCTCACGCCCGGCAACGTCAACGACGCCACCGCATTCGGCCAGGTCCTCGACGGGATCCGCGTTCCGCGAGCCGACACCGGCCGCCCACGCACGAAACCGACCCGAGTCCTGGGCGACAAGGCCTACTCCAGCCGAGCGATCCGGCACCTGCTGCGGCGTCGGGGCATCGCCGTCACGATCCCCGAGCGC
This sequence comes from Streptomyces sp. NPDC039465, assembly GCF_055639315.1. Lineage (NCBI taxonomy): Bacteria > Bacillati > Actinomycetota > Actinomycetes > Kitasatosporales > Streptomycetaceae > Streptomyces > Streptomyces sp. NPDC039465. The sequence goes on along the minus strand of NZ_JBVKAP010000003.1, from coordinate 592,548 downwards.
CGCGACCAAACAGTCAACCGCCGACGCCGAGGGCGCCTCGGCGGCCGACCGCCCGCCTTTGACAAGGAGCTCTACCGCGACCGCAACGTGGTCGAACGATGCTTCGCACGCCTCAAGCAGTTCCGCGCGATCGCGACGAGATTCGACAAGGTTGCCGACCGCTACCGTGCCGGCGTCGTCCTGGCCTCGCTGATCCTCTGGCTCCGCGAACCAGCCCGTGATCATTTGTCAGACACTGCCTAGCGGCGCTTCACGGCCGCCGCCACAGCCGCGGCCCGGTACGGCCCGGACCCGGCCCCGCCCCGCTATCGCCCGCCCACCGGGTGGACCACCATCGCGGAGCCGCCGCCCCGGCGGGACTTCTCCGCCGCGGCCAGCCAGCGGCCGTCCGGGAGGCGCTGGACGCCCGTCGCCGCGCCGATCTCCGGGTTCTGGCGGAAGGCGTGACCGAGCGCCTCCAGTTCGGCGCGCAGCGGGCTGTTCCACAGCGCCGGTTCGAGCTCGGTCGTGGACTGGTTGCGCTGGCTGGCGCGGGGCGCCGCGATCGCCTCGACCAGGGGCAGGCGCCGGTCGAGGACTCCGGTCAGGGTCTGCAGGACCGTGGTGATGATGGTGGCGCCACCGGGGGAACCGAGCGCCAGGACCGGCCGGTCGTGCGAGTCGAGGACGATCGTCGGCGAGATCGACGAGCGCGGACGCTTCCCCGGTCCCGGCAGGTTCGGGTCGTGGACCGCCGGGTTGGCCGGGGCGAAGGAGAAGTCGGTCAGTTCGTTGTTGAGCAGGAAGCCCCGGCCCGGCACGGTGATGCCGCTGCCGCCCGTCGACTCGATCGTCAGCGTGTAGGCGACGACGTTGCCCCAGCGGTCGGCCGTCGTCAGATGCGTGGTGTTCTCGCCCTCATACGTCGTCGGCGCGGCCGTCCCCTTCGCCGCGCACGGCGCCGGGTCGCGCGGGTCGCCCGGGGCGAGCGGGCTGGTCAGCGCCTTGTCGTCGCGGATCAGGCACTCCCGGCTGTCGGCGAACCGCTGCGAGAGCAGCTCCCGGGCCGGTACGTCCTCGAACGCCGGGTCGCCGACCCAGCGCCCCCGGTCGGCGAACGCGATCCGGCTCGCCTCGATGAAGCGGTGCAGATAGCGGCCCTGCGAGGCGGCCGAAAGGTCCGTGCGTTCAAGGATGTTGAGCGCCTCGCCGACGCTGGTGCCGCCCGAGGAGGAGGGGGCCATGCTGTAGACGTCCAGGCCGCGGTACGACACCTTCGTCGGCGCCTGCCGCTTGGTGCGGTACGTGGCGAGGTCGCGCTCGTCGAGGTCGCCGGCGCGGACGACGCGGGTCGCCCCCGCCCGTACGGGCGGCCTCCGGACCGTGTCGACGATGTCCCGGGCGAGCGGGCCGCGGTAGAGCGCGCCCACTCCGTGCCGGCCCAGCGTGGCGTACGTACGGGCGAGGTCGGGGTTCTTGAACACCGAGCCGACGCGCGGCAGTTCGCCGCCGGGCAGGAAGAGCTCGGAGGTGGCGGGGAAGTCCCGGAAGCGGGCCTCGTTCGCCTGGGTCTGGGCGCGGAAGGTGGCGTCGACGGTGAAGCCGTCCCGGGCGAGCTTCTCGGCCGGCTTCAGCAGCTGCCGCAGCGGGCGGCTGCCCCACGCGTCGAGGGCGCTCTGCCAGGTGGCGGGGGTGCCGGGGGTGCCGACGCCGAGGCCGCTGGTCTGGCCCTCCTCGAAGGGGATCGGCTTGCCGTTCTCCGTGAAGAGGGAGGCGTCGGCCGAGCGCGGGGCGGTCTCGCGGCCGTCGATGGTGTGGACCGTGCGGGTCTTCGCGTCGTAGTGGACGAAGTAGCCGCCTCCGCCGATGCCGGCCGAGTACGGTTCCGTCACGCCGAGCGCGGCCGCCGTGGCGACCGCCGCGTCCACGGCGTTGCCGCCGCGCCGCAGCACCTCGATGCCGGCGGCCGAGGCGTCGGGGTCGACGCTGGCGACCGCCCCGCCGTAGCCGACGGCCACCGGCTCCTTGACGGGCGGTGAGGATGGTTTCCCGGCCGCGGGAGGGGCTGCCGCGCCCACCGACAGAACCGTCGTGGCGGCAGCGAGGACCGAGACAAACCGTGCGGTGGAACGACGCATCCGTACCTCCAGTCGACGACCGTCCGCGCAGCGTAACCGCCGTACGCCGCCCGCGTCATGACCACGCCTCGAACACCGGTCCGCGCCCCCGCTAGCATGCGCGCCCATGAATGAAGACCTGCGCAATCTCGTCCTCGGGGTGCTGGCGACCGGTGTCAGCGCCGCCCTGGGCTGGCTGGCCCGCACGTATCTGTGGCGTCGCGCCCTCCGCCGCAAGCAGGCCTTCTTCGGCCTGCCGGACAGCTCCGAGTGTCTGCTCGTGGTCAACCGCGAGGCCGGATCGTCCGAGGGCGCCGTGCACCGCTACGACGTGTCCGCGTTGCTCGAACTGGCCGCACTCGTCAAGGACTGCGGGGCGCACGCCCGGATCGTGCGGCACGACACCGCGCAGCAGGGCTTCGGGGACCGTACGGAGTTCTGTGTAGGGGGCCCCGGGTCGAATCGGCGTACCGTGGCCCATCTCGCGACCCTGCTGCCGGGTGTCCAGGTGAACGTGGAGGCGGAGCCGGGGCCGGACCGCGGCGCGTTCCTCATCGGGTCCGAGCGCTACCGCATGGAGCCGGGCACCTGCGAGTACGTTCTCCTCGCCCGGCTCACGGCGGGCGAGGGCGGGCGGCCGGTGTTCCTGTTCTGCGGGCAGCGGGCCATCACCAACCAGGCCGCGACCCGCTATCTGGCGCGGCACCACGCACGGCTGACCCGGACGTACAAGAACGGCCCGTTCGTCCTCCTGCTCAAGGTGGTCAACTCGGATGCGTACGGCCCCGATGTGGTCGAGCTGGTCGCCGACGTCACGGCCGAGGCGCGCTCGGCAGCGGACGCACCGGCAGCGACTTGACGCCGTTGATGAAGTTCGAGACCAGCCGCCGTGGCGGGCCCGCGAGTTCGAAGTCCGGCAGCGCCTGCCGTACCTCCTCGTGCAGCACCCGCAGCTGGAGGCGGGCGAAGTGGGCGCCGAGGCAGACGTGCGGGCCGTCCCCGAAGGAGACGTGCGGATTGGGGCTGCGGCCGAGGTCGAGGCGGTAGGGGTCGGCGAAGGCCCGCTCGTCGTAGTTGGCGGAGGCGTGGAAGACGACGACTTTGTCGCCCGCGGCGATCGTCCGGCCGGCCAGCTCGGTGGCGCGGACGGCGGTGCGCCGGAAGGAGAGCACTGGCGGGTGCCAGCGCAGGAGTTCGTCGACCGCGCTCTCCACGGCCACCTCCCCGGCGGCCAGCCGGCGCCGCTCGGCCGGGTGCTCGGCCAGCGCGAGCAGGGAGCCGGGGGCCGCGCTGCGTACGGTGTCGTTGCCCGCGACGGTCAGCAGGAAGAAGAACATCTCCAGTTCGGCATCGGCCAGCGGGGAGGCGGCGAGCGAGGTCATGATGTCGTCGCCGGGGCGGCGGCGTTTGTACGCGGCGAGTTCCTGGGCGTACGCGAACATCTCGGCGAGCATCGCCGGTGAGCGGGGGTTGACCGGGCGGCCCCGCTCGTCGAGGACGGGCGGTTCGTCGGGGTCCTGGTAGGCGATGACCCGCTCGGTCCAGCGCAGCAGCAGACCGCGGTCGCTCGCGGGCACACCCAGCAGGTCGGTGAGGTTGAGCAGCGCGTAGTCGTCGGTGACGGCGGTGACCAGGTCGACGGTGGGTCCGGACTCCCGCGCGCCGCGCAGCAGGACCCGGGCGCGGGCGCGGGCGGTGGCCTCGAAGCGCTCGATCCGGCCGGGGGTGAAGGCGCGGCTGACCAGGCGGCGGAGCCGGCCGTGGTCCGGCGGGTCCTGATTGAGCATCATCCGCCGGATGAAGGGCAGGTCGGCCGGGTCGGGGTCGCGGATCTGGGTGGCGCCGAGGTGGGAGGAGAAGGTGGCGGAGTCCTTGAGGACCCGGACGACGTCGGCGTGCCGGGTGACGGCCCAGAAGCCGGGCCCGGCGGGCCAGCCGAGGACTTCGTACTCCTCCTGCCGGGCCACGGGGTGGTGGTCGCGCAGCTCCCGGAAGGCGTCGTGCGGGAGTCCGGTGGCGTAGCGGCGGGGGTCGTACACGTCGGGGAGACCGGTGGCCGCGGTCATTCAGTACTGCCAGGGGCTCGGCAGGGGCAACGCCGTACGGTCCTCGACGGGGACGGTGTCGGGGGCGTGGGCGCGCAGGGCGGTGAGCAGCTCGGCCGGTTCGACGTCGAAGATCTGGCTCTCGAAGCAGAGGCCGGTGCGGCCCGCGCGGCCGAGGACGGGGGCGAGCCTGCGGTACATGGACGCGGGCCGGCAGGTACGGGGCAAGTGCCGCTCCCCGGGCGCCAGGTCGACGACGACCACGGTGCGTACGGCCGACCCGGTGCGCAGGGCGAGCGCCGCGGCGCCGGTCACGGAGGCCCAGGGCACGGTCCGGGCGGGCCAGGTGGGCAGGCGTACGGTCAGTCCGCCGGGGTCGAGGTCCAGGCGCAAGGGGCGTACGACGTATCCCGCGAAGGTGACGGCGACCGTGGCGAGCGCGACCCCGACCAGGGCCATCAGCGCACCGGCCAGGGTGCCGCCCGGGCCGTCGGCGACGGCGACCGTGGCGACGGCCCAGGCGACGGCGGTCACCACCGCGGCCACGGGCACCAGTTCCACACGGCGACGCAGACGCAGGGTCAGCTGGGTTGTTCCGGTGGTCTTCTCCACACCCAGAGGCTAGGGACGGCGGGGGCGCCGCGCCACTGTCCGACTTGTCACGGAGAAGTGGGGGAAAAACCACCCGGGGCACGCAACCTCGTTCATGCTTTCGCACTCTCTGTTGTCGAGAAAGATCGATTCGGAGGTTGTCCCCTTGAGCCGTATACGCCCGCGCACCTCTTTCCGTACCGCCGCCACGGCCGGTACCGCGCTGCTCGCCCTGGCGCTCACCGCGTGCGGGGGCGGCGACTCGGAGTCCGGCGCGAAGGCCGGTCCAGGCGCGAAGCCGGAGATGAAGATCTCGGTGAGCCCGTCCGGCAAGGGCGCCAAGGCCGGTGAGCCGGTGAAGGTGTCCCTGGCCGAGGGCAGGCTCCAGCAGGTCACGGTGGTGGACTCGCAGGGCGGCAAGCTGGACGGCAAGCTGGCGGCCGACGGCCGCACCTGGACCTCGGCCCGTCCGGCGGCCCCGGGCACCGGCTACACGGTGGAGGCGCGCGACGACAAGGGCGGCACGGCGAAGGCGGACTTCGCGACCGCCGCGGCCGACAAGGTCAACAAGCTGACGCTGGCGCCGGGCAAGAACACCACGGTCGGGATCGCCCAGCCGCTGTCGATCGTCTTCGACCACAAGGTGAAGAACAAGGCCGCGGTGGAGAAGGCGCTCAAGGTCACCACCTCGAACAACACCGAGGGTTCCTGGGGCTGGATGCAGGACTGGTCCGGCAAGGACCGGGTCGACTGGCGGCCCAAGGAGTACTGGAAGTCCGGCACGAAGGTGACGCTGAAGGCGGAGCTGAACGGCATCGACTCGGGTGGCGGCTGGTTCGTCCGCGACTACGTCACCGGTTTCACGGTCGGCAAGAACCAGGTCGTCAAGGTGGATCTGGACAACCACCGGCTGAAGGTGGTGCGGGACGGCCAGGAGATCAAGGACCTGCCGATGTCGGCGGGCACGCCCGGCGGCGAGAAGGCGTCCTGGCGCGGCAAGACCGTGCTGATGTCGAAGGAGGGCACGATCAACATGCGCTCCGAGACGGTGGGTCTGGGCGATGCGTACGACAAGATGGTCGACTCCTCGATGCGGCTGACCTGGTCCGGTATGTACGCGCACGCGGCGCCGTGGAACTCCGCGTACTTCGGCAGCGCCAACAAGTCCTCCGGCTGCATCGGTATGAGCGACGCCAACGCGAAGTGGGTGTACGACACGGTGCAGGTCGGCGACCCGTTCGAGATCACGGGCAACGACGCCAAGGGCACCCAGGCGATCAACAACGGCTACGGCGAGTGGAACGTGTCGTGGGCCGAGTGGCAGGCGAAGAGCGCGCTGAAGTGAGCGGCTCGGTGAGGGGTGTGGCGGGATTCCGCCCTCGAATCGTTACGGGGGCGTAACTTACTGGGGAGTTACCCCCAGTAAGCCCACGAGGTTACCGTCGGGTCACTTTGCAGTGACACGAGTGAGGAGTGACCCGTGGGCAACCCGCGCAAGGCCCTGCGTACCGCGTCGATCGGCGCCGTGTCGGCCACCCTGGTGGCCGGGACGGTACTCGGTCTCGCCCCCGCCGCCACCGCCACCGACGCCTCCGCCGTCCCGGGCGTCCGGTTCGTCGACATCGCCGGGGACGGCGGCACGGTCCTCAAGGCCAACGTCGTCACTCCGGCCGGCGCCGACGGCTCGCGTACGTACCCGGTGATCGTGCTGCCCACCAGCTGGGCCACGCCACAGATCGAGTACCTCGCTCAGGCGAAGAAGCTCGCCGACGCCGGTTATGTGGTGGTCAGCTACAACTCCCGTGGCTTCTGGCAGTCCGGCGGCCATATAGAAGTCGCCGGGCCGCCGGACATAGCCGATGCCTCCAAGGTCATCGACTGGGCGCTGGCCCACACCCCGGCCGACCCGGCCAAGGTCGGCATGGCGGGCCTCTCCTACGGCGCCGGCATCTCCCTGCTCGCCGCCGCCCAGGACAAGCGGATCAAGGCCGTGGTGGCGCTCAGCGGCTGGGCCGACCTCATCGAATCCATCTACAGCGGCCGCACCCAGCACCTCCAGGCCGCCGGGCTGCTCGGCGGCGCGGGTTACCTCACCGGCCGGCCGAGCCCGGAACTCCAGCGGATCCTCGGCGACTTCGTCTCCTCGAACCTCGCCAAGGAGCAGGAGATGATCGAGTGGGGCAAGAAGCGCTCGGTCGTCACCCAGCTGGACCGGCTCAACGCCAACGGCGCCGCGATCATGCTCGGCAACGCCTGGGGCGACACCATCTTCCCGCCCAACCAGTCCGCGTCGTTCTACGAGAAGCTCACCGGCCCCAAGCGGCTGGAGCTCCGCCCGGGCGACCATGCCACCGCCGAGGCCACCGGCCTGCTCGGGCTGCCCAACGACACCTGGACCAGCGCCCACCGCTGGTTCGACCACCACCTCAGGGGCGTGGACAACGGCATCGACCGCGAGCAGCCCGTCCAGCTGAAGTCCCGTTCCACCGGCGGCTACGAGGGCTACCCCGACTGGAAGTCGGTCGGCGCGAACGAGCGGAAGATCGCGCTGGGCGGATCGCAGCGGGTGTGGGCGAACGTCGACTCCGGCGCCAACGGCGGGGTGGTGATGCTCTCCAGCGCTCTCGACCAGTTCCTCAAGCTTCCCCCGGTCGCGTCGATCCCGCTGCTCCCCCGCTCCTTCGCCGCCGTCTGGCAGTCCGAGCGCTCCGACCATGTGCAGCGGGTGCGCGGCACGGCGAAGCTGCACACCACCGTCACCGCCACCAAGGAGAGCGGCACCCTCGTCGCCTACCTCTACGACGTGGGTCCGCTCGGGCTGGGCAAGCTGGTCAGCAACGCGCCGTACACCTTCCACGGCAAGACCCCCGGACAGCCGTTCACCGTGGACCTGGAGCTCTTCTCCACCGCCTACGACGTTCCGGCCGGCCACCGGCTCGCCCTCGTCGTCGACACCGTCGATCCGCTCTACATCGAGCACAACCCGACCGGCGCGCAGCTGACCTTCTCCTCGCCGTCGGCCGACCCGTCGTACGTGTCGGTCCCGCTGCGCGCGGAGTGATCACCGGCTGCTACCGGGCGGGCCAGATTCCCTACGCTGCTGCCTGCCCCCCTGTCGGCTCTGTCGAGGTCAGCGCAAACTATCCATCCCGAAAAGGGACTTCATACCCGACACGCACAAAAGGGGCATAAGCCGTATTTACCGCAAAGGGGTGTTCTCTACTCCGGGTGGGGGCGGGCCGGTGGCCGCCGAGGTCAGTTCTCGGCGGCTTCGGCGTACGTCTGGGACAGCTCCGGAGAACCGGTCGTCGCCCAGTCGAGACCGGCCTCCACCACATTGATCTCCCGCCCGGAGGCGAGCCTCACCACCGGCTGGCCGTCTCCCCGGACGTGCCAGGCCGCGCCCGCGACCGTACGGACCATGACCGTGCCCAGATAGAGGCCCGCGTCGTTGCCGAACCAGGGCAGCTCCTCCTGGTCGTCGCGCCAGCGCGGCGGCAGCTGGTCGATCGCCTCCAACGAGGCCGGGGTGTCGTCCAGTTCGATCCCCGCGTCCTGGACCCTGGCCCGCAGCAGCTCGCACTCGGCGAGCAGCTCCGCCACCCCGTCGGGGTCGCGGTCGAAGGCGGAGACCAGGGAGGGCGCCGCCTTGGGCTCATGACGCCTGCGCCAGGCGTCCAGGAAGGGGATGTTCATCAGCCCAGCGTCGCACCCCGGGCAGCGGCGCACCATAGGGCGCGCCCTCCGGCCTGGCGGCCCGGCCGGTGGTCAGACGTTCAGATCGACGACGACAGGGGCGTGGTCGGAGGCGCCCTTGCCCTTGCGCTCCTCGCGGTCGACGTAGCTGTCCTTGACCGCGTCGGCGAACGGCTTGTTGCCGTACACCAGGTCGATGCGCATGCCCCTGTTCTTGGGGAAGCAGAGCTGGCGGTAGTCCCAGTACGTGAAGGGGGCGTCGTACTTGAGCGGGCGCGGCACCACGTCGCTCAGTCCGAGCTCGCGCAGTCCGGCGAGCGCGGCCCGCTCGGGCGCGGTGACGTGGGTGAGGCCCTCGAAGGCGGCGGCGTCCCAGACGTCGTCGTCGGTCGGCGCGATGTTGAAGTCACCGAGCACGGCGAACGGGCGCTCACCTGCCGCGTCCTCGGCGACCGCGCCCTGGAGCGCCTCCAGCCAGTTCAGCTTGTACGCGTAGTGCTCGTGGGCGACCTCGCGGCCGTTGGGCACGTAGACCGACCAGAGGCGCACGGGGCCGCAGGTGGCGGAGATGGCCCGGGGCTCCTGGACGCCGCCGTACTCGGGGCCGCCGGGGAGGCCGCCCACGACGTCGTCGAGGCCGACGCGGGAGACCAGTGCCACGCCGTTCCACCGGCCGTCGGCGTGGACCGCGGACTCGTAACCCAGCTCACGCAGCTCGTCGGTGGGGAACTGCTCGGCGGTGCACTTGGTCTCCTGGATGCACAGCACGTCCGTGCCGCTGCTCTCCAGCCAGGCGAGCAGCCGGGGCAGCCGGGCGGTGATCGAATTGACGTTCCAGGTGGCGATGCGCATGTCCGCCAGCCTAACGGTGGGGTGTGACAGTCACAGACTCGTCGAGTCGCCGGGGGCCAGCCGGCCGTGGTCGGTGCCGCCCAGCGCGCCGATCTGGTTGTCGTAGATCGGCCGTGCCAGATCGGTGAGCAGGGCGTCGTGGATGTCGATGGCGCGCTTCGGCTTGACCTCGCGGATGTAGTCGATGACCTCGGAGATCTTGTTCCAGGGGGCGTGGACGGGGAGCATCAGCGTGTCCACGGGGTGCTCGGGGACGGTGAGGGCGTCGCCCGGGTGGAAGACCGAGCCGTCGACCAGGAAGCCGATGTTGGTGATCCGGGGGATGTCCGGGTGGATGACGGCGTGCAGTTCGCCGTGGACCTGGACGTCGAACCCGGCGGCGGTGAAGGTGTCGCCGTGGCCGACCGTGTGGACGCGGCCGGGGAAGGCGGCGGAGAGCTTCTCCGCCACGCTCCTCAGCGTCCAGATCTCCGCGCCGGGGTTGGACTCCAGGCCGGCTCGCAGCCGGTCCTCGTTGAAGTGGTCGATGTGCTCGTGCGTGACCAGGAGGGCGTCGGCGCCGACCGCGGCGTCCTGCTCGCTGAAGGTGCCGGGGTCGATGACGAGCGTCCGCCCGTCCTTCTCCAGCCGGATGCACGCGTGCGACTTCTTGGTCAGCTTCATGGAATCCCACCTCACGACGCCGGTACGGGCGTCACCCTACCCTCGCGGCGTGGTCTCCTCCCTGATCACCTGCTGGACCACACGGAAGGCGCTGTTCGCCGCCGGCACCCCGCAGTAGACGGCCGTCTGCATCAGCACCTCCTTGATCTCGGCGGGGGTGAGGCCGTTGCGCAGGGCGGCGCGGGTGTGCAGGGCGAGCTCCTCCAGATGGCCGCCGGCGATCAGGGCGGTGAGGGTGATGCAGCTGCGCGTACGCCGGTCGAGGCCTCCGCGGGTCCACACCTCGCCCCAGGCGTAGCGGGTGATCAGCTCCTGGAAGTCGGCGGCGAACCCGTCGCCGTCGCCGAGGGCGGCGTCGACATGGGCGTCGCCGAGGACTTCGCGGCGCAGCTTGAGCCCGGCGTCGTACGGGTCGGGGCGGCCGCCGGCGGTGTCGCCGGGGGCGGGCTCCGGGGCGGGCGCGAGCTCGGCGACGGGGGCGGCGGGGGCCGAGAGGGCGGGCATCGGCGGGGGCGCGGGGATCGCGGGGAGGGTGTCGACCCAGGCGGTGGTGAAGTGGCGGACCAGCAGGTCCGTGACGGCCGCGGGCTGCTCCACCGGGGCGAGGTGGGAGGCGCCCGGGACGACGGCGAGCGGCGCGTCGGGGATCCCGGCGACCAGGCCGCGGGCCTCGGCGGGGCCGGTGACCTGGTCGTCGGAGCCGACCAGGACGAGGGTGGGAACCCCGATCCGGCCGAGGTCGGCCCGTACGTCGAAGGCGGCCAGGGCCTCGCAGGCGGCGATGTAGCAGCCGGGGTCGGTGGTGCGGACCATCTGCACGGCCCATTCGACGATCGCGGGCTGGGCGGCGGCGAAGCCCGGGGTGAACCACTGCTCGGGGGCCATGCGGGCCATCGGGTCGAGGCCGTTGGTGCGGACGATGACGCCCCGGTGGCGGAACTCGTCGGCGGTGCCGAACCGCGGCGAGGCCGCGATCAGCGCAAGGGAGGCGACCCGGTGCGGGGCCCGCAGGGCGAGGTCGATGCCGATGGCGCCGCCGATGGAGCAGCCCGCGTAGCCGAAGCGCTGGACGCCGAGCTCGTCGAGGGTGGCGAGCAGCCGGTCGGCGAGGTCGGCGACCGAACGGGCGGGGTGGGCGGGGGCGCCGCCGTGGCCGGGCAGGTCGAAGCGGATCACCCGCCAGTGGCGCGCCAGCTCGGGTATCTGCCGGTCCCACATGTGCAGCGTGGTGCCGAGCGAGGGGCCGAGGATGAGGACCGGGGCGTCGTCGGGGCCGTCGCAGCGGTACTGCAGGGTCCTGGGTGCCTGAGGGAGGTCCTGGGCCTGCTGATCCTGGGGCGGCGTCGTCGGGGCCGGGGGCGTCTGCGTCTCACTCACGCGCGCCAGGGTAATGAGCCGACCTGCGGCTTTGCGTCAGGGGGTGGTGGTCGAGACGACGTAGACCCGCGGTGCGGCGGGGTCGGTGAAGTCCACGGTGATGTTCTGTGTGGGCCGTGGATCCTCGCGGTGGATCGTGGTACCGGCCCAGTCCTGGGCGTCCGGGAAGTGCCAGCCGACGACATCGGCGTCCCGGCCGGTGATGGTGACCTCACCGTGTTCGAGCCGGTCGCGGCCGGAGCCGAGGTGCAGGAGGAAGTCGTCGAGGTTGGCGGCGCTGGTGGTGAACTGCACGTAGAGCCGGCTGGACTTCCAGTTGCTGGTCTCGAAGTAGGCGACGCGGCTGGAGCCGGCCGGGATGGGGACCTCGAAGATGCGGCGCTTCATCAGGGAGGGCCAGTAGTCCCGCAGCCCGGTGGCGGAGGACTCGGCCTCCTTGTCGCGGCCGCTGTCGCGGCTCTGTTCGGCGGAGACGACGAGGTAGCCGGCCGGGATGCCGATGAGGAGCACGATCACGATCGCGGTGAGCCAGCGGCGTCCGATCATCCGGCGCCGGCCCTCGGGGGGCTTGCCGGCGGGGTCGGCGTCGGGGGACGTCGTCTGGTGGGGCACGGTCATGGTGTGGGGTCCTGGGTGTTGCCGTCGGTGCTGGTGGTACGGGTCACGCGGGCGGCGCTGCCGTTGCGCAGGGCCTGGGCGTAGCGCTCGTACCGTTCGTGCCGCTCGACCCGGCGGCGGTTGGCGCGGCGGAAGCGGCGCGCGACGAGCCGGGCGAGGTCGGCCGCACCGACCATACCCGCCTCGGGGCCGAGCTCGGCCTTCACGATCCTCGCCTCGGGGCGGTAGCCGCGGCCGGTGAGGTGGCGGCGGAAGGCGTCCCGGGCTGGCCCGATCAGCAGGTCGTCGGCGGCGCTGACGCCGCCGCCGATCACGAAGCAGGAGGGGTCGAGGGCGGCGGCGAGGTTGGCGATGCCGACACCGAGCCACTGGCCGATGTCCTGGAACAGCTCGACGCACATGGCGTCGCCCTCGCGGGCCAGCTCGGTGATGAGCGGGCCGGTGATCTCCGGGACGTTGCCCTTGACCCGCTCGATGATGTTGTACGCGACCGGGGAGTCGGCGGCGGCCAGCTCCCGGGCCTCGCGGACCAGGGCGTTGCCCGAGCTGTACTGCTCCCAGCAGCCGCGGTTGCCGCAGGGGCAGCGGTGTCCGCCGGGGACGACCTGCATATGGCCGAACTCTCCGGCGACGCCGTACTTGCCGCGCTTGACCTGGCCGCCCTCGAGGATCGCGCCGCCGATGCCGGTGCCGAGCGTGATCATGACGAGGTGGTCCTCGCCGCGGCCGGCGCCGAACCGCCACTCCGCCCAGGCGGCGGTGTTGGCGTCGTTGTCGACCATGACGGGGACGGCGAGCCGGGCCTGGAGGGCGTCGCGCAGGGGTTCGTTGCGCCAGGCCAGATGGGGGGCGAACAGGACCGTGGCCCGTTCGGCGTCGACCCAGCCGGCCGCGCCGATGCCGACGGCGTGCACGTCGTGCCGGTCGGAGAGGTCCAGGACGAGTTCGGTGATGGTGTCCTCGACGACCTTGGCGCTCTTGGACTTGTCCGGCGTCTCGGTCTTGATCTTCTCGAGGATGACCCCGTCCGCGTCGACGACTCCGGCCATCACCTTCGTGCCGCCGATGTCGATGCCGACGGTGGGCACCCGGGGGGCGGTGAGATGGGAGCGCCGCTCACGGGTGCCGACGGTCCGCAGGACGGTGGCCCGGGCGGAGCCTCGGTTGTTGAGGTCGCGGTACGTACTCATCGGTTCGATTCTGCCAGGTGGTGCCCGGCGCGGGTCACGACGACGGGGAGCGCTCCAGTTCGTGGCGCAGGTCCTCCAGCTCGCTGCCGCCGGCCATCTGGCGGGTCAGCTCGTCCAGGGTGATGGAGTCCTTGGTGTGGCTGCCGGACATGCTGCCGCGCTTGAGCAGGACGAAGCGGTCACCGACGAGATAGGCGTGGTGGGGGTTGTGGGTGATCAGTACGACGCCGAGTCCCGCGTCGCGGGCGGCGGCCACGTACTTGAGGACCACTCCGGACTGCTTGACGCCGAGCGCGGCGGTCGGCTCGTCGAGGACGAGGACCTTGGCGCCGAAGTGGACGGCGCGGGCGATGGCCACGCACTGGCGTTCACCGCCGGAGAGGGTGCCGATCGGCTGGTCGACGTCGCGCAGGTCGATGCCCATGCGCAGCAGTTCGGCGTGGGTGGTGCGGCGCATCCGGTCGACGTCGAGGCGCTTGAAGGGGCCGGCGCCCCTGGTCGGTTCGGAGCCGAGGAAGAAGTTGCGCCAGACCGGCATCAGGGGGACGACGGCGAGGTCCTGGTAGACCGTGGCGATGCCCCGGTCGAGGGCCTCGCGGGGGTTGGTGAGGGCGGTCTCCTCGCCGTCGATGCGGAAGGTGCCCGCGTCGTGGCCGTGCAGGCCGGCGATGATCTTGATGAGGGTGGACTTGCCGGCGCCGTTGTCGCCGAGGACACAGGTGATCTCCCCCGCGTGGACCTCCAGGGAGACCCCTTCGAGGGCGCGGATGTTGCCGTAGTACTTGCTGACGTCGTCGAGTTCGACGAGGGGGGTCTGTGGGGCGGTCATGCGGTCGCCTCCGCGCGCTTGCGGACCCAGGCGTTGAGCAGGGTCGCCAGAAGGAGCATGGCTCCGAGGAAGAACTTGAACCAGTCCGGGTTCCACTCCGCGTACACGATGCCCTTGCTGGTCATGCCGAAGATGAAGGCGCCGACGGCGGAGCCGATCGCGGAGCCGTAGCCGCCGGTGATCAGGCAGCCGCCGATGACGGCCGCGATGATGTAGATCAGCTCGTTGCCGACGCCCTCGCCGGACTGCACGACGTCGAACGACAAGAGCAGGTGCTGGCCGGAGATCCAGGCGCAGAACGCCACGCCCATGTAGAGGCCGATCTTGGTCTTCACGACGGGGACGCCGACCGCGCGGGCGGCGTCGGAGCCGCCGCCGACCGCGAAGATCCAGTTGCCGAAGCGGGTGCGCAGCAGGATCCAGGTGGCGAGGGCGACCAGGGCGAACCACCACACGATGGTGACCTTGAGGGCGACGCCGCCGAGGACGAGCTCGGAGGCGAAGAGGGACCTGGCGGAGGTGAAGCCCTCCATGTCGGCGATGGTCTTGGTGGAGACCGTGCCGCTGATGAGCTTGGTGAGGCCGAGATTCAGGCCGGTCAGCATCAGGAACGTGCCGAGGGTGATGATGAAGCTCGGCAGTTTGGTGCGGGTCAGCATGAAGCCGTTGAAGAACCCGAAGGCCAGGGTGACCAGGAGCGAGACGCCGACGCCGACCCATACGTTCGCGGTCATCTGGAAGCTGAACATCGACGAGACGAGCGCCGCGCTGGTGACCATCACACCCGCGGAGAGATCGAACTCGCCGCCGATCATCAGCAGGGCGACGGGGACGGCCATGATGCCGATGGTGGAGGCGGCGTAGAGGACCGTGCCGAGGCTGGCGGCGCGCAGGAAGCTGTCGGCGACCAGCGAGAAGAAGAGGAAGACGGCGGCAGCGCCGACGACCGAGCCCAGCTCGGGGCGGCCGAGGAGCCGGCGCAGCGGCGAGGTGTGCAGCAGTCGCTCGTCGGCGGTGTCCTGCACGGGCGGTGCGGTCGTACTCATCGGGTCCCCCGCTCCGCGTACTCCTGGAGCTTCGCCGCGTCCTTGTCGCTGATGATCTGCGGGCCGGTCAGCACGGGCCGGCCGCCGCCGAGGACGTCGGCGTTGTAGCGGTAGAGCCAGAGCAGGTCCACGGCCTCGTAGCCCTGGAGGTAGGGCTGCTGGTCGACGGCGAAGCCGAGCGTGCCGGCGCGCAGGGCTGCGGCGACCTTGGCGTTGAGGTCGAAGGTGTCGATCTCGGCCTTGCTGCCGGCGGTCTTCCTGGCCTGGACGGCGGCGTCCGCGAAGGGCGCGCCGAGGGTGACGACGGCGTCGATGGCCGGGTCGGCCTGGAGCTTGGCCTCGATGGATGCCTTCACGTCGGGCATGTTGGTGCCGTCGACGTAGAGGTTCAGGAGCTCCCCGCCGAAGGTCTTCTTCACCCCGGAGCAGCGCTGCTCGTGGCCGACGTTGCCCTGCTCGTGCAGGACGCACAGCGCCTTCTTGCGACCGCGCTCGTCGAGCTCGTCGCCGACCGCCTCACCGGCGACGGACTCGTCCTGGCCGATGTGGGTGAGCGCCCCGAAGGCCTTGGACTGTTCGGAGCCGGAGTTGACGGTGATCACGGGGATGCCGGCCTTGACGGCCCGGGCGACGGCGGCCTTCATGGCGTCCGGCTTGGCGAGGGTGACGATCAGTCCGTCGACCTTCTTGTCGACGGCCGCGTCGATCAGCTGGGCCTGTTCCTTGGCCTCGTCGCTGTGCGAGTAGAGGAAGTTGATGTTGTCCTTGACGGCGGCCTGCTTGGCGCCGTTCTGGACGATGTCCCAGAAGGTGTCGCCGTCGCCCGAGTGCGTGACCATCGCGAAGGTCCAGCGCGGGGTGTTCACCGCGGCCCGGCCTTCGGCGGCGGCCGCCTTGCGGGCGTCCTCGGCGCGCTTGCCTCCCGTGCTGCTGCATCCCGCGAGAGAGGCGGTGAGCACCGCCGCCAGTACTACGCCGAGCGCACGTACCCCTGTCCGAACCCTTGCCACGACACCGTGCCCTTCTTGCTGTGTTTCTCGGTGCGGCCGGGCACATCAAGCCTGGTCCCGACCGCCCAAGTATCGGTCATGGTCAATGGAGCGTTTTCTATGACGCTGACGCGAGCCCGTCAATAACTTTGTCAGAACATTCTGACGGTCTGACCGAAGACCTACGGTCTGACCAGCAGCTGGAACTCGAACGAGTAGCGCGAGGCGCGGTAGACGTGCGAGCCGAACTCGACGGCGCGCCCGGTGTCGTCGAAGGTGGTGCGCTCCATGGTCAGCAGCGGCGCGCCCTCCCGCTCGGTGAGCAGTTCGGCCTCGGCGGGGGTCGCGGCGCGGGCGCCGACCGTCTGCCGGGCGCTGTGCAGGGTGATGCCCGCGCCGCGCATCAGCCGGTACAGACCGGTGGCCTCCAGGAGCTCGGTGTCCAGGTCGAGCAGGGCGGCCGGGAGGTGGTTGCGCAGCCGGGCCATGGGCTCGTCGTGGGCGCAGCGCAGCCGCTCGACGTACCGCACGTCGCTGCCCTGGGGGATGCCGAGCGCGGCGGCAACCGGCGCGGTGGCCGGTTCGATCCGGTTGGTCAGGACGATCGTGGCGGGCCGCTGGCCGGCCGCCTCCAGGTCGTCGTAGAGGCTGCTGAGCTCCAGGGGGCGTTTGACCTGGCTGTGGACGACCTGGGTGCCGACGCCGCGGCGGCGGACCAGCAGGCCCTTGTCGACCAGGGACTGGATGGCCTGGCGGACGGTGGGGCGGGACAGTCCGAGCCGGTTGGCGAGGTCGATCTCGTTGCCGAGCAAAGTGCCGGGGGTCAGCGCCCCCGTCTCGATGGCCGCCTCCAGCTGCTGGGCGAGCTGGAAGTAGAGCGGGACGGGGCTCGTACGGTCCACACGGAGGGGAAGCGGCTGCGGCTGCTGGGGCACGGGCCGAGCCTAGTCGCCGCGCATGTTGACGGGAAGTCGTGAAGTTCGATTGTCAGGACAAACTCTTGACATGATGACTGCCCGGCACCACCTTGGGGCCATGCGCATCGGACTGATCGGAACGGGACGTATCGGAACTTTCCACGCGGGCGTTCTCAGCCGCCATGAGGCTGTGGAGTCGCTGGTGGTGGCGGACGCGGATACGGCCCGCGCGGTGCGGGTCGCCGAAGCCCTCGGTGTGGAGGTGGCGCCGGGCGTCGACACGCTCTTCGCCGACGGCCTGGACGCCGTGGTCATCACCTCGGCGACCGCGGCGCACGCCGAGCTCATCGCCCGCGCCGCCGGCGCCGGTCTTCCGGCCTTCTGCGAGAAGCCCATCGCCCTCGACCTGCCCGGCACCCTCGGCGCGCTGGCGGCGGTCGAGGCTGCGGGCACGGAGCTCCAGCTCGGTTTCATGCGCCGGTTCGACGCCGGGTACCGGGCCGCCCGTGAGGCCGTACGGTCGGGCCGGCTCGGGCGGCTGCACACCGTCCGCGCCGCCACCTCCGACCCGGCGCCGCCGCCCGCGGCCTATCTGCCTCTGTCCGGCGGCCTGTACCGGGACTGCCTGGTCCATGACTTCGACATCCTGCGCTGGGTGACCGGCCGCGAGGTCACCGAGGTGTACGCGGCCGGCTCGGACGCGGGCCCGGCGATGTTCCGCGAGAGCGGTGACGTGGACACCGCGGCCGTGCTGCTCACCCTCGACGACGGCACGCTCGCCACGGCGACGGCGACCCGCTGCAACGGCGCGGGGTACGACGTACGGATGGAGCTCGCCGGGGAGCGGGACCAGATCGCCGTCGGACTGGACGACCGGACCCCGCTCACCTCGGTCGAGCCGCTCGGCCCCGCCCCCGCCGACAAGCCGTGGCCGGGCTTCCTGGAGCGGTTCGCCCCCGCGTACGAGGCGGAGCTGGACACCTTCGTCCGGCTGGTGCGCGGCGAGGCAGCCAACCCCTGCGACGGGCGCGAGGCCCTTACCGCGCTGCGGATCGCCGAGGCGTGCGAGCGCTCGCGCCGCGACCACCGCCCGGTGCGGGTCGCGGAGGTCGCGGCGGACGGCTCGGCGGGCGGCAAGCCCACCCGCTGACCGCCGGGCGGCAGGTGCCGCGGACGAGCAGTCCGGGCAGCCGGTCGAGCGGGCCCGCGGCCGGGTCCATGCGGACACCTGGCCGGCTGGGCCGTGGCCTTACGCGCTCTCGTCGTCGAGCAGCCCCGCGTCATGGACGAGCAGCGCGATCTGGACACGGTTGTTGAGGCCGAGCTTGGCGAGGATTCGCGAGACATGGGTCTTGACGGTGGGCACGCTCATGTAAAGGGCCGAGGCGATCTCGGCGTTGGACCGGCCCTGGCCGACGGCGACGGCCACCTCCCGCTCCCGCTGGGCGAGTTCGGCGAGCCGGGCGCCGGCGGCGGACCTGCGGGGGTGCTCGGCGGTGTCGGCGACATGGGTCATCAGCTGGCGGGTGACGGCGGGCGACAGGACCGGGTCGCCGGCCGCCACGCGCCGTACGGACGCCACGATCTCGGCCGGCGGGGTGTCCTTGAGGACGAACCCCGCGGCGCCGGCCCGCAGCGCGCGCAGGACCTGCTCGTCGGCGTGGAAGGTGGTGAGCACGACGACGTCCGGGGCGTCGGGCCGGGCCCGCAGCCGTTCGGTGGCGGTCAGTCCGTCGACCCGCGGCATCCGGATGTCCATCAGGACGACGTCGGGGGCGTGAGCGGCGACGAGTTCGGGCACATCGGCGCCGTCGGAGCCCTCGCCGACGATCTCGATGTCCTCGGCGCCCCCGAGCATGAAGGAGAGGCCCGCCCGGACCAGGGGGTCGTCGTCGATGATGAGCAGCCGGATCGTCATGAGGGCCACGGTAGCCAGGCGTGGAGGGCGAACCCGCCGTCGGGGGCGGGCCCGTGGTCCATCCGGCCACCGGCGAGGGTGGCGCGCTCGGTCAGCCCGATCAGGCCCTGGCCGGACCCCGGGACGTGCGGGACCGGGCCGGTGGGCGCGGGGTTGTGGACGTCGACGGTGAGCCCCTCGCCGGGACGGCCGCCGACGGTGACCGTCACCTCGGTGCCGGGGGCGTGTTTACGGGCGTTGGTGAGGCCCTCCTGGGCGATGCGGTAGACCGTGCGGCCGGTGGCGGCGGGGACGGTGGCCGGGTCGCCGATGGTGTTGTCGAGGGTGACGGTCATTCCGGCCTGCCGGGACTCGGCGATCAGGGCGTCGAGGGTGGCGAGGGTCGGCTGCGGCCGGTCGCCCTCGCCCTGGTCGCCGGGGGCGCGGAGCACGCCGATGATCTCGCGGAGGTCCTGGAGGGCCTCGTGGGCGCTGTCGCGGATCACCCCGGCGACGCGGGCGATCTCGGCGGTGGGGGCGTCGGGCCGGAACTCCAGGGCGCCGGCGTGCACGCTGAGGAGGGTGAGCCGGTGGGCGAGGACGTCGTGCATCTCACGGGCGATGGCCTCGCGGGCGGCGCGCTGGGCCTGCTGGGCGCGGAGTTCCGCCTCGGCCTCGGCCCGGCGGGCCCGTTCGCGCAGCGCGACGACGAGCTGGCGCCGGGCGCGTACGAGCATCCCCCAGCCGGTGACCAGCAGGATGAGCAGGACGGCGATGACGACGCCGAGGACGGGGTGGATGGTCGGGTCGGGCCGGACGAAGACCTGGACGACTCCGCTCGCCAGGGCGGCCGAGGTGACGAGGGCGACCTGCTGGAACGGCCGGTGCACGGCGACACCGAAGAGGGCGACGAGCAGGGCGCCGCCGGTCGAGGGGGCGATCGTGTTGGTCACGGAGAGGACCAGGGCGAGACCGACGGGCCAGCGGCGGCGCAGCCACAGGGCGCAGCAGGCGGCGGCCCCGACGAGCTGGTCGGCGAAGGTGATCACGTCCGAGTTGCCGTACTGCTCGCTGGCCTCGACGGAGAGCAGCCCGATGAACGCGGCAAGGACGAAGCCGATGGTGTCGACGATCCAGTCGCGTACGGTCCGGCGCGGCCTGGCCCGGCCGCGTCCGCCGGCCCGGTCCCCCGGCGGCTCGGGGCCGAGGGGGTCCGCCATGGCCGAGGGGAGCAGCCAGGGGTAGTCCGTACGCGTCATGTCGACAAAGTTACGGAGGTGGGGAGCGTCCGGCGGGCTCGTGGCGGCGGGAAGCTACCAAAGTCGTACACCGTCTCCGGGGCCGGATACTTTCGGCCCGGCGCCGCATCCCGAGGCAGGACGCGCGGGCCGGGCGCCGTGGATCACGCTCGGTCCATGAAGAAGATTCTGGAGCTCGTGGGCATGGTGCTGCTGATCGTGGGCGGTGCGGGGGTGCTGCGCGAGCTGACGAACGGCTGGTTCTCGATCTTCGGTTTCACCCGCTTCCTCACCGACCACATCGGCTTTCTGCAGGGCCGTGAGCTGTTCGCGCACATCGTGCTCGCGGTCCTCGGCATCGCCGTGATGATGATCGCCGACCGGTCGTCGAAGGCCTGAGGCGCGGGGGGCGCTAGGCGGCGGCCCGGCGGCCCCAGGTGGTGCCGGCGAGGACGAGCACCGCGCCGAGCAGGCCGACGGCGCCGAGGTGTTCGCCGCCGACGGCGATGCCGACGGCCGCCGCCCACAGCGGTTCCGTGCCGAGCAGCAGGCTGACCCGGGACGGCGAGGTGCGGCGCACGGCCCACATCTGTACGAAGAAGGCGAAGAGCGTGCAGAAGACGGAGAGGAAGAGCAACCCGGCCCACTCACGCGGTCCGAAGCCGACGGCCACCGCCCAGGGTGAGGTGCCGGTGCCGGGGACGGCGGCCAGCAGCGCGAAGACGGCGACCGCGCCGCCGAGCTGGACCGTGGTCAGGGAGAGGGCGTCGGCGCCCTGGACGGCCTTGATCCGGGACATGGCGAGGACGTGCGCCGTACGGGCGACGGCGGCCAGCAGGATCAGCAGGTCGCCGAGCGAGGGGGTGGTGAACCCGCCGCCCTGGGTGAGCAGCACGACTCCGGCGACCGAGAGCGCGGCCGCGGCGAGGAAGGCCCTGGGCGGCCGGACGCCGGTCACCGCGGCCTCCGCCAGCGGTGTGAAGATCATCGTGAGGCTGATGATGAGCCCGGCGTTGGTGGCCGAGGTGTGGACGACGCCGTACGTCTCCAGGAGGAAGATCCCGCTGAGGACGAGCCCGAGCAGTCCGGCCCCGCGCCACTGCGCGGCGCTCAGCGCGCGCAGCCGACGCCAACCGGCCACCACCAGGGCGGGCAGGACCACGGCGAAGCGCAGCACGAGGACGGCGACGACGGTGTGGGTGGTCGTGATGCCCTTGGCGGCCAGATAGCTGGCGCCCCAGACGACCGCGACGAGCAGGACGGGCAGGTCGGTGAGCCAGGCCCGGCGGGGGGCGGGCAGCGGGACGGACGCGGCGATCGAGGACACGGCGGGCCTGCTCCAACGCATGGAAAGAGGTGGAGACTTCAGCGGCTCGCACGGGGACGATCACCGTACCCGCGGCGTGGACGGGGGCGCCAGATGTTTCCCGCCCCGGAGGACTACACGTAGGAGCCGTACGCGGGCCGGCCGGCCAGTTCGTAGGTGTGGATGGCGATGCCGGAGCCGGTGGTCCTGGCGTCGGTGTGCCGGAACGCGGTGGGCTGCGCGCCCTCGGCGAACAGCCGGCGTCCCTTGCCGAGGACGACGGGGAAGACCAGCAGATTGAGCGTGTCGATGAGGTCGTGCGCCATCAGGGACTGGGCGAGGCCGCCGCTGCCGTGCATCTGTACCTCGCCGTCGGTGGTGCGCTCCTTGAGCGCCCAGATCTCCTTGACGAGGTCCCCGCCGAGGATGGTGGTGCCGGCCCAGTCCGCGGAGCTCATGGTGGTGGACGCGACGTATTTGGGCAGGGAGTTGAGCTTGGAGGCGATCGGGTCGGCGGGGTCGGTCATCCTGGGCCAGTAGCTCGCGAAGATCTCGTACGTGCGGCGGCCGAGCAGGAAGGCGGCGGGCCGCGAGAAGACGTCGTCCATGAAGGCGCCGAAGTCGTCGTCCCCGTACGGCACGGTCCAGCCGCCCTGGTCGAACCCGCCGCTTGGGTCCTCGTCCGGGCCGCCGGGTGCCTGGTAGACGCCGTCGAGCGAGAGGAACTGGGTGAGGGTGAGCTTGGCCATGGCAGGTGCCTTTCTCTTCCGGTCCATCGTGTCTCACCAGCTCCGACTCCACCGCTCGGGAAAACTCATCGCCCGCCGATCGCCCGGTGGCCGGGTCGCCGTCCGTTTCCCGCCAGCGCGGGGGGCGCGCGCCGAGTTTCCTTGAACCCGCAACTACTGACGAGGTTTGCGGAGGTTCGGCGATGAACGGCAAGAGTGTGCTGGTCACGGGCGGGAGCCGGGGCATCGGCGCGGCGACGGCGCTGCGGCTGGCCCAGGAGGGCGCGGACGTGACCTTCACGTACGTACGGGACGAGGAGCGGGCCCGCGAGGTCGCCGCGAAGATCGAGTCGACCGGCCGCCGGGCGCTGGCCCTGCGGGCCGACTCGGCCGACGCGGACGAGGCGGCGGGCGCAGTGCGACGGGCCGCGGAGGCCTTCGGGCGGCTGGACGTCCTGGTCAACAACGCGGGCGTCGGGGTCCTGGCCCCGCTGGAGAGCCTGAGCCTGAAGGACGTGGACCGGGCCCTCGCGGTGAATGTCCGGGGCGTCTTCCTGGCGTCCCAGGAGGCGGCCGGACGCATGGAGCGCGGCGGACGGATCATCACCATCGGCTCCTGCATGACGCAGCGCGTCCCGGGGCCCGGCGGCACGCTCTACACGATGAGCAAGTCCGCGCTGACGGGCCTGACCAAGGCGCTCGCCCGGGAACTGGGCGGGCGCGGCATCACCGCGAACATCGTCCACCCGGGTCCGGTCGACACGGACATGAACCCGGCGGACGGCCCGTACGCCTCGGGCCAGAGCGCGATGACGGCGCTCGGCCGCTTCGGCGACCCGGACGAGATCGCCTCCATGGTCGCGTTCCTGGCGGGACCGGGCGCGGAGTACGTCACGGGCGCGGAGTTCGCGGTGGACGGCGGGCACGCGGCGTAGGGCGGACGGGCCGCGCGGGGCCGTAAAAGGCGCCTGCAGAAGAACGGCACGCGCGCGTGGACCGTAAGAGGCCTCCACGCGCGCGTGGTCCGTACGAAGCGGGCCGCACTCGCGCGTGGACCGTACGAAAAAGCCGCGCGGGGCGCACCGGTGCTGTCGGGCCGGTGCGCCCTCGCGCGATCGGGCGGGGTGTCGTTACCCGCCCAGCTCCTGGTGGCGGGCGGTCAGCCGCGCCGAGCCCTCGGCCGTGAGGGAGCCGAAGAGGCGGAGGCGGGAGATGCCGCCGTCGGGGTAGATGTCGATGCGGACGTGCGTGCCGACCGCCGGGGTGGCCAGCACGAAGCGGTGGTTCGTGTCGGGCTGGAGGCGGGTGCGGGGCAGGACCTCGGTCCAGTTGTCCGAGCCGTCCGACACGGAAAGCGACGCCCAGCCCGCGCTGTTGCCCTTGAGGTACGCGGTGTCGATCTCGACCGCGCGGATCTCCGACTCGGCCACCAACTGGTAGCGGATCCAGTCGTTGCCCTTGTCGCGGCGGCGGCGGGTCTCCCAGCCGTCGTCCATCTTGCGCGAGCGGCCCGGCTGGATGGTGTTGGTCGCCGGGGAGTAGAAGCGGTCGGAGGCGTCCTCGACCTGGCCGCCGTTCTCCAGGGCCACGAGGTCGAAGGTGCCGAGCACGCCCAGCCACGCCGGGTCGGGGGCGACCTCGCCGTAGACGCGCAGGCGGGCGATGCCGCCGTCGGGGTGCTGGTTGACCCGCAGGTGCGTGAAGCGCTGCTCCACGTCGACGGAGAAACCATTCGCCGCGTGGCCGCCGATGGCCGTACGGGGTACCAGCGTCACCCACTTGACGTCGTCGGCGAGCAGGTCCTCGGGGGACGGGGAGCCCGCGACCGAGGTCGCCTCGACGGAGACAGCCTGCGGGTAATTGCCCCGGAAGTGAGCGGTGTCGACGACGATGCCGCGGATGACACCGGGGGCGCCGAGGCGTACGAGCGCCCAGTCGTGGTCCTCGTCGGTGGGGTGCGGCTGCTGGGCGGAGACACCACGGCGGCGGCGGGTCTCCCAGCCGTCCATGATCTTGCCCTTGTGCCCGAAGTGCTCCGGGTCGAACTCCGCGGCCTCCGGCTTGAGCATGTTCTCGCGCTCGGCGAAGAACTCGTCGTTGGCGGCGATCACGCCCGCGCCGAGCCGCCGGTCGGCGAGGTCGGCGTACTGCGTGAAGGGGAAGTCGGCAGTGCGGTAGTCGGCGTACGGGTCGCCGCCGCCGTAGGGGCTGGCGTCACCGGTGAAGCTCGGTATCGACGTCATGGTGTCAGTGGTTCCTTTCGAGGAGCCGGCCGCTCGGCTCGGCGAGGGTGCCGTGGTCGGCGATGCGCTCACCGCGCAGCCAGGTGGACTTCACGACTCCGTGCAGGGTCTTGCCGGCGTAGGCGGTGACGCGGTTGCGGTGCTGGAGCTCGGCCGGGTCGACCGTGAAGGTCTCGTCGGGGGCGAGGACGGCGAAGTCGGCGTCGCGTCCGGCCTCGATCGCGCCCTTGCGGTGCAGGCCGGCGAGGCGGGCCGGGGCGGTAGACATCCAGCGGGCGACGTCGACGAGGGTGAGGCCGCGGCGGCGGGCCTCGGTCCAGATCGCCGGCAGGCCGAGCTGGAGGGAGGAGATGCCACCCCAGGCGGAGGCGAAGTCGGGGGTCTTGAGGTCGGCGGTCGACGGCGAGTGGTCCGAGACGATGCAGTCGATGGTGCCGTCGATCAGGCCCTGCCACAGGGCGTCCTGGTTCGAGGCCTCGCGGATCGGCGGGCAGCACTTGAACTCGGTGGCGCCGTCCGGGACCTCCTCGGCCGTGAGGGTGAGGAAGTGCGGGCAGCTCTCCACGGTGACCTGGACGCCCTCGCGCCTGGCCGCGGCGATCAGCGGCAGCGCGTCCGAGGAGGACAGGTGCAGGACGTGGACGCGGGCGCCGAGCCGCCGGGCCTGGGCGATCAGGTTCTCGATCGCGGTGTTCTCGGCGTCGCGGGGGCGCGAGGCGAGGAAGTCGGCATACTTCTCGCTGCTCTTCTGGGGCGCGGCGGCGAGGTGGTGCGGGTCCTCGGCGTGCACGATCATCAGCCCGTCGAACCCGGCGACCTCCGCCAGGGACTGGGCCAGCTGGTCCTGGTCGAGCGCGGGGAACTCGTCCACCCCGGACGGCGACAGGAAGCATTTGAAGCCGAAGACGCCGGCGTCATGCAGCGGCCGCAGGTCCTTGACGTTGTCGGGCAGGGCGCCGCCCCAGAAGCCGACGTCGATGTGCGCCTTGGGCCGGGCGACCTCCTGCTTGGTCCGCAGGTGTTCGACGGTGGTGGTGGGCGGGATGGAGTTGAGCGGCATGTCGAGGAGGGTGGTGATGCCACCGGCGGCGGCCGCGCGGGTGGCGGTCCAGAACCCCTCCCACTCGGTGCGGCCGGGGTCGTTCACATGCACATGGGTGTCGACGAGGCCGGGCAGGACGACGTCGTCGCCGAAGTCCTCCAGGCGGGCGCCGGCCGGCACCTCGGTGTCGTACGGCAGTACGGCCGCGATCCTTCCGTCGGCGACGGCGACCGATGCGGCGCGCGTCCCCTCCAGGGTGACGACGCGGGTCGAACGCAGTACCAGGTTCACGTCGAGGTCGGACACCCGTGCCCCTCTCATCCAGCAGAAATTCAACGAACTGTTGAAGGAGTCTTCACTTCGGACCGCGCGGCGTCAAGGACACAGATCCAGCATCCGCCCGACTCCGGCCCCGCACGAGCGGCCTCTTGGACGTTTCCATGAAGTGGAATGGAAATTTCGTACAGTAGAACGTAGCTCCGCACATGCGGGGAGACCGGTACCGCCGCGAGCGGCCGCCGACACCGGACAAACACCCCCCTGACCGGCCCGGACGCCGGTACCGGGGCCGTGTGCCCGGAGGAACGGCCCGGTAGGCTGCTGACTTGCCCGCCTGCCCCGAAAGGACTTGACGTGCCGACGTCCAGCGCCAGCACCACCGACGCCAAAACCACCGGTAACTCCACCGGTGGCGTCCAGTCCCTCGAGCGTGCCTTCGACCTCCTGGAACGGATGGCCGACGCCGGGGGCGAGGTCGGGCTCAGTGAGCTCTCCGCCAGCAGCGGACTCCCGCTGCCCACCATCCACCGGCTGATGCGCACGCTGGTGGCCTGCGGCTACGTACGCCAGCAGTCCAACCGCCGCTACGCCCTGGGCCCCCGGCTGATCCGGCTCGGCGAATCCGCCTCGCGGCTGCTCGGCACGTGGGCCCGCCCCTATCTCGCCCGCCTCGTCGAGGAGACCGGCGAGACCGCGAACATGGCGCTGCTCGACGGCGACGAGATCGTCTACGTCGCCCAGGTGCCGTCCAAGCACTCCATGCGGATGTTCACCGAGGTCGGCCGGCGCGTGCTGCCGCACTCCACCGGCGTGGGCAAGGCGCTCCTCGCGCACACCCCGGCCGAGGAGGTGCGGGCGCTGCTCGCCCGTACCGGCATGCCCGCCGCCACGGAGAAGACGATCACGACGCCCGACGGCTTCCTCGCCGCTCTGGAGCAGGTCCGCAGGACCGGCTACGCGGTGGACGACAACGAGCAGGAGATCGGGGTCCGCTGCCTGGCGGTGCCGGTGCCCGACTCCCCCACCGCGGCGGCCATCTCGATCTCCGGGCCGGCGGGCCGGGTGACGGAGGCGGCGACGGAGAAGATCGTCCCGATCCTTCAGGAGGTCGCGCGCGAGCTGTCGACGGCGCTGGTGAACACCGCGGGCAACCAGGCCTGAGAACAAGTGGGTAGGGAAGGGCCCCCGGCCATGCCGGGGGCCCTTTCGCCATGTCCGTCGCGGGCGTGGCCGGGGGGCCTCAGCGCCGGGCGGCCGGTGCGGACAGCCGGCCGTCCTGGACACTCACCGTCCGGTCCATCCGCTCCAGGTGTGCACGGTCATGTGTCACCAGGACCGTGGCCGTCCCCCGCTCCTGGGTGAGCGCCACCAGCAGGTCGAGCACGGCGGCCCCCCGCTCGTGGTCCAGGGCGCTCGTCGGCTCGTCGACGAGCAGCACCGCCGGGTCGTTCATCAGCGCCCGCGCGATGTTGACGCGCTGACGCTGCCCTCCGGAGAGCTGGTGCGGGCGGCGGGCCGCCAGGTCGGCGAGGCCGACCGCGTCGAGGAGGGCGAGGGCCCGTTCCCGTCCCGCCTTCGTCCGGCGGCCGGAGAGATGGGCCATCACCTCCAGCTGCTCGGCGGCGGTCAG
Organism: Streptomyces sp. NPDC039465; assembly: GCF_055639315.1. Classification (NCBI taxonomy): domain Bacteria; kingdom Bacillati; phylum Actinomycetota; class Actinomycetes; order Kitasatosporales; family Streptomycetaceae; genus Streptomyces; species Streptomyces sp. NPDC039465. The sequence goes on along the minus strand of NZ_JBVKAP010000003.1, from coordinate 565,276 downwards.
CGAGGGCAGCAGATTGGGCTGCTGGAAGACGATCCCGATGCGTTCGCGGCGCAGCGCGGCCTTGCCGGCCGGGTCGAGGCCCGCCGTGTCCGTACCGTCCACGACCACCCGGCCGCGGTCCGGGGTCACCAGCGTCGCCGCGACCGCCAGCAGGCTCGACTTCCCGGAGCCGGACGGGCCGACGACGGCGGTGAGGGTGCCGGCCGGGACGTGGAGGGAGACGGAGTCGAGGGCGGTCAGCCGCCCGTCGCCGTCGGGGTAGGTGAGGGTCACGTCGTCGAGGTGCAGTGTCACCGTGCGCTCCCGAGTGCGGTCAGCGGGTCGACGGCGGTGATCCGCCGGATGGACAGGGCCGCGCCCAGTACGCCGAGGACGATCATCACGGCGGCCGGGCCGAGCACGGTCAGCGGTTCGAGGACGAAGGGCACGTCCCCGCCGCTGACCACCGCGCCGATGCCGACAGCCAGGGCCGTCCCGAGCAGTGTGCCCGCCGCGAGCATCAGCACCGCCTGCCCGAGCGCGTCCTTGAGGAGGTACGGGGTGGAGGCGCCGAGCGCCTTCAGCACGGCCACGTCCGCGCTGCGCTGGATCGTCCACACGGTGAAGAAGGCCCCTATCACCAGCGCGGAGATGACGAAGAGGAAGCCGCGCATCAGCTGCAGGGAGCCGTTCTCGGCCTGGTAGGACCCTATGGCGGTGAGGGCCTCGTCGACGGTCCGCGTCGTGGTGCCGGCGGCCCGGTCACCGGCCTCGAGGTCGGCGCCGTCCGCGCCGTCCGCGAGCCTGAGCGCGATGACGGTGGCCTGTTCCTGGGGGGTCGTACCGCTGTGCCCGAGGCGCTGCCAGTCGTCGAGGGAGGTCCAGACGACCGGGGTGTGACTGTACGAGGCGTCTCCGGCGACCGCCGAGACCGTCGCCTCCAGCGGGCCGAGCCGTACGGCGTCCCCGACCCCGGCCCCCAGTTCCCGCGCGGCCGACTCGGAGAGCACGGCCTTGCCGGGGCCGAGCTTCGCGCTGTCGGGGGCGATCCGCGCCGACGGCTCGGTGCCGAAGGCGGAGACCGCCGCCGTGCGGTCCCCGGCGGAGGCGTTCAGCGTACGGATGCCGATCGGCGCGGCGGCCCGCACGCCCGGCTGTCCGGCCCAGCTCCGCCACGCGTCCTCGGTGACCGAGGAGTTGGTGAACGACACCGACTGGCCGGAGGGCGGCGCCGCGAAGGCGAGACGGTCGGCGGGCAGTCCGGTGATCGCCGAGATGTTCTCCCGCGCGAGCCCGGCCGTCAGCCCGGACAGCAGCCCGACGAGCAGGGTGATCAGCACGATCACCGTCCCCATCAGGGTGAACCGCCCTTTGGCGAATCTCAGATCTCTCCATGCCACGAACATGGTGACCAGACTCCTGTGCCTGGACGGGTGGCGGCATCGCGCCACGGATGGCTCCGCAATCAAACTTTCGGTTGAGTCCGGATTGTCGGCTCCGGCCTACCCTGGACGGACCATGGATCCCCGCACCCTCACCCCTGCCCTGCGCGCGCTGCGCCTGTGTCTGCATCTACTGATGGCGGGGCTGCTGGCGCTGGCGGTGGTACGGGCGTGGGGCGGCGGCGCTCCGCACGCCGGGGCGGCCTCGGCGGTGGCGGCGGTGACCGGCGCGGTGTACGCGGCCGGATCGCTCCTGCCGGCCGTGCGCCTGAGGCGGCGGGCGGGCGGCCTCTGGCTCGCGGCGCTCGGGATGTCCTGGCTGGCGCTGCTCTGGCTGACGCCGGACGCCCTGTGGGTGGCCTTCCCGCTGTACTTCCTCCAGCTGCATCTGCTGCCCGCCCGCTGGTCACTGCCGGCCGTCGCCGTCACCGCGGCCGCCGCGATCGGTTCGTACATGGGGCACGGCCGGCCGCTGAACCCCGGGGCCTTCATCGGTCCGCTGCTGGGCGCGGCGGTCGCGGTCGCGACCGTCCTCGGCTATCAGGCGCTGTACCGGGAGAGCGAGCGGCGGCGCCAGCTCATCGAGGAGCTGATCGCGACCCGGGCCGAGCTGGCCGCCGCCGAACGGCACGCGGGCACGCTCGCGGAGCGGGAGCGGCTCGCCCGGGAGATCCACGACACCCTGGCGCAGGGGCTTTCGTCCATCCAGCTGCTGCTGCGGGCCGCCGAGCGGGCGCTGCCGGAGGCTTCTCCCGCGGCGGCCCACATCGGCCGGGCCCGGCAGGCCGCGCAGGACAATCTCGCCGAGGCGCGGCGCTTCGTACGGGCCCTGTCGCCGCCGGACCTGGAGCACGGCTCGCTGGCCGGGGCGCTTGAGCGGCTGTGCGAGCCGGGCCCGGGGCCGCGGGTGCGTTTCTCGCTCAGCGGCACTCCGGTGGAGCTGCCGACGCCGTACGAGGTGGCGCTGCTGCGGATCGCCCAGTCCGCGCTGGCGAACACGGTCCGGCACGCGGGCGCCTCGCGCGCCGAGATCACACTGACCTTCATGGACGCGTCGGTGACGCTGGACGTGGTGGACGACGGCAGGGGGTTTTGGCCGGAGGCGGTCGTCGCCTCGTCGGACGCCGGGTTCGGGCTGCCCGCGATGCGCTCGCGTGCCCAGTCGCTGGGCGGCACGTTCACCGTCGAGTCGGCGCCCGGCCAGGGCACGGCCGTCGCCGTCACCCTGCCGTTGCCGTTGACACTGCCATTGCACACTGCTGTTTCCGGCCCCCGCGGGGACGGCGCCGGCGCGCACCCGGAGGCCTCCTGATGACCGTCCGCCTTCTGCTCGCCGACGACCATCCGGTGGTACGGGCCGGTCTGCGGGCGGTCCTGGACACCGAACCGGACTTCACGGTGGTCGCGGAGGCGGCCACGGCCGAGCGGGCGGTGGAGCTGGCCGCCGGCGGCGGTGTCGACGTCGTCCTGATGGACCTGCAGTTCGGGGCGGGGATGCACGGCTCGGAGGCGACGGCCGCCATCACGGCGCGGGCGGGCGGGCCACGGGTGCTGGTGCTGACGACGTACGACTCGGACGCGGACATCCTGGCTGCGGTCGAGGCCGGGGCGAGCGGCTATCTCCTCAAGGACGCTCCGCCGGAAGAGCTGGCGGCGGCGGTCCGTACCGCGGCGGCCGGCCAGTCGGCGCTGGCCCCGGCGGTGGCGCACCGGCTGATGGACCGGATGCGGACGCCCGCGGAGGCGCTGACGAAGCGGGAGCTGGAGGTGCTCCAGCTGGTGGGCGAGGGGCTGTCGAACCAGCAGATCAGCAAGCGGCTGTTCCTGAGCCAGGCGACGGTGAAGTCCCATCTGGTGCACATCTTCGCCAAGTTGGGCGTGGACTCGCGTACGGCCGCGGTGGCGGCGGCGACGGCCCGGCGGCTGATCAGGCGGTAGGGAGCTGGGTCCCGTCGTCGGGTCGGCGCGGGGGCTCGCCGAAGAGTTCGACGGCGTGGCGGACCTCCGTCAGCCCGTCGCGCAGCGCGCTGACCGAGCCGATCGACCCGACGATGAGCAGTAAGGAGCGGCGCATCCGGCGCACTTCGGGCACTCCGCCGAGCGCCATCGCGGCGAGTGCGGCGAGCTCGTCCTCGGCGATGCCACGGTCGGCGAACTCGGCGTGGTGACCGGCCAGTTCACGGCGGAGCCGGGAGACCGCAGCGCTCAGCTCCGCCACTCTCGGGTCTTCGTCGCTGCCCGTCACACGCCTCTGCCCCATGCTCCGCAACACGGCTCTCTCCCCTCGCACATCGTTGTGCGCGGGCAAGTTAACGCCACGGCGCGCGGTGGGCGCCACTCCGTGGACAGAAACCGGACGGATTTGCGGGCGTGCGGTATGCAGTCACCCATGACACCGACATCTGACACCGTCCAGCCTGATGTGACGTCCGACATGACACAGCCCGGCGGCGCCCGGCCCGTGGTCGGGCTTCTACTGGCGGCCGGTGGGGGGCGGCGGCTCGGCGGTCGTCCGAAGGCGCTGCTCCAGCATCGCGGGCGCCCACTCGTGGAACACGCGGTGCGTGTGTTGCGCGAGGGCGGCTGCGAGGTGGTCCATGTGGTCCTGGGGGCTTCCGCCGATCTCGTACGGGAGCGGGCCTCGCTCACCGGCTGCGTCCTGGTGGACAACCCCCGCTGGGAGGAGGGCATGGGCTCGTCACTGCGGGCGGGGCTCGCGTCACTCGCGGGGACAGGGGCGGGCGCCGCGCTGGTGAGCCTGGTGGACCAGCCGGGCATCGGCGCCGAGGCGGTGGCGCGGGTGCGGGCCGCGTACCGCTCGCCGGGCTCGCTGGCGGCGGCCTCGTACGACGGCGAGCGCGGCCATCCGGTGCTGTTCGGCGCGGACCGGTGGGCGGAGATCGTCGCGGGCGCGGTTGGCGACCAGGGCGCGCGGGACTATCTGGCGGCCCACCGGGATGCGATCACGCTGGTCGACTGTTCGGATGTGGCCGAGCCCTTCGACATCGACCGCCCCGAAGACCTGGCGCGGCTGGACGGGATGGAGCACCTTGAGTGAACGAGGTGGCACTCAGAGCCAGGTTTTGTCGACCCGAAGAATCTCGACATCAACAAACCATTGAACTTCCACCATGAGGAAACTAGTATCCACTGTTCAGAAGCGCCCGATGCCTCAGACGGCGCTCGCGGCCGTATCTCGGCGCCCGCGGCACTGCGTGCCGTCTGACGACGCTCGGCGGCCGCGGAGCACGACCCAGCACCGCCCGTGAAGTCCGCTGAAGGAAGTGACAGTTCATGTCCGCACCAGCGCCGTCCCCGTTGGCCGTCGTCGATGCAGAGCCGCTCCCCCGCCAGGAGGAAGTGCTCACCGACGAGGCCCTGGCCTTCGTGGCCGAGCTGCACCGGCGGTTCACCCCGCGCCGGGACGAGCTGCTCGCCCGCCGGGCCGAGCGCCGCGCCGAGATCGCCCGCACCTCCACGCTCGACTTCCTCCCGGAGACCGCACAGCTCCGCGAGGACGACAGCTGGAAGGTCGCGCCGGCCCCGGCGGCCCTGAACGACCGCCGGGTCGAGATCACCGGCCCGACCGACCGCAAGATGACCATCAACGCCCTGAACTCGGGCGCCAAGGTCTGGCTCGCCGACTTCGAGGACGCCTCCGCCCCCACCTGGGAGAACGTCGTCCTCGGCCAGCTCAACCTGATCGACGCCTACGAGCGGAAGATCGACTTCACGGACGCCCGCACCGGCAAGTCGTACGCCCTGAAGCCGGCCGAGGAGCTCGCCACGGTCGTGATGCGCCCGCGCGGCTGGCACCTCGAAGAGCGCCACCTGCGCTTCGACGGCCGCCCGGTCCCCGGCGCGCTGGTCGACTTCGGCCTCTACTTCTTCCACAACGCCCAGCGCCTGATCGACCTGGGCAAGGGCCCGTACTTCTACCTCCCGAAGACGGAGTCGCACCTGGAGGCGCGCCTCTGGAACGACATCTTCGTCTTCGCGCAGGACTACGTCGGCATCCCGCAGGGCACCGTCCGCGCGACCGTCCTGATCGAGACGATCACGGCCGCGTACGAGATGGAAGAGATCCTCTTCGAGCTGAAGGACCACGCCGCGGGCCTCAACGCCGGCCGCTGGGACTACCTCTTCTCGATCGTCAAGAACTTCCGTGACGGCGGCGCCAAGTTCGTCCTCCCGGACCGCAACGCGGTGACGATGACGGCCCCGTTCATGCGCGCGTACACCGAACTCCTCGTCCGTACGTGCCACAAGCGCGGCGCGCACGCGATCGGCGGCATGGCGGCCTTCATCCCGTCCCGCAAGGACGCCGAGGTCAACAAGGTCGCCTTCGAGAAGGTCAAGGCCGACAAGGACCGCGAGGCGAACGACGGCTTCGACGGCTCCTGGGTCGCCCACCCCGACCTGGTGCCGATCGCGATGGCCTCCTTCGACGCGGTCCTCGGCGACAAGCCCAACCAGAAGGACCGGCTGCGCGAGGACGTGTCCGTCGCCCCCGGTGACCTGATCGCCATCGACTCCCTCGACGCCAGGCCGACGTACGACGGCCTGCGCAACGCGGTCCAGGTCGGCATCCGCTACATCGAGGCCTGGCTCCGCGGCCTCGGCGCGGTGGCGATCTTCAACCTGATGGAGGACGCGGCCACCGCCGAGATCTCCCGCTCCCAGATCTGGCAGTGGATCAACGCGGGCGTGGTCTTCGAGAACGGCAAGCGCGCCACCCCCGAGCTGGCCCGCGAGGTCGCGGCGCAGGAGCTGGCCGCGATCCGCGAGGAGATCGGCGACGAGGCCTTCGGCCAGGGCAACTGGCAGCAGGCCCACGACCTCCTCCTGAAGGTCGCCCTCGACGAGAACTACGAGGACTTCCTCACCCTCCCGGCCTACGAACAGCTGGTCGGCTGAACGCACAGCAGCCGAGCGGTAGTTCGTCCGGCATTCTCCGCCCCCTGGCGCGCGCACAGCGCCAGGGGGCGGAGCTGTCTCTCCCCTGCGTCGCGCGACTACGCCGACCGAACGGACGGGCGGCGTGATGAAAACGAAATCTTCCGCTACCTAGCGGTAACAAGCCGGCACGTGTCAGATTCCGCCATGCCACCGGCGCCGGCGGCTGTCCCCCACCCTCGCATGCCCCCATGCATTCGCGCAGGAGCACAGCCATGCCCGGATTCCGCACCAGACGCATGTCCCGGTGGCTCGCCGCCGCTCTCGCACTCCCGCTCATCGTTTCGGCCACCTCCGCCGCCTCGGCCGCATCCGACACAGCCACACAGTCCACCGCCCTCCCCACGGCCGTCGTCACGATGGGTGACAGCTTCATCTCCGGCGAGGCCGGACGCTGGCAGGGCAACAGCCTCACCGACAGCGGCAGCCGGGACGGCACGGACCGGGCCTGGACGGGGGCGGGATACGACCCGACGCGTGTGTACGGTGACACCTCGGTCAGCGGATGCCACCGCTCGGACTCCGCGCCGGTCTCCTCACTCGCGGGGCGCGCCGACGTCATGGTCAACCTGGCCTGCTCGGGGGCGCGTACGGAGAACGTCTTCCGCGCCGCGCAGGGCGGCAGGGCCTACCGCGGGGAGGCGCCGCAGGCCGACCGGCTCGCCGCGGTCGCCGCGACGCACGACATCGAGCTGATCGCCCTCTCCGTCGGCGGCAACGACCTCGGGTTCACCGAGATCATCACGGCCTGCGCGAAGGACTACATCATCTGGTACTCGTACTGCCACGACGACCAGCAGCCCGTCGTCGACGCCAAGATCGGGCCGGCCATGGCGGGTGTCGGCAAGGCCGTCGACGAGATCCGCGCGGTGATGTCCGCCGCCGGGCAGGCCCCGTCCTCGTACCGGATCGTGCTCCAGTCCTATCCCTCGCCCCTCCCCCGCGGCGCCGAGAACCGCTACTCCGAGAGCGGCTGGGACCGGGTGAGCACCGGCGGCTGCCCCTTCTGGGACGGCGACTCCGACTGGGCGCGCGACAAGCTCGTCCCACAGCTCGCCGACCGGCTCAGGGCCGTCGCCACGGCCAAGGGGACGGCCTTCCTTGATCTGCGGGGCGCCTTCCAGGGGCGTGAGGTGTGTGCCTCGGCGAGCCGGCAGGTCACGGCCACGAGGCCCGCGTCGGCCGCGACGAGCGAGTGGGTGCGCTGGATCGACAGCGACGGGACGCAGGGCCCGGTGCAGGAGTCGATGCACCCGAACCACTTCGGCCAGCTCGCCCTGGGCCGCTGCCTCGCCCTGGCCCACGCCGCGTCCGCCACGCAGCACGCCTGCCGCAACACTCCGGGCGCGGGGACCTCGGGGATGTATCTGGCCACCTTGTCCTGACGCGGCGCGGGGCCGGGGGCGCGACTGCCATCCGGGCCCCATGCGTGGACGAGACGTCGCGATCGTGGGCGGGAGCATCGCGGGCTGTGCCGCCGCGCTCGCCGCTCACCGCGGTGGGGCCGACCGGATCACCGTGTACGAGCGCACCTCCGGGCGGCTCGCCGACCGGGGTGTGGGCCTTGCGGTGCACAACGACCGGTACGCGGAGCTGGCGGAGCACGGCTACATGGACGCGGCGATGCCGTGGGTGCAGCTGTCCGCGCGGCGCTGGTACGTGGCCGACGCGGCGGCCGGGCCGCTCGGACGGGAGATCGGCGGGCTGCCGTTCCCCTTCCGTACGTACAACTGGGGGCCGCTCTGGCGCGAGCTGCGTCGACGCATCCCGGAGGGCGTGGAGTTCCGCACCGGCTCGCTGGTGAAGGCGGTCACGCCTGCCGGGGACGGGGTGGAGGTCCACTCGCTGACGGGCAGGCAGGCGCGGTCGGACGCATACGACTTCGTCATCGGCGCGGACGGCTACCGCTCGGCGGTCCGTACGGCAGCCTGTCCCGATGTGCGGCCCCGCTACAGCGGCTATCTTGCCTGGCGGGGGGCCTACCCCGCCGACCGGCTCCCGAATGCGGAGCTGTGGCCGGTGACGGACTGCACCTATGTGGTGTTCGCCGGGGGCCATGTGATCGTGTACCGCATCCCCGACGGCGTGGGCGGGCAGCGGGTGAACTGGGTGCTCTACACCGCCCCGCCCGCCGGTCATGACGTACAGCGTCAGACACGACAGGTCACCGAGCCCCTGCGCACCCGCCTCACCCACGTCACGGACACCCTTCTGCCGCCGTTCTGGGGCGAGTTGATCAGGCTGACGGCACCCGAGGAGCTGTTCATCCAGCCGCTGTACGACTTCACGGCGCCGCGTTACGCCACCGGCCGCCTGGTCCTGCTGGGTGACGCGGCGACGGTGGCCCGGCCGCACACCGGCGCGGGCGCGGTCAAGGCGCTCCAGGACGCGTCGGCACTGGAGAGCTCCCTGCGCGACGGCGGCCTCACCGCCTACTGCCGGGAGCGGACGGCCGCCGGGCGCACGATGGTGGATCTGGGGCGCCGGCTGGGCCTCACCCTGGTGCAGGAGACCCCAAGCTGGGGGGCGATGGACCAGGCGTGCCTTGAGACGTGGTGGCAACGGGCGGACGGCGCGGGCGCGTTCGGCGGGGCGGGCCTGGGCCGGTGACTCACCGGGCCGTGATTCACCGGACCCTGATTCACCGGCCCGTGACGACGACGGTCCGCTGGGCGGAGAAGTCGCCCCAGCGTCCGTCCGGGAGTCTGGCGCGGATCTTGACGCTGTAGCGGGTGCCGGGCGGGTCCGTGACGGTGAGGGTGTAGGTGACCGGGCCGGGCGGGGGCTGCGCGCCCCAGACGATCGTGGTGGCGAACGCGCCGTTGAGGTGGAGCTGGTGCTCCTTGACCGGCGCGCCTGTCTCGGGCGGTGTCCAGGTCAGCACGATCTCGCCCGGGCGCGCGGTCGCCGTGAGCCCGGTGGGCGCGGTCGCGGGCGGGGCGCCCGGCGCGGCGGCGGTGGTGAGGTCGACGGGGTTGCTGTCGGGCGAGGAGTTCTCGGCGGCGTCCCGGGCCCGGACGGTGAAGGTGTACACCGTGCCGGGACGCAGTCCTGTGACGCGGGCGGTCGTCATGTCACCGGTGACACTGTGGACGCGGGAGTCCTCCTGGTAGATGTCGTAGGCGGTGACGCCGGTGGCGTCCGTGGACCGCGCCCAGGTCAGGGTCGCCGCGTGCCGGCCGTCCGCGGTGCCGCGCAGCACGCGGGGCGCCGACGGCGCCGTGCGGTCCTCGGGGGCGGCGGCGGGTGTGGTCACGGTGACGGCGGCGGTCTGCGGCGACCGGTTTCCGGCGGCGTCGAGGGCCCGGACGGTGAAGCTGTACGCGGTCGAGGGGGCGAGGCGCTCGATGTCGACCATCGTGCGGCCTCCGGTAAGGGTCTTGACCTTGACCCCTTTCTGGAAGACCTCGTAGGCGGTGACGCCGGTGTCGTCCGTGGCCGCCTCCCACATGACGTGCACGGAGCTTGCGCTGCCGGCCTGGACGGTGAGGCCCTGGGGCGTGGACGGCTTCTCGGTGTCCTTCACCTTGCCCGCCGAGCAGCCGCTGAGGATGAGGAGGAGCGCAGCGGCGATCGCGGTCAGGGCGGCGGGCGCCGGGGGGCGTGTCACGGTCGGGCCTCCGCTTCCCTCGGGCCTTCGGCACTTCCACGGAAATGGTCCAGACCTATAGGAGCACCAGGGTCATGCTCACATCAAGAGGTGCGGCTTGGATTCCCCCGCCGATCCGGCGTTGTCAGTGGGGTGCGCTTCACTGGATTCGTCACTCTCCGTCGATGACAACTGGGGGAATCATGACGGACCGTACGACCTTTGTGTCACTCGCCGGGCTGCGCGGGCGCGGCTGGACCGATGCGATGGTGCGGGACCTGCTCGGGGAGCCGGATGTACTGGGCCGCAGTCCGCGCGGGTGGTCGCCTGCGCCCATGAGGCTGTATCTGATGGCGCGGGTCCAGGCGGTGGAGCGGACGCCGGAGTTCCCGCGCGAACCGACCGCGTCGGGGCGGGGCTCCCCCGCCGCGCGGGTGGCGGCCGAGCGCCGCCGGGCCGCGGTGCTTGCGGCGATCCGGGCAGAGCCGATCCGGGTGCCGCGGTTGCCGGGGCCGGAGCTGGAGCGGCGGGCGGTCGGGCACCGCAGAGCGCTGGGTGACAAGGGCGGGGTGACACCGGGGGCGCTCGTGGGGTGGCAGGTGAGCTATCTGATGCACGCGCTGTCCCGGTACGAGGCGCTGCTCGACGGGTTGTTCGGGTCCACCGGGCGGGCGGAGGCGGAGCGGCTGCTGCGCCGCAGGCTGTACGAGGCGATCGCGGCGGCCTATCCGGAGCTGGCCGGGGAGTGCCGCAGACGCGCGGAGCGGGTCGAGGGGGCCGAGAGTGGTGGGGAGCGGCGATGAATCCGGGTGCGACAGGAGGTCTGTACATACATGGACACACAGATGCTTGATCTGGGACCGGTCGCACAGCAGGTGGCACGGGTGGCCGCGGCCGTCGGCGACGAACGGCTGGGAGACCCGACGCCCTGTCCCGACTACGCCGTACGGGACCTGCTGGCCCATGTCGTCGGGCTGAGCGCGGCATTCCGCGACGCCGCGCGCAAGGACTTGGGCGCCACGACGGCCAGGGACCCCGGCTCGGCCGCCCTGGTCCTCGCGGACGACTGGCAGACGGCCCTGCCACGCCGTCTCGACGAGCTGGTCGAGGCCTGGCGCGACCCGGCGGCCTGGGAGGGCGACACCCAGGCGGGGGGTGTGGATCTCCCGGCGCCGGTCGCGGGCCGGGTCGCCCTCAACGAACTCCTCGTCCACGGCTGGGACCTGGCCCGCGCCACGGGCCAGGAGTACCGGATCACGGACCAGGCGGCGCTGGAGTCCTCCCGCGTCATGCTCACCCCGGACCCGGACGACCCCGACCGCGGCGGGATCTTCGCCCCGGCGGTCCCGGTCCCTGACGACGCCCCGCTCCTGGACCGGGTGATCGGCCTCAGCGGGCGCCGCCCGGACTGGGAGCCGGGGCGATGAGCGGGAGGGGGCGGGCATCCCCCAGGGACGGACCGGATCAGCCGGACGGCGCCGGCGGCCCCGCGCTCAGGGCGCGGACGATCCGGCGGCAGGCAGCCGGGACGGGGGCCACCACCAGTGTCGCGAAGCGGGTCTGGAGCCACCGCGCCGCGTCGCCGAGCGGGCCGCCTCCGACGACAACCGTGTCGGCATCGTCCTGGACGATGCACGCCTCGACGGCCAGGGCGAGGCGTTCTCGCATCAGTTCCGGGGAGGCGGCGAGGAGTTGGGGGTCGCCGGTCGTGAGGCGCAGGCCGGTGTAGCGGTCGGTGAGGCCCAGCCGGTCGACCCGGGCGGCGATCGAGGCGGCGAGGCCGGGGGTGGTCGTCGCGATGCCGAAGCGGGCGCCCTGAGCCGCCGCCTCGGTGAGGGCGGATTCGGCGAGCCCGGCCACGGGCACGTCGGCGGCCGCCCGGAGTTCCTCGACGCCAGGGTCGCCGAACGCGCCGACCAGGATCGCCGCGCAGGAGCCCTCGGCCAGGGCGGCGAGGCCCGCCGCCACGACGTGTGGCACGGCGGCGGCCAGCGCGGGTGCGGTGACGATCATCGGGGGCCCGTACGGCACGGTCACCGGGCGGACCTCGTACGCCTCGCCGAGGGTGCGGCGGGCGATCGCCGCCATCATCTCGGTTGTCGGCAGGGAGGAGTTGGGGTTGACGAGAACGACGACCGGCCGGTCACCGCCTCCGTCGAGGTGGGGACCGGCCGCCGGGGGGCGCCGTGTGGTCAGTGGACGGCCACCGCCGCCGGGGATGGTTCGGACGGTGCCGCCGTCTCCTCGCCGTCCTCGCCACGCTTGCCGAGGTGGTTGAAGGCGAGGTTGAGGACGATCGCCACGACACAGCCGGTGCTGATGCCGGAGTCGAGGACGACCAGCAGGTCCTTGGGGAAGGCGTGGTAGAACTCCGGCGCCGCGATCGGGATCAGGCCGACGCCGACGGCGGCGGCCACGATCAGGGCGTTCTCGCCCTTCTCCAGCGCGGCGGTGGCCAGGGTCTGGATGCCGCTGGCGGCGACCGAGCCGAACAGGACGATGCCCGCGCCGCCGAGCACCGGCAGCGGCACCAGCGCGATCACGGAGGCCGCGATCGGACAGAGGCCGAGCAGGATGAGGATGCCGCCACCGGCGGCCACGACGAACCGGCTGCGCACCTTGGTCATCGCGACCAGACCGATGTTCTGGGCGAAGGCACTGCACATGAAGCCGTTGAACAGCGGGCTGACGGCGCTGCCGAGGGTGTCGGCGCGCAGTCCGCCCTCGATGATCCGCTCGTCGGCCGGGCGGTCGACGATCTTGCCGAGGGCGAGCATGTCCGCGGTCGACTCGGTCATGCAGACGAGCATCACGATGCACATGGAGATGATCGCGGCGATCTCGAACTGCGGGGCGCCGAAGTGGAAGGGGGTGGGGAAGCCGACGACACCGGCGCCCTTCATGGCGTCGAAGCTGGTCATGCCCAGCGGGATGGCGACGAGCGTGCCGACGACGAGTCCGAGCAGGATGGCGATCTGCTGGAGGAAGCCGCGCAGCAGCCGGCGCAGGGCGAGCACGACCACGAAGGTCAGGGCCGCCATGCCGATGTTCTTCATCGAACCGTAGTCCGGGGCCGCCGAGTTGCCGCCCTGGGACCAGCGGAAGGCCACGGGGAGCAGGGAGACACCGATCAGGGTGATGACCGTGCCGGTGACCACGGGCGGGAAGAAGCGGACGAGTTTGGAGAAGTACGGGGTGAGGACGAATCCAAGGACGCTGGCGACGATGATCGCGCCGAAGATGACGGCGATGCCGTCGTATCCCCGGTCCTTGCCGATGGCGACCATGGGGGTCACGCCGGCGAAGGAGACACCGTTGACGAACGGCAGCCGGGCGCCGACGCGCCAGAAGCCGAGGGTCTGGAGCAGGGTGGCTATGCCCGCGGTGAAGAGGCTCGCCCCCATCAGGAACGCGGTGTCCTTGGCACTGAGGCCCACGGCGGGCCCCACGATCATCGGCGGGGCCACCACACCCGCGTACATGGCGGCCACGTGCTGGAGGCCGCTGGTGAACATCTTCAGGGGCGGGAGCGTCTCGTCGACCGGGTGCTTCCGGCCTTCTGGCGAGTCCGCTGGGGCATCTGCAGCTTTACGAAACCTGGGCGTTGCGGCCACGGCGGTTCCTCCGGTCGGGTACACGTCGGCGGTGACGCGGGTGTCAGGGAGGTGGTGCGGAGTGGTGCATGGTGCAGGTGGGGGGTGCGGTGGTCGCACAGAGAGCCACTCGTGCCACCGGGGTACGTGGAAACGAGTCACCGTCCGGGGGGCGCCGTACCTCTTTTCGTACGGGCACCCCCCGGCGCGGCTGCCACGGACCCCGCTCGGGTCCATGGCCGCCGGTCGAGGGCCGTCCCCCTCGACCGGACTACCTTGGGGTTCAGGCCTGGGCGGTGATCCGCGCCAGACGCTGGGCCTCGGCACGCGCGTCGCGGGCGATCGCCTCTTCGTCCGCGAACAGCAGCCGGTTGCTCTCCACGATCTGCTTGCCGTTGACGAACGAGGCCGTCACCGGGGCGGCCGCGCCGAAGACGATGGCGGTGACCGGGTCGGCGATCGAGGAGTGGCCGAGGCCGTCGATCTTCCAGAGCACGAAGTCGGCGAGCTTGCCGGGCTCCAGGGAGCCGATGGAGTCGGCACGGCCGAGGACCTGTGCGCCGCCGAACGTACCGAGGCGCAGGGCCTGGCGGGCGTTGAGGGCGGCCTCGCGGTGGGCGCCGAGGCGGTTGATCAGCAGGGCGTTGCGCAGCTCGGTGTGGAGCTCGCCGGACTCGTTGGAGGCGGTGCCGTCGACGCCGAGGCCGACCGGGACACCGGCCTTGAGCATGTCGGGGACGCGGGCGATGCCCGCGGCCAGGCGCGCGTTGGAGGAGGGGCAGTGGGCGACACCGGTCTTCGTCCGGGCGAAGGCCTCGATGTCGGAGTCGTTCATGTGGACGCAGTGGGCCATCCACACGTCCTCGCCGAGGAAGCCGGTGGACTCGAAGTAGTCGGTCGGGCCCATGCCGAAGAGCTCGTGGCAGAACTTCTCCTCCTCCACGGTCTCCGAGCCGTGGGTGTGCATGCGCACCCCGAGCCGGCGGCCGAGGGCGGCGCCCTCGCGCAGCAGCTCGGTGGAGATGGAGAAGGGGGAGCAGGGGGCGACGGCGACCTGGGTCATCGCGTCGAAGGAGGCGTCGTGGTGCTTGTTGACGGTCTCCTCGGTGGCGATGAGCGCACCTTCGGTCGTCTCGACGGCGAAGTCCGGCGGCAGGCCGCCGTCCTTCTCGCTGCGGTCCATGGAGCCGCGGGCCAGGGTGAAGCGGACGCCCATGTCGCGGGCGGCACCGATGATGGCGCCGGACAGGTCGCCGGAGCCCTTCGGGAAGACGTAGTGGTGGTCCATGGCGGTGGTGACGCCGCCACGGGCCATCATCGCGAGGGAGCCCTGCGCGGCGACACGGACCATCGACTCGTCGATGCGCGACCACGTCGGGTAGAGCGCGACCAGCCAGTTGAAGAGGTTGTGGTCGGTGGCCAGACCACGCGTGATCCACTGGTAGAAGTGGTGGTGCGTGTTGATCAGACCAGGCGTGACCAGGTGGCCGGTGCCGTCGATCCGGCGGACGACGTTCTCGAGGCCCTCGGGGGCCTTGCCGGCGCCGATGGACTCGATCTTGTTGTCGGCGACGACGATGTAGCCGGAGGCGTACTCGGTGTCGTTGGCGTCTACGGTCGCGATCGCACAGTTCTCGATGACGATGCGCTGGGCTGCCGAAGGTGCTGCCATGGCGGTGCTTCCTTCATTCCTCTGGGATGGTTTGGGCACGGCAGGACCCTAGGAGGATTTGAGTGCCGGAGCCGCGTGACGGCTCCGGGTGCCGAGATGGTGGAAGAAGAGGTTGAGCGTGACCGCGACGAGTGCTCCGGCGCTGATGCCGGAGCCGAGCACGGTCTGTGCCCAGGCCGGGAAATCGGCGTAGAAGGTGGGAGCGGCGAGCGGGATGATGCCCGCTCCGAGCGCGACGGCCACCAGGATGATGTTGGAGCTGTCGTCGAGTCCGGCTTCCGAGAGTGTACGGATGCCGCTGACCGCGATCGAGCCGAAGAGGACGATACCGGCGCCGCCGAGGACGGGCATCGGGACCGTCGAGACGACCGCGCCGAGGACGGGGAAGGCGCCGAGGACGAGCAGGGCCGCGCCCGCGGCGGCGACGACGTACCGGCTGCGCACCCGGGTGAGGCTGACGACGCCGACGTTCTGGGCGAAGGCGCTGGTCGGGAACCCGCCGAAGACGGGGCCGAGGAGGGTGGCGATGCCGTCGGTGCGCAGGCCCCGGGTGATGGTCCGGCCGTCGGTGCGGCGTTCGCAGATCTCGCCGAGGGCGAGCATGCCGGCGCTGGACTCGGTCATCAGGACGAGCATGACGATGCAGAGCGAGAGGATCGCCGCGGGCTGGAACTCGGGGGCGCCGAAGGCGAAGGGGGCCGGGAGCGCCGCGGTGGGCGCCGCACGCATGGCACTGAAGTCCGCCATGCCGAACGGGATCGCGGCGAGGGTGCCGATGAACAGCCCGAGCAGCAGGGCGATCTGCTTGACGAAGCCCTTGCCGAACCGCTGGAAGAGGAGGATCACCACGAGCGTGAAGCCGGCCAGGGCCAGGTATTTCATGGCTCCGAAGTCGGCGGCTTCCTTGTTGCCGCCCTGGGCCCAGCCGACGGGCACGGGCATCAGGGTCACCCCGATGAGGGTGATCACGACGCCGGTGACGAGGGGCGGGAAGAACCGCAGGAGGCGGCCGAAGAAGGGGCCGACGGCGAGGCAGAAGACTCCGGCGACCATCACCGCCCCGTAGATGGCGGGCAGTTGGTGTCCGGGGGCGCTGATCTCGGCGATGGCGAGCATCGGCGCGATTCCGGCGGAGGAGGCGGCGTTGACGAACGGGAGCCGGTTGCCGGCGAATCCCGCGGCACCGAGGGTCTGCAGGAGTGTGGCGAGTCCGGCGATGAGCAGGCCGGCCGCGATGAGCCGGGTCGTACCGGCCGCGTCGAGGCCCACGGCCTGTCCGATGATGAGCGGAGGGGTGACCACGCCGGCGTACATGGCGGCGATGTGCTGGAGCGCGGCGGGGATGAGCCGCGAGGCAGGCAGCTTCTCGTCCACGGGGTGGACGTCCACCGGGCTCACCGGTGGGGAGGAGCACGGGCCTTCGGGTGCCGGCCCCGATGCGGGCGTTGCAGGCGTTGCCATGGATGTTCCCTCCGGTCTGGTACGTCCCCGCCCGACTGCGGGCGGGCGGGGACGTACTCAGTCCCGCGTCAGAGGTTGGTCATGTCGACCGGGATCTGCGGTTCGGCACCGTCCCGGAGGATGGTGGCCTCGATCAGACCGTAAGGACGGTCCGCCGCGAAGTAGACCTCGTTGTCGTTCTTCAGACCGAACGGCTCCAGGTCCACCAGGAAGTGGTGCTTGTTCGGGAGCGAGAAGCGGACCTCGTCGATCTCCGAACGGTGGTTGATGATGCGCGAGCCCATCTGGTACAGGGTCTGCTGCAGGGAGAGGGAGTACGTCTCCGCGAAGGCCTCCAGCATGTGCCGCTTGACCTGGGCGTACGAGCGCTCCCAGTTGGGCATGCGCTGCTCGTCGTCGGTCCAGTTGAAGCGCCAGCGGCCGGACACCTGGGTCGCGAGGATGCGGTCGTACGCCTCCTGCAGGGTGGTGTACTTGTCCTTGACGTAGCCCCAGAACTCCGAGTTGGTGGAGTTCATGACGATGAGGTCCTTGAGGCCTGAGATGACCTCCCACTTCTCGCCGTCGTAGGTGATCTGCGAGACGCGGGTCTCCTGGCCCTTGCGGACGAAGGAGTGCTTGACCTCGTCGGAGCCGATGAACTTCGAGTTGGCCTCGGAGGTCTCGATGCGCTCCCAGGCGTACTCCTCGATGCGGATGCGCGCCCGGTGGATCGGCTCCTGGCTCGTCACGAAGTGACGGGCGAGGTGGATGCCGAACTGCTCGGCGGACTCGATGCCGTACTCCTTGGCGAACGCGTACACCGTGTTCTTGGTGGTGTCGGTCGGAAGGCAGTTGGCGTTCGAACCCGAGAGGTGGACGTCCGACATGTCGCCGGAGAGGGCGACCGAGACGTTCAGGTCCTTGATGTGGTGGGTGTCGCCGTCCCGCGTGATCTTGACGACGCGGTTCTCTGCTTTGCCGTACTGGTTCTGGCCGAGAATCGTGGGCATGTCTGCTAGCTCCCTCGGTAAACGGAGTAGCCGAACGGGTTGAGCAGCAGCGGTACGTGATAGTGCTCGCCCGGCTTGACGGCGAACGTGATCGCCACCTCCGGGAAGAACGCACCGCTGTCCCTTACGCGGGGGGCGTCCTGCTGCGCCTCGGCTTGCTTCTTCGAAAAGTACGCCTCGGTCTCGAAGTCGAGGCGTACGTGGGTGGTGCCCTCCGGCAGGGCCGGCAGGTCCTTGCAGCGTCCGTCCGCGTCGGTGGCCGAGCCTCCGAGCACGTCCCACTCCGCGTCGAAGCCGCTGCGGGCCGACACAGTGATGGCCACGCCTTCGGCGGGGCGACCGATGCTCGTGTCCAGGATGTGCGTGGACACCGAGGCGGTGGTTTCCGTGCTCATGCGCTCTCTTCCTCTACGAGACGGGTCAGCCGGATGCGGTTGATCTTGCCCAGCTCGGTGCGGACGATCTCCCGTTCCTGGTCTGCCGTGTGGCCGATCCGCTCGCGGATCGCGTCCCGCATCTGCTCGCCGGTCTTGCCGGTGGCGCAGATCAGGAAGACATGACCGAACGTCTCCTGGTAGGCCAGGTTGAGTTCGAGCATTTCGGCCTTGAGCTCATCGGAGGCCCCGGCCATCCCGCTCTGCTCGCGGGAGGAGGTCGGGTCCCCTGCCTTCGGACGACCGATCGGCGGGTGGCCCGCCATCGCGTCGGCCAGATCCTCGGCGGTCAGTTCGGCCATGGCGGCGTCGCTGGCGAGGAAGAGGGCTTCGGCGGTGGCGTACGGGCGCTGGGCGAGAATCTTGCTCCCCCACGCCGAGCTGGAACACACCTCGTGGAGCGCGGCGACGGCGTCGCTCTCCGCCAGGGTGTTGAACCGGACGAGGCCCGGAGTCGAACCTGAAGTCACGGGAAGCCTCCGTGGCTGTTTTTCGCTGTGCGTCGGACGGGCTGCGGATAGCTAACGCCCTCGACAACACCACGTCAACACTTTGTTGAAAACTCGGCAACACAAAAGCCGCCGTCCCGACATCTGGACGGCGGCTCAGCGGCACTCATGATCAACTACCCTTCCTTGGCGGCGTTTTCCCTGTTCAGGTAGTTGTAGACGGTGAAACGGCTGACCCCGAGGGCGCCGGCCACCGTCTCCACGCCATGCCGTACGGAGAAGGCGCCCCGGGCCTCCAGGCTCCGGACGATCTCCTGCTTCGCCTTGCGGTCGAGACCGGCCAGCGGCTTGCCGTGGCGGCGCTCCATGGCGGCCAGGATGTGGTCCAGGGACTCCGACAGCTGCGGCAGCCGTACGGCGAGGACGTCCTCGCCCTCCCAGGCGAGCACGACATCGTCGGCCTGCGCCTGCTCGGGGCCCAGTATCTCCGCGCCCATCGCGTCGACCAGCGGTTTCACCGCGATGACCAGGGGGTGGTGGTCTCTTGACTCAGTCACTGCTCCCCCTCCCCGGCCGCTCCGCCGCCGGCCTCGCCGACCACGTTCACCTGGAGCGACACCCGGGTGGCACCCGCGCCCAGGGCCCGCCGAAGCAGCTGGTCCACGGCGGTCAGCACCGCGTCGGCGCCACCCTCCGCCGTGTTGCCGAAGGGGCCGACGTCGACCGCGTCCAGCTGGGCCGCCTGGATGACCTCGCGGGCCACCAGGGCATGGTCCGGCGCCTCGTCCAGGTCGAAGGGCTCGGTCGTGAACTCCACTCTCAATCGCACGGGCTCAACCTACTGCGCCCGCCGAGGAAATCGGAGGGGCCTCTTGACAAGAGGGCCGCCCCTTCTGCAATCTTCCGTTAAGCAGAAACAAACTTCCGCAATACGGAAGGAGCGCCGCCCCTCATGGGATACACGGACCAGCGCTTCGATGTGAACCTCTCGATCCTCTTCACGGAACTCCCGCTGCTGGAGCGCCCCGCGGCCGCCGCCGCAGCGGGCTTCGGCGCGGTCGAGCTGTGGTGGCCCTGGATCGACACCGCCACGCCCGCCCAGAGCGAGCTCGACGCCCTCAAGAAGGCGCTCGACGACGCCGGCACCCAGCTGGTGGGCCTCAACTTCTACGCCGGGCAGCTGCCCGGTCCGGACCGCGGCGCGGTCTCCGTCCCCGGTGAGGAGTCGGAGCGCTTCCGCGCCAACATCGACATCGCCGCGGACTTCGCCGCCTCGGTCGGCTGCAAGGCGCTCAACGCGCTCTACGGCAACCGGGTCGAGGGTGTCGACCCGGCCGTCCAGGACGAGCTCGCCCTGGAGAACCTGGTCCTGGCGGCCCGCGCGGCCGACCGGGTCGGGGCGATCCTCCTGATCGAGACCCTCAACAAGCCGGAGTCCCCGCTCTACCCGCTGGTGAGCGCGGAGGCCGCGATCGAGGTCGTCGACAAGGTCAACGCGGCCACCGGACTCGGCAACGCCAAGTTCCTCCTCGACATCTACCACCTGTCGATGAACGGCGAGGACGTCAGCCAGGTCATCGCGCGGTACGCCGACAAGACCGGGCACGTCCAGATCGCCGACAACCCGGGCCGCGGCGCGCCGGGCACCGGCGAGCTCCCCCTGGAGCAGCTCCTCGACGAGCTCAAGAAGGCCGGTTACGACGGCTGGGTCGGCCTGGAGTACAAGGCCCCCGACGCCGCCGCGTCCTTCGAGTGGCTCCCGGCCGAGGCCCGCGCCGCCCGCTGACTTCTTCCCGTACCACCAGTTTTTCGAGAGGCACCCTCATCATGAGCAATCTCCCCAAGGTCGCGTGGATCGGTCTCGGCATCATGGGCTCGCCCATGTCCGAGAACCTGATCAAGGCCGGCTACCCGGTCACCGGCTTCACCCTGGAGCAGGACAAGCTGGAGCGCCTGGCCGCCGCCGGCGGTACGGCCGCCAGCTCGATCGCCGAGGCCGTCAAGGACGCCGACGTGATCATCACGATGGTGCCCGCCTCCCCGCAGGTCGAGGCCATCTCCTACGGCCCCGAGGGCATCCTGGAGAACGCCAGGCAGGGCGCGCTGATCATCGACATGTCGTCGATCACGCCGCAGACCTCGATCGACCTCGCCAAGAACGCCGCCGAGAAGGGCCTGCGCGTCCTGGACGCCCCGGTCTCCGGCGGCGAGGCCGGTGCCATCGAGGCCGTCCTGTCGATCATGGTCGGTGGCGAGCAGGCGGACTTCGACACCGCCCTGCCGATCCTCGAGGCCCTCGGCAAGACCATCGTCCTGTGCGGCCCGCACGGCTCCGGCCAGACGGTGAAGGCCGCCAACCAGCTCATCGTCGCGGTGAACATCCAGGCCTGCGCCGAGGCAGTCGTCTTCCTCGAGAAGTCCGGTGTGAACCTCCAGGCCGCCCTGGACGTCCTCAACGGCGGTCTGGCCGGCTCCACGGTCCTGACCCGCAAGAAGGACAACTTCCTCAACCGGGACTTCAAGCCCGGCTTCCGTATCGACCTGCACCACAAGGACATGGGCATCGTCACCGACGCCGCCCGCAACGTCGGTGCCGCGC
Organism: Streptomyces sp. NPDC039465; assembly: GCF_055639315.1. Lineage (NCBI taxonomy): Bacteria > Bacillati > Actinomycetota > Actinomycetes > Kitasatosporales > Streptomycetaceae > Streptomyces > Streptomyces sp. NPDC039465. Next base: position 544,110 of record NZ_JBVKAP010000003.1, on the reverse strand, counting down.
TGCCGGTCGGCGCCGTGGTCGCCCAGCTGGTCGCCTCCCTGCGCGCGCAGGGCGACGGCGGCCTGGACCACTCGGCCCTGCTCCGCGCTGTCGAGCGGCTCTCCGGCTCGCAGGTCTGATCCACAGATTTCCGGTCGGCGGCGGCGCTGACAACCTGTCCTGTCGCGCCCAGGCGCCGCCGCCGACCGGAACACCACACCTCATTTTCAACAAACTGTTGACGACAGGTTCGGGGCGTACTTACGCTCCTGGCACCCTCAGCAGTGCAGCTCCCGTACGGAAGGTCTCCATGTCGAAGCGCGTGCTCACGACCGAGTCCGGCGCCCCGGTCGCCGACAACCAGAACTCCGCCACCGCCGGCGTCGGTGGCCCTCTCCTGCTGCAGGACCAGCACCTGCTGGAGAAGCTGGCCCGCTTCAACCGGGAGCGCATCCCGGAGCGCGTCGTGCACGCCCGCGGTTCCGGTGCGTACGGCTTCTTCGAGGTGACCGACGACGTCACCGGCTTCACCAAGGCGAACTTCCTGAACGAGATCGGCAAGAAGACCGAGCTCTTCATCCGCTTCTCCACCGTGGCCGACTCGCTCGGCGGCGCGGACGCCGTCCGTGACCCGCGCGGCTTCGCGGTGAAGTTCTACACCGAAGAGGGCAACTACGACCTCGTCGGCAACAACACCCCGGTGTTCTTCATCAAGGACCCGATCAAGTTCCCCGACTTCATCCACTCCCAGAAGCGCGACCCGTTCACGGGCAAGCAGGAGCCGGACAACGTCTGGGACTTCTGGGCGCACGCCCCCGAGGCCACCCACCAGGTGACCTGGCTGATGGGTGACCGCGGCATCCCCGCGTCGTACCGCCACATGAACGGCTACGGCTCGCACACCTACCAGTGGACCAACGAGGCGGGCGAGGCCTTCTTCGTCAAGTACCACTTCAAGACGAACCAGGGTGTGCGCTCGCTCTCCGCCGAGCAGGCCGCCGAGCTCGTCGGCAAGGACGCCAACAGCCACCAGACCGACCTGCTGCAGGCCATCGAGCGCGGTGTGAACCCCTCCTGGACCCTGTACGTGCAGATCATGCCGGCGGCCGAGGCGGCTTCGTACCGCTTCAACCCGTTCGACCTCACCAAGGTGTGGCCGCACGCCGACTACCCGCTGCAGCGCGTGGGCCGGCTGGTCCTCGACCGCAACCCGGACAACGTCTTCGCCGAGGTCGAGCAGGCCGCGTTCTCCCCGAACAACTTCGTGCCGGGCATCGGTCCGTCGCCGGACAAGATGCTCCAGGGCCGTCTGTTCGCGTACGCCGACGCGCACCGCTACCGCCTCGGTGTGAACCACACCCAGCTGCCGGTGAACGCCCCCAAGGCGACGGTGGCCGACAACTACGGCCGCGACGGCTTCATGGCCACCCGCCAGGGCTCGCGCCACGACAAGAACTACGAGCCCAACTCGTACGCCGGCCCGGCCCAGACGGACGCGGCCCTGTCCGCCCCGCTGGCGATCAGCGGCTACACGGGCACCCACGAGGCCCCGCTGCACGTCAAGGACGACGACTTCTTCCAGGCCGGTGAGCTCTACCGCCTGATGTCGGAGGACGAGAAGAAGCGCCTGGTGGCGAACATCGCCGGCGGCCTCTCCCAGGTCTCCCGCGAGGACGTCGTCGAGAAGAACCTGGCCCACTTCCACGCCGCCGACCCGGACTACGGCAAGCGTGTCGAGGAGGCGGTCCGCGCCCTGCGCGAGGACTGATCGCTCCATGGACCGCGTACGGATCCTGACGGGAGGTCACGATCCGTACGCAGTCCGGACCCCGGCCCGGATGAGGGGTGGCCGCGGTCCGGACGGCGTGAGGACCGCGGCGGCGTGCGAGCCAGTGCGGTGGTAAGGGCGCCGGCCCCTTCTTGACCTGAAGGAAGGGACCCCGGACGACCCGTCGCCGCTGCCGCGGTCCCAGCGACCATCCCCTGTCCGGGGATCAAGACCCCGCCCGGCGGCGCGAACGTCCTGTCGCGCCAGCCTCGCACCGTCGGGCGGCAACAACGTCACAAGCCAGAGCGCGTGGTCGGTTTACGGTCCCGACCACGCGCTCTTCCCTTTGCCCGTTTGACGATCCAGGCCCCCCTCATCACGCCACGGCCTGGGGGGTCGACACGCGGCGCCACCCCAAGCGCGCAGCGCTCGGGCGAGCGGACGTCTGCCTCATCCACACCATGCCCAGCCCGAGGGCCCCGACCGCGGCCGGGGCCCTCGTCATGAACTGCCGTCAGATGCTGTTCAGGATGGCTGTGCGCCGGTCCCGGTATTCCTCGTCGGTGATCGCGCCGGCCGCCCGTAGGCCGTCGAGGGTCGCCAGTCGCGATGCCACGTCCTGCTGCGTCGGCACTGGGGTGGCAACAGGCGCCGGCGCCTTGGCCGCGATCAGCATCCGCAGCTTGGACGACAACGCCTCACCGTGTGGTTTGGCTACCTGCTTGATGTCCGCCTTGTTGCCCGACGCGAACACAGTCAGGGTGCCGGTCGACCACTGCACCGACGAGATGGTGCGGAGAGGGAAATCCTCCAACTTACCCATGCCCACCCCTTCTGTCGTGGACCGGATGCCAGCGGTCTGCCCAACCTGCTCGGAGGTGATCCAACGGGCGTGTAGCCCCGACGCGTTGACGCCCAGCTGCTCAAGCACAAATTGGCTTCGTGCCGTGCGCGTCAGCCCTTCTGCGCTCCGACGAGCCGCGCGCGCTCGCCGAGGTCGCGGACCGCCCGCACGCTGTTGTATGGACGCAGCTGTCGGTTCATGATTTCGAAGTGCTCGTCACCGCGGGCCGACGACAGGCTTTCGTACTCATCGAGGAAGCGCCCCCACGAATCGCAGGCTGCCTCAAGGTGGCCGATGGAGAGTTGCCTCTGTGCCAGTACGCCATAGGCGTGCAGGCGGCCCTGCCTTTCGTTCGCGGCCTGGTGTCGGATCGATTCCTTCAGGGTGCGCACGGACCCGGCGACATCGCGGGTTTCGTTCTGGACGTGCGCAACGTGGAAGAGGTAGGCGGTACGGTCGTAGCCGCCGATGGACTCGCGCCGATCGTCGGCGCGGGACAGAGCGTCCTCGGCTTCATGCAGTCGCGCGAAGGCTTGCCGCCGGTCACCGACCATCGCGGCCCCGTGAGCCTGCTGCCCGCGCAGGAACGCCACCAGTCGCGGCCCGGCCGCGGGTGCCGCCTCGGCGGCCGAGTCGGCCAACTCCAGCGCACGCCTCCCGTAGCCCAGGTTCGACGCCTGGAGTGACATCCCTCGCAGGGTGCGGCAGTACGTGAGGTGGTCCTCTGCTTCGCCCGCCAGTTTGAGTGCGGAAACGTAGTACTTCTGGCCGAGCCGGTGTTGGCGCTCGTACATGGCCATCCAGCCCGTCAGGTAGACGAGGTCCGACGCTGCCGCGAGAAGTCCCCGACGTACGCGTGGCGGCGCTTCGGCCTTCAGCCAGGGCCCAACCGTGTTGACCAGGAAGGCCGCGGCCATCGGTCGCGCGTGGCCCGCGCCGAGCTCGTCGAGAATGTCGGCAATGCGATCGGTCATCGTCCGCACCGCACTGACCTGCCCTTGCCCAATGCGCGTGGTCGCCTTGCCGGGCCTTATGGGATCGGGGCTGTCGGCGCGGGCCAGGTCGGGGAAGAGTGGGATGGCGAGCGCCGCTGAGAACACACCGGTGGCGATGGCGTGTCGTCGGGATGGGTCCATGTCAGCCCTTCCCAGGTCCCCCAGTTCACGGACGGTGTCCGCGGCCTCAACCTCGGCGGGCGGCACGAGGCCGGCTTCCTCGTACGTGACGGGGCGGGCCAGCTTCCTCTCGAACGCCTCGATGATCAAGGCCCTGACCTGCGGCCGGGGTTGACGTCCGGCAACCCACTGAGAAACGACCGGCTGACCGTACTTGAGGGCCAACCCGGCCTCGACACCCATGCGGTTGATGATCGAAGCGACCTGCTGTCGCGACCATCGCGCCTCGTCAAGCAGACGGGCCAGGCCCGCGTTGGGTGTGAGCGTTCGTCGCACCATGAGCAACTCCCGACAGTGCATGGCATGCATGGATGTCCGACCTCTTCACGGTACTCAGGAACGCTCGCGTGCGGTTACCTCTTCACACCCAGCAGTGACGACCCAGGGCATGTCGCCCGCCGAGACCGTAAGGAGCGGACCATGCAGGAGAGGCACGATCGGCCGGCCGAGTATGCCGAGGTGTCCCTCGGGCCGTTCCTCGCCGGGGCCGCCGAGGCCATAGAGGAGCACGTGGAGAAGGCGGCCGAGTACGACATCAGGCGTGCGCTCAACATGCGTGCCCCCCTGGCGACAAGGCGCTCACGCAGCTCAACGATCGCTTGGTCGCCTACTGCACGACGCTGGCGGTCGCCGTCCAGGACATCCCGGAACGGTGCCGCACCGTGCGCGGCGCCCGAGCACTCGTGACATGGACGGAGCTCGCGGAAGCCGGGGCCGCTGGGTACCTGGTCCTACTCGCATCATCTCGCCCAGGCGGCGCGGGACATGCTCAGCGTGGTCTGCGCGTGCCGCACGCAGCAGGAGGCATTCGTCAGCCGCCCTGGCCTGCCGCCCATCGCGCCGACTCGGGAAGGGACGACGCTGTGACCGCCCCGGCCGGGGCCTGGTCCCGTCCCGCACGGTGGACGTCCGACGACGGTGGGATCATCGTCATCACCAGGAAGCCGACCTAGGAGCGCCCATGGCCGCCGATTGGATCGATCCCCAGTACGCCGAGCTGGTCGAGGCGATGCGCCGCGAGCAGAACCCGGAGGATCCCGACCGCCGTGGGCCCCGGTCGGTTCGGAGATTCGTCGTACCGGACGAGCCGCAGGGCTGATCGCAAGCCGCCCCGGCCGGTCATGGGAGCGTCCGGCCGAGGCGTCACAGCTCTCGCTCTGGTCCCAGCCCTGGAACAAGCCCGACGCTCTGCCGATCCGGGCGGGCATTCGCGCCGCGTAGAAGAGGGGCCAGAGCGAGCCCCCGTAGCGACGCGCCGCAGCGCGCCCGCCCCCGCGGTGGCCGCCCCGCGGCGCCAAGCGCACGATGGAAGGGGATCCGCGCGGTGGGGGCCGACGGTGGGAGAAGGCTGTGGTGCGCTCCGAACGGGACGGGCGGACCGATGTGCTCGTCGTGGGCGCCGGGCCGGTCGGGCTGACCGCGGCCGCGGAGCTGCGGCGGCGTGGTGTCGGCTGCCGGCTCGTCGATCGGCTCGCGGCGCGTCTTCCGTACGCCAAGGCCGTCGGCATCCAGCCCCGGACCCTGGAGGTCTGGGACCGGATGGGGCTGGTCCGGGCGGCCCTCGAGGCCGCCGTGCCGCTGCGCGGGCAGCTGCTCTACGTCAACGGCGCCGAGCGCACCCGGATCGACCTCCGGCTGCCGCCCGAGGTGCCGTACGGCTTCGCCGCACTGCCCCAGTACGAGACCGAGCGGCTGCTGGAGGAGCACCTCGCGCGCTTCGGCACCCGTATCGAGCGCGGTGTCGAGCTCGTGTCGTTCACCCAGGACGCCGACGGGGTGACCAGCCGTCTCACCACCGCGCAGGGCGGGCAGCAGGAGATCCGCTCGCAGTATCTGGTCGGCTGCGACGGGGCGCACTCGATCGTCCGCAAGACGCTCGGCCTGGCCTTCGAGGGCGACGCGTTCCCGGAGGAGTACATGCTCGGGGACGTGGAGGTCGACTGGGACCTGCCGTACGGCTACGGCCTGCGCGCCATGCACGTCGACGAAGGCGGCGCCGTCGACGACGTGCTCGTGTGCATCCCGCTGCCCGGCCGGGGCCGCTACCGCATGTCGATGCTGGTGCCGCCCGAGCTGTCGGCCGAACAGACCCGGCCGGAGGGCGGGGACCGGATCGCACACGGTCTGGAAGGCGGGCGCTCCCCCGGTCTGCCCCACATCCAGGCCGTCCTTGACCGGCTCTCGCCGCAGCCCACGACGGCGTCCACGCTGCGCTGGTCCTCGGTGTTCCGCATCAGCCACCGGCTGGTGAACCGCTACGGCGAGGGCCGGGTCTTCGTCGCGGGCGACGCCGCGCACATCCATCCGCCGACCGGCGCGCAGGGCATGAACACCGGCATCCAGGACGCCTGCAACCTGGCCTGGAAACTCGCCCTCGCCGTCGACGGCGCCGCCGGCCCCGGGCTGACGGCCAGCTACGACGCCGAGCGCCGACTCGTCGGCGAGGAGGTCGTCGGCCGTACCGTCCGGCACGCGCGCCAGGGCTTCGACGCCGACCAGGAGGAGCCCGGCACGGTGATGCTGCGCGAGGCGCAGCTCCTCGTCGGCTACCGCGAAAGCCCCCTGACCGGCCCGTCCGCCGACACTCCCGGGCCGCGGCCCGGCGACCGCGCGCCCGATTGCAACGGTCTGACGACGGAACTCGCCGCTTTCCCCCTGCGCCTGTACGACGTCCTGCGCGACCGCGACCACGTGCTGCTGTTCTACGTGGACGGGGAGAGCGGCGATCTCACCCAACTCGTCGCGGCGGCCCAGAACATGGCGTGGGACCGGCTGGACGCGTGCCTGGTTCTCGCCGACGGCGCCGCCCCGCCGGACAGTGGTCATCTGCCCGTGTACCGGGACGCCCAGGGGGAGTTCGCCCGGCTGTACGCCGCCGAGGGGCCTACCGCGTTCGCTGTCCGCCCGGACGGCTACCTGGGCGCGCGCTGTTCCCCGCCCGACCTGGCGGCCCTGTCCGCGCACCTCTCGGCGGTCTTCACAACGCCCTGACGGACTGCCAGTTGCTGGACAAACGTTCGCACACAGCGTCACACTTGGCGCAGCACCACATCTGTGCCCGTCGACATTCAAGGCCCCCGGAGATCCTCCGGGGGCCTTTGTCGTGCGGGCGCGCCCCGACACTCACCCGTCGTTCAACCGAGGAGAAAGGCCACCGATGCGCATCACCGTGACATCCGGGGACCGGCAGGTGCACATCCACATCAAGGGCAACTCCGTTCGCAAGCTCCAGGAGGCCGAAGCCGCCGCCCAGCGCCTGCTCGACGCCGCGCCCAGGAGCACACCGAAGACCCGCATCGGCTTCATCGCCGAAGCCCCCGGCTGAGCGTGCCCCACCGCTCCCGCTCCACCAGCCCCGTGCCGTCCGGCCGGGGCTTTTCCCTTGCCCTGGAGGCCTCATGAAGCTGATCCGGCGGTCCGCGTGGGGAGCCCGCGCGTACCGCACACCCGGTGGCGCGACTCCGTACTCCCGGCCGCGCCGGGGGGTCAAGATCCACTATCTCGGCACCCACTACACCGATCGCCCCCACGACCGCTGCGCCGCCTATGTCCGCTCCCTTCAGGACTCCCACATGGACGGCAACGGCTGGTCCGACATCGGCTACTCGTTCGTCGTCTGCACCCACGGCCATGTCTTCGAAGGCCGCGGCCTCGACCGGCGCAACAGCGCCAACGGCAACACCAGCCTCAACGAACAGGATTACGCGGTCTGTGCCCTCGTCGGCTCCTCGGGTCTGACCGAGCCCACCGACGCCCAGCTGCACGGACTGCGTGACGCCATCGACCACTGTCGGCGCGAAGGTGCGGCCGGACCGTGGCTCGGCGGCCACAAGGACGGTTATCCCACCAGCTGCCCCGGCGGCCCGCTGCACGCCTGGGTCCGCGCGGGCGCCAAGCGACCCGCCGGCACCGCGCACGAACTCCCCCAGGAGGAACCCGAGATGCCCACCGAGCTCCGTGAGTCCGTCCCGGGCGGCCCGGCCCTCCCCGCCGGCCGCTGGGCCCTGGTCAAGATGGCCGACGACACCGCGCTCGTCCAGGGACCGTGCGCGTACACGGTGACCGTGTACGCCACCGTCACCGGCGCCCCCGGCACCCGGGTGTCCGGCCGCTTCCAGGACACGGTCCTGGCCACCGGCCGGGCCTCCCTCGACCTGCCCATGGACGCGGGGACCATCGGCCCCGACGGCCGCCTCGACCTCACCCTGACCCGCCCCGGCACGCTTCCCGCCGGGGTCCAGCTCAAGCTCGAACTCCACGCCGACCAGCCCGTGACCCTCACCCACCGCGTCCTGCGCGGCCTGCGCTGGACCGCCTGAAAGGACATCCGGTGACCGTCCTGCCGTCCCTGCTGCGGACCCTCGTCCCCCTCCTCGCCGGCTGGGCCCTCGCCCGTACCGCGGGGATCGAGGGCGCCGGTGGCGTCGTCGGTGCCACGGCCGCGTACTACACCGTGCTGCGGCTGGCCGAGGAGGGCGGCACCCGCCTGCCCTGGGACTCGCTGCGGGTGCTGGCCGGCCTCGGCCTCGGCTGGACCCGGCCGCCGCGGTATCCGGGGCGGCCCGCCGTACGGCCCCCCAGCCGGGCCGCACTGGACCGCGCCTACCGCGGCGACGGCCTGTGACGGCTGTGACGCCTGCGACGGCGAAAGGCCCCCTCCCCGGTGCTCCGGGGAGGGAGCCTTCTGGTCCGGCCGTTCGGATGTCAGGGCGTCACGGCCGGAATCCTCGGAAGGACCCGCCTCAGACCTCAGACCTTGAGGGGCTTGATCGCCGTCGGGGCGTGGCCCGGCTCGGTGGCGAGCTCCTCGAACTCGGTGACGTCGCTCATGTCGACCGTCTTGCTCATCGCGATGTTGGTGATGCGCTCCAGGATGGCCTCGACGACGACCGGGACCTGGTGCTCCACGGCGAGCTTCTTGGCCTCCTCGAAGGCCTCGCCCAGCTTCTCCGGGTCGGTGACGCGGATGGCCTTCACGCCCAGGCCCTCGGCGACCTTGACGTGGTCGACGCCGTAGACGCCGATCTCCGGGGTGTTGATGTTCTCGAACTCGAGGTTGACCTCGAAGTTGATGCCCAGGTTGCCCTGCGCCTGACGGATCAGGCCCAGGTACGCGTTGTTCACGAGGACGTGGACGTACGGGACCTTGTGCTGTGCGGCGACCGCCAGCTCCTCGATCATGAACTGGAAGTCGTAGTCGCCGGAGAGCGCGACGATCGGGGTCTCCCGGTCGGCCACCGCGGCACCGATCGCGGCCGGAATCGTCCAGCCGAGCGGGCCGGCCTGGCCGCAGTTGATCCAGTGGCGCGGCTTGTAGACGTGCAGGAACTGCGCGGCGGCGATCTGGGAGAGGCCGATGGTGGTGACGTAGCGCGTCTCCGGGCCGAAGGCCTTGTTCATCTCCTCGTACACGCGCTGCGGCTTGAGCGGGATGTTGTCGAAGTGCGTACGGCGCTGCAGCGTGGCCTTGCGCTCCTGCGCAGAGGCCGCCCACGCGGTGAAGTCCGGCAGTTTGCCCTCGGCCTTGAGCTCCTTGGCGATCTCGATGAAGAGCTCCAGCGCGAGCTTGGCATCGGAGGCGATGCCGTAGTCCGGCATGAAGATCTTGCCGATCTGGGTGGGCTCGATGTCGACGTGGACGAACTTCCGTCCCTTGGTGTACGCCTCCATGTTGTAACCGGTGTGGCGGTTGGCCCAGCGGTTGCCGATGCCGAGGACGAAGTCGGACTCGAGGAAGGTCGCGTTGCCGTAGCGGTGCGCGGTCTGCACACCGACCATGCCGGCGGCCAGCTCGTGGTCGTCCGGGATGGTGCCCCAGCCCATCAGGGTGGAGATGACCGGGATGTTGGTGAGCTCGGCGAACTCCACCAGCAGGTCGGAGGCGTCGGCGTTGATGATGCCGCCACCGGCGACGATCAGCGGGCGCTCGGACTCCAGCAGGAGGCTCAGGGCCTTCTCGGCCTGCGCGCGGGTGGCCTGCGGCTTGTAGACCGGCAGCGGCTCGTACGTCTCCGGGTCGAACTCGATCTCGGTCAGCTGGACGTCGATCGGCAGGTCGATGAGGACCGGGCCGGGACGGCCGGAGCGCATCAGGTGGAAGGCCTGCTGGAAGACGCCGGGGACCTGCGCGGCCTCCAGGACCGTGGTGGCGGCCTTGGTGACCGGCTTGGCGATCGCGGCGATGTCGACGGCCTGGAAGTCCTCCTTGTGGAGCTTCGAGACCGGAGCCTGGCCGGTGATGCACAGGATCGGGATGGAGTCCGCGATCGCGGAGTACAGGCCGGTGATCATGTCCGTGCCGGCCGGGCCGGACGTACCGATGCACACACCGATGTTGCCGGCCTTGGCACGGGTGTAGCCCTCGGCCATGTGAGAGGCGCCCTCGACGTGGCGGGCGAGGGTGTGGCTGATGCCGCCGACGTTCTTGAGCTCGCGGTAGAAGGGGTTGATCGCCGCGCCGGGCACGCCGAACGCGTCGGTGACGCCTTCGCGCTTGAGGATCTCAACGGCCGCTGCGGCGGCGGTCATACGAGGCATGGAGTGCTCCTGCTTCGGCCGGGCGGAGACGAGCTCTGATCCGCCCTGGAAGGGCGTCGGCGACTCGTTTCCGTAATGCGGAAGTATTGTTCTGCTATACGGAAGCAATGTAAGTGGGCTCCGCGAGGGTCGTCAAGGGACGCCGGGAAGAGGCCGGAAAGGGGATGGCCAAACTCCCTCCCCCAGGGAGCCGCCTTGGGAGACCATGGGGGCGGACGAAGGGGGACCCAGTGGGAGAGAACGACGTGCCGGTGCGCTGTCCGGAGTGCCGTCGGACGCACGCGTACGCGCCACCGGCCTTTCCGTGCCGGTGCGGGGCGCCGATCGTCCCGCCGGTGCTCCAGGGAGCGCCCGCGGAGCCGATCACACACCGCAACTGGACGGACGAATGGGTGACGGTCCGCTGCGAGGCGTGCGGCCGGCAGGACCAGTGGCCGCAGCCCGAGCTCGGCTGCGCCTGCGGGGCGGTGCTGCGCGTCCCCGTACGGCCGGTGAGCACCACCGCTCCCCCGGCCAGCCACTCCCCCGACGTCCAGACGGCCTCTCCCCGGGCCACGACCTCCCTGCGCGCGCCCGCCCACATCCCGCTGCCGCCGACCGCCGCCCCGGCCCGCCCGTCGTTCCGCCCGGTGACCATCCGTACGGCCCGCGACGCGGTCACCGCGGCCGCCCTGTACCTGCGCTGGCTCGGCTACCGCGACATCGTCCAGCCGGAGGACCGCTCCACCACCGGCATCGATCTACGCGGCCCCGGCCTGGTCGCCCAGGTCGACCCCACGACCCGCCACACCTCCCTGCGTGCCGTCGAATGCCTCTGGCTCAACGGCCTGAGCGCCTCCTCGGCGAGCGTGTTCTTCTCCCTGGCCGGATACACCCCCGACGCCCGCTGCCGCGCCGACGACCTGGGCATCCCCCTCTTCGTCATGGACCTCACCGGCACCCCTCAGCCGGTGAACAGCCCGGCCGACGAGCTCGTCGTCCGAGGCGCCTAGTCACGCGGTCGCGCTAGCCCTCCTCGCCTCGGCGGCCGGGCTGCACGCGGGCGCACCGGCCGGGGCGGCGGGCTGCTCGCGGGCTCGGCACCGGGGCCGGCCTCGGGCCCCGGCGCCGCTAGCGGACCCCGTACCGCTCCCGTAGCTCCACCTTGCGGACCTTCCCGCTGACCGTCATGGGGAAGCCGTCCAGGATCTCCACCCGGCGCGGGATCTTGTAGTGCGCCAGCCGTTCGCGGCAGTACGCGGCGATCTCGTCGAGCGTGGGCGCGTCCGCGGGGTCCCGGGGGACGACACAGGCGAGGATCTCCTCGCCGTAGCGCTCGTCCGGGACGCCGACGACCTGCACGTCGGCGATCTTGGGGTGGCCGTACAGGAACTCCTCGATCTCGCGTGGATAGACGTTCTCCCCGCCCCTGATGATCATGTCCTTGATCCGGCCGACGATCTGGACGTAGCCGTCCTCGCGGATCACCGCGAGGTCGCCGGTGTGCATCCAGCGACCCGCGTCGATGACCTCGGCGGTCTTGTCGGGCTCGTTCCAGTACCCGAGCATCACCCCGTAGCCGCGTGTGCACAGCTCACCCGCCTCGCCGCGCTCCACCGTCACACCCGTCACCGGGTTCACGACCTTGATCTCGACATGGGGCAGCACTCGCCCGACCGTTCCGGTGCGGCGCTCCAGGTCGTCGTCGCGCCGGGTCTGGGTGGAGACCGGCGAGGTCTCGGTCATGCCGTAACAGATCGACACCTCGGCCATGTTCATCTCGGCGACGACCCGCTTCATCACCTCCACCGGGCACGGTGAGCCCGCCATGATGCCCGTGCGCAGCGAGGAGAGGTCGTACGAGGCGAAGTCGGCCAGGCCCAGTTCGGCGATGAACATCGTCGGGACGCCGTAGAGCGAGGTGCAGCGCTCCTCGGCGACCGCCCGCAGGGTCGCCGCCGGGTCGAAGGAGGGGGCGGGGATGACGATGCAGGCGCCGTGGGATGTGGCACCGAGGTTTCCCATGACCATGCCGAAGCAGTGGTAGAAGGGCACCGGCAGGCAAACCCGGTCCGCCTCGGTGTAGCCGATCATCTCGCCCACGAAATAGCCGTTGTTGAGGATGTTGTGGTGGGAGAGGGTGGCGCCCTTCGGGAATCCGGTGGTGCCGGAGGTGTACTGGATGTTGATCGGGTCGTCGCAGGACAACTCCGCCTCGCGGGCGGTCAGTTGGTCGTCCGTGACACCCTGGGCGCCGGCCACGAGCGTGTCCCAGGAGGCGTCGCCGATGTAGTGGACCGCCCGGAGCTCGGGGCAGCGGGGACGCACGCTCTCGACCATCGCCCGGTAGTCGCTGGTCTTGTGGAACCGGGAGGCGAAGAGGACCGAGATACCGGCCTGGCCGAGGACGTACTCCAGCTCGTGGGCGCGGTAGGCCGGGTTGACGGTGACCATCACGGCGCCGATGCGTGCAGTGGCATATTGCACCAGCACCCACTCGGCACAGTTCACCGCCCAGATGCCGACCCGGTCCCCCTTCGCGACGCCCGCGCCGAGCAGTCCCCGCGCGAGCTCCGCGACGGCCGCGCCGAACTCCGCGTACGTCCAGCGCCGCCCGGAGCCCAGGTCGACCAGCGCCTCCCGCTCGGGCCAGGCCTCGATCGCCCGGTCGAGGTTGCGGCCGATGGTGTCCCCGAGCAGCGGCGTGGTGCCTGTGCCATGGGTGTAGGAGAGGCTCATCGCAGGTCCCCCTCGTGGTACTCGGCGCCCGAACCCGCCTCCGTACGCTCACGCAGCTCGATCCGGCGGATCTTCCCGGAGACGGTCTTGGGCAGCTCGGCGAACTCAAGCCGCCGGATCCGCTTGTACGGGGCGAGGACCGCGCGCGAGTGCGCGAAGAGCACCTTCGCCGTGTCCGGGCCCGGCTCCCAGCCCTCCGCCAGGACGACGTACGCCTTGGGCACGGCGAGCCGCACCGGGTCGGGCGCGGGGACCACGGCCGCCTCAGCGACCGCCGCGTGTTCCAGCAGCGCGCTCTCCAGCTCGAAGGGGCTGATCTTGTAGTCACTGGCCTTGAATACGTCATCCCCCCGCCCCACGTACGTCAGGTAGCCGTCGTCGTCACGGGACGCGATGTCACCGGTGCGGTAGTACCCGCCGGCCATCGCCTCCGCCGTACGCTCCGGGTCGCCGTGGTAGCCGGTCATCAGGCCGACCGGATCGGCCGACAGATCGAGGCAGATCTCGCCTTCTCGCACCCCCGGCCGCCCGGTGACCGGATCGACGAGCTCCACCCGGAAGCCGGGGCTCGGCCGGCCCATGGAGCCCGTCTTGACCGGCTGACCGGGGCTGTTGGAGACCTGCACGGCCGTCTCGGTCTGGCCGAAGCCGTCCCGGATCGTCACGCCCCAGGCGCGCCGCACGGTCTCGATGACCTCCGGGTTGAGCGGCTCACCGGCGGCGACGACCTCCCTCGGGGGCGTCCGCAGCTGGGTCAGATCGGCCTGGATCAGCATCCGCCACACGGTCGGCGGGGCGCAGAAGCTGGTGACGCCGTGCCGGTCCATCTCGGCCATCAGCCGGGCCGGGTCGAAGCGGGTGTAGTTGTGGATGAAGACGGTCGCCTCGGCGGTCCACGGCGCGAAGAGGTTCGACCAGGCGTGCTTGGCCCAGCCGGGCGAGGAGATGTTGAGATGCACGTCGCCCGGTCGCAGGCCGATCCAGTACATCGTCGCCAAGTGCCCGACGGGGTACGAGACATGGGTGTGCTCGACGAGCTTGGGCCGGGCGGTGGTGCCGGAGGTGAAGTAGAGCATCAGCGGGTCGTCGGCATGGGTCACACCCTGCGGGACGAACGGCACACAGGCGCCGTAGGCGTCCTCGTACGCGATCCAGTCCGGGACCCGCGCGCCGACCGCGATCGGGGTGTAATCGCCAGGCACCTCGGCGAACTTGGGTGTGTCCTCGGCGCGTACGATCACATGGCGCGCCCGGCCACGCTCCACCCGGTCACGCAGATCGGCGGGGCCGAGCAGCGGGGTGGCGGGGATGACGACGGCCCCCAGTTTCATCGCGGCGAGCGCGGTCTCCCACAGCTCGACCTGGTTGCCGAGCATGACCACGATCCGGTCGCCGGGCCGCACCCCGAGCCCGCGCAGCCAGTTGGCCACCCGGTGGGAGCGGTCGGACATCTCGGCGAAGCTGCGCCGGAGCTCGCTGCCGTCCTCTTCGACGATGTGCAGCGCGGTGCGGTCGTTGTCCCGGGCGATCACGTCGAACCAGTCCAGCGCCCAGTTGAAGCGCTCCAGGCGGGGCCAGGCGAAGCCCTCGTACGCCGTCTCGTAGTCCTCCCGGTGCTCCAGCAGGAAATCCCGGGCTGCCCGGAACCTCTCCGTGGCGCCGCGTTCCGACATGTGTCCTCCTCGTTGCGGGACCGGTCAGGGACATCGTGTAATCGGTGACCCAGGTCTCACTACCCCCGTACGGGGGTGCTCTGCACCGAAGGACGTGCGCGTGACCGGACGGGACGAGGACGAGGCGGTGGAACTGCGGGCCGCGCTGCTGCGGCTGCGCCGCGCCACCGGGCTTCCGGTCACCTTCGGCGGTCTGCTGCACGACGGCCGCAGGCTGCGGATCGCCGAGCTCAACGGGGCGACCACGGCGGCCCTGCACGGGCTCGCGATCACTACGGGCAGCGGCCTGGGCGGGCGGACGATCGCGCTGGCCCGGCCGTGTGCGGTGACGGACTACAGCGTGGCACGTCACATCACACACGAATACGACGGCCAGGTGTCGGCAGAGGGCCTGCGCTCGGTGGTGGCGGTGCCGGTGGTCGTACGGCGCCAGGTACGCGGCGTGCTGTACGGGGCGCTGCGCCAGGCCCTGCCGCTCGGCGAACGCACGCTGGACGCGGCGGTCGCGGCGGCGCGGGACGTGGAACAGTCCCTGGCCGTACGGGACGAGGTGCGCCACCTCCTCGCCGAGGCCCGGGAACCGGGCGCACCGGGCCCGGCGGGCCTGGAATGGGAGCGGGTCCGGGAGGCGTACAGCGAGCTGAGGGAGCTGGCCCCGCAGATCGTGGACCCGGCGCTGCGCGAGCGGCTGCTCGATGTGTGCGGACGCCTGGCGTCGGCGGCGGGCGCGGATGCGTCCCCCCGGGTGGCGCTCGCGCCGCGCGAGATCGACGTTCTCGCCGCGGTGGCCTCGGGGGCGACGAACGCGGCCGTGGCCGGTCGGCTGGGGCTGCGGCCGGAGACAGTGAAGGGCTATCTGCGCTCCGCGATGCGCAAGCTGGGGGCGCACACGCGCCTGGAAGCGGTGGTGGCGGCGCGGAGGGCGGGGGTGCTGCCGTAGGGGCGGGCTGGGGCTTCGGCCTTGCGGGCCGGGGGCCGGGGGGTCCGGGGCCTGGGGGCCGGGGGCCGGGGGCCCGGGGCAACTTGCATGTGCGGCCCGGGGCTCGGGGGCGGCCGGGCTTCGGCCTTCGCGTCGACTTCCCCGCTCACCCGGCCACGGTCCCGAAGCGCACGGTCCGTACCGGCGCAGTGCTCTGGAGCGCGAGGGTCCGCTCGGCTTCCTCGACCAGCTCGTCGCGCCGCGCGCGACCGGGCTCGTCGAACGGCTGCAAGGTCAGCACCGACTCCTCCTTGGTCTCCTCCAGCCGCCAGATCCCGGCGAGGAATCCGTCGAGGAGGAAGGTGCAGTGGGCCTGGTTGCCCTTCCAGGTGCGGTCCTTGAACGCGGCCGGTACGACACGGGACCGGTCGGCGTGCGAGAGGAGCAGATTGTCGAACTCGGCGAGGAGGCGGGGCGGAGCCGGGGTGTCCTCGCCGGGGCGGGGGGCGTCGGGCAGGTCGAAGAGCTCGACGCCGTTCTCGTCCCGGAAGACCAGGAGCCGGGGCCGTAGCCGTTCGAAGGCGTCCCGGAGCCGGGTCAGCCCGGACCAGGTCTGCATGTCCTTGACCGAGGCGGGCCCGAAGGCGGTGAGGTAGCGCAGCACGGTCTCGTCGGGGGCGGGGGCGGGAGCGGCGACGGGCCGGCCGAGCCACTGCTCGGCGGTGGTGAGCGCGACCTGTCCGCTGCGGCCCCACAGGCCGCGCGGGGTGACCTGGACGAGCGGGAGCAGACAGCGCGCGGCGACGGTGAGCGCGAGCGGGTCGGCGTCCGGCCATTCCTGGAGGAGGAGCAGACGCAGCTCCTTCACCGGGCGGGGCTGCTCCTCGACGAGTGCGCGGCTGAGCGCGGCGAGACGGTCCAGGTCGACGCCGTCGAGCCGCTTGCGGAACATCTTCAGTTCTCGGTCGGGGCCGCCGGCCTGCATGAGCGGGCGCAAGGTGAGGCAGTCCTCGGCGGTGTGAGTGTGGATGGTGGAGCGCATGGTGACGAGCCGGGCGACCGCGCGGCTCTCCATGAGCGTGGAGAGGTCCTCGGGCCGGAAGCCGTCGAGGCGGGCGGCGAGCGCGTAGTAGGGCGGCCTGGTGTTCTGGGCCTGGAGGCCGACGAGGTGGGCGACGGCGTCCTCGGCGGACAGGGCGCTGCGGCGCAGGAGGAGCTGGCGGTCGAGGGTGGCGCGGTTGAGGGCGCGGCGGGAGAGCACCGGGCTCGTCGTCTGGAAGACCATGGCGGCACGCTATCGAGCATTGCGGTCAGATTCGGTCCGCAATCGCTCCGTGCTGCGGGGTCGTGCCCGGACCCGCCGTGCCGGTGGGGTGGGGCGCGGATATCCTGCTCATCGGCGCCGTGGACCAGGGCGCCGAGGGTTTTGGGCACAAGGCGGAGGTGACGCAGACGATGTCGGAGCGCCGTCCGCGCCCCCCGGCGACGCCGAAGAAGCACGCCTGGCGCCGCCAGCCGGACGAGCCGGTCACCCCGTCGGCGCCGAGCGCCCAGGCCCCGGTCCGCCGCGACCGGGACACGGTCGTACAGGCCTCCGTCTACCGCGGCGGCCACCGGATCTCCTCGCCGGACTCGCTCGCCGAGACGTACCGGCAACTGCGCGAGGAGCCGTCGGGCATGGCCTGGATCGGCCTGAACCGCCCCACGGAGTCCGAACTGCATTCGCTGGCCGCCGAGTTCGACCTCCACGAGCTGGCGGTCGAGGACGCCCTGGAGGCCCATCAGCGGCCGAAGCTTGAGCGCTACGGCGACACCCTCTTCGTGGTACTGCGCGCGGCGCGCTACCTGGACGCCCAGGAGGAGGTCGACTTCGGCGAACTGCATGTCTTCGTCGGCCGGGACTTCCTCATCACGGTCCGCCACGGCGCGGCCCCGGACCTTTCGGCGGTCCGCCGCCGCATGGAGGAGACCCCGGAACTCCTGGCGTTGGGCCCGGAGGCGGTGCTCTACGCGATCCTCGACGCCGTGGTCGACGGGTACGCCCCCGTGGTGGCGGGCGTGCAGAACGACATCGACGAGATCGAGACCGAGGTCTTCGGCGGCGACCCGGCGGTCTCCCGCCGTATCTACGAACTCTCCCGCGAAATGGTCGAGTTCCAGCGCGCGACCCGCCCCTTGGTGGGCATGCTGCACGGCCTGATGGCGGGCTTCGCGAAGTACGGCACGGACGAGGAACTCCAGCGCTACCTCCGCGACGTCGCCGACCACGTCACCCACATCAGCGAACGCGTGGACGGCTTCCGCCAGGCTCTCACCGAAATCCTGACGGTGAACGGCACCCTGGTGACCCAGCAGCAGAACGCGGAGATGCGAGCCCTGGCGGAGGCGGGCTTCGAACAGAACGAGGAGATCAAGAAGATCTCTTCGTGGGCGGCCATTCTGTTTGCACCCACACTCGTGGGAACGATCTACGGCATGAACTTCGACCACATGCCCGAGCTGCACTGGGTGTACGGCTACCCCTTCGCGATCCTGCTGATGGCGGTGGTGTGTTCGAGCCTGTACGTGGTCTTCAAGAAGCGGGACTGGCTGTAGAAGTCCGGCCGGATGCGCCGACCTCGATTCGTGTCCGCGAACGCTGCGGAGCGGCCGTTCTGGCCCTCTGGGGAGAATCTGGGGAGAATGCGCCGCGCGGCTGCTCCAGTCGCTTCTCTCCCGCCGACCCTGTTCCACGTCTAACGGCGCAGCCGCCCTCATCGGCGCATGGCTACGCAACGTAACGAAAACGGGGGGCACAGCGTGTGCTGTGCCACCCGTTCTCTCATGTCAGGGCCAGGTTTTCTGGGACGTACTCGGGGACCACGCCGAGTAGTGCGTCGACGGCCGCTCGCCCCTTGCCGCCCGCCTCGGGCATGAAGTGGGCATAGTGGTCAAGTGTGATGGTCGGGCTGGAGTGGCCGAGCCATCGGGCGAGTGTGACGACGGACTCGCCGGGACCCCTTCGGCCGGCTGCTGTGGGCCTCACCCGCCCTGCCCGGCGCCGTCCACGATGTCCGTGCGGCGCGTGAACACGGCATCGTCGACGCCCTCGCCGAGGCCGGTATCAAGTGCTGGGCCGACAAGGGTTATCGGGGTGCCGGTGGCACGGTCCGCATCGCGTACTGGGGCCGGTGGGAGACCCTTTCCGCAGGCCATAAGGCGGTTAACCGGTCCCACGCGAAGATCCGAGCACTCGTCGAGCAGGCGGTGGCCACCCTCAAGTCCTGGCGGCTCCTTCGCAAACTGCGCTGCTCGACCACTCGGATCACCACACTCGTTCAGGCCGTCCTCACCCTTCATCTGACCAGCTCAGAATGAGGAGGGAAAAGGCTCACTAAGTCGGAACTTTACGAGATTGCCAGAATGGTTGATCTTCCATGGAGGTCCGCTATGAGTAAGAGGCAATTGGTAGAGCGCATCACGCGCTCGGTACAGCCGAAGTAGAGGGTGTTGTACGCGGCAGGAGTCGCCCACGTACTCGGCCTACGCAACACCAACCAGGTCAACCAGATGGCCCGCGATCTCGGCGGCTCGTTTTCTCAACACGCCAAACGATGAAGCGGGAGCTCCTACACCTGTCAAATGGCGGGAGCCGTCTGGGTGGGGCCCTTCTCCCAGGTGGGCGGGCCGACGGTGCCGTTGTGAGCGGCCAGCGACTGCTCCAGTCGCTTGATGTGGTAGTACTGCACCCGCGCTGTGCGCTGCAGGGCCATGACCGCAGTGAGGAACTGGTCCATCTCGGCTGCCCGGGTGAGGATGTCGTCCGGCACATGCTCGTCCCGCAAGCAGGCCTCCGCGTCCTGGCTGAGCACGGCCTGTGCCCAGTTACGGGTGATCGGTTTGAACAAGCCCGGGTGGTTGGCCACGATCCGCGCCCGGATCGCCAGGTCGTTCTCGGCGGCTTCCACGTGCAGTCCTGTGTCCTTGTTGCGCGCCCCGAACAGCGGCTCATGGATGTGGTGAGCATCGAAACCGTGCTCGACGCAGCCGATCCAGAAGTCCCAGTCTTCCCCGGCCCGCATTCCCTCGTTGTACCCGCCCACGGTCTGCCATGCCTCACGGCGGAACAGCGAGCAGTAGAACATGATGAGCCGTTGGAGCAGCAGTTCTCTGCTGTAGGCGGGGAAGGGCATCGCCTGCGGAGGCAGATCGTCGTCGGTGAAGGCGAACACATCGGTTGAGGCGATGGCGACGCCGGGGTCGCTGTCCAGTACCGCGACGGTCTTCTCCAGCATCGTGGCCGCGATCACGTCGTCGGCGTCCAGCGGAAGGATGTACCGGCCGGCGCTGGCCTCGATCCCCGTGTTGCGCGCGGCGGAGACCCCGGCATTGGCCTGCTGGAGCAGCCTGATGCGCCGGTCGGGGTGGTGGGCGATGAGGGCCTCGGCCACGTCGACGCTGTTGTCGGTACTGCCGTCGTCGACGATGACGATCTCCCAGTCGCGGAACGTCTGTGAAATGACGCTGGAGACCGCCTCGGGCAGATAGCGGCCGTAGTCATGACACGGGATGACCACCGAGACCACGGGGTCGGAACTGTGGGGCATGCGCCGTCCTTTGCTTCGGAACGGGAGCGGGAAGGAAGGAGAACCGGGTGATGGGTGGTCGCGCTCGACAGGCCCGGCGTGGCCCCCCCGCCCCGTTCCGGGGTCACGCCGGAGCAGACCTGCTGAACCACGTGCTAGCTCTGGCGCTCCAGCGACCCGTAGTCGGGCCAGTGGTCGGGCGTGTGGTCGGGCGTGTGAGGCCCGTGCTCGTCGTGGTCGTGCTCGCGGCAGTACCCGTAGTCCGGGATCGTGATGTTGCCGACGGGCGTGCAGCAGTGCCCGTAGTCCGGGATCGTGATGTTGCCGACGGGCGTGCAGCAGTGCCCGTAGTCCGTGATCGTGACGTTGGCGAACGGGGGGCAGGGGTGTTCCGCCCCCGGGGTGAGGGTGACGTCACCCAGCGGCTGTATCTGCTGCCCGTACTTCGCCGAGACCGTCGTGTTCGGACCGAGGGAGGCGTACGCCGCCTCCGCGGTGCTGAGCAGTCCGGCGGTGGCCAGTGCGGCAGGAAGGGCTAGGGAAGTGATGGCTCGCGCTTTCACGGTGGTGCCTTTCTGTTGTGGGTGGGGGAACTGCCCTGGGATGCCGGTGAACTCCACGGCAGGGCAGTAATGCCACCGTAAGATTGCCTACCAACCGTGTCAAAACGGGCACTCTCTGCGAGGGGGCTGGTAGGCGTACAGGCTGTGCCGACGGCCCTGTGGCCCCGGATCAGGACACCGAGACGGCCTCGGTGGCCACAGGCGCCTGGGCGTGATGCGGATGCAGCACTTCCAGGTCGGTCAGCGCCCAGCAGGCGCTGCCCATGTCCCGGGCCATCGCTGCGAACCCTTCGGTCTCGATCAGGTGCTGGTACGGGAAGGGCGGGAAGATCAGGCCGTCACGATGAAGGTCGGCGCGTACCAGCAATGTGGTGCCGCCGACCGAGTCGACGCGCAGGAGTCCTCGCCCGCGCAACTCCTCGAGGTACGTCCGGCCGAAGCCCCTGGGGGGCTGAAGGATGCCGTCACGCAGCCATTGGGACCAGTTGAGCGTGCCGGCCCTCGGGTGAAGGACGAAGGTGTTGAGATCGTACGTAGGCCCACCGGGCGTGGTGGCACAGTGCGGGACGACGATGTCCTTGCGGGCCCCGAGCAGACGCTGGACCAGGTCGGCCGGGTAGCCGGTGACGTCGACGTCGAGCCACAGCACCCACTCCTCGTCGACGAGGGCCCGGGAGAGCAGATGGTTTCGCGCCTTGGCCAGCACCGACCGGCGTCGGCGCTGGATGGCGGGCTCCCAACGGGGTCCGGTCAACTGGAGGCCGAAGTCGCGGCGTACGAGGGTGACCCGCCGGTACTCCGCCTCAAGTTCGGGCAGGACCTGCTGGAGCAGTTCCGGTGTCGTGTCCCGGCTGTCGCCCTCCAGTAGACCCAACGAGATGGCCTCGCGCGGGTAGTCCAGCCTGCCAAGGCTGTCCAGGTAGCCGGGCAGGAACGCGGCCGCGTCCTTGAGCGGGGTGAGCACCAGCACGAGGGGTCGCTCACTCGCCGGGGCCGTCGCGGACTCGACGGCCGGCCGTCGAGTCCGCTCGGAGGTTCGGGCGGTGGGGGTGCCGGCCTCCGCAGGGGCGATGTCCCCGGGCTCGATCGGCAGCCGAGTCGCCATGGCCAGCAACCGCTCCGCGTAGGCACCGGGTTCGGCCCAGATCTCGGTCGCCACGTCGAAGTGCTCCGCGAAATGGGACTCGTTGAACGTATTGCTCCCGTGGCACACATACGTGTACAGCTCGGGCGCGTCAACCGATACGACCCGACAGGTCCGGACCACCTCTTCCGCTACTGGGGTGTCCTCGCCCCGGCGTTGCGCCGGGTAGCGCGGGAGCCGGTCCTTCGCACACACCATCGACCCCTCCCAGACCCGTGCGCAGGAGACCGCGAGCTTGCGGCGGGCGGGCCACCACAGTTGTTCTCGGGCGAGGAAGCACGCCTCGGCGCCGAGCGCGAGAATCGCCGCCATCTGCGTCTCGACCCGCTCCGGGTCATAAAGGTCGTCGTCGTCCCACTGGCATACGTAGGGCCCGGTGGCCCGGTCCACCGCCTCATTGCGCAGTTCGCCCAACGGCCGCCCCTCCGGGGGAAGCCGGTGATAGCGGATCCGGGAGTCGCCCAGGTCGCGGATGTGCTGCTCGAGGGCGTCCCCCGTGCCGTCCTCCACGACAACCAGCTCGAGGTTCCGGTAGGTCTGGTTACGGAAGCACGTGATCGCCCGTCGCGCCGTCGCCAAGCGGTCCTTGGTCACCATCAGGCATGACACCGTCGGCGCGGGCGCGCCCGAGGCCCAGCGGCGGCGCTGCGCGTCGAGGCTGAGCGCACCGTCGGCGAGCGGTTGCAGCTCCTGGCTCGCCCAGAACGGAAACCGCTTGCCGGCCGAGATCCGCGGCGTCCCGGAGGTGTCGCACGCCCAACTGTCCGACCAGTGGTGCACGGCGTACGCGCGGTCGTAGTCGGCTTCCTGCGGGCCGAACAGCTCTGTCGCGTACGGACTCACCTTGGGGTACAGGACCTCCGGGCCGAGAACCGTGATCGAGTCAGGCTCCGGGGTGCTGTCGATCGCTCTGGTGAGGAAGAACGGGCCTGTCGCGTCCAGAGTGCTGGGCAGCTTGTGGGCACTGACCAGTTGGCGGTGGACATGGGCCCAGAAGGGGTGGCCTGGCCGTGACGCCATGAACGCGTTGCCGACGATGCGGCCGAATCCGCGCTGGCGGGCCAGAAGGAGCTGGGTGTGTGCCTCGGGCTCGCATCCGAGGACAAGCTCGCGCCCGTCAAGGATTCCGGAGACCGGGCTGAGACACTCGAAGTCCAGATCCACATACAGCCCGCCGAAATGGTCGAGCAGGAAATAGCGAATCGCGTCGGCCCGCATGATCGCTTCGGGGTAGCCGTCGTAGACCGGCAGGAACCACGGATAGTGCTCCTGGAGGAATGCGCGATTGTCCGCGTCGGTCCACAATCGATACCCCCAGTCGGGGTGGTGCAGTCGCCAGGAATCAGACCACTTCTGCCATTCCTGAGGTAGGTCCGTATCTTTCCATGTCTGATGGATAAGCGGGGGAATTTTCTCCTGTGCGGACATTCACGCAGTATGACCGGCTACCTGGCCGAGCCGAGATCTCAAAGACCCTGTCGGCAGTACATTCACCCGGGCGGTCCACGAGACACCGCTGTGCGTGCCGGCACGTACGACAACGCCGCGGGCATCGCCTTGCTGGACGCGCCAAGCCGAAACGCCTCGTCAAGCTCGACGCCCTCGCCGAGGTCGACACCGGCCGCTTCACCAAGAAGCAGTAGCCGACCGAAGCCCCGCGACCAGCAGCCCTGCCCCGACCTCACCTGAAAACGGGCATCAGGTCGCAAATCGTCCCTTAATGGGGCGTTTCATCCCGCTGTTTCATCCCAGGATCTGCGGTCGGTGGGGCTTCGGAGAGGTCGTCACCACCGTCGGTGCACGGTTGCTTTGGTGCCGGTCACCAGGCTTGCCGGTGGAACGTCATCGGCCACGACCGCGCCGGCGGCGATCACGGCATCACGGCCGATGCTGACGCCGGCAGGATCGTGGCACCGGCACCGATCCACACGTTCTCTGCAACGTCGATGGGCGCGCCGGTGAGGTACAGCCGCGTAGACCGTTCCCTGGTGCAGCACCCTCCCGTACAGCTCCGACAGCGCTTCGTCCGCCGCGGCCGCGTCTATACCGGCCAGTGCCCGGAGCAGGTCAGGGATGTCCTCCGCACTGCCGTACGCGTAGGAGGAGGAGGCCCAGGGAAGGGCGTCCAGGCCGTCGAGCGGGTGTGCGAGATCCATGCGAAGCATAGTGCCAGCCGGCCCTGACATCGCCCCGATACAGCCAGCCGAGGCTCACCGGAACACTCCCTGGCCTGCTTCGGGCCGTTTCCTACGTAGTGAGGCGGTAGTCAAAGTCGTCGTGGGGCGAGGAACGTGGAACCGAATCCCCGGGAGTCGATAGAGTCGCCCTCCGATCGACAACGCGTCAACCAGCCCTGCGGTTCCCACTGGCGCTCTATGGTCAACTCGCCTGTGTACAGGCTTACATGACGCTATCCTCCAGCTTCGGAGCGGTGGAGCGTGAAGCGGGGGATGGTGGACATGCGGTTCGTCTTCGTTCACGGAACGGGTGTGCGCCGAGAGCGGCACGATCATCTCTTCGGGCTGGTCAGAACTGGGCTCGCCACACACTTCCCCCAGGCGGAGATCACTTCCTGCTACTGGGGTGACGACCACGGTGCGACTCTGGCGTCGTCGGGCGCCTCGGTTCCCGGTCTGCGTTCAGGGCGAGCCGGTGGCACCGGCTCGCTGGCCACCGCGGCCCCCTCGGACCTCGCTGTGGCTGAGTGGCAGCTACTGATGACCGATCCGCTGTGCGAGCTGCGGCTGCTGCCCGAGCTGGGAACCGACGACGGCGGCCTGGGCATGCCAGGGGTACGAGCCGCCGGTTCCGAGGTCGCGGACCGACTGGCCGCCCTGCCGCGTCACCCGGCCGACGACGAATTGGCCGAGCTCCTGAAGAGCACGTCTCTGGACGGCGCGTACGCGTCGGCGCTGAACCTCGTAGCGGACTCGGAGGAGTTCGAGGCGGCCTGTACCGCCGCTTCGGACCAGGCCGAGGCCTGTGACGTGGCAGCCGCCGCAGCGCGGGCCGTCATGGCGCAACTACTCGCCGATTCATCGGAGTCGGCCCTGTGCACGGGGGACGAGCGCGACCGGATCGTTGATATCGTCACGAGCCGTCTCGGCGGCACCGGACGTGGGGCCGCAGGCCGCGCCGGCGCCATACTTCTCCGTCTCGGGATGCGCTTGACGACCCAGCCCGCGCTCAACCACTGGCGCGGATCGATCACCACCAGCTCGGTTCCCGCCGTCGGAGACATCCTGCGCTACCAAGCACGGGGAGGGCCCCTGCGGGACAGCCTCACCAAGCACATCACGGCTGTCGACGAGCCGACCGTCATCCTGGGGCATAGCCTGGGCGGCATCGCGCTGGTCGACGTACTCGCCCTCGCCGCGATCCGCCAGGAACCGCTGCGGAACGTGCGGCTCCTCGTGACGATCGGATCCCAGGCACCGTTCCTTCACGAGCTGGGAGCATTGACCGGCCTTCCGCCGGGTGCCTCGCTGCCGCCGGGGTTTCCCCGCTGGCTCAACATCTACGACCGGGCGGACCTCCTCGCCTACTTGGCGGAACCGGTCTTCCGTACGTCGTCCCAGGTGACCGACCACGAGGTGGCGAGCCGCCAGCCCTTCCCTGTAAGTCACAGCGCCTACTGGAAGCTCGGCCTGGTGTACGACCGGATCGCGAAGGAGATCGAGGAGCTGGGGTGACGGAATCGTTCACACCACCGATCGAGCTCGTACCGGAACGTGTCCATGCCCTGGTGGTGGGTATTGAGACCTACGAGGTGAGTCCCGAGTGGGACCTCCCCGGTGCCGGACGGGACGCCATCCGGTTCGCGGACTGGCTGACCGGAACCGCCGGGGTCCCCCTCAAGAACGTGCGGCTGCTGCTGTCTCCGCGGGCACGCTCATGCGGTGCCCTGTCGGAGCTCCCATACGAGTCCCGGGACGCGACACTGGCGAACGTCCACAGCGTCATGTTCGACGAACTGCCCAACTGCGACGGAGACCTTCTGTGGATCTACTGGGCGGGGCACGGTTACATCGACACCAGTGACCGGCTGCTGCTCCCCTACCAAAACGCCACGGCGAACATCACACATCACTTCAACCTCGGCTCCGCTCTCCACTGGTGGCGCTCCGACGCCGTCCAGCGCGGCCGGTTCCCATATCAGATCGCCATCACCGATGCCTGTCGCATCGATGCAGCCGACAAGGCACGACTGAACTTCGGAACCAATGACTACGGAGGCAAGAAGACCCTCCCGGACCGGCAGCAGTTCGTCCTGTACGCCAGCCGACTCGGCGAGCTCGCCGGGAACATGACCGAGCGCGGCGCGGGAGAATTCACGGACAAGCTGTTGCAGCGTCTCGCCGGAACTGGGCTCGCCGAGGCCGTTTGGGGCCTGGACGGCATCGCCCGTCAGGTCGTGGCCGATTTCGCCGAGGCCCACAGCGTAGGGCTCGCCTGGCAGCATCCGGAGTTCGTCTACGAACGAGGTTGGGACGGATTGCCGATCTTCGGACAGTCCTGGGCCGACCTGCCGCAGCGCGACCACGCACCCTGCCTTGACCAGCAAGCATGGAACGAGCTGGGCAGCCTGCTCAGAGGGCTGGAGCTGCCACCCTTCACTTACGACGCGTACCGGTGGGCGTTCGAGATCAGCGGCTGTGTGCCGCCGGTCACACGGGCGCTGCCCTCAACTGACCTGATTGACATCGCCCGCGATCTGGACCGGCGGCACGGCGGCACCAGCCGCGTGGCTCTCGTCCTGCCCTTCGTACGCCACCTGGCCAGAAGGAGCTGCGACCGGGTGTGGGCCGACAAGGCCGACGCGTGGGTGGACGCCACCGTCGCTAGGACGGGCGCGGCTCCAGTCCCACCGGCGCCGGGACTCCCCGCCGAGGAGCCGACCCTTCACATGAGACTCGCCGGTGACCCCCAGGACGACGCCCTGTTCTGGGCCCGAATGTGGATCCACAGAGCGGAGGGGGCCTTCGAAAGCCTCTGGGAGTCCCAACAGGCGATCACGCTGGACGAAGTGCGTGACCGGATGGCCCAGGAGATCAACGCCATGACCGCGGGCGCCGACCGGCCGCCCTGTGGTTTCGCCCGGATCGAGTTCGATGTGCCGTACGGGCTGCTCGACGAGGAGTTCGAACGGTGGGAACTGCCGATCGGACGTCCCGGGCGTCCGCCACGCGAGCTCGGTCACCTCTACGAGGTTGTGATGCGGTGCCTGGACGAGCGGGTCGGCGTGGCCGCTGATTCCTGGCGCAGGAAGTGGGACTGGTTCAAGGCCCACGGCGGACAGAACACCGACGCCATGCGGCGCCTCCGGGACGAGGACATCAACTCGACCCTCGACCTCGTGCTCACGAAGGACGTGGCGCCGGTGTGCGTGATCGCCGAGGTCTCGGACACACGGGTCGCGGACACCATCGACGCCATCCTCGACGCAGGCGTGCCCATCGCGGTGTGGCCCCGTGCTCAACCCTCCTCCGGCGCGGAAGGCATGGAGAACACCTTGACCCACTTCAACGACGTGCGGGCGCTTCCCAAGGACGTGCGCGACGGACGCATCGGCGCGCAGTGCCGGCCACTCGCCCTGCTGTGGGACAACCCGGACCGCATACCCGACAACCGGTTCGCGGTCGTGGCGTACGGGGCTCAGGAAGGGAGGACGGAAGCATGAAGGACTGGTGGATCTATCGAGGTCCAGGAGACGCCGATGCCAGGCTCGCCAGGCTGGCCGCGCAGGAACCGCCGTGGCGCACGTTCAATGGCGTCCCCGATGCTGGCTACGCCCGGCCGGACGAGGAGAGCGCCGCCTGCAAGGAGACCCTGCGGCGTGGTGAGGGATATGTTCCGGACCAGGCGGAGAAGGAAGCGGTCAACACCGCCCTCTACCTTCGCCGCCCGCTGCTCATCACCGGCAAGCCCGGCGTGGGAAAGTCGACACTCGCGCACAGTATCGCGGCCGACCTCGGCCTCGGCCCTGTGCTCCACTGGCCGGTGACCAGCCGTACGACCCTACGCGACGGCCTCTATCACTACGACGCGCTCGGCAGGCTCCATGACGCCAATCTGTACTCCCTGAGCACTCGGTCCACACCGGCGGGCCACGAGGACGCCCCGAACAGCGCCGCCACAGCTCCCGGCCCGTCGGACATCGCCCCGTACCTGCGGTTGGGCCCGCTCGGCACCGCTCTGCTGCCCGACGGGAAGCCCCGCGTGTTGCTGGTCGACGAGATCGACAAGAGTGACATCGATCTGCCCGGTGACCTGCTCACGGTCTTCGAGGAAGGGTCCTTCGAGATCCCCGAACTGGCCCGCGTCGCCCAGCAGCACCCCTCCGTGCGCATCGGCACGGCCGACGACGCCAAGGCCGACGCGCTCGTGGAAGGAGGCCGCGTCCAGTGCAAGTCCTTCCCCATCGTCCTGCTCACGAGCAACGGCGAGCGCGACTTCCCGGCCCCCTTCCTTCGGCGCTGCATCCGGCTTCACCTGGAGCCGCCGAGCCAGGACAAGCTGGTGCGCATCGTGCGCCAACGGCTCGGCCTGACCTCGGAGGACGACAGCGCGTACTCAGACCTGGTGGCGGACTTCCTCGCACGGCGGCAGGACGGCGACCTGGCGACCGACCAGCTACTCAACGCCGTCCAGCTCCGCCTAAGCGGTGCCTGGACCGATCCCGAGGACCGGAGCCGTTTCCTCGGCACCGTGCTCCAGCGGCTCAACGGGCCAGCCGCGCCATGAAGGTGATGCCGTGATCGAGGAGCTGTCCGACGCCTTGGGCGACGCAGGGGTCGATGCCTGGCCGGAAGAACTGGCCGACATCATCTGGCTCGCCGGCCTCATCGACTCCGCCCGCGAGGCGGAGGAAGGGGCCGCTGCCGACGACCCCGGCCACGCGCCGGCGGAGCCGGCCGACGCGGAGTCCCCGGAAGCGGACGCCGAGCGGCACGGCGAACACCAGCTCTACAACGACGACACCACGGCCGGCCTCGGGGATCAGAGTGGCCACGCGGGCGAATCCGTCCTGGTCCGGCGCGCACCGGCGCTCGACGACTCGCTCGGCATCATGCGGGCCCTGCGCCCCTTGGGGAAACGGGCCATGGCGGCCGGCCACACTGAACTGGACGAGGATGCCACGGTCCTCGCGTCCGTCGAGCACCGCATGTTGGTGCCCGTCATGCGCCCGCCGCGGGGCCGCTGGCTCGACTTGGTCATCGTCGTAGACACCCACCACACCATGGTGTTCTGGCACGACGTGGTGACCGAGCTCTGCCGCGCCGTCACCCAAACCGGCTTGTTCCGAGACGTCAGGGTCTGGTACCTCGGCGAACCCGATCTCACGGGCGCGCCCACGGTCGCCCGCACGCCTGGCGGTGAACCGCGCAGCGCACAGGAACTCACGGACCCCTCCGGACACCGTCTGGTCCTCGTCGTCACGGACACGGTCGCCGAGCACTGGGGCGGCCAGACGATGGCCCGCGCCCTGCGCCGATGGGCGGCGCACGGCCCGGTCGCCGTCGTGAACGTCATGCCGAGGCGGCTGTGGGACCGGGGAGCGGTGACCCCCAGCGGCATGCTCGTGCGAGCCGCCCGCCCGGCGGCACCGAACGGAACATGGCGGCTTCGCCCGGCCAGCCGCCGGTCCCGGCCTGGCCGGGACCGATCCGCTCGCGACGTTTCCATCCCCGTGGTGGAGGCCGCCCCCGAGTCGCTCGCGGCCCTCGCCTCCCTCGTCGCAGGCGGTGGCCGATGGATGCGGATGACCTGTCTGAACATCGACCGCAACGACTCCGCCTCGCTACCGGAAACCTCCGTGGCGGCCTCGGCGCGGCCTGCCCCTCCGGTGTCCCTTCCATCGGCCGAATCCGCGCTGCGGCGATTCCAGGCGACCGCTTCGCCGCCCGCCCGGCGCCTGGCCGGCCATCTCGCCGCCGTTCCCGTCACACTGCCCGTCATGACCCTCGTGCGCCGGGCCATGGTGAAGGAATCCGACCACGGTCACGTGGCGGAAGTGGCGCTGGGCGGCCTGTTCCAGCCGTGGCATCCGCTGCCACCGCACACGGAACTGGACCGCTACATGTTCCAGTTCCTGCCAGGGGTACGCGAAGCCCTCATGGGCGGACAGGACCGTCAGGACATCACGGCCGTGCAGGAGCTCGTCCGGAGATCAGTCTCGGCGTACCTGGAGCAGGTGCCGATGACCGGAGGCGAGTTCCGGGCGGTGCGTGTGGGGCCGCACGCCACTGAGGGAAGTCGTGTGCTGGCCCCCGAGTCTCTTCCGTTCGCCCACGCCAAGGGGACCAAGGCGGCTCCGGTGGGGGTACCCCTTTCGGAGTCGAGGCAGAGGGGACGCATGGACTTTCTCGGGCCGGCGTATGCCCCACCCTCGCACCACGCCGCCTCCTTGCAGCATGTGGTGCGGAAGGCCGAGGAGGGGACGAGCCAACTGGTCGTCATTACCGGTCCAGCCGGGTCGGGCAAGACCCTGTCCGCTTGGGAGTCGGTGCGGCAGCTTCCGGACAACTGGCGTATCTGGGAGCCGCGTTCCGTCGAGGAATTCTTGGAAGAGGCCGACAGGGTGGGGCCGCGCACTGTCGTCTGGCTTGACGACATTGACGGTATCGCTTCAGGTCATGCTGAAGAGGTCGGCAATCGAGCGGCGCAAAGTGTCGCCCGTCTAATTGAGCACGGAAGCCGGAGCCGTGGTCCCATCCTCACCTTCGTGATGAGACGGACACGGGACGAGACACATCCGTTCGCGTACCTAGAGGGACGTGCCCATCTCATCAACTTGGAGGGCCCGGACGATCCGGGGGGAGCGCTACGGCTGCCTGCTGTCCCTCACATCGCTGACACGCTCGAGTCGACACCCCAGCCGGCTCTAGCGGTGTTGTCGGCCGCCCTCGGCGCCAGGGCTCTGGGCGTAGGCCCGGCCCTGGCCGGGAGGGTGCTGGCAGAAGCAGCTCCGGCATACATGAACTCCGACGACCGGGCTCGGCTGCAGGGGGACTGGTTCCAGACGGCCTTGGACCGTCTGTCGTCGACTGCGCACGGTCCGGCGCTCCTTGTCGGGGAGCACACAGCAAAGGCAAACCCGTACGACAGTCAGTTCCGGCTCCACGAGTCCTTGGACGGGGTAAGCCCGCCGGAAGGCGAGCTGCCGGATGGCCTGTTGAACGCTTTGCTGCACGGGAGCAGCGCGGACGAACGGGCCCGCATCGGACGGGTCCTGCGAGAGAGTGGAGATCTGGGCCGGGCCGCGGAGTTCGATCGATCGGCATCCACGACCCGGGCTCCAACAGATTCGTCCTCCCTGGACGACGCCGTCGTGCTCGTTACGACCAATGGAGTGCGGGGAAGCGGCGTGCTGGTGGCGAGGGGGGTGCTGACCGCCCTGCGCCTGGTGAGCGACGCGCGTCAGATCACCGTAACCCTGAGGGGCAGGGATTACGCGGCCGAGGTCCACTCCTCACAAAGGGATGTCGCCCTGCTGAAGATCCTGGATCCGAACTGGCTGGATGGGACGGCCGGAGCGATGGACAGGTCCTCACAGAAGATCCGTGCCGGGCAATGGGTTCAGGTACAGGGCTTCACGGGTAACGGGGGCAGACTCCAGCTGCGATGCAAGGTGGCGAATCTGGCCGGGTCGCGTATGGCACCACTGATCCTTGATCCTGTGACGGATGCCCTGAGAGCGCTCACCGGCCTTCTGGGGCTGAACGGCGCCCCGATCATGGATGAGGAGGGGCAGCTGATCGGCCTGGTGACAGACATGACCGAAGCAGCGATGCAGCCCGGCGCACCGCTGGTCGGGATCCACGTATCGTCCCTCGACCGGCTTCTCGGCACCACCGGGAAGTCTGCTTCCAAGCGCCATCCTCACCTGCCGAGTCTGCGCGGATCCCGGGCAGTGCTGGTGGCCTCAGAGAGTGCGTCATCGCCGGGCCTTCCCGCAATCCCTTCCGTCGTCCCTGGAGCGGAGCGCCTTCACACCCTGCTCACGCAAGAGGGCCCTACCCCCGTCTTCGCCCCTCAGAACGTGACAACCCTGCTCGAGCCAGCCACGCCGTCGGACGTCCTGGATCCGTTGCGCGAAGCCGCTTCCGAGACCCGTGACGTCCTCCTCTTCTACTTTGCAGGTCACTCCATTCTTGACAGCAAGGGCGAGCTCCATCTCGTCTGCTCCTCCTCCGACCAGCAAGATCCGGCCGGAACGGCCATCAGTACCCAGACGATCACCGACATTCTGTTGTCCAGCCCCGCGCGGCGGCGCCTTGTGATCGCGGACTGTGACTACAGCGGGCGCTGGCCATCGAGCGGCGGTGTTTGGATGCTGGGAGCGACGGACGACCAGACTCCCGCCCGCGCTCCGTTCGATAGCCGATACACCACGTTCACAGGTGCTCTCACCGAGGTGCTCCACGACGGAACCCCTCACAGCACGTCACCAGTGCTAGACCTACAACTGATCTACGATGAGCTCGTCCTCGCACTACATACGCAGGGCGGCCTGCCTGCTCCGTTGTTCAGGAGAACGCAGCCCACAGAGCTGGCTCTTGGCTTGAACCGTGCACTAACAAAACCGGTCAGGCAGCGGGGTACCGTAAAGTGGTTCAACACCGAGAAGGGATACGGCTTCATCGCGGTCGACGACGGTCCGGACGTCTTCGTCCACTACTCACAGCTCCAGATGCCGGGCTTCCGAACTCTCGAGGAAGGGCAGCGGGTGGTCTTCCGCATGGCCCAAGGTGCGCAGGGGCCTCAAGCGTCGGACGTCCATGTGCTCGCGACGCAGTAGCCTGCCGTCTCTCACCATGACCCCTGGAGAGATTCTCGGCATGATGCCGAAGTAAGGGCTCGTGTCTTGCCTGGCCTACGGCTTACCTGAGCTGCACCCCCGTGCCAGGAAGCATCTGAGGCCCTTCGATGCGCTGCTGGAGTTCGGCGATCTGGCCGGTGATGCAGCGGGCATAGGCAGCGGGCATAGCTGGAGAGCAAGACCGGAACGCTGTTGCCGGCCCATTCGGCGACCTGGGCGGGCGGGATGCCGTTGTTGAGCCAGGTCGTCAGGTGTGCCGGAGGTCGTACACGCGCTTCCCGACAGGCGACTTGACCTCGTGGTCAGGCAGGACGGCCTTGCGGGCCTTGCCCCAGATCCGCCGGTAGACCGAGCCCGACAGGAAGCCACCCTTCTCTCCGGGGAAGAGTAGGTCGCCCGGCTTGAGCTGATCGCGCGCGATCAGGCCCCGAAGGCTCCCGACCAGGTCGGGGTGTACGGGGACGGTGCGGGAGTCGCCGGATGCCCGGCCCTTGAGGTCGCGGGTCTCGTGGACTTCGCCGTCGTCGGTCCAGTGGCTGCCGACCTCGGGTTCTGCCGTGTGGACACGGAGCTCGCCCCAGCCGGTCGCTGGGAGGACGGCGTCCTCGACTCGCAGGGCGACCGCTTCCTCCGGGCGCAGGCCGGCGTAGTACAGGGTCGCGAAGAACACGGTGAGCCGATGGCCGGTGCGAGGCCGGGCGGCGATCCAGGTAAGCAGGGCGGCCACCTGGTGGGGGTTGAGGAGGGATAGCTTGTCGACGGCGCCGGAGGTCTTCGGGGCACCGTTCTCCTCCTTTCCTTTGGGCATGGGGTTGGCCCGGAGGATGTTCTGGCGGACGGCATAGCGCAGGGCCACGTTGAGGATGCGGCGGTAGCGCTTGGCGGAGCTGGCGGCAGCCGGCGTGCCATCGAGGACGGTGTCGAGCGCGTGAAGGACGGCGTCGACGTACTTGGTGTCCTCCCAGGCGCTCATGGGCAGCGAGTTGCGCCGGATCCACGCCAGGATCGCGCGGTACTCGGACGGGGCCTCGTCCCGGCGGTTCTTGTTGAAGGCGTACTCGCGCAGCGCCTTGCGGACGTCGACTCCCTCGTACTGGACGGGTTCGGCCTGGAGGAGGGCGAGCGTGGCCTTGGTCAGGGCCTTGGCGGTGCTGATGCGGTTGTTCGCCGAGATCCGGGGCCACTTCATGTCGACATACTGGAGGGCGAAGTCGTACCAGGTGATCGCGGCGGACGACGCGGCGTGGGAGACAGGCCGGCCGGTGTCCTGGTCGAAGGGCTCGCCGTTGTTGGCGGGGACGAGCAGGGTGGCGCGGAAGGATTCGGCGAGTGCGCTCTTCTTGAACGTCTCGCCGTGCCGCCGACCGTTGACCGACCAGCGGACGGTGTAGGTGATGCCGCGCTTCCCCTCGTAGACCTCCGTCTTGTAGAAGCGGACCTTGTAGGACCGGTTGGTCACGCGGCCGCCTCACAGTCGGAGAGCCAGTTCTCCAGGTCGCTGCGGCGGATGCGCAGGCTGCCGTTCGGCAGTTTCACGCACCGGGGTGCGCGCCCTTTCTGGCGCCAGTCGTAGAAGGTGGACCGGGAAATTCGGAGCTCTCCGCAGAGCTCATCGACGGTGAGCTTTTATTCGGAGCGGCGTGTGACGGGTATCGGGGATCGGGGATCGGCGCAAGATTTCTCTCTCGGGAAATGGACATACCTCTGGCAGGAACCGGGACGGCTAGGCGTTCCGGGACCACAATGATCCGGAGAATCCCCGGTTTGGCTAACCGGCGATCGTCGGCTATGTTGCGCCCGCTCCGATCGGCTCCAGTCGCGTGCGAGGGTCGGCGAGGAGTACGTGGGGCGGGGTTCCGAGGGCGGCGGCGATGGCGACGAGGTCGTCGATGTCGCAGCGTCGGACGGTGCGTTCGATGCGGGAGAGCGCGGTGAAGGTCATGGGCCGGCCGAGGGCGGTGACGCGGGCGGCGAGCTGGCGCTGGGAGTAGCCGCGGGCGGTGCGGGTGCGTTCGATGGCGTGAGCGGTGGCCCGTCCGGCGGGTCCGATTTCGAGGGGGCGTGGCGGCATTGGTGTGTTGTAGCTTGCGTACCGGCCGCTTGGGAACACTTTCCTGTCTGCCGTGAGCAATGCCCCGACCACCGGCATATTTCCGGGGTTGATTTCGCCAACTGCGTTTTCCGGTCTACAGTCACCGGACCGCCGAAGCGAGTTGTGGCGGATTCCAGAACCAAGTCTGGACTTTCACGCACCGGGTGTGGCTGTGTTGTCCACGCACCCCGGCCTCGCCGGTTTCCCTGCCCTCGTTTTCGAAAGGTGGTCGATCGGCATCGCCCGTATCCGCACGATCAAGCCCGAGGCGTTCGCGTCCGAGTCCCTCGCGGCCGTGTCCCTCTCTGCCGCTACGAGGGCGACGACGACAAGCGGTACCTGCACATCGTCTCCTTCGCCAAGCACCAGAAGATCAACCGTCCCAGCGGCGTCCGGAACCCCGCCTGCCCGCACCACGACCTCGGTGTCACGCGTGAGCCCTCACCGCCGATGCACGGAGCATTCACGGAGCCCTCCGTGAAGGGGCAGGGAGGAAGCACGGAGGCTGCCGTGAATGGCGAATCCGCAGGTCAGGTGCGATTCAGCGAGCCCTCACCGCAGGTGCGTGGAGGACTCACGGAGCCTGCGGTGAGCCCTCACGGTCCGGATCTAGGACCTAGGAACAGGGATCTAGGAACTACCCCGTTGGGGGGCGTGAGCGCCCCCGCACCCCAGACCGTCTCGGCGAAGGACCTCATCGGCGAGTACGCCGCCGCGTGCGCCCACCGACCGCCCCGAGACGTCCTCAGCCATCTCGGCGGGCAGGTGCGCAAGCTCCTCGACGAGGGCATCGACCCCGCCCACGTCCGGGCAGGTCTCGCACGGCACCGGACCAAGGGCCTGCACCCGAGCACCCTGCCCAGCCTCGTCCACGAGGCCATGAACGCCTCCGCGCCCGCGTCCGCCGCCGCCCACCGGCCGTGGACCAACCCCGCCGACGTCGCCGCAGCCTACGGAGGTGACCTGTGACCGCCACCCTCACCCGGGAGCCGCACCAGGTCGGCCGGATCGCCGACCGCCTCGGCGCCATCCTGACCCAGCGAGGAATCGGCTCCGAGGCCATCGCGCACGAGCCTCCGCCGGAGCGCGTCACCGCGCTGGAGCTGGCCGACGCCCGCATCCCGGCCCGCTACCGGCACGCCCTGACCGACCACCCCCAAGTCACAGCCTGGGTGGACGAGATCGCCCGCGCCAGCCGCCCCGGACCGGCAGGCGCACCGGGCATCTCGGAGGGCTCGTCCCTGCTGATCGCCGGCCCCACCGGCACCGGCAAGACCCACCAGGCGTACGGCGCCATCCGCGCCCTACTCGCCGCCGGAGTCCGCCTGCGCTGGGAGGCCGTCACCGCCGCCGACCTGTACGCCCGCCTGCGTCCCCGCTCCGGCTTCGACAGCGAGCGCGAGCTGCAGGTCCTCGCCAAGTGCCCGCTGCTGCTCCTGGACGACCTCGGAGCGGCCAAGACCAGCGAGTGGACCGAAGAACTCACCTACCGGCTGATCAACCACCAGTACGAACACCTGCGCCCCACCCTGATCACCACGAACCTCCCCACCGCCGACCTACGCACCGCCCTCGGAGACCGCGTCGCCTCCCGCCTCGCCGAGATGACCGAGCGCGTCATCCTCGACGGCCCCGACCGCCGCCGCACTCGCCCCTCCGCCTGACGGGTCCCCGCACTCCTGCCGTTGCCTCATCCCCTGGGAGAGGCCAGTGCCGCACCCGGCAGCCGGCGATCGAGTGGAACTGCAGCTGGGGAACCTGTCGTTGAAGACCAGGCCAGGTGCGGAACCAGCCGAACCGGGCCATCCGAGTCGGCTTGCGAGTCCCCCGAGGACCACGACCGGCGGACCGGGGACCGGTCCCTCAACCGTCGGGGACTGAGTGGGGACCGTCCGGGGACCGGGGACCACCGAGCTGCAAGACCCGGGGACCGCAAGGCGCTTGGGGACGGGGGACCGGGGACCGGGGACCGGGGACCGGCTCCAGCATCTCGACCGTCGCAGGGGACCGTGCAAAGGGGACGTCGACTGTCGACGTCCCGTCCCGTCCCGGCAACCCGAATCCGCCCCCGGCCGGCAAACGGCCAGGTCACACCGGATATCGCAGTAGCCACCCATCCAGATTCCAACCATGGGACCGGGGACCGGTCCCTAAGCGATCGGGAAGCCAAGCAGGTACCGACTCGGGACCGCGACCCATCAAGCACAGCGCCTCGGGACCGAAGGACGCCCACGGGGACCGGGACCTGTCCCCACCGGATCGGCGCAGATCAGGCTGTCACGGTCCCCTCCACCATCAATCTCAGGAGACACCTCCCATGCACGACACGCACCCCACCCACAGCAGGCGATCGCCGCCGTCCCAGCCCCGGGCGGAGCAAGGTATGACGTTGGACCGTCCAAGGGCCGGTCCAACGCGGAAGCCTCCGCCCCGGGGGTGGCGGAGGCAAGGCCCCGGCGCGAGGGCGCACCGGGAGCTGGGATTGTCGTGCGTGCCGCCGACGAGGCCGCGCTGCACCGCGTCGCCCGCCGCCGCGCCCGCCAGGACGTACAGCGCAAGGAGCGCGTCGACGTCCGCTACAGCGTCGACGAGAAGACCGACATCCTCGCCGAGGCCCGTCGGCTCGGCCTGGCCGGCGCCCACCTCGTCGGTGCCATCGTCATGTCCCACCTGAACGGCGACCTCGCCCTGCCCGAGCAGCGCACCACGACCGATGACCTGATCGACGAGTTGGCGGCCTTGCGCACGCAGGTCGCCAGGATCGGCACGAACGTGAACCAGATCGCTCACCGCCTCAACGCCGGGGGCGATCCACGCCCTGGGGACACGGCCCTGTTGGCCGAGGCCGGACGGACAGTGGCCCTGGTCAGGGAGGCGGTCGCCGTGATCGACAGCACCGCCGATGTGGCCGCCACGAACCGCCGGGCGGCCTGATTGATCGCGCACATCGTCAAGCCCGGCCACAAGACCAGGGGCGTCCTCAACTACCTGTACGAGCCTGGCCGGGCCAACGAGCACACCGACCCGCACCTCGTCGCCTCGTGGGACGGCTTCGCCCCAGACCCCGGCCGCGACCCCGACGCCTGCCGCTGGGTCGCCGTCCGCCACGCCGACGACCACATCCACATCGTCGCCACCAAGGTCCGAGGCGACCTCCGCCCACCCCGCAACTGGAACGACTACCTGCGCGCCGACAACGAACTCGTCGCCATCGAGAAGGATTACGGCCTGCGCCAGGTTCCTCGCGGCGACCGGACCGCCGCCAAGCGGCCCACCCGCGCCGAACAGGAGAAGGCCCACCGCACCGGAAACGCCCGGACCGCTCGCGAGCGCCTGCGCACAGTGGTCCGAACCGCCGTCTTGGCTGCCACCGGCACGGAGGAGTTCTTCCGCGTCCTCGAAGGTGCCGGGGTCCTCGTGGACATCCAGCGCTTCCCCTCCGGCGACATCGGCGGATACAAGGTCGCCCTCGACGGCGACACCAACTCCCAGGGCCAGCCCGTGTGGTTCTCCGGCTCCACCCTCGCCCCCGACCCTTCCTACCCCAAGGTCAAGGAACGCCTCACCACCACCAGCAACACCAGCCCGGCGGCACCGCCCGAGTCCACTGCCTGGCGTCGGCTCACCCAGGCAGTCGACCAGCTCCCCGATCACCTCGCCCACGGCGAGGACGCAGCCGGGCAAGCCCACATCGGCGCCCTCGCCGAGGCCCTCGACGCCCTGCCCATCGTCGCGCCGACCGACTTCCGGCCCCAGCTCGTCCAGGTAGCCGCCGCGTTCGAGCGAGCCAGCCGCTCCCGCGTCCGCGCCCGCCACCAGCAGGCCCAGGCTACGCGGCGGGCAGTGAAGGCGATCCTGCGTGAACCCGCCCCCAAGGACGGAGCCCTCTTCGCGATGCTCCTCGACGCCGTCCTGCTGGCGGTCGTCGCTGCCCAGCACTGGCACGGCACCCGTGACCACAGCCAGCAGGCCGAGGCCGCCCGACAGGCGGCCGAGCACCTACGAACCGCCTACCACGTCGCAGCAGCCGAGCCGCTGGCCGTGCTCCACCAGCGCGGAACCCGGCTGCCCGAGTCGCTGCGCCGCCACCAGGCCAGCACCCTGCGTCAAGCGCTCCCGGATCTGGCCGAGCAGATCCTCGCGGAGCCCGGCTGGCCCGCACTCGCAGCCACCCTCGTCGCAGCGCCATCAGCCGGGCACAACCCCGGCACCCTTCTCGCCGACGCCGCCACGCAGCGAGAACTCGATACCGCCACCAGCCTCAGCGAAGTCCTCACCTGGCGCATGGCCCGCCTCAACGATCTTGCCTTGGACCCCCCCAGCCGTACCAACTCGACGGGCGGCGCAGCGTCTGCTGCCGCTATGGCTGCGCCGAGAAGCTCTCGGACCAAGTCCCGGCGAAGGGGGTTGTGAGGCGAAGACATTGCAGAGCGACGCCGCCTGGCATGTTCACGGAGTGAACAGCAGGAACGTTCACCCGGTGACCGATCGAACTGTCCACTGAATGGACAGGGGCGGGCTGTGCGACCGGCCGGCGGTCGTGCCCCAGGGGGCAGGCTCTCCAATTGGGGAGTCCGCCCGGGGTCCACGTCCGAGGCGTCACGCGCCCCTGCGCACTTGCGTGCGCCGAGCTCCCTCTTCGTACGGTCCGGCGGATGGTCAATCGCTCGCGCAAGCCACGAGGGGGAACTCTGTGAAGCCGACCGAGGAAGTGCTCGAGTACCTGACCCACTCGTCGAACGTCGCCGTCCACTCCGGCGACGCACTCGTCGGCAAGGTGGAAGCCGCCGTCGCGGCGGACGACAAGAAGAGAAAGGAGAACGACGACGAGCCCCTCCGCCGTAAGCCTCGCCTCGTCCCCATCCCGCGGGCAGAGCTGCCCCGGCAGTTCGCAGTGACCGTCTGGGACGTGCTGCACACGCTCGGCCGAGCCACTGCCCTGTCGTGGCGAGGCGCGGGCCGGGGTCTGGCAGAGCACTGGGGCGCTCTGAAGTACACGCAGGCCCTGGCGGGCGGCGGGGACTCGTTCCTCGGTCTCACCGACGAGGGCCGCCACATCGCGGACCACTACAAGTCGCTGCAGTCCGGCGAGCTCGGCATCGGCTTCGCGCTCACGCTCGCCGAGCATCTGCTGAGCCGCCGGTTCCCCGAACATTCGGTCGCGATCGTTCCCGCCGACACGGCGTTACGCGCGGGCTGGGCTCTGACCAGCAGGGACAAGGGCGAGAAGGTGCGGTACCGCTACCGCCCCCAATACTTCGCGGAGGTCTGGCGGCCGGGCGAGCCGTCGCTCGTCATCCCCATCGCCTGCAAGGGCAACCACAGCAACGCCGCCACGTCCGCCGACCAGCTGGCCTCCGCTTCCGCCCATGCCGAAGCGGTCCACATCGGAGCGTGGAACGAGACCCCCAGCCTGCTGTTCAGCACGGAGCTGCCGACGGACGGCACGGTGACCGTGCACGCCCTTCAGGCGCCGGGCCGGGGAGGACGGCTATCCGCGGCGCGAGTCCGGAAGGCGAACCTCGATGCGAAGCCGGCGGAGGAGAACGTCATGCCGGGCATCCAGCCGCCGGTCGAGGGTGTCGTGGCTCCGGAGCCCGTGCCCGGCTGCCACGTAACGCCCACGTACTACCCATGGTTCCAGGAGACCCTCGCACACACGACGGCAGCCGGACTCATGGCATTCACGGGCTCCGGCAAGGCAACGGCCCGTCACCTGACCGAGCGGCAGGGAAACAAGCGCTTCACCGGCTTCGAACACGCGGCCAGCACGAGCGTGCAGGACATCAGCCACGAGCTGCTCGGGACCGAGTTCGCCGGCACGGACCACGTCTTCCGGCTGAACGGCCCCCGTGTCGAAGCGTTCTCTGGTGTGGACAAAAGACTCTTCCGTCTCCTTGCCGAGGGGCACGTCGAGGAGTACCGCGCCACCGTCCACGCGGCCCGTCACACTCGCCCCCAGTTAACGTTCGACGAGGACTGGGGCGGCCCCGTCTCGGTGCACGCCGACGGTTCGGTCTTCGCCCTCCGGCTGCTGCCTGGCCAGGACAAGGCGTCTTGACAGTGCTCCGGTCCGTGACGGTCTGACGTTCCCCTGATCGACGGTCCGTCCGGACAGCTCCGGGCGGATCGTCTCCCGCTGACCGGGCGACGTCGATAGGGCTGCAGCGCCGTGGACCGCCGCGCTCACTGCACTCCGCCCGTTCCCCAAGGGAACAATGATCCTGTTCCGTTGGGGAGCACCCGCGTTGTTCCCCAAGGGAACACTCTGGACAGGTCGCCGCGTGGGCGTGCGGGCCGCAGCGGGCCGCGCCGTGACGAAGACGCCGATCACCTTCCAGCGGAGCGGGGGATCTTACCGTCGAGCAGTTCCAGCGCCTCCTCCCACCGGAAGCGGTCCGCTCCTCCGCCCGCCTTCGGCCGGTGCGGCTCGTACGACCCGACCAGCACGCCCATGTCCCGAAGTTGGTCCAAACTCCGGCCGTAGGCCGGGTGTGCGGCCATGGCGGCGTTCACGTACGGCAGTACGGCGGTCGGGATGCCCATCCCGTACGACTCGCAGAGGATGCCCAGGGCGAGGGTGTCGGCGATGCCGGCCGCCCACTTGTTGACCGTGTTGAACGTGGCAGGGGCGACGGCGATGGCGTCGGCGGGCGGGAGCGGGCGCGGGGCGCCGGGGCTGCGCCAGGCCGAGCGGATCGGGTAGCCGGTCTGGGCCTCGATCGCGTCGGTGTCGAGGAAGCCGAGCCCTTGGGGTGTGGCTATGACGCCGACGCCCCAGCCCTGCTCCTGCGCGGCGCTGATCAGCTTGTGGGCATCGCCCGCGATGCCGGCTGCGCAGACGACGACGTACAAGAACGGCTGTGCAGTCACGCGGGAACTCCCAGTCGGCGGCTGAAGTGGTGGAGCTCGGGCAGCGTACGTCGCCGGTCGCGGGCGGCCATTTCGGCGACCAGGTCGCGGACGGCGGGTCGGCGTACGTCCTGAGCGGCGCAGGTCTCAGCGATGCGAAGGGCCTGGTAGCCCTCGGCGAGGCGGCCCTGCTGGTTGTAGGCGCGGGCTGCTTCGACCCACAGGGCCGCTCGGCGTTCGGGGACGGGGATGTGGCGGCGCATGAGGGGTGCGGCGGTGTTGAGGGCGATGCCGGCGTCACCGAAGGCGACCGCGGCGCTCACCGCATGTAGGGCGACGTTGGTCGGGCTGAAGTTCGCCCAGGCGTCCGGCCGGTCGAGTGCGACGTAGCGGGCGACGTCCCGGGCTTCGTCGAGGAATTCGCGGGTGGCGGCGCGGTCGCCGGCGGTGCTGGCGGCCGTCATGCCCCGCAGGGGGAGCAGGCCCACGGCGGCGAGATAGCGCGGGGAACGCTGGTCGTAGGAACCGGCGAGCTGTCCCGCCGTGTGGCGGACGAGAGTGACGGCTTGGGTGGTGTGCTTCTCGCGGGTCAGGACGTGGGCGTGGACGCGGACGCTGGAAGCGAGGACGACGGGGTCGC
The DNA here is from genome assembly GCF_055639315.1 of Streptomyces sp. NPDC039465. NCBI lineage: Bacteria > Bacillati > Actinomycetota > Actinomycetes > Kitasatosporales > Streptomycetaceae > Streptomyces > Streptomyces sp. NPDC039465. The sequence goes on along the minus strand of NZ_JBVKAP010000003.1, from coordinate 501,819 downwards.
CGGAGCGCTCGGCTTCGGCCAGGGCGCGGCCCACCGCGAGCCAGGCGTTGCCGTGGTCCCCTTGCTTGAGCAGCAGGCTGGTCGAGGTCTGGTACGCGGTGGCCAGGAGTCCGGCCATCTCGGCCTCGTTGCGGTGGTCGCCTGCGGCTTCCCGCAAGTCGGCCAGGAGGTCAGGCAGGGTGGCCTCCAGCTCCGCGTAGTCGCAGGTGCAGAACAGACGCCGGGCTGAGGCCACGCGGGATTCCAGGGAGCCCGTATCTGCGGCGCCTCCCCGGCCGGAGACCGTCCGCGGACTGGGGAGGAGAGCGCGGACGAGGTCGTCGTGGGCAGCCGTGGCAGGCGCGGTGGGAGCCGTGAGGGAGGCGATGCTCGCGGCGAGGAAGGTGCGGCGGCGCATGTCTTCTGTCTCGGGATCGTCGGTCGTTTCTACGGACGGGCCGGGGTCGCTCAGGCCGAGGATGCGGAGCGGGATGCCGAGTTCGGCAGCGACAGCACGTAAGACACGGGTGTCCTCCGTGCCCCGTCCGCTCTCCAGACGGCTGAGCTTCGACTGGTGGTAGCCCAGCGCGGTGGCAACCTCCGCCTGCGAGCGGCCGGTGCGCTGGCGGGCGTGCTTGATCGTCTCGCCGATCTCCTCGGCCTCGGTCTTCACGTCTGCCATCCATGCCCTTCCGTCCGCGTCGAGCATGCCCCTGCGAAGGAGCGTAGGCGAGCGATACAGGGGCGTCATGCAGCTTCTGCATAGACGATGCGGTACGGGCACAGGGCGTCGCGAACAGAGCGTCCAGGGCGGTTCCTTGGGGTGGTCGATCCGACTCCTGGAGGCCGCTCGTGGAAGCGCACCAGCTCACCTTCACTCTCCCGCCAACACCGGTCGCCGTGCCCACGGCACGACACCAGGTGCGGAAGGCCATAGCCGCCTGGCCGACGGTGACAGCAGCGTCGGAAGCCATCCAGACGGCCGAGCTGGTCGTCAGCGAACTCGTCACGAACGCAGTCCGATACGCCGGCCACCAGCCGATCAGCGTCGCCGTCCAACTCTGCGCCGCGACCCTGCGCGTGGAGGTCAGCAACGCGATCCGCACCCTGCCCAAGCCGGCGCTGCCGGACGAGGACAGCGAGGGCGGACGGGTCTCTTCCTCGTCGGCGTCCTCGCAGACCGCTCCGGCACGGCGCCGACGGACTCCGGCAAGTGCTGCTGGGCCGAGATCGACATGGCTGTCCCGACTCCGGCCGGGGCTGCTGCCCCCTTGTCCCTTCCTACGCAGAGGAGTTGTACGTGAGTACCCGCGTCCCCGCCGTCACGTCTCAGGTCATCGCGATCCGGCCCAGCCGACCCCGCGCCGGTGCCGTGACGGTCGACGGCTCGAAGAACGCCGCGCTCCCGCTCGTAGCCGCAGCGGCAGCCCTCCTTCGCCCCGTCCGACTCGACAACGTGCCCGCCAGCTCGGACGTCCAGACCCTGCTGGACCTGCTGCGCCAGGCGGGCTGGAACACCGCCCCTCCGGTCGGCCACGACCACACCGTCCTCGTCCTTCCCCGCGAGGCGGCCCCGACGCCCGACGGCATGGGCGAGGCCGCGTCCAGCATCCGGGCCCCGTACTACCTCGTCCCGGCTCTGATCGCTCTGTGCGGCCGTGCCCGTCTCCCCTGGCCGGGCGGATGCCGGATCGGCGACCGCGGGATGGAGCAGCACTTCAAGGTGTACGAAGCCTTCGGCGACCGCGTCCGCGTGGACGACCGCGGGTACGTGGTCGAAGTCGGCAAGGCGGTACGTGGCACGGTGTCGCTGGTCCTGCCGTTCCGGTCGCGCGGGGCGACGATCGCCGCAGTCTTGCGCGCCGTGGTCGCAGGTACGCCGCTTCGGCTTGGACAGCCGAACCTCTCACCGGAGGTCCTCGGCGTCCTGAGCGCGCTGACGGCCGTGGGTTACAAGTGCCGTGCCGGCGAGCGCGTCCTCACCCTCGTGCCGCCGTCTTCCCTCTCGGAAGAAGACGTACCCGCCTGGAAGGTGCCGGGAGACAAGATCGAGGCCGGAACCCTGGCATGTGCCGTGGCCGCAACCGGCGGCACCGCGCGGATCAAGGGCGTCCGCAGCCCGATGTCGCGCCTCTGGTCACCGCCCTCCACCGGATGGGCATCCCCACGACCAACAAACCGGAGACCCTGGTCGTCCACGGACGGGACACCCAGCCGACCGGCCGCCCCCTGCGGGCCATGGCCACACTGGCCCCAGGCGGCCTCGACGCCGACTTCGAGCCGCCGCTCCTCGGCCTGGCCCTGGGCTTCCCCGGCACCCACCTGTTCTCGGACCCGATCAACCCCGGCCGCCACAGCAACCTCATCCCACAGCTCGTCCGCATGGGCGGCGAGATCACCGAACTGTCCTCCACCGAATGCCGGTTCACCGGTCCCCAGCGACTGACCGGTGCCGGAGTAGAGGCAACCGACATCCGCACGGGTTCGGCGCTGATGGTCACCGGCCTCACCGCCCGCGGCGTCACGACACTCGGCGGGGTCGACCAGATCCGCCGCGGCCACGCCGACCTGCCCGGAAAGCTCCTCGCCCTCGGAGCCGACATCTGCGAGGTCACCCCATGACCGCAGCCAGGCACTTCCAACGGATCACCGCCACCACTGACTTCCACTCGGCCTTCGACGACGCCGTACCGATGCTCGCGCACCTGCACGCCGCGAGGCACGACAGCTTCGTCGTCGACTGCGGGGACTTCTTCAAGGGCACGGGCTACTACCGGCTCGGTCAGGGCCGGATCGAACAGGACGCCCTCGTCCGTCTCTACGACGCTGTCGCCCCGGGCAATCACGGCTGGGACCACCACTTCGAACCCGACCTGTACGACATCACCGTGGCCGCGAACGCCATCGACGACGAGACCTGTGAGTTGCTCTTCCACCCAGTCCGCCTGGTGCGCGTCGGCACCCGGCGTGTCACCGTCACAGGCATCATGGGCCCGCAGGCGTTCAACGCCATCCCAGCCCACCAGCGCGCCGGCCACCGTGTCATCGAGCCCGTACGTGCACTGCGCGAGCTGATGCTGGCCCATCACCACCAGGCCGACTCCTGGGTGGTGCTGAGCCACTCCGGGTTCGACGAGGACCTCAAGCTGGCCGAGTCCTGCCCGTTCCTGGACGTCGTCTTCGCCGGGCACTGCCACAGCGACCGACCGGAGCCGGTGCGCGCCGGCGACACACTCATCGTCAAGGGGCGCGAGCTGGCGGCGGGATACGCGCTAGCACAGCCTCTGGGCTCCGGCTGGACCGCTCAGGTGGCCGCCTTCCCACCAGCGGCCGAACTCCCTGGCGAGCTCACGTCAGTACGAGAGGCCATCGACGCCATCCGCGATCAGCTGCGTACACCGCTCGGGCCGGTCCGGCCCCTGTACCGGAACGGCCCACTTGATCGAGCGCTTCTCCGCCGACCCGACGGCCCTCCTCACTCACCTCGCCGAGCAAGCCGGCCCGATCGTGTCGGCGCCCGATCCCCTGCCCGACCGCCTGCCGACCGTGCTGACCACCGGCTATCTCGCCGACACCTACCTCGGAGGCCGTACCCGGCAGGCCGGCATCCGTCTCAGTCAGGCCGTGCAGCACACGCTCATCGATGGAGACTCCCGATGATCCTCACCGGTCCCGAGATCACCCAGGCGGCGGCCGACGGCCGCATCCGCATCTCCCCGTTCGAGCCGACGCAGGTCAACCCGAACAGCTACAACGTCCGGCTCGGCGGGACCATGCTCACGTATGCAGCCGACACGCTGGACGCCCACCGGCCGAACTCCACCGTGCCGATCGAGATCGGACCGGACGGCTTCGAGCTCCGGCCGGCCAGCTCTACCTCGGGCACACCATCGAGGAGGTCGGCTCCGACACGTTCGTGCCGCTGCTCTTCGGCCGCTCCTCGGTCGGCCGCCTCGGCCTGTTCGTCGAGATCACCGCGCCCATCGGAGACATCGGCTTCCACGGCCAGTGGACTCTCATGCTCTCCCCAATCCGGCCGCTGCGCGTCTACGCGGGCATGCGCATCGGCCAGATCATGTTCTTCGTGTCCGTCGGCCCGGTGGCGCTCTACGCGGGCAAGTACCAATCCTCCGCCGGCCCCCAGCCCTCCGCGTACTGGCGGGACCTCCCCGCCCTCGGGGCGGTGGCCTCATGATCCTCACCGGCCCCGCCATCGCCGCCGCCAGGGCCGCCGGCGAGATCACCATCGAACCGTACGAGCCGCGGAGGATCTCCCCCAACGCCTACGACTGGCGTCTCGGCGACACCCTGCGCTTCCACGACGGCTCCCTGGACGCGGCGAGGCCGACCGAGTTCCAGGAGGCGCCGATCCCCGCCACCGGGTACGTGCTGAGGCCCGAGGTCCTCTACCTGGGGACGACGTACGAGCGGACCGGCTCGGAGGCTTACGCGCAGTTCCTCAACGGCGACCGGACGATCGGCGCGCTCGGCATCTGGGTCCACGTGTCCGCTCCCCTCGGGCACCAGGGCCACGCAATCCGCTGGACGCTGGAGATCCGCGCCAACCAGCCGGTTCGGGTCTATCCGCGCATGACCTTCGGGAAGCTGGTCTTCCTCCAGGCCCTCGGCGCCACGGCCAGCTACCAGAACCACGGCCTGAAGTACCGGGCCAGCCAGGGCATCGAGACCTCCCGCCTCTACGAGGAGAACCCGGGAGGCCCCGCATGAACCCCACCGTCGTCACCGCCCTCGACCTGCCGTTCCCGAGCCCCGGCGGAAGCGTCGAACTCTTCCTCGACCTGTACACCGGCCGCAGCCCCCTCCTGCCCGCACGGGCCTTCATGCTCGCCCCAGAGCACAGGGGCCTGCGGCCGACCGCACCAGCGGGACTGACCTAGTGCAGGCGCCGGGGAAGTGCCTGACCGGATACGCGTTCCGCCGTTACGTCGCCACACTCCAGCGAGCCCTCGTAGACGCCGTCGACCCAGACGAGGTCGGGGTTCGCCACCTGCAGCACCTCGCCTTCTGCGCCACACCGGCCCTGCTCCGCGCCTTCCCGAAACGCCCCCGGATCGCCCTCGTCCATGGCACCGACCTCCTCTTCGCGGAAGCACACCCCGAACAGCTCGCCACCCTGCGCGGGGCAGCCTGGGCGGCAGACGTCGTCGTGGTACCGACCGGCGCGATGGCCGACCGCCTGCTTCTGCTCGCCCCCGACACCCGCCGTCGCAAGGTGGAGAAGATCCCCTGGGGCATCCAGGACCGCCTCCTCGCCAGCCCTCCACCACGACGCCAGAACCAGCCCTCCAGCCACCTGCGGATCCTGTACGCCGGCCGCCTCACCCCCGAGAAGGGCTTCGACACCCTGCTGGCAGCTCTTCCCCTCACCCGTCCGTGGAGCTGTCCATCGCCGCACCCCGAGCTGAATTCCACGCCCTCCGCCCCCGCCTCCACCAACGCGGAGTACACGTGCACTACCTCGGCTGGCTACGCCGCCCACAGCTCTGGAGGACGTTCGCCGACCACGACGTCCTCGTCATGCCCTCCACGACACTGGAGGCCATGGGCCTCGTCGCGCTCGAAGCCCAGGCATGCGGCCTCCCCGTCCTCTACCAACCCGTTCCCGGCCTCACCGAGTCCCTGGGCGGCACCGGCCTCGCCACCGACTTCGCCGACCCGCACGCCGTCGCCCGCGAACTCGACCGCCTCCGCACCAGCCCCGGCCTCCTGCCGGCGCTCCGCGCCGCCGGCGTCACCAACGCGGCCCGCTTCCCCCTGAGCACCACCGCCACGGCCCTCGCCGAGCTCGGCAGGCGACTCGACTGATCACCCGTGGCGCGCCCGCACCAGGGCCGGCCGTCTCACTACGATCGGAGCACCATGACGCTCGACATCCCGCGCATTGAGCAGCTCCTCCAGGACGGCGTCCGCGACCGGGTGTACCCGGGAGCCGTCTGGGCCGTCGGCGACGCCGAGGGCACGACGGCGAGCGGAGCCGTCGGCCTCCTCGACCCGACCCGTCCCGACGAGCCGATGCGGCTCGACACGGTCTTCGACATCGCCAGCCTGACGGAGATCGTGGCCGTGTGGGCGGTCGTCGGCACCCTCGTCGAGGAGGGAAAGCTCCAGCTCCACACCCCGCTCGGCACCTTCTGGCCCGAGGTCACCGGCCACCCGCACGCCCAGGTCACCACTCACGAGCTTCTGACCCACACGGCCGGCCTGCCTCTCCGCGCCAACCTCAGGAACCTCTACGGCACCGACCCCCAGGACATCCGCGACGGCGTCCTCCACTAAGCTCTCCACCGCGCCCCCAGCGAAGCCGTCGAGTACACCGACCGCGCCGCCCTCATCCTCGGCTACCTGGCCGAGTACCTCGCCGGCCAGCCCCTCGACCTCCTCGCCACAAGCCGGATCTGGGAGCCCCTCGGCATGACCGAGACCCGCTTCGATCCCCTGCCCGCGGACACGATCGTGCGCTGCGCCCCCACCGAACTCGACGAGGAGACCGGAACGCACCTCAAAGGCACCGCCCACGGCTTCTCCGCCCGCCTGCGGCATCGCCGGCACCTTCTCCACCCTCACCGACCTCAGCCGCTTCCTCCAGCACATGCTCCACCCGGCGCAGGCCGCCTTCGGCCCGGCCTGGATCGCCGACTCCCTCCGCATCCGCACCGGCGAACTCACCCCCACCCGCGGCCTCTTCTGGCACCCCGCCCCCGGCACCGATCAACGCGAGGACGTGTGGGTCCACTACGGCTTCACCGGCACCGGCATGTGGATCAACCCGAAGCAGCAGCGCTGGGCCGCCCTCCTCACCAACAAGCTCTACTTCACCCGCAGCCGCGAACGTCTCACCGTGCTTCGTAACTCCTTTTGCAGGGCTGCGTTTTCGGACAGTCACCAAGCTTGAAGCGCTATGCGAGGTGCCCGTCGTCCGTGAATGATGGGCGCATCGCGTGCCAGTTCGGCACGCCGCTCGTTGTGCAAGTCATCGAAGCGCACGTTGCGCACGTAAGGTGCCGCTCGCCGCTTGGGTCTGCCGCACGATCGGGTGACATGTAAGTGGCTTGCCCTGTCGGGCAGGTGGGAAGGATGTCGCTGTGCCCAAGCCCCATCCGGAAGAGTTCCGCCAGGACGTCGTGCGGGTCGCGAGAAACCGCCCCAGGCTTCTGGCCAGGCAGACACCCTCACTCTCTTCTGAGACTGGTCATCCCCAGGCGGTCGCGTCGTACACGGCGCCGTATTGAGTGGCATCGCTGTCGGGGATACACATGGCCTCAGGGCATGCCGGTGTGTCGCCCTCAAGCGACCCACCCACCTCACCGCGTAGGACACGGTCATAGCCCAAGGCCGACGCTGGTAGGCAGGGCTGTCCGCATGTTCGTCGAAGTTGGTCGGAACCAGATCCGTCAGCCACTCGCAGCGATTCACGCAAGACAGCCTCTGCGAGGATCAGCCGTCGATGTGATCACACTGACGGCGTGCAAAGAATGGGACAGCCTCTCTGCCCTGCTGCGCAGCATCCGGGCCGACCTGGGTCGGCCCGGACGTATGGTGTTTTCGGGGTTGGGGTTGGAGCTGGCACGCGATAGGTGGACGGCACCCCTCCTCTGGTCAGTCCTTCACAGCCGCCCAGAAGCCTTGGATCTGCGGGATGTCGGAGTCCTCATCGAGGATGTTGGCGGCGCCGAACTGCAACCTCAGTTTGATCTTCCTAGAGCCCTTCGCAGAGAACTTCTCGCGTCGGGCGAGGCTGGCGTGGGTCAGCCTGTCCACGAAGGGCTTCCACTCGCCTGGGTACTCCTGAGTCCACCTCAGCCGGTTGTCGTCTGGTTGATGGTTGTCCTTGAGGATCAGTGTCGAGGAGGCGTACTCGACAAGGTTCTTCAAGTAGTGGCGAGCAGCTTCCACAGGTACCGGTACGACTGTGCCGGACGTCTCTGGTGCATCGGTGATCCCTACGCCCCGCCTGTTCAGCGCCTCGAGAATGTCCGGACGGCGGTAGAAGAAGAGGCTGGGCCGGAATAGAAGTTCCATCAGGTCCCCGTGCCGTACGCCCCGCAGTCCTGAAAGGTCCGCCTGATCCGCGCCCGCCGTGATCTTCTTGACCCTCGTCTGGTCGAGCTGGATCTTCCATCCGGTACCAGCAGGAAGGGTCAATGACTCCAGCTGGCAGTTGACCAGGGAGGCATTACCCACCTTGGTGTGAGTGAGATCGAGCGGGCCGGCAAACGCGGCATCGACAATTGGCCGGTCAGGCATCTCGGCAGTCTTGCGGAGGAGCTCGGCCCACATGGCACCCAGATTGGTGGCGGTTGTGTCACGGGAAGCGGCGCTGGACTGAACGGCGGGCAGCCGTACGCCTGCCAGGGCGCCCACGAGCAGCTCAGCATCCACTGCTGCTACCACGCCACTCACCGTGCCCGTGCGCCATTCCGATCTGCCCAACAGCCGTTGGAAGGCGGAGAAGCGGCCCGCACGAAGATGCCGTCCGACAATGCCGGCCAAGAAGTTGTCGAAGAACACCTCGTGCTGGAATCTAAACCTGCTGGGCCCGCGCGTCGCCGCATCTGTGGCAAGACCGCACAACACCTGGAGGCGCTCCCGAAGGCCCTCTCGGTCGTCCAGGTCATCGATGTCCAAGGCCGTGGCAGCAGCGAACTCCAGGTCGGTGGAGTCAATCTCCCTTTCACGACCGTCCACCATGATCTCGGCTACGTGCTCGAAGGTGCGTCGCAGTTCGTCTCGGTTCATGAGCCCCGACGCGCCATTCGCCTGATAGGACAGCTTCCGTTCCTCCCGCACCAGGTAGTGGTTCAAGAGCTTCTCGGTGAACGAAGGGCCTTCCGTGTCCGATTTTTCATAGTCGCCCGACAGGCACATCTCGGCGAAGGCCCGCGCGAAGAAAGGGAGCCCCAGTAGCTCTTGGTCTCGGGACGGCAAGCCCTCGAAGCGGGCGGCAGATACACCGTAGTCGTCCAGGAACGACACGATCTCCGCCGGAGTCCACCGCAGCACCTCGGCGATACTGTGGCGCACCGAGGCACTTATCGCCCTACTTGCCCGTTGCACGCTCGATCGATACTGATTCATGTAGTAGGAAGAGCGGGCTGAGACGACGAGCACCCCCCGCCCGCCCAAAGCGTTAAGCCAGTCCTGCAGCGAGTCGATCGCGTCGCTGTATGCTGCTCCGCCCAGGAGTTCATCGAAGCCGTCGATGAGAAGTGCAATGAGTCCTTTTCCACAGAGGACCTTGACACGTTCCGCGGTGAGGTTCTGTGTGAGCGCAACTGCATGGTTGACAGCCGCGTCCAAGTCGTCAAGAACACGCCCTGTTGACTTGACGTAGAGGAACAGCGGCTTGTCTTCCTGACGCTGCTCTACTTCCCGCGACCGATCCAGAGCAGCCTTGACCATTGCCCGGGTCTTACCGATGCCGGCTTCTCCATTGACAAAGAAGACCTGGGTCTGGCCTGTCTCGACCCCGAGATCCGCGTCGACGTCGTCGATCAGTTGAGAGAACGTCTTCTTCTGCGGGTTACCCCCGTCGTATTCCGTAACCTCGACATGGGCCTCCCGGTGGCTACCCACGTCCGGTTTCCAGCCGAGCTGCTCGGCTTCCTCCCGGGCAAGTTGCCGCTCTACCTCCTCCAGCTTGTATCGCAGACGGCTAGCCACGATGGGCCAGTTGGACAGTTTGCGCAGGTACACCCGATACGGCACCCAGTCATGCTCGTCCCGCCACTCGTATCCATCAGGACCGACGCGAAAGTAGTCCCTGCGCAGCTGGGTGCCCTCGCTGACGGACTTACCCCACTCGTAGCCGAAGCCCTGGAGGTGATCGAAGTACTGGGGAGGTGTGCCGACAACATCCGCGAAAGCCTTGAGATCGTCCGCCACCTCGGCCCGGAAAATCTCAGGGAGATCGTCCGGCTTCCTCTTCGGTTTCAACAGCAAGTCCAAAGAGGCGACAAGTTCCTTATTTCTGGGGCGAGAGCGGTAGTTCGCCGCTCCGAAGGCAAGGTAATCAGGCTGATTTCCGGTGTACCGGGCATACACGTACCAGCTGCCATCTGGCCTCGCGTACATGAACGGCCACAGAGAAACACTGGCGCCTTCCCAGGCCACCACGGGTCGCAGCTCCTGGCTCCCGTCGTCCGCGAGAGTGAGCGCGGCTTCGGACAGGCACTCCGCAATGACGTCGGAGATCGCTCGCACGAGGGCGTCCACGACGGGGGACAGCCCCTCCGGGATGGCACCACCATGACTGAGGTGGTCACGGAGGTTCTTTGTCGCCCGGAGCTCCGGAGGAGCCTCGGGGATTCCCTCGTCGTACAGGGCCAGCGCCTCGGTGATTGCCTGGACGACGCGCTGTCCCGGGGAGCCGGGATCGGTGCCACGCAGACGAGCCCGCAGATCCCGGAGTAGCGAGGTCCACTCTCCGAGCCCGGGTGACCTGCCGATATTGACGTGGGGGAGTCCGGACGCCCGCACTGTTGAAAGAGCCAAGAGGGCTAGGAAGCGTGCTTCGAAGTCGAGAGCAGAGAGGCTCTCCTGCACGCTCCGGGACACCTCTGGCGATCTCGGTGCGTATGCGCCTTCCATCCGACGGAAAGCTTCGACAGCCGTGCGATTCACCGATCACCTCGAAACTGGGAAGTAGCAGCGTCGTGCTCCCACGGGAGTTGTGCAGGCAAACTAGCACCAACTGGTCCCATGAACGGGCCTTGTGCTTTGCGGAACGGGCTTCGAGGAGCCCTTTGCCGTTCCGGGCCGAGCCTGTCGCGCCGGCACCCGATCGGCGTCGTCGCTCTCGACGTGCCACCGGAGGTGGACCTCGCGAAGGTCCAGCGGATCCTCGATCACGGCGTGGCGCAGAAGTGGTGGGACACGAAGAGGGCTGTATCACCGATGCCTGGCAGGCAGCGCGGCTGAAATGAAGGGCGTGCGCGCCCGTTACCCACCGACGGCTTCGCTCCAGCTCCCGTCCGGGCCGAGGTGGAGACTCCTGCGTTGCATCCGCCGGCCTGCTTCTTCGAGTGCTGCCCGTTTGTGGGCTCGCCGGGACGTATCCGGGTCCGTGAGGTCGAAACCGAGCAGCGGGACCTCGTCCGGGTCAACGTCCTCGGGCAAGGGCCGGCCTTCCAGGAGGAAGCCGAAGAGGGCTCGAAGGGCTTCGTTGCCCAGTTCCAGAGGGTGGAACGGCAGCGCGTAAGACTCTTCATCCCACTCCGGGTCAGACTCCACGGGCCGGTCACCGGCCCAGTAGGGCATCTCGAAGGGGAATGGTCGCCGATGTTCTCCACGATGCCGCCGTCTGGCGAGAGGCTCAGCGAGCGGCGGAGGCGGCCCTCCTCCCAGACCGCGAAGGCAAGCCAATCCGAGACGCTGTGCAGCGAGTGCAAGATCACGCGACGGCCCGCCGCGGCCTCCAGGAGGTGCGCCGGGAGCTCCGACGGGCGGTCGAACATCAGACGCCGATCGCAGACCAGGTCCACGCCCGGGAAGCTTGCTGCGTACGTGAGTCCCTCCGGCGGGTACGTCGATTCCCCCAGGACCTCTCCCTCCGACGACTCCATCCCCCAGCCCGGGAAGACCTTGGCGATCAACGCCGCCGTTCTCTCAGCCGCCGGCTCGCCAGCCTCCCGCAGCGCGGAGGCCACGTCTCCGTCCGCGTACGCCAGTAGTGCCGTCTTCGCTCCCATGCGACGCACGCTAGCCCCCACCACTGACAGCCCCGCCATCCCGAAAACGCCCGAAGTTCTCGGGAGCGGCCAGCAACTGAGTACGTTCGCACAGGCCAGAGCAAACCCACTCCCCCATCCACCAAGTGCCTTCTAAGCACTGGCCCGGCGCGCTTCCTCGTCCACGACATGGACGTTGACGATCCTCGGCCGGACGGGCCACGGAACGCACGCCAGGGCGAGCCGCATTGCGGTGGACTTGACCGACGACATCGCCCGGGACGGCACGTGGTGCGACGCAGCCGAAGAGGGAGCGCTGGGTGCGCGTCGCCATCCCAGCCAGCTGGCCCTTTCATACGATGCGTAGCCGCCGCACCGGGCCTGGAATCGCTCTCAGCCAGGGGCGATGCCTCTCCGGAAGCGGCGCGCGCCAGCACCACTGCTCCCACCTCCCTTACCGCCTCATCCGCCCGTACAGCGGGTCCGTCTGGCGTCGATGGTGCACAGCTCCACCGCGCCCGATGCCGTGTGCAGCACGGGATCAGCCCGAATGTGGTACGCAGCGGCGCAGCAGAACTCCGCTGGAGATGGACGACGCTCTGTGCTATCGAGTACCGCCCGTGAAGGCTCACCTACCGTGTCGGTGGTGTAGGCCATCGCGGCTGGGTGGAGAGGCTTGCTCAGCGCTGCGTGCCGCTGAAGCTGGCTGGATCTCACCGGACGGTCGGCTCACGACCATGTTGAGCCTTCCTACCATCGACCATTCACTGTATGTGACAACCACCAGGTGGATAGGGTGCGGCACAGCAGCGGGCAGGCGACCAGACCGGACGGATCGGGGGACGGTAGGTGGGATGGCGCGAGGAGATCGCCTCGGCACTCGGCGAGTGGATCGCCATCGAGGGAGGCGCGGGCAAGGAGCCACGCTGGCAACTCGTCGGACGCGCGGCCCGGAGCGGTGATCCGGGCCGGTATGTGGTCGATCTACGGGGCTCCGACATCGGACCGGAACAGCTGGACTCCCTGAGGCTGGCCGGACCGGACAATGACGGCATCGAGACCAAGGGCTTCGCTGTCTCCGAAGCGGTACAGAACGGCTCCCTGCTCACACTGCTGGTACCGGAGTTCGCCGAGATCGCCGACCCTCACCTGTGGATGCTCAAGCAGCCGCCCACCTTCCTGATCGAGGCCCTGCGTGACGGCATCGCGGGGCTGGGTGAACATCCCCTCGCCACTGCTCTCGCGACCGCGACGATCGGCGGCTCCTCGGTGGACGCCGTCGACCCGCCGGGCTTCCATCCTGCCCAGGCGGACGCCTACCGAGCGTGCCTCGGCGAAGGCGTCCACCTGGTGTGGGGGCCGCCGGGCACAGGGAAGACCACCGTCCTCAAGCGGGCCATCGGCGACCTGATCGCCCAGGGTCAGCGTGTGCTGCTGGTGTCGGCGACGAACATCGCCGTGGACAACGCCCTGCTGGGGGTGGTGCGGGAGAAGCGCCACGAGTTCGGTGACATCGTCCGGGTGGGGCCGCCACACCTGCGCGAGGTGGCCGAGGACCCTTCCGTGTCCCTGCCTCTGATGGTCCGGGCCCGCCTGACGGAGGCAGCTGCCCGGCGTGCGGAACTCGAGGCCGAACTCGTCGCCTTCAGGGACCGGGCCCAGCAGTTGACGGTGTTGGAAAGCAACCTTGCAGGATTCGACGCCCCGTCGTACTTCGCGGCGCTGAAGCTCATACGGACGCCCGGACAGGACGTGGCGGCGACGCAAGCCCGGGTGATCGAGGTGGAAGGGCGGCTCAGTCAAGCGGTCCAACGCCTGCACCACCTCGGGGAGGCCATCGGGACAGCACAAGCACGTCAGAGGGCCGCCGAGGCAGTGAAGGACCGCTGGCGCGAAGTCGACGACCTCTCGGAGGAGATCACCCGCGTGCGGGAAGCGGCGGGGAACAGCGAGGCCGACGCCCTGCTCGCGGACGACTACCGCCGCTCCCTGGAGCTGAGGCTGAAGGAACTTGAGGCGAAGGGCGCCGTCGGCAGATGGCGACAGCGCGACACGATCACAGGTCTTCAGGGCGAGCTGGCGAACGCCCGGCGGGCAGCCACCGACGCCCGTGTAGCAGCACAGGAGGCCCGCGCCACCGCGACCGCGCACATCGCCCGTATCGGTGCTCGAGTCAACGCACTAGTCGAGACGATCCCGCTCACCCGGGACCAGATCTCCCGGCTCGAAGCCGACGTCATGTCGCTCGTGGCCGAAAGCAAGCAGGCTGAGCAGCAGGCGCTCGCCCTCGAGCAAGAGGCGATCCGGGCCTCCGAGACCGCCGCCCGCGCCCAACAGGCCCATGATCTGGCCGAACAGGCTGCCAAACGAGGCTGGCCAGCCCAGCATGATCGGGCCGAACGGCTGCGTCCCACCGTGGCCGCCGACCGCACCCGCCGCCCGGAGCTGGAGAAGCAGTACCAGCTGGCTCAGGAAGGATACGAGCGACTCGCCCGCAACGCCCAGGGCGAGATCATCAAGTCCGCCAAGCTGGTCGCCACGACCCTGGCCCGGTTTCGCACCAACCGGACGGTCCTCGAGGGGCCGTACGACGTAGTCCTCGTCGACGAGGCGGGTGCCGCAACCCTCCCCGAGGTCCTGCTCGCCACTGGCAAAGCAGACCGGGCGGCCGTCCTGCTCGGGGACTTCATGCAGCTCGGGCCGGTGATCCCGCCGGCCCTCGGCAACAGCGACCGTCCCGACATCAAGCGGTGGTTGCATCCAGACGTCTTCCAGCACTGCGGCATCCACGAACCGTCGGACGCCGAGGCGCACCCGTCGTGCGTCACGCTCACCGAACAGCACCGTTTCGGCCCCGCCGTCATGCGCCTGGCCAACGATCTCGCGTACGGCGGTGTCCTCATGGGCCGCCCCCAGGTGCTGCGGGAAAGACCGGACAACGACCCCGAGATCGTCCTCATCGACACCGACGGCCTGGACGGGCTGGCTCGCGCCCACCTGACCGGCAGCCGCAAAGGATGGTGGCCCGCCGGGTCGCTCATCGCTCGGGCTCTGGTGGAACTCCATCGCGAGCAGGGCGAGGAGGCCGGCATCGTCACGCCGTACGGCATCCAGGCCGAGGCGACCCTGGAGGCATTGCGCGACGTCGAAGACGCGGGGCGCCCGCTCGCGGAGGTCGGTACAGCCCACCGGTTCCAGGGCCGGGAATTCGACGTCGTCGTCTTCGACACGGTGGAAGGCAGCGGCGACAGCCGCGAGCTGTGGATGGCCCTCGCTCACCGGCAGCCGGGGGCCGACGCCTGGCACCGCAACGGCATCCGCCTGTTCAATGTGGCAGTGACCCGGACGAAGACCCGGCTGTACGTCCTCGCCGGCGGAGCCCGCGTCAGGAACGCCAAGCCCGGAACGGCCCTGGCCCGGCTCGCCGCACTGATCGGGTCCCCGGGCGTTCGCGTCCTGAAGGCCAAGCACCTCATCGCTCCGCCGACGGCCCCGGTCCCGCTCCGCGGCGAGTTCGGCACAGCTCTGGCGGAAGTGCTGGGTCGGCACGTGGAGGTGACCGACGTCCACGACGAGACGACCTTCTACGACACCTTCACCGAGGAGATCAACCGAGCAGAGCGCTCTCTGTGGCTCTGGGCGCCGTGGGTCGCAAAACGGCTCCGCTCCCTGTTGCCCGCCCTCGCGGCCGCCGCCGACCGGGGCGTACGGATCACCGTCTTCATCCGCGACGACACAGACCAGTTGCAGCGCAAGTCTGCGAACCAGGCACTGATCACGGATCTCCGCGCCGTGGCCCACACAGTGATCCCGATGAACGTCATGCACCAGAAGATCGCGGTCTTCGACGAGCAGACTGTACTGCTCGGCAGCCTGAACGCTCTGTCCCAGAGCTGGACGCGGGAGGTGATGGTCGCGATGCGCGGCGCGTACTTCGCCCGCAAGCTGCTCGCGCACGAGCACGCAGAGACCTTCGCCCGCCCACCGAAGTGCGGCCGGTGCCAGGGCACAGAGATCGAGATCCGGCGACGGAAGAACGGCAAATGGTTCTGGCGCTGCTACGCCACCGCGTGCAAGACGACCCCTTCCGGGCGTTTCAATGCCTGGACTCAGGACATACGCCTACGGGGCAGCCGCTAAAGCTCCTCCGGCGGTCGTCCTCCGGGACGGCCGAGAATCGCAACGACGCCGGCGGCGAGTGAGTCGTGCCGGCCTTTCGCGGTGTGCGTCAGTCTGTAAGTCATCTTCAAGAAGCGCGACTGGCTCTAGCAGGCCCGCTCCCGGGCGGTGGTGAGCATCAGCGGCACAGGGCGGTGTCCACGGCGCGTTCGAGAGTCATCCGGGCCGCCTTGTCGGTGAGCTGTATGGTGACCGCGAGATTGGTGGCGCGACCGTCGTCGGTGGCGCCGCCCCGGGTCTCGTACCCCGGGAAGCTGCCGCCGTGGCCCCAGGAGAGGCCGCCGCACGGCAGCGGCCTGCTGACGAGGCCGAGTCCGTAGCGGGCGCCGGGGCCGAAGGTCGCTTCGGCCGGGACGGTGGAGCGCATCTCGGCGAGCTGGGGCGCGGGAAGGAGGCGGCCGGCCAGGAGCGCGGTGAAGAAGCGGTTGAGGTCGGAGCTGGTGGAGACCATCTGGCCTGCCGCCCAGCTCCAGGAGGGTCGATCTCCGTGATGTCGCGCAGCGGCGCGTCCGCCGATTCCCGGTGGTAGCCATGGGGGTGGGGCTCCCGGATGCGCGCGTCACCGGGGCGGGGAAATAGGTGTGGCGCAGCCCAGCACGTCGGACGACGCGCCGGTCTATCTGCTCGGCCAGGGGGCGGCCGGTGACCTTCTGGATGATCAAGCCGACGAGTACGTAGTTGGTGTTGCTGTACTTCCAACTCGTCCCGGGGGCGAAGTCCGCCGGGTGCCGGAGGGCTGTGGCGAGCAGTTCGCGGGGGGTAGTACCGAACGTCGTCCCCGAGGTGGTTGCTGTAGTTGGGAAGTCCACTGGTCTGCTGGAGGAGTTGGCGGACGGTGATGCGCCGTCCGTCGATCCGCTCGCCGCGGACGAGGCCGGGCAGGTAGGTGTCGACGGTGGCGTCCAGGTCCATCATGCGCTCGGCGACGAGCTGGAGGACGACGACCGCGACGAAGGTCTTGGTGTTGCTGCCGATCCGCACCTGCCCGTCGACGGGTACCGGTGCGCCGGCGGCCAGGTCGCCGAGCCCCGCGGTGTACGTCCGCGTGCGGCCGTTCCGGTCCTGGACGCTCGCCAGCGCGGCGGGCATCCCGTCGTCGCGCACCAGCGTGTTCAGGGCCCGCTGAACGGCGTCCGGCCTGGCGGCGGAGGCCTGGGGGCGGCGCCGACAGGACGCCCGGTGTCATGACGCCGCTGGTCAGCGCGGCCGCGGCCGACAGGGCCCGTCGCAGCTGAGGTCCTCGCCGTGTCGGTCCACGCATGAGTCAACTCCTGGGGAATCGTAGGGGCTTCGTTCAGGCCGCCCGGGCCCCGCGAGCCGGGACCGGGCGGGGTGGCGTGCCTCAGCTACACAAAGCCCTGTCCACGGCGTCCTTCACATGCCGCGTGGCCGCCTCGTCCGTCGGGATGCTGGTGACCGCGACGTTGGCGGCGCGGCCGTCGTCGGTGGCGCCGCCGCGGGTCTCGTACCCCGGAATGTCGCCGCCGTGGCCCCAGTAGACGCCGCCGCACGACAGCGGCCTGCTCGTGAGCCCCAGCCCGTAGCGGAGGCCGGAGGTCCCGGCGGGGACCGTCGTGCGCATCTCGGCGAGCTGGGCCGCCGGGAGGAGGCGGCCGCCGAGGAGCGCGCCGAAGAACCGGTTGAGGTCGGAGTTGGTGGAGATCATCTGGCCTGCGGCCCATCCCCACGAGGGGTCCATCTCCGTGTACTCGCGCAGCGGGCTGTCCGTCGGGTTGCGGTGGTAGCCCTTGGGGTGCGGCTCCCGGATGGTCATGTCACCGGGGGCGGGGAAGTACGTGTGGCGCAGCCCGACCGGTTGGATGATGCGCCGGTCGATCTCCTCGGCGAGGGGGCGGCCCGTGACCTTCTGGACGATCAGGCCGGCCAGGATGTAGTTCGTGTTGCTGTACCCCCAGGTCTTCCCGGGAGCCGCGTCGGCCGGGTACCTGAGGGCGATGTCGAGCAGGTCGCGGGGCTCGACGTACCGGTACCTGAACTCGTCGTCGTCGATGTGGCTGCCGTACTCGGGGAGTCCGCTGGTGTGCTGGAGGAGCTGGCGGACGGTGATGCGCCGTCCGTCGATCCCTTCCCCGCGGACGAGGCCGGGCAGGTAGGTGTCGACGGTGGCGTCGAGGCCGATCTTCCCTTCGCCGACCAGCTGCAGGACCACGACCGCCGTGAACGCCTTGGTGTTGCTGCCGATCCGTACCTGGCCGTCCCTGGGCACCTTCGAGCCGGCGGTCACGTCGCCGACTCCTGCGGTGTACGTGCGGGTGCGGCCGTTCCGGTCCTGGACGCTGGCCAGGGCGGCGGGCATGCCGTCGTCGCGCACCAGCGTGTTCAGGGCCCGCTGAACGGCGTCCGGCCTGGCGGCAGCAGAGGGGGCGGAATCGGAGACAGAGGCGGCGGGCGGGGCGAGGACGCCCAGCGTCATGACGCCGATGGCCACCGCAACCGCGGCCGACACGGCTCGTCGCCGCCTGCCGCCCTGCTTCCGGTTCGAGGAAGGAAGGCCCTGCTGGGTGTGAGTACGCATGAGTCAACTCCTGGGAATCGTTTGGTCGGGGCACGATCCTGGTTTCCAGGGCCCTGTGACCGCATCGCGGGAAGGCGGGAGAAATCGCTCCCCCGATCGAGGGAGGCTGCCTGCGGGCTGCCCGGCGATACTGGCGACCATGATCAGGGGAATTCGGCCGCTGCTGCGCGGCTCCACGTATTCCGGTGTGCTGTTCGCCTACGGCGGCGCGCTGGCGAGCCTTCCGCTGCTGCCTCTCGCCCTGTTGCCGGCGCTGTCGTGGCGATCCGCACCTGAGAGCGTGCAGATCGCCCTGGTCCTGCTGGTCTGGGCGGTACTGGTCGGCGTGGTCGGACTGGCGGGCCCCGTACGGCGGGCGCTGGTCGTGTCCGCCCGCCGGATGCTGTGGGTGGCGCTGCCGGATCCGGTGGCCGGTCGCCGGACCTCCGGCTCCCTCGGCCTCGACCGCTGGCGGACCCCGCTCTGGCTGGTGCTCCACATGGCCGTCGGGTGGACCGGGGCGCTGGCGAGCGGGGTGCTGTTCATCATGGGCCTGTCCCTGCCGGGGAACTGGCTCGGCGGCGAGGCGCGGGCGAGTCTGTTCGGCACGTCGGTCCGGGTGTCGGGCGGGTGGAGCTGGGTGATGGCCGCCGTGTGCATCCTGCTGGCGGTGGCCGTGTGCGTACTGGTGACGATGGCCCTGCGGTGGTCGGCGCCGCGGCTGCTGGGGCCGTCGGCGGCCGAACGGCTCGCGCGAGCTGCCGAGCGGGAACTGCTGCTGGCCGAACGCAACCGGATCGCCCACGAGTTGCACGACTCGATCGGGCACACACTGACGGCGGCCACCATCCAGGCGGCGGTGGCGGGCGAGATGCTCTCCGCCGACCCGGCGGCGGCGCGGGCCGCCATGCGCAGCATCGAGGAGTCGACCCGGGCCGCACTGGAGGACCTGGATTACGTACTGGGCGTGCTGCGCGAGGAGCAGTCGGGAACGGCTCCGACCCGGACCCTGGCCGACCTCCCCGAGCTGCTGGACCGCCTGCGGCACGCGGGGGCGGTGGTGGAACCGGAGCTGTCGGGCGAGCTGGCGCAGGTGCAGGGGACGTTCTCCCGGGCGGCGTACCGGATCCTCCAGGAGGGGCTGACGAACGCACTGCGCCACGGGGCGGGCGGCCCGATCGAGGTCCGGGTGGCGGCGGGGCCGGACGGACTGGATCTCACGGTGGTCAACCGGACCGGGGCACGGACGGGTCCGGGCCCGGGCCCGGGGGTCTTCCCGACCTCCGGCCACGGTCTGCCCGGACTGGCCGAGCGCGTCCGGCTGCTGCACGGTGAGTTCCAGGCCGGCCCGCACGGGACGCAGCACTGGCGGCTGGCCGTGCGGCTGCCGGTACGGGCGGCGGCGTGAGTCGATCCGACGGAGGCGAAGGCATGGCTCTCCCCTCCGTCACCAACCTCGACCTCACCAGCCCCGCCGTCACCCTCCTGATCGCGGACGACGACGAGGTGACCCGCAGCGGCCTGCGCATGCTGCTCGCCGCACAGCCGGGGATCACGGTGGTCGGCGAAGCCGTTGACGGCGTCGAGGCGGTCGAACGGGCGCGGAGCCTGCGGCCGGACGTGGTCCTGATGGACGTCCGGATGCCGCGTCGCAACGGGATCGAGGCCACCCGCCAACTGTTGGCCGAAGCGGCCGACCCGCCGAAGGTGGTGGTGATCACCACCTTCGAGAACGACGGCTACGTCACCGCCGCCCTCAGCGCGGGCGCCAGCGGCTTCGTCCTCAAGCGCCTCCCCGTCCGTCAGATCGCCGAGGCGGTCCGGGTGGTGGCGGCGGGCGAAGCGGTCCTCTTCCCGGCCGCGCTGGGCCGCATGGTCGCGCCCCGCCCGCTGGGCTCCGCGGAGGCCCTGCCGCGAGCCGCCCTCACCGGCCGGGAGGAGGAGGTGCTGCGCCTGATGGCCACCGGGCTCTCCAATCCGGAGATCGCGGAGTCCCTCACGGTGAGCCTGGAGACGGTCAAGACCCACGTCGGAAACGTGCTGACCAAGCTCGGCGCCCAGAACCGGACTCATGCGGTGGTGATCGCGTATGAGTCCGGCCTGGTGGTCCCGGGCTTCGCCGGCTGACCGGCTTCCGTTACGGCGTGAACCTGCCCGTCCCGGGGATGTCGCGCCGCCGTGCTGACGTCTCAGCTGTTGGCGGTGACCGAGGCTCCGGTCACCGGCCGCTTCGGGCCGGCAGTTGGCCGCAGTCGCCGCCGGCGCACTTGCTCAGCCAGTCGGCGAAGTCGGCGTCGTACTTGGTGCCGATGGTGTCGCGGAGCAGCTTGTGGGCCGCGTCGTACTCGCCTGCGCGGTAGTGGCCGAGCAGGGTGGTCACGTCCTCGGGGTGCGACTGGAGCATGTAACGGACGCCCAGGTAGCCCCACTGGTAGATACGGGTGGTGTCGGCGTTGTCGTAGGTGGTGCCGAAGAGCTGGCTGAGCTTGTAGGTCTTCTTGCCCGCCTCCTCGATCGCCCTGTCGTAGGTGACGCCGCGGTACGAGTAGGAGACGTACTCGGCGAAACCTTCGATCCACATCACGGTCGGGGTGGTCTGCCCGGCGGCGAAGTCGCCGTACATGTTGAAGCGGCCGTCGAGGTAGTGGGTGTACTCGTGGTTGAGGTTCCAGATCTGGAAGGCGCCGTCCTGGGCCGGCTGCTCGTAGGCGATGAAGCGCGGCTGGTTGCCCTCGGCGGCCGGGTCGCCCTCCAGGTACATGCCGCCGTTGTTGGTGTCGATCCCGAAGACGACACCGGCGTAGGTCTTGTAGTCGGTGCTGGAGTTGAAGGCGACGATCTCGATGTTGGTGTTGTTGTCGTCCTTGACCGGGCCGTTGTCCTTGACGATGCCGTGGAAGACCGGGTCCTGCTTGAGGACGCTGTCGCACGTGGCCGAGAGTTCGGACGCGGTCAGCTCCTGCGCGAGGATCTTCGCGCTCGGACCGCATGTGTGCTCGACCGTCAGAACGGCGTCGCGCACGCGCTTCTGCAGGTCACAGGTCTCGTACTCGGCGCAGTTCTCCTTGTCGAACTCGTCCGTCATCTCGGCGAGGCCGACCCAGAGCGGGGCGGTGCGCCCCGTGATCTCGCTACGGCCGAGCAGCTCCTTGACCAACGGCTTGACGGTGTCCTTGAGCTCGGCGTGCCGCAGGAACCGGCCGAGTTCGCGTCCGGCGTTGCTGGCCAGGTAGGACTTGTCGGTGCCGAGCAGATCGTCGTGGGCGACGGCGAAGTCGCGCATTCCGGTGAGGACGCTGGGGTCCGCCTTCACGGCTTCCACGAACTCGGGCAGCTGGTGGCCGCGGAAGAGCACGGTGTAGGTGTTGTTGACGGCCGCGACCATCCCGTAGAACGGGTCGTACGACGCGTTGTAGTCCTTCTGCAGACGCTTGACCACCCCGAGATAGCGGGCGTTCTCCTCGGAGCTGTCGATCAGGGTGACCGTCTCGGCCAGGGTCTCGCCGTTGGCCTCGGTGACGTCGAAGGCGTGGGACGAACCGAAGAAGCCGTCCAGGGCGCCCTGAATGGCGCTCTTCAGCGTCGGGCCGTATTCGCCGACGTTGTCCGGCTGGTTGTACTGGATGTAGTAGCCGGCGCGCAGGTACAGCACCACCTGGGATGCGGAAGTGCTGTTGTTCCCCGGGTAGTTGGTCGCGACGTCCTTGAGTGCGTTCGCCACCGTGACCATCTGTTCCTCGCGGAAGAGGGCCCTGGAGTCGTTACCGGTCACGCTGAACAGCGTGTTGATGCAGGTGGTTTCCGACTGCTTGATCTGCTCGACCAGGGCAGCGCCGGTCTTCGAGGTGAAGTCGCTGACGTTGCACTCCGCCGCGGCCTTCGCCGCGGAGCGGGCCTGCTTGCGCTCCGCGGCGTTCTGGGCTGCGGGGAGCGGAGGGCGTTGCGCGGAGTGCGACGTCTTCGCGGCCGATCGCGCGGGGTCGGCGGCGTGTCCGGGTGCGAGATCGGCGGCAAGCACGGTGGCGGAGGCGGGCTGCGGGGCGGTGGCCGACCTCGGTACGGGCTTGGGCGCCCCAGCGTCGGCCGGGGTCGCCGCGCCATTGGGAGCGAGCATGGTGAGCCCCAGGCCGGCGGCGGCCGCGGTGGATATCAGCAGTTGGGCGAGTTTCCAGCGGGTGGGGGGTTTGCGCATAACGATGGCCTCCAGGCCGGTCGGCAGCCGTGCGTGGGGGCACGGCGGTGGGGGGTGCGGACCGTGATGGCAACGGAAGTTGAGCTCTCCGCAGCTGTCATGCCCACGGAAAGTGTGACCGTACAATTTCACACTTCACATGGCAGCGAAAGAGGGCCACGGGCAAAAAGAAGAGGCCTCCACGGGTGGTTCCACCCGTGGAGGTCGGCGCCGTGAGGCTCTGATTCGATATGTGTCAACATAGACAGGAATCGATATTCTGACCCCGGCGTGTCAACATAGACGCATGTCGAATACCGAGGTTCTGCCGCTTCTGGAGCCCGAGGCCGTCGCGCCCTGCTGCCCGCCGCTGGCCGAGCGCCCGATGTCCGCCGACGAGGCCGTGGTCGCGGCGAAGATGTTCAAGGCCCTCGGGGACCCCGTTCGCCTGCGCCTGTTCTCCGCCGTCGCCTCCCACGAGGGCGGCGAGGCGTGCGTGTGCGACATCTCCGACGTGGGCGTGTCCCAGCCGACCGTCTCCCACCACCTGAAGAAGCTGAAGGACGCCGGGCTGCTCTCCTCGGAGCGGCGGGGCACGTGGGTGTACTACCGGGTCGAGCCCGCCGTGCTCGCCGCGATGGGCGCGCTGCTGGCCGGCGCCGCGGAAGCGGCGTGAGCGCGGTGCGGACGGGACCGCGGATCGAACCGCGGATCGAGCCGCTGCTGCCCGAGCACGCCGATCAGGTCCTGGCGATCTACCAGGCCGGGATCTACGAGGGCGACGCCACCTTCGAGACCCGGGCGCCCGAGTGGGCGGTCTTCGACAAGGGAAGGCTTGCCGAGCACCGTTTCGTCGCGCTGGACGAGCCCGGGGCCGTGCTGGGCTGGGTGGCGGCGAGCCTGGTCTCGGAGCGGTGCGCGTACGCGGGCGTAGTCGAGCACTCCGTGTACGTTCACCCGGGCGCGCGCGGCCGGGGGGTCGCCCGCGCTCTGCTGGACGCGCTGATCGCCTCCACCGAAGCGGCCGGGATCTGGACGATCCAGTCCGGGATCTTCCCCGAGAACACCGCCAGCCTCGCTCTGCACGCGCGCGCGGGCTTCCGGGTCGTCGGCACACGCGAGCGCATCGGCCGGCATCAGGGGGTATGGCGGGACGTGGTCCTGCTGGAGCGCAGGAGCACGCTGATCACCTGACGGCGCTCCCTTCGTCCGCGTCCACAACGCCGGCCGCTCCCAGATGGCCGCCGGATTCCTGCGCGCCGTAATAGAGCGTCGCGCTCGGGTCCTTGGCATGACGCGCGGGATACTGGATACACGCAGTTCAGCGGCGGAGGACGGGACCACCATGCTCTCCCCCTGTCCCGCCCTCCGCCCACCCAGGCGATCAGGGGCACATCGGTGGTTCAGATGCGATGGCAGGCTTTTCTCGACGCGGTCCGCGAGCGCGGTGAATACCCCTCGGACCATGAGGCCGAACGCGCGGCCCGCACCGTCCTCGCCCTGCTGGGCGCACATCTGGTGGGTGAGGAGCGGGCGGAGCTGGCCGGTCGGCTTCCCGACACCTTCGCGTTGATCCTGCTCAATCCGCTCCAGGCCGCGGAACCGCTCGATCCGGACCGGTTCGTGCGGGCGACGGCGGCCTGGATCGAGGGGGCCAGCGAGGAGACCGCGAAGTGGGACGTGAGCGCGGTCCTGAGTGTGGTGGCCGACGCTGCGGGCGAGGATCTCATGAGTCGCGTACTGCTCCAGCTGCCGCCCGGCTACGAGCTGCTCTTCGGCCGACCCCGGCCCACCTGACCAAGCCCCGGCCGGCCTGAGCAGGCCCCGGCCTGGCTGTCACCGGGCACGACTGTCGACCGTGGGTGTACACCCCAGGTCCGACGACGGCCGATGATCACATCGTTACGATCATCGACATGCAGGCGACGCCCCTTCTTCCTCCGCTCACGCGCGTATCGGCCGGCGCGTGGACGGCGGCGGCCTGGGCCGCGGGTGTCGCGTTCACCTTTCTCATCCGGGTACGGCTGCCGGGCGAGACGGGTCCGACGGTCCTGCCCGGGGTCATCTTCTTCCGCTGGGAGGGCGTGACGGCGCTGGTGGTGTCGACCGCCATGGCTCTGTACGCCGCCCGGCTCCTCGACCGGCGGCCGCTGGGCGCCCTGCCTCTGCTGCTGGCCGCGTCCGCGGTCGCGACGGTTCCGCTGGGGGTGGGCGGCATCCCGTTGGCGCAGTTCCTCGCGGTCGATGTCACGCTGTACTTCGTCGCCGCCGCCCGTGCGCGCCGGAGCGCGCTCGCCGCCCTCGCGACGGCGCTCGGCACGCTGGTCGGCTACCTCGCCATCCGCGTGCTGATGGGCTGGAACGTCGACACCGCGGCGCAGCTGACGGTGGCTCTGATCGCCGTGATCGCCTGGCTGTTGGGCAGGTCGGCGCACCAGGCCCGGGTCCACGCCGAACAGGCGCGCGCCCAGGCGGCCGCGCGGGCGGTCACCGCCGAACGGCTGCGGATAGCACGCGAGTTGCACGACATGGTCGCGCACAGCATCGGCATCATCGCCCTGCAGGCGGGTGCGGCGCGCCGAGTCGTGGAGGCCCGGCCGGCGGCGGCCGAGGAGGCTCTGGCGGCGATCGAGACCGCCGGACGCGAGACGCTGTCGGGGCTGCGCGGGATGCTCGGGGCGCTGCGCCAGGCCGAGCCGGGCGGGGAGGCGGGCGAGGAGGCCGGGCCGGCGCCGCTGGAACCGGCCCAGGGCCTGGCCGACCTGGAGCGCCTGGCGGAGGCGACGACGGGCGCCGGGGTCCGGGTCGAGGTGGAGTGGCGGGGCGAGCGGGGCGAGCTGCCCCCGGAGATCGACCTGTCCGCGTACCGGATCGTGCAGGAGGCGGTCACCAATGTCGTACGGCACGCGGGCGCGGACTCGTGCCGGGTGATCGTCGACCGGCGCGAGGGCGAGCTGTCGCTGGAGATCCTCGACCGGGGCCACGGCCACGGTCTCGGCCGTACGACGGGCTCCGGGCAGGACTGCGGCTGGGGGCTGGCCGGCATGCGTGAGCGGGTCGCCCTGCTGCACGGCGAGTTCTCCGCCGCACCCCGTCCCGACGGCGGCTTCCGGGTGACCGCCCGGCTGCCCGTACCCGCACCGACCACCGAAGCGCCGCCCACCACAGGACCGACCACCACAGGAGTGTCATGACCGTCCGTGTACTGCTCGCCGACGACCAGGAGCTGATACGCGCCGCCCTGCGGATGGTCATCACGGAGGCCGAGGATCTGGAGGTCGTCGGGGAGGCGGCGAACGGCGCCGAGGCGGTCCGGCTCACCGAGGAGCTGCGCCCGGACGTCGTCGTGATGGACATCCGGATGCCGGGGATGGACGGGATCGAGGCGACCCGGCGGATCACCGCGGGGCCGGCCGACGCGCATGTGATCGTCCTGACGACCTTCGACGACGACGAGTACGTCTACGGCTCCCTGCGTTCCGGGGCGTCCGGGTTCCTCGTCAAGGACATGGCGCTGGACGACATCCTGGCGGCCATCCGGGTGGTGGCCGCGGGGGACGGTCTCATCGCGCCGAGCGTCACCCGCCGCCTGATCAGGGAGTTCGCCGGCCGCGCCGAGTCCGTACGGCCGCACCGCGAGGTCGAGGGGGTCACCGAGCGGGAGCGTGAGGTGCTGACGCTGGTCGGCGGTGGGCTGTCCAACACGGAGATCGCGGAGCGGCTGTTCATCAGCGTCGCGACCGCCAAGACGTATGTGACCCGGCTGCTGGCAAAGCTCGGCGCCCGGGACCGGGTGCAGCTGGTCATCATCGCCTACGAGGCGGGGCTGGTCTCCCCGACCCGGTGACGGCGGATCGCGCCCTCGGCCGGGCCGCGAGGACGCACGGTCACACCCACGCCGTCCCGAGCTTGTCCCGGTGCCCGGCCAGCCAGGTCGCGAAGGACTGCAGGGCCGGGTTCAGGGCGCGTACGGCGTCCAGGTCGCGGGCGCCGATGAACCGGGCCTCGCAGTCGGCGTAGAACTGGAACATGTTGCCGGCCTCTTCGGCGCCCGGGAAGCCCTGGGCCCGGAACGCGTCCGGCTCCAGGGGCTGGTAGACGACCGGCAGATCGGTCGACTCCGCGATGGCGTGGGCCATCTCGGTGACGGTCAGATGCTCACCGGCGATACTGACCGTGCTGCCGATCAGGTCGGTGCCGCGCTTCAAGATTCCCAGGGCGGTCCGGCCGACGTCGTCGACGGCGAGCCCGGAGAGCCGCTTGTCCCCCATGGGGAAGGAGATCCGGTAGGTGCCATCGTCGGCGCGCTGGGGAGCGAACATCCTGAGCAGGTTCTCCCAGAAGAACGTGAGCCGCAGACAGGTGGTCGGCACGCCGCCTTCGGTGAAGAAGGCGTCGGCCTCCGCCTTGGCGTCGAAGTGGGGGACGTTGTAGTGGCCCTGGAGGACGGGCATGCGCGGATCGTCGAGCGGGATGCACTCACGGGTGTCCTCCAGGGTGGACCAGACGGCGTGCTGTACGCCCACATGGGCACAGGCCTGGGCCATCGCCGCGGCCTGGGCCTTCTCCCGTTCCCCGGACATGTGTTCCCAGAAGTTGGTCATCAGGAAGGCGCCGTACGAGCCCTCGATGGCGGGTGCGAGGGTCGGCTCGTCGTCGGAGTCGGCCTGGACCACCTCGACGCCGAGCCGGTCCAGCTCACGGGCGGCGTCCGACTCGGGGTGCCGGGTGACGGCCCGTACGGCGAACTCTCCGTCGTCGAGAATGGCGCGGGCGAGTCCGCCGCCCTGCGCGCCGGTCGCGCCGAACACCGTGATGATCTTCTTCTCCGGCATGAGATCTCCATCGTTACGCTCCGTACGCTCCGTGTCCGGACGGACCTCCGCTTTTGGCACGATATGCCGGAGAATATGACCGCACAGCGCACACACCTCCGCATGGGTGCGGGGGGCGTCCCGAAGGGGTGTACGTCATGGGTGCAACCGAGCCTTTCGAAGGCCGCGCAGAAGACGACGTCGAAGGCCGCGTCGAGGGCCGCGTCAAGACAGTCGATCTGACGCCGGAGATCTACGGCTATCTGGTGGCGCAGGCCGAACCGGCCACCGAGGTCCAGCGCGAGCTGGCCGCCCGTACGGAACGGCTCGGCCGGTTGGCCCGGATGCGGGTCCCGCACGAACAGGCCGTGTTCCTGACCCTGCTCGTACGGCTGCTCGGCGCCCGCCGGATCGTGGAGGTGGGAACCTTCACCGGCTACTCGACGCTCGCGCTCGCCCAGGGCCTAGCCCCCGGCGGCACGGTCCTGACCTGCGACCTGTCGAAGGAATGGACCCAGATCGCCGAGGAGGCCTGGCACCAGGCGGGCGTCGCCGACCGCATCGAGCTGCGGCTCGGACCGGCCGCCGAGACCCTCCGGGCCCTGCCCACCGAGGCGGAGGTCGATCTGGTCTTCCTGGACGCCGACAAGGCCGGCTACATCGACTACTGGGAGCAGCTCGTGCCGCGGGTACGGTCCGGCGGACTGCTGCTCGCGGACAACGCCCTCTTCGGCGGTGCGGCGGCGGACCCGCAGGCCGGCGGTGACGCGGCCGCGATCCGGGCGTTCAACGCACACGTGCGCGCCGACGCCCGGGTCGAGTCGGTGCTGCTGCCGGTGGCCGACGGCCTGACGTTCGCCCGGCGCCTGTGAATCTCCGGCCCGCCGGGCCCCTCGGGCCTGTGCCCACGTCTGATGGGCCGTCACATGAGTGGCGCAAAGTGCACCTGGACGCCCCTACTGGCCAGTCCTACTCTCAAGTCACTTTGCACCTCCTCGCACCCCCACCTTCAACCGCCGTTCGAGGAGTCCCCCATGGCCCTACGTCCCATACCCACGCGCGCCCTGCTGGCGTCGGCCGCCGGTCTCGCGACCACAGCGGCGCTCACGCTCGGTGGCGCGGCCGTCGCCAACGCCCTTGAGGCGCAGGCCGGTTCGACCACGGTCTCGCCCGCCGGGCATTCCTTCGCCGCGAAGCTCACCGGCAAGGCGACCTTCACCGCCGGTTCGACGACGATGACCTGTACGGTCTCGTCCTCGCTGCCCACGACCGGCGCCAACAACAAGATCCCGGCCGCCCCCGGGAACCACAACGCCGCCGGACCGGTCGGCGCGACCATCAACCCGCCCACGTTCAGCGGCTGTACGACCAGCATCGGCGGTGTGAGCGTCACCGTCACCAGCAACGCCACCAACGGCCCCTGGTCGCTGACCGCGCAGCACGGCACCCCCATCGGCGCCGGTCTGACCATGCCCAAGGGCGGTGTCGTCCTGAAGACCAGCGGCCTCGCGAACTGCACCATCACCGCCTCGCCCACCGGCCCGACCACCGCCTCCGGGACCTGGACCAACGGCGCCCCCTCGTCGCTGGCCATCTCCAACGCCCCGGTCCCGGCCACGGTCACCGGCGGGTTCCTCTGCCCGACGGGCAACCAGTCGGCGACCTTCACGGCGACGTACCAGGTCACCGACACGACCGACCCGGCGCAGCAGATCACCGTCACCAGCTGACCGGGGCACCGCATCTCAGGGGCGGGCGCGGCGCCGCCGCGGCCCGCCCCACTGCTTGAGCCCGTACACCGCGCCTCCGGCGAGCAGCCCCCAGAACGCGCCGCTGATGCCGAAGAACCCGACCCCGGAGACGGTCACCACCAGGGTGACGACCGCCGCTTCCCGGTCGTCGGGGCCGGCGACCGCGCCCATCAGCGCGCTGCCGAGGGCGCCGAGCAGGGCGAGCCCGGCGACCGCCTGGATCAGAGTGGGCGGTGCGGCGCCGACGAAGGCGACCGCGGCGCCCGCGCCCAGGCCGAGCAGGATGTACGCGACCCCCGAGACGGCAGCGGCGCGGTACCGCTTGCGGGGGTCGGGGCCCGCGCCCTCGTCGGCGCAGAGCGCCGCGGTGATCGCGGCCAGGTTGACGGCGTGGCCGCCGAAGGGCGCCGCGAGCATGCTGAAGGCGCCGGACCCGCTGAACAGCGGGCCCGGGCGCGGCTCGTAGCCGTTGACGTTCAGGACGGCGATGCCGGGGATGTTCTGCGAGGCCATCGTCACGACGTACAGCGGCAGGGCGATGCCGACCAGGGCGGCGGCCGGGAACTGCGGTGTCACGAAGACGGGTCCGGCCCACAGCGGCCCCAGGTCGGCGGCGGAGATGTCGGTGGTGGTGGCGATGAGGACGGCGGTGACGAGGACGGCCGCCGGGACGGCGTACAGCTTCTTCACCACGCCGACCAGCGCCCAGGTGAGCACGATCGCGAGGCCGAGGGCCGGCTCCGCCTTGACCGCCTTGGCGGGGGCGAGGCACAGCGGCAGCAGAATGCCCGCGAGCATCGCGTTGGCCAGCGGCTTGGGGATCGCGGAGACCCAGCGGCCGAGCGGTTGCCACAGTCCGGTGACCACGATCAGGGCACCGGTGACAAGGAACGCCCCGACGGCGGCGGCGAATCCGCCGTCGGGTGCGGCGGACGCGGCGAGCAGGGCCGCGCCGGGTGTCGACCAGGCGATGCTGACCGGCATGCGGGTGCGCAGGCTGAGGAAGACCGCGCAGGCGCCCATCGCGACGCAGAGCGCCATCAGTCCGGACGCGGCTTGCGCGCGGGTCGCACCGACCTTGTGCAGGCCTTCGAGGACGACGGCGAAGGAGCTGGAGAAGCCGACGAACGCGGCTATCAGACCGGCGGTGACGGCCCGTACGAGCTCGGGGCCGCCGCCCTCGCGGGTCGCGGCGCCGCTGCCGGGCGCCTGGGTGGTGGTCAAGGGGACTCCTCACTTTCCGGCCGCCTCGCGCGGGCCGGTCCGGCGGACTTCAGTGTGATCAAAAGGCGTCGGCGGCGGACGGGGTGTCCGGTATCCGGTCGGAAGGGGCCCGATCCAGCCGCCCCCGGCCGAAGCCTCCTCACGCTCAGACGTTGATCGATTACGCTGTGCCGCGCATATGGCGGGTCATCGACGCACAGGGAGATCTCCACGTGGAGCGAAGCCGTACCGACCTCAGGAGTCCTGCCGACCTCGGGAGCCGTACCGACCTCAGGATCCGTGCCGTTCTCGCCGCTCTCGGCGTCACGGCCGTGATGGCGGCCGCACCGGCGGCGCACGCCGCCGAGCCGGCCGGGCGGCAGGCCCCGGCCGCCGCCGTCGCGGCCCGGCCGGTCCCGCCCGAGCCGTGCACCGGCGAGTTCAAGGGCGACAAGCGGCTCGGCCCCAAGTGGCTGCCGAAGAAGTGGGACCGGCCGGTGGGGCCACTGCTCAACGGCTACCACCGCACCGGCTCGCTCTCCCCGCAGGACTTCCTGAAGAAGTACTGGGAGGGCCCGGCCGACACCGGCGGCTGGAAGTACCCGCCGAACGACGGCTTCGCCGAGGTCAACGGCCAGGTCGACAAGCACCCGGAGGTGCTGGAGCCGGGTGAGCGGCTCGACCGGTTCGGCTCCGAGTACGGCGCCTATCTCGCGCCGGCCGGTGACCCGTACGCGGCCCGCGCGCTGCCGCCGCAGAACCTCGGTACACGGGACGCCGCCCACCCCTGCGACTACCGCGTCTACCGGGTCCTGAAGGCGTTCACCGTCTGGGAGGGCTCCATCGCCCCGTGGTTCGAGCAGCCGGGCGGCGGGCAGCAGATCAAGCTGGACCCGGTGTTCCTCGACCCCGGCCAGGGCGCGCGGCTCAATGTGAAGTGGCTTCTGGACCATGGCTATCTCCAGTCCGTTGCCCCCTGATCCGTTGGACCGGAGGGCACTGGCCCGGGCACTGCGGGAGGCCGCGGTGCCCGGGGAGTACTACTGGATCGAGGGCGCCCATGAACCAGCGCCCACTCCCCCGGACTTCCTGTATCTGCGCCGCGCGCCGGACGGAGGCTGGGAGACCGGGGCGTACGAGCGTGGTGCGTACGAACCGATCGCGGTGCACCCGACGGAGGCGGCGGCCTGCGCGCACCTCCTCGCGCTGCTGACCTGACCGCCCGGCCTCGCGCCCGCCCGGTTCCTCAGAACTCGTCGTTGATGTGCGGGAGTTGGTCGGTGCGCAGTGCCGCGTCCAGGGCGGCGGCCGCGCCGGGGGTGTGTTCGTCGATCAGGCCCGCGCGGACGAGGCGTACCGCTTCGGTGCCGCCGAGGTAGCAGGCGGCGAGTTCCCGTACGTCGAGGGTGAGGTCCGCCGGGTCCGTTGCGGGGGCGCAGCGGGCCGTGCCGGAGGTGACGGTCAGCCGCAGCCGTCCGGCGTTGGACGGGAGCCGGTCGTCCCGCAGGTCCAGGACGAGGTCGGTGTCCGCGGCCCAGAAGCGGGCGGTGAGCGCGGCGGTGACGTCCACGAGGCGCAGCCAAAGGGCGGGGAACTGGCCGGTGACCCTGACCTGGTCGCGGTCGACGGCGAAGAGCAGCAGCGGATCGTCGAGGGGGCGGCCCCAGGCGCGGACGGTGCCGGTGAGGTCGATGGAGGCGAGGTACCTCCACAGGGCGGCCGCGGCCCGCGGGGTGTCGGCCTCCAGTTCGTCGAGGCGGACGAGGCCGGGGGTGTGGGTGTCGTCGTTCTCGGGGCGGGTGCGGTAGACGGCGTATCCGGCGAGCGGGTTGCCGAGGGCGACAATCCGCGGCGGGGAGAGCTCGTCGTCCTCCTCGTCCTTGTCGACGAGCCATTCGCCGTGCCAGCGGGCCGCGTCGCGGGCGAGCCGGCCGGGGCGCCGGGCGCGGGTCGCGTCGTAGTACGGGCCGAGGAGTGCGGGCGCGTCGGCCGGGTCGATCAGCCGCAGGGGGCGTTCGTCGGGGGTGATGCGCAGGGCGAGCGGCCGGCGGGAGTCGATTTCGACGGTGAGTCCTTCGGTGGCGGCGCCGAAGCCGAAGCGGCCGTAGATGGCGTCCTCGGAGGCCCACAGTGCGGCGAGCGGCCATCCCTCGGCGGCGCAGCGGCGGTGGACCTCGCCGATCATGGCGGAGAGCACGCCGCGGCGCCGGTGGGTGGGGGCGACGCAGACGTAGGTGAGGCCGGGGCAGGGCAGTTCGCCGCCGGGGACGGAGAGGGTGAAGCGGTGGAGCGCGACGAAGCCGACCAAGGTGTCCCCGTCGTAGGCGCCGATGCGCTCGCACTCCCGCATCAGCTCCTGCTGGTGCTTGTGGAGCTCGTCCTCCGGACGCTCGTGGAAGACGAGGTACGCGAGCGCGAGCGCACGGTCGATGTGGGCCTCGGGTACGTCGCGGATGTCCATGCTTCGGACCCTAACGCGAGGGTTTCGGACCGGCATCCGTGTTTCCGGGCGCGCCGGGCCGGACCGTCGTGATCAGGCCAGTCGCACCGGCAGGGTGGCCCAGCCGTGGGCGATGAAGGACTCGCTCTGCCGGGCCGGTCCGGCCTCCTCGTCCGCGCGGAGCTTGGGGAAGCGGGCGAAGAGCGCGGGCAGGGCGATGGCGGCCTCCAGGCGGGCGAGCGGGGCGCCGACGCAGTAGTGCACGCCGTGGCCGAAGGCGAGGTGTTCCTTGTCGACACGGGTCAGGTCGAAGGCGCCGGCGGTGGGGCCGTGGCGGAGCGGGTCGCGTCCGGCGGCGGCGTACGCGGCGAGGATCGCGTCGCCGCGGGCGATGACCGTGCCGTCGGGCAGGTCGATGTCCTCGACGGCGTAGCGCAGCGGGAGGTTGGCGATGGAGGGGGCCCAGCGCAGGGTCTCCTCGATGACGTCGTTCCAGGGGATCTCGCCGTCCAGGACGCGGGCGAGCTGGTCCGGGTGGGCGAGCAGGGCGTGGACGGCGTTACCGATGAGGTTGACGGTGGTCTCGTGGCCGGCGCCGACGACCAGGAGGAGGGTGGAGATCAGCTCCTCCTCGGTGAGGCTGGAGCCCTCCTCGTCGCGGGCGGCGATCAGGGCGCTGGTCATGTCGTCGCCCGGCATGGCGCGCTTGTCGGCGACGAGTCCGGCGAGCAGCGCGAGGATCTCCTGGAGGGTGGCGGTGGCCTGGGCGGGCGTCGCGGTGGTGTCGAAGATCTCCTCGACCAGGCGGGCGGTGTCCGCCCTGCGGTCCTCGGGGAGGCCGAAGAGTTCACAGATGACCTGCATGGGCAGCGGATGGGCGAAGGCGGTGCGCAGTTCGGCCCGGCCGTCGGGGGCTTCGGCCATCGCGTCGAGGAGGGTGGTGGTGATCTCCTCGATGCGCGGGGCGAGGGCGTCGGTGCGGCGCTTGGTGAAGGCTGGGGAGACGAGCTTGCGCAGCCGCCGGTGGTTGGCTCCGTAGGCGGTGAACATGTTTGTCACGCCGACCCAGGTGTTGACCCAGCTCTCGCGGTACCGGCCGTCGATCCACTCCGGCCAGTGGAGGTTGGGGTCCTTCGACACCCGCTCGTCGGCGAGGAGTTGTTTGAGCAGGGCGTGTCCGGTCGGCGCCCAGGCCCTGATGCCACCGGGGAGTTCGACGAGCGCGGCCGAGCCGCGCTCGCGCAGCCGCTCGGCCTCCGCGTGGATGTCGGCGCCCGCGGGGTCGAGGGCGATGGGCTGCTGGCCCATGGGTACTCCTGCCTGTGGGGGACACGTCAGCCAACCGATCCTAGAAGACGGGGCGTTGACGCACAGGTCGGAATACGGTCGGTGATCGCGCCGCCAACCCATGTCGGCCCAGCGGGAGTTCAGCCGGACGTGAGTGCCGGGCGGGCGAGGCGTACGAGTTCGAGGGCCTGGGCGGGGAACCACTGGCCGGCCGGCGGGTCGACGGCCGCGGCGGGCGTAGGGAGCAGCAGGGCGGCCAGGGCGAGGGCGAGGAAGGTCAGTGGAGCCGGTCTTCTGGGCATGGGCAGCAGGCTCGCCGACCGTGCGTCGTTGATCAAGATCTTCCGTACGGCGCGCCCGGCGACGAGAATACGAACCGGGCCGGATTCGAACGGGGCGGCCCAGCCGAACGGGAGGGTGTCACATGCTGCGCGTCAAGGACTTCGACCACCTGGTGCTCAATGTGCAGGACGTCGAGAAGTCGCTGGAGTTCTACACCGGGCCGCTGGGTCTGGAAGCGGTGCGGGTGGAGGAGTGGCGCGAGGGGAAGGTGCCGTTCCCCTCGGTGCGGATAAACGAGCACACGATCATCGATCTGTTCAGCCGTCCGCGCGCCGAGTCCAATGTCGACCACATCTGTCTGGTCGTCGATCCGCTGGACTGGCAGGAAGTGATCGACTCGGGGACCTTCACCGTCCTGGAGGGGCCGGTCCCCCGCTTCGGCGCGCGGGGTTCGGCCCAGTCGATCTACGTCCAGGACCCGGACGGCAACACCGTCGAGCTGCGCTGGTACCCGCAGGACGCCGCCTAGGCCGGAGTGCGCGGGCGCCCGACGAGCTGTCAGGCCACGGACCCTATCCGGCCGTTCGGTGCGTGGCCGCCCTCGTGGTGGATCGGGGTGTGGGCGCCGGTGAGGGAGATTCCGCTGCCGCCGCGCCGGTTGGCGACGATCTCGGCGCCGATCGACAGCGCGGTCTCCTCCGGCGTCCGCGCGCCGAGGTCGAGTCCGATCGGCGAGCGCAGCCGGGCCAGCTCGAGCTCGGTGACGCCGACCTCGCGCAGCCGCTTGTTGCGGTCCTCGTGGGTGCGGCGGGAGCCCATCGCGCCGATGTAGGCGACGGGAAGCTTCAGGGCCAGTTCGAGCAGCGGGACGTCGAACTTGGCGTCATGGGTGAGCACGCACAGGACGGTTCGGCCGTCCACCTCGGTGCGCTCGAGGTAGGTGTGGGGCCACTCGACGACGATCTCGTCGGCGTCGGGGAAGCGCGCCGGGGTCGCGAAGACGGGCCGGGCGTCGCACACGGTCACGTGGTACCCGAGGAACTTGCCGACCCGTACGAGCGCCGAGGCGAAGTCGATGGCGCCGAAGACGATCATCCGGGGCGGCGGCACGCTGGACTCGACGAGCAGTGTCAGGGGCTGTCCGCAGCGCGAGCCGTCCTCACCGATGACGACGGTGCCGGTGCGGCCGGCGTCCAGCATGGCGCCCGCCTCGCCGGCGGCCGTGCGGTCCAGGACGGGATGCCCGCCAAGGCCTCCTTCGTACGAGCCGTCGGGGCGCACCACCAGGGCGCGGCCCTTCAGCTCGGCGGGGCCCTCGGTGATCCGCGCGACCGCCGCCGCCTCCCCACGGGCGGCGGCGGACAGCGCGGCCGCGAACACTTCCCTGGCGGGAGAGTCCGCGCGGACCGGTGTGACGAGGATGTCGATGATGCCGCCGCATGTGAGACCGACCGCGAATGCGTCCTCGTCGCTGTACCCGAACTGTTCGAGCACGGTCTCGCCGTCGTCGAGTGCCTGCCGGCAGAGCTCGTAGACGGCGCCCTCCACACATCCACCGGAGACGGAACCGATCGCCGT
The DNA here is from genome assembly GCF_055639315.1 of Streptomyces sp. NPDC039465. Classification (NCBI taxonomy): domain Bacteria; kingdom Bacillati; phylum Actinomycetota; class Actinomycetes; order Kitasatosporales; family Streptomycetaceae; genus Streptomyces; species Streptomyces sp. NPDC039465. The sequence goes on along the minus strand of NZ_JBVKAP010000003.1, from coordinate 465,933 downwards.
GCCGTCGCTGTCGACGGCGAGTGCGGCGCCCGGCTGCCGGGGGGCGCTGCCGCCGACCGCCACCACGGTGGCGACGGCGAAGTCACGTCCCTGCTCGACCCACCGGTGCAACTCGTCGGCGATGTCCAGCATGTCGGCCTCCTTGAAAGCTCTGAGGATGTGTGGAGGGCAGGGCGTCAGCCGACGCCGAGCCAGCTCTCGATGGGGTGGATCGCGAAGTACACCACGAAGATCGCGCTGAGGCCCCACATGAAGCCGCCCACCTCGCGGGCCTTGCCCTGCGCCACCTTGATGACGGCGTAGGAGAGGACACCGGCCGCGACACCCGTGGTGATGGTGTACGTGAACGGCATCAGGACCACCGTGAGGAACACCGGGATCGCCACGGAGCGGTCGCTCCAGTCGACGTGCTTGGCGTTCTGCATCATCATCGCGCCGATGACGACCAGGGCCGCTGCGGCGACCTCCTGCGGCACGATCGCGGTGAGGGGGGTGAAGAAGAGGCACAGCGCGAAGAATCCACCGGTGACCACGGAGGCGAGGCCCGTGCGGGCGCCCTCGCCGACGCCGGTCGCGGACTCGACGAAGACGGTCTGGCCGGAGCCGCCGACGCCGCCGCCGATGACACCACCGGCACCGTCGATGAACAGCGCCTTGGACAGGCCCGGCATGCGGCCCTTGTCGTCGGCGAGCTTGGCCTCGGTGCCGACACCGAGGATGGTGGCCATGGCGTCGAAGAAGCCGGCCAGCACCAGGGTGAAGACGATCATGGTGATCGTGATGTAGCCGACGTCGCCCCAGCCGGTGAAGGACACGTCGCCGATGAGCGAGAAGTCCGGTGCTGAGACCGCGCTGCCGTTCAGCTCCGGCGCGCCGGAGAACCAGGCCTTGGCCGGGATGTCGGCGATCGCGTTGACGATCGCGGCGATGACGGTGCCGGCGACGATTCCGATCAGGATGGCGCCGGGGACGTTGCGGGCCTGCAGGGCGAAGATCAGCAGCAGGGTGACCGCGAAGATCAGGACGGGCCAGCCGGCGAGTTCACCGGCCGGGCCGAGGGTGACGGGGCCGCCGCCGGGGGCGGGGTTCTCGTGGACGAAGCCGGCCTTCACGAAACCGATGATCGCGATGAAGAGACCGATGCCGATGGTGATGGCGTGCTTCAGGGCGAGCGGGATCGCGTTCATGATCATCTCGCGGAGGCCGGTGACCACCAGGAGACAGATGACGGCGCCGTACGCGACACACATGCCCATCGCCTGCGGCCAGGTCATCACCGGGACGACCTGGGAGGCCAGGACACCGGAGACGGACAGACCGGCCGCGAGGGCGAGCGGGACCTTGCCCCAGAAGCCCATGAGCAGGGTGGTCGCGGCGGCGGCGAGCGCAGTCGCAGTGATGAGCGCGGGCTGGCTGAGGACGTTGCCGTCCACATCCTTGCCGCCGAGGATCAGGGGGTTGAGCAGAAGGATGTACGCCATCGCCATGAAGGTGGTGACGCCGCCACGCACCTCGGTCGCGACGGTTGATCCTCTTTCGGAGATGTGAAAGTAACGGTCGAGCCAAGACCGGCCCGCGGGGACGTTCGAGCCGGAGCCCGCGTCCTCTGCGGCGGTCTTCGGCTCCACTGACGACTGGGTCATGGTGCCTACTCCCAAGGTTCAAAGGGGCACCCGCATAAGACTTGGAGATGTCAGACAAGCTGCGGGATTTGGGATACTGCGTGGGCTGCACGACCCGGGGGACGGCCCGAGACGAACGGTTCGCCGAAACGTCGGATGACGCCGGTGAGACGGGGTGATGCTGTTCCTGCTGTTCTTGCTGTTCTTGCTGTGTACCGCGTTGCTGCGGCTTGTCTCCGGACGGTGCGGGCGAAGGGACTTGTGACGTTCCAGGGAGGCGCGCACCGTCCGGAGAGTTCTGGGACTCCAGCCGTGGCTAGAGGGTGCCGGTGAGGTGCTCGGGGCGCACCGGCGTCTTGTTCAGCTCCAGGCCCGTCGCGTTCCGGATCGCCGCGAGGACGGCCGGGGTGGACGACAGGGTCGGGGCCTCGCCGAGACCGCGCAGGCCGTACGGCGCGTTCGGGTCGGCGAGCTCCAGGACGTCGACCGGGATGGTCGGGGTGTCGAGGATGGTGGGGATCAGGTAGTCCGTGAAGGAGGGGTTGCGCACCTTCGCGGTCTTCGGGTCGACGATGATCTCTTCCATCACGGCGACGCCGAGGCCCTGGGTGGTACCACCCTGGATCTGGCCGACGACGGAGAGCATGTTCAGTGCCTTGCCGACGTCCTGAGCGGTGGCCAGCTCGACGACCTTGACGAGGCCGAGCTCGGTGTCGACCTCGACCACGGCGCGGTGCGCGGCGAAGGTGTACTGGACGTGACCGTCGCCCTGACCGGTGACCAGGTCGAACGCCTGGGTCGGGCGGTGGCGGAACTCCAGCTCGAGGTCGATGGACTCGTCCTCGAGCAGCTCGCCGAGGTCCGCGAGGACCTCGCCGCCGTCGGTGACGACCTTGCCGCCTTCGAGCAGCAGCTCGGCGGTGGCCCAGGCCGGGTGGTACGAACCGTACTTGCGGCGGCCGATCTCCAGGACCTTCTCGCGGACGGCCTCGCAGGTGTTCTTCACCGCGCCGCCGGTCATGTACGTCTGCCGGGAGGCGGACGTCGAACCGGCGGAGCCGACCTGGGTGTCGGCCGGGTGGATGGTCACCTGCGTGACACCCAGCTCCGTGCGGGCGATCTGGGCGTGGACGGTGACACCGCCCTGGCCGACCTCGGCCATGGCCGTGTGGACCATCGCGACCGGCTCGCCGTTGATGACCTCCAGGCGCACCCGGGCGGTGGAGTAGTCGTCGAAGCCCTCGGAGAAGCCGACGTTCTTGATGCCGACGGCGTAGCCGACACCGCGCACGACGCCCTCGCCGTGGGTGGTGTTGGACAGACCACCGGGCAGCGCGCGGACGTCCGCGCCCTCGCCGGCGCTCTCCCACTGGCGCTCCGGCGGCATCGGGCGGGCCTTGACCCGGCGCAGCAGCTCGGCGACCGGGGCCGGCGAGTCCACGACCTGGCCAGTCGGCATGATCGTGCCCTGCTCCATGGCGTTGAGCTGGCGGAATTCGACCGGGTCCATGCCCAGCTTCGCCGCGAGCTTGTCCATCTGGGCCTCGTACGCGAAGCAGGCCTGGACGGCGCCGAAGCCGCGCATCGCGCCGCAGGGCGGGTTGTTCGTGTAGAGGGCGATCGCCTCGATGTCGACGTTGTCGATGACGTACGGGCCGACGGAGAGGGACGAGGCGTTGCCGACGACGGCCGGGGAGGCCGAGGCGTAGGCACCGCCGTCGAGCACGATCCGGCACTTCATGTGCGTGATCTTGCCGTCCTTGGTGGCGCCGTGCTCGTACCAGAGCTTCGCCGGGTGGCGGTGCACGTGGCCGAAGAAGGACTCGAAGCGGTTGTAGACCATCTTGACCGGCTTGCCGGTGCGCAGCGCCAGCAGGCAGGCGTGGATCTGCATCGAGATGTCCTCGCGGCCGCCGAAGGCGCCGCCGACGCCGGAGAGCGTCATACGGACCTTCTCCTCGGGCAGGCCGAGGACGGGGGCGATCTGCTTGAGGTCCGAGTGCAGCCACTGGGTGGCGACGTACAGGTCCACACCGCCGTCCTCGGACGGCACGGCGAGGCCGGACTCCGGGCCGAGGAAGGCCTGGTCCTGCATGCCGAAGACGTACTCGCCGGTGACGATGACGTCGGCCTGCTTGGCGGCCTCGGCCGCGTCGCCGCGGATGATCGGCTGGCGGTGGACGATGTTGGGGTGCGGGACGTGACCGGAGTGGTGGTCGTCGCGGCCCGGGTGGAGCAGCGGGGCGTCCTCGGCGAGGGCGGAGGCCTCGTCCGTGACGACCGGCAGTTCCCTGTAGTCGATCTTGATCTTGGCGGCCGCGCGGCGGGCGGTCTCCGGGTGGTCGGCGGCGATCAGGGCCACCGGCTCGCCGTGGTGGCGTACCCGGCCGTGGGCGAGGGTCGGCGTGTCCTGGATCTCCAGGCCGTAGTTCTTCACCTTCGCCGGCAGGTCGTCGTAGGTCAGCACGGCGTAGACGCCGGACGTCGCCAGCGCCTCGGAGATGTCGATGCTCGCGATCTCGGCGTGGGCGACCGTGGAGCGCAGCGTGTGGCCCCAGAGCATGTCCTCGTGCCACATGTCCGAGGAGTACGCGAACTCACCGGTGACCTTGAGGGTGCCGTCCGGGCGGAGCGTGGACTCGCCGATGCCGCCCTTGGCGTGCTTCTGGGTGACGTTGGTGGGCGTACCGGCAGGAGTGGTGCGGGTGTTCTGAGCCATGGTCAGACCGTCTCTCCCTGACGGGCGGCCGCCAGGCGGACCGCGTCCAGGATCTTCTCGTAGCCCGTGCAGCGGCAGAGGTTGCCGGACAGGGCCTCGCGGATGTCCTGGTCGGACGGGTCGGCGTTGCGCTCGAGGAGCTCGTCGGCGGCGACAAGGAGACCCGGGGTACAGAAGCCGCACTGGACGGCGCCGGCGTCGATGAACGCCTTCTGGATCGGGGAGAGCTCCACGCCCTCGCCGGTCTGCGAGTCGGCCGGCTTGGCCTCCCACTGCTTCGCCTGGTCCAGGCTGGTGCCACAGGCACCGGTGGCGCAGCCGCCACCCTGGTGGCCTTCGGCGCGCTGCTGCGCGTACTCCGCCAGGCCCTCGACGGTGACGACCTCGCGGCCCTCGACCTGACCGGCGGCGACGAGGCAGGAGCAGACCGGCACGCCGTCGAGGCGGACCGTGCACGAGCCGCACTCGCCCTGCTCACAGGCGTTCTTGGAGCCGGGCAGGCCCATCCGCTCGCGCAGGACGTAGAGGAGGGACTCGCCCTCCCAGACGTCGTCGGCTTCCTGGGGACGGCCGTTGACCGTGAAATTCACGCGCATGCTTATGCAGCTCCTTCAAGCGTGGCGCCGGTGGAGCGGTACTGCTCCCAGGTCCAGCCGAGCGTGCGGCGGGCCATGATGCCCACCGCGTGACGGCGGTACTTGGCCGTGCCTCGAACGTCGTCGATCGGGTTGCAGGCGGCGGACGCGAGGTCCGCGAACTGCTTGGCGATCGAAGGGGTGATGATCTTGCCGTTGTCCCAGAAGCCGCCCTCCTCGAGCGCCGCGTTCAGGAACTCCTCGGCCTCCTTGGCGCGCACCGGGGTGGGCGCGGCGGAGCCGATGCCGGTCCGGACCGTACGGGTCTCGGGGTGCAGGGCCAGGCCGAAGGCGCACACCGCGATGACCATCGCGTTGCGGGTGCCGACCTTGGAGTACTGCTGGGGGCCGTCCGCCTTCTTGATGTGGACGGTCTTGATGAGCTCGTCGGGCTGGAGCGCGTTGCGCTTGACGCCCGTGTAGAACTCGTCGATCGGGATGAAGCGGCTGCCGCGGACCGACTCGACCTCGACCTCGGCGCCCGCCGCGAGCAGCGCGGGGTGGGCGTCACCGGCCGGGGACGCGGTGCCGAGGTTGCCGCCGACGCCGCCGCGGTTACGGATCTGCGGGGACGCGACCGTGTGCGAGGCGAGCGCCAGGCCGGGCAGCTCGGTGCGGAGCTGCTCCATGATCTGGGTGTACGGAACGGAGGCGCCGAGCCGGACGTTCTCTTCGCCGACCTCCCACTCCCGCAGCAGCTCGATGCGGTTCAGGTCCAGCAAGTACTCCGGCCGCCGGTGGTCGAAATTGATCTCGACCATGACATCGGTGCCACCCGCAATGGGCACAGCCGTGGGGTGCTCGGCCTTGGCGGCGAGCGCCTCCTCCCAGCTGGCGGGGCGAAGGAAGTCCATGAGTGGCTCTCTTCTACGTGGATCGGGGTAGTTCGCTCGGGCCCGGGGGGGACGGCCGGCCGGCCCTCGACTTCTTATTCATGTGCTGTTAACGCGGTGTGTGGCCCAGTACACAAGCCGGGCTCCCCCGAGTGCAGTCACCGAAACCATGAAGGAGTTGGCTGGTGACCATCATCGTCTTGTAGATTCGAACGAAAGGCGGGGCTCATTCACCTCGCCGTTTCCCCCCGGAAACGGTGGCCACAGGTCACCGGCAACAACGAGACAGATCGGCGGCAACGAGATGCGGCTGCGCGCACTGCTGGAAACCGACGCGCTGGGGCTGCGCCTGCTCGGTGGTGAGGACGAGCTGGATCGCACGGTCCGTGGCGTGATGACCACCGACCTCAGGGACCCGAGCCGCTATCTGTCCGGCGGCGAGCTGGTCCTCACCGGGCTCGCGTGGTGGCGTGACGCCTCCGACGCCGAGCCGTTCGTCCGGATCCTGGCGTCGGCCGGGGTGGCGGGCCTGGCGGCGGGCGAAGCGGAACTCGGGGACATTCCCGATGATCTGGTCGAGGCGTGTTTGCGCCACCGGCTGCCTTTGTTCGCAGTGAACGAGTCCGTTGCGTTCGCAACGATTACCGAGCATGTCGTTCGACAGGTGTCCGGCGAACGGGCCGGAGACCTGGCGGCTGTTGTGGACCGCCACAGGAGGCTGATGACCTCTGGTCCGGCCGGCGGCGGACCGGAGGTCGTCCTCGATCTCCTCGGCTCCGATCTCGACCTCCGGGCCTGGGTGCTCTCGCCCACCGGTCGGCAGATCGCGGGGGCGGGCGAGCCCCTGGAGCCGGCACTGAGCGCCCAGCTCGCCGGGGAGCACCTGGCGGCGACCCGGACCGGCCGGCGTGGTCCGCACCGCCTCGCCGTCGGCGGTACGACGTACTCCCTCTTCCCGATCCGTAACACCGGGCGCGGCGCGGCCCCCGCCTCGCGCGACGTCCGCGAGACGGTGCTGTCGGACTGGCTGCTCGCCGTCGAGGCCGACGCGAGCGACTGGCCGGCCGCGCGCCTGGACCTGTTGCAGGGCGTCACGCAGCTGATCGCCGTCGAGCGCGATCGGCGCGAGGCGGCGCGTACGGTACGGCGCCGGCTGGCCCAGGAAGTCCTGGAACTGGTCCAGACCGGGGCCGCGCCGGCCGAGATCGCGGCGCGTCTGCGGGTCGCGGCGCCGGTGCTGCTGCCGGGCCTCGGCACGGCGCCGCACTGGCAGGTCGTGGTCGCCCGGGTCGAGTGGGACCAGGAGGGCGCGGCGGGCCCGGCCGTGGACAGCGGGCCGGTCGCGCAGGCGCTCCTTGAGGAGATCCTCGTCGACCCGGCGACCGTGGGCTCCGAGTCGGCGGACCGGATCGCGGTGGCGCACAACGGCGAGGAGGCGATCGCGCTGGTGCCGCTGCCGTCGGTGACGCCGACGGAGACGCAGGAGGGCGAGACGATAGCGCTCGGGCTGCACGCGGACGTGCTGCTGGCGGCGGTCCGTGAGCCGCTGTCGGCGGGCCTCGACGGCGATGGCCGGCTCACGCTCGGCGTCTCGGCGGCCGTGCACTCCGCGGAGGGCCTGCGGGGCGCCCTGGAGGAGGCCCGCCACGCCCGCCGCGTGGCCGCCGCCCGCCCCGGCCGCGTCTGCGCCGCGGGCCACCACGAGCTGGCCTCCCACGTCCTGCTGCTCCCCTTCGTCCCGGACGACGTCCGCCGCGCCTTCACGGCCCGCCTCCTGGACCCCCTGCGCGACTACGACCGCCGCCACCGCGCGGAACTCATCCCCACGCTGGAGGCCTTCCTCGACTGCGACGGCTCCTGGACCCGCTGCGCGACACGTCTTCACCTGCACGTGAACACCCTGCGCTACCGGGTGGGCCGAATCGAGCAACTGACGGGGCGCGACCTGTCGCGCCTGGAGGACAAGCTGGACTTCTTCCTGGCGCTGCGGATGAGCTGAGGGGTGCCCCTGGGCGGCCGAGGGGCGGCCCAGGGTCTCCCGTCGGCCATGGGCCTGGGGACGCGCTCAGCCGGACGGCGTGGCCAGCCCCATTTCGTAGGCGGTGATCACCAGCTGGACCCGGTCCCGGGCGCCCAGTTTGGTGAGCAGCCGTGACACGTGCGACTTGGCGGTGGCCACCGAGATGAAGAGGTCCTGCGCGATCTCGGTGTTCGACCGACCGCGCCCGATCAGGGTCAGCACTTCCCGTTCCCGCTCGGTGATGCCGTCGGCGGCCCGTGGGGAGCGCTCCGGGGCGGCCACGGGGCGCTCCACGAAGTCCGCGATCAGGCGGCGCGTGACACCCGGCGCGATCAGTGCGTCGCCGGCGGCGACCACGCGGATCGCCGCCAGGATGTCGTCCAGCGCCATGTCCTTGACGACGAAGCCGCTCGCGCCGGCCCGGAGTGCGCCGTAGACGTGGTCGTCCTCGTCGAAGGTGGTGAGGATCAGCACGCGGGCCGGCACCGGACCGGCGGTGATCCGGCGGGTGGCCTCGATCCCGTCCATGCCGGGCATCCGGATGTCCATCACCACGACGTCGGGGACGATGTCCCCGACCATCCGGACCGCCGCGGCGCCGGTGGCGGCCTCGCCCACGACCTCCAGGTCGGGGTGGTCGGCCATGATCACGCGCAGACCGGAGCGCACCAGCGGCTGGTCGTCGGCGACCAGGACACGTACGGGACCGTCGGTCATCGGGCCTCCACCGAAATGCCGGCGGGGACGGGCAGCGGCAGCCGCGCCGCCACCCGGAAGCCGCCCTCGGGCCGCGGACCGGCGCTGAGGTGGCCGTGCAGAAGGCCCACCCGCTCCCGCATACCGACGAGGCCGAAGCCGTGGTCCGAGCCGTCCCCGCTCGCGCCGCGCCCGTCGTCGACGACCTCCACGCACAGCTCCTCGTCCCCGTGGTCGATGGCCACCCGGCACCGCTCGGTGTCCGCGTGGCGGACCACGTTGGTCAAAGCCTCCTGCACGATGCGGTAGGCGGCCAGGTCGATCTCGGCCGGCAGAGGGCGCTGCTCCCCACTGCGACGCAGATCGACACGTACACCTGCCTCCGCGGTGGCCGCGGCCAGCCGTTCGATCTCCGCCAGGCCCGGCGAGGGCGTGAGCGGTGCCTGCTCCCAGGCCCCGGCGACCCGGTCTGTCTGACGGAGCGCCATCAGCGTGCGCCGCAGGCCCGAGAGGGTCTCTCTGCTGGTGACCTCGATGGCGCGCAGGGCCTCGCGGGCCTCCGCGGGCTGCGTCTGGATGACGCGGCTTCCCATCCCGGCCTGGATCGCGATGATGCCGATGCTGTGCGCGACCATGTCGTGCAACTCCCTTGCGATCCTCAGCCGTTCGGCGGTCACGGCCTCGGCCACCTCTTGCGCGCGCAGCGCCACGGCGTGTTCCCGGCGCTCGCGAGTCAGCAGACCGACCGTGCAGGAGGCGGCCATGGCCAGGAGCGCGATCACGCCGTTGACGGTCAGGTTCTCCCCGTGCGCGAAGCCACCGATCACGACGAGCTGTACGGCGAAGGACACGGCGACGGCGACGATCGAGGCTCGCCGCGTGCAGGTGGCGACGGTGAAGCCCAGGACGAGATCCACCGCCAGAAACGACAGGAACTGGCCCTGGTACGACACCGCCAGGCCCGCGTGGATGGAGTCGGGCGTGCCCACCACGACGGCGGTGGATCCGCACAGCGTCATGGCCAGCGCCAGCAGCGGCCTCCGTCGCAGCACGCCGACGAGCAGGGTGACGGCGAGCAGCGACCCGACGGCGTGGACCGTGCCCGGCGCCCGCGTCGCGAGACCCACGAGCAGCCCCAGCATGAAGAGGTACCCCACACCCCCCGCCCAGGCCATGACCTTCGTTCTCGCCGTCGGCGGTGTGCCCTTGCGGGGCCGGTCGCGCTGAGCGACCCGCGCAGGGACCAGGGGGGTCGGTGTGGCGTGCATCCCGCGACCCTAACCACCGGCCGCCGACGCGGCATCGGCCCGGGGACGTACGCCCACGGGCGAACCCGACCTGCGATCGAAGTCGACAACCTCACCAAGCGCTACGGCGACAAGACCGCCGTCCAGCACCTGTCCTTCTCCGTACGGCCGGGCCGGGTCACCGGATTCCTCGGCCTGGACGCGGCGCCGCAGGTCGGAGCCGCCCGCTCAGCGGGTCACCACCCGGGTGAACGCGCCGCCCCGGGCCAGCAAGGTCTCCCACGTGCCCTCCTCCACGACCCGGCCCGCCTCCAGGACCGCGATGCGGTCCGCGCGGCGGATCGTGGAGGGGCGGTGGGCGATCAGGAGGGTGGTGCGGGAGCGGGAGGCCGCGGCGAGGGCGGTCGAGAGGGTCGCGTCGCCCGCCGTGTCGAGGTTCGCGGTCGTCTCGTCGAGGACGAGGATCCTGGGGTCCGTCAGCAGGGCCCGGGCGAGGGCCACGCGGGCCCGCTGGCCGCCCGACAGTGTCGTGCCGCGCTCCCCGACCGGTGTGTCGTAGCCGTCCGGCAGCCCCGCCGCGATCGCGTCCACCCCGCACAGACGGGCCACCGCGGTGAAGTCCGCGGTCGGTTCGGCCAGTCGCAGGTTCTCCGCGAGGGTGCCGTGGAACAGCGGCGCGTCCTGGCCCACCACGGAGACCGTGCGCCGCATGTCCGCCTCGGACACCTGCCGCAGATCGACCGCGTCGCCCTCCTCGGGCAGGAGTTCCACCGTCCCGTCCGACGGGTCCCAGAAGCGGGCCACCAGGTGCGCGCAGGTCGACTTCCCGGCCCCGGACACCCCGACCAGCGCCACCGTCTCGCCCGGTCGCACGGTCAGGTCGAGGCCGTTCAGCACCTCCGTGCCGCCGTAGTCGAAGCGCACCCCGCGCAGCCGCAGGCCGAGCGGCCCGGCCGGCACGGCGCGGGGCGCGGCCGGTGGCGGCGCGCCCGCCGGGGCGCGGACCGCCGTGCCGACCCGGGCGGCGGCCGCTCGCAGCCCGCCCGCCTGTCCGAGGGCGGCGGCGGAGTCGGCGACCGGCGCGAGGCAGCCCAGCGCGAGCGCCATCGCGGCCGGGGCCCATGCCCCCTCCAGCGTCCGCGACGCCACCCAGACGACTCCGACGACGGCCACCACGACGAGCAGTTCGCGTGTCGAGGCCGCCCACGCCTCCCAGGAGTGCTCGGCCCGCTGGGCGTCGCCGAGCCGCCGCCCGTACGCCCGCAGCCGCTCGCGGCGCCGCTCCAGCGCCCCGAAGGTGAGCAGTTCGCGCAGCCCGTCGACGCTTTCGACGGCCTCGGCGGAGAGATCGGCCGCGGCGGCCCGGGTCCGGGCGCCGCGTACCGCCCGTCCCCGCCCGTCGAGCAGCGGCGCGAGGACGAGCAGCCCGGCGGTGGGCAGGACCGCGGCGAGCAGCCAGGGGTCGACGACCGCGAGGGCGACGGCCCCGGCGCCGAACACCGTGCCGGACGCGATGAGTTGGGCGACGGCGTGCGCGTAGAAGAATTCGAGCGCCTCGACGTCGCCGAGGGCGGCCGAGGCGAGGTCGCCGCTGCGCCGCCCGGCGATCCGGGCGGGCGCGCTGCGGGCGAGCCCGTCGAAGACGCGGACGCGCAGCTCGGCGAGAACGCGGTAGGCGAGGTCGTGGGAGAGGTCCATCTCGCGCCAGGTCGCGAGGGCCCGTACGAGGACGAGGGCGACGAGCACGGCGACCGTACCGGCCGAGGGGGCGGCGGAGTCGATGACGGCGGTGCCGACGGTGTGCGCGGCGAGGGTGACCAGGGCGACCAGTGCGGCCTGGTCGACGAGGGCGGCGCCCAGCGTCCGTACCGTCATCGCGCGGTGCGTGCCCAGCACGGGCAGCAGCGCCCGCAGAGCTCCCCTGTCGGGGCGGACGGCGCCCGGGGCGTCCGGGCGTATGGCGTCGGTGGTCACGCGGCTTCTCCTTCGGCGATCAGGTGGGCGTACAGCCCGCCGCGGCCCAGCAGCGCCGCGTGGTCGCCGACAGCGTCGACCCGGCCCCGGTCGAGGACGACGATCCGGTCGGCGTGGCGTACGGAGGCGAGCCGGTGGGCGACGACCAGGCAGGTGCGGCCCCGGGCCGCGGTGAGCAGTTCGCGCCCGATGCGGGCCTCGCGCCGTTCGTCGACGGCGCTGGTCGCCTCGTCGAGGACGAGGACGGGCGCGTCGGCGAGGAGGGCCCGGGCGAGGGCGAGGCGCTGGCGCTGGCCGCCGGAGAGGGTGGCGCCGCGTTCGCCGATGACGGTGTCGTAGCCGTCCGGCAGCGCCTCGATCTCGTCGTGGACGCCGGCCGCGTGGGTCGCGGCGCGCAGTTCGGCGTCGGTGGCGCCCGGCCGGGCCAGGCGCAGGTTGTCGGCGACGGAGGCGTGGAAGAGGTACGTCTCCTGGGAGACGACCGCGATGCCGCGGCGCAGCGAGTCGAGGGTGTACGCGGCCCGGTCCCGGCCGTCGACGGTGATCCGGCCGCCGTCGGGGTCCCACTGACGCAGCAGCAGCCCGAGGAGGGTGGACTTGCCCGCGCCGGAGGGGCCGACGACGGCGGTGGTGCGGCCGGCTTCGGCGGTGAAGGTGATCCCGTCGACGGCGGGTGTGCTTGCCCCCTCGTGCTGGAAGCGGACGTCCTCGAAGCGGATTTCGGGTGCGCGGGTCCAGGTGGCGACGGTGGTGCCGGTGTCGGGGACGCCGCCGGTGGCGGTGCGCAGTTCGGCGATGCCGTCGGCGGCGGAGACGCCGAGGTAGCCGGAGTGCCATTCGCGGGAGAGGTCGCGGATGGGGCGGAAGCACTCGGAGGCCAGCATCAGGACGAGGTAGGTGCCGGTGGCGGTGGTCCGGCCGGAGGCGGCGGACGCGCAGGCGACCAGGGCGGCGGCGACGGTTCCGCCCTGGACCGCGAGGTCGGTGATGCCGGTGTCGACGAGGGAGACGCGGAGTTTGGCGACGGTGGCGCGGTGCAGGGCGGCGGACCGCTCTTCGAGGCGGGCGCGGGTGCGGGCGACCGCGCCGCTCGCCCGGAGGGCCGCCATGCCCTGGAGGGCCTCCAGATAGTCGGCGGAGAGCGCCTCGTACGCGCCCCAGTGCTCCTCTCCGCGCCGCGCGAGGAGCCGGTCCCACCAGCGCGGGGCGAAGAGGGCGAGGATCAGGGCGGGGGCGAGGGCGAGCAGCGCGTATGGCTCGACGAGGGCGACGGCGAGCAGGAGCAGCGGCGGTACGGCGCAGGTGAGGAGGGCTTGGGGGAGGTAGCGGGAGACGTACGCGTCGACGCCTTCGACGCCGTCGACGAGGGTGGCGCGGACGGCTCCCGCGCGGTCGTCGGCGCGGCGCGGCGGGCCGAGGGTGCCGAGCCGAGCGAGGAGGGTGTCGCGCAGTTCGGTGCGGACGCTCGCGCCGGCCCGGACCGCGACGCCCCGCTGCCACCGTACGAGCCCGGCGCGCAGGGCGACGGCGGCCAGGACTCCGCCGAGCGGCGCGGTGAGCCCTTCCGTGTCGCCGCGGGCGATCCGCGCGAGGGCGAGGGCGAGGAGGACGGCCTGCGCGAGATGGGTGAGCGTGACGGCGGCGAGGAGCCCGGTCGCCGCGAGCAGCGGGCGGTGGGCGGCACGGGCGGCGCGCATCAGCTCCGGGTGGAGCATCATGGGCGGTCTTCTCCTTCGGTACGGGGCTGGTGGCGCCCGAGGGCGAGCCCGTGGACGACGGGCGCGCGGCCGGGGGCGCCGCCGAGCGCGGCTCCGAGGTCGGCGCGCTGCCAGGCTCCGACCGGCCGGGAGGCGAGGCCCAGTTCCCCGGCGAGGGCCTGGGTGATCCCGACGGCGTAGCCGGCGCCGAGGTGGGCGCGCCGGATGTCGGATGCGGGGGCGTCGTCCGGGCATCCGTAGGCGAGCAGGACGGCCCCCGCGGTGGCGAGCCAGCCCTGCCCGGCGGCCCAGCGGGCGAGCGCGGGCCGCGCGTCGCCGGTGGCGAGGACGGTGAGGGGGGCGCGCGGCGGCCGCGGCTCGCGCCGTGCGGTGGCCGTGGTCGCGGGCAGTGCGGGCCCGCGCGGAGCGGTGTCGCCCTTGGCCAGGGCGAGGACGGCGGGTGTGGTGCCGCCGACGGCAACGCACCAGGGGACCTCGTCGGGTCCGGTGGCCCGGGCCGTGGCGAGCAGCCGCGCGAGGGTGGCGTACGGAGGGGTGCCGGTGAACCCGGGGGGTGCGCTGCGGCGTGATGTCACCGTGTACGTCACCTCTCCGGTGGCGCACGGCGACCAGCCGCCGGGGCCGGCGCCGCCTTCGGTGAGCCGGTCCAGGAGCGCCCAGGTGTCCGCGAGGACGGCCGGGACGCCGTGGTGTTCCGGTACGGGGGGTGTGCCGGGCCCGTACGCCGCCCAGCGCGACAGCGCGTCCGCCGGGGAGGGCGTCAACTGCACGGCGGCCAGGGCGTGTTCGGGCTCGCCGTCGGGGGTGAGCCCGGCCGCGGCGGCCAGCAGCCCGCCGTCCGCGTCCAGGTGCAGGGCGGTCGCGCCCGCGAGGGCCAGTGCCGCGGCGGCGTGGCCGGTGTCCAGCAGGACGAGGGGCCAGGCCCGGTGGCCGTAGTGGGAGACGGTTCGGCGGGCGGTGGCGGTGAGGACGGCGAGCGCTCCGGGCGGGGCGTCCGCCGGGACGCGTCCGCGCGGGCGGACCTGGTGGGCGACCGGGTCGTAGGCGTAGCGGCCGGGGGGCAGCGTGCCGCCGGGTCCGAGCAGCAGGTGCGTGTTGACGGGGTGCAGGGCCCCGGCCGACGCGGCCGGCCGCAGCCGGCCGCCCGCGAGGGAGTCGCGCAGCAGCCGGTCCAGCTCGGGCGGTACGGGCAGGGGCGCGCCGGGCCAGCGGGTGACCGCCCGCCCGGCGGGGATGTCCGGCCCGGGCACTTCGGCGGACCGGGCGCGGGTCAGTGCGTCGCGTACGTGCGATGTCATGCCACGCCCTCGGGGATGTGCGATGTCATGCCACGGCCTCATGGTTGTGCGATGTCATGCCACGGCCTCACATGTGCGGCGGCGGCGCGAGGGTGTAGTCGCCGGGTCCGGCCGGTGCGGTCTCCCGCCAGCCGCGGGTGCGGGCCGCGTCGGCGAAGCGGGGGCAGCCGAAGTAGCCGAAGGCGGCGGGGGCGTTGGGGACGAGGCCGGAGACGAGGACCCGGGCGACCCTGAGCGGCGTCTCGGCGACGTCCTCGGTCGTCAGGTCGAGGGTGATGACGCGGTGCCCGCCCGCGGCGAGCCGGGCGTCCAGGGCGGCACGGCTTCCGGGGGCGATCTCGCCGACGGGCACGGTGCCGAGGGCGGGGTCGGTGAAGCGCCGCGCGTACGGCGTCATGCGCGGGTCCAGCCACACCTGCACATGGGCGCCCAGGTCCCGGACGGCGGCGAAGTCCTCGCCGCAGTCGTCGAGGTAGCGGCGGTCGTGGCGATGGTCGAGGTAGAGGCCGCGGGCGAGCATCCCGGCGTCGATGGCCCGGAAGACCCAGCCGTCGGCGTCGACCGCGCCCTGGGTGAACACCCAGGTGTGGACGGCTTCCAGGACGGCCTTGCGGGCGGCTTCGGCGGGGTCGTACCGACAGGCGAATCCGGCGGCGTGGATGCCGCGCACGGGGTCGTGGACGAGCGCGGCCACGCAGGGTGCGAACTCGGAGGGCATCTCGACGATGTGCACGTCGAGCCCGCAGCCTTCGAGGTCGCGGTCGAGGCCGGGGACGGAGTGCGGGTCGATGCCGCGGGTGGGCCCGTCGAGGTGCCACCACAGTTCGAGGGCGTCGCGTTCGACGATTTCGAGGAGGCCGCGCTCGACGGCGTCGTCGAGGCCCTGCCCGGTGGCGATCCCGGCGTAGTTGAGGTGGTGGGTGCGGGGCAGCTCACGCAGGTCGCCCTGGCGCCAGTTGAGGTGGCTGAGGGCGACCGGCACCCAGCATTCCCGGCCGTCCTCGGTGGCGCGGGCCCACAGAGCGGGGGTGTCCGCCGTCAGCCGCCGGTAGGGGAAGCGCGGCCGCTCGTACTGCCAGTCGGCGTACGAGGGCAGGTCCCCGGGGCCGTACAACCGCGCTCCCTCGGCGAGGAGTTCGGCGGCGGTCGCGCGGCGCGGGGCGTCGGGGTGGCCGGGCGGGGGGAGCCGGTTGCCGCAGTACCGTTCGACGGCCTCGGCGATCGCGGCAATCCGGGCGCCCTCGGGGTCGCCGAAGGTGGTGCCGAGGGAGACGCGGTCGGCGGGCCAGGCGCCCAGCCGGCGGGCGTCGGAGACGTCGGCGGTCATGGCGGTGTAGCGCGGCGGGGCGCCGGTGGGGTGCGGGACGGGCTCGACGCCCCGTATCAGCCCGCAGACGGGGTCCACGAGCGCGTCGAGGGGCAGGACGCTGGTCAACTGAGGGTCTCCTGTACGGGATCGACGGACGGGACGCGGTGGACGACGGGGAGCAGCAGCGCGCTGCCGGCCGTCCGTACGGCCCGGCGCGAGGTGATCAGCCGGGTGGCGGCCACCGGGTCCTCGCCGGTGTGCGGGTTGCGGGCGTGCGCGGGGAAGTGGTGTCCGGCGACTTCGAGGCGCAGTCGGACCCCGGCGGTCAGCCGCCGCGCGAGGGTGCCGAGGGGGACGGTGAAGGGTCCGCCGTCGGCGGCCGTGCGGCGGACGACGCCCAGGGCGAGCGGCTCGGCCCGGCCGTCGGGGGTGAGGGCGACGAGCCGGGCGGCCCAGTCGGCGGACGGGGTGTCCGCGGTGGCGTCGAGGCGGAGTTCGGCGGGGCCGAGCAGGTCGAGCGGCCGGGGCAGGGGCGGGGTGACGAGCAGGCAGCGGTCCGGTTCGCCGTCCTCGGGCACGTCCAGCCGGTCGGAGCGTACGGGCCGCGCGGGGTCGGCGGTGAACTGGGCGCCGCGCACCAGCCGCAGCCCGGCACGGTCGCCGAACCGGTGGACGGTGGGCCGGTGGTGCCGCTCCTCCCCCACCGCGCACCAGTGGGCGCTGCCGCCGAGGGCGATCGCGGCCCGGGCGCCGGTGAGGGTGCCGGCGAGGGCGGCGCGCGCCCAGCGGGCGTACAGGTCACCCAGGTTGAGGTGGTGGGCGGGGTGGGCCTCGGGGGCGGGGGCCGCGGTGAGGGCGTGGCCCCAGGGGCCGAGGAGGAGACGGGCGGGGGCGGGCCAGTGCCGCCAGAGGGCGATGGTCTCCTCGCGGAACGGGTCGCGGCTGCCGCCGACCGCGAGCAGTGGGACGCGGGCCGCCGCGGTGGAGCGCAGCAGGCTGTCGGTGCGGGGCGCGGTCCAGAGGTCGGGCCAGGAGGGGAGGTCCAGGAGGTGGGCGACGGGGAGGCGTTCGTAGAGCCGCGGGTCCTCGGCGAGGGCCTTGGCGAGCGCGGTGCCGTCGGAGTCGGGCCGGTCGCCGTGGGTGGTCCACCAGCCGACGCGGGCGAGGAGCCGTTCGGGGCCGGTGGCCTCGCGGGCGGTCTCGGCGAGTCCGAGCGCGGGTACGGCGGCGATGACGGCGTCGGGGCCCGCGCCGCGGGTGCCGTCGGTGCTGTCGGTGTCGTCGGTGTCGTCGAGCGCGGTGACGAGTGCGCAGTACGCCGCGTACGAGGAGCCTACGGCGACGACACGTCCGTCGCTCCACTCCTGTGCGCGCACCCAGTGCAATGTGACCGTACCGTCGGCGGTTTCACCGTGGTACGGCTGCCAGGTCCCCTCGGAGCCGTGGCGTCCGCGGACGTCCTGGGCGAGGGCGGCGAAGCCGCGGGCGGCCCAGCCGCGCAGCTCGGAGCGGTGGTGACGGCGGTCGTACGGGGTGCGGATCACCACGGCCGGGTGCGGCCCGGGTCCGGCGGGCAGGCAGAGGTCGGTGGCGAGGCCGTCGATCCGTACGGTGCCGACCGCGTTCACCGGCGGGCCTGCGGCAGTGGTGCGACGCGGGGGACGGGCAGCACGGAGTGCACGGTGACGATGAGGTCGCGCAGGTCGATCCGGCGCAGCCGGCGCCGTACGGCGAGGTCGTCACCGGCGGCCCAGGCGAGGAGGTCCCCGGTCAGCAGGGCGGCGGTGAGCGCGGCGGACGCCGTGGTGTGGGCGGGGCCGGAGTCGGGGGTGCGGTGGCCGTCCCAGTAGGCGGCGAGTTCGCGGTGGGCGGGGGTGGCGGCGAGGCGGCGCAGCCGGACGTGGGCGGAGGTGACGTCGCCCGGCGCCAGAGACAGCGGTTCCAGCCAGGCGTGGCCGCCTTCGCGGTGGCAGCGCAGCCAGGCGGTGCCCTGGGCGGGCAGCCGGTCGGCGTCGTCCCAGAGCCCGTCCGGTACGGGCCCGTCGAGGCACCAGACCACCGCTGCCGGGGTTTCGGCGTCGTGGGTCGGCCACCCGGTCCGTACGTCGGCGCCGGCGTCGGCGGCGCACCGGGCGAGCGGCTCGGTGAGCACGGCGTCGCCGAGCAGGTGCACGGTCCGGCCGGCCAGGGGCGGTGCCGGTGTGTCCCGTACGGCGTATCCGGCGTCCTCGAACGCCCTGGCGAGTACGTCCAGTTCGGGGTCGGAGCCGGGGGGCGTGCCGCCGGTCAGCCGCGCGGCCAAGGCGTCCTCGGCCACGGCGCCGGTGTCCACCCGGAGGAACTCGCCCTCGGGCGTGCGGACGGCGCATCCCCCGCCGGGGACGGTGACGAGGGCGACGCCGGGGGCAAGACGGACGGTGGCCACGGGGCTCTCCTGAGGCGGTCGGGGCGGGGGAAGGGCTGGGGTGGGGGCTCGGGGGGAAGACGCAGCGGGCCCGCCCGGGAAGGCGATCCGGGCGGGCCCTCGGTCCGGTGGTGTCACCGGACCGGCTGGCGCCGGGGCTTACTTGGCGGCGTCGGCCTCGGGGGCCTCGACCGCGTCGTCGAAGGGGTTCTCGACGAGGGCGTTGGAGTGCGTCGCCGACAGGTGGGCGAGCTGGCCCTGCTCGGCGATCGGGCTGAACACCTTGTGCTGCTCCATGAGTTGCTCCATTCGTTTCGATGGATCGCGCCACCCGGCGGGCGGTGCACCACAGACATTAATGAATATGATTTTCATTTCGCAAGCCCTCGCCCACCCCCAGGGGGTGATCTGGGTAACACACCGGCCAGCCGCCCACCGGATCACGCCCCACCCGCCCCGCCACGCCGAGGACTTCGGCGAGCAGCGCGGGAGTGACCACCTCGACCGGCGGGCCGTCGGCGGCGATCTCACCGGCGCGCAGGGCGACGATGCGGTCGGCGAAGCGGGCGGCGTGACCGAGGTCGTGCAGGACCATCACGACGGTCAGACCGCGTTCCTCGCGCAGCCGCACCACGGTCTGCATCACTTCCAGCTGGTGTCGCAGGTCGAGATAGGTGGTCGGCTCGTCGAGCAGCAGGACGCGGGTGTCCTGGGCGAGCGCCATCGCGAGCCGTACCCGCTGGCGTTCACCGCCCGACAGCGCGTCCACCGGTCGGTCGACCCACTCCCCGACCCCCACGTCGGCCATGGCCCGCGCGCACACCCCGTCCTCGCCGTCCCGGGCCAGCCCGAGCATGCCGAGCGGGCCACGGGCCGCGTACCTTCCCTGCCGGACCAGTTGACGGACCGTCATGCCGGGCACGGCGGGCGCGGACTGGTGGAGGAGGGCCACTTTGCGGGCCGCGGCCCGGCGCGAGAGGCGCCCGAGGTCGTCGCCGTCGAGCAGGACCCGCCCGGCGGCCGGTTCGAGCAGCCCCGCGCAGAGCCGCAGCAAGGTGCTCTTGCCGCAGCCGTTGAGCCCGACGAGGGCGACCAGCTCCCCCGCCCCGATGCTCAGATCGATGCCCGTGAGAACGTCACGGCCCGGGTAGCCGAACCTGAGCCCTTCGGTACGGATCGTCCCCGCGGCGCGCTCCGCACCGGCGCCGGTACCCGCGCCGGTGTCCGTGTCCGTGTCCGTCTCCGTGCCGGCGCTGGTGTCCGCGTCCGCGCCGGTCGCCTCGCCCGTCCCGTCCGTCCCATCCGTCTCGGCTGTCTCGGCCGTCCTGCCCGACGCCACTGTCGTCTCCTTCATCGCTCTCGTCGCTCCCTCGAACTCGCCGCCTCTGTCGGCCTCATCGGTCGTCCGTCCTGCGCCGGGCCACGATCAGCAGCAGCGCCGCGCCCACGCAGGTGGTCAGCGCGCCGACCGGCACGCTCAGCCGGTCCATGTCCAGCGCCTCGGCCAGGACGCGCGAGGCCCACTGGGCCCCCGCGTCCGCCCCGCCGACCACGACCGCGCCGAGCAGGGCCGCGCCGGGCAGCGCCCCGCGCAGGTCCGCGCCGAACAGCGCGAGCGCCAGGTGCGGGACGAGCAGCCCGACGAAGCCGAGGGCGCCGACGGCCGACACGGCGCCGGCGGTGAGCGCCACCGCGCACACGAGCGCGGCCAGCCGGGCCCGCGTGGTGTGCAGTCCGGCCGCGGCGGCCTGTTCGTCGCCGCAGCGCAGCAGGGTCAGCGGCGCGGCCAGCAGGCAGGAGGCGACGGACCACACCGCCGCCCAGGGCCAGAGCAGATGCCAGTGCTCCCAGACCCGGCCCTCGGTGGAGCCGACGAGCCACTGCACGACACTGCCGAGTTCGCCGGGGGCGACGAGCAGCACCATCGCGGTGAGCCCGGAGAGCACCGCCGAGACGAGGACGCCGTGTACGGCGACATGTGACGGGTCACCCTGCTGCCGGCCGGTGAGCAGCCAGAGCAGTCCGGCCCCGGCGAAGCCGCCGAGGCAGGCGGCGGTCACCACGGCGGCCGGGGACTCCCAGCCCGCGAGCCCCAGTCCGGTCGCGGTCACCGCGCCGAGGACGGCGCCGGGGGTGACTCCGGTGACCTCGGGTCCGGCGAGCGGGTTGCGCAGCGCGGACTGCAGGACGGCACCGGCCAGGCCCAGACAGGCACCCGCCACGAGGGCCACCAGCGTGCGGGGCAGCCGGAGTTGGAGGACCACATGTCGAGCGGTCGCGTCGCCGCCACCGCGCAGGACCTCCCAGACGTCCGCCGCGTCCAGCGCGCGCCCGGCGACCAGCCCGGCGCACGCGATGAGCGGCACGGCCACCACGAGGAGGGCGAAGGCACCGCGTCGTACGGTCGCGTTCATCGCCTGGCCCCCGTCCGCAGCAGCGCCACTCCGGCCGGTACACCGAGCAGCGCCGTCCAGGCGCCGACCGGGGTCTCGACCGGGGCGAGGGCGAGTCTGGCCGGCAGATCGGCGAGGAGGACGATCAGCGCGCCCCACGCGGCCGACCAGGGCAGCCAGCCCACGGCGTCGGAGCCGGGCCGCAGCTTGCGCGCCAGGTGCGGGGCGAGGAAGCCGACCCAGGCGACCGGCCCGCAGACGGCGACGACCGGGGCGATGAGGACGACGGCGAGCGCCAGCGCGGCGAGCCGGGCGCGGTGCACCCGTACCCCCAGGGCCCGCGCGTCGTCGTCGCCGAGCCGCAGGACGCCGAGCACCGGCGCGCACAGCACCAGCGCCGGCAGCGCCGCCACCAGCCAGGGCCACAGTCCGGTGACGTCGTCCCACGTACGGGCGGAGAGACTGCCCAGGAGGTAGCGGTAGATGAGCTGGAGGTCGAGCTGGTCGGCGAGGACCATCAGGACGAGCAGCGCGGCCTGCAGGGCGGCGGCGACGGCGGCGCCGGTGAGCAGGACGGCGGAGGGGCTGCGGCCGAATCCGGCGGCGAGCAGCGTGAGGAGGCCGCCGAGCGCCGCTCCGGCCAGGGCGAGCAGCGGCTGCAGGGCGGCCGGCAGGGAGAGCGCGAGGACCAGCGGGGCCGCGACACCGAGCGCGGCCCCGCTGGAGACGCCGAGCATCTCGGGTACGGCGAGCGGATTGCGCAGCGCCTCCTGGAGGACCAGGCCCGCGGCGCCCAGACAGGCACCGGCGATGAGCGCCAACACCAGCCTGGGCAACCGCAGTTCGGTGACGATCACTCCGGCGAGGGCGTCGTCGGCCGGTCCGTGCAGCGGCAGGTACAGCGCACCCAGCGCGCCGGCCACCAGCATCGCACCGAACGCGCAGAGCTGTCGCGTCACTTGAGTGCGGCCGTGGCCTCGTCGAGGACGATGCCGAGCGACCTCGTACCGCGTCCCTTGGCCCAGACCTCGGCGTCCACCTCGTGGACCTTGCCGTTCTTGACGGCCGGGATCTTGCCCCACAGGGGGTTCTTGGCGAGCTTGTCGGAGAGCTTGCCGGAGGGCGGGCCGAAGGAGATCGTCTCGACGAAGAGCACGTCGACGTCGCGCGCGAGGATCTCCTCCATGCTGTAACTGCCTTCGACGCCGCGGCTCTTCCACGGGTAGTCGGCGATCTTCGGGAAGAGCCCGGCGGTGACGTCGGTGCCGGGGGTGGCGACGCCGAAGTTCTCGTCGCTGCCGAAGATGATCAGCGCGGTCTTGTCGCTGCGGTTGGTCTCGGCCTTGGCGAGCTTGGTACGGAAGGTCTTCTCGGCGGCCTCGCCCTGCTGGGTGCGGCCGGTGAGCGCGGCGAGGCCGCGCAGGTAGGCCACGCTGTCCTGCCAGTCGGCGGGCTGCAGCGGCCAGAAGACGGTGGCGCCCTTGAGGGCGGGGGCGAGCTTGCCGTGGGTGTCGCCGAGGCCGATGACGAGGTCGGGCCGGTGGGACAGGATCGCCTCGGCCTCCGGGCTGAGGAAGCCGCCCGGCACGACGGGGATCTTGGCGGCCTTCTCCTTGCCGAGGAACTTCTCGTGCGCCAGAAGCTTGGAGTTGGTGGCCACCGGCGTCATGCCCAGCTCGGCGAGCATGTCGTCGCAGAGGGCGACCAGGCAGACCACCCGCTGCGGCGGGGCCTTGGTGGTGACGGTGACGCCCTTGGCGTCGGTGATCGTACGGGCGGCCTTGATCGGCTTGACCGTCACGTCGGTTCTGGCGGCGGCCTTGTCTCCGGCTGCCTCCGTACCGGCGGTGGTGCCGCAGCCGACGAGCAGCGTCCCCATGACGGCGGCCGCGGCCCAGCGGCGCGCGGTCCTCAGCATCCTGCGCGACATATGTCTCTCTTTTTCCTTTGCATCCCCGAGGCGCGGACAGGCGTACGGAGGGCGCCCCGGGCCGGTCCCCACCGCACAGAATTGCCACATGATAATCATTATCAACAGACCTGCCCGACCGCCACCCTCTCGGAGGAAAGTCCATGCCCTCGCCGTCACCACTGCCTCCCCGACTGCTCGTCGCCGACCAAGTGGCCGGATGTATCCGGGTGTTGGACCTCCCCGACGGCCGGATGGCGGGCGTGCTCGAAGGCCGCCATCTCGCCGAGCACGCCGGTTTCCTCGCGCTGCCCGGAGGCCTCAGCGCCTTCGTCGACGACCTCGCGGGCGAGCTGGTCGTGCTCGATCCGTACGGCCCGGACGCCGGCCGGCCGCTCGTGGCTCTGACCGTCCCGGTGGCGATCCCGGCCGAGCACCTCGCCGCCGACCCGAGCGGCCGGTACGTCGCCGTCACCACCGGACTCGGCCGCAACTGGGAGGCCTGGAGCGACCTTCTGACCACCGTCGACCTGGCCGCCCCGGGCGGCCCGCGCTCGGTACGGGTACGGACCCGGCCCGGCGAGCCGGGCGTCACCGTCCTCGGCCCGGCGCACCCGCGCGGCGGCCGTGACGGTGAGGCCGGGCCCGACGACTTCCGGGAGGGCGACGGGCGGGACAGCGACGGGCCGCTCGTCGTGCTGCGTCACCGCGAGCCCGGCGCGTTCACCGCCCACCGCGCCGCCGACCTGCTCACCGCCGCACCCTCCTGCCCGCCCGCCGAGCCGCACCACACGCTCGCGCTCCCCGACGACGACGGCCACGGCGACGCCTACGACCCGTATACCGGGCGCCTGTTCGCGGCGGCCTCCTCCGGCGTGCACCGCGCCCGGCGCGAGGGCGACCGCCTCGTCGCCGAGGAGCCGCTCGGTTGGGCCGGACCCGGCCGTGGCTACTACCTGCGGACCGACCCCGTACGCCGGCTGCTCTGGTCCTGCGTCCGCGGCGGCCCCACCGACCCCGGCCGGTGGCCGGAGTGGACCAACGACGCCTGGTACCACCACCTCGACACCGGCCGCACCGCACGCCTCCCGCTCGGCCCCGGGCTGGTCTTCCGCCTCGCGGTGGCCGCCGGACACGTCGCGTACGCGCGGGTCCATCCGGACGGCGACGAGCTGATCCTGATCACCCCCGGACACCCCGTCAGGCGCCTGCCGCTGCCCCCGATGGACGGCGCGCCGCGGCGCGGTTCGACTCCCTGGGACGGCGTCCAGCGTCGCGCGATCGCGGCATCACCCGCCGCCGCGTTGACCGCCGTCACCCGTGGCGGTCATGGCGAGATCCATCTCTTCGACGGAGACCGCCCGATGGGCACGCTGACCGTGCCCACGCCCCTCGACGACGGCGGCCACCTGGCACTCGTCGCTCCCGGCGACGGCGCCGAGGCCGATCCGGTAGGGCGTTGACCCGGTTCTTGATCACGATCGCGCACCGATAAACGCAAGACGATTGTGAAATCATTCACCTGAACCCTTGGCCCGGCGTGCCCATCCATGCTGAGATTCGACCGGACTCAACAGCTCAATGTCGCGCTCGGGGAGGGCAATGTGGCGGATACCGCCATGTCTGGTTCCGGTTCCGAAACAACGGATGGCGACGATCCGTCCCCTGCCTACGGCAGGGAGACCCCCATGGAGACGGCCATATGGCGTCTTCGCTCCCGCGGCTGCTGGACCGACGCGGCCGCGCTGCTCACCCCCCACGCGGGCGAACCGGCCGCGGCCCTGGAGCGGGCCGCGCTGCTGGTCGAGCGGTGCCTGTACACCGAGGCGGGCTGGGCCGAGGCCGAGGAGGCGCTGCGCGCGGCCGAGGCGGTGGCGCAGAGCGACGACGAACGCGGGGCCGCCGCCTGCGAGCGGGGGTATCTCGCGTACGCCTCGACGCTGTTGGGCGTACGCGACCGGGCCGACGAGGCGCGGGCCGCGCTGGGCCGGGCGGCGGCGCTCATCGCGCCGGAGGGCGCGGGGCGGCCGCTGCTCGACTTCCGGCGCGGTCTGATCGCCCAGAATCTCGGTGACTCTCCGCAGGCCGCCCGCGCCGCGTTCCTGCGCGCCCACACCGCCGCCGCGGCCCAGGGGGACAGCCTGCTGCTCTCCTCCACCTGGCGCCATCTGGCCGGAATCGCCTTACGCGAAGGGGAGTTGGCGGAGGCGCGGCACGGCTTCGCCGAGTCCCTGCGGATCCGGGAGGAGCTGGGCTACCTGGTGGGTACGGCTCCGGCGCTGGCCTCGCTCGCGGACACCGAGAGCGAGCCGGAGGCCGGGCGGCTGCGTGCGGAGGCGGCCCGGCTGTTCCGTCTGCTCGGCGGAGTGCCGACCTGGCTCGCGGGCCGGCTGACCCCGCGGGCGGCGGTCTGACGGCCGCCGCCCGGCCCGTCAC
Organism: Streptomyces sp. NPDC039465; assembly: GCF_055639315.1. Lineage (NCBI taxonomy): Bacteria > Bacillati > Actinomycetota > Actinomycetes > Kitasatosporales > Streptomycetaceae > Streptomyces > Streptomyces sp. NPDC039465. The sequence goes on along the minus strand of NZ_JBVKAP010000003.1, from coordinate 440,720 downwards.
CGAGGGCCGCCCCGGCGCCTGCCCTCGGTGACTCCGGGGCGGCCGCCGGGGACTCCGGTACGTTCGCGCTCAGTACGTTCCGGCGGCGAGGTTCTCGAAGAGCTCGTGCCACTCGCTGCGGCGGTTCTCGAAGGGCAGCGGGTCGCGGGCGCGGATGTCCTCGACGATCCGGCGCACATCGGCGTCCCGTGACTCCTCGGCGGCGTCCGCGCGGTCCTCCGCGTCGACCTGGCTCTGGACGTACGCGGCCAGTGAGGCGACGGTCCGGGCGAAGGACGACAGGTCCGCGTGGATCGCGAGTGCGGTCATGGGGCCCTCGGTGAACTGGTGGACCGTTCCGGTCCTGGGGTCCACGGCGACCATGTTGACCGGGAAGTTGCCGAGCCGGACCCAGCCGTCGACCTCTTCGCCGACCTTCCAGCCCGATTCCTTGAGCTCCGCGGAGGAGCAGAAGCGGTCCGGGTCGAATTCGGGGCCTATGCCGAAGAAGAGCTCGAGTTCCTCATCCCCCGGAATTCCGATCTCGGTGAGGAATTCCGCGGTCGCCCCGTCGAATCCATAAGCCTGGGCGACATCGCCGGAAAGGCGGTGGACATTGTCCTCGCCCACGGTCCTGACCAGCTCAGCGTGATCAACCGAGAACAGCATGAAGGCGTGCCACCTACCTTTTCTTTACTTCCATGGCCGGCCGTCGGATTCGGGTCATCATACCGCGACCAAGATCGCTCTCCTTGCGCCAATTGCCCGGTATCCCGGCCGGAATGGACGCCGGCATCCGCCGAATCGCGCGGGCCGGATCAGTGCGCGGGCGTGAGGCGGAGGAGGGCTTCGTCCATACCGATGACCACGGCGCCGTCCGCCGTCACGGCCACGGCGCGGACCGGTGGTCCCGGCCGGAAGCCGAGGGGTGCGCCCCCGTCGGGGCCGTACAGCTCGACGAGTCCGTCGCCCCAGGCGACCGCGAGCCGCACCCCTTCGGGTGTGTGCGCGGCATCCAACGCGACCACGGGGCAGGGGCGTTCGGCCGCGGGGACGGCCAGCGGGGCACGGCCCGGCGCCCAGGCCCGTACGGTTCCGTCGGCGCCGCCGCTGTGGACCAGGGGCGCCGGTGTCCCGACGACGCCGACCGCCGTGACCCGACCGCTGTGCAGCGCCGCCTGATGCACGTCCATCAGACCGAAGGCGTGGACGGATCCCATCCGGTCGCCGACGAGGACGATGTCCCCGGCGGCCGCCAGGGCGGTGCCCGGGTGCCGGGCGAGGGTCGCCGCGACGGCCTCGGCCAGCCGCCGGGTCTCGCTCGGGCCCCGCGTCCCGTGCTCGGCGTGCAGGCGCCCGCGCTCGTCCAGGAACAGCACGGTGCCGTCGGGAAGGGCGGCCAGGGCCCTGGCGCGCCGGGCGGGCGGGGCCGGGACGAGTCCGGCGGGGGTGGCGTCCTCGGCGTTCAGCAGCCGCACGGTGCCGAGTTGGTCGGCGGCGAGCAGCCGGCTCGCCGACGGGCCGGTGCCCACGGCGAGCGCGACGACCGGTCCCGGCCAGGGCGGGGTGAGGTCGCCGCGGACCCTGGCCCAGTCGACCCGCCAGGGCGCGGGCGCGGCCAGCTCCGCCAGGGCCGGGCGCAGCCGGGGATCCGCGCCGTCGCCCAGCGCGGCGAGCAGCACCAGCGCGCGGCCGGCGGGGGTCTGGTCACGGCACAGCGACTGCCCGGCGCGCAGCCAGGCCTGCCGCAGCCCGCCGTGGTCGTCGCCGTCGTGGCCGGGGCCGTAGGCGGCGGTGACCGTGAGCGGGTCGGCCGCGCAGATGGCGGCCGGGTCGTCGAGGTCGGGCAACTCGTGGGTGGACAGCGGTGGTTCGGGGTGTCGGCGCTCGGGGTCGAGGTCGAGCATGGTGGGACGCAGGGCGGCGAGCCGGTCGTGGACGTCGGTGCCCGTGGGAGCCTCGACGACGAGCCGGAGGTGGCCCAGTTCGGCGAGGGCGGCGACGAGTTCGGTGAGCGCGCCGGGTTCGGCGGCCCGGTGCAGTCCGGGCAGGACGACGACGGTACGGCGGGGGTCGGTGGCCAGGACCCGGACCAGCTCCCCCGGCTCGCGGGCCACGACGCCGAGCCGGTCGGCGAGGGTCCAGGCCGCACCGAGGGCGCTCTGTCCTTCCAGGGGCACGCGCGCGTGGAGAGCCCGCTCGCGGGCGGCGCCGCCGCGGTCGCCCTGGCACGCGAGCCAGTCGAGCAACCGCGCCGCGCTCCGGCGGCGCCCACCGCCGCCGACGAGGCAGAGGCGGGGCGCGGCAGGGTCGGCCAGCCAGTCGAGCAGGGCGCCGGCAGCGGCTTCCAGCCCGGCGGGAAGCCGCCTGCGCCGCGTGGCCCGGGTCACGCCCGCCACCCCCGCCGCGAGGCACCCGGCACGGAAGGCACAGCGCGGGGAACGGACAGGGCGCGTACCTCCTCCAGCACCACGGCAACGCGCGGCGAGGTCCGGTGCTCCTCCGGCGGCACGGCAGCGCCCGGCGAGGCCCGGTGTACGTACGGGAGTTCGCCGCCCCCGGCCGGGTGCCGGACCACCGGCACGGAAGTCGCGGACGACATGGGGCACCTCGCGCACGGACCAGAAGCGTCTGACGGTACGACCTTAGTACCCGCGGCCTCCGGTCCGGTCAGCCGTCGGCCCCGGTGAAGTGCTCCCGTACGAGTGACTGGACCACGGTCAGGTCCTGGGCGGCGAGCGCGTCGAGGAGGGCGGTGTGTTCGGCGGCGTCGGCGACGAGATCGGCGTGGCGGCTCACGGGGGCGGCCATCAGCGGCCACTGGGAGCGGCGGTGCAGGTCGTCGGCGACGGCGACGAGCTGGTCGTTGCCGGCCAGAGAGAGGACCGCACGGTGGAAGGCGCGGTCGGTCTCCGCGTAGTGCGCGCGGTCGCCGCGGGCCGCCGCGGCGGCGGTCGCCTCGGCGAGGGGGCGCAGATCGCGCCAGCGCTCGGCGGGGACCGTGCGGGCCAGCCGCAGCATGACGGGGATCTCGATGAGGGCGCGGACCTCGGCCAGCTCGGCGAGTTCGCGCGGTGTGCGCCGGATGACCCGGAAGCCGCGGTTGGGGACGACCTCGACGGCGCCTTCGAGGGCGAGCTGCTGCATGGCCTCGCGTACGGGCGTGGCGGAGACCCCGAAGCGCTCGCCGAGGGCGGGGGCGGAGTAGACCTCGCCGGGGACGAGCTCGCCGCCGACGAGAGCGGTGCGCAGGGCCTGGAGGATCTGGCCCCGTACGGAGTGGCGCTGGACCGGGCGGGGGGTCCGGTCGGGGGCGGGGGGCTCGCTGTGGGTGTGCTCGCCGCGGGCCTGCTCGGGGATCCGGTGGCCCGCGGGGGCGCAGGGTTGCTCGGGGGCGCGTACCGAAACGGCAGGCGCAGAGGGCGCGTGCGGGCGCTCCGCCGCCCTGTCGCGCGCTGTGCTCTGCTCCACCCGGGTCCTCCTGGGGCCTCGTCCCGGACCCTGCTCGCGGTGCAAGGGCCTCATGTGCACCATAGGCGGACACAGCGGCAGTTCAAACATCGATCGCATCGGGTAAGGTAAGGCTTACCTGCTAACGATCGCGATTCGGTGGTCCCGCATGTCACTGCCCGCACTGCTGCCCGACCTCACGTCGCCTGTCACGGCGGCGTACACGCGCCTCACGGAGGTCTTCCCCGGCCTGGGCGTCCGGGAGCTGGCGGTGGGCGAGCAGGCCCCTCGCGGTGGGGGTTGGGTCGGCGCGGCCGAGCTGGCGGCCGGGGGCGCCGCCCTCGACGCCTTTCTCGCCTGGGACGACGAGCAGGTGCTGCGGGACTACGGGCAGCACGCCCGGCCCGACGTGGTGGCCGGCTTCGGGCTGCACCGGTACGCCTGGCCCGCCTGCCTGCTGGTGACGGTGCCGTGGTTCCTGGACCGGCGGGTGCCCAGGATCCCGGTCGAAGGGGTCGCCTTCCAGCGGGACCTCGGCCGGATGACGGTACGGATCGAGGAGTTCGCCTGCCTGCCCGGCGATCCGGCGGCCGCGCTGCCCGGCGCCCGGATCGTGGCGGACGAGGAGGCGCTGCGCGCCGAGGTGCGCGACTCCGTCGCCGAGCACTTCGGCCGGCTCCTGGAGGGGTTCGGCCCGCGGATGCGGCGCGGGCGGCGGGCGCTGTGGGGCATGGCGACGGACGAGATCGTCGAGGGCCTGTGGTACATCGCACATCTGCTCGGCGAGGAGAGCCGGGCGATGGCGGAGCTGGAGCTGCTGCTCCCGGGCACCGAGAAGCCGTACGTGGGCACGGCCGGGTTCCGGGAGCTGACCGGGCCGGGCGGGGCGTCGCTGCCGACCCGGGACCGGGCGAGCTGCTGCCTCTTCTACACCTTGCGCCCCGAGGACACCTGCGTCACCTGCCCGCGGACCTGTGACGCGGAGCGGATCCGCCGACTGAGCGCGACCGCCTGAGGTTCATGCCACCCGTTCGGGTGGCATGAATCGAACTCAACTCGGCTTCCACGTGCGGAAGTTCGATCAGATCGCACCTATTTGTATGCCTCGTCGCCTCAATGGCGTTCTCTTGCCCGGAAACCCCGTGGGCGCCAGTGGGCTTCGGCCAGTATGGGCCGCCGAAACGCCCCACTGCGATGCAAGGGACACCGCATGAGACTGACCGACATATCGCTGGACTGGCTGCTTCCGGGTGGCGTGATGCTCGCCGGAGTCCTGACGGCGGTGGCGGTGCTCGCGCGCGGCAAGCGCGCCGGTGACCAGACCTCGGCCGACGACACCTGGGAACGCAGCGAGGAGCGTAGACGGCGCAAGGAGGCCGTCTACGGCACCGCCTCGTATCTGCTGCTCTTCTGCTGTGCCGCGGTCGCCGCCGCACTCTCCTTCCACGGTCTGGTCGGCTTCGGCCGCCAGAACCTCAATCTCACCGGAGGCTGGGAGTATCTGGTCCCCTTCGGACTCGACGGCGCGGCGATGTTCTGCTCGGTCCTCGCGGTCCGCGAGGCCAGCCACGGCGACGCGGCCCTCGGCTCCCGGCTGCTCGTCTGGACCTTCGCCGGGGCCGCCGCCTGGTTCAACTGGGTGCACGCCCCGCGCGGCCTGGGGCACGCGGGCGCGCCGCAGTTCTTCGCCGGGATGTCCCTGTCGGCGGCGGTCCTCTTCGACCGGGCCCTCAAGCAGACCCGCAGGGCCGCCCTGCGCGAGCAGGGTCTGGTGCCGCGTCCACTGCCGCAGATCCGGGTCGTACGGTGGCTCCGGGCGCCCCGGGAGACCTTCGGCGCCTGGTCGCTGATGCTGCTGGAAGGCGTACGGACGCTGGACGAGGCCGTCGAGGAGGTCCGCGAGGACCGGCGGGAGAAGCAGCGCAACCGCCACCACCGGCGGGAGAAGGAGAAGCTGGACCGGGCCCGCTACCGCGCGATCAGCCGGCAGCACCGCGCCTGGGGCATCGGCCGGGGCGGCGGCCGTCAGGTCGAGGTCCAGGCCCTCGGCTCCGCGGCGGGCTCCGCGCCGACGGCCGTGGGGTCGTCGGTCGCGGAGCCGGCCATATCCGACCCGGGACAACTGCCGCTTCGACCCCGGCCCTCCCTCCAGGCCGTGAAGGGCGCTGAACCCCGGACGGTGGACCTCACCGCCGAGGACGACACCCAGACCCTGCCGCGACTCGACTCGCTGGAGCGCAAGCTCAAGGACCTCGAGCAGCAATTCGGCTAGCGCCGCCCACGGCGCTCCCCCGCGCCTACGACACGGGCGGGTCCACCCCTTGGACGGGCGGACCCGCCCGTCGCCGTGTCAGGCCGCCGCCTTGCCGTTCAGCTCGAACCAGACCACCTTGCCCGCGCCCTCGGGGCGCACCCCCCAGGAATCCGCGAGCGCCTGGACCAGCACCAGTCCCCTGCCGTGCGTACCGTCGTCGGCGTACGCTGCGTGCGGGGGTTCGGGCAGGCCGGCGACGTGGTCGCGCACCTCCACGCGCAGGGCGTCGGGGGCCACGGTGGCCGTGACCTCCGCGCCGTGGTCGGTGTGTATCAGCGCGTTGGTCACCAGCTCGGTGGCGAGCAGCTCGGCCACGTCACAGGCGCCCTCTTCGCCCCAGTGCCGCAGCATGTCGCGCAGGGCACCTCTCACCTCCCGTACGGCAGAGAGGTCCGCGCGTCCCACTCTCCGGCGCCACCTGGTCGACTGCCCGCTCATAGCCCCCACCCGCACGACGTCACGACCTCTCCGCTCGAACACGCTCACGGGATGCATGCCCCACCCCGTAGCGCCCATTCATGTCGAATCGTCAATCACCGGATGCATCGGGGTAAGTCATCACTCAGCCGTATGCGCCGTACGCGCCGTACGCAGGAAGCCGTGCGAGAGACATCGAGAGACATCGAGAGACATCGAGAAACGTCCGAGAGGCGTCCAAGGATCAGAGGTGCCGCGATGCATGACGACCGTCCGCAGGTGGAGGCGCGCCTGGAACGCGCGCTCCGCCGCTTCGTCCGCCCCGCGCAGTACGGCGAGCGGGTCCCGCTCACGCTCTCGGTCTGGCACGCCCCCGGCGAGCCGGTGCCGGTCGCCGAGGCGCTGCGGGCCTCGTACGAACCGTTCGCCCTGGGCACGCCCTGGGGTCCGCCCTGGTCGACGAGTTGGTTCCGGCTGCGCGGCACGGTGCCCCGTGCGTGGGCCGGGCGCCGGGTGGAGGCGGTCGTCGACCCCGGCTTCACCGGCGACGGGCCGGGCTTCCAGGCGGAGGGCCTGATCCACGACGCCGAGGGGGTCCCGCTCAAGGGCATCCATCCGCGTAACCGCCACGTCCCCGTCGCCGCGCCCGCCCGGGGCGGGGAGAGCGTCGACCTGCTCCTGGAGGCGGCGGCCAACCCCGCGGTACTGCGGGACTTCGAGCCGACCCCGCTGGGCGACGTCCTGACTGCCGGGGACCGGCCGCTCTACCGTTTCGCCGCCGCCGATCTCGCCGTTCTGAACGAAGAGGTGTGGCATCTGATCCTGGGCGTCGAGGTGCTCTCCGAGCTGATGCGGGAGCTGCCCGAGGACCGCTCGCGGCGCCACGAGATCCTGCGCGCGCTGGAGGACATGCTCGACGCGCTCGATCTGCACGACGTGCCGGGCACGGCCCTCGCGGCGCGGGGACGGCTCGCGGACGTACTGGCGCGCCCGGCGGCGCCGAGCGCGCACCGGGTCTCGGCCGCCGGGCACGCCCATATCGACTCGGCGTGGCTGTGGCCGCTGCGCGAGACCGTACGGAAGGCCTCGCGCACCTTCGCCAATGTCACGGCGCTCGCGGAGGACTACCCGGAGCTGGTGTTCGCCTGCTCCCAGGCGCAGCAGTACGCCTGGGTGAAGGAGCACCAGCCGCACATCTGGCGGCGTATCCGGGCGGCCGTGCGGGCGGGCACATGGGCGCCGGTGGGGTCGATGTGGGTGGAGTCGGACGCCAACATGCCGGGCGGCGAGGCGCTGGCCCGGCAGCTCGTCCACGGCAAGCGCTTCTTCGCGGAGGAACTGGACGTCGAGACACGGGAGATCTGGCTGCCCGACTCCTTCGGCTACACGGCCGCGTTCCCGCAGCTGGCCCGGCTGGCGGGGGTGCGCTGGTTCCTCAGCCAGAAGCTGTCGTGGAACCAGTCCAACCGGATGCCGCACCACACGTTCTGGTGGGAGGGCATCGACGGCACCCGGGTGTTCACCCACTTCCCGCCGGTCGACACCTACAACGCGCAGTTCCACGGACGTGAACTGGCGCACGCGGAACGCAACTTCGCCGACAAGGGGCGGGCCTCCCGCTCGCTGGTGCCGTTCGGCTGGGGCGACGGCGGAGGCGGCCCGACCCGGGAGATGCTGGAGAAGGCCCGCAGGCTGCGCGACCTGGAGGGTTCTCCGCGGGTGGCGATCGAGCCGCCGTCGGCGTTCTTCGCGGCGGCCGAGGAGGAGTACGGCGCCCAGGCGCCGGTCTGGTCGGGCGAGCTGTACCTGGAGCTGCACCGGGCCACCTACACCACCCAGGCCAAGACCAAGCAGGGCAACCGCAGGTCCGAACACCTGCTGCGGGAGGCGGAGTTGTGGGCGACGGCCGCGGCGCTGGAGTCCGCCTCGTACGCCTACCCGTACGAGGAGCTGGACCGGATCTGGAAGACGGTCCTGCTCCATCAGTTCCACGACATCCTGCCCGGCTCCTCGATCGCCTGGGTGCACCGGGAGGCGCGGGAGACGTACGCGCGCGTGCGGGAGGAGCTGGCGGGGATCACCGCCACGGCGCTGGCCGCGCTGGGCGGCGGCACGGCGCAGGGCGTCGTGAACACCTCACCGTACGAGCGGGTGGAGGTCGTCGACGCCGAGGGGGACGTACCGGTCCTGGTGCGGGTGCCCGCGCTGGGCGCGGCCCCGCTGCGGCAGGACGCCATGACGGCCGGTGGGGAGCCGGCCGGTGCGACCGGCGCCCATGTCGAGCACGAGGGGATCGTGCTCGACAACGGGCTGCTGAGGGTGGTCGTCGACCAGGACGGGCTGCTCGCGTCCGTACGGGACCTGCGGGCCGGCCGGGAGGTCCTCGCTCCTGGCGGGCGGGGCAATCTGCTGCAACTGCACCCCGACCACCCCAACCACTGGGACGCCTGGGACATCGACCGGCATTACCTGCGCAGCCGCACCGATCTGACCGCAGCCGACTCCGTCGAACTCGTCGAGGAGGGGCCTGTGCGCACGGTGGTGCGGGTGGTGCGGAGCTTCGGGGCGTCGCGGATCACCCAGGAGATCGTGCTGCGGTGCGCGAGCGCCCGGCTCGATGTCGTCACCGAGGTCGACTGGCAGGAGTCGGAGAAGGTACTCAAGGCCGCCTTCCCGCTCGATGTGCACGCCGAACGATCCACCGCCGAGATCCAGTTCGGGCATGTGCACCGCCCCACGCACACCAACACCGGCTGGGAAGCGGCCCGGTTCGAGATCTGCGCCCACCGCTGGATGCGGGTCGCCGAGCCCGGCTACGGCGTGGCGCTGCTCAACGACTCCACGTACGGCCATGACGTGAGCCGCGCGCCGCACGCCGACGGGCTCGGTACAACCGTGCGGCTCACCCTGCTGCGGGCGCCGCACAGCCCGGACCCCGAGATGGATCTGGGCCGACACCGCTTCACCTACGCGCTGCTGCCGGGAAGTTCGGTGACCGATGCCGTACAGGAGGGACTGGCGCTCAATCTGCCGCTGCGCGTCGCCCCCGGGGTGCCGGCGCGCGGGCCGCTGGTCGAGGCCGGGCATCCGGCGGTGACGGTGGAGTCGGTGAAGCTCGCCGACGACCGCGGCGGCGATGTGGTCGTACGGCTCTACGAGTCGGCCGGGTCGCGCGCCACGACCACGCTGCGTACCGCCTTCCCGCTGGGCCAGGCCCAGGTCACGGATCTGCTGGAGCGGCCGCTGCACCCCGCCGAGCGGGACGGTGAGGGGGTGGTGCTGCGGCTGCGGCCGTTCCAGATCCTCACGCTGCGGCTGACCCCGGCGTGACCGGCTGATCCCTGACCGTGGGGGCGCTCAGAGGCGGGGTACGTTGCGCAGGTTGGAGCGGGCCATCTGGAGCATCCGGCCCACTCCGCCGTCCAGGACGATCTTGCTGGCGGAGAGCGCGAAGCCGGTCACCATCTCGGCCTTGATCTTGGGTGGGATGGACAGGGCGTTCGGGTCGGTGACCACGTCGACGAGCGCGGGGCCCTTGTGCTTGAAGGCGTCCTTGAGGGCTCCGGCGAGCTGCTTGGGCTTCTCGACCCGCACGCCGTAGGCGCCGGCCGCGCGGGCGAGGGCGGCGAAGTCGGGGTTGTGGTTGGTCGTTCCGTACGAGGGCATGCCGGCGACCAGCATCTCCAGCTCCACCATCCCCAGCGAGGAGTTGTTGAACAGCACGATCTTCACCGGGAGGTCGTACTGCACGAGGGTGAGGAAGTCGCCCATCAGCATGGCGAATCCGCCGTCGCCGGAGAGCGAGACGACCTGCCGGTCGCGGTCGGTGAACTGGGCGCCGATGGCCTGCGGCAGGGCGTTGGCCATGGAGCCGTGGCTGAACGATCCGATGATCCGGCGACGCCCGTTGGGGGTGAGGTAGCGGGCGGCCCACACATTGCACATACCGGTGTCGACGGTGAACACGGCGTCGTCGTCGGCGAGTTCGTCGAGGACGGAGGCGACGTACTCGGGGTGGATCGGACGGTGCTTCTCGACCTTGCGGGTGTAGGCCTTGACGACGCCTTCGAGCGCGTCGGCGTGCTTCTTCAGCATCTTGTCGAGGAACCGCCGGTCGGCCTTGGCCCGCACCCGGGGGATCACACAGCGCAGCGTCTCGCGGACATCGCCCCAGACGGCCAGGTCGAGGGTGGAACGCCGGCCGAGGTGTTCGGGACGTACGTCGACCTGGGCGATCTTGACGTCGTCGGGGAGGAAGGCGTTGTACGGGAAGTCGGTGCCGAGCAGGATGAGCAGATCGCACTCGTGGGTGGCTTCGTAGGCGGCGCCGTAGCCGAGCAGTCCGCTCATGCCGACGTCGTACGGGTTGTCGTACTGGATGAACTCCTTGCCGCGCAGGGCGTGGCCGACCGGCGACTTGAGGCGCTCGGCGAACTGCATGACCTCGGCGTGGGCGCCGGCCGTGCCGCTGCCGCAGAACAATGTCACCTTGTCCGCCTCGTCGATGAGCCGGACCAGTGCGTCGATCTCGGCGTCGCCGGGGCGGACGCTGGGGCGCGAGGTCACCAGGGCGTGTTCGATGCTCTTCTCGGGGGCGGCCTGGGAGGCGATGTCACCGGGCAGGGTCACCACGCTGACACCGCCGCGGCCGACCGCGTGCTGCACGGCGGTCTGCAGCAGCCGTGGCATCTGCTGCGAGTTGGAGATCATCTCGCAGTAGTGGCTGCACTCGCGGAACAGATGGTCGGGGTGGGTCTCCTGGAAGTAGCTGAGTCCGATCTCGCCGGAGGGGATGTGTGAGGCGAGGGCCAGGACGGGGGCCATCGAGCGGTGGGCGTCGTACAGGCCGTTGATGAGGTGGAGGTTGCCCGGTCCGCAGGATCCGGCGCAGGCCGCCAGCCTGCCGGTGATCTGCGCCTCGGCGCCGGCGGCGAAGGCGGCGGCCTCCTCGTGGCGGACCTGGATCCAGTCGATGCCGGACGTGCGCCGGATGGCGTCGACGACGGGGTTCAGGCTGTCGCCGACGACTCCGTACAGCCTCCGCACGCCCGCGCGGACCAGGATGTCGACGAATTGTTCTGCAACATTCTGTCGGGCCATGGGTCCATCAACACATGACCGGTGACATTACGCCTCCCAGACCGCCACGGCCGTACGGTCGTCGGCGTACCCCTTCACCCGGATCTGGGTGTCGGCGAGGAAGGCCGCGAGACCGGGCGGCGCGGCCGCGCCCCAGCGTGCGGCGAGTTCGTCGGCGAGCGCGCGCTCGCTCCGGACCGGTTCGGCGAAGCCCTGGCCGGCGAGGAGCAGTGTGTCCCCCGGCCGGGCGACCGAGGCCCGGAAGCGGAACGGTTCGGCCGGTGGGGGCAGTGGTCCCTCGACGGAGGGCGGCGCGGCCTGGGTGACGCCGAGGGCCATGGTCAGCCGGTCTCCCTCTGGGCCCGGTTCGCCGGCGCGGGGGTCCTGGGGCGGCGAGCCGAAGCCGACGACCGGCTCGCCGGTGACGGCCCCGGGCTCGGGCAGCGGCGGCTCGAGGTCCTGCCAGGCACCGCCGCGCAGCCGGAAGAGCCCGCCCGGGCCGACGCCGAAGAAGACCCGGGTGCGGCAGTCGGGGTCCGCGGAGAGCAGCAGGCAGCGCAGGCCGGCGGTGTACTCCTGCGGGTCGACGCCGAGCTCGGTGGCGCGGGCGCGGAGTCTGCCGTACGTGCGGTCGGTGAGCCGGTGCAGCCCGGACTTGAGGTCGCCGCGGCGGCCGGCCCGGATGTCCTCGGCGAGCCGGGCGTGGCTGCGGCCGACAGCCTCGCCGATCCAGCGGCAGGCGTCGGCGGCGGCCAGATGGGCGGCCCCGGCGGCGCGGGCGCCCGTGGCGACGGCGACGAGGACGAGGGCGCCGCGGCCTTCGCCGAAGCGGGCGGTGATGAGCGCGTCGCGGCGGGTTTCGCCGCGGTAGCGCGCGGAGTCGCCGCGCACGGAGACGGCGCGCAGGGTGTATGTGCCGTACCGGGCGCCGTCGAGGACGGTGTCGGCGACCAGTTCGGCCAGCTCGTCGGGTTCCGCGGCGGGCAGGGCGGTGGGCTCGGGGTCGTAGGTGGGTGGTCCGTCGCCGACGTAGCCGCTACGGGGGTCGGCCGCGGGGGCGGTGGTGGGCGGCGGCGGGGTGCCGGGGGCCGGCGGGAAGGTCCGCGGTCCTTCGGCGGGCGCGGCTGCGGACGGTGGCTCCCAGGGGGCCCGCTGCCGCGGCGGGGCGAGTGGGACCGGCGGGGCCGTGGGTGGGGGCGGCGGTGGAGCGGCCGTGGGCCGTTCGGGTGACGGTGCGTCATCGTCGCGCCCTGCCGCGGGGCGTCCGTCGTCGGGTGTCCCGGCGCCTGCGGCCGTGTCCGGCGCGGCCTCGTCGTAGAGCTTGTCCCACCAGTCGTCCGGGCCGGCGGTCCGCCTATCCCCCTGCTGAGTCATGCCCTTATTGTCCACCGCGGGGGGCGTACGAAAACGGCGCATTCAGAAAAAGCGGAAAAGGAGTCCGCCGGGCGACCCCACCCCCCACGGGAAGGACGCCCGGCGGACCGGCGTGATCAGCGCACGTCGTCGGCGCGGACCACGGTCTGGGTGACGGAGTCGCCCCGGGCGTCCGTCAGTTCGGCCCTGAGGGTGGCGGGCTTTTTCGGCCTGGGTCCAGGTCGCGCCGGAGTGGTAGGAGTACGCGAGGCCGCCCTCCGGCAGGTCGTGCCGGGGGCAGAGCACCGGGATGCCTTGAGAGTAGAGCTTCTCGTCGGCCGGGAGGCGAGTTTCCCGGCAGTGGTGGCAGCGGCGGCCGCCAGTCCGCATATCTCCGGGCCCGTTGGTGCTGCGGTGGCACCACATTGGCAGAGGGATGGGTGGTGCAGGGATGATGGGCGAGGCGGGAATGCGCCGTGGCCGATTCCCGCCACAGCGACAGCGGAACGAGCGGGTCCGGCGGGCGGAGCGCCGGGTCGGGCAAGGGGTGGGGCAGCGATGCTGGGAGCGATCGGTCTCGACGAACGGCAGGAGTCGGCCTATCGCGCGCTGGTCGCGCTGGGCGCGGCGGAGGTCGCCGATCTGGCCCACCGGCTGGCGCTGCCGGAAAGCGAGACCGAACGGGCGCTGCGCCGGCTGGAGGCGCAGGGGCTCGCGGCGCAGTCCTCGGCTCGTACGGGACGGTGGGTGGCGGCGCCGCCCGCGGTGGCGCTGGGCGCGCTGCTGACCCAGCAGCGCCATGAGCTGGAGCAGGCGGAGCTGGCGGCGGTGCTGCTGGCGGAGGAGTACCGCGCCGAGGCCGCCGAGCCGGCCGTGCACGATCTGGTGGAGGTGGTGACCGGCGCGAGCGCCGTGGCCCACCGCTTCCTCCAGCTCCAGCTCGGCGCGGCCGAGGAGGTGTGCGCGCTGGTCACCGGCCGCCCGGTCGCGGTCACCGGCATGGACAACGAGGCGGAGGAGCGGGCCTCCGAGCGGGGCGTGGTCTACCGGGTCGTGCTCGAACGCGAGGTGCTGACGCTGCCCACCGGGCTTGTCGAGCTGTCGGCGGCGCTCGGCCGCGACGAGCAGGTGCGTGTGGTGGAGAAGGTGCCGACGAAGCTGGTGGTGGCCGACCGGACGCTGGCGATGGTGCCGTTGACCGGTCGCGGCGCGGAACCGGCGGCGCTCGTCGTGCACGCGAGCGGGCTGCTGGAGTCGTTGATGGGCCTGTTCGAGGCGGTGTGGAAGGACGCGCTGCCGCTGCGGCTCGGGTCGGGCGGGCAGGTCATGGAGGACCGGCTGCCGGGGCCGGACGCCACCGACCTGGAGATCCTGTCCCTGCTGCTGGTGGGGATGACCGACGCGAGTGTCGCGAAGCAGCTGGAGCTGGGGCTGCGGACCGTGCAGCGGCGGGTGAAGGGGCTGATGGAGCTGACCGGGGTGACGACCCGGCTCCAGCTGGGCTGGCACGCGTACGAGAAGGGGTGGGTGGCCCGGGACCCGCGGAGCACCCGGTCCTGACGGGGCTGGCGCAGGCGGCCGGGAAGCGTGCCGGTGGCCGGTCCGGCACGCTTGACAGATGGGTGTGTGGCAGCTCCTTCTGATCGGTGTGGTGATGCTGCTCGGCCTGGTCGGGGTGCTCGTTCCCGTCGTGCCGGGGCCGTGGTTCGTGTGGGCCGCGATGCTCTGGTGGGCGCTGCACATGCAGACCGCCCTCGCCTGGGGTCTGCTTGTCGGTTCGACGGCGTTGCTGCTGGTCACCCAGGCGGTCGTGTGGCACCTGCCGCCGCGCCGGATCCGGGGGGTCGGGGTCACCCGCCGGATGGCGGCGTTCGCCGGTTTGGGCGCGCTGTTCGGTTTCTTTCTGCTGCCGGTGGTCGGCGGTGTCCTCGGCTACCTCGGCGGCATCTACACCTGCGAGCGGATCCGGCTCGGCGGCCACGGCCAGGCGGTGGCCTCGACCCGCACGGTGATGCGGGCCGTGGGGACGAGCGTGCTGGTGGAGCTGATGGCCTGCCTGCTGATCGTGGGGGCGTGGACGGGCGCGGCGATCTGGGGCGGCCCGCCCACCCCGGCCCCCGGCCAGTGACGGCGGCAGGATCCAGGCGGGCCGTGGGCCAGGTCTAGGGCGTGGGCAGCTCGATCTGGTAGCGGATGAAGCCGCGGTTGTCGGCGACCTGGTCGTACAGCCGCCGGGCGGTGGTGTTGGTCTCGTGCGTCATCCAGTACAGCCGGCAGCAGCCCTGCTCCTCGGCCCACACCCGGACGGCTTCGATCAGCGCGCGGGCCACGCCCTTGCCGCGGGCCTCGGGGGCGGTGAAGAGGTCCTGGAGGTAGCAGAGGTCCGGGCCGGAGGTGCTGGGGTGGATGAAGAAGTGGGTGAGGCCGACGAGCCGGCCGTCGAGCCGGGCGCCGAGCGCGTGCAGCCGGGTGTCCCCCTGGAACGCGGCCCAGGAGCGCTCGTACATCGCGTCGGGTTCGGTGCGCCCGTAGAACTCGATGTAGCCGCGGAAGAGCTGCTCCCAGGTGTCCCGGTCGGACGGTGCGAGCCTGTCGATGGTGATCATTGGTCCACGGTAGGGCACGCCGAACGCGACTCGCTCAGCCGTACGACTCGGCGCTCGGGTCCGGCGAGGCCGGAGACGGGTCCAGATACCGCTGGGCGTAGGAGCGCCAGGGCCGCCACTCCTCCTGGTCGGCGCGCGGGTCCACCGCCACGTCCGGGTCGCCGAGCGCCCGCATCCGCACCAGCGCCGCGGTCTCGGCCGTGACGTGGGGGACGGCGAGCAGGGCGCGCTCCGCCTCGTCGCGCTCGGCCCCCGGATCAAGCCGTACGGTCCGGTCGGCGAGGGCGGCCGCGAGTGGGCCCACGACCGGGTGGCCGGTGAGCGCGGCGGGTTCGGGGAAGAGGCGGGTGAGCCCGCCGCAGGGGCGCTCCAGCGGGGTGCCGTACGCCTCGGCCAGCCGCGCGGACTCCTGCTGTCCGGCGACCGCACGCACGGCGAACTCCTCGGGCTCGGCGGCGCCGGGCGAGCGCAGGCCCGGGCGGGCGGCGACGAGCGGGCCGAGGAGGGGGTCGGGGCCGAGGCGTTCGGCCACCGCGTACGGGTCGGCGTCCAGGTCGAACAGCCGGCGCAGCCGCTGCACGGCGGTGGTGAGGTCGCGCAGATCGGTGAGGTGGATCCGGGCCTGGAGCCAGCGACCCGGCGACTTCTCGTCGACGGCGGCGATCCCGGACCCGTACGGCAGGCGAAGGGTGCGCCGGTAGGTACGGGCGCCGGGGGCGCCGGTGACCTCCTCGATGTGGGGCAGGGCCTCGGCGGCGAGCAGGTCGAAGACCTCCCGGGCGGCGTACGGACCGCGGTGGGCCAGCCGCAGCGGGACGCCGGCGCTCTGGGCGGTACGGGGTCCCGCGCCGGTGCCGGATTCGGCGCGCAGGGCGCTCGGGGTACGGGCGTAGATGCCGCGGATGGTGTCGTTGAACTGCCGGACACTGGCGAAGCCGGACGCGAACGCGATCTCGGTGATCGGCAGGCCGGTGGTCTGGAGCAGCAGCCGTGCGGTGTGGGCGCGCTGGGCCCGGGCGAGTGCGACGGGTCCGGCGCCGAGCTCGCCGGTGAGCTGGCGCTGGACCTGGCGGGCGCTGTAGCCGAGGCGTCCGGCGAGGCCGGGGACGCCTTCGCGGTCCACGACTCCGTCGCCGATCAGGCGCATGGCGCGGCCGACGACGTCGGCGCGGACGTTCCATTCCGCGGAGCCGGGCACGGCGTCCGGCCTGCACCGGCGGCAGGCGCGGAAGCCGTGGCCCTGGGCGGCGGCCGCGGACGGGAAGAACGTGACGTTCTTGCGCTTGGGGGTGACGGCGGGGCAGCTGGGTCGGCAGTAGATGCCGGTGGTGCGGACGGCGAAGAAGAATTCGCCGTCGAACCGCGCGTCCCGGCTGCTGACCGCCTCGTACCTGGTCTCTTCGTCCATCACGAGATCCAGTGTGCGTCACCCCCGGCGCCCTCTCTGGCGGTTTTCGGACGTGACGCTCCGCGTCCCGCCGGGGGCCCGGGCTACCGCTCCCGGCCCTTGACCTTGGCCGCGCGGCGCCCGTCGGCGATCTTGCGCTTCCAGTCCTTGAGCATCTCCGTACGCAGCCGGGCGTCGGTCTTGGCGACGATCCGCCGATTCTCCCGCAGCAGCTTGCGGTAGCTGTCGAGGCGCCGCTCGGGCAGCGTGCCGTCCGCCAGCGCGGCGAGCACCGCGCAGCCGGGCTCGGTCTCGTGCGCGCAGTCGTGGAAACGGCAGTCCTCGGCCAGCTCCTCGATCTCCGAGAAGACCTGCTCGACCCCGCTGCCGGCGTCGAAGAGGCCTACGCCGCGCAGACCGGGCGTGTCGATGAGCACGCCGCCGCCGGGCAGGAGGAGCAGGTTACGGGTGGTGGTGGTATGCCGGCCCTTGCCGTCGACGTCGCGGGTGGCCTGGACGGCCATGACGTCCTCGCCGAGGAGCGCGTTGGCGAGGGTGGACTTGCCCGCGCCGGAGGCGCCGAGGAGCACGCTGGTGCCGTCGCCGACGACCGCGGCGAGCACTTCCACGCCCTCCCCGGTGGCGGAGCTGACGGCGAGGACCTGCACGCCGGGCGCGGCGGCCTCGACGTCCTGGACGAGATACGACAGCCCGATCGGGTCCGGCACGAGGTCGGCCTTGGTGAGGACGACGAGCGGCTGCGCGCCCGACTCCCAGGCCAGCGCGAGGAACCGCTCGATCCGGCCGAGGTCGAGCTCGACTGCGAGCGACACCGCGATGATCGCGTGGTCGACGTTGGCGGCGAGGATCTGCCCCTCGGACCGCTGGGACGACGTGGACCGTACGAAGGCGGTACGGCGCGGCAGATACTCCCGTACGTAACGGGGGTTGCCGTCGGTGTCGACCGCCGCCCAGTCACCGGTGCAGATGACCCGCAGCGGATCGTGCGGGGTGACGAAGGCGGTGTCGGCGCGGACGAGCCCCTCCGGGGTGACGATGTCGCACTGCCCGCGGTCGACCCGTACGACCCGGCCGGGGACGAGGCCCCGCTCGGAGTGGGGAGCGAACTCGGCCGCCCAGCCCTCGTCCCAGCCGTACGGGACGAGAGCGTGCGAAGTCGGCTCCTGAAGAGAAGCCTGAGGAGAAGCCTGGCGAGAAGAGAGAGACAAGGGGTGACCCTTCACAAGGGTGGCCCCGGCGCGCGCACATGGGCGCGCAGATGAGAGGGAACGTCAGCCGGGGACCACGGAGGTGGAGTTGATGAACTTCTGAATGAGGGCAGCGCCCGTCGACACGACAGCCATCACTCACACCTCCTGGATCACCGAGACCGAATACGCGTGGACAGCCCCATGGCGTGTCCGCGAGAACGAGCACACCATAGCCCCGCCCCGGCGGCCCGCGCGAAGCATTTTCTCCTCAAGCCCCGTGCTCCCCCTGGCCGCCGGCGGGCTACAGGTGTTTCAGCTGGGCCCGCCAGGGGCCGTCGGCCATTTCCAGGTGCACGATGAGCGGGCCCTCGGGCAGCGGAAGGGTCTCCCGTCGCTTGCCGATCTCGTTGACGACGTTCTCGTACGAGGGCAGGGCCGTGGGGTCCTCGTGCCCCGCCAGGTCGTAGAGGTGGACGATGAGGTTGTCGTCGCCGAGGTAGTGGATGGTGAGGTCGGCCGTGCCCGCCGTGTGCAGCAGGACGTCGGGGCCGCCGCACTCCAGCGGTTGCTCCGTCAGCCGCCGGGCCGCCGCCAGCGGCAGTACCCGTACCTGCCACGGCCCTTCCGCCTGCAGCCGCAGGCGCAGGGGTCCCTTACCGGGGACCTCGGCGAGCATCCGGCCGCGGAAGTCCGGCTCGGTGCTGTTGACGAGGTTGTCCTTCTCCTTGTTGCGCCGGTCCAGGAGCCACAGGCCCGTGTATCCGTCGCCTTCGACGGCGAGTTCGACGACGACCGGCCCCGGCGGGAGGCCGTCCACGGTGATCACGTCGTTGTCCCGGCCGGTCCGGGTGTACGGCTCGAAGACGGCGCCGTAGGACCACGGGGCCGGCACGGACGGCGTCGGTGGGGCGAACGGGACCAGCGGCGGGACCGGGACCGGGGCCGGGATCGCGGCCGGCGGTGCGAAGTGCGGGACCGGGGGCGGGACCGGGACCGGGGCCGGGATCGCGGCCGGCGGTGCGAAGTGCGGGACCGGGGCGGGAGCCGGGGCCGGGGCGGCGTCCGCCACGTTCACGCCGTGGTCCACCGCCAGGCCGGTCAGGCCGTTCAAATAGCCCTGGCCCACCGCGCGGAACTTCCAGCCGCCCGCCCGCCGGTAGAGCTCCGCCAGCACCATCGCCGTCTCGCTGCCGCCGTCGGTCACGTCGTAGCGCGCGACCGACGTACCGTCCGGTGCGAACGCCTCCACTGAGGGCCCGTCCACGTCCCGTATCGCGCCGCCGTGCGTCGAGCCGACGACGAGAACGCGCACGATCTCCGCCTCGATCCGGGTGAGGTCAGCCTCCACCCAGGCCGTGCCGTTCGCACCGCCGGTGAGCCGTACGGCGTGCGTCGGATGGACCGGCGCGCCGTGGAAGACGACGTCCTCGTCCCCCCGGACGGCGCCCCGCTCCGTCAGCAGCAACGCCATGGCTTCCAGTCCGCCCCGTACCGCGAGCCGCAGCGGCACCGTCGGCACGAAAGCGTTGGCCCCCTTGATCATTCCCCCCATGGAGCACCCACCCGTCCGTTCGTTTCCCCTCCACCATTCATCACGGGGGAATCTTCCGTCCGTCCAAGCCCACGGGACAAGGCCCGGCCGTCGCGCGGCACCGGCAGACCGCGTCAGCTCGTGGCCAGTTCCTTCCCGACCAGGTCCCGGAGGGCGATGTTGAGCTGGAGCACATTGACGCAGGGCTCGCCGATGAAGCCGGCGATCCGGCCGTCGGTGTGGTCCGCGACGAGCTTCTCGACCGTGGCGACGTCGAGCTTGTTCTTCTCGGCGACGCGGTGGACCTGGAGCTCGGCGTACTCGGGCGAGATGTGCGGGTCGAGGCCGGAGCCGGAGGAGGTGACGGCGTCGGCCGGCACGTCCTCGGGCCGTACGGGGTGTCCGGCGGTGGAGTTGTCCTTGACGACGGCCGCCTTGGCCTCCTTCACCCAGGCGATCAGCTCCGCGTTGTCACCGGAGCGGTTGGTGGCACCGGAGAGGATCAGCTTGTACCGGGTGTTGACGCTGTTGCCGCCCAGGCCGTTGGAGGGGCGCGGCTGGAACCACCTCAGGTCCGGCGCCGCGGTCTCCTCGCCTTCCTTCGGCGGCACGTCGTAGCGCTGTCCGATGAGTTCGGAGCCGACGACCTTCCCGCTCGCGTCCTTGATCTCGGAGCCGTTCGCCTTGCCGGGGAACAGGGCCTGGGCGGCGCCGGTGACGGCCAGCGGGTAGAGCACGCCGGTGATCACGGTCAGGACGAGCAGGGCGCGCAGCCCCGCCCAGAGCAGACGCCCCGCGTTTCCTACGAAGTTGTTCATCGTGGATCAGCACGCTTTCTGGATTAACGCAGCCCGGGGATGAGGGAGATGAGCAGGTCGATGATCTTGATTCCGATGAACGGGGCGATCAGACCGCCGAGTCCGTAGAGGCCGAGGTTGCGCCGGAGCATCTTGTCGGCGCTGGTCGGCCGGTAGCGCACGCCCTTCAGCGCGAGCGGCACCAGGGCCACGATGATCAGTGCGTTGAAGATGACCGCGGAGAGGATCGCGGACTCGGGCGAGGACAGGCCCATGATGTTGAGCTTGTCCAGGCCCGGGTAGGCCACCGCGAACATCGCCGGGATGATGGCGAAGTACTTGGCCACGTCGTTGGCGATCGAGAACGTGGTCAGGGCGCCTCGGGTGATGAGGAGTTGCTTGCCGATCTCGACGATCTCGATGAGCTTGGTCGGGTTGGAGTCGAGGTCGACCATGTTCCCGGCCTCCTTGGCGGCGGAGGTGCCGGTGTTCATCGCGACACCCACGTCGGCCTGGGCCAGCGCCGGGGCGTCGTTGGTGCCGTCGCCGGTCATCGCGACCAGCTTGCCGCCCGCCTGCTCCCGCTTGATCAGGGCCATCTTGTCCTCGG
This sequence comes from Streptomyces sp. NPDC039465, assembly GCF_055639315.1. Lineage (NCBI taxonomy): Bacteria > Bacillati > Actinomycetota > Actinomycetes > Kitasatosporales > Streptomycetaceae > Streptomyces > Streptomyces sp. NPDC039465. The sequence goes on along the minus strand of NZ_JBVKAP010000003.1, from coordinate 419,986 downwards.
GCGTGGCCTCGGCGAGGAAGTCGTCGACGCCCGCCTCCTCGGCGATGGCCTTCGCGGTGAGCGGGTTGTCGCCCGTGATCATGACCGTCTTGATGCCCATCCGGCGCAGCTCCTCGAAGCGTTCGCGCATGCCCTCCTTGACGACGTCCTTGAGGTGGATGACACCGAGGATCCGGGCGCCCTTGCCGTCCTCGACCGCGACGAGGAGCGGCGTACCGCCCGCCTCGGAGATACGGTTCGCGATCTGGTCGGCGTCCTCGGCGATCTGGCCGCCGCGCTCCTTCACCCATGCCACGACCGAACCGGCCGCGCCCTTACGGACCTTGCGCCCCTCCACGTCCACGCCGGACATACGGGTCTGGGCGGTGAAGGCGATCCACTCGGCGTGGGCCAGCTCGCCCTGGTGGCGCTCGCGCAGCCCGTACTTCTCCTTCGCGAGGACGACGATCGAGCGGCCCTCGGGGGTCTCGTCGGCGAGCGAGGAGAGCTGGGCCGCGTCGGCGACCTCGGCCTCCGTGGTGCCGTGTACCGGCACGAACTCGGCGGCCTGGCGGTTGCCGAGGGTGATGGTGCCGGTCTTGTCCAGCAGCAGGGTCGACACGTCACCGGCCGCCTCGACCGCCCGCCCCGACATGGCGAGGACGTTGCGCTGGACGAGCCGGTCCATGCCCGCGATGCCGATCGCGGAGAGCAGCGCGCCGATCGTGGTCGGGATCAGGCAGACCAGCAGCGCGGCGAGGACGATCAGCGACGTCTGCTCGTCGGCGCCCGCATAGATGGCGAACGGCTTCAGAGTGACGACCGCGAGCAGGAAGACGATCGTCAGCGAGGCGAGCAGGATGTTGAGCGCGATCTCGTTGGGCGTCTTCTGCCGGGCGGCGCCCTCGACCAGGTTGATCATCCGGTCGATGAAGGTCTCCCCCGGCTTCGTCGTGATCTTGACGACGATCCGGTCGGAGAGGACCTTCGTACCGCCGGTGACGGCCGAACGGTCGCCGCCGGACTCACGGATGACGGGGGCCGACTCCCCCGTGATGGCCGACTCGTCGACAGAGGCCACCCCTTCGACGACGTCTCCGTCGCCGGGGATGATGTCGCCGGCCTCGCAGACCACCAGGTCACCGATCCGCAGCTCGGTGCCGGGCACCCGCTCCTCAACGCCGTCCACCAGCCGCCGTGCGACGGTGTCGGTCTTGGCCTTGCGCAGCGTGTCGGCCTGGGCCTTGCCGCGGCCCTCGGCCACCGCCTCCGCCAGGTTGGCGAAAATCGTGGTGAGCCAGAGCCAGGCGGTGATCGCCCAGCCGAACCAGTCCCCCGGGTCCTGACAAGCCAGCACGGTGGTGACCACCGACCCGACCAGGACCACGAACATGACCGGGGACTTGACCATCACCCGCGGGTCGAGCTTGCGCAGCGCGTCCGGGAAGGACCTGACCAGCTGCTTGGGGTCGAAGAGCCCTCCGCCGACCCGTCCGGCCGGGGGCTGGTGCGCGGTCGGGAGGTCTTCGTGCGGGGCACGGGTGGGGGTGATGGTGCTCATGAGGCGAGCCCTTCAGCGAGCGGCCCCAGGGCGAGGGCAGGGAAGTAGGTCAGACCGGTGATGATCATGATCGTGCCGACGAGGAGGCCGGTGAACAGCGGCTTCTCGGTCCGCAGGGTGCCCGTGGTCTCGGGGACGGGCGTCTGCTCGGCGAGTGAGCCGGCGAGCGCCAGGACGAACACCATGGGGACGAACCGGCCGAGCAGCATCGCGATGCCGATGGTCGAGTTGAACCACTGGGTGTCGGCATTGAGGCCGGCGAATGCGGAGCCGTTGTTGTTGGCGCCGGAGGTGTACGCGTAGAGGATCTCGGAGAAGCCGTGCGCGCCACTGTTCGTCATCGAGTTCGCCGGGGTGTCCAGCGCCATGGCCGCGGCGGTGAAGCCGAGCACCAGCGCCGGGGTGACGAGGATGTAGCAGGCCGCGAAGGTGATCTCGCGCGTACCGATCTTCTTGCCGAGGTACTCGGGCGTCCGGCCGACCATCAGGCCGGCGATGAACACCGCGAGGACCGCCATGATCAGCATGCCGTAGAGGCCGGAGCCGACACCTCCGGGAGCGATCTCGCCGAGCTGCATGCCCAGCAGGGTGATGCCGCCGCCGAAGCCGGTGAAAGAGGAGTGGAAGGCGTTGACCGCACCGGTCGAGGTGAGGGTGGTCGCCACGGCGAAGATCGACGAGCCGCCGACGCCGAAGCGGGTCTCCTTGCCCTCCATCGCGCCGCCGGCGAGGTCGAACGCCGGGCCGCCGTGGTGGAACTCGGTCCACATCATCAGGGCGGTGAAGCCGATCCAGATGGCCGCCATCGTGGCCACGATCGCGTAGCCCTGCTTGAGGGAGCCGACCATCCGGCCGAAGGTCCGGGTCAGGGCGAACGGGATGACGAGGATCAGGAAGATCTCGAAGAGGTTGGAGAGCCCGTTGGGGTTCTCGAAGGGGTGGGCGGAGTTGGCGTTGAAGTAGCCGCCACCGTTGGTGCCCAGCTCCTTGATGACCTCCTGGGAGGCGACCGCGCCGCCGTTCCACTGTTGCGAGCCGCCCGTGAACTGGCCGACCTCGTGGATGCCGGCGAAGTTCTGGATCGCGCCGCAGGCCACCAGCACGAGCGCGCTGATCACCGAGATCGGCAGCAGGATGCGGACGACGCCCCGGACCAGGTCGGCCCAGAAGTTGCCGAGCTCACCGGTACGGGACCGGGCGAAGCCGCGGACCAGCGCCACCGCGACCGCGATGCCGACGGCGGCGGAGACGAAGTTCTGCACCGCGAGGCCGCCGGTCTGGACGACATGGCCCATGGCCTGTTCGCCGGCGTACGACTGCCAGTTCGTGTTGGCCACGAAGGACGCGGCGGTGTTGAACGCCTGGTCCGGGTCGATCGAGGCGAAGCCGAGCGAGCCGGGCAGCGAGCCCTGGACCCGCTGGAGCAGGTAGAGGAAGAGGACGCCCACGGCGGAGAAGGCGAGCACGCCACGCAGGTAGGCGGGCCAGCGCATCCGCGTGTCCGGGTCGGCGCCGATGGTCTTGTAGATCCACTTCTCGACGCGCAGGTGCGTGCCGGAGGAGTACACCCGGGCCATGTGGTCCCCGAGGGGGCGGTACGCCAGTGCGAGCGCCGCGGTCAGGGCGAGGAACTGAAGCACCGCGGCAAGGATGGGGCTCATGTCCCCCGGAGCGGCAGCGACTGATGTCACCGTCAGAACCTCTCCGGCTTGAGCAGGGCGAGGACGAGATAGCCCAGCAGGGCGGCGGCCACGATCAGGCCGACGATGTTCTCGGCGGTCACAGCTTCGCCACCCCCTTGGCGATGAAGGCCACCAGCGCGAAGACCGCGATCGTGGTGACGACGAAGGCCATGTCGGCCATCGTGAGCTCCTGGGTGAAGAACGGATTCTCGGACCAGATGAGGAAATCGCCTTTCAGCCAGGTTCCGGCCGCCGTTAACGCCTCCCATATGGCCCGGCGCGCCCTCTTGACGGTTCCTCTACGGGGGCGCCGCGCGTCCGCCATCGCAGTGGATTCGCAGCACGACCAGCGCAATCACCGGTGTCACCGCCGGGAGCGCCGGATCCTTCGGCCGACGCTGGCGGCAGTCCGCCGCGCCCGAGGACCCGGGAGGAAGAACCCGCCATGAGGGTCAGGCCCGTCACTCGTACCCGCACGCTCCTGCTGCTGGCCGGAGCGCTGCTCCTGGCCGCCCCGGCCGGAGGGCTGACCGCCCGCACGGCCGCCGCCGACGGTGTCGGTTCCCGGGTGCTCGGGCTGACCGTGACCGTCAACAACCGCCCTGGCCAGGAGGCGGAACGCCGGGGAGTGCGGGTGGGTCACCCGGTTGTCAAGAAGTACCGGATCGTCAACCGCTCGGGCGCCGATCTGCACCGGGTCACGCTGACCGACCCGGCCGTGCCCGGCGGCGTCGTGCGCTGTCCGGGCGGGCGGTCGTTCTTCCTGCGCGGACTGACCGGGCTCGTCTGTACGGCGCGGTTCACCGCCACGGCCGGCCGGCACACCACGACCGCGCACGCCCAGGGCGAGATCCCCACCCTCGGCATGCGGCCACGGGCCTCGGCCACCGCCGGGTACCAGGGCGTCGGCGGGAACCTGCGGCTGTGGGTGTCGGTGACCTCCGTCCAGGGGTCGCGGGCGGTGGTGCGCTACACCGTCGGGAACTCCGGCAACCGCCCGGTGTACGGAGCCCGGCTCACCGAACTGGACCTGCGGCCGCCCCGGATCACTTGCGCGGGGCACCGCACGCCGGTGCTGCTCGTACCCCCCGGGCGGACCGTGGTGTGCGAGGCCCGGCTGACCGGGCTGCGACCGGGCGCGTACCGGAGCGCGGCCGTGGTCCGGGGTGGTGACCGGCTGTCCACGCTCGACACGAAGGGCTACGCCAAGGCCCCGCCGGTGCTTATGGCGCGGGCGACGGACCACTTCACCGTACGGGGCGCGGCGCGCGCCGCGCGGCCCACCAGCCCGGCGGCGGCCACGCCGTCCCGGCGGGCGGTGGCGCCGAGCCCCTCGGCGGCGACGAGGACTCCGACGGCCGCGGCCACGCCGGCCGCTCCCGCCCCGCCGGCGGCTCCCACGGCCGCGGCCACACCGGGCGCGGCGGCCCCGGCGGCCGGGGCGCCCGGTGCGGCCGCGGGAGCGGCCTCGGCAGCCGCCCCCGCAGCGCCTGCCGCACCTGGCGCACCACCCGCACCCGCAGCGCCCGCACCCGCAGCGCCCGCTGCACCCGGCGCCCCCGCCCCGGCGCCGGCACCCGCACCCGCGCCCCTCACCGGACCGGCCGCCCCGGGCGCCGTCGTCCCCCCGCTCGCTGCCCTCGCGGTCGGCGGGGAAGCCCAAGCCGCTGACGCCGCGGCAGCCGCCGCCGCTTCGGACGCCGCTGCCGCTTCGGACGCCGCCGCGGCGGCAGCTCCGGGCGCCCCCGCGGCACCCAGTTTCGCGGTGGCCGCCGGGATCGCCGCGCCCGCGCTCGGCCCGCTCGCCGCCACGACCCCCGCACCCGACCCTGCCGACCCGGCGGACCCGGCGGACCGGACCGGGGAGACGGACCGGACGGAGCAGACCGAGCAAACGGACCAGACGGATCAAGCAGAACAGACCGAGCAGACCGAGCAGACGGATCAGGCCAACCAGAACGGTCCCGTCCGGGCGGCCGGCGGCGCGCCCCGGCGCGAGGAGGGGCTGTCCGTCACCACGTCGCTGCTCCTGCTGCTGATTCCGGCGGCGCTCGTCGCCGTGCTGGCCAGCCGTCGGCTGTGACCGTACGACCGTCGCCCCGCCGCCCGTCCGAGGGAGCGCCATGAACCACGTCGTCGAGATGGTCACCCTGGCGTTGCTCGCCGCGATGATCGCCGCCGTCGGCGTCGTGGTCTGGCGCCGCTTCCACCCGGCCGAGGAGGAGGAAGGGGACGGCGAGGAGGCGGCCGAGTACATGTCGATGATGATCGCCCCTGCTGTACGCGCTGCTGCTCGGTCTCGCGCTGGTCACCGTCTGGGAGCTGCAGGACAGCGCCGAGGCGCACACCGCCACGCACCCCCTGAATCAGCCCCCGACACGCCTGAATGCGCCCCGGCGTGCCCGGCACCGGTCCTTCAGCGCCTTCTGGCGCGAGGCCCCCGGTCGGGCCGGTCATACAATCCTCAGTCAAGCCTCACTGCTCAAGAACCAGAAGGATCCGCGATGAACACCCCGTTCTTCAGCACCGCCCCGGCATCGGCCCCCGATGTGTCGGTGATCATCGCGGTCTACAACGCCATGCCTTATCTGACGGAATGCCTGGATTCGGTCGTCGGCCAGTCCATAGGCCTCGACCGCATCGAGGTGATAGCCGTCGACGACGGCTCCACCGACGGCAGCGGAGCCGAACTCGACCGGTACGCCCGCGCGTACCCCCAGTTCCAGGTGGTCCACCAGCCCAACACGGGCGGCCCGAGCCGGCCCCGTAACCGCGCCCTCGACCTGGCCCGCGGCCGGTTCACCTTCGTCGTGGACGCCGACGACTACCTGGGCCGCGAGACGCTCCAGCGACTGGTCGCCATGGCCGACGCGCAGGACAGCGACGTCGTCCTGCCCAAGCTCGTCGGCCTCGGCCGGGCCGTCGCGGACAAGGCGCACAAGCACGCCGAGCGGGCCGACCTCTACCGCTCCGAGGTCTACCGCTCGCTGCACAGCGCCAAGTTGATGCGCCGGGAGATGCTGGAGACCCACCGCATCCGCTACCCCGAGGACCTCTGGTTCGGCGAGGACCAGCTCTTCGTCACCGAGGCCTATCTCGCGGCCCGGACCATCTCCGTCGTCGGGGACTACGACGGCTACTTCCTGCGCCGCCGCGAGGACGGCGGCAACATCACCGCGCGCAGCCGGACCGCCGCCGAGACCGTGCAGCACATCGAGCGGGTCATGCAGCTGGTCTCCGACCGGGTCACCGACCCGGTGGGCCGCCGCCGGATGCTCGGCCGGCACATCCGCAACCTCCTCGGCAAGGCGATCCTCCCGGCCGTCCGGGCCCGGGCCGCCGACCCCGCGTACGCCTGGGAGGTGCTCGACCGCAGCCGCGCCCTGTGCGCCACGTACTTCACCGACGACATGGCCAAGGAGCTGTCCCAGCTCGCCTGGATCCAGCTGTACGCGTTCCTGCACGGCAACGACCTCGCCCTCGACGCGCTGGCCCACCACACCCCGAGCGGGCCCGCCCCGATCGTCAACGACAACGGGCGGCTCTACCGCGCGCACCCGCTCTTCCGCGATCCCCGCGCGGGACTGCCGGACGAGCTGTACGACGTCACCGACTCGGTGCGTACGCCTCAGCGGCTCCAGAAGCTGGAGTGGCACGAGGGGAAGCTGCGGATGTCCGGCTACGCGTACATCGACGTCCTGCCGACCACCGGCATGACCACTGAGTTCGTACTGCGCCGCCGCCAGACGCAGACCGAGGTGAGCGTGCCGGTGACGGTACGGGCCACCCCCGCCCTCGCCGCCAAGGCGGGTTCGGACGCGGCGGACCACTCCATGGCCGGATTCGACCTCGACCTCGACCTCAACACCGCCGAGCGCGGCGGGCCGCTGACCCATGGCACATGGGACTGCTTCCTGCGGCTGCGGGCGGAGGGCGTCGAGCGCACGGTCCGCTTCGGGCGGGCCCTCGGCAAGACCGTCGACCGCACGGCCCGCCGGCCGGTGGTGTTCGGGTCGATCGAGGGTACGGACCTGGAGCGCACCGCCGTGGTGTATTTCACGGACAAATGGAACAACATCAGTCTGGAAGTACAGGAACGCCGCATTTTCTCGGCTCCGCCGACTCCCCTGCCGGCGGCCCGTGTCGAGGTGCGGGTGCCCGAGCAGATGGGCGTCCAGGCGCCGGTCTTCCCGTCCGAATCGGGCGGCCAGGCACCGGTGTTCCCCTCCGGTCCGGGGGGTGTTCAGGCCCCGGCCTTCCCGCAGCAGCCGGGCGTACAGGCCCCTGTGTTCCCGCAGTCCACGCCTGTCTGGCCGCAGGAGTCCACCGGGCACTGGGACCGCTGAGCCTGCTGTACATTCCCCGTGTCCGCCGGGGAAGCCGGTGCGCGCGGGGCTGATGAGCCCGCCGTGCCGCCGCTGCGCCCCGGGTTCTCATCAGCGAGGGGTGGGGCCGCATGCAGCGGCGTCGTGTGTGGGGCACGGCCATGGCCGTGGCCGCCGGTCTGGCCGGCGTACTGGTCTTCGAAGGGGTCACCGGCCTGCCGGACGCGGGGTCCGACGACCGGGGTGGGCACGGGCCCGTCCAGGTCGACACCAGGACGGTCGCGCTGAGCACCGGCGACGGCGGGCGCTCCGCGTCGCTCGGCCGGCGGGACACCGAGCCGTTCAGCATGCTCGGGGTGACCTGGGCCGATCCGAAGGCTCGGGTGACCGGCACGATCGAGGCCCGGACCCGGGCCGTGAAGACGGGCGCGTGGTCGAAGTGGCTGCGGCTCGACGGCGACAGCGGCCAGGGCGAGGCGTCGGCCCGGCGCGGCGGCACCGAGCCCGCCTGGGTGGGGCCGTCCGACGGGGTGGAGATACGGGTCGTCGCCGACGGCAAGACCTCCTCGGTCCTGCCCGAAGGCATACGCCTCGACATGATCGACCCCGGCAAGGGGCCGGGCGACGCCCGAGGGCTCGCCATGGCGCCGGCCGCGTTCGCGGCCGAGACGGAGGGCCCCGACACCACCACGTCCACGTCCCCGGCCGAGCCTTCACCGAGCGCGACGACCGCGCCGCCCGAGCCCGTACCGTCGGACTCCCCGACCACCACGGAGCCTTCGGCCACCGCCACCGGCCCGGTCCAGAGCCCGTCCCCCACGGCGACGGCCACCACTCCCCCGGCGTCGTCCCCGGCCCCGGCCTCCCCGACGCCCACGCCGTCGGCGACCGGCGGCCCGTCGTCCACGGCGCCGCGTCCCGCCATCACTCCCCGGTCCGGCTGGGGGGCAGATGAAACGATCAGCCCGGAGGCTCCGGGCTATCTCCCCGGCGGGAAGATCAAGGCCGTGGTGGTGCACCACACCGCCGAGTCCAACTCCTACACCTGCGCCGAGGCCCCGGCCGTCGTCCGCGGCATCTACGCCTACCACGTCAAGCAGTTGACGTGGAAGGACATCGGCTACAACTTCCTCGTCGACAAGTGCGGCACCGTCTACGAGGGCCGCAAGGGCGGTGTCGACCGGCCCGTCCAGGGCGCGCACGCCTACGGTTTCAACGCCGAGACGACCGGCATCTCCGTGCTCGGCACCTACACCGACGCCGCGCCGTCGCAGGCCGCGATGGTGTCGGTCGCCCGGATCGCCGCCTGGAAGCTCGGCCAGTACGGCGTGAACCCGACCGGCACCGCGACGCTGACCGCCGGTGACGCGGGCACCAACTACTTCCGCAAGTCCTGGGCGAAGGGCGCGCAGCTCGCGTTCCCGGTGATCCACGGCCACCGCGACGGCTACAACACCCAGTGCCCGGGCGGGGCGTTCTACGGCAAGCTGTCCTCGATCCGCTCCTGGGCGGCCGGTCCCGTGACCGGGCTGACCGTCTCCTCGGTCACCGGCGCGACGGCCTCCAGCGGCACGTACCACACGCGCGGCCCGATCACCGTCAACTGGTCCTCGACCACCCCGGCCGCCTTCGTCACCCGCCACGAAGTGCTGGTCGACGGTGTTCCGGTGGCCACCGCGGCCGGTTCGGCGACCTCCGCGCAGGTGAGCGTCCCGACCGGCAGCCACAGTGTCCAGGTCCGCGCCGTGCACCAGACGGGCAAGGCCGCGACCAGCGCGGCCGTGACCGTCGTCGGTGACGTCACGGCGCCGGTGTTCACGACGAAGCCGACGCTCTCGCTCCGTACGGGTCTGGTGAACGCCTCGGCGGTCCCGCTCACGCTGGCGTGGAAGGCGACCGACGCGGTCGGCCTGCGCGACGTACGGCTGACCGCCCCGCTCGCCGCCACCTACGGCCCGACGGTTCTCTCCGCCCCGCAGAACGGCACGTCCGGCAAGGCGACGACCTGGTCGCTGTCGGCGTACGACCGGGCCGGGAACCGCGGCGCCGCCTCGGTCACCACCACGCCGGTGGTGCTCCAGGAGACCTCGGCGGTACGTACGGGCACATGGGCCACCAAGACCGCCAGCGCCTACTTCGGCGGCCGCTCCTACAGCAGCGCCACCAAGAACTCCTCCCTGGCCTGGACGTTCACCGGTCACTCGGCGGCGCTCGTGGTCTCCCGGGCGGCCACGTCGGGCCAGGTGTACGTGTACGTGGACGGTGTGAAGGTGGCCACCGTCGACCTGAAGTCGTCCACGGCGAAGTACCGCGACGCGATCTGGACCAAGAGCTGGCCGGCCTCCGCCCAGCACACGGTCAAGATCGTGGTGGTCGGCACGGCGGGCCGTCCGACGGTCACGACGGACGGGCTCTTCTACCTCAAGTAGCCGTCGGCGACGGCGGGAACGGCACGGCCGCGCGGGTGCTCCGCGCGGCCGTGCCGCGTTTTCCGGGCCCGGCCCGGGGCGGGGGCAGGTCCGATTCGTACAAGACCGGGGCGGGGCCGCGTTCCTACGGTCAAGGCATGACTACTCCACGATGCGATGTGATCGGCCTGGTCGTCTCGGACATGGCCGCCTCCCTCGCCTTCTACCGGCGCCTCGGCCTGGACATCCCCGCCGACGCCGACTCCGCCCCGCATGTCGAGGCGCCGCTGCCGGGCGGGCTGCGGATCGCCTGGGACACCGAGGAGGTGATCCGGTCGTTCGACCCGGCCTGGACCCGGCCCACGGGCGGTGAGCGCATCGGGCTGGCGTTCGTGTGCGCGAGCCCGGCCGAGGTGGACGCGGTGTACGCGTCGCTGACCGAGGCCGGGTATCGGGGGCATCTGAAGCCCTGGGACGCGGTGTGGGGGCAGCGTTACGCGGTGGTGCTCGACCCGGACGGCTTGGGCGTCTCGCTCTTCGCCAACGCCTCGTAGGCGCTCAGGGTCGTGCCGGCCAGGGTCCGCATCTCCCGGGCCAGATGCGCCTGGTCGGCGCAGCCCGCGCCGGTCGCCGCCGCCGCGTACGGCACACCGGCCCGGACGAGCGTGAGCGCCCGCTGCAGGCGCAGGACGCGGGCGAGGGTCTTGGGGCCGTAGCCGAACGCGTCCAGGGCCCGCCGGTGCAGCTGGCGGGCGCCGAGGCCGACGGCGTCGGCCGTGGCGGCGACACCCGCGCCGGCGTTCAGCCGGGCGACGACGGCCCGCAGCAGCGGATCGGGCGCGGCGGTGTCCGCCGCGACGCTCAGCGCCAGTGCCTCCAGGGCGGCGGCGGGGTCCGGGGCGGCCGCGACGCGCCCCGCCAGGCGCCGCACGCGCGCGGCGGGCCACAGCTCCGCGAGCTCCACACGCCGGTCGCGGAGCTCGTGGGCGGGCACTCCGAGCAGCGCGGGCGCGTCCCCGGGCGCGAAGCGGACCCCGGTCCAGCCGGCGCCGGTGCCGGGGGTCTGGGGCACGTGGGCGCGGGTGTCGGGCCCGGCGACGAGCAGCCGGCCGTCGTGCCACAGCAGGTCCATGCATCCGTCGGGCAGGACGGGGTAGGGCCTCGGCCCCCGCAGGGGCGTACGGGTCCAGACGACCGCGCCCGTGAGCAGTGACGGGCGTTCCTCGTACACGGCTTCGAGGTTAGCCGGGCGGGGGTGGCGGGAGCGAGCGGGTTGACTCGGGGCCGGGGGCCGGGGGTCAGCCCGGCGGCTCAGCCCTGGTGCCTGTCCTTGTCCCGGTCCCTGTCCTTGTCCCGGTCCTTGGGCTGTTTCTCCTTCTCCCGGACCGTGTGCAGCCGGGACTTGACGTCGTCCGGCGGCAGGAACTTCGACCAGCGCTCGGGGAACTCCGAGGGCATGTCCGGATCGTCGTCGTCCAGTTCCTCCACGGCCGCCTTGGCCCGGGCCACCAGCTCCGCGGCCTGCTGCGTACGGACCCGCTCGGTGGCCTCGCGGGCGGCCGCGGTGGCGACGGAGGGCCAGACCCGGTCGATGGCGGCGTTGACCGCGGCCCCCACCAGGACCGCGAAGGCGGAGATGCCGATCCACAGGAGCACGGCGATCGGGGCGGCCAGCGAGCCGTAGATCGTCGGGCCCTCGACCTGGCTGGTCAGGTAGATCCGCAGCAGGAAGCTGCCGAGCACCCACATCGCGAGGGCCACCAGGGACCCGGGGATGTCCTCGATCCAGGGCGAGCGGACCGGCACGGACACGTGGTACAGGGTGGTGAGGAACGCGATGGAGAGCAGGATGACCACCGGCCAGTACAGGACGGCGACCACTTCCGTGCCCCAGGGGATCAGCTCCACCACCCGGTCCGGGCCGACCACGGCGAGCGGCAGCACCACGGCGCCGATGAGCAGGGCCACGATGTAGAGCAGGAAGGCGAGCAGCCGGGTGGCGACGATGCCGCGGTGCCCGTCGAGGCCGTACATGACGGTGATCGTGTCGATGAAGACGTTCACGGCCCGCGAGCCGGACCACAGGGCGATGGCGAAACCGATGGAGATGATGTCGGGCCGGCCGCCGGCGGTGACGTCCTCGAGCAGCGGCTTGGCGATGTCGTTGACGCCCCGGTCGGACAGGACCGTCCCGGCGGCGCCCAGGATGTTCTCCTGGATGGAGGCGACGGTGGTGGTGTTGGTCCAGTTGTCGACGTAGCCGAGGAGTCCGAGCAGACTCAGCATCAGGGGCGGCAGCGACAGGATGGTGAAGAACGCCGCCTCGGCGGCGAGACCGAGGATGCGGTACTCGATGCACGAGTTGACCGTGTCCTTCAGCAGCAGCCAGACCATCTTCCGCTTCGAGACGTTGCGGTAGAGGACTCGGGCCCGGTGGAGCCTGCCCGGTGACCGCTCGGGTGTTTCATTTGCTGCCTGCACCTCCTTACCGTATCGGCATGGCAGCCACCACCCACACAGTGACCAATCAGGCTCCACCCCTGGTGGGGTACGACGTCTTCGCGGCCGATCGTGCCCTGACCGAGGCCGTGGAACGGCATCTCGCGCCCGAACTCCTTCCGCGGGCCCAGGAGGAGCTGACCGAGCTGGGGCGCGCGGCGGGCTCGGCGCAGGCCCAGGAATGGGGGGTCCTCGCCAACGAGAACCCGCCGAAGCTGCGCACCCATGACCGGTACGGCCACCGGATCGACGAGGTCGACTTCCATCCGGCCTGGCACCGGCTGCTCGGGCGGGCCGTCTCCGCCGGGCTCACCGGTGCCTGGGGGCGCCCGGGCGGGCATGTGCGACGCGCCGCGGGATTCCTCGTCTGGACGCAGGTGGAGGCCGGACACGGTTGTCCCCTGTCGATGACGCACGCCGCGGTGCCCGCGCTGCGGGCCGATCCGGAGCTCGCCGCCGAGTGGGAGCCCCGGCTCACCTCCCCGGTGTACGAGGAGGGACTGCGGCCCGCCGCGGAGAAGGGCGGGGTGCTCTTCGGGATGGGCATGACGGAGAAGCAGGGCGGCAGCGACGTCCGGGCCAACACGACGGTGGCGAAGCCGCTGGACGCGGCGGGCGAGTACGTGCTCACCGGACACAAGTGGTTCTGCTCGGCTCCGATGAGCGACGGCTTCCTCGTGCTGGCGCAGGCTCCCGGGGGGCTGACGTGCTTCCTGGTGCCCCGGGTGCTGGCGGACGGGACGCGCAACGTCTTCGCGATCCAGCGGCTCAAGGACAAGCTGGGCAACCGCTCCAACGCGTCGAGCGAGGTCGAGTTCGCGGGGACGTGGGCGCGCCGGGTCGGTGAGGAGGGGCGCGGGGTGCGCACGATCATCGAGATGGTGGCGGCGACCCGGCTGGACTGTGTGATCGGCTCGGCGGCGCTGATGCGCCAGGCGGTGGCCCAGGCGGCGCACCACTCCGCGTACCGCAGCGCCTTCGGCGGCCTGCTGATCGACAAGCCGCTGATGCGTAACGTCCTGGCCGATCTGGCGCTGGAGTCGGAGGCGGCGACGGTGCTGGCGATGCGGCTGGCGGCGGCGTACGACGCGGTGGAGGAGTCGGGCTCGGAGCAGGAGCGGGCGTTCCTGCGGCTGGCGGTGCCGACCGCGAAGTACTGGGTGACCAAGCGGTGCACGCCGGTGACGGCGGAGGCGCTGGAGTGCCTGGGCGGCAACGGCTACGTGGAGGAGTCGGGCATGCCGCGGCTGCTGCGCGAGTCGCCGCTCAACTCGATCTGGGAGGGCTCCGGCAATGTCCAGGCGCTGGACGTGCTGCGGGCGTTGCAGCGGGAGCCGCGGGCGCTGGACGCCTTCCTGCGGGAGGTGGGCCAGGCGCGCGGCGCGGACCACCGGCTGGACGGGGCGATCAAGGCGCTGCTGACCGAACTGGCCGATCTGGACGGCGTCGAGGCGCGGGCGCGGCGGCTGGTGGAGCGGATGGCGCTGGTGCTGCAGGGCTCGCTGCTGGTGCGCTGGGCGCCGCCGGAGGTCGCGGACGCGTTCTGCGCGTCGCGGCTGGGCGGTGACTGGGGGGCCGCGTTCGGGACGCTGCCGCACACGCTCGACCTGGCGTCGGTGGTGGAGCGGGCCCGCGCGGTGGTCTGAGCCGGGGGCACAGCTGAGGGTGGTGCTGCGCCGACACGGCACCACCCCCGCTTGATGCAACTTTCAGGTACGGGGCGACGGGTTGCCAGAGTTGCAAACCGTTGCAGGTTTGAGCGAACCGGCCCTCCTGAGGGGCAGACGGGCGGCACGATGGGGACGAACACGCCAGAATGCCGTTCTGCGCCGGGACGCCAGGCGACGCCTGGCCCAGCAGAACCGATACAGCACAGCCCGGTGGCTGGGGGACCGATGAACAACAACTCGCTCGACCTGACCCGTCTCGCCGCCATGGACGCCGCTCAGGCCGCTCGGCTGCTGCATCAGGTACGGGACGAGACGCTGGCCGGCCGGCGGCCTCCGATCGCCCCCCGGCCGGTGATCGACGCGTCGTGGCGGCGGATGTTCCGGCTCGGCCTCGACCCCGACCAGTCCACCAGCAGCGTGCTGCTGGAGCGCGACGAGCTGGAGCACCGGCGGCGGACGACGGCGCTCGGCGAGCTGATGCGGACCCTGAGCGCCGGCCTGTCCGGGATCGCCGACGCCTCGATGCAGATCATGGTCGTGACCGACGACCAGGGCCGGGTGCTGTGGCGGGAGGGCAACCTCGGCGTGATGCGGCAGGCCAACGGCATCTGTCTGGAGGAGGGCGCGGCCTGGACCGAGGCGACGACGGGCACCAACGCGGTCGGCACGGCGCTGGCCGCGCGCCGACCCGTCCAGGTGCACTCGGCCGAGCACTTCGTGCAGACGCTGCACAACTGGACGTGTGCGGCGGCCCCCGTGCACGATCCGCGCGACCAGCGGCTGCTGGGGATCGTGGATGTGAGCGGCCCGGCGTCCACGTTCCATCCGGCGACGCTGGCGCTGGTCGGATCGGTGGCGCAGCTCGCCGAGGCGGAGCTGCGGGACCGCCATCTGCGGTCGATCGAGCGGCTGCGCTCGGTGGCCGCGCCGATCCTGTGCGCGGTGGGCGGCCGGGCCGTCGCGGTGGACACCCACGGCTGGACGGCGGCGGTGACCGGGATGCCGCCCATGGACCGGCTGCCGCTGCCCAAGTCCTTCCGGGCCGGGCGGACCTGGCTGCCGTCGCTGGGAATGTGCGCGGTGGAGCCGCTGCCGGGCGGCTGGCTGCTGCGGCTGGACGACGACGGGGCCGGGGCGGCGCGGCCCACGGCGGAGACGGTGAGCCGGGTGGTCCTGGACGTCAGCCGCCCGCGCCGCTGGACCCTGGAGGTGTCGGGCGCGGTGGGCAGCTGGCGCCAGGAGCTGAGCCCCCGTCACGCCGAGCTGCTGTACGTGCTGGCGCTGTACCGGGACGGGCGCAGCGCGGCCCAGCTGGCGGACGACGTCTTCGGCGACCGGACGCGTACGGTGACCGTACGCGCCGAAATGTCACGGGTACGGCGGCATCTGGCGGGGGTGCTCGCGCACCGGCCGTACCGCTTCAGCGAGGAGGTCGAGGTGGAGCTGATCGGCCCGGACCGCCCGGCCGACCTGCTGCCCCACTCCACGGCCCCGGCGGTGCGCGCGGCCCGCGAGGGACTGCCCCGCGCCTGAGCCGCCCGGGGGTGGCCGGCCGCCTCAGTAGCCGAGGGCGTCGTCCAGGCTGTTCAGCCAGTACGTGACCTTCGCGTCGTCCGTCTTGTACGTGCCGGCCGGGAGCTTCAGGGACACCGAGCGGCCGGTGGAGCCCGATCCGTCGCCGGCCGCGAAGAGGACGGCGAGTTGTGTCACGTCACGCCCGCCGGCCTCGCTTCCGCCCCGCTCGCCCACCATCACGACGGAGGCGTACGCGGACTGGCCCGGGGCGAGCCGGATCACGCTCTGCGGGCGGGTGGAGTCGTCGGCGGCGGTGGGGGCCTGGTCCTGGTCGAAGCGGAGGAAGGGCGCGCCGTAGAGGTCGCAGGGGACGGAGCCCTTGTTCGTGGCGGTGAGCAGGAGGTGGTTGATGGGGCGGGCGGGCCGGTTGGCGTCAACCCTGGTGTTGTAGCCGGTGCAGGTGACGACCTTGGCCGTGCCGTCCGCCTCCTTGGTGCCGCCGGTGGCGGCGGGCTTCTGGCCGCCGCCGCTTCCCGGCCGTCCGGACTCGCCCTTGCCGGCGGTGTCCTTGCCCACGGTGTCGGTTCCGGCCGTGTCCGTCTGACCGGTCGGGGATCCGGCGGTCGGCGTCACGCTGGTCGCTCCCTTGCCCGAGGCGGCGGGCGAGGGGTCCTTGGTGATGTCCTGGGGTCCGCAGGCGGTGGCCGAGAGCGCGGCCGCCAGGACGGCGGCGGCGACGGCGGTGCGGCGGATGCTGAAGGTGCGCATGGTGGTGTGTCCCCCGTTGTACGAGCGAGCGGTGACGGTCGATCAAGGCGGGCACCCAAATCAGCCGGTGCCGCATCCACCGTGCGTGCCGCCTCGGTGTTCCAGCCAGCCGACGAGGACAATGGGGGAAGCTGGAACGCTCGCACCAGTCCCGACCTGCGGAAACGCAAGTCCCCTGGGACGCGTTCCTGGAACGCGGGCGGAAGGGAACATCGGGGTGGGGTTGCGGAGCGAGGGCCTGGCGGGCCTCCTGCGGGAGTTGAAGGAGCGGTCCGGGCGGAGTTACGGCGCGCTCGCCCAGCAGTTGCACATGAGCACGTCGACACTGCACCGGTACTGCAACGGTGACGCCGTTCCTACGGAGTTCGCCCCCGTGGAGAGGCTGGCGCGGCTGTGCGGGGCGGACCGGGAGGAGCTGCTGCGGCTGCACCGGGCCTGGATCGTCGCTGACGAAGCCCGCAGCCGGGGCAAGACGGGCGGGGCCGCACCGGCCGAGCCGACGGAACCGACCGCGCCAAGTGAGCCCAAGCCACCCGTCGTACGGGAGCCGGAGCCCCAGCCGGAGCCGGCGGCATCGAGCCAGGCGCGCGAGGGCGCCGAGCTCGACGAGCCGCCGCAGGCCCCGGAACCCCTCGCCCGCCCGGCGGGCGCCGCGCGGCGTCGTCTGCGGCCCCTGGCCGTCCTGGCGGGGGTGGTTCTCCTCGCGGCGAGCGGTGCCGCCGTCGCCCTGTCCGGTGAGCCCAGCCCGTCCAGCGCGGGCCCCGCCGGGAGCTCCGCCCCGCCCCGAACGACCGGGAAGTCCGCCGCCCCGTTCACGGCGGACGTCGACCCGTACGTCTGGAGCGATCCGTGCAGCCAGACGTACGTGGTGGACCGGCCGCCCGGCCAGGTCCCGCCGCCGCCCGCCGAGCAGGACGCGCGGGGCTGGGTCACGCCCCTGGGGGGCGTGCCGGGCGGGGAGATGGTGATCGAGGTGTCGCTCCAGGGAACCGGCGAGGAGACCGTCCTCCTCAAGGCACTGCATGTACGGACGGTCGGCACGTCCGAGCCGTTGGCGGGCCACGCCTATGTGATGGGCGTGGGTTGTGGGGGCGATGCGCGGCTCCAGAGCCTGGACATCAACCTGGACGCGGCCCGGCCGCGGCCTGTGCCGGTTGCCGGGTACCAGGGCGACCGGATGACTCCCGCGTCGGACTTCCCGTACAAGGTGTCCGCGGACGACCCGCAGGTGCTGCGGATGACCGCGCACACCAGGGCTCGGAGCGTGCGCTGGTACCTGGAGCTGGAGTGGAGCAGCGGCGACCGGAGCGGCACACTCCGCCTCGACGACAAGGGACGGCCGTTCACCACCAGCGCCACCACGGGGCTGCCGAAGCACCAGTTCCCCCCGGGGGCGAGCGCCTGGGAGCCGTACCAGGCAGGATGACGGGCGCTGGCCTTCTACTCTGGTAAGCCGACGGAGGCGGAGGTAGCGGCGCATGCAACACCCCGATATCCACAATGTCGTGGACGCCGGACAGATGACGGGCCCGGTCGTCCAGGCCGGCCGGATCGGTCAGGTGATCGGTCAAGTGGTCGTCCACCAGGGGCAGTCGGGGCCGACGCCGATGACGTCCGAGGACACGTGGGTGAGCCGGGTACGTGACTCGTCCGTGTGGGAGCACGTGCCGGGCAGCCGGTCGGGCGACGCGGCCAGGGAGCAGGTGGCGGCCGTCGCGGTGGCGCTCGCGGCGCTGCGTGACGAGGCCGAGCAGGAGCTGGCGGACGATCCCTGGCAGGACCCCGGGTGCGCGCTGCGATTCCTGGAGCGGATCGAGTGGCTGCTCGGCGAGCCGGGCCAGGGCCCGGCGCTCGACCTCTATCCCGCCGAGGCCGCGCTGTTCGTCCTGACCCCGCTGCTCGCCCGGGTGCACGATCTGCGGGCGGCGGTGGAGCAGCTGGCGGTGGCGCCCTGGCGGCTCGGCCCGTGGGACGAGTCCGCTGAACGCCCGCTGGAGCGCGGCGCGTTCGAGGCGTTCACGGACGGCCACAGCCTGCTGGTGCAGCGCGCGCTGCTGCGTCCGGCGGCGCAGGCGCCGATCGGCTGGTGGCTGTTCCACCGCTGGCTGGTGCAGCGCGAGGCGTACGCCGGTACGGACGCGGTGGCCGGGCTGCTCGAAGCGGTCGGCGCCCCGGCCGAGGCGCTCGGCGACGCCCTGGGCCCGCTGCGGGTGAGCAGGCTGCTGCACGGCCTGCGGCGCGGTCCGGACGTCTGCAATCCGGAGTACCTGGAAGCGCTGCCCGCCGACGACCGGCTGCGCGGCCCGGGCCACCAGCGGATCCGCGACCGCCGTCTGGCGCTGCTGACGGCGCTCGCCTGGGCGGCGACGGCCGAGATGACGGCGCTGCCCGACATCGTCGTCGAGCACCTGGGCATCCCGCACCCGGTCGACCTGGCCGCCCTGCGGCGGACCCTGGAGGAGTCGTCCTGGGGAGGCTCCCCCGATCTGCCGGTGCTGCGGGCCGAATGCGCGCACGAGGCGGTGGTGGAGGGGCTGCGGGTGTGCTGTGCCCGCATGGACGAGCTGCTGCACGGCGTGCACCGGACGGTACGGGACCGGATCACCGTCCCCATGCCCGTGCTGCCGGGCCGGCTCTCGGCGGACGGTGTGCTCCCGGCGGACGGGGCGTTCACGGGCTGGGCGAGCTTCCGGCTGGACGAGCGGCGGGTCCGGGGACTGCTGATGGGCATCCAGCTCTACAAGGACCGCGATCTGGCGGTCCGCGAGCTGTACCAGAACGCGCTGGACGCCTGCCGCTACCGGCGCGCCCGCACCGCGTACCTGGACCGTACGCACGCGGCGGCCACGTACACGTACGAGGGTCTGATCCGGTTCGCGCAGGACGGCGACGACGACGGCCGGGAGTATCTCGAATGCTGGGACAACGGTATCGGGATGGGAGAGGCGGAGCTGCGGGGCGTCTTCTCCAACGCGGGAGCGCGCTTCGCCGAGCAGCCCGACTTCAAGGAGGAGCGGGCGGCCTGGGCACGGCTGGACCCGCCGGTGCCGTTCTTCCCGAACAGCCGGTTCGGCATCGGGGTGCTCAGCTATTTCATGCTGGCCGACGAGATCCGCGTGACCACCTGCCGGATGGGCCCGTCGGGCGAGCCGGGCCCCGTACTCCAGGTGTCCGTCTTCGGGCCGGGGCATCTCTTCCGGATCGTGAAGGTGGCGGACCGCGGCGCGGAGCCCGGGACGACGGTCCGGCTCTATCTGCGGGAGGCGGGCGAGGACGGGGAGGAACGGGCGGGGTGGTCGTCGCCGGATGTGCTCGCGCGGGTGCTGGGGATCGCCGAGTTCACGACGGTGGCGGCGCACGGGGAGCGTACGGAGGTCTGGGAGCCGGGAGTGCTGCACACCCGCGAGGCTCCCTCGGGCGAGCAGTTCGGGCTCGACGCGCACGGCGACCTGCTGTCGTGGACCGACGCGCCCGACGGCGCCCAGGTGATCTGGTGCGACCAGGGCGGCGGGCTGCTCGTGGACGGCCTGGTCGTCCATCCGGCGGTCCGGGGCGATGTGCTCTCGGCCCAGCCGCCGGGTCTGGTCGGCGCGGTCGTGAACCTGTCGGGACCGTACGCGCCGGAGCGGATGTCGGCCGACCGGGCGCAGGTCCTGGACGATCTGCGGGGGGTGGTGCGGGGGCTGCTGACGGGCGCGGTGGGCGAGCTGGTGGCGGACGCTGATTCGCTGCTCACCTTCGACTGGCTGTGCGGGGTGGCCCACGGCAGCATGCCGGCAGCGGATCTCATCGCCGAGTCGTGTATCGCGGCCGGCCGTGGCCTGCGCAACGGCAGCAACATCCTGGACAGCGCGCGGACAGGGTGCCTGCCGTCCGACATCTCCCTCGTACCGAACGTCATGCGCTTCTACAAGCACTCCACGCCCGTGACAGACGCCCACTACATGTTCGTGCCCGATCACATCCGGCTGTGGCGGATGCTGGCCCATCGCTCGGACCGGATGCTCGGCGAGTTGATCAACCTGTGTCCGGAGCTGGCCGAGGTGGGCCCGGTCCTGCCGGCCCTGCCGTCCGACCATGAGCTGCTGACGCTCCGTCTCCACTCGCCCACCACCAAGGAAGACGAGGTGACGCTGCTGGTGAACACCGCGGTGGCGCAGGCGAGATCACCCCGCGAGGTGGCATCACGCGCGGCCCGGCTGGGGCTGCACACCATTCCCCCCGACCTCTTCCCCGACATCGTGGTCCATCCCTTGGGCGTGGCGGAGACCACCACGGCCGTACGGGTCACGGTGGCCGCCCGGAGCGAGCCCGTCACCGTGGCTTGGCTCCTGCGGGTGGCCGAGGGTGCGCGGATGCCGGTCGAGGAGGCGGCGGATCGTTGGGGTCCGGACCGGGTGCCCGAGGCGGTACGGCGGGCCGCGGTGGCCGCCCAGGGCGACCCCGTGCTCCGGACCGTGCTGAGCGAGGAGGGCGCGGAGTGGTTCGAGACGGGAGCCGAAGTACACCCCGGGCACCTGGCCGCCGCCGCCCAAGCCGCGGGTGTCGACGTGCCCGACCTGTGCTGGCGGCTGACCGCATGCGGTCTGACGGCGGACGGACGCGGCCTGACCTCGCCACCCGCGGTTCTGGCCAAGTTGCTGAGCGAACACCTGACCGGGGAGGGCCCCTGGCTTTCGCGCGCCGAGCCTGTGCCGCCCTTGCACGTGCTGCTGGCCGCGGACCGGCTCAAGATCACGCCGGGCGAGGCGCGCGACTGGTACGCGCGGCTCGGCTTCACCCCGCCCTCGCCCTTCCCTGAGGTGATCGCGCGGAACGACAGCCGCCTGCTGGAGGACTACTCCGACGACGACGGCTTCTACCACCCTCCGCTCCGGCCGGGCGCCCCTATCCCCTTCACCCAGCTGCTGGCCAACGCGGCTCACCTGGGTCTGGGGCTTCCGGGGCTGACGCGGCGGCTTCGTGACTTCGGTGTAGACGTTGAGCCCATGGGGGGCCGGTTCACCGAGCTCGACGAGGAGCTGTTCACGGAGGTCGGCCCGCTGCCCTGGTACGGGGTGCGCTCGAACGAGGTCATACCGTACGCGCATGTGATGGCTGCCGCCCGGACCCTGCTCGTCCCTCCTCGGGACATCGCGGTCCGGCTCGTCACGCACGGCCTCTCGGTCTCATGCCTGGACCTCCCGGAGGGGCTCACGCACGCGACCGCGCTCGTGCTGCTCGAGTCGGACGACGACGCGCTGCTCGACTGCGGCGACACGGTCGACCTCGAGGACCTGCTCGACCGCGCCCGCCGTATGCACGAGCCCCTCACCCGCGTCCGCGACTGGCTCGTCCAGCTCGGTATCGAGGTCGTCGACCCCGTCGAAGCCGTGCGCGCCGCCATCCCGCTCATCCCACTCCGTGATCAGCCTTGAGATGGCCTTGGCCATGGGGCGACCCTCCGTGATTCCCTGGCGGGTATGAGCATCACTCTCACCACCTGGTCCCTCCAGCAGACCTCCCCCGACGATCTGCGGCCCGCAGCCGCCCCCGACGGCGACGTACGGATCGTCCGGGCCGAGGTGCCGTCCGCCGAGTTCAGCCGGTTCCTCTACACCGCCGTCGGCGGGGACATCCGCTGGACCGACCGGCTCGGACTCTCCTACGCCGAGTGGCAGAAGATCGTGGAGCGGCCCGGGGCGGAGATCTGGGTGGCGTACGACCGGGGGACGCCGGCCGGGTACGTCGAGCTGGACCCGCAGGACGACGGGGTCGTCGAGATCGTCTACTTCGGCCTGATCCCGGCCTTCCGGGGGCGCCGCATCGGCGGGCATCTCCTCTCGTACGGGGTGCAGCGGGCCTGGGACCTGGCCGAGCGGTGGCCGGATCGTGAGCCCACCAAGCGCGTCTGGCTGCACACCTGCTCGCTCGACGGGCCGCACGCGATGGACAACTACCTCCGCCGGGGCTTCCGGCTCTTCGACACCAAGGTGGAGGAGGCGGAGGAGACCAAGGCCCCCGGACCCTGGCCCGGCGCCTTCTGAGCCACCCCCGCTCCTTGACCCTTCGCACGTGACCCACAGCACACTGTCCCACTATTCGGGACAGTGGTGTCCACATTATGGATAATGCTGGACTGGGTCCAAAGTCCCGTGACAGGCTTCCGTCATGTCTGGAACTGGAATTGCCTTGGTGAGTCGGCGGCACGTCGACCTCGGCCGCATGTCCAGCGCCATCTGTCCGGCGAGCTGACAGAACCAGCACCGCCGACATCCCCCATTGCCCAACCCCTTCTGCGCACCGCTGCGCCACCCCTTGCTCTGAGCGCGAGTGTGCAGGTCAGAGCCGCCCTCCTGCAGTCCCGAAGGACACGACGCCATGGCCGCCACCCCGGAATCCCCCGCTCCCGCCACGACCCGCCGCAAGGCCGGCCGCCACCGCGGCGAGGGCCAGTGGGCCGTGGGGCACTTCACCCCGCTGAACGGCAATGAGCAGTTCAAGAAGGACGACGACGGTCTCAATGTGCGGACACGCATTGAGACGATCTACTCCAAGCGCGGATTCGACTCGATCGACCCCAACGACCTGCGTGGCCGCATGCGCTGGTGGGGGCTGTACACCCAGCGCCGCGAGGGGCTCGACGGCACCAAGACCGGTGTGCTGGAGCCGGAGGAGCTGGACGCCGAGTACTTCATGCTCCGTGTCCGGATCGACGGCGGCCGGCTGACCACCGAGCAGCTGCGGGTCATCGGCGAGATCTCCCAGGAGTTCGCGCGCGGCACCGCCGACATCACCGACCGGCAGAACGTGCAGTACCACTGGATCCGGATCGAGGACGTGCCCGAGATCTGGAACCGCCTGGAGGCGGTGGGCCTGTCCACCACCGAGGCGTGCGGTGACACCCCGCGCGTCATCCTCGGCTCGCCGGTCGCCGGTATCGCCGAGGACGAGATCATCGACGGCACCCCCGCCATCGACGAGATCTACCGCCGCATCGTGGGCAACAAGGACTTCTCCAACCTGCCCCGCAAGTTCAAGTCCGCGATCTCCGGCTCGCCGCTGCTCGACGTGGCGCACGAGATCAACGACATCGCCTTCGTCGGCGTGAACCACCCCGAGCACGGGCCCGGCTTCGACCTCTGGGTCGGCGGCGGTCTGTCCACCAACCCCAAGCTGGGTGTGCGGCTGGGCACCTGGGTCTCGCTCGACGAGGTCCCGGACGTGTACGAGGGCGTCATCTCGATCTTCCGCGACTACGGCTACCGCCGGCTGCGCACCCGCGCCCGGCTGAAGTTCCTCGTCGCCGACTGGGGCGCGGAGAAGTTCCGCCAGGTCCTGGAGGACGAGTACCTGAAGCGCAAGCTGACCGACGGCCCCGCCCCCGAGCAGCCGGCCGGCCAGTGGCGTGACCACGTCGGCGTCCACCGGCAGAAGGACGGCCGCTTCTACGTCGGCTTCGCGCCGCGCGTCGGCCGGGTCGACGGCGCCACCCTGACGAAGATCGCGGAGATCGCCGAGGCGCACGGCTCGGGCCGGCTGCGCACCACCGCCGAGCAGAAGATGCTGGTCCTCGACATCGAGGAGGCGCAGGTCGAGTCGATCGTCGCCGCCCTGGAGGCGCTGGACCTGCGCGTCACCCCCTCGCCGTTCCGGCGCGGCACGATGGCCTGCACCGGTATCGAGTTCTGCAAGCTCGCCATCGTCGAGACCAAGGCCCGCGGCGCCTCGCTCATCGACGAGCTGGAGCGCCGGATCCCGGAGTTCGACGAGCCGATCACCATCAACATCAACGGCTGCCCCAACGCCTGTGCCCGTATCCAGGTGGCGGACATCGGTCTCAAGGGCCAGCTGGTCCTGGACGACGACGGCAACCGCGTCGAGGGCTACCAGGTCCACCTGGGCGGCGCCCTCGGCCTGGAGGCGGGCTTCGGCCGTAAGGTCCGGGGCCTCAAGGTGACCTCCGCCGAGCTGCCCGACTACGTCGAGCGGGTCCTCAAGCGCTTCCAGGAGGAGCGCGAGAACGGCGAGCGCTTCGCCACCTGGGCGGCGCGTGCGTCGGAAGAGGCCCTGTCATGAGCGAGCGTGCGGCCCCCTTCTACTGCCCGTACTGCGGCGACGAGGACCTGCGGCCGGGCGAGCAGGGACACGGCGCCTGGGAATGCAGGGCGTGCAGTCGAGCCTTCCAGCTGAAGTTCCTGGGGCTCCTCGCCCCGGGCGCTTCGAGCAACTCCCATGGAGGGGAAGAGATATGACGACCACCCAGGCAACCGCCACCGAGCTCAAGGCCCTCGCCGAGCAGGCCGGCCGCGAGCTGGAGGACGCCTCGCCGCTGGAGATCCTGACGTGGGCGGCCGACACCTTCGGCAAGGGCTTCTGCGTCACCTCCTCCATGGAGGACGCGGTCGTGGCCCACCTCGCCTCCCGCGCCATGCCCGGCGTCGACGTCGTCTTCCTCGACACCGGCTACCACTTCCCCGAGACGATCGGCACCCGGGACGCGGTCGACGCGGTGATGGACGTCAACGTCATCACGCTGACCCCGCGGCAGACCGTGGCCGAGCAGGACGCCACGTACGGGCCGAGGCTGCACGAGCGCGACCCCGACCTGTGCTGCGCCCTGCGCAAGGTCAAGCCGCTGGAGGAGGGCCTGACCGCGTACAGCGCGTGGGCGACCGGCCTGCGCCGCGACGAGTCCCCGACCCGGGCCAACACTCCGGTCGTCGGCTGGGACGAGAAGCGGCAGAAGGTGAAGATCTCCCCCATCGCGCGCTGGACGCAGGACGACGTCGACGCCTACGTGGCCGAGCACGGGGTCCTCACCAACCCGCTCCTCATGGACGGTTACGCGTCCGTGGGCTGCGCACCGTGCACCCGCCAGGTGCTGGAGGGCGAGGACGCGCGGGCCGGCCGCTGGGCGGGCCGGGCCAAGACCGAATGCGGGCTGCACGGATGACGCGTACGACTCGGATGACGGACACTCAGGAACCTCAGGAGACGCATGTGACCGGCGCCACCATCTGGCTCACCGGACTGCCGAGCGCCGGCAAGACGACCATCGCCTACGAACTGGCGGGGCGGCTGCGCGGCGACGGGCACAAGGTCGAGATCCTCGACGGCGACGAGATCCGGGAGTTCCTCTCGGCGGGGCTCGGCTTCAGCCGTGAGGACCGGCACACCAACGTGCAGCGGATCGGTTTCGTCTCCGAGCTGCTCGCATCGAACGGCGTGAAGGTCCTCGTGCCGGTGATCGCGCCGTACGAGGACAGCCGCGAGGCGGTGCGCGAGCGCCACCGGACGCAGGGCACCCCGTACGTCGAGGTGCATGTGGCCACGCCGCTGGACGTCTGCTCCGTACGCGATGTGAAGGGGCTGTACGCCAAGCAGGCGGCGGGCGAGATCTCCGGTCTGACCGGCGTCGACGACCCGTACGAGGAGCCGAAGAACCCGGATCTGCGGATCGAGTCCCAGAACCAGACCGTGCAGGAGTCGGCGGCGGCGCTGCACGCGCTGCTCGAAGAGAGGGGCCTCTCATGACCACGGCCGTTACCGTGCACGAGCCGACGGACAGCCCGTTCGCGCTGACCCACCTCGACTCCCTGGAGTCCGAGGCGGTGCACATCTTCCGCGAGGTCGCGGGCGAGTTCGAGCGGCCGGTGATCCTCTTCTCCGGCGGCAAGGACTCCATCGTCATGCTGCATCTCGCGCTCAAGGCGTTCGCGCCGGCCGCGATCCCCTTCTCGCTGCTGCACGTCGACACGGGGCACAACTTCCCCGAGGTCATCGAGTACAGAGACCGCACGGTCGAGAAGTACGGGCTGCGCCTCCATGTCGCCTCGGTGCAGGAGTACATCGACGCGGGGAAGCTGCGGGAGCGGCCGGACGGTACGCGTAATCCGCTGCAGACCGTGCCGCTGACGGAGGCGATCCAGGAGCACCGCTTCGACGCCGTCTTCGGTGGCGGGCGTCGGGACGAGGAGAAGGCGCGGGCCAAGGAGCGGGTGTTCTCGCTGCGGGACGAGTTCTCGCAGTGGGATCCGCGCCGGCAGCGGCCGGAGCTGTGGCAGCTCTACAACGGCCGTCACGCGCCCGGTGAGCATGTGCGGGTCTTCCCGCTGTCCAACTGGACCGAGCTGGACGTGTGGCAGTACATCGCCCGTGAGGGCATCGAGCTGCCGGAGATCTACTTCGCGCACAAGCGTGAGGTGTTCGCCCGTAACGGCATGTGGCTGACGGCCGGCGAGTGGGGCGGTCCGAAGGAGAACGAGCCGGTGCAGACCCGGCTGATCCGCTACCGCACCGTCGGCGACATGTCCTGCACCGGCGCCGTCGACTCCGACGCCACCACGCTCGACCAGGTCATCACCGAGATCGCGGCGTCCCGGCTCACCGAGCGGGGCGCCACCCGCGCCGACGACAAGATGTCCGAGGCCGCGATGGAAGACCGCAAGCGCGAAGGGTACTTCTAATGAGCAGCACCAGCACCGAGCAGCTGTCCGAGCAGCTCGCGGCCACCACCCTGCTGCGTTTCGCCACCGCGGGCTCCGTCGACGACGGCAAGTCCACCCTGGTGGGCCGGCTGCTGCACGACTCCAAGTCGGTCCTCACCGACCAGCTGGAGGCCGTGGAGCACGCCTCGCGCTCCCGCGGCCAGGAGGCCCCCGACCTGGCGCTGCTCACCGACGGCCTGCGGGCCGAGCGTGAGCAGGGCATCACGATCGACGTCGCCTACCGCTACTTCGCCACGCCGCGCCGCCGGTTCATCCTCGCGGACACGCCGGGGCATGTGCAGTACACCCGGAACATGGTCACCGGCGCCTCCACCGCCGAGCTGGCCGTGGTCCTGGTCGACGCCCGCAACGGAGTCGTCGAGCAGACCCGCCGGCACGCCGCGGTGGCCGCGCTGCTGCGCGTCCCGCACGTGGTCCTCGCCGTGAACAAGATGGACCTCGTCGACTACGCGGAGCCCGTCTTCGCGGCGATCGCCGAGGAGTTCACGACGTACGCCTCCGAGCTGGGCGTCCCGGAGATCACCGCGATCCCGATCTCGGCGCTCGCCGGTGACAATGTGGTCGAGCCGTCCGCGCACATGGACTGGTACGGCGGCCCGACGGTCCTGGAGCACCTGGAGACCGTGCCGGTCAGCCACGACCTGACGGCCTGCCACGCGCGCTTCCCGGTGCAGTACGTGATCCGTCCGCAGACCGCCGAGCACCCCGACTACCGCGGCTACGCGGGCCAGATCGCGGCCGGCGCGTTCCGGGTCGGCGAGCAGGTGGCCGTACTGCCCTCGGGGCGTACGACCACGATCACCGCCATCGACGCGCTCGGCGAGTCCGTGGACATCGCCTGGGCCCCGCAGTCGGTGACGATCCGGCTCGCCGACGACATCGACATCTCGCGCGGTGACCTGATCGCCCCGGCCGCCGACGCCCCGGCGACCACGCAGGACGTCGAGGCGACGGTCTGCCATGTGGCCGACCAGCCGCTCACCGTGGGCCAGCGGGTGCTGCTCAAGCACACCACCCGTACGGTCAAGGCGATCGTCAAGGAGATCCCGTCCCGGCTCACCCTGGACGACCTCTCCCAGCACCCGGCGCCCGGGCAGCTCGTCGCCAACGACATCGGACGGGTGAAGGTGCGTACGGCCGAGCCGCTGGCGCTGGACGCGTACGCGGACTCCCGCCGCACCGGCTCGTTCCTGCTGATCGACCCCGCCGACGGCACCACGCTCGCGGCCGGTATGGCCGGCGAGTCCTTCGCCACCGCCAAGGCCGTGGCCGAGGTCGCCGACGACGACGGCTGGGACTTCTGATGAACGTCGACGTCTACGGAACCTTCGCGAAGGAGGGCGGCCGCGTCGGCAGCGGCACGCTCGGCGCGGGCACGGGAGGTGTCGCGCGATGTGCCCGATGACCTCCGCGTACCCGATGTGCGCCCGCATCGCGCTCCACCCGCTCCACGCACGACACAGACGAAGACTCATGCAACCCTGACCGAGGGGAAGACCTCCGTGCCTGCCACCCGTACCACCCTGCGCCGCTCCCTCGCCGCCGCCGCGGCGCTGCCGCTGCTGATCGGCGCACTCGCCTCCTGCGGCTACGGCTCCCAGGCCAAGAACGACGAGAAGAAGGTGGCGGCCCAGGGCGCGAAGCTCTCCGCCCCGCAGGTGCGGCTCGGGTACTTCCCGAACCTGACGCACGGCACCGCCCTGGTCGGTGACCAGGAGGGCATCTTCCAGAAGGAGCTGGGCGGTACGGAGCTGAAGGTGTCGACCTTCAACGCCGGCCCGTCCGCGATCGAGGCGCTCAACGCCGGCTCGATCGACATCGGTTTCATCGGCCCCTCCCCGGCCATCAACGGCTACGCCAAGTCCAAGGGCCAGAACCTGCGGATCATCGGGGGCTCCGCCTCCGGCGGGGTGAAGCTGGTCGTCAACCCGGCGAAGATCAAGACGGTGGACGACCTCAAGGGCAAGAGGATCGCCACCCCTCAGCACGGAAACACCCAGGACGTGGCGTTCCTGCACTGGATCGCCGAGAAGGGCTGGAAGGTCGACGCCCAGAGCGGCAAGGGCGACGTCTCTGTGGTCCGCACCGACAACAAGATCGCTCCGGACGCCTACAAGTCCGGCTCCTTCGACGGCGCGTGGGTGCCGGAGCCGACCGCGTCGAAGCTGGTCAGCGAGGGTGCGAAGGTGCTGCTCGACGAGGCGTCGCTGTGGCCCGGCAAGAAGTTCGTGATCACGAACATCATCGTGTCGCAGACGTTCCTCAAGGAGCACCCGGACGTGGTGGAGGCGGTGCTCCGCGGTTCGGTGAAGACCAATGAGTGGATCAACGCCAACCCGGCCAAGGCGAAGGAGTCGGCCAACGCCAAGCTGAAGGCGCTCTCCGGGAAGCCGCTCGGCCCGAAGGTCATCGACCCGGCGTGGCCGTCGATCCAGTTCACCGACGACCCGCTGGCGTCGACGCTCCAGGCGCAGGCGGACCACGCGGTCAGCGCCGGCCTGCTGAAGAAGCCCGACCTGACCGGCATCTACGACCTGCGGCCGCTCAACAAGGTCCTGAAGGCCGCGGGCAAGCCCGAGGTCGCCGACGCCGGTCTCGGCGCCAAGTAACCGCGTAGCCAGCCCAGTTCCCAGGAGGTGACGACCATGGCCACGACATTCGCCAAGGCCGAGGACCGGATCGCGGTGACTCATGCGGCCCGTATCGAGCATGTCTCGAAGTCGTTCGGCGGACCCGCCGGGCGGCAGCTCGTGCTCGACGACATCTCGCTCGATGTCGCCCCGGGCGAGTTCGTCACCCTCCTTGGGGCTTCCGGGTGCGGGAAGTCCACCCTGCTCAATCTGGTCGCCGGGCTCGACCGGCCGTCCGCGGGGTCCATCGAGACCCCGGGCGGGCGGCCGGCCCTGATGTTCCAGGAGCACGCGCTCTTCCCGTGGCTGACCGCGGGCAAGAACATCGAACTCGCGCTGCGGCTGCGCGGCGTGCCGAAGGCGGAGCGGCGGCCGGAGGCCGAGCGGCTCCTGGAGCTGGTGCGCCTGGGCGGTTCGTACCGCAAGCGGGTGCACGAGCTGTCCGGCGGTATGCGCCAGCGGGTGGCGCTGGCCCGGGCGCTCGCCCAGGACAGCGATCTGCTGCTGATGGACGAGCCGTTCGCGGCGCTGGACGCCATCACCCGCGATGTCCTGCACGACGAGCTGACCCGTATCTGGCGGGAGACGAAGCTGTCCGTGCTGTTCGTGACCCACAACGTGCGCGAGGCCGTGCGGCTGGCCGAGCGTGTGGTGCTGCTGTCGTCCCGGCCGGGGCGGATCGCCCGCGAGTGGACGATCGACATCCCGCAGCCGCGCCGTATCGAGGACGCCGCCGTGGCGGAGCTGTCCGTCGAGATCACCGAAGAACTGCGTGGGGAGATCCGCCGTCATGGCCAGCACTGAGACGACCGCCAAGGCGGATGCCCACGATCTGGCGGGCCTTGAGGCGGGCCTGGACGCCCTGGACGCGGTGCAGGTGCGCCGTACGCCGGTGCGGGAGGTGCTGCTGAAGAAGGTGCTTCCGCCGGTGCTGGCGGTCGCGCTGGTGCTGGTGGTGTGGCAGCTGCTGGTGACGGCGAAGGTCACCGACGAGTTCAAGCTGCCGGCGCCGGCCGCTGTGTGGGACAGCCTGTCCACGATGTGGCTGGAGGGCACGCTCTTCGACGTCCTGTGGACCAGTGTCTCGCGGGCCCTGCTCGGCTTCCTGATGGCGCTGGCCATCGGTACGCCGCTGGGACTGCTGGTCGCCCGGGTGAAGTTCGTCCGGGCGGCGATTGGTCCGATCCTCTCGGGTCTCCAGTCGCTGCCGTCGGTGGCGTGGGTGGCGCCGGCGGTGCTGTGGATCGGTCTGAACGACTCGATGATGTACGCGGTGATCCTGCTGGGCGCCGTGCCGTCGATCGCCAACGGTCTCGTCGCCGGTGTCGACCAGGTCCCGCCGCTGTTCCTGCGGGCGGGCCGGACGCTCGGCGCGAGCGGCCTCAAGGGCGCCTGGCACATCGTGATGCCGGCCGCGCTGCCGGGCTACCTCGCAGGGCTCAAGCAGGGCTGGGCGTTCTCCTGGCGCTCCCTGATGGCCGCCGAGATCATCGCGTCCTCTCCGGAACTGGGGCTTGGCCTCGGCCAGTTGCTGGAGAACGGCCGTAACAACATCGACATGCCGGGGATCTTCCTCGCCATCATCCTGATCCTGATCGTCGGTATCGCCATCGACCTGCTGATCTTCAGCCCGCTGGAGCGTGCGGTGCTGCGCGGCCGCGGTCTGCTGGTGAAGAGCTGAGCTGAGTACGGTGAACCGGCCCGTTCTTCTCGTCGTCGCCCACGGCAGCCGCGACCCGCGGCACGCCGCGACCGTCCACGCGCTGGTGCGCCGGGCGCGGTCGCTGCGGCCGGGGCTGCGCGTGGAGACGTCCTTCCTGGACTTCAACGTGCCCTCGGTACCGGCGGTGCTGGAGCGGCTGGCCCAGGAGGGCGTCCGGGACGTGGTGGCGCTGCCGCTGCTGCTGACCCGCGCCTTCCACGCGAAGGCCGACATCCCCGCTGTACTGCGCCAGGCCCCGCCGTCCCTGCGCATCCGCCAGGCGGCGGTGCTGGGCCCGTCACCGCTGCTCGTCTCGGCGGTGGAACGGCGGCTGTACGAGGCCGGGCTCGCGCCCGGCGACAAGAGCGCGACCGGGGTCGTCCTGGCCTCGGCGGGCTCCACGGACCCGGAGGCGATCGCAGTGATCGCTCACATGGCGCGGGAGCTGCGGCACACCGGTTGGTGCGCCGTGCGGCCTGCGTTCGCCTCCGCATCTCTGCCCCGGACCGAGGACGCCGTACGCGCGCTGCGCGCCGACGGCGTCCGGCGGGTGGCGGTGGCCCCGTATGTGATCGCGCCGGGCCGGCTGCCGGACCGGATTGTGGCCGGGGCCCGGGAGGCGGACGTGCTGGCCGATGTGCTGGGCCCGGCGCCCGAGCTGGCGCGGCTGCTGCTGACCCGGTACGACGAGGCGCGCGCCGTGAAGCGCGCGCTCGCCGCCTGATCCGTGTCCCTCGGCGGGCTCAGCTGAAGTCGAGGCCGTCGGTGCGGGTGCGCTTCAGCTCGAAGAAGTCGGGGTGGCCGGCGAGGACACGGAAGCTGTCGAAGATCCGAGCCGCCTCCTCCCCGCGCGGAATCTTGCGCAGGACCGGGCCGAACCAGACGGTGCCGTCCACATGGATCGTGGGCGTGCCGACGTACGCCTCGGCGGCCGGGTCCTTTCCGGCGTCGTGGCTGCGGCGGACCTCGTCGTCGTAGGCGGGGTCGTGCGCGGCGGCGGCGAGCTCGGGCGGCAGCCCCAGCTCGGCGAGGGCTTCGGTGACGACGGCGTCGAAGTCCTCGGTCTTCTTCTCGTGGATACGGGTGCCGTACGCGGTGTAGAGGTCGCGCAGGATCTCCGGGCCGTGCTGTGCGGCGGCCGCGGCGGCGACCCGGACCGGGCCTATCGACTTGTCGACGAGGGTGCGGTACCAGTCGGGCAGTTCGTTGCCGAGGTTGTGGAAGTACAGGCTCATCACATGGAAACGCAGCTCGATGTCGCGCTGCTGCTCGACCTCCAGCATCCAGCGTGAGGTGATCCAGGCGAAGGGGCAGGCGGGGTCGAACCAGAAGTCGACTGCGGTCTTCTTCGTCTCAGTGGTCATGAGATGAGCCTAGCCAGCGAGGTGGCCTGGTTTCGCGGTCCGATCCAAAGACTGTCAGTCATCGGCGGTCATCTCCACGAGCTTGGCGACGGTGTTCCAGTTACGGGTGGTGGCGACGAGGCCCTTGACCCGGGCGGGACGGGCCAGGGCCTCCGCGAGCTTGGAGCGGCCGAGACCGTTCGGCGCGTACAGGTAGAGGGCGCGGTCGCCGAGGCGGAACTCCTCGGGGAGGAAGGCCTCCTGGTCGAGCGCGGCGAAACGGTCGGGCTCGACGGGTGCGGAGTAGTACGTCACATGGAGCTGCTTGCCCTCCAGTTCCGCGGCGGGGAAGGGGCAGGCGTCGGCGACGGCGCGCAGATAGGCGCCGCTGCGGACCAGGCAGTCGACCCGGAAGCCGAAGCGCCGCTCGATGGCGTCCTCGAGGGCGGCGGCGAGCGCGTTCTCGGCGGCCGCGTCGGCGGTGGCCTCGGTGGTGAAGACGGCGTTGCCGCTCTGCAGATGGGTGCGGACGTCGCGGTGTCCCAGCTCCTGCAGGACGGCGCGGAGTTCGGGCATGGGGACGCGCCGGTGCCCGCTGACGTTGATTCCGCGGAGCAGTGCGGCGTAGGTGATCGGCATGATCACACGATAGGACGGCCGCCGCGCCCCGTGGGGGAGGGCGCGGCGGCCGCCGTTCAGGGGGTGCCCGCTACTCGACGATCTTCAGCAGCTTGTTGGCCGTGCCCTCGCTCGGGTTGGAGATGGCGCCGTCGGTGGAGCCGTCGACCAGCGCCTTGGCGACCTGCTCCGGGGTGGCGTCCTGGTGGGCCGCCAGGTAGAGCGCGGCCGCGCCGACGACGTGCGGGGTCGCCATGGACGTACCGGAGATGGTCTTGGTGGCGTCGTCGCCGCCGATCCAGGCCGAGGTGATGTCCGAACCCGGTGCGTAGAGGTCCACGACCGAGCCGAAGTTGGAGAAGCTGGACTGCTCGTCCTCCTTGGTGGAGGAGGCCACGGTGATGGCTTCCTCGACCCGCGAGGGGGAGCCCTCGCCGGCGTCGGAGGACTCGTTGCCGGCGGCGACACCGAAGGTGACACCGGAGGCGATGGCCTTGCGGACGGCCTCGTCGAGGGCGGGGTCGGCGCCGCCGCCGAGGCTCATGTTGGCGACGGAGGGGCCCTGGTGGTTCTTGGTGACCCAGTCGATGCCGGCGACGACCTGCTCGGTGGTGCCGGAGCCGCTGTCGTCGAGGACCCGGACGGCGACGATCTTCGCCTTCTTGGCGACGCCGTGGGCGGTGCCCGCGATGGTGCCGGCGACATGGGTGCCGTGGCCGTTGCCGTCGCTGGCATCGTTGTCGTTGTCGATGGCGTCGAAGCCGGAGGTGGCCCGGTCGCCGAAGTCCTTGTGCTTGGTGTTGACTCCGGTGTCGATGACGTACGCGGTGACGCCCTCGCCGCCGCCGTCGGGGTACGTGTACTTCTTGTCCCCGGCGGTCTCGGCCTGGTCGACCCGGTCCAGACCCCACGACGGCGGGTTGTCCTGGACCTCGTTGATGTGGAACTTCTTGTTCTGGACCACCTTGGCCACGGCCGGGTCGGCGGCCAGGCGCTTGGCCTCGGTCTCCGAAAGGCCGGTGGCGGAGAAGCCGTTGACGGCGGAGTTGTAGCTGCGGCTGAGCGTGCCGCCGTACTCCTTGGCCAGCTTCGTCTTGTCGGCGTTCTCGTCGAGCAGCACGATGTAGCTGCCCGCGATGGCGGTCGCGGCGTCGGCGCCGTAGATGGTGCCCTCCGCGGGTGCGGGGGCGGCTCCGGCGAAGGACGTTCCCAGGACGGTCAGTCCGCCGGCGGCGGCCACGGCGGTGATCGCCGCGACGAGCCGGGTGGTCCTGCGCGCACGCTTGTGAATGGCCATGAAGAGGGGTCTCCTCGGCATTTTGTTGTGTGGGGGGTTCGGTCACGGAGGCAGTGCTTCCGTGACCGCTTCGAAACCATTGCCGATTGACGAGCTCAGATCAAGACCTTCATACAGCTGTGACTTAGTCAACAAGGTTTCGTAATAACAAATCCGGCCTGGAGGGGCCAGGCCGGACTTCTCCCCCAACTCCCCCTACCACTCAGCCTTTCGTGACATGAGGGAGCTCCGCCTCGATGAGGTCGGCGGCGCGCCGGGTGCCGCCCTCGGCCGCCATCCGCTCCCGGATGCCGTCGAGCCGCCGGGCCACCTCCGGATCGTCCACGAGCTCCAGTACGGCCGTGCGCAGCGCCTCGGCGGTGGCCTCGACAAGCGGCAGTTGGCGGGCGACGCCGAGGGCCTGGAGCATGTCGGCGTTGCCGAACTGGTCGGTGGCGAGCGGCACGGCGACCATGGGGGTGGCGGTGGCCAGCCCCTCCTGGCTGCCGCCCGCCCCGGCGTGGGTGATGAAGGCGTCGGCCTTCCGGAGGACGGCGAGCTGCGGCACCCAGGAGTGCACTTCGACATTGGCCGGAATCTCGCCGAGTTCGGCCGGATCGACGAACTTGCCGATCTGCAGCACCACATGCCAGCCGGGCAGATCACCGAACGCCTTGAGGCACTCCCGGTAGAACTCGGGCTGCTTGGTCATGGCCGAGCCGAGCGAGACGAGCAGCACCCTCTCGGCATCGACGGGCCGCTGCCAGTCCCCCTGTTCGGCGCGCTCGCCCTGGCAGGCGCCGACGAAGCTGTAGACGGATTCGTCGACCCGGTCGGCGTGCGGCTGGAGGGCCTTGGGGATGAGGACGACGGCCCGGCGGGGGCGGGCGACGAATCGGTCGGGGTGGATGTCGAGGCCGTTGCCGGAGAGCCAGTTCTCGAAGCGGGCGTAGTACGCCTTGCCGCGCTCGGAGGCCTTGAGGCCGGCGAGCATCGGCTCGGCGACCTCTTGCTCGTACCCCTCCCAGGGCACCAGGTTGGGCCACAGGGAGACGGCGGGTACGCCCCAGCGGTGGGCGAGGACGGGCGCCGGGTAGGCGGTGAT
This sequence comes from Streptomyces sp. NPDC039465, assembly GCF_055639315.1. NCBI lineage: Bacteria > Bacillati > Actinomycetota > Actinomycetes > Kitasatosporales > Streptomycetaceae > Streptomyces > Streptomyces sp. NPDC039465. The sequence continues at coordinate 384,415 of NZ_JBVKAP010000003.1, read as the reverse complement.
GTCATGGAGGACGAGGTCAGGCTCGTCCCCGGCGAAGGCGTCGGCCAGCTGCGGCAGCGCCTGGACGGCGTCGTTCAGGAACGGCTCGATGTAGTCGATCGGTTCGGTGCCCCAGGCCTCGGGATCGTCGTCGGTCGGCAGCGTGGAGTTGTATACGACCGGTTCGGCGCCGGTGGCGGCGACCTTTTCGGCGAAGGAGGCGGGGATGGCGTAGCTGACGCGGTGCCCACGGGCGACGAGTTCCCGGATGACTTCGAGGCTCGGGTTCACGTGCCCGTGGGCGGCGATGGAGAACATGGCGACATGGGCGCGGTGACGACTGGTCATGCGCCCACTTTATTCGAGACGAGACGTCTCGTCCAGTTTAATGTCGCTGGTACCTGGCGAGGACTCGGTTGCCGTCGTCCACCAGACGCTCCCGCAGCTCGGCGAGGTCGATCGCGCCGCTGTAGTACTCCTGGAAGGCCGGGGTGGCCACCTTGTCCTTCCACTCCGGATAGCCGCGTACGGACTGTGCGGGCGCGGGCCGCAGATGCCGGGCGAGCGCGGCGCCGGTCGCCCAGCCGTCCTTCTCGGTGTGCAGCGCGGGGTCGCGCAGCGCCGCCGTCCCGGTCGGCAGCATCCAGTCCCCCTGCGCCAGACGCACCATGTTCCGCGGCTGGAGCAGGAAGTCGATGAACCGCGCGGCCTCCTTCTTGTACGGGCTGTCCTCGGCGATGGAGAGGGTCTGCGGGGAGACGCCCTGCGCGAGCCCGCCGGCGCCGGCCGGGGCGGGCAGGACCATCCACTCGAAGCCCTCGGGTGCCTGCTGCGCGATCTGCTGCCGGTAGGAGAACCCGAGCGGCACCATCGCGTACGTACCGCCGAACAGTCCGGGCAGGGTGTCGGAGCCGCCGCTGCCCAGCGTGGTGCGCGAGGCGCTGGCGTCGGTGTTGATCTGGTCGCGGACGGTGCCGGGGACGACGGCGTCGGCTTCGGTGAAGCGGATCGTCACCTTCCCGTCCTCGCCCCGGTGGAAGAGCCGCCCGCCCGCGGAGAGGCCGAGGTTGAGGGAGACCGAGACGGGCTCCTTGAGAGGCCAGGCGACGGCGTGCTTCCCCTTGCCCATCGCGGCCGTCAGGTCCTTTCCGACCTGGCGGAACTCCTCCCACGTCCAGGGCTTGGCGGGGGTCGGGATACGAACGCCGGAGGCCTCCAGGATCTTCCGGTTGGCGATGATCACCCGCGGCTCCTGGAGGAACGGCACGCCGTACACCCCCTCGCCGAAGGTGGTGGTCTGCCAGCTCTGTTCGGGGATGTCCGCGCGCAGCCGCTCGGGCAGCAGCCCGCGCAGATCCGCGAGGTAGCCGCCGTAGGCGAAGTCGGCGAGGTCGTCGGAGGCGTCATGGATGATGTCGGGTGCCTCGCCGCCCTCGAAGGAGGTGAGCAGCTGGTCGTGGACGCTGTCCCAGCTGCCCTGGACGTACTGCACCTGGATGTCGGGGTGGGCGGCGTTCCACTCCCGCACGAGCTCCTTGTTGGCGTCGATGGACTCCTTCTGCCAGGCGAGGGACTGGAAACGGAGTCTGATCGTCCCGTCGGAGGGGCGCTCGTCGCCACCGCACCCGGTGAGCAGCAGGGCGAGCGCGGCGATCGCGGCGGTCAGCGTCCGTACGCGCATCAGGACTTCACCGCCCCGGCCAGCATGCCGCCGGTGATCCGCTTCTGGATGACCGCGAAGACGACGAGCGAAGGAAGGGTGGCGAGGAACGCGGCCGCGGCAAGCGGGCCGAGGTCGGCGACGCCCTCCGCGCCGAGGAAGTGCGTCAGGACGACCGGCAAGGTCTGCTTCTCCGGGGTCTTGAGCAGGACGAGCGCGAAGAAGAACTCGTTCCATGCGGTGATGAAGGCGAACAGCGCGGTGGCGACGATGCCGGGGGCGAGGAGCGGCGCGGTGACCGAGACGAGCGTACGGAGCCGGCCGGCGCCGTCGACGGCGGCGGCCTCCTCCAGCTCGGCCGGCACGGCCCGTACGTAGCCGACCAGCATCCACAGCGCGAACGGCAGCGACCAGACCACGTAGACCAGGACCAGGCCGATGACGCTGTTGATGAGGTGGAGGTTCTTGAGGATCAGGAACAGCGGAATGATCACCAGCACGAAGGGGAACGCCTGGCTGACCACAACCCAGCCGGTGGCGGCGGTGGAGAGTCTGCCCCGGTGCCGTGCGATCACATACGCCATGGGGGTCGCGAGGACGACACAGATCAGCGCCGCGCCGAGGGCGGCGAGCAGGCTGTTCCCGGCGGCCTGGAGGAGCGGTTGTTCGTCGAAGGCCTGCCGGAAGTTGCCGAGGGTGGGGTTCTCGGGGATCCAGGTGGGGTGCAGGGAGGCGAGTTCGCGTGCGGGCTTGAAGGCGGTGGAGATCAGCCAGGCGAAGGGGAAGGCGAGGAAGACGAGATAGGCGAGGAGCGCGAGGTACTGTCCGGCTCGCGCGGGCCGGCTGGTGCGCAGCGCGCTCATCGGTCCTCTCCCTTCAGGCGGCCCACCAGATACACGGCGAGCAGTACGGAGATGACGGCGACCATCACACAGCCCATGGCGGCGGCGTAGCCGAACTGGCCGTAACGGAAGGCCTCTTCGTAGGCGAAGAGCATGGGCAGCCGCGTCCGGCCGCCGGGGCCGCCGCTGGTGAGGACGTAGACCAGGGCGAAGGAATTGAAGTTCCAGATGAAGTTCAGGGCGGTGATGGCGAGGGCGACCGGCCGCAGGGCGGGCCAGGTCACGGTGCGAAAGCGCCGCCAGGCGCCCGCGCCGTCGAGCGCGGCGGCCTCGTGGAGTTCGTGCGGGGTGTTCTGGAGCCCGGCGAGCAGGGCGACGGTGGTCTGCGGCATACCGGCCCAAACACCGACGAGGATCACCGCGGGCAGCGCGGTGGCCAGGCCCGTCAGCCAGTCCCGGCCGTCGCCGAGGCCGAGGGTGCTCAGGGTCTCGTTGAGGATGCCCGCGTCGGGGTTGTAGACGAGCCGCCACATGATGCCGACCACGACCTCCGGCATCGCCCACGGAACGATCGCGAGGGCCCGCGCCAGCCAGCGCAGCCGCAGATTCTGGTTGAGCAGCAGGGCGAGGCCGAGGGCGAGCAGGAACTGCGGGACGGTGACGCCGACCGCCCAGAGCAGGCCGATCCGGAACGAGTCCCAGAAGAGGGTGTCGTGCAGCAGGTCCTGGAAGTTGAGGGTGCCGATCCACCCGGTGGCCTGGGTGCGGCCGGACTGGGCGTCGGTGAAGGCCAGCGCGATGCCGTAGAGCAGCGGGCCGACGCTCAGGACCAGGATCGGGATCAGCGCGGGCAGGACCAGGAACCAGGCGCTGTGATCCCGGGGGCGTTCCGGTCGTGTACCGGCGGTGGCGCCGGACCGCTTCGTTGCGGTCGCCAAAGTCACAGAATTGACCCCTTATATGCCCTTTTATTAAGTTCAACCGGCCCCCGTCATGGTCCTGACAGGCCGTCGGTTCGTCAACCCGTCGTGCGTGGATGCGAAAATTTGACGCATTCGCACACGCAGAGGGAGAGAAGATGGACGAGTCCCGCGCCCGGGAGATCCTGGCCGCCGCGGCGCTGCCCGCGGACGGGACCCTGCTGGCCCTCGGCGAGAACGCCGTCTTCGCCGCCGGCGATCTGGTGATGAAGGTCGGCCGCGGCGCCGAGCTTCTCCCCCGCGCCGAACGGGAGCTGGCCGTGGCCGCCTGGCTCGCCGAGGCGGACGTCCCCGCCGTGCGGCCGGCCGAGGCCGCGCCCCGGCTGGTGGACGGCCACCCCGTCACCCTCTGGCACCGGCTGCCCGACGCGGTGCGCCCCACCGAGCCCCGGGACCTCGCGCCGCTGCTGCGCCGGGTGCACGCCCTGCCCGCCCCGGCGTTCGAGCTGCCCCGCCGGGAGCTGCTCGACGGTGTCGAGCGCTGGCTGCGCCTGGCGGGCGACGCCGTCGACGCGGCCGACGCCGACTATCTGCGGGAGCGCCGCGACGGATTCGCCGACGCGGCCGCCGCGCTCACCCCGCATCTGACGCCCGGCCCGATCCACGGCGACGCCCTGCCGCGCAACGTGCATGTCGGCCCCGACGGTCCGGTCCTGGTGGACCTGGAGACCTTCTCGGCCGATCTGCGCGAACACGATCTGGTGGTCCTCGCCCTCGCCCGGGACCGCTACGGCCTCGACCCGGCCGCCTACGACGCCTTCACCGCCGCCTACGGCTGGGACGTACGGGAGTGGTCCGGCTGCGCCGTCCTGCGCGGCGCCCGGGAGACCGCGAGCTGCGCGTGGGTGGCCCAGCACGCCCCGGCCAACCCCAAGGCGCTGGCGGAGTTCCGGCGGCGGGTGGCGTCGCTGCGCGACGGCGACCCGGAGGTCCGCTGGTACCCGTTCTGACATCATGAAGGAGTCCACTTCGGCCATGATCCGGACATAACTCCCTTGCGTGATCGGAGTGTTGTGACGCGTATCGAACTGACCGACGTGACGCTGGACATCCAGGACAGCGGCTCGGGTCCGGCCGTCCTGCTGGTGCACGGCTTCCCCGACACCCATGAGCTCTGGCGCCACCAGGTGCCCGCGCTGAACGCGGCCGGCTACCGCACCGTCGCCCCCACGCTGCGCGGCTTCGGCGCCTCCGGCCGGCCCGCGGGCACGGAGGCGTACGCCCCGGCCCGGTCCGTGGCCGACCTGATGGAGCTGCTCGACCGGCTGGAGATCGAGACCGCCCATCTGGTCGGCCACGACTGGGGCTCGGGCATGGTCCAGCAGCTCGCCATGGCCGCGCCGGCGCGGGTGGCCAGCTTGAGCATCCTGTCGGTGGGCCATCTGGGCGGCCTGCGGGACGCGGGCTGGGAACAGCTCCAGCAGTCCTGGTACATGCTGCTGTTCCAGATCGAGGACCTCGCCGAGGAGTGGCTCGCGCGGGACGACTTCGCCCGCTTCCGCGAGATGCCCGGCGCCCACCCCGACAAGGAGGAGATCGTCGGCCGGATGCGGGAGCCGGGCGCGCTGACGGCGGCCCTGTCGGTGTACCGGGCGGGTATGCCCCCGGAGGTGCTGTTCGGCCCGCCTCAGCCGCTGCCCTCGCTGCCCGGGCCCGTCCTGGGCATCTGGTCGAGCGGCGACCGCTACCTCACCGAGCGGTCGATGACCGGCACCGACAAGTACGTGGACGGCACCTTCCGCTACGAGCGGGTCGAGGACGCCGGCCACTGGCTCCAGCTGGACGCCCCGGAGCGGGTCAACACCCTGCTCCTGGACTTCCTCGCGGAGCACCCGGCCAACTGAGCCGCCCGGCCCCGGCCGTGCCGCCTCAGCGCACGGCCGCGGTCAGCTCCCGCAGCGGCCAGGACGGGTCGATCACGGCGTCGGCGTTCCCCTTGCCGCGCAGGAACCGCTGGAAGTCCTCGGCCCACTCGGCGTACCAGACGATCTGGCGTTCATGCAGCTGGCGCGGGCTCAGCGCGGCCACCGACGGATGCCGCTCGGCTATCGCCCGGGCCACCCGCACCGCCGCCAGCGCGTCCGCCGCCGCTTCATGGGCGCCGTCGAGGACCACGCCGTACTCCCCGCAGACCGCTTCGAGGGTCCGCTTGCCGCGGCGGTAGCGGTCGACGGCCCGGTCGATGGTGTACGGATCGATGACCGGGCCGATGCCCGCCCCGCCGAGCCGCTCGCTGAGCGAGGGCAGTCCGTGGCGCCGCAGCTCGGCCGAGAGCAGGGTCAGATCGAAGGCCGCGTTGTACGCCACGACCGGGACGCCCTGCGTCCAGTAGCCCGTCAGGCTGTCCGCGATCTCGTCGGCCACCTCAGCCACCGGCCGGCCCTCGGCCGTCGCCCGCTCCGTACTGATCCCGTGGATCGCCGAGGCCTGGGCCGGGATCCGTATCCCCGGGTCGGCCAGCCAGTCCCGCTGCCGCGCCGGCAGCCCGTCGTGCACACCGATCACCGAGGCGGTCACGATCCGCGCCTCAAGCGGATCGGTGCCGGTCGTCTCCAGGTCGAAGCCGGCCAGCGGCAGCCCATGCCAAGCCATCGGGTCCTCCTTACGTGGTGCTCCCCCGTTGAATCCACACCCTCGCACGCGCCACTGACAACGCCGCCGGGAGCCCGCGCCGGCTGTGGCTCACGACACCGGACGGGAATCCAGCCACACCGACTCGAACTCCTCCCGGTAGGTCTCGAAGAGTCCGCTCTCGCCGTCCTGGCCGCTCTGCCCGGAGCGGACCACCGTGCGCCCGCCGCCGCGGAGCACGAGCACCGGCGCCTCCATGCCGCGGGCCCGGCGCAGATAGGTCTGGACGACGGCGACCCCGTCCGGCCCGTCCCCGTCGACGAGGTACGCGGTGAAGCGGGGGGTCTCGTCGAAGACATGGATCTGGAACGCGCCCGGGTCGCGCAGCTTGGAGCGGACCCTGCGCATATGGAGGATGTTCATCTCCACCGAGCGGCTCAGCTCGCCTTTCTTCAGGCCGAGTTCGCGCTCTCGCCGTTTGACGGCGCTGCTGGCCGGGTTGAGGAACAGCAGCCGTATCCGGCAGCCCGACTCGGCCAGGCGCACCAGCCGCCGGCCGGAGAAGTTCTGCACGAGGAGGTTCAGGCCTATGCCGGTGGCGTCGAGGCGGCGCGCGCCGCCGAAGAGGTCCTCGGCGGGCAGCTGGCGCTGGAGGCGCACCCGGTCGGGGTGGACGGAGACCACGTCCGCGTACCGGTCGCCGACGAGGTCCTCGACCGCGTCGACCGGCAGCCGGTCGGCCGACGGCACGCCCGCGCCGCTGCCGAGGATCTCCAGGAGCCGGGCGGAGGCCCGCTCGGACTGGGCGAGCACGGTCAGGGAGAGGGCCCGGTTGCGGGAGACGACGTTGCGGGTGACCTCCAGCTCGTCCAGGGCCAGTTCGACCTCCCGCCGGTCGTCGAAGTACGGCTCGAAGCAGGGCCAGTGCTGCACCATCAGCTCGCGCAGCTGCGGCAGCGTGAGGAAGCTGAGGACGTTGTCGTCGGCCGGGTCGAGGAGATAGCCCTTGCGGCGCGAGACCTCGCGGACGGCGACCGCCCGCTGCACCCACTCCTGGCCGGCCGGGCCGGCCGCGGCCACCACCCAGTCGTCGCCGTGGACCGGTTCGTAGACCGGGCGGAGCACGGCGGCCACGACGGCGCGCAGCCGCTGTTCGACCAGATTCAGCCAGATGTAGGCGCGGCCGGCCCGCTGGGCGCGGGTGCGTACCTCGCTCCAGGCCTCCGCGCCCCACTCCAGCTCCGCCCCGATCTCCATCGGACGTGCGAGGGAGACCGCTCCTGGCGGGACTTCTGCGGGGTCATCGGAGTCCCCCTCGTGACCAGGGTCACCTGGAGGAAGCTCCAGCCCTCCCGAGCTCACCCGCGCACCGCCTTCTGCTCCTGGACACCCCGTCTGGCAACGATCAAGGAAGGGTACTCCGGGAGCAGTGGGCGGTGCAGCCCGATGCGCAGGCTGCTTCGTCAACGGGGTTGAGCCGGCTGGCCGTTCTGGTCGGCGAGGGCGGGCGGAGTGAGCGGATTCATAGCGGTCACGTCCCTGGGGGCGAGCTGGAAGCCCTGCCAGTGCACCGGCATGGGCTGCTGGTCCTCGTCCCGGGCGATGTGGTGGAACCCGATGTTGACCCAGGCGATGGGGTTGACGAGGGGTTCGCCGTTGACCCACTTGTCGACGCTGTCGGGGGCGCCGCGCCCGCAGTCGCGGATGTTGTTCGAGGCGAACTGCTCGCAGGCGCGCGCCTGGGTGAAGTAGACGTCGTGCCGGGTGAAGCCGCGGCCGTCGTGCGTGGCCGAGGGGCCGGGCACGATCTCGTAACTGCGGGCGTGGCCGTCCTTGTTCTTGCCGTTCTGGCTCACCACCCGCCACCAGCGCATGGTCTTGGCGTCCCCGGCGAGCTCCTTGGTGACCGGGGTGCGGACCGTCTTCACCTTGGGGCCGCCGTTGCCGGTGGGGCGGGTGACCGTGGAGTCGACCTGCTCGACCCGGTCCTTGGGTGAGCCGTCGAGGCCGAAGTGGAGCCGCCAGAAGACGTTGTGGGCGTGGCTGGTGGCGTAGGAGCGGGCGCCCGCTCCGATCGGCCAGCCGCGTCCGTCGGTGGCGTTGTAGTCCATCGGCGAAAGGCTGCCGGTGGCGCCGACGTTGGCCGCGATGGTGCCGTCGGAGGAGAAGCGCCACTCGGTGATGTACTCGTACCAGGCCACCTTGTTGACGGTGTAGACGAGCAAGTCCTTGCCCTGGGACTGCCAGACCTTGGTCATCTGGTCGTTGGCCATGCGGTAGGCGTGGCCACGCGCGCGCGTGGTGGTGCACAGGCCCTTGACGGTGCCGAGGTCGGCGACACGGACGGGCGTGATGGTGCCGCCGGGGCATTCGGCCGGCTTGAGGTTCTGCAGACCCATGCCGAATCCGGCGCCGGTCAGGTCGTCGAACTCGTGCCTCCCGTCGTCGTACGGGACGTGGATCTGGGCCAGTTTGGCGCTGGTGAGGACGCGGATCGGGGTGGCGGCGCTCTTGGGCTGGTAGGAGACCTTGTCCAGGACAAGTCCGGCGTCGGTGTCGTAGCGCCAGCACATGCGCCAGGTGGTGCCGCCGTCGAGGGTCTGCTCGATGCGGTGGGCGGCGCTGCAGTCGGGGCGGGCGGGGGCGGGCGCGGCGACCAGCTCGGCCGCGGCCGGGGAGACCGGGCCCGCGGCGGCGGTGGCGGTGGCGAGGAGGGCGGCGGCGGCCAGCACGGCGCCGGTCCCGCGCAGCCGCGAGGCTGCTCTGAGGTGGGTGGAGAAGCGCATGGAAGAACGAGCTCCCTCGTACGGACGTGCCCGCGGGGCGTGCTGCGACGCGCGGGTGGAAGAAGTGACGGAAGGGATGAACGGAAGGGATGAGGAGGAGGCGGCGGCGCAGGCGGCGCGGCTCAGCCGACGTCGGTGACGGTGCGGGTGCTCAGGTTCACCACGAGGTCGCGGGTGTCGATCCACGAGCCGTTGAGGACCTTGGAGGCCAGCCGTACGCAGCGGTGCTCGCCGCACTTCGTCAGCGCCGGCGGCACGTTCTCCTCGCGGTAGGTGCGGTAGACGTCGCCGTTGAACCAGAGCTGATCGGGTGAGGTGAGCTCCTTGCCGGTGGCGTCCTTGTAGTCGTCTTTCAGCCCCTTGCCGAGCGGGCTCTTCAAGATCAGCTCGATCGCCTCGCGGAGCTCGGCCCGGTGCGGTGAGGGCTGTACGCCGCGCTGGGTGCCGGTCTTCTCGACCTTCCCCGCGTCGAGGTTGACGGTGCTGGTGATGAGGGTGTTGTGCCGGTAGTCGTAGGAGCGCACCTCGGCGCGGCGTGGCGCGGTGGCCTCCGGCTCGCCGGGGACGGGGTCGGCGAGGTTGGTGGCGAGGTGCTGCGGCCCCCGGGCGCCCTCGACGTCGCTGAAGTCCGCCGCGGCCTGGGGCAGGGCCAGCTGCCGGGCCCGTTTCAGCTCGGTCTCGGTGAGCGGGTCGCTGCCCACGCCGCGCTCCCCCTCGGCCGGCGCGGCGGCCACGACGGCCGGTCCGGGAGGCGGGCCGGCGCCGTCCTGGTCCTCCCCGCCGCCCTGCCCAGCGCCGTCGGTGGCTGCGTCGGCCGCTCCGGCCGTCCGCCCGCCGGTGTCGTCCGCCCCCGCGGTCCCCGGCAGGGTGATGCCGACCATGACGGCCGTCCCCGTGACCGCCAGGGCCGTACCCGCCACCACTTTCCCCAGATGGCGGCGCACTAGATTGCGCACATTTCCCCCCTCTTGTGTCGGTCACCCGGTAGGACGGACCGAAGTCCTAGGAGGTTGCCCCTCTTTCGGGCAGGATCTGGCCGAAGTACACCCCAACACCCGGATCAGAAGTGGAAGAGTCTTATCTATGCAGGTCTGGCCGGGACAGGCGTATCCCCTCGGTGCCACGTACGACGGCGCCGGTACCAACTTCGCGGTCTTCTCGGAGGCCGCCGACCGGATCGAGCTGTGTCTGCTCCATGACGACGGCTCGGAGACGGCGGTGGAGCTTCGCGAGACGGACGCCTTCGTACGACATGCGTATCTGCCGGGCGTGATGCCGGGCCAGCGCTACGGCTTCCGGGTCCACGGCCCGTACGCGCCGGAGCGCGGGCTGCGGTGCAACTCGGCGAAGCTGCTCCTCGATCCGTACGCGCGTGCGATCGCCGGGGCCGTGGAGTGGGGCGAGGCGGTGTACGGCTACCACTTCGGGCGGCCGGACTCCCGCAACGACCTCGACTCGGCGCCGCACACGATGACGTCCGTGGTCGTCAATCCGTACTTCGACTGGGGCGACGACCGTCCGCCGCGCACCGACTACCACCGCACAGTGATCTACGAGGCCCATGTGAAGGGGCTGACGATGCTCCATCCGGGGCTGCCGGACGAGCTGCGCGGTACGTACGCGGGTCTCGCACATCCGTCGGTCATCGGGCATCTGCGGGAACTGGGCGTCACGGCACTGGAGTTGATGCCGGTCCATCAGTTCGTCAACGACCACCGGCTCTCCGACGCGGGGCTCAGCAACTACTGGGGTTACAACACCATCGGTTTCTTCGCCCCGCACAACGCCTACGCCTCCTGGGGCGACCGGGGCCAGCAGGTGCTGGAGTTCAAGTCGGCCGTGCGGGCCCTGCACCAGGCGGGCATCGAGGTGATCCTCGACGTGGTGTACAACCACACCGCCGAGGGCAACCACCTGGGCCCCACGCTCTCCTTCCGGGGCCTGGACAACCCGTCCTACTACCGACTCTCCGCCGACCGGCGCTACTACACCGACACCACCGGCACCGGGAACTCCCTGCTCATGCGGTCCCCGCACGTGCTCCAGCTGATCATGGATTCGCTGCGGTACTGGGTGACCGAGATGCACGTCGACGGCTTCCGCTTCGATCTGGCGGCGACGCTGGCGCGGCAGTTCCACGAGGTGGACCGGCTGTCGTCCTTCTTCGACCTGGTGCAGCAGGATCCGGTGGTCAGTCAGGTCAAGCTGATCGCCGAGCCCTGGGACGTGGGCGAGGGCGGCTACCAGGTGGGGAACTTCCCGCCGCTGTGGACCGAGTGGAACGGAAAGTACCGTGACACCGTACGGGACCTGTGGCGCGGCGAGCCGCGGACGCTCGCGGAGTTCGCGTCCCGGCTGACCGGCTCGTCGGACCTGTACCAGGACGACGGGCGGCGCCCGCTGGCCTCGGTGAACTTCGTGACGTGCCATGACGGTTTCACCTTGCACGACCTGGTGGCCTACAACGGCAAGCACAACGAAGCCAACGGCGAGGGCAACCGCGACGGTGAGAGCCACAACCGCTCCTGGAACTGCGGCGCCGAGGGCGAGACGGACGATCCGGCCGTGCGGGAGCTGCGCGCCCGCCAGATGCGCAACTTCATCGCCACGCTGATGCTCTCGCAGGGTGTGCCGATGCTCAGCCACGGCGACGAGTTCGCCCGCACCCAGGGCGGCAACAACAACGCCTACTGCCAGGACAACGAAGTCTCCTGGGTGCGCTGGCCCGAGCCGGGCACGGAGACGGACGGGACGCTGCTCGCCTTCACGCGCGCGATGGTGGGGCTGCGCCGCGACCATCCGGTCTTCCGGCGGCGCCGCTTCTTCCACGGCCGGCCGGTGGAGGGCACCCATGACGAGCTCACCGACATCGCCTGGTTCACCCCGGAGGGGGTGGAGATGACGGCCCGGGACTGGCAGGCGGCGCAGGCCCGGGCGCTGACGGTGTTCCTCAACGGCGACGCGATCTCCGAGCCGGGACCTCGCGGGGAGCGCATCGGCGACGACTCGTTCCTGCTGATGGTCAACGCCAGCGCGGAGCCCCGGGAATTCATGGTGCCGGTCGACCACGGGGACAACTGGCAAGTGCTGGTGGACACCGCGAAGGCGGAGGTCGCCGCGGAGTACGAGGCGCCGAAGATCTCCGCCGGGGAGCGGCTGCCGCTCCTTGGCCGCAGCCTGGCGGTGCTGCGCCGGCCCGCCTGAGGACGCCCGCGGGCCGGGCGCCGTCAGGGCACCCGGCCCGCGGGCGACCGGCGCTGCCGCTTCGGCCAGTCGGGTGGTGGGGGGCGGCCTTCTCGGTGAGGCCGGAGACGGTGATCAGATGGGGCGCGTAGGCGGCGCCGAGGACGATCACCGCGGCGTACAGGGCAATCGGTCGAACGTCGCCCCGGCCGGTGGAACGGACGCATGGGCCGATGACACAGAAGCCGCTCAAGCGGGTACGTACGTTCGCATGACGCCCATCGCCACCTATCGGCTTCAGCTCCGGCCCGACTTCACCTTTCCGGCGGCCGCCCGGGCGGTGCCGTATCTCGCCTCGCTCGGGGTCTCCCATCTCCATCTGTCACCGGTGCTTGAGGCCATCCCCGGTTCGACGCACGGGTACGACGTGACCGATCACAGCCGGATCCGGGAGGAGCTGGGGGGCGAGGAGGGCCTGCGGGAGCTCGCGGCGACCGCGCTCGCGCACGGCCTGGGCCTGGTGGTGGATCTGGTGCCCAATCACATGTCATCGGTGCCACGGCACAACCACGCGCTGTGGGAGGTGCTGCGGGAGGGCCCGGCCTCGCCATACGCGCGCTGGTTCGACATCGAGTGGGACGCGGGCGGCGGAAGGATCCTGCTGCCCGTGCTCGCCGACCGGATCGGGGACGTACGGGACCGGCTGCGGGTCGAGCCCGGTCAGGGTCCGGGGAGCGGTGTGCTGCGCTACGAGGACCAGGTCTTCCCGCTGCGCGACGGCACGGCGTCGCTGCCGTTCGCGGAGCTGCTCGACGCGCAGTGGTACCGGCTCGGCTGGTGGCGGCTGGCCCGTACGGAGCTCAACTACCGGCGTTTCTTCACCATTTCGGATCTGATCGGGGTCCGGGTGGAGGATCCGGAGGTGTTCGCGGCCACCCACGGGAAGGTGCTGGAGCTGGTGCGCGACGGGGTGATCGAGGGCCTGCGGATCGACCATCCCGACGGGCTCGCGGACCCGGAGGTGTATCTGGAGCGGCTGCACGCGGCGACCGGGGGACGCTGCTGGACGGTGGTGGAGAAGATCCTCACCGGCGAGGAGCGGCTGCCCGCACGCTGGCCGGTCGACGGCACCACCGGCTACGACGCGCTGCGGTACGTCGACGGTCTCTTCGTCGACGGTCCGGGGGCGGCGCGGCTGACCGAGGTCTACCGGGCGTTCGCCGGTCCTGCCCCGGACCGGGGCGGGGTCTGGGAGCCGACCGTACGCCGGGCGATGGACCGGGTCGTCACCCATGAGCTGGCCGCCGAGATCGGCCTGCTGACTCGTACCGCCGGACGGATCTGCGCGGCCGACCCGGTACTGCGCGACCATGCCCCATGGGCGCTGCGCACCGCCATGACCGAGCTGATGGTGCGGTTGCCCGTCTACCGCCCCTACCGCATCGGGGGGCAGGAGGTGCTCACCGAGGAGGCGGCGCGGGCGGCGAAGGAGGCGTTCGCGGTGCCGGAGGAGGCGGTCGCGGTCGATGTGATCCGTGACCTCGCACTGGGCCGGCTCGGCGAGGGCCCGGACCACACGGCGTTCCGGGCCAGGTTCGCCCAGACGGCGTCCGCGCTGCGCGCCAAGTCCGTGGAGGACACCGCCTTCTACCGCTACACCCCGCTGCTGTCGGCGAACGAGGTCGGCGGGGATCCGGGCAGGCCGGCGGTGTCGCCGCGGGAGTTCCATGGGTACGCCGCCCGGCTGGCCAGGGACTGGCCGGCCACCGGCACGGTCCTGTCCACTCATGACACCAAGCGCGGCGGGGACGTCCGGGCGGCGATCGCGGTGCTCTCCCAGTGCCCGGAGCGCTGGGCCGGGCTCCTCGACGAGCTGACCGCCGCCTCGCCCGTACCGGCGCCCGATCCGCATCTGGCGTGGAGCGCCTGGCAGACGGCCTTCGGCCTGGGTCCGGACCTGGGCGCGGTGCCGGGCAGGCCCGGGGACGCGCTGCTGAAGGCGGTACGGGAGGCGGGCCTGCGCACGACGTGGACCGAGCCGGATCCGGGGTACGAGCAGGCCGTCGCCGACTTCGTCGCGGCCTGGCCCCCGGGCGGTCCGCCCGCGCTGGCGGCGGCCGTGCGGGAGCTCGCCCCGCACACCCGGGCCAACGCGCTGGGCGCCGCGCTGGTGCAGCTGACGATGCCGGGGGTGCCGGAGCTGTACCAGGGCACCGAGCGGGTGTGCCGCACACTCGTCGATCCGGACAACCGCCGTCCCTTCGCGGCCGGGGAGCCGGACGAGCGGACGGCGCTGACCCGGGCGGCGCTGCGACTGCGCCGCCGCTGTCCGGAGATCTTCGGGGATTCGGGGCGGTACGCGCCGCTGACGGCGACCGGCCCGGCCGCGGACCACTGTCTGGCCTTCGTCCGCTCGGGCGCGGTGGTCACGGCCGTCACCCGGCTCTCGCTGCGGCTCGCGGAGTCGGGCGGCTGGGCGGACACCGTGCTCGAACTGCCGGAGGGGTCGTGGTTCGACCTCCTGGCCGGGCAGCGGCGGGTCGAAGGCGGTGCGGTGGCGCTCGCGGAGCTGTTCGCGGACCGGCCGGTGGCGCTCCTCAGCCGGCTGGCCGTACCAGAAGAGCCCTCGGCGCGCGGGTGATCACGCCGGTGTGGGCGGGGCGGAACCCGTCCACCCAGCGCAGCCGCGGCATGGCGTCGAGCAGCGCCCGCAGGCCGAAGTCGGCCTCCAGGGCGGCGAGGACGACGGCCGGGCAGAAGCCGGGGCCGAAGGTGAGCTGACCGGGGTCGTCGCGGAGCAGGTCGAACCGGTCGGGTGCGGTGAAGCGTTCCGGGTCGCGGCCCGCGGCGCCGATGAGCAGGGCCACGGACGCGCCGGCCGGGATGGTGCCGCCGCTGACCTCGACCTCCTCGGTGGTGCGGCGTACGGCGATCTGGACGGGCGGGTCGCGGCGCAGCGACTCGGCCCAGGCCCGGCGTAGCAGTTCGGGCGGCCCGGTCCGTACGGCGGCCAGCTGGTCGGGGTCGTCGAGGATGTTGGCGAGGAAGGACGCGAGCGCCTTCTGCCGTAGCGTGATCAGGCTGGTGCACTGCCCGGCGGGCGATCCGGCCGCCGCCCGGCCGCGTACCAGCCGCATCATGTCCCGGTAGGGCACCCCGATGGCCGCGGCGGCCGTCCCGGCGGGCAGCCGGCGGCAGAACTCCTCGACGAGGTCGACCTGGTGGCGCCCGGCGAGCCGGCGGGCCAGGACGTAGGCGGTGCGTTCGGTGACATGGCGCAGGCCGACGGTGGCGGCGCCCTGGTGGGCGGGGGCGCAGGGCGGGTCGCCGGGCCGGTGGCCGCGGGTGAACCGGGGGTCGGTGAGGGCGGCGGCCACATCGGCGTACCGGCTGAGCAGCCAGGCCCTCAGGTCCGGGTCGTAGGTGAGGGGGAACTCCTCGCGCAGGATCCGGTAGAGGGGGTACGGGTCCTTGCCGACGCCCATGCCGAGGGGGCTGGGGGCGACGGTCCGGGATCCGGGGCGGGGCGGGGCCGCCGGGGTCTTCGGGGGCGCCGGGGTCGCCGGGCGGGCGGGCCAGGTGCCCGCGCCGCGCAGGCCCACGCGTCGTATGCCCACGGGCGGGTCGTCTCCCATCGCGCTCCCCGTTTCGGTGTCGGCGCCGCTGTCGGCTTCGGTGTCGGCCGCACCCCGGGGTCGGCGGCGGGCGTCCTTCCACCTCAGCACCGCCCCCGCCGGGGCGCAGGTGGCGTACACCCGTACGAGTGAAGAAGAGGTGTCCGAGACCCGGTGTACGAGGCGCCTTCCGGGCCCGGGCATCACCTTTCACCCTGCCCCCAGTGGACTTCCACGCCGGGGCACACCACGGCGTAGGCGCGGTCGAAGATCGGCCAGCCGCTGGAAGGCTCCTCGCCCCACCCGCACCGAGTAATTCGTTTCAGCAGGCCCTCCACGCATGTCCGAAAACAAGCACATTTTCAGTCTGTATCACGACTCCCGCTGCTTATGGAAGCGCTTTTGACACCCGGTGCCCGAATGAATGAAGCGAGGAATCGCGCGTTTGTGGGTCACCGTTCCGGACGATGAAAGTACCCATGACCGAGCGCGGTGCGGAAATGAACCTCCGCATTCAGAAAGGGAGATGGGCCGAGAGAAAGCAGAAGGGCAACCGCGCCTCCACTCGGATCACCAGTGAACAGCCGGTGACCTTCGGGTTTATAAGAAAGGATTCAGCCAATGGCCGACAAGCCCAGCACCACGGATACCGTCAAGGATTTCCTCAGCGAGGTCGCGGACAGCGCGAACAAGGCGTATAACGAACTTCTCGACCCGCCCCGCAAGGACAAGTCGAAGAATTCCGCGTTCGGTGACCTGCTGCCTTTTGGCCACCCACTTCAAGCCGTCGCCGGACTCCCCACCGAGACACTGCGTGCCGTGGGCGCGC
Source organism: Streptomyces sp. NPDC039465 (assembly GCF_055639315.1). Taxonomy (NCBI): domain Bacteria; kingdom Bacillati; phylum Actinomycetota; class Actinomycetes; order Kitasatosporales; family Streptomycetaceae; genus Streptomyces; species Streptomyces sp. NPDC039465. Next base: position 367,971 of record NZ_JBVKAP010000003.1, on the reverse strand, counting down.
TGGCCGCGCTCGGCGGCTCGGCCAACCCCCTGGCGGCGCTGACCGCCGCCGCCAATCCGCTGGGGGCACTGGCCCAGCCGGCGGCCGCGGTGGCGGGGGCGGCGGGCAATCCGCTGGCCGCGCTCGCCGGGGCGATCCCCGGGGCGATCCCCGGGCAGCTGGCCGCGCTCGCCGGCGGCGCCCCGGCCAATCCGCTCGCCGCCCTCTCCGGGGCGGGCGAGGCGGTCGGCGGGCTCGCCGAACTCCCCCAGCAGATCGCCCGGCTGACCGAGCTCGTGGCGACCCTGCTCACCGCGCTGGAGGCGGTCCAGGGCATCGCCGGAGCGGTCGGAGGCGCCGTGCGCACCCCCTCGCCCCGCAAGAGCGCCTCCTCCTGACCCTCGCCCCACCGGTCGTCCGCCGGTCCTCACCGCGGCCGGCCGTACCCCTGCTGAAGGAGAGATGACCTCATGGCGGCCATGGTCGGCGACCGTCTGCGTCTGGTCGTGAAGGTGCTCGGCGGTCTCGCCGCCGACGAGGTCGGCCGGGCGGCGCGCGACCGCCGCCGCCCCGGGAACCGCACGCCGTACCCGGAGGACGAGCTCTCCTCCGGGCACGAGCAGCGGCGTGCCCGGGCGTTACGCCGGGCCCTGGAAAGCCTGGGGCCCTTCTACGTGAAACTCGGTCAGATCCTGTCGACCCGGCCGGACATGGTGTCCGCGACGGTGATCACAGAACTCCAGAACCTCCACGACCAGGTCGACATCCAGCCTTTCACGGTGTTCGAGCCCGTGCTCGCCCGCGACCTCGGGCCGGACTGGAAGCTCCGCTTCGACGACGTCGAGACGACCGAGCCGCTGGGTGCCGCGTCACTCGCCCAGGTGTACCGCGTGACGCTGGCCGACGGCCGGCCGGCCGTCGTGAAGATCCAGCGGCCCGGCATCCGCGAGACGGTCCTCGCCGACATGGCCCTGATGCGCAAGGCGGCCCGGGTGCTGGCCCGTACCGCGCCGCGCTTCAACGAGGTCATCGACGGGGAGGCGATGCTCGGCTCCATCTTCGACGCGATGGAACCCGAACTGGACTTCACCGGCGAGGCCCGCAACATGGAGGAGGCCGCCGAGAACATCCGCCCGTACCCCACACTCGCCGTCCCCGACGTCCTCCTCGCCACCCCACGGGTCCTCGTCCAGTCGCTCGCCCCGGGCAGGTCCGTACGCCACGTCGACCGCGCCCGCTTCAGCGACCAGGAGCGCGACGCCATCGGCAAGGACCTGCTGCGGTTCATGTACCGCGGCTACTTCGTGGACCGGATGTTCCACGCCGACCCGCACGCCGGGAACGTGTTCGCCCAGCCGGGCGGGCCCGTGACGCTGATCGACTGGGGCATGGTGGGCCGGCTCGACCGGCGTACGAGTCTGCACCTGCTGCCGCTGCTGATGGCGGTGGCGCAGAACGACGGGCACGGCCTGGCGCGGGCCTGGGCGGAGATGGGGCGGCTGACCCCGTGGTCCAACCTGCCCGCGTTCGCCTCCGACATGGCGGCGCTGGTCCCCAAGATCGCCGGTGCTTCGCTTGACGAGCTCGACTTCGGGGTGTCGCTGACGAAGGTGCTGGAGCGGGCCTCCAAACGGGGTATCGGCTCGGCGCCCTCCATCTCCCTGCTGGGCAAGTCCTTCGCGAATCTGGAGGGGTCGGTGCGCTGTCTGGCACCCGAGATCGCGCTCGCCCCGGTGTTCAAGAAGGAAGTGCGCTCCATTCTGACCTCCCTGGCGGGAGAGTTCTTCGCGCCGGAGCAACTGGCCCGCGCGGCCATGGACTTCATGGTCACCGCCTCCACCGGCCCGGAGCAGCTACGCGGCCTCCTCAGCGACGCCGCGAGCCGGCAGCTCGGCCTTCAGGTCCATCAGCCCCGCACCCCGGCGGGCCTCGGCGGCCGGCACCCCGCACAGCCGTCGTGGCCGCTGCTGGCCCTGGGCGCCGCTGCGGTCTTCCTGGACCACCGCCGCCGGTCGCGCTGACCCGGCCTCCGTACGCCTTCCGTAGGCCTTCCGTCTTCGGGTGCCTTCCGATCCCTTACGAGTGAAAGAGGAACGAACCACGATGTCCGACAACCAGGACGCCGAGACCCCCTCGGGCCCGCTCGCGGGTGTGTCGCAGACGGCCCTGTGGACCGCGCGCATGCGCGCCCAGGAAGCCTTCAAAGACGCTCCGTGCGTCGAGGATCCCTGGGCCGCGCGGTTCCTCACCGCGGCCGGGGAGACCACCCGGCCGCCCGGGTCCGGGCTGCTGCAGGACGTGCTCCCCGACTGGATCGCGGTCCGTACGCGCTTCTTCGACGACTTCCTGCTCGCGGCGACCGGCGCCGGATGCCGCCAGGTGGTGATCCTCGGCGCCGGACTCGACGCCCGGGCCCACCGGCTCGACTGGCCGGAGCGGGTACGGGTCTTCGAGGTCGACCTCGCTCCCGTGCACGCCTTCAAGGACGCGGCGTTGGACGGGGCGCGGCCGGAGCGGGCCGAGCGGGTCGCCGTACCGGCCGATCTGCTGGGGCCCTGGGACCTCGCGCTCAAGGACGCCGGGCACGACCCGGCCGCGCCCACGGCCTGGCTGTGCGAGGGGCTGCTGTTCTATCTGGAGCCGGAGCAGGTCGCCAGGGTCGTCGAGACGGTCGGCGGGCTCTCCGCCCCGGGCAGCTGGATCGGGGCCGAGTGCCTGAACGCCGCCGCGGCCGACTCGGCCTTCATGGGCCCCTGGCTGGAGGCGCTGTCCGCCTCCGGCACGCCGTGGCGGTGGCAGCTGCCCGCCGACTGGGAGAGCTGGTGGGCGCGGTACGGCTGGGCGGCCCAGGCGGCCGACCTGTTCGACCTGCCGTACGCGGTGGAGCGGTTCTCCCCCTACCGGCAGTTCCTGGAAGGCAGCGACAACGAATCCATGCGCCTGATCACCGGGATCCGCTCATGACGCCGCTGCCGCGCCGCCCGGCGGCCCCGGACCGGAGGTGACGCGTGGACGCACACAACCTCTGCCAGACGCCCACCACCTACCGGCTGCTGAGGCTGGAGTACGTCGTCGGGCTGCTGGTGGCCGCCGGGTTCTTCCTGGCCCACCTCGGCGAGGTGCGCTGGTGGGTGGCCCTGCTCCTGTTCGCCCACATCGACCTCATCGGCTATCTGCCCGGGGCGCTCGCCCACCGCCGCAGTCCGGACGGCCGGATCCCGCGCGTGTACTACGTGCTGTACAACGTGATGCACAGCCTGATCACCCAGGCCCTGGTCGTCGGGGCGTGGCTGTGGCTGGTCGGTCCGGAGTGGGCGCTGCTGGTCGTGCCGATCCATCTCTTCGGCGACCGGGGGCTGTTCGGCAACTTCGTCAAACCGTTCACAGTGGCCTTCGAGCCCCGGCCGCACCCGGCGGTGCAGTCGGCGCTGGCCGACTTCGCGACCGTACCCTGGCACGCCTGGCCACCGGCGCGACCGGCGCCACCGGGCGAACCCGGCCGGGACGGGCAGCGCGTGGCGGCCGGCCGCGGCCCCGAGCACGGACTCGTCCCATGACGGCCCCGGGGACCGAACGGGCCCAGGAGGCCCAACAGGCCCAGCAAGCCGAGCACGTGTTTCGGATGCTGAGCCGCCACGGGAATCACAGCAGCGCCTTCCTGACCATGGGCAGCGGGTTACGTCATCTCTCCGTCCCGGACGCCGACGGCTTCGTCGCCCACCGCACCGCCGGCCGCCATCTGTTCGAGCTGTGCGGCCCGGTCTGTGCCGACGCCGACCGGGAGCGGCTGCTCACCGCGCTGCTCGACCGGGCCGCCCGGGAGCGCCGCAAGGTCGTCGGGGTACAGCTCTCGCGCCGCGACGCCGAGCTGCACGCCGCCCACGGCTTCACCGCCGACCAGCTCGGCGCCTCGTTCGGCATCGCGCTCGACGGGTACTCCCTGGGCGGCCGGCGCATGGTGAAGGTGCGCAACATGGTCAACAGGGCGCGCAAGGAGGGTGTCACCGCCGACGAGGCATCCCCCGCGGACCGGGACGGCCCGGAGCTGGCCGCCGCGCTCGACGGCGTGGACGCCGCCTGGCTGCGCGCCAAGGGCCGCCACGTCAAGGAGCTCGACTTCATGATCGGCGAGCGCGGCGGGCCGGGCGCCCCGCACCGCCGCCTGTTCACCGCCGTCCACCAGGGCCGGATCGTCGCGTACGTGTCGTACTCACCGGTCTTCGGCGAGCGGCCGGGTTGGCTGTACGACCTGACCCGGCGTACGCCCGAGGCGCCACCGGGCACAATCGATCTGGTCTTCGCCACCGCGCTCCGGCGCTTCCAGGACGAGGGCAACGCGTGGCTGCACCTCGGCTTCACCCCGTTCGTGCAGCTCGAGCCCCTGGAGCGGTCGCCCGGCCGTCCCGGGCGCGGGCTGCGGCCCTGCCTGGAGCTGGTGCGCCGCCGGGGCGCCGCGCTCTATCCGGCCGCCGCGCAGGAGTCCTTCAAGCTCAAGTGGCGCCCCCAGCTGATCGAGCCGGAGTACCTGGTCTTCCAGGGCGGGCCGAGTCTCGGCGCCGTCTGGAACCTGCTGCGGCTGACCCGCACCGTCTGAGCCTCCCTCCTGCCCAAACCCCCATTCTCCGACGGAAGGAAATGATCATGAACAGTTCCGCGCTGCCGGTGCCGCCCGAAGCGGACCGGATGCTCGCCCCCGATCTGCTGGAGGGCGCCCAGACCATCGAGCTGACGCCGGAGGAGTGCGACATCGCGTACTGGCTGCGCGCCGTGCCGCAGGGCACGCTCCGCGGCGATCCGATGGGCCGTACCGCCGGGGTGAGCGTGCCGGCGCACATGAAGGAGGACGGGCCGCTGCGCCAGGCGGTGATGCAGGAGCTCGCGTTCCGTTCGATGGCCGAGGAGAAGGCGGCCCGCGCCCTCACCCGGCTCGTCGCCTACGCCCCCGATCTCACCGGGATGGACTTCTTCACCACCCAGCTGATGGACGAGGCCCGGCACGCCTACGCCTTCCGCGGTCATCTCCTGGAACTGGGCGTCCCAGAGGGCGAGTTGCTGGACACGATGGAGGAGCTGGCCGGGGCCGACCGGGAGGCCGTGCTGAATCCGCTGGAGGAGTTCGGGCTCGACGTCATGGAGAGCGGCCGGGACTACATCGGCGGGGTGGTCACGCTCACCGTCCTGGTCGAGGGGGTCCTCGCGCCCACGGCCGAGCTGAGCGAGCGCAAGTGGCGGCCCTTCGACCCGGCCGCGGCCGAGATCGAACGCGCCGCCGGAATCGACGAGATCCGGCACCTGTCCGTGGGCAGCACCATCGTCAGGCGCCATCTGCGGGCCCACCCCGAGGAGGCCGGACGCCTCGCCGAACTCCTGGAGCGCGGCACCCGGCTGTGGGAGCGCCTGCCCGTCGCCGAGCTGACCCACCGCCGGGAGCTGCTCTACCAGCAGGGCATGGAGCAGTACGGCGACCTGGTCGGCGACTACGAACTGTGGCCCGGCCGGCGGCTGCTCGACACCACCGCGGAGGAGCGGATGGCGACCGCCGCCGAGTGGGCGCAGCGCACCCAACGCTCCCGGCTCGCCTACATGGGTCTGGTCGGGTGAGCCGATGGCCGTGATCCCCCCGCACTCTGACCCCGGAGGACCCATGGACGCCTCGATGACCCACGACCCCGCGGCGATGGACGCGGACTTCCGTGAACTGACCCGGCGCGTCCAGGCCGCCGGGCTGATGGACCGCCGCCCGCTGCGCTACGCGGGCCGGGTCGCGCTGATCTGGCTGATGAACGCGCTCGGCTGGGCCGCGCTGGCGCTCGGCGAGCGGAGCTGGTGGCAGATCCTGCTCGCGGCCGGCTGGCTGGCGGTCTGGTCCTGCCAGCTCGCGTTCATCGTGCACGACGCGGGGCACCGGCAGATCTCCCGCTCGCGGCGGGTCACCCGGGCTCTTGGCCTGCTCCACGGAAACCTGCTGCTGGGGGTCTCCTTCGGCTGGTGGGTGCAGCACCACACCCGCCACCACAACCACCCCAACCATCTGGAGCTCGATCCCGACATCCTGCGCCGGGTCGCGATCTTCGCCCCCGAACAGGCCGAGCAGCGCACCGGTTTCGCCCGCTTCCTCGCCCGCAACCAGCGCCACCTCTTCTTCCCGCTGCTGGGCCTGGAGGCCGTTGTGCTGCGGATCGCGGGCCTGATCGCCCTGCACCGGCGCGCCCTCCGCCACCCCCTCCTCGAAGGCGGGCTCCTCGCCGCGCACGCGCTGCTGTATCTGACGGCGGTGTTCACCCTGCTGCCGGCGGCGGAGGCGCTGCTCTTCCTCGCCGTCCACCAGGTCCTGCTGGGCTACCTCCTCGGGCTCGGCTTCGCCGTGAACCACAAGGGCCTGCCCACCCGCACCGGTGACGAGTGGAGCTGGCTGGAGCGGCAGGTCCTCACCGCGCGGACCATCCCGACCAGCCGGGTCGGCGACTTCTTCTACGGCGGCCTGAACTACCAGATCGAGCACCATCTCTTCCCCGGAATGCCGAGGGCGGCCCTGCGTCACGCGTACCCGCTGGTCCGCGACTTCTGCCGGGAGCGCTCGATCACGTACTGCGTCTCGGGGATCCGGGAGTCGTACGGCGACCTGGCCGAGCACCTCGACTCCACCGGCCGGCTCCTGCGGGACCGGCAGTCCACGGCCGCCTGAACGCCCTTACTCAGACAGGACACATCACCATGAGATTCCTCGAACGTGAGCGCGCCACCCTGGAGAAGCTGCTGCCGGGCCTGGACGACGCCCTGCGGGCCGTACCCCTCATCGCGCTGGAGAGCCCGGGCACCCCCGGCATCCGGCTCTTCCGCGAGGCCGGCGGCGCCGGGCTGCTCGTACCGGCCGCCTCGCAGGGGCGCGGCGCCACCGCGCTGGAGGCGCTGCGGGTGCAGCGCGCCCTGGGCAGCCGGTCGCCGTCCCTGGCCGTGGCGACCACCATGCACCACTTCTCGATGGCGACGCTGGTGGGCCTCGGCTCCGGCGGCGACGGCCTGGAGTGGATGCTCATCGAGGGCGTGGCCACCGGCAATCTGCTGATGGCGTCCGGTTTCGCGGAGGGCAGGCGTGGCTCGGGCATCCTCTCGCCGAGCATGTCCGCCCGGGTCACGGCGGAGGGCGTACGGATCAGCGGCGTCAAGCGCCCGTGCAGCCTGGCCCGTTCCATGGACCTGCTGACCGCGAGTGTGACCGTGCCCCGCCAGGACGGGCCGGGCGACGAACTGGCCGTGGCGCTGATCCCGGCCGACAGCGAAGGGCTGACCGTCAGTGACTTCTGGTCGAGCAGCTTCCTGGCCGGCGCGGAGAGCGACCAGGTCACTCTGGACGAGGTGCTCGTCCCGGAGGAGCTGCTCGTGCGGACCGCGTCCCCGTCCGGGCAGCGGATGGACGCCGTGCAGACGGCCGGGTTCGTCTGGTTCGAGCTGCTGATGACGGGCAGCTATCTGGGCGCCGCGAGCGGGCTGGTGGAGCGGGTGCTGCTCAACGACCGCGTACCGGAACACGAGCGCGTCGGGCTGCTGATCGAGCTGGAGGGCGCGATGGCCGCGGCGGAGGGCATCGCCCGCCGGGTGGACGCCGAAGGGCCCGACGAGACGACGCTCGCCGACTCGCTGTACGTGCGCTACTGCACCCAGGACGCCATCGCGCGGGTGGTGCCGCGCGCGGTGGAGCTGTCGGGCGGGCTGAACTTCATGGCCTCGGACGAGGTCGGCCGCCTGGCCGCCAGCGCCGGCGGGCTGAGCCTGCACCCCCCGGCACGCCCCCGGATGGCGGGCCCGCTCGCGGCCCATCTGGCGGGCGGCCCGCTGACGATCGCCTGAAGCGCCGACCGCGGCCGGCGTCGGCCTGGGCGGCGTCGGCCTGGGCGCCGCGAACCGCCCGCCGTCCGTGTCGGCCCCGTCGGCGGCCGCCGAACCATCTTGTCCGTGACCCGCGAGGGAGGAACCCCCATGACCCCATCCCCGTCGTCCCCGCCCCCGTCCCCACTCCCCTACCGACCGCCCGTGTTACCTCTCTCCGCCGCCCTGGCCGGGCGCCGGCCGACGCTGCTGCTCACCGGCGGTGCCGGGGTACTGGGCCGGGCGCTGATCGACGAGCTGGCGGCGGAGTACCGCATCGTCTGCCTCCGCCATCGCACCCCGCTCCAGGACGCAAGGGTCCAGGAGGTGAGCGCCGATCTGCTCGCCCCGCGTCTCGGGCTGCCGCCCGCCGTGTGGCGCCGGCTCGCAGCGGAGACCGACGTGGTGGTCCACTCCGCGGCGGCCACCAACTGGCGGGCCGATCCCGGCGAGATCCGGCGCACCAACCTCGACGGCACGCGCGCGATGCTGGAGCTCGCCGAGGCCGCCGGAGCACCGCTCTTCTACATGAGCACCGCTTTCGTCGCCAACCCGCCCTCCTCCGAGAACTCCGAACGGTTCCCCGGCGCCGCCGCCTACCTCGTCTCCAAGGCGGAGTGCGAGGAGGTGGTACGTGACAGTGCCGTCCCGGCGGTGATCCTGCGGCCCTCCGTGGTGATGGGCGACTCCGCCACCGGACACATCGCCGGGGCGCAGGGGCTCACCCGGGCGCTCGGCGCCATCGTCAAGGGGCAGGTGCCGGTGCTTCCCGGGGCGCCCGAGGCCCGGATCGACACCGTCCCGCAGGACGTCGTCGCGCGCGCCACGGGCGATCTCATCCGGCGCGGGGTGACCGGCGGCGCGTACTGGCTGACCGCCGGGGAGCACGCGCTGTTCCAGCACGAAGTGGTCGCCATCTGCCTGGAGTTCGCCGAGCGCTACGGGCCGCGGCCGCACAAGCCGCGGATGATCCCGCTGGAGGCGGTGAACCGGCTGCTGCTGCCGCTGATCGACGGCGCCGAGTTCCCGGCGTCGCTGCGGCGACGGCTGCGGGACTACGCGGAGCTGCTCCTCGTCTTCCAGCGGGACCTGCCGCTGGGTACCTCCCTCGGCAGCTCGCTCGGCTCTGCCCAGGAGCCCCCGCCCGGTGCCGTGCTCGGCGGCGAGGCAGTCTCCCGGGACTTCCTGCGCCAGGCCCTGGTGCGCAACCTGGAGTACTGGGCGGAGCGTCCGGGCGGTATGCGGACCCGGCGCGGGGCCGAGCCCCGGCCGGCCGCCCCGGTTACGCGGGAGCTGGCGTCATGAGCACCGCATTGCCCGCGCCGCGCACCCACGGCGCGGAGACCGTGGAGCTGTACCGCAGACACCTCGGCTCCGGCCGGGCGGTCCTCGGCGCCGTCCTCGGCGGGATGGTCGAGGTGGACTCCGAAGGGCCGTGGGTCCACACCCACGACGGCCGCCGCTTCCTGGACTTCGGCGGGTACGGGGTGTTCATCCTGGGCCACCGCCACCCCTCGGTGGTCGCCGCCGTCCATGAGCAGCTGCACCGCCATCCGCTGGCCACCCGGGTGTTCCTGGAGCCGGTCGCGGCCCGCGCGGCCCAGGTCCTGGCGGCCCGTACGCCCCCCGGGCTCGATCTGGTCCACTTCGTCAACTCCGGGGCCGAGGCGACCGAGGCGGCCCTGAAGCTCGCCCGGGCGCACGGGCGGAACGCCCTGATCAGCATGGAGAGCGGCTATCACGGCAAGACGCTGGGCGCGCTCAGTGTCACCGCCAACAAGCTCTACCAGGATCCGTTCGCCCCGCTGCTGCCGGACACGGCGCAGGTGCCGTACGGGGACGCCGGGGCGCTCGCGACGGCGCTCAAGGAGCGCCGCGGCCGGGCCTGCGTGATCCTGGAGCCGGTCCAGGGAGAGGGCGGGGTGCGCATCCCGCCGCCCGGCTATCTCGCCGAGGTGTCCCGGCTGTGCCGCCGGTACGGCGCGCTGCTCGTCGCGGACGAGGTGCAGACCGGTCTCGGCCGCCTGGGCACCTGGTGGGGTGTGGACACCGAGCGTGTGGTGCCGGACATGCTGCTCGTCGGCAAGGGCCTGAGCGGCGGGGTGGTGCCGGTCGCCGCGATGGTGGCGACGAAGGAGGTCTACCAGCCCTTCTCCCGCGACCCCTATCTGCACACCTCCACCTTCGCCGCCTCGCCGCTGGCGTGCGCCGCCGCCGTGGCAGCCGTCGAGGCGCTGGACGGCGAGGACCATGTGACACGTGCCGCCGCACTGGGCGAGACGCTACTCACCGGCGTCCGGGCCGTCTGCGCGCCGTACCTGAACGGCGGGCCGGTGCGGGAGGTCAGGGGCAGAGGGCTGCTCATCGGTGTCGAGTGTGCCCAGGAACAGGCGGTGGGTGAAATGGTCCTGGAGCTGATCGGCCGGGGTGTCCTGGTGAACCACTCGCTCAACGCCGGCCGGGTGCTGCGGCTCACCCCGCCCGCCGTCATCTGCGAGGCCGAGGTCCAGCTCTTCCTCGCTGCCTTCGCCCAGGCGCTGCGCACCGTCTCCGCGCGGCTGCGCTGACGCCCGTACCCCCTTCTCTCATCGACGCCGCCCATCCACGCGACCTTTACGCCGACCAGCCCCCGGAGGGCCGATGCGCCATGTGACCGTGACTGTGACCGCCCCCGACCTCACCCCCGCCGCCGCCTACCGCCGGATCTGCGACTTCGGCCGGTATCCCGAACTCACCGACACCGTACGGAACGTGGTGGTGCACCCGCCCCGGGCGGACGGCTCCACCGTGTCGGAGTGGACCGTCTCCTTCCGTGACGGTCTGATGCGCTGGACGGAACGGGACGTCTTCCGTGAGCAGGAGCTGACGCTCGCCTTCGAGCAGCTCTCCGGCGACTTCGAGACCTTCGAGGGGTCGTGGCGGTGCGAGGCGGCCGGTGGCGGCACGCTCGTGACCTTCGAGGCCGCCTTCGACCTGGGGATGCCGACGCTCGCCGCGATCCTCGATCCGGTCGCGGAGTCGACCTTGCGGAGCAATGTCGAATGGATCCTGCGAGGACTGCTCGGCACGGTCACCGCGGAGCTCGCGGGCGCCGCGCATGACTGACCTCGTCACCACTTCGCCTGCCGAACAGCTCCTGGCGGAGCCGGGGCCGGACACCGCCCGCTGCCTGGGGCTGTACGCACAGCTGGTCGCCGGTGTCTCGGTGGTCACCGCGCGGGGCCCAGCCGGTCCCACCGGGATGACGGTGTCGGCCCTGACATCCCTGTCGGCCCGGCCGCCGCTCCTGCTGGCCTGTCTGCGCAGCGGTTCGCGCACCCTTGAGGTGATCCGGACCCAGGGCGCGTTCGCGGTCCATCTGCTGCGGCAGGAACAGCGCGAGCGGGCGGCCCGGTTCGCCGATCCGGCGGCCTCGTCCGCCGAGCGCTTCGCGGGCACGCCGGTCCGCGCGGTGCTCGGCGTGCCGGTCTTCGACGACGCGCTGGCCTGGTCGGTGTGTCTGGTGGAGGACATACGCCGGTACGGCGACCACCACACGGTGGTGGGCCGGGTCGCGGCCGTCCACGTGGGCACCGGCGCCCCGCTGCTCTGGCACAACAGGCGCTTCGGTGCGGTGGCGGCGGCAGCTCGGGAGCCGGCGGCGTGAGAAGCCGAAAGGGGCGCGCGGTGTGAGGTGTCACACTGCGCGCCCCTCGGCCGTACGTCCGTTACGTCCGGACCTCTGCCCGCGACCGGACCCCCGCCGGGCCGGCCGGGTTGACCCCGCGTACCTCGGTCGCTTCGGGACGCAGCGGCCACCAGCAGCGCTCCCCGAGGAGAGCCATCGCGGAGGGCAGGATGAGCGCCCGCAGCACGATCGCGTCGAAGAGGACCGCCACGGTCAGTCCGACCGCGAGCTGCTTCATCTCGACACGGTCGATGAAGAGGAAGCTGACGAAGACCGAGACCATGATCACGGCCGCGCTGGTGACGACGCTCGCCGAGCCCGCGATCCCCTCGACGACCGCCTGCCGGGTCGGCGTCCCGCGCCGCACCGCCTCCCGGATCCGGCTCACCACGAAGATCTGGTAGTCCGTGGAGAGTCCGACGAGGATGGCGAAGACCAGCAGCGGCGTACGGGAGCCGACGAAGCCCGGCGACTCGAAGCCCAGCAGCCCTTCGGCCCAGGTGTGCTGGAAGACGAGGGTGAGGACGCCCCACGCCACCATCACCGCGGCCAGGTTGAGGAGCGCGCCGATCGCCGCCATGACGGCCGAGCGGAACGCCGCGTACATGATGGCGAGGGTGGCCAGGGAGACGAGCACGACGACCCAGGGCAGTCGGCGTTCCTGGTGGGCGGCGTAGTCGGCGCCGTATGCGATCTCGCCGGAGACGGCCCATTCGACGCCCGCCGCGCCCGCGGTGGCGGGCAGCAGGATGGTGCGCAGCCGCTCCAGGGAGTCGGCGGCCTGAGGGGAGTTCTGCGCGTACGGAACGGGCAGGGCGAGCAGGGCCGTACGGCCGTCGGCGGAGATCCGCGGGATCGGCGTGCGGTCCTGGGCGAAGAGGGAGTCGCCCCGGGTGCGGGCGGCCAGCTCCCGCAGCGGCGCGGCCGGATCGGCGCCCCGGACCAGGACGAGATGCGCGGGGCCCTCGGAGGGGTAGGCCCGGACCGTACGGTCGTAGGCGGCGACCGCGGGGATGGTGTCGGGGAAGGTCTCCTTGCCCTCGGTGCCGAGCTTCATGCCGAGCGTGGGCAGGGCGAGCGCGGCGGTGGCGGCGAGGCCGGCGAGCAGGGTGACAAGGGGGCGGCGCATCACCGGGCGGAGCAGGGCGGTCCACAGCCGGCTCTGCCGGGCGGCGCCGGGTCCGCGGTGCGTGCGGCGCCGGGCGGCGCGCCCGTCCATGCGGTGGCCGAGCTTGGTGAGCAGCGCGGGCAGGACGGTGAGGGAGCCGGCCACGGCGACGAGCGTGACGAGGATGCCGCCGGTGGCGATGGACGAGAAGATCACGTCGTCCATCACGTAGAGCCCGGCGAGCGCCAGGGCGACGGCGAGACCGGAGTCGATGACGGCCCGTCCGGAGGTGGCGGCGGCGAGCTCGACGGCCTGCGCGTGGCTGAGGGTGCCGCCGGAGCGGTCGCGTTCCTCGCGGGCACGCTTGAGGTAGAAGAGCGAGTAGTCGACGCCGACGGCCATGCCGAGCATGAAGATGGCGCTGAGCGCGGCGCCGCCCGCGTCGGGGAACACCCAGGAGGCGAGTCCGTAGAGACCGACGGCGCCGGCGAAGGCGGAGAGGGCGAGAAGGATGGGGATGCCCGCGGCGAGGACGGCTCCGAAGACGACGAAGAGGATGACGAAGGTGACCGGGAGGCTGATCATCTCGGTCCGCTGGAGTTCCTGGCCCTGCCGGTCGTTGACCGCGTTGGAGATCGAGGCGCTGCCGGTCTGCTCGATCCGCAGGTCGCGGTGGGCGCCCTGGACGGCGGCGGTCTCCTTCAGGAGGGCGTCGACGTCCTTCTTCGCGGTCTCCTTGTCACCGCGCAAGGTGACACTCACCAGCAGCGCGGAGCCGTCCTTGGACCGTACGGGGTCGGCGACGGACACCACGACCGGCGCGAGGCTCTTCATCCGGCGCTGGATGTCGCGGGCCGCGGACTCCTTGTCCCCGGCCTTGCCGCTCTGTGCCTCAATGAGGATCTGCTCGACGGGCGGCGGGGTGAGGCCGCTGTCGGCGGCCATGGCCTCGGCCCGGCCCGCCTCCCCCACCCAGAAGTCCTCGAACTTCCCCTTGTTGGTGCCCACCGCGGCCCCCGCGCCGATGCACAGGGCGACGAAGAACACCCAGCCGACGACGGCCCGCCACGGGTGGGTGGCACACCAGCGTGCCGTACGGACGGTGATCGGCGTTCTGCCCGGCATGCGGGCACCTCCCCTGGAAGCGTTGATCTCTCTCGGGGATCAGCCTTCCGGGCGGGGGCCTTCCGAACATTGGTGGCCGTCGGCCTCTGCGGCCGGGGGTTAACCCCACCCAGGGGGTGGGGACTTGGGGTCAGCCGCGCCTTTGGGCGGCGGGCCCGGAGAGACGGAAGCTCATCCGCCCGAACGCGACCTGGTCACCGGGGCGTACGACGACGGCGCCGGTCACCCGCTGCCCGTTGACCGTGGTGCCGTTGGTCGAACCCAGGTCGCGCAGGATCCACATCCCGCCTTGGAGGCTCAGTTCGGCATGCATACGTGAGACGGTCTCATGGCTCAGCCGCAGGCCGTTGACCGGATCGCGGCCGATGCGCAGCGGATGCGGGCCGGGCAGCGGCAGCAGCAGTTTCGGCAGCCGTTCCGCCTGCCAGGCGCGACCCAGCCGTACGGTGAAGGCCGACATCCGCTCCACCGCGCCGAACAGCCGCCGGGACCAGCGGCCTTCGGTGACCAGGTCGGCGGTGAGCGCCGCCAGTTCGTCCGGGCGGCGGGCCTGCAGGGCCGCCTCCATCCGGTGCAGGAAGGTGTCGTGCGAGAGCTTGCCCTGCGCCGCCCCTTCCCTGAGCATCCACAGCGCCTTGTCCCGCTCGGCATCCGAGAGCCGCGCGGGGTATGTGTGGAATTCGAAGGAGGACGTCACAGGCTGATTGTCGGTCCGACCGGCCCGGGGTGTCCAGAAGAGGGGCGCGGCCGTTGCCGTACGGGGACACTGGGCCCTCCCCCGCTGACCAGCCCGGAAGCCCAAATCCCCACCGACGCGCGCAAGATCGTCTGTTACGGTCTGCCGGACTCGACACCCCTGGGGGACCTTCTCTTGACCACGTCTTCGACGACTTCCGCGACGGCTTCCGCCGCCGTGACGCTGCGCCCGCTCGCCGGTCCGCACGAGCTCGACCTCTTCTGCCGGCTCTCCTACGTCCTCGACCACGAACTGGCCGACGACCTCGCGACCGGGCGGCGCGTGCCCGAGTGGATGTGGCTGGCCCTGCGCGGCGACGAGGTCCTGGCCCGTATCGCCTGGTGGACGAACGCGGCCGGCGGCGCCCCGCTGGCGCTGGACTTCTTCGACATCGACCCCGCCTTGCCGGCCGAGGAGGCCGCCGAGGTGGGGCTGCGCCTCCTGGAGACCGCGGCGCGTCAGGTCGTACCGGCGGGTGCCACGCCCCCGGAGTACGGCAGATTCGTTCCTGCCCAGTGGCGTGAGGACGAGGCCACCCGCAGGGCCGTGGAGACGGTGACCGGTGTGGTCGAGCGGGCCGGTGCGCGGCTGCTCGTGGAGCGGCTGCGGCTGGAGTGGAGTCCGGGCACGCCCGTGCCGGAGCCGTCGGGGCGTCTGGACTTCCGTCCGGTCAAGAACCGCGAGGACCTGGTCGCGCTGATGGCGCTGGCGGTCGAGGGCACGCTGGACGCGCACGGTCAGGGGGACCTGGCGTCCGGTCTGTCGCCGCGGGAGGCGGCGGAGAAGCACTACGACGAGGAGTTCGCGGCCTACACCTCCCCGCGGGAGTGGTGGCAGGTGGCCCAACTGCCGGGGTCCGGCGAGCCGGTGGGGTTCGTCGTCCCGGCCCGTAACAACTACCACCACACGATCGCCTACATAGGTGTGGTCCCGGCACACCGCGGCCAGGGGTACATCGACGACATCCTCGCCGAGGGCACCCGGATCCTCGCCGCCCAGGACGTGCCCCGTATCCGGGCCGCGACGGACCTGGGGAACGTCCCCATGGCGAAGTCGTTCGCGCGCCTGGGGTACGTCAACTTCGAGCGGGCGATCAACTACGTGTGGGACGCGTCCTGAGCCGGTCCCGGTGACCAAGGGCGCGGAAGGTGCCTTCGTCGTGGCCGGCCTCGCGCGTCCGCCTGGTGTGCGGCCCCGCGGCCTTGCAGGATGGGTCGTGGGGCCGTGACTTTCGACGACGAGGGGATGCGCCGGTGCAGTTCGAGGTGTGGGCGCCGCACGCCCAGGACCGGGTGGTGCTGCGGCTCGAGGGAGCCGATCACGCCCTGGAGCGCGATCCGGCCCGCGACGGCTGGTGGATCTCCCACGCACGGGAGGCCCCCGACGCCACCGACGGCGCGCGGTACGGCTTCGCGCTGGACGGCGGCCCCGTGCTGCCGGACCCGCGCTCGCGGCGCCAGCCGGACGGCCCGGACGGGCTGAGCGCCGTCGTCGACCACGACGCGTACGCCTGGCGCCATCCGTCCGCGGCGGGCGGCGGCGCCGGGCTCCAGGACGCCGTCCTGTACGAGCTGCACATCGGCACGTACACCCGCGAGGGCACCCTCGACGCGGCCGCCGCGCACCTCGGTGAGCTGGCCGAGCTGGGCGTCACCCACGTGGAGCTCATGCCGTTGTGCCCCTTCCCCGGGACGCACGGCTGGGGGTACGAGGGCGTGTCGCTGTGGGCGGTCCACGAACCCTACGGCGGGCCGGAGGCGCTCAAGCGCTTCGTCGACGCGGCGCACGGCCTGGGTCTCGGGGTGGTCCTGGACGTGGTCCACAACCACCTGGGCCCCTCCGGGAACCATCTTCCGGCCTTCGGCCCGTACTTCACCGACACCCACCACACCCCCTGGGGCGCGGCGGTGAACCTGGACGCGCCCGGTTCCGACGAGGTCCGCGCGTATCTGCTGCAGAGCGCGCTGGCCTGGCTGCGGGACTACCGGATCGACGGGCTGCGCCTTGACGCCGTCCACGCGCTCGCCGACGACCGGGCGCTGACCTTCCTCGAAGAGCTGTCCGCCGCCGTGGACGCGCTCGCCGCCGAGCAGGGCCGCGGGCTGTTCCTGATCGCCGAGTCCGACCGGTGCGACCCGCGCACGACCACCCCGCGCGAGGCGGGCGGCCTCGGCCTGCACGCCCAGTGGAACGACGACTTCCACCACGCCCTGCACGCCGCCCTCACCGGCGAGTCCCAGGGCTACTACGCCGACTTCGCGCGCGCCCCGCTCGCCGCCGTGGCCAAGACCCTCGGCCAGGTGTTCTTTCACGACGGGACGTACTCGACCTTCCGGGGCCGTACGCACGGACGCCCCGTGAACCGTACGGCCACGCCCGCCCACCGCTTCCTCGGCTACGCCCAGACCCACGACCAGATCGGCAACCGCGCCCTGGGCGACCGGCTCTCGGCGAGCCTCTCGCCCGGGCTGCTGGCCTGCGCGGCGACGCTGGTGCTGACCGGACCGTTCACGCCCATGCTGTTCATGGGCGAGGAGTGGGGGGCGACCACACCCTGGCAGTTCTTCACCGACCACACCGATCCGGAACTGGCGCGGGCCGTACGGGAGGGCAGGCGGCGGGAGTTCGCGGCGCACGGCTGGGCGGCCGAGGACGTGCCGGACCCGCAGGATCCGGCCACCCGGGAGCGGTCCTGCCTCGACCGCGCCGAGCAGGGGCGAGCGCCGCACGCCCGGCTCCTGGCCTGGCACCGCGAACTGATCGCGCTCCGCCACGCCCACCCCGACCTGCGGGACCCGGATCTGGCGGCGGTGCGCGTGGCGTACGACGAGTCCGCCAGGCGGCTCGCGTACCGGCGCGGTGACCTGCGGATCGCGGTGAACCTCGGCGAGGAGCCGGCGCGGATGGCGCTGGGCCGGGGCGGGCGGGTGCTCGCCGCCTGGGAGCCGGTCGAAGCGCCGGACGAGGACGGGGCGCTGGTGCTGCCGCCCGAGTCGGCGGTGGTGCTCGCGGTCGGCTGAGAACGTGGCCGATTCCCGCCGCCCTTGCCTTGAAACGCGCTCCACGGCCTAGCGTGCTGCCCATGGAACAGCGACATCTGGGCAGGACGGGTCTGAAGGTCAGCGAACTGTGCCTGGGAGCCATGCTCTTCGGCACGGAGAACGAGGCGGAGGCGCACCGCGTCCTCGACACCTTCACCGAGGCCGGCGGCACGTTCGTCGACACCGCCGACATGTACGGCCGGGGTGAGTCGGAGGAGGTGCTCGGCCGCTGGCTGAAGGGGCGCGACCGGGACGGTCTGGTCATCGCCACGAAGGTGTGGGCGCGGATGAGCGACGCCCCGAACGACGCGGGTCTGAGCCGCAAGCACATCGTGTCGGCGGTGGAGGGGAGCCTGCGCCGGCTCGGCACCGACTACATCGATCTCTATCAGACGCATGCGTGGGATGCGGCCACACCGATCGAGGAGACCCTCTCCACGCTGGACACACTGGTGAAGGCCGGCAAGGTCCGCTATGTGGGCGCGAGCAATGTGGCGCCCGGCCAGCTCCAGAAGGCGCTGAGTGTGTCGCGCGCGGAGGGCTGGGAGCCGTACATGAGCCTCCAGCCGCTCTACAACCTGCTGCGCCGGGAGGTGGAGTGGGAGCTCGCGCCGCTCTGCGTGGCCGAGGGCGTCGGGATCATCCCGTACAGCCCGCTGCACCACGGCTGGCTGACGGGCCGCTACCGGCGCGGGATGACGGCCGCGCCGGAAGGCTCCCGGGAGGCGGGCCGCGAGGGCTGGCGCGCGCTGGACACCGAGGAGACCTGGCGGGTCGTCGACGCGCTGCTCGAGGTCGCGCGGGAGACCGGGCGGGAGCCCGCGCAGGTCGCCCTGCGCTGGCTGCTGCACCAGCCGGGGGTGACGGCTCCGATCGTCGGGGCGCGGACGGTCGAGCACATCACCGGCACGCTGGGGGCGGTCGGCTGGACGCTGACGGCGGAGCAGCTGACGAGGCTCGACGAGGCGAGCGCCCGCCCGCTGCCGTACCCGTACGACCTGCTGGCGCAGATCCGCTGACCCCTGTGCGAGCTACTCGACGAGGGCCATCTCGCGGGGCGTGTTGTTGAAGCGGTGGCCGCCGGTGTCGGTGACGGTGACGATGTCCTCGATACGGACGCCGAAGCGGCCGGGCAGATAGATGCCGGGCTCGACGGAGAAGCACATGCCGGGGACGAGCGGCTGCTCCTCGCCCTCGATCATGTAGGGCGGCTCGTGGGTGGTGACGCCGATGCCGTGGCCGGTGCGGTGGATGAAGTACTCGCCGTACCCGGCCTCGGTGATCACCGCACGGGCCGCCCGGTCCACGTCCTGGCAGGCGGCCCCCGGCCGCACCGCCTCGAATCCGGCCTGCTGGGCCTCGCGGACGATGTCGTGGACGGCACGTTCCTCGGCGGTGGGCTCGCCCACATGGACGGTACGGGTGGTATCGGAGCCGTAGCCGTGCTTGAGGCCGCCGAAGTCGAGCACCACCATGTCACCGTGTTCGATGACACGGTCGCTCGCCTCGTGGTGCGGGTTCGCTCCGTTGGGACCGGAGCCGACGACGGTGAAGTCCACCTGGGAGTGCCCGAACTGCCGTAGGAGCGCGGCGAGATCGGCGGCGATGTCGCTCTCCCGGCGCCCGGCGAACCGCACCTTCAGGATCTCCCGGTACGCGGCGTCGGCGGCGGCGCCCGCGGCCTCGAGCCGCGCGAGCTCCCGCGCGTCCTTGACGGCCCGGAGCATGGGCAGCGCCTCGGTGAGGGAGACGTACCGGGTCGCGGGCAGGGCCTTCTGGAGCCCCAGCAGATGCATGGCCCAGGTGTTGTCACTGACCGCGAACCGCCCCTGGGCACCACCCAGCAACGACGCGGTGACCCCGTACGGATCCTTCCCGTCCACCCACTCCCGCACCCCGAACGCCCCCGCCCCGGCCGCCTTCCCGGCATCCGCCGCCTCCAACGCGGGCACCACGAGCACGGGCTCCCGCCCGGCGGCGAGCACGAGAACGGTGAGCCGCTCGGTGACGGCGGTGGGCTGATACCCCGTGAGATGCACCAGATCGGGCCCGGGCGCCACGAGCACCCCGGCAAGCCCGGCCTCGACGGCGGCACGGGCGGCACGTTCCATCCGGGCGCGGTAGTCGTCGGCGGTAAAGGGGGCGGGCGAGCTGGGCATGGGGTCTCCTCCTCGGCGTACGTACAGATCTTGCCGGTGCGGGCTCAGTCCCACCAGATGAGGACGGTGTCGTAGAGGGCGAGGGGGGAGCCTGGGCCGGCGGTGTGTGTGACGCGGGGGAAGGTGCCGCGGACGGCGTCGAGGAGTTCCGAGCGGGGCGCGTTCATGGGACCGAGGAGGCCGCAGCGTGGCGTCGTGGCATGACGCCGTACGGTGCGGCAGCCACGGGCGTCGGTCCGCTCAACCTGAAGCCGACGCCGACCCCCGCCTGGGCGGCGTAGACGTGGGGCCCTGGTACGGGGCTCGACTGGCGCGGTGGGCCCCGTTCCATTCGCCCCATCAGCGTGCAGTACGAGAGAACGCCGCTCCAAGACGTTCGCGGAGGCACTGACCGCGGTCGAGGAGTACTTGGAGATGCCCTACCGCTACGCAGGCGCCCGAACTCGGCGGAAGCGCGACGCGAGCTGACTGACGAGGTCAGCGCCATCCTGGCCCGCATGGCTTTCGACGACGCGGGGCTCCTGATCGAGGCGCCGTCCGTAGCCGGGCCGTCCGCCACGCTCGTGGCCACGGTCCGCGCGGAAGCGGGCGTGCAGATGAGTGAGGCTTGGCAACAGCCGCCCATCACGTCAGACAGCGGTATGAATGGGCGCTGCCTACTCTCGCGACCGATCTACTGCGGCGAGAGCAGCCTGCATACGGGCCATGCGCCAGCATCTCTGACACACAGTCGTGCCGCGTTCAGACAGGTATCACTCCGTGCGCTTCTTCGTCCTGGCGGCGGTATGCGCCCGACACGACCTGCGCGCTACCGTCTGCCCCGCTACTTGCTCGCTGTTGCCATGAGCTGGCCCATCGTCTGCCCCGTCCCTACCTCCCGGGTTTTCATGCCGTACGGCTCCTGTTGTGAATCGGAGAGCAACTGTTCGGCCTCAGGATCTCTGGAGATGCTTACTGTCATGTAAGGATCCGTATCGCCCTTCGCCCAAGGGTCGCCGTCGCGCCACTTCGGGAGGACCCACCATGCGCTTGCATAATCAGAGGCTCTCGTCATCTCCAGAAGTTGGCTGCTTCGATAGATTCGCGACGCATAGCGGAAGAACTCGTCGCCCGGCGCGCCAACCCACTCAGGGGGATCCCAGGTGTGCTGCTTTTCTTTTGATTCCGCATCCCAGGAGTACTGGAACGAATTTTTGTAGTCATTTCCCAGTTTGCACCTGTCGGCGCGAATGTATGAAAGAAGTGAAACCACTTCCACTCGCTCGATGCCCAAATCGGTCGGAATCTTGACGGTGACATCCCTGGAAAAGTCATCTCCTGGGTCAAGCCAAGCTCCCCCATTTACGATTTCTCCGGCCGCGAGCAGGCGAGATGGAGTCAGATTGTCATGGCGGAGAATTGGGCGACCAGCCCACATGTCATCCTTCCAGGCCTCGAATCCTGTGCCCTGTTTTGTGGATACGCCCGGCACCCCCTTAACCTTCCATAGAGTTCCAACGACATGGATGCGCACTGAGCCAGTGTTGCGGAGGACAAGACGTGCAGGTACGTGAAGAATTCTGTTTTTCGAATCCAGAGTTGGCTTGCCGAATGAGGCGGAGAATGGGATGACAGCGGGAGTGGAGTACGGCACATACATCTGGGAGTACGCCAAACTGGCGGCACCTACTGCCGTGGAGGCGGTAACGCCAATAGCGAATCGCTTGGGGTGGGGGAGTCTGCTCCAGATCTTCTCACCATTCAGTGTCCATAGCGCCCACATGGACCAAGCAAGTAGACCGATCCAGAGCCAAACCCAGCGAGTGTAATCGCCGCCTTCGACCTGCACGATCAAGCACATGAGGTTTGAGATTGTCACAGCCAGGACGCCTAGGAGAACAGCCTCTCCGGAATACCGAAGGGCTCTCTTTCCCCAATAGTCAATAAGGGCCAGTACCCCTAGGGCCTCAACTAGCGCTGCAGCCATGAAGATGACTCCGACGATGCGTCCGCCCCAAGTCAGAGCCCGGAATGCGTCTTCTGATCCAATCTTGAAGAACGCAATGACCGATACAAGGAATCCGAGCGCCATGAAGACAGCGTTAGCGCGCCTTCGCCAGGGGTGGCCAGGCCAATTCGTCTTGTCGGCCACCCAGTGAACGCGCGCTCCATCGTTGAGATCGATGTCCGCAGGCAGGCCCGCTCGGCGCAGAATCCTGCGCAGATGCCGTAGGGACCAGGCCTTGCCGATGGGTTGGCCTCGGAAAGTCACCCTACGCAGACCGCGCTCGTCCGGGGCCTCCACGATCACTGGTCGGTCTCTCATGACGCCAGCATCACAACCCTTCTGCAATTTCGCATCCCGGGCTGGTTGTTGGTGGACACCGGGCGTTCGAGCCTGGATGGTCTTGGACTGCCCGTCCTCGCTGCCGGCCCGGAGCAAGTGGGTGGTGAGGTGGCGCAAGGGGTAGCCGTGGTCGGTGGTGGCGAGGGACGGGGTGGCGGCGAGGCCGGGGAGGTCGGGCAGACCGCCGAACGCGGTCAGGTAGTGGGCGGCGGTGGGCCAGGGCCGTCGCGTCCGCGAGGTCGGCGGCGAGGACCCGCAGCCGGTCCTCCTCGACGGCGTCCGGGTTCAGCTCCCCGCCGAAGAACTCCCTTGCGCTCGCGTGGTACAGCTCGTACGTGCGCGAGCGTTCAGCGCCCGTCGTCAGGAACGGCCGCAGCCGCTGGTCCCATCGGTCCTCGCGCTGTCGGCGCGCGAGTTCGGCGGCGTAGTAGGCGTCGAGGCCGCTCGGCAGGGTCTCCAGGTCGTCGACGGCGCGCTCGCCGTGGGCGATCTGGAGCAGGACATAGCGGGAGGTAGACCCAGACGCCGCCGGAGCGCTCCAGGAGGGCCGCGGCCACGCCGTCTGGGTCGGCTCCGGCGCTGGTGACGGCGGCCGCGAGGTCCGGTGCGCGCAGGGGCCGGTCGAGGTAGGCGCGGACGTCGCCGAGGTTGCGGGCGTCGAGGCGGTCGATGCGCAGGACGGCGGAGTCGTCGGGCAGGGTGTGGGGGCTGCCGGTGCGGTACATGCCGACGATGTGCACGCCGTCGGGCAGGAGGCGGGGCAGGCCCCAGGCGGGGAGCATGCCGCCGGGGGCGAACTCGTGGAGTTCGTACGCGCGGATGAGCGGGCCGGCGATGTTCTGGAACGCGACGCACGCCGATGTGCCCTGTGTGTGGCGGGAGAAGTGGGAGAACCATCCCCGCTCGCGGACCAGCCAGGCGGCGAGGGTGGCCTTGCCGAAGCCGCCTCCGACTCGATCCAGAGGTAGCCGGAGCGGCGGCGGGCGAGCCTGGCGTCGATCTCGTGCCACGAGCCACTCGCGGCCGGTGAAGGTGTCGAGCCCGACCGCGGTATAGAGGGTGTCCGGGCTTCACGGCGACCGCGAGCGGGGTCATCGGCGTCATGAAGACGAGGTTGGTCATGACGAGGCCATGGGCGTCGCCGCCGATGCCACCGCCGCCTGACTGGTGGCGTGGATCACGGGGTGTCCACCGCGCCGCCCGTGGCGCCACTCGGGCCGGTGACGGGGCCGCCGCCCGGGCTGGTGATCGGAGGGGGCGGGCTGTCGCCGGTGGTGATGTCACCGTGGGCGTCGCCGCCGACCGCGACCGAGCCGGCGCCGGAGGCCACGACCCCTCCCCCGGCGGGCGGTTCGGGCGCCGGAGCGGGGGCCGGGGTTCCGGCCGGGGGCGGGGTGACCCGAGTGGTGATCCTGCCGCGGGCGTCGCCCCCCACGGCGACCGAACCGGCCCCCGTCGACCGGGCGTTCGGCGGCGCCGGCGGAGTGGGGGCGGGCGGCGGCGGCTCGGCGGGGAGCATCAGGGCCAGGGCGATCGCCGTGACGACCAGCGCGCCGAGTGCGATCCCCCACGGCCAGGACGGGCTGTCGGTCACCACGTTGGTGACGACGCCGCTCGCCGCCGAGACCACGATCGAGGCGGCCACGACCACGCCGCGCTTGACTGAGGTGTTCATCCCCTCACCCTCCCTGCTGCTTCGGACGTCCGAGCCTAGACCGCCCGGCTCAGTCGCCGGACCAACTCCCCGGCCGCGCCCGCCGGTTCCCCGGCGGTCACGATTTCGGTGCGGTGGACGAGGCGGGATCCGGCGAGGGGGACGGCGACGGCGCCCGGCGTGGCGGCCGCGGCGGTGGCGGGCAGGAGGGTCAGGCCGTGGCCGGCGGCGGCGAGGGCGGCGAGGGTCCGTACGTCCGTACCGTCGTAGCGCAGGGCGGGCCGGAAGCCGTACGAGCCGTGGGCGGCGCGCAGGCGCTCCAGCGGGAAGCCGGCGGCGGGGGCGTCGATCCAGCGGGCGTCGACGAGGTCGTCGAGGCGAAGGCCGGTGCGGGCGCGGCGGGCGAGGGGGTGGCCGGCGGCGAGCAGCACCGCGAGCGCGTCCTGGGCGACAGCGAGGGCGGTCCCGAGTGCCGAGGCGGTGAGGCGGGCCATGTCGGGCAGCGGCAGGGGGTCGTTGGGGGCGGCGAGGCCGTCCGCGACACCGAGGTCGGCGGCTCCGGTGGCGACGGCGGCGGGGACGTCGTCGCGGGGGATGACGTGCAAGGTGACACCGGTGGGCGGGAGCGCGGCGAGGACCCCGGGGTGGGCGGCGGCGAGCGGGGAGGCGGCGAGGGTCACGGTGCCTCCGGTCGGTTCGGCGGCGAGCCGGGCGAGGTCGGCGCGGGCCGCATCGAGCCGCAGCAGCAGGGATCCGGCATGTTCCAGGAGGCGTTCACCGGCGCGAGTGGGGGCGACGGGGCGGCGCGAGAGCAGCGGCATGCCGAGGTCGTTCTCCAGGGCGGCGATGTGCTGGGAGACCGCCGACTGGGTGTAGCCGAGCTCGCGGGCGGCGGCCGAGAAGGACGCGAGGCGGGTGACCGTGACGAAGGTGCGGAGCAGGTGCGGATCCATGCTCATAAGCATTGCTGATGTGGCCAGCAGTGATCATCGTTGGACGTGATGCCGTGGACGCCGTGACGATGGCACACATGACACAGCACACCGCACGCATCGCCCTCGTCGGCGACCGCTCACCCCATGTGACCTCGCACGTCCGCGTTCCCCGGCTGCTCGAGGCGCTCGCGGAGCGCGACGGACTCGTCCTCGATCCCTACTGGTTCCCGACGCCGGACACCCTCGAGCCCGGCGCGGTCGCCGGCTTCGACGCGGTGTGGGTCCTGCCGGGCAGCCCCTACCTCAGCGAGGCGGGCGTGCTGTCCGCGATCCGTACCGCTCGGGAGGAGGGCATCCCGTTCCTGGGCACCTGCGGCGGGTTCCAGCACGCGCTGCTGGAGTACGCGCGCAACGTCTGCGGTCTGACCCGCGCCGCCCACGCGGAGAACGATCCCGCGGCCGCCGGGGACGATCTGGTGATCGCGCCGCTCGCCTGTTCCCTGGTGGGCCACGAGGGGACGGTGCGGGTGACGCCGGGGACGCTGGCCGAGTCGGTGCTCGGGGCGGACGGCACGCTGGAGCGGTACCACTGCTCGTACGGCCCGGACAGCCGCCACCTGGAGACCTTGCGGGCCCACGGGCTGGCCTTCACCGGCGCGGACGAGGAAGGGCAGGTACGGATCGCGGAGCTGCCGGGGCATCCGTTCTTCCTGGCGACGCTCTTCCAGCCGGAGTTGGCCGGGGACGGCACCCGCCCGCATCCGGTGGTACGGGCTCTGGCGGCGGCGGCCGTGGAGCACGCGGGTGCGCGGGTGGGGGCGGTCTAGCTCATCGGGACGACGAGGTGGGCGCGGTCCCGGCCGGGCGCCACGAGGCGGGCGTTGGCCTCGTCGGAGTCCCTGACCCAGCGCTCGGCGTGCGGGCGTTCCTTGCCGAAGCGCACATGACGCTCCACCAGCCGCCGCACGCGCGAGTGTTCGTCGAGTTCCAGGAACCACGCCTCGTCGAGGAGGCCGCGGACCGGGGCCCAGGCGCCGTCGTCGTGGAGGAGGTAGTTGCCCTCGGTGATGACGAGCGGTACGCCGGGTGGGACCGGGATGCTTCCGGCGACCGGTTCCTCCAGGGCCCGGTCGAAGGCCGGTGCGTACACAGTGACATCGCACTGTGGCGTACGCAGCCGGTGGAGCAGGGCGACGTACCCGGCGGCGTCGAAGGTGTCGGGTGCGCCCTTGCGCCCGTCGCGGCCGAGCCGGACGAGTTCGTCCTGTGCGAGGTGGAAGCCGTCCATGGGTACGAGGACGGCGAGGCCGTCGAGCCGTTCGACGAGCCGCGCGGCGAGCGTGGACTTCCCGGCGCCGGGCGCCCCGGCGAGGCCGAGGATGCGGCGGTGTCCCGGTACGGCGAGACGCCGGGCCCGGTCGGTGAGCTCGGCGAGCAGCTGCGCGTCCATGCGGGGCATTGTCCCACCGGGCCCCGGCCCAGGCCCGGGGCGGGCAGCGGGCTCGGCCCGGGCGCAGGCCGCGGCCCCGGCTCGGGCGCAAGCGGCCAGGAGCGGCCCCGGCTCGCGCGCAAGCGGCCAGGACCGGCCCAGGCTCGGGCGTAGGCGGCCAGGACCGGCCCCGCCCTGGCCGCCTACGCTGAGCCCATGTCCTTCATCGCCCTGGTCAGCCTCGTCGTCCGCGACTACGACGAGGCCATCGCCTTCTACACCGACTCCCTCGGCTTCACCCTGGTCGAGGACACGGACCGCGGGGACGGCTCCCGCTGGGTCGTGGTCCGCCCGCCCGGTGCCACCGGCGGTACGGGCCTGCTGCTGGCCCGTGCGAAGGACGACCGCCAGGCCGCCGCGGTCGGCGCCCAGACCGGCGGCCGGGTCGGCTTCTTCCTCTACACCGAGGACTTCGCGGCCGACCACGCCCGGATGCTCACGGCGGGCGTCCGCTTCCTGGAGGAGCCGCGCCACGAACCGTACGGCTCGGTCGCGGTCTTCGAGGACCTGTACGGCAACCGCTGGGACCTGCTCCAGCCCGCGTGAACGGGGCCTCACACAGAGGGCCTCCCGCGGCCGCGGGTCAGGCTGTAGCCCCAGATGCCGGCGAGTGCGGCGAGGACCGCGCCGGCGGCCGTCCAGAGCCAGCGGGTGGACCACCAGCCGGACGACCAGCCGCCGTCGGGTTCGACCGCGCGGCCGGCTGACGGGACGAGCGGGGTGGCGAGGGAGCCGTCGACGGCGGACGCGGCGCCCGCGTCGGCGGTGGTGATTTCGAGGGCGGCGTCGACGGGCTGACCGAGGTCGGCGGCCGGGGCCCCGACCACCGTGAGGCGGACGTAGTAGACGCCGGGCAGCGGGTCGTTGGCCCAGGGGTCGGCCAGGGCGCGGACCGTTCGAAGGGTGCAGCTGAGTTCGACCGAGCGGGCGTCCGCGGCGAGGGACTTGATGGTGCTGCCGTAGCGGCATGCCTGGTGGCGGCGCAGGCCGTCGTAGACGTCGAGTTGCCAGGTGTGCGCGCCGCTGCGGGCGGCCGCCTTCTCGGGCAGGGTGACGGTGGCCCGTACGGTGGCGCGATCACCGGCGTCCGCCGGGAACTGCCAGTACAGGTAGTCGCCGGTGGAGGCGTTGGCGGTCGCGCGCTGGCCGGGGCGTACGACCGTGGCGGTACGGAAGGACGTACCGGCTTCGGTGGGGGCGGCCTCGGCGCTCGCGCTCGGCGACGGGGATTCGGCGTGGGCCGTGCCCGGGAGGGCGAGGAGCGCTGCTCCCCCGAGGAGCAGGCTCGCGAGGGTACGTACGGTTCGCATCAGTTGGTCCTCCACACGGTGACGCGCCAGCGGGACAGCCAGCCCCACAGCACACCGGCCGCGAAGCCGATGACGATGAGCGCGGCGAGGAACCACCAGCCGCGGCCGAGGCCGAAGAAGGCGGTGTCGGCGGCTTCGTCGGGGCCGTCGACGACGTCGATGGTCAGCTCGACGGGCAGGCCGGGGGCGGTCTTCACTCCGGCGGGTGCGGAGAAGGAGTTGCTGACGCGCAGGCAGACGGTTTCGCCGACGGGCTTGCCGTCCCCGGTGTCGGAGGCGTCCGCGTCGTCCGTGTCGGGCTTGGGGTAGCGCAGGCCGGTCGAGATGACGTCGGTACGGCCGTCGCCGGCGGCCTCGCCGCGGACCATTTCGCGGCCGTGGACGGTGGAGGCGCGCAGCAGGACGCCGTAGTCGCGGTTGACGGGGCGGTCGGCGGCGACGCTGACGGAGGCGCGCAGTTCCTGGCCGGGCAGCAGGTCGACCTTGTACCAGCGGTGCTGGCCGAAGGTTTCGCGGTCGGAGTAGAGGCCGGTCTTCAGCTGGGGTGCGGTCGCGCAGCTGTCGGCGCCCTGGGTGGGGGCGGGGGTGGCGACGGGGTCGGCGGCCCGGTCCACCAACTGGCCTACCCGGTCGGACAGTTCGTCCTTGTGCCGGATGGAGGTGTACGTACCGCCGGTGGCTTCGGCGATGCACATGAGCTGGGCCCGCATCTTGGCGTTGGGCACGAGGCCGAGGGTGTCGATGGTGAGGCCGATGCCCTTGGCCGCGATCTCGCGGGCCACCTCGCACGGGTCGAGGGGGGCGCAGGTGTCCTCGCCGTCGGTGATGAGGACGATCCGGCGGGTGGCGTTGCCGCCCTCCAGGTCCTTGGCGGCGCCGAGCAGGGCGGGGCCGATGGGGGTCCAGCCGGTGGGCGCGAGGGTCGCGACGGCGGTCTTGGCCTCGGTGCGGTCGAGTGTGCCGACGGGGTAGAGCTGGCGGGTGTCCTTGCAGCCGGTCTCGCGGTCCTTGCCGGGGTAGTCGGCGCCGAGGGTGCGGATGCCGAGCTGCACCTCCTCGGGGACGGCGTCCAGCACTTCGTTGAAGGCCTGCTTGGCGGCGGACATCCGGGTCTGGCCGTCGATGTCCCTGGCCCGCATGGAGCCGCTGACGTCGAGGACCAGCTCGACCTTGGGTGGTTCCTTCGCCGGGGCCGGTTCGGCGTCGGCGACGGCCGGGGCCGGAGCGAGGCCGCCGGTCAGGGTGACCAGCAGCCCGCACACGGCGGCCGCGAGTCGCTTTCGTGTGATCATCGCCGGATCATATTGATCATGCGGCGCGCCGGTCACACCGAGCCCTGCCCGCGGGCAGCGCCTGCACGGGGGCGTACGGCACCGTCACACCTACGCCCCTGACCGCGACCGCCTGGGGGACGGCAGTCCCCCCGGCAGGCTCAGCTCTCGTTCTCGTCCGGGGTGAGCCGCAGCGAGATCGAGTTGATGCAGTAGCGCTGGTCCGTCGGGGTGCCGTAGCCCTCGCCCTCGAAGACATGGCCGAGGTGGGAGCCGCAGCGGGCGCAGCGGACCTCGGTGCGGATCATGCCGTGGGAGGTGTCCGCGAGGAGTTCGACCGCGTCGGAGTCCTTCGGGTCGTAGAAGGACGGCCAGCCGCAGTGGGAGTCGAACTTGGTCTCGGAGCGGAACAGCTCCGCCCCGCAGGCGCGGCAGGAGTAGACGCCGGCCGTCTTGGTGTCCGTGTACTCACCGCGGAAGGCGGGCTCGGTGCCGGCCAGGCGCAGGACCTGGTACTCCGACGGCGTGAGTTCCGCCTGCCACTGCTCGTCGGGCTTTTCCACTTCGTACGCCATCACATGCTCCTCAGCTCGACAGGCGGGCGAGGATCTTCGGACCGAGGTCCGTGACGTCGCCCGCGCCCATGGTGAGAACCAGGTCACCGGGGATCGCCATTCCCGCGATCACGTCCGGGACGGTCTCCTTGTCGTGGACCGGGGTGACGTCGGCGCCCGCCGCGCGGGCCGCGTCGATGATCAGCGCGCTGGTGATGCCGGGGATCGGGTCCTCGCGGGCGGGGTAGATGTCGAGGACCACGGACGCGTCGGCGAGTGCCAGGGCGTCGCCCATCTCCTTGCCGAGCTCCTGGGTGCGGGAGAACAGGTGGGGCTGGAAGACAACGAGGAGGCGGGAGCCTCCGGCGGCGCCGCGCATGGCCTCCAGGTCGGCGGTCATCTCGGTGGGGTGGTGCGCGTACGAGTCGATGACCTGCACGCCCGCCGCCTCGCCCTTGAGCTGGAGGCGGCGGCCGACTCCGGTGTACGCGGTGAGGGCCTGGGCCAGGGCGGCGGGGTCGACGCCCGCGCGGGAGCCGGCGGCGAGGGCGGCGGCGGCGTTGTGGGCGTAGTGGCGGCCGGGGACGGAGACGGTGAAGGTGTGCTCGGCGCCGTCGAGGGCGACGGTGACCTCGCTGGTCATGCCCTTGGGGGTGATGGCGAGGATGCGGGCGTCGGAGCCCTCCGACTCGCCGACGGTGATCACGTTCAGGTCGGCGCGGCCGCGGACCCGGGCGGCGAGCTCGCGGGCGCCGGAGTGCTCGCCGACGACCAGGGTGCCACCGGGGCGGATCTTGGCGACGAACGCCTCGAACGACTCGTAGATCTCGTCCATCGAGGCGTAGTTCGCGTGGTGGTCGAGCTCGACGTTGAGGACGATCGCGACCTCGGGGTCGTACTTCTGGAAGCTGCGGTCGCTCTCGTCCGCCTCCGCGACGAAGATCGCGCCGTCGCCGTGCAGGGCGTTGGTGCCGGGGCCGGCGAGGTCGCCGCCGATGGCGTACGAGGGGTCGAGGCCGAGCTCGGTGAGGGCGACGGCCAGCATCGAGGTGGTCGTGGTCTTGCCGTGCGTACCGGCGACGGCGATCGCGCGCAGGCCGTCCATCAGGCAGGCGAGCGCGTCGGAGCGGTGCACCACGGGGATGGCGAGCTCGGCGGCGCGGGCCAGCTCGGGGTTGTCGGCGCGGATGGCGCTGGAGACGACGACGCAGGTGGCGTCGGAGGCGAGGTGGTCGGCGGCGTGTCCGATGTGGACCGTGGCCCCCAGCGCGCGCAGCGCGTCGGCGGTGGGGGACTCCTTGGCGTCGCTGCCGGCGACCTTGGCGCCGCGCTGGGCGAGGATCTTCGCGATGCCCGACATTCCGGCACCACCGATGCCGATGAAGTGCGGCCGTTCCATGGCTACAGGGACGGCGGCGGCAGGGATGGCGGAGGCCATGCGTGTGTCTCCCCGGGGTGCGGCGTTCATGAGGCCCCCAGCCTAGTTCCTCGCCGCGCCCGGGCCGCCCGGCGCGCGGCCGGGCGGCGGCGCGGGGTGCGCTCAGGCGGATTCCGGCTCGGCGTGCGCGAAGAGCTTGAGGACCGGTACGCCGACCTTGTGGCGGGCCCGGGAGGCCCAGTCTCTGTGGAAGAACTCCTCCACGTAGTGCGGCGCCGTCAGGACGATCACCTCGTCGGCGTCGGACTCGTCCACGACGGCCTTGAGCTTGTCCAGGGGGTGGTCCTCGACGATCTGGCCCACGGCTTCGCAGCCCGCGTCGCGCAGGGCCTGGAGGGAGTGTTCGAGGGCCGCCGTGGCGGGGAGGCGGGCGTCCTTGCCCGCGGGCTCCTCGCCTTCGCGCGCGGCTTCCTTCAGCTCGCCCATGGCCACGTCGTCGATGGCGCGCAGCAGGACGTCCGCCTGGTCGCCGCGGGGCTGCATCAACACGATGAAGGAGACGCCCTCGTCGCCGTGCAGGGTGGTGACGAATTCCACGTCGACGGACGTCAGGGGCTTCTCGATCATCAAAACGCTTGTGAACACTGCGTGAGCCCTTCTGCGGAAACCATCCTTCCCCGTGCCCGCACGGGGTCTGCAGAGTAAGTGTGCCCATCGGGAGCTAACCGGAACGACAAATTCCGCTGATTGTCAGATCCGGCGGTAGCGGGTGAAAAGGAACCCGGACTCCTCCAGCAGCGACGCCAGCGCGAACCGCTCCGGCACCGCCACCGACGGCCCTCCGGCGATCCGCTGCGCACCCCCCGCCGTCATCGTCGGCGAGACCGTCAGGCACAGCTCGTCCAGCACCCCGGCCGCCACCAGCTGGCCCAGCAGCCGCGGCCCGCCCTCGGTGAGCTGGCGGCGCAGCCCGCGCCCGGCCAGCGCCCGCACGGCGCGCTCCGGCTCCACGCCTGGCCCGTCCCCGGCGACGATCACCACCGCGCCCGCCGCCTCGGCGGCGCGGACCCGGTCGGGCGGCGCGGCCGCTCCGGTGAGGATCAGGGTCGGCACGAGCGGCTCGGTGAACAGCGGCAGGCCGAAGTCGAGGTTGAGGGAGGCGCTGACGACGGCGATCGCGGGCGCCGGGCCCTGTCCGGCGGCCTCGCGCCGCTTGGCGAAGGCCTCACGCGCGCGTGCCGGGCGGTAGCCCTCCAGCCGGACCGTTTCCGCGCCGACCACGACCACGTCGGCGAGGGCCCGCAGCGTGCCGAAGATCCGCATGTCCGTATCGCTGGAGATCGGCTGCGAGCGGCCCTCGTGCTGGGCCGCCCCGTCCAGGGAGGAGACCATGTTGGCCCGCAGCCAGGCCCCGGGCCCATGGGCCCCCGCGCCGCCCCCCGCGTCGGCTGAGCCGTCCCCGGAGCCGTCCCCCGCCTCCCCCGTGTCCCCGGAGCGCACAGCGCCCAGGGCGTCCTTCGGGTACGCGTAGGCGTCGGCCAGCTCGTCGAGGGACCACTCCCGGTCCCCGGCGGTGTCGTCGGCTGCTGTCAGGTCGGTCACAGGGAACAGGCGTCGCATCCTCGCAGTCTGACACGGCGCTTACAGTGGGGAACTGTGTCGACCCGTGCCATAACCGAAGCGGCCCCGCTCTCCCTCAGCGCCCGAGAGCCGCATGTCCCCGCCGACCGACTCGTCGCGGAGATGGTGCCGCCGCCGCGCTTCGACGCGGTCCGCTTCGACACGTACATCCCGGACCCGAACCAGCCCAGCCAGACCGAGGCCGTGCGGGTGCTCTCCGCCTTCGCCGGCGGTCTGGGCGGGGCCCACGCCACGGGCGCCGGAAAGCGCCGCTGGTTCGCCCGCAAGCCCGCCGAGCCCACCGGCCCGCGCGGTGTCTACCTGGACGGCGGCTACGGCGTCGGCAAGACCCACCTGCTCGCCTCCCTCTGGCACGCCACGCCCGCCGAGCCCGCCCTGAAGGCCTTCGGCACCTTCGTGGAGCTGACCAACCTGGTCGGCGCCCTCGGCTTCCAGCAGACGGTCAAGACCCTCAGCGGGCACCGTCTGCTGTGCATCGACGAATTCGAGCTGGACGACCCGGGCGACACCGTCCTCGTCTCCTCGCTGCTCGGAAAGCTGGTCGAGGAGGGCGTCGCGCTCGCCGCCACCTCCAACACCCTGCCCGGCAAGCTCGGCGAGGGCCGGTTCGCCGCCGTCGACTTCCTCCGCGAGATCCAGGGCCTGTCCGCCCACTTCCGCCCGCTGCGGATCGACGGCGAGGACTACCGCCACCGCGGCCTGCCCGAGGCGCCCGCGCCATTCTCGGACGAGCAGGTCGCCAAGGCCGCGTACGCCACCGCCGGGTCCTCCCTCGACGACTTCCCGCATCTGCTGGAGCACCTCGCGCGCGTGCACCCGAGCCGGTACGGCGCGCTGACCGACGGCGTCACCGCCGTCTGCCTCACCGACGTCCAGCCCGTCCCGGACCAGTCCACGGCGCTGCGCCTGGTCGTCCTCGCCGACCGGCTGTACGACCGGGAGGTGCCGGTGCTCGCCTCCGGGCTCCCCTTCGACCGGCTCTTCAGTGAAGAAATGCTGAAGGGCGGGTACCGCAAGAAGTACTTCCGGGCGATCTCCCGGCTCACCGCGCTGGCGCGGGACGCAAAGAGGCTTGTGGACCAGTAGGTTGGGGGCCATACCCGATCGAAAGGGATTCACCATGGCCGCTACCCGTTCCGCCCATGCCGTCTGGGAGGGTGACCTCCTCAAGGGCTCGGGCGTCGTCTCCCTCGACTCCTCCGGCATCGGCTCGTACCCGGTCTCCTGGCCGGCGCGCACCGAGGAGCCCGGCGGCAAGACCAGCCCCGAGGAGCTGATCGCGGCCGCGCACTCCTCCTGCTTCAACATGGCGTTCTCCAACATCCTGGCCAAGGCCGGCAACCCGCCGGCCCGTCTGGAGACCAAGGCCGACGTCACCTTCGTGCCGGGTCAGGGCATCACGGGCAGCCACCTCACCGTCCGCGGCGAGGTGCCCGGCCTGGACGCGGAGGAGTTCCAGTCCCTGGCCGAGGACGCCAAGAAGAACTGCCCGGTCAGCCAGGCCCTCACCGGTACGACGATCACCCTCACCGCCGAACTGGCCTGACGCGTAACGCCGGAGACGTCGTACGCCTCATGAGGCGACGTGGTCCGCATGGTGCACGTGAACCACTTCGAGTGGTACACACATGCGGACCACAGTCACATCACCTGTCCGCCAGCAGGGAGTTACCTCATGACCTCCACACCTCCATCCGCATCGGTGCACGCGACACGACGTCAGATCCTCGCCCGCACCGGCGCTTCCGCCGCCTCGATCGCCTTCGCCGGGGCCCTGACCGAACTCTTCACCGGGACCGCCGCCGCCCGCGGCCACGCCGGATACGGCCCGCTCGTCCCCGATCCGGCCGGGCTCCTCGACCTCCCCAAGGGCTTCCGCTACAAGGTGCTGTCCCGGGAGGGTGAACCGCTGCGCTCCGGCGAGGGGCCGGTGCCGAGCAACCACGACGGGATGACCGCCCTCCCCGGCCGCCGCGGCCGGATCCACCTGGTCCGCAACCACGAGAACCGGGCCAACGCCCGCCTCGGCGTCCCCACCGTCGCCGGCCTCACCTACGACCCGGCCGCCAAGGGCGGCTGCACCGCGCTCGAACTCGACGGGCGCGGCAACGTCCTGGCCGAGCGCGTCGCCATCGCCGGGACGGCGGTCAACTGCGCGGGCGGGCCCACTCCCTGGAACACCTGGCTGACCTGCGAGGAGACCGAGGACAAGGCCGGCACCAACGGCTACACCAAGGACCACGGCTTCATCTTCGAGGTCGACCCGGCCGACCCGCACCGCACCGGAGCCGTCCCGCTCACCGCCATGGGCCGCTTCCAGCACGAGGCGATCGCCGTCGATCCGTACAGCGGCATCGTGTACGAGACCGAGGACGCCTTCCAGCGCCCCTTCGGCCTCTTCTACCGCTTCCTGCCCGAGAAGCCGCTCGGCGGCACCGGCTCCCTGCGCGCGGGCGGCGCCCTGGAGGCGATGCGGGTGCCGGGCGTGCCCGACCTCTCCGCGATCCAGGAGACCGGGGCGAGCTTCGACGGCGTGACCTGGGTCCCCGTACCGGACCCGCAGGCGACCACGACCCCCATCCGGCTCCAGGACTTCGGCCCCCAGGGCATAACCCACGCCCAGAAGCTGGAGGGCTGCTACTGGAGCGGTCGGTCCGTCTACTTCGTGTCCAGCTTCGCCCGCGCCCGGGAGGGCTCGGCGGCCGACCACTACGGGCAGGTGTGGCGGTACGAGCCGCACCGCCGCCGGCTCACGCTCGTCGTCGTCTTCGGTCCGGACACGGACCTCCAGCTGCCCGGCGAGTCCCCGGACAACATCTGCCTGGCACCCGGCGGCGGACTGATGGTCAGCGAGGACGGGGACGGGGCGCAGCATGTGTTCGGGGTGACCAAGCGCGGCGAGGTGTACGCGATGGCCCGCAACGCCCAGAACATGGGCACCGCCGACGCACCCGAGTGGGGCGAGTTCGCGGGCGTCACCTTCTCCCCGGACGGGAACACGCTGTACGTCAACTGCTACACGCCGGGCACGACCTTCGCGGTGACCGGCCCCTGGTGCTGACGGGCTGAGCAGGTCGTAGGGGAGCGGCCGCGTGCCGTACGCGTCAAGCGGCCGCCCCACCGCGCTCGCGGGCCGCCCCGATCCGTCGCAGGATCGAGTCGCGGGACGGAATCACGGGATCGAGGGAGCGCGCGACGGGAGGGCCCCATGGCCAGGAAGAAGGACAGCGGCCAGACCGAGCCTCGGCACCCCGAGCGCCTCGGGGACCTGCTGCGCGTACCGGCGGGCGAGCGCCCCGACCTGGCCGCGTATCCGGCGGACGCCGTCCCGGCCGGGCCCACGGACAAGACGGCGGGTCTCGCCGCGACGGACGCGCTCGGCCGGCGCCTCGCCGGGCTCCAGGAGCGGCTGTACGCGGCGAGCACGGCGGGCGACCGCCGCCGCCTGCTGCTGATCCTCCAGGGCATGGACACCAGCGGGAAGGGCGGCACGGTCAAGCACGTCATCGGCCACTTCAACCCCTCGGGCTGCCGGATCAAGGCGTTCAAGGCCCCCACCGACGAGGAGCTGAGCCATCCGTTCCTCTGGCGGATCATGCGGGAGCTGCCGCGCCCGGGCGAGATCGGCATCTTCGACCGCTCGCAGTACGAGGACGTGCTGATCGCCCGGGTCCGTGAGCTGGTCCCGCGCGCCCAGATCGACCGCCGCTACGAGCAGATCAACCGCTTCGAGCAGTCCCTGGCCGAGGACGGGGTGACCGTCGTCAAGGTCTTCCTGCACATCTCCTACGAGGAGCAGCGCCGCCGCCTCCTGGCCCGGCTCGACAACCCGGACAAGCACTGGAAGTTCAGCCCGGGCGACATCGACGAGCGGGCGCTGTGGCCCGCGTACCAGAAGGCGTACACGCTGGCGCTGGAGCACTGCTCGACGGAGGCGGCGCCGTGGTACGTCGTCCCGGCGGACCGCAAGTGGTACCGCAACTGGGCGGTCAGCACGCTGCTCCTGGAGCATCTCGAGGCGCTGGATCCGCGGTATCCGCCGGCCGGTTTCGACGTCGAGGAGTGCAAGCGGCGCCTGCTCGCCCAGGACAGCTAGGGCCGACCCCGAGGAGGGCGAGTGTGGCGGTCCGTAGCCATCGTGCCGCCTCCTCCACCGACATACGCTCCGCCCCGACTTCGTCGCCTGCCGCGTGGCCGAGAGCGGTGACCGCGGCCACCAGCCAGGTGGCCGGCGGTGCCGGGTCGAACTCGCCGGACGCCTGGCCCTTCTCGATCAGCCGGGTGAGCCGGGCGGCGACGGGCTCATGCCGAGCCTGGTCGGCGCCGGCGCCGACGCGGGCGCCTCCGAGCTGGAGGAGCACCGGGTTGCGTGCGAACAGCCGCCAGCCGATGTCCTGGAGCCGCAGCAGCGCGTCCAGGGCAAGGCCGCCGCCCTCTTCCGCCTCGTCCATCGCGGCCATGGCCTGGTCCGTGATCCGGTCGGCGACAGCGTCCAGCAGCGCGTCACGGGTGCCGAAGTGCGCGTACACCGTCTGACGGGTCACGCCGGCCGCGGCAGCGATGGCCGCCATTCCGGCGTCGGGCCGCTCGGCCAGCAGCCGGACCGCGGCGTCCAGCACCGCGACCCTGCTGCGCTCGGCGTCGGCGCGCCGGTGAGGCCGCGCCCTCGACGAGTCGCCCGGGGCCTGGAAAGCAGTCAAGTCTTACATCCTTGTCAAAAATAGAAGCCTCGCCATATCTTACAGATGTGTAAGACATCGATACGGGCTGCCCCACGCATGGCAGGAGCATGGTGAATCCTCTCCACACGAAACCTCCCGAGCAGTTCATCGGCGACTTCTTCACGTCCTTCACCGAAGCCGTGGTCCATGGCGCGGAAGACGCCTCCGACCTGATGTCCCGGTACTACACCCGTGACGTCCTTCACGTCGCCGACGGCGTACGACTGGACTGGGACCGCCTCCTCGCCCATCTCCGCCCCGTACGGAAGAACCTGCGAGAGTTCCGGTTCGAGGTGCACGAGGCGATCGCGGGCGGCGACCGGATCGCGACCCGCTTCACGATCCACGCCCGCATGCGCAAGGGCGGGCCGGTTTCCACCCGGGTCCACATGTTCGCCGAGTTCACCCCCGACGGCCGGCTGCGACGGGCCGAGCAACTCACACGACCCGTCACCGCCACCGGACAGGAGGCGGGCGAGTGATCCGCATGCGCGTCCGGCTCGTCCAGGGCCTCGCCCTGCTGTCCACCGGCGCCCTCGCCGGCGCCTTCGGCTACGGAGCGGCCAACCTCGTCCCCACGTTCAACGCCGTACCCCTCGACATGAGACTGTCCTTCCACGCAAAGTTGATGCAGATGAACGGCATCACCATGCAAGGCGCCATGGGCATGTCGGCGCTCAGCGCCTTCGCGCTCGCCGCCATGACGCGGGGCGCCTCACGGCGGCTGGCCGCGGGAGCCGGGCTCCTCGCCGTCGCGTCGTTCCTGATCACCCGGCTCGGCAACGTCCCCATCAACGGCCGCATCAAGGAGTGGGCGGCCACTTCGGCACCCGCCGATCACGCCGAGATCCTGGCCCGCTGGGAGGCGTTCAACTACGCGCGCACGGGCGCCGCGTTCGCCGCCTTCGCGCTGCTGATCTTCCTCTCCCTGCGCCAGGAAGGTGACGGAGCGGGCGGCGGCCGGGGTGTGCCCGCACAGGAAAGATGATGATCGGATACTTTCCGTGAGTGACCCATTCTGTACGTAAGCTCTCCGGCCTGCTGGCCGTGCTGGCTGCCGGCCTCCTCGCCGGCTGCGGCGGGAAGGCGCCCGACACCGCCACGACCCCCGCGCCCGCCCAGCCGTCGGCCTCCGCCTCGGCCTCGGCGCCGACCTCGACCGGGGAGCGGCGGCCGCCCACCATGGCCCCTGGCCCCGCCGGGCTGACGCCCGTCTTCGAACGGGGCCCGCAGGGCACGGACAAGCGGGTCGCGCTCACCTTCGACGCCGACATGACCGCCGACCAGGGCCCGCGCGCGGCGGCCGGTGAGCGCTTCGACAATCCGGCGCTCATCGAGACCCTGCGCCGGCTCAAGGTGCCCTCGACGGTGTTCATGACCGGCCGCTGGGCGGAGGAGTACCCCGACCAGGCGAAGGCCATCGGCAACGACCCGGTCTTCGAGATCGCCAACCACTCCTACAGCCACTACTCCTTCAAGCCGGACTGCTACGGCCTGCCGGTCCTGCCGCAGAAGGAGATGGCCGCCGACGTCGAGCGCGCCTTCGCCGCCTTCCGCAAGGCGGGCGCGCGCAATGTGGTGCCGTACTTCCGCTTCCCGGGCGGCTGCTACGACGACCGGGCCCTGCGGTCGCTGGCTCCGGCGAAGGTGACGGCCGTGCAGTGGGACGTGGTCAGCGGTGACGCCTTCGCCAAGGACGGCGACGCGGTCGCCGAGCAGGTCCTGGCCGG
The DNA here is from genome assembly GCF_055639315.1 of Streptomyces sp. NPDC039465. Taxonomy (NCBI): domain Bacteria; kingdom Bacillati; phylum Actinomycetota; class Actinomycetes; order Kitasatosporales; family Streptomycetaceae; genus Streptomyces; species Streptomyces sp. NPDC039465. The sequence goes on along the minus strand of NZ_JBVKAP010000003.1, from coordinate 329,281 downwards.
TGTGAAGCCCGGATCGCTGGTGGTCATGCACTGCACCCGCAGCGCGGCCCCGGTCACGGAGCAGGCGATCCGCAGGATCGTGCCTGAGCTGCGCGCGCGGGGCTACCGCTTCGTGAAGGTCTCCGAGCTGATGGCGGAACGGGGCTGAGCTCCGAGGTCGACGTGTGCCGAGGTCAGCCTGAGCAGGCCGTGCGCTCGGCCTCCCGCCATTCGCAGACCGGGCAGAGTGTGATGCCCTTCGTCGACTCGGGGTACTCGGTCGGCTCGCGGCACAGAACGCACTCCGCCCAGGGCGGCCCGGCGTCCGGCTGAGGGGCGCTTTCGGCGGCCGTGGGAGCAGGCGCGCAATACGGGTCTTCGCGCGTGTGGTCCATGTATTCGAGCGTACTCGCCGCCGCACGCGCCGCCGGAGTCACTCGCGCCACGCCGTGAGCCGACAGGCCAGCGCGACGGCGGCGGCCGCGAGGGCGCCCGCGCCGAGGAGGGCGAGCCAGGGGATGTGTACGGTGCCGTCGCGCGAGCCGGTCACCAGGGCCGCCACGGCGTACTGCGCGGGCGAGCCGGTGGTCACGAGCACCAGCAGGGAGCCGAGCAGGGTCGCCGCGGTCGACCAGCCGCGGCCGCGGATGAGCGGCCTGGAGCACAGCGCTCCGAGGGCCGTGCCGGTCAGCACCGCGACCCCCGCCGCGACCGCCCCCGCGAGCCCGGCGGGCAGCGGTGCCACGTACGCCGAGTAGTCCGCGCTCGTGGGCCGGCTGACGTAGGTGACCAGGGGGGTGACGAGGAGGGCGAGGAGTCCTGTGGTGGCGGTGGCGGTCAGTACGGCCGCCAGGTGGCCCCGCTGACGGCCGGCCACGGCGGCGACGACGTGCCGGGCGGCGGGCGGCTCCTGGTCGAGGCAGATCCGTACGAGCCAGGCGGTGACGGGCACGAGCGCGGCGGTGGCCCAGCCGAGGGCGCCGAGCACGGGCTCGCCGACGCGGACACCGATCCCCAGGAAGATCACGTACAGCAGGACCGGGGGCAGCCAGCGCTGCGAGCGCAGGAGGAGGCCCGACTGGTAGCGGAGGAGTGCGGTCATCGGGGGCGCCCGGTGGTCGTGGGGGCGCCGACGGCGCCCACCTGGTGGATGTGCCAGGGCGGCCGCGCGGTCAGCAGCGCCCGGAGCAGGGCGTCGGAGTCACCCGCGGCGACGGTGAACACGACCGTGCCGTCCGGGCCGGGGGTGTACGAGGGTGCGCCCGGCAGCTCGTGGGGCAGCAGCGGGCCGGAGGCGACGATCCGTACGCGCGGGACGGGTACGGGGTCGGGTTCGGTCGCCGCTGCCAGACGGCCGTGCTCGACGGCGTACACCGCGTCCGGTGCACCGGCGAGGCGCCGCGGGTCGTGGTCGACGAAGACGGCCGTGCCGCCGGCGGCGACCCGTTCGGTGACCGCCCGGTCCAGCTCGGCGCGGGCCGCCGTGTCGAGGCCGGTCCAGGCCTCGTCGAGGACGAGCAGCCCGGGGTCGGCGAGCAGGGCCTGGGCGACGGCGACCTTCTGGCTGGTGCCCTTGGAGAGTTCGGCGAGCGGGGTGTGGGCGTGGGCGCCGGCGCCGAGCCGCTCCAGCCAGTGGGTGGCGCGGGCGGCCGCGGCCGCCCGCCCGAGTCCCTGGATGCGGCCGAGGTGGATGAGATAGCCGTGCGCGGTGAAGGGCAGGGCGGCGGGGAAGCGCTCGGGGACGTACGCCGTGCGAGGCGGGCGGCCCGTGATCCGGCCTTCGGTGGGGGCGTCGATCCCGGCGATCAGCCGCAGCAGCGTGGACTTTCCGGTGCCGTTGGTGCCCTGGATCCGGATCAGCTGGTGCGGGGGCAGCTCGAGTCCTACGCCGCGCAGCACCCACGGCCCCCGCGGACCGTAGCGGCGCCCGACGTCGTCGAGTTTCAGTTCGCCGACGCCTTCTGCGGGGTGAGCTCGCTCGGCCGGACGATCACGAAGCCATCGCCCTCCAGCTTGAGCTGGACGGCTTCGCCCGATCCGCCCCGGAGCATCGAGCCGAGGGACTGGGAGCGGTGCAGTGAGGTGTGCAACTGCGCGCTCCAGCCGACGACGGCGTCGGTGTCGACGAAGACCGGTGCCTGCGGGCTCACAGGGATCACGAGCGGGGTGCCTTCGCAGATGACGGCGAGCTTGCCGTACCCGGTGAAGAGGCTGTTGAAGAGCCCGCCGCCGGTCATGCCGGCGCCCTTCACGGTCTTGATCTCGTAGGAGAGGGTGGCGTCGAAGCAGAGGACGTTGCGGCCGTTGACGGTGAGGGCGTCGCCCTGGTCGATCTCGACGATGAAGCAGTTCTGTGCCTCGTGGGCGAACCACGCCTCGCCCTGGCCGCGGACGGCCATCAGCGGCAGTCCCTCGCCGGTGACGGCGCGCTTGAGCATGCCGCCTATGCCCTGGCCCTTGCGCTCGAACTGGAGGTCGCCGCGGAAGGCGATCATCGATCCCTGCCGTGCGTGCATCTCGCCGTTGACGGCGTACTTGACCGACTTGGTGTTCTGCAGGGTCATGCCGGGGGTGGTGGCCTGCTGTGCGAGGTTCTCGGTGGAGAAAAGATCGCTCTTCATGCGGGGCATCGTCACCCGGAATGATCCGTTCCGCCAAGAACGGCCCCTGCTCGCCCGGAAATCGGCGGATGGCAGACTGACCGGGTGAGCAGCGACGACACCTCCACCACCCCGAACACCCACGCAAGCCAGGACGTGGCGGCCCGATCCCGCGACGAGGCCCCGCAGTTCGTCCTCCCGCTGGTCGTCCGGATCGAGAAGGACGCCCCGCCGGCCCGTACGGACGCGATGGAGACCGCGGCCCGCGCGGTGCTTGAGATCCTCGCCGACGAGCGCTCCCACGGCGAGGGCGAGTGGGCCAGGGCGATGCGGGACTGGCAGGACGCCCGGATCCGCAAGGTCGTGCGCCGGGCGCGCGGCGCGGAGTGGCGCAAGGCGTCGGCGCTGCCCGGTATCACGGTCACCGGTGACACCGCGGAGGTCCGCGTCTTCCCGCCGGTCCCCCTGGACGGCTGGCCGAAGGAACTGGCCAAACTCCAGGTCTCCGGCACGGACTTGGACGACCCGACGGAACCGTCGCCCCCGGACTCCGACAAGGCGGCCCTGCTCTGGCTGAACCCCACCCTCGACATGTCCGCGGGCAAGGCGATGGCCCAGGTAGGCCACGGCGCGCAGCTGCTGTGGTGGGAGATGACGGACGCCGACCGCGCCTCCTGGCAGGCGGCCAGCTTCCCGCTCCACGTCCGCACCGCGACGCCGGACCGCTGGTCCGCGCTGACCACGAGCGGCCTGCCCGTCGTCCGTGACGCCGGTTTCACGGAGATCGCACCAGGCAGCTGCACGGTGGTGGGCGACTTCCCGGCGGGAGGGGACGGTTTCGTCGTAGCCAGTCACTCCGCGAGCCCACAGTGATCAGTGATCCCAACGCGCGATCAAGACGCTTTCAGGTGACGGACCATGACCGCGAAGTTCGGTGAGTCGGGGAACGGCTGCCGATTTCCGACCTTCCGATATCCCCACTCCTCGTACAGCGCCTGAACCTTCGGGTGGTCAGGGTCGACGAGGAGTACAGCCAGGGCCTCAGGCCGCGTCTCGACCAGCGCTCGGTGTAGCCGCTCGCCGGTGCCGGTCTTGCGCCACCGGGGCCGGACCATCAGCTCGGAGACAGAGAACGTGGAGTCATCCGTTGGCGGTTCGCTCACGTGCTCGCGCCACCACTCGCGGCCCGGGGCCGCCGGGGCCCCGTACGCGAACCCGACCGGCTCGCCCTGGTCGTAGCCGATGACGCACGCGAATCCCTCGTTGCCGCCCCAGTGGTCGACGAACCAGGGAAACCGCTGCGTGAACTCGTCATCCATCTTGTCCGCGTAGGCGTGCGCGTGCACGTCCAACAGGGTCTGCCGGATCTTCGGTAGATCGTCGTGGCCGAAGTGTCGTAGTTCGATGGTTGCCGTGCTCACGGGGTGCTCCATTCGGTCCGGTAGCGGTCCATCCACTCGTGTGCGATGTGGGCGGAGGGCGCCAAGGTGATCAGGTCGCGTTGGAAGTCGCCGAGCATCTGCCGCGTCCGGCCGGGTAGCGGCGCCCCGGCCATGATCGTGAAGACTTCGCCGCTGGTGGCGCACGCCTGTTCGACCTCCCCCTGGTGCAGCTGTGCGAGCGCCAGGCGCGCGGTGGTGTGCGCTCGGTTGCGGCGATAGGAGGCGGGGAGAACGGCTAGCGCCCGGTACGCAGCCGCCTCTGCTTCTGCGGGATTGCCGACCACGTCGCGCACGATCGCCGTCAGGGAGTACAGCTCAGCCGGTCCGTAGAACGTGATCCAGGACCGTCGCGGCGCCTCCGCGTCAGCCTTGCTCAAAGCCTCCTCGGCGCGCCCCAGGGACCGCAGGGCGGCACGCTGGTCCCCCTGATAGGCGAGCCCGACAGCGGTCCGGGCGTGCGCGAGTGACGCGTGCAGAGGGCTGCGCCGTGCGGCGGCGGTAGCCTGCGCGGCCTGTGCGGCGGCCACCGCTTCCGCGTAGCCCTTGCTCTGCCGGGCGAGCATCGCTCGTAGATTCCAGACTTGCATGGTCGTCTCGGGGTCCTGAGCCATGCCCGCGAGGGTCAGAGCGCGGTCAAGATGTCTGCCGGCACTGTCGAGCCGTCCGGCGTCGATCAGTGACCAGGCGGCAGTCGCGGTGAAGTCCGAGGCCAAGGCGAACAGCCGTTGCCGTACGCGCTGCGTCGTGGATCGCTTCTGGAGGCCGAGGGCTTCTGAGGCTCCGGCGAGGGCGGCTCGTTCGAGGTCGCCGTGTCCCCCGCGTTCGGCGTCGACTGCGACGAGGGTCTCGACATGGTCACGGAGCCGGATCACATCGGCGGTACCGACTGGACTGGGGCGGGAGGGGGTGACTGCGAGGGGTACGGCGACTGCGACGGCGGTGCCGGCGGCCGCGCCGACGAACCGGCGGCGGTGCACTGAGGGGTCCTCCTCCGGTGGGGCTGTCTTTCGATTCCCCCGAGGCACGAACCCTAGGCCGGTGGCGGTGCGGCCGGTCACCGTCTCCAAGGCTCGGCGCTGGCGTTCCTGAGGCCACTGGTTCTCACCGGACAGCCACCGGAACACGGTCCTCTCCGATGTGCTGCCGGTCTTGCCGGTGAGGTCCCGGATGGCGTCGTTGACGGCGTCGGCCAGCTCTGCGGCTGAAATCTGTTGATCGTCCATCCAGGCGGCCAGGGCCTCGTTCTTGGTCTCCGCCATGCGATCACGGTAGAGCGCGCGCGCCGTCACGAAAAGTAAAGAGAGAGTCAATTCGTCAGACTTGCCGCGACCGTCTCGCCCAACTTCGTCATGGCCGACGGGCGGTGACAGCGAGTTAGGTGGTGTGTACGACCCCGGCTGCACCCGTCTCCCGTCAGAGGGCAGCCGGGGTCCCCGACCCCACCACGAGCAACGAGGTCGCGACAATGACGATGACCGCCGCACGACCCGCGGCACCCCGGACGGACCCCGGCGTCACGGGACACCCCGGATACACCGTGGGCCTGTCGTGCCTGCCGCCGAGTGTGGCCCTGGCACGGATGGCCGCGCGGACGACCGTGCAGTGCTGGGGCGTACCCGAGGAGCTGGCCGCGGACGTCGCACTGATCGCGAGTGAGCTGGTGACCAACGCCGTCCAGCACGCGGCCAGTGGCGACCCGGAGTTCCCGGCCCGCTGCCGCCTCACCTTCGAGCGCCCCGCCCCGGACACTGTCCGGGTAGAGGTCTTGGACAGCTACGAAGACCGCACCGTCAAGCGCCGCGCGGGCGACAGCGACGAGTCCGGACGGGGCCTGTTCCTGGTCGAAGCGTTCGCCGTCTCCTGGGGCGTCACCCGCCGAAAGGACGGCAAGACCGTGTGGGCCGTACTCAAGGCGGGCACATGAGCGGCGCTCACGCACGGCTCGCTCCTCAGCCGCCCCTGCCGCGCCGTGCTCCTCCGCGAGTGCGGGCTGCGCACCGGCCCTCACGAAGTCCGGCTGCCGCACCGGCGCAGCACTGAACACCCCGTACTTGACATCCCCTACGCACACTCCTGCCGTTGAAGGAGGCCCACGTGACCACGCGTCACTCAGTCCGTCTCCTGGACAAGCGGACCCTCGAACGCCTCGCGGTCTCCACCTGGGTCGACGCCGCGCCGATACCGCGGAGCCGCATGCTCATCACTTTCGACCCCTTCCGGCCAGGAGGGGCGCCCGACCGCATGCTCCCGGCGCTGCTCGCCCTGGCGCACGGCCTGGACCTCACTCCGGCGAGGGAGGCCTCCAGGTACGAGGAGCGGCGCGTCCGCATGACCACGCTGGTCGTTGCCCTCGACTACGGCCACACCGACCACTTCATGGCCATCCCGTGGCCGGGCCCGGACTGGCAGGCCATCGCCCGTGCCTCCCGGCGGGTCCACATCTCGCTAGGTCTCGATCCGCTGCCTGGTGGCCCCTCCCGGGAGGAGAGGGATTCCTACCTCGCCCGTACGTCGGCGATCGGCCGACTGTGGACCGGTACCTGCCTCGTGTACTGACTGATCGGAAAGGAGACTTCCCATGGCCGCACTCAAGGGCCGGTGCGAGACGTGCCACGACACCTACGCGACGCTGGTAGCCGCGACACCAGACCGCGACATCTACGCCTGCGCGCAGCACCGCCACGCCCTGGCCGCGCCTGCAAGCGACGTACTGACTCAACTGGCCCAGCTCCAGCGGCAGGCCGGCGTACACAGGACGCGGTGACCGAGCTCCCGTCCGCCGGCGGCGCCGATCGTCAGCGGACGGGTACGCACGGCCCCGGCCGGTCTTGGGAGCGTCCGGCCGGGGTTCGTCCACCCACCAGACCGGGAGCACAACATGACCACGCAAGCCGTCCGCCCCGCGCGGACGCTCCTCACCGACGCACAGTTCAACGACGTCCGCATGACCATCCTCGGCAACAACCCCGGCATGGATCCCGCCATTGCCGACCGCATCCTCGTCGACTCACTCGGTTTCGTCGCGACCGCGGCGTCCAGCCCCGGCACCGGTCTGGCCCCGAGCCGGGTCGTCGACGAGAAGCCGAACTAGGAGGAGCCCGTGCCCACGGAGTGGATCGACCCGCGGTACAAGACCGTCGTCGAGGCGGTGCGGCGCGAGCAGCGCCCTGAAGGAGATCTGGACCGCACGGGCCCCCGTCCGGCTCGGGGGTTCGTCGTTACGGAGAACCCCGAAGCCTGACCCAGACGGCCCCGGTCGGCCCGTCCCCCAATGCAACGGCCGGGGCCCAAACCTTCCGTTGGTGGACGAAGTGCCCCCGATCCGGAGGGCGTTGAACGCCAGCGTACGAGAATCCGTACCTCCCTGTACCGCGAAGTAGGTTGTACGCCCACCGCGGCAGCGGTTGCGTGCACACTGCGGTGTCACACTTCGGATCGGGAGGCAGACTTGTTGCGGCGCATCAACGGGACGGCACTCATCATCGCGGCGCTCGTCGCCACAGTGGGCGCACTCGCCTTCCCTGTCTGGTCCTACGCCGACCGCTCCGGCACCGGCCAGGCCAATCTCAACGCCTCGACGGTCGCCACGCAGTGGGGGCCGCTCTCGGCGACCGATCGGGACTTCCTTGTGAAGGTACGGCTCGCGGGGCTGTGGGAGCTGCCCGCCGGGCAGCAGGCCATCGAGCGGGCGCCCAGTCAGGCGATCAAGGACGCCGGTGACCATCTGGTCGTCGGGCACGCCGACCTCGACCGGCGGGCCCGGGACGTGGCGGCGAAGCTGGGGGTGGAGCTGCCCAACCAGCCCACCGAACAGCAGCAGGGTTGGCTGCGCGAGCTGTCGGCCGCCCGGGGGCAGGAGTACGAGCGGAAGTTCGCCAATCTGCTGCGCAACGCGCACGGCAAGGTGTTCGCGCTGGTCGCGCAGGTCCGGCACACCACACGTAACACGCTGATACGGCAGCTGGCGTCCGACGCCAACCAGACGGTGCTCGACCACATCACCATGCTGGAGGCGACCGGGATGGTCGACTTCGACGCCATCGCGAACGAGGCGGCGGGCGGCGCGACCGCGAGCCCGACCGGCCCGCCGCCGCCCAATGGCAACCTTCCGCCCGCGCCGTCCCCGGCCGTGCCGACCGGTGAGGACCAGTCCTTCACGTCCCGGCCCTCCACCGGCCCCGGCGCGCCGACGGCGATCAATACCAACCGGCCGGCGATGGAGCACTGACGCGCCGACTTCGCCCCGGAACCTCAAATGAACCTCTGAACGTCCCCCTGTTCGGATTCACGGCCGCCCGGCGGGGCCATTACCCCTGCACCGCCGCACAACGGGGCGCAGAGGAGGGGACATGACGGGGACCATGGAGCTCGGTATCGGCATCGGCTGGCGTCCGGAGATCGCGGACGCGGTGGAGGCGCTGCCCGGTGTCGACTGGGTGGAGGTGGTCGCGGAGAACATCTGCGCCGGCCACCTCCCCGACTCCCTCGCGCGGCTGCGCGCCCGCGGCACGAAAGTGATCCCGCACGGAGTCTCGCTCGGCCTGGGCGGCGCCGACCGCCCGGACCCCGGACGGCTCGCCGAGCTCGCCGAGAAGGCCACGGCGCTCGGCGCGCCGCTGGTCACCGAGCACATCGCCTTCGTACGGGCCGGAGGCGCGCTCACCGCGACACCGGCCCTGGAGGCGGGCCATCTGCTCCCCGTCCCGCGCACCTGGGACGCGCTCGACGTGCTCTGCGAGAACGTCCGTATCGCCCAGGACGCGCTGCCGGTGCCCCTGGCGCTGGAGAACATCGCCGCGCTGATCTCCTGGCCCGGCGAGGAGCTGACGGAAGGACAGTTCCTGTCGGAGCTCGTGGCGCGGACCGGCGTACGGCTCCTGATCGACGTGGCCAACCTCCACACCAACCACGTCAACCGCGGCGAGGACCCGGCCAAGGCGCTCGCCGAGCTGCCCGCAGAGGCCATCGCGTACGTCCATGTGGCGGGCGGCGTCGAGCGCGACGGCGTCTGGCACGACACCCACGCCCACCCCGTCCCCCGGCCAGTCCTGGACATCCTCCACGAGCTGCGCACGCGCGTGTCGCCGCCGGGCGTCCTGCTGGAGCGGGACGACGACTTCCCTCCGGCGCAGGAGCTGGCCTCGGAGCTGACGGCGATCCGCGAGACGCTGGCGCGAGCCGCCGGCGAGGCGAAGCCGGACACCCCCTCCCCCGCCGCCGTCCCGGACTCCACCCAGGCGACCGCCACCGACGCCGCGCGCGGCCGGCTCGGTGTCGCCCAGGCCGCGTTGCTGTCGGCCCTCGTCGCCGGGACGCCAGCGCCCGAGGGGTTCGACAGGGGGCGGCTGCGGGTGCAGAGCCGGGCGCTCGCCGCCAAGCGGGCGGACGTGGTGGCCAAGGTGGCGCCGGAGCTGCCGGAGATCCTCGGGGGCGGCTACCGGCCGGCCTTCCTCGCGTACGCCAGGACCCGGCCGATGCGCGGCGGCTACCGCCGCGACGCGCTGGACTTCGCCGAGCATCTGCTGGTCGCCGGGGAGCCCGCGGACGCCGCCGCGCGGCGGCTGCTCACCCGCTGGTGGCAGGAGCGCGCCGGGGCGCGCCCGCCCGGCCGGGCGACCCGGATGGTGCGGGCGGCCCGCGCGGCGCTGGTGCGGGGGTGACGGGACCATGGACGCTCTGCCCGCTCTGATCTTCTTCGCCGTCGTCATCAGCTCCGTCGTCCTGATCGTCCAGGTGCGGTCGGTGCGCCGCGGGTCCGGCGGTTCGGTCCACGACCTGTCCGAGGTCGCCTTCCTCAACGGCGGCCCGGCCCGCGTCGTGGACACGGCGCTCGCCGCCATGCAGGCGGACGGCCGGATCGCGGTCGGCGGCCCCGGCATCCTGACCGTCGTACGCCCCACCGCGTACCACCCCGTCGAGCGCGCCGTGCTCCAGGAGCACGCGACCGCTCCGACCGGCGCCCTGCACACCCTGCGCCTGGCCGTCATGCGCCACCCGGCGGTGCAGGAGATCGGCGACGGGCTGGCCGCCCGGGGGCTGCTGGTCCCGCCGGACGCGCGGCGCCGGGGCGTGCGCTGGGCGGCCTGGCAGGGGTTCGGCTGTCTCGCGCTGCTGCTGGTGTCGTTCGTCCTCACATTCGCGCCGGGGGCGACGGCCGGGGGCGTCCCGTTCGTCGTGATGGTCCTTCCCTCGCTGCTGCCCGGCGGCCTTGTCGCGCTGGTCTGCGCGGGGTATGCCTCCGGCCGGATCACCGCGGCCGGGCGGCGCGCCGCCCTCCAGTACTACCGGGACAACGTCTACCTCGCCGACGCCGGACACCTCGTGGCCCTGCGCGGGCTGCGGGCGCTGCCGGACCCGGTGATGCGGGAGCAGCTGACGGCGGCGGCCCGCCACTACGTGCCGTCCGGCGGTGGTTCGTCGTCGTCCGACGCGGCGTTCCCGGTGGTGGTGTGGTGCGCCGCGAGCTCCGGCGGCTCCTCCTGCGGCGCATTCGGCGGCGGAGGCGGGGGTGGGGGTTCGTCCTGCGGGGTCGGCTCGGGCGGCGGCGGTGGCTCCAGCTGCTCCGGTTCCAGCGGCGGCTCCAGCTGTTCCAGCTCCAGCGGCGGTTCGAGCTGTTCGAGCTCCAGCGGCGGTTCGAGCTGCTCGAGTTCGAGTTCCAGCTCCTGAACCCGCCTCGGGGACAGCCCCAACTCCCCTCTCCTCATTGTCCGGATCGTGGAATATCGGTGGCGCCCGGGCCTCCTCGTCCCGTAGAAACTCCGCCATGCTCCTCTGGGTCCCGCTCCTGCTGGTGGCATGCGCCATCGCCGCTCTCAGCTGTGCCCGGCTGTGCCTGGCCGCCGTGGAGGCCGCGCGTCCCACCCCGCCGCCGCCGGACCCGGAGCGGGCCCGCGCGCTGAGCCTCGCCGAGGCCGCGTATCTGTCCGGCGGGCCCCTGCGGGTCGCCGACCTGACCCTGCTGTCCATGCACCGCCACCGCCGCCTCCTGCTCGCGCACACCGGCTGGGTCACCGTCGTCGACCCGCGCGGACGCGACCCCCTGGAGCGGGCGGTGCTCGGGGCGATAGGCCCCGAGGAGCAGTGCCGTACCGCCCCGATACGGCCCCTGGTGGCCGCCGCCGATCCCGTACGCGTCCTCGCGGACCGGCTGGTCGCGAACGGGCTGGCCGTGCCGGACGGCGGGCGGCGCAGTGTGGCGGGCGGGGTCCGGGCCGTACGGGGCGCGCTGGCGCTGGCCCTCCTGCTGGGCGTGGCAGCGCTGCTGACAGCCCCTCAGGGGGACATGGCCTCGGTGCTCAGCTGGTTCACGATGCCGGTGGTGCTCACGGGGGGCTGTCTGCTCGTCGCCCGCATGGAGGTGTATCCGTACACCCGCTGGGCCTCCCCCGCCGGGCAGGCGCTGCTCGGGGCGCTGACCTCCGACGATCCGCTGGCGGTCGTCGCCACGCGTGGCGTCCAGGCCCTGGACGACCCGGAGTTGCTGGCGGCGCTCACGGCGGGCCGGGGGGCGCGGCCCGGTCACTGAGCGCGGCGCGCACGGCCCGGCCAGGGGCGCATCGGGGGCATTGGCCCCGACACCGTCCGTAGATCCTTTACTCGCGGGGCCGCGCTGCCGACGATCCCTGTGTCCGCGGTGCCGCCAGGCGGTGCCGTACCGCACGAAGGGAGCGCGATGCGAGCCGTCGCCCTGTACGGAGTCATCGGATCGCTGGTGCTGTCCGCACTCGCCGCCACCCCCGCCGGGGGGCTCGACACCGGCTCGGCCGAGGCGGCCGGTACGACGGTCGCCGCCGCGCGCGCCGCGAAGGCCGGTATCACCTTCGGCCGCTGCCCGGCGGTGGAGAAGCTGCCGTCGTCCGTGCGATGCGGCACGGTCGAGGTCCCGCTCGACTACGCCCGCCCCGACGGCCGCCGTATCTCCCTGACCGTCAGCCGGATCGCGGCGCGCGGCAAGGCGGCCGAGCGGCAGGGCGCGCTGGTGTTCAACCCGGGCGGTCCCGGCGCCTCCTCGATGTACTTCCCGATGGCCGCCGCCCTGCCCGAGTGGAAGCGGATCGCCGGGGCGTACGACTTCGTGGGGTACGCGCCGCGCGGGGTGGACCGGTCGGCGCCGCTGTCCTGCCAGGATCCGAAGGAGTTCGTGAAGGCGCCGACGCAGGCGCCGACCCTGCCGTCGGAGTCCTTCAAGCGGGCGCGGATCGCGGACGCGAAGGCGTACGCGCGGGGCTGTGCGCGCCGCACCGGGGACGCGCTGCGCCACTACACCTCGCTCAACAACGCCCGGGACCTGGAGGTGCTGCGGGCGGCGCTGGGCGAGAAGCAGCTCACGTACATGGGGGCGTCGTACGGCACGTACTTCGGCGCGCTGTACGCGACGCTCTTCCCGGGGCATGTGCGGCGGATGGTGTTCGACTCGGCGGTGAATCCGGCCACGGAGCAGATCTGGTACCGCAACAACCTCGACCAGTCACCGGCGTTCGAGCGGCGCTGGGCGGACTTCCGGACCTGGGTCGCCAAGCACCACCGGACGTACGCCCTGGGCGCCACGCCCGAGACGGTGCTGAGGAGCTACGAGAAGGTGGCCGCCCGGCTCGCCACGGCGCCGGCGGGCGGGAAGGTCGGTCCTGGGGAGCTTCAGGCCGCGTTCCTGACGGCCGGCTATTACGACGAGAGCTGGCCGGCGCTGGCGCGGGCGCTGTCGCGGTATCTGAAGGGTGACCCGAAGCCGCTGATCGACCAGGCGGCGCCGGACGAGGCGGGCGCCCAGGAGGCGGAGAACGGCAACGCGGTCTACACGGCGGTCGAGTGCAACGACGCGCCATGGCCGACGGACTGGGAGGTCTGGGACCGCGACAACACCGAACTGGCGAAGATCGCGCCGTTCGAGACGTGGGACAACGCGTTCCTGAATCTGCCGTGTGCCTACTGGCCGGCGCCGCGGCAACGGCCGCTGGAGGTCCGTACGGCGCCGGGTGCGCTGCCGCCCGTACTGATCCTCGCCGCTGAGCGGGACGCGGCCACGCCGTACGAGGGGGCCGTGGAGCTTCAGCGGCGGCTGTGGGGCTCGGCCTTGGTGACCGAGGAGGACGCGGGGACGCACGGCATCGCCGGGGGTGCCAACAAGTGCGTCAACGACCATGTGGAGAACTACCTGCTGAACGGCGAGACGCCGGTGCGGCGCGCGTCATGCGCGCCGCACCCGGAGCCGGACCCGGTGTCGCTGGAACGGCGAGGGGCGCGTGAGCCGGGCATGGCTCTGCCCGGGCGTCCGCCCGCCGTCTGATCTTCCGGGTCAGGAGGTGACGCGGCCCCACCTCCGCGTGGGGCCCGCCACCAGGTCTCGCTGAGCGAGGTCTCGATGGGCCAGCTCTCGCCGGGCCAGGTCTGGCTAGGCCAGACCCGCCACGAGGTCCGCGACCGACTTGCGGCGGCCCGTGTAGAACGGGACCTCCTCGCGGACGTGCATACGGGCCTCGGAGGCGCGCAGGTGGCGCATCAGGTCGACGATGCGGTACAGCTCGTCGGCCTCGAAGGCGAGGATCCACTCGTAGTCGCCCAGCGAGAACGAGGCGACCGTGTTGGCGCGGACGTCGGGGTAGCCGCGGGCCATCTTGCCGTGGTCGGCGAGCATCCGGCGGCGGTCCTCGTCCGGCAGCAGGTACCAGTCGTAGGAGCGCACGAAGGGGTAGACGCTGACGTAGTCGCGCGGCGTCTCGTCGGCCAGGAAGGCCGGGATGTGCGACTTGTTGAACTCGGCGGGGCGGTGCAGCGCCATGTTCGACCAGACCGGCTCCAGAGCGCGGCCCAGCTTGGTGCGGCGGAAGAGGTTGTACGCCTCCTGGAGCTCGTCCGAGGTCTCCGCGTGCCACCAGATCATGACGTCGGCGTCGGCGCGCAGGCCGGAGACGTCGTACGTGCCACGGATCGTGATGTCCTTGGCGGCGAGCTGGTCGAACAGCTCCTGGACCTCGTCGGCGTAGCCGCTCCGGTCCTCGGGCAGAACGTCGCGCAGCTTGAAGACGGACCACAGGGTGTAGCGGATGACCTCGTTGAGGTCCTTCGCCTTCTTACCGGCGTTCGGGATCTTTTCGGGCGCACTCATACAGCTATTCTCGCCTGTCGCTCCGCGTGCCCCGCGCCAGGGTCGGCGTGGCGATGATCTCGTCCGCGGCGCGGTGGGCGCTCGCGATGCACGCGGGGATGCCGACGCCGTCGTAGACCGCGCCGCACACGCGCAGTCCGGGCAGGGCGGCGACGGCCTCGCGGATCCGGGCGACCCGGGTGAGATGGCCGACGGGGTACTGCGGCAGGCCGCCGATCCAGCGGGTGACCTCGGTGGCGACGGGCCGGGCGGTGAGGCCGGTGGCGGCGGCGAGGTCCTTGAGGGAGGCGGCGACGAGGTCGGCGTCGTCGCGGTGCAGCTGCTCCTCCTCGCCGTGGCGGCCGACGGAGGTGCGCAGCACGAACAGGTCCGGGGAGCGGTCGGTGACCCACTGCCACTTCTGGCTGGAGAACGTGGAGGCCTTGATCGTGCGGCCGTCGACGGGCGGTACGAGGAAGCCGGAGCCGGGCAGGCCCTCGATGTCGGCGCGCCGGAAGGCGAAGGTGACCAGCGCCATCGACGCGTACTCGACGGCGCCGAGCTCGGCGGAGGCGGTGGGTGAGACGTCGGCGAGCAGCGCGGCGGCCGACCAGGCGGGGGTGGCGAGGACGACGGCGTCGGCGTGGAGGGTCCGTCCGGCGGCGGTGATCTCCCAGCGGCCGCGCGCCGGGGAGCCGTCGGCCGGGGCCGTGGCCCGGCGCAGGGCCGTCACCGGCGCTTCGGTGACGATCTCGCCGCCCGCGGCGCGTACGGCGGCGGCGACCGCGCCCGGAAGGAGACCGATGCCGCCGTCGATGCCCATGAACGCGGCGGCGGGCTGGGCCGCGCCGGATCCGGCGACGTCGGCGGGCTGGGCGCCGGCCCGCTGCACGGCCCGTACGGCATCGCCGAGGGTGCGGTGGGTGCGGGCCTCGTCGAAGAGTTTCGGCACCGCCGCCCGCATGGAGATCTTGTACGCGTCGCCGGCGTAGACCCCGCCGAGCAGCGGCTCCACGAGCCGGTCCACGATCTCGTGCCCCATCCGGGCGGCGACGTACGCGCCGATGGCGATGTCGTCGCCGATCTCGGCGGGCGGCAGGTCGCGGTCCCGCTCCACCCGGCGCAGGCCATCGTCGGTGAGCAGGTCACCGAGGGCCCTGGCGTCGGCGGGGACGCCCATCACATGGCCCTTGGGCATCGGGCGCAGCGCGTCACGGGTCCAGACGGCGGCGGAGGTGGTGGCGGGTGCCTGGAGGCGGTCGCCGAGGCCGACGGCGCGGGCGAGGGCGACGGCCTCCGGGCGCCGGGCGAGCATCGACTCGGCGCCCAGGTCGACGGGGGCGCCGGCGATCTCACCGGCCTGGAGCTTGCCGCCGAGCTCATGGGTGGCCTCCAGCAGGGTCACCGGGACTCCGGCGGTGGCGAGCCGGTGGGCGGCGGCGAGACCGGCGATGCCGCCCCCGATGACGACGACATGACCCGTGCGTGTGTGCATGAGCCCACTCTCTCAAACCCGAAACGACTCCTGACCGTGACCGCTTCGGGACCGCCGGAGGGCAACCCGAGGGTGTGCCCTGTACGTCGAACCGGCAACACCCACATCCACCCCAGGGGGAGCACAGATGCGTGGACCGGGAATCGCCGCCGCGGCGGTGCTGGCGGCGGTGCTGGCACTGGCCGGCTGCGGAGCGTCGGACGACACGGGCGGCGATGCGAAAAGGGACCTGAGCGCGGCGGCGCCCGAGCGTGCCGGGCAGGGCGCGGGCGCCGACGAGGGGTACGCGTCGTCGGGCGAGCGGGGCGGGAAGGGGGCGCCGGCCCCGTCCGCGCCGAAGAAGCCCGCGCTGCCGCAGCAGCACATGATCCGCACGGCCGAGCTGTCGGTGGAGGTCGAGAACGCCGCCAAGGCGCTGGCGAGGGCCCGTACGGCCACCGAGAACGCCGGCGGCCATGTGGCGAGCGAGACGACCGAGCGGGTCGACGGCACGCATGTGACCTCGCGGGTGGTGCTGCGGGTCCCGCAGGCCGGCTACGACTCCGTCCTCAAGGAGCTGGCCGGCACGGGCACGCTGCTGTCCCGCAAGGCGGACGCGAAGGACGTCACCGATCAGGTGGTGGACGTGCAGAGCCGGATCGCCACGCAGCGGGCCAGCGTGGAGCGGGTCCGCAAGCTGATGGACCAGGCCACACAGCTCAGTGACGTGGTGACGCTGGAGAGCGAGTTGAGCCGCCGTCAGGCCGACCTGGAGTCGCTGCTCGCCCAGCAGGCCTCGCTCAAGGACCGTACGACGCTGGCGACAATCACGCTGGAGCTGTCCGAGCGGGGGAAGGCCGCGCCGGAGCCGAAGGACGAGGGCCCCGGGTTCCTGGACGCGCTGAGCGGCGGCTGGAACGCGCTGGTGACGGTGGCGACGTGGATCGGGATCGCGCTGGCGGCGGTGGCTCCTTGGGCCGCGGCGCTGCTGGTCCTGTTCGCGGTGTGGCGGTGGCTGGTACGGCCCCGGCTGCCGAGGCGCCGTACCGCCGCGGGCCCCGTCCCGGCGCCCGTACCGGCACCCGCCCCAGCCCCCGACCTGACACACAAGGAGGACTGAACGCCCGCCTCGTCGTAGCGTGTTCGCATGAGCGAGCGACTGGTGGTCATCGGCGGCGACGCGACGGGCATGTCCGCCGCGTCGCAGGCCCGTCGGCACAAGAGCCCGGAACAGCTGGAGATCGTCGCCTTCGAACGGGGTCACTTCTCGTCGTACTCGGCCTGCGGGATTCCGTACTGGGTCGGGGGGGACGTCGAGGACCGCGACGAGCTGATCGCGCGGAGCCCCGAGGAGCACCGCGAGCGGGCCATCGATCTGCGGATGCGGACCGAGGTGACCGAGCTGGACGTGGCCGGGTCCCGGGTGCGCACCCGGGATCTGGAGTCGGGCGCGGAGTCGTGGACGGGCTACGACCAGCTGGTGATCGCGACCGGGGCGCGGCCGGTGCGGCCGCCGCTGCCGGGGATCGACGCGCCGGGCGTGCACGGGGTGCAGACCCTGGACGACGGTCAGGCGCTGCTCGACTCGCTCTCCACGCTGGAGCGCACGGACGGCCGCCGGGCGGTCGTGGTCGGCGCCGGGTACATCGGTGTGGAGATGGCCGAGGCGCTGCTGAACCGCGGCTACGAGGTCACCGTGCTGAACCGCGGCGAGCAGCCGATGGCGACGCTCGACCCGGACATGGGCCGGCTCGTGCACCGGGCGATGGACGGCATGGGCATCACCACGGTCGGCTCGTCGGCGGTCACCAAGATCCTCACCGGGGACGACGGCCGGGTCCGCGCGGTGGCGACGGACGACGCCGAGTACGCGGCGGACATCGTCGTCCTCGGCATGGGGGTGGAGCCGGAGACACGCCTCGCGCGGGCGGCCGGGCTGCCGCTCGGGACGTACGGCGGGCTGCTCACCGATCTCGCCATGCGAGTGCGCGGTCACGAGAACATCTGGGCGGGCGGCGACTGCGTCGAGGTCCTCGACCTCGTCTCGGGCCGCGAACGCCACATCGCGCTCGGTACGCACGCCAACAAGCACGGCCAGATCATCGGGGCGAACGTGGGCGGCGGCTACGCCACGTTCCCGGGTGTGGTCGGCACGGCGGTGTCGAAGGTGTGCGACCTGGAGATCGCACGCACGGGCCTGCGGGAGAAGGACGCCCGCGACGTCGGGCTGAGGTACGTGACGGCGACGGTGGAGTCGACCAGCCGCGCCGGCTACTACCCGGGCGCCGCCCCGATGACGGTGAAGATGATCGCCGAGCGGCGTACGGGACGGCTGCTCGGGGTGCAGATCGTGGGCCGGGAGGGCGCGGCGAAGCGGGTGGACATCGCGGCCGTGGCGCTGACGGCGGGGATGACGGTGGAGCAGATGACGGCGCTGGACCTGGGATACGCGCCGCCGTTCTCGCCGGTGTGGGACCCGGTCCTGGTCGCGGCGCGCAAGGCCGTGGCGGCGGTCCGGGCGGCCGGGGTCTGAGCCGGAGGCCGGAGCCCGGGGCCGGGGCCCTGGGGATCGCCCCCGGACCCCGGATCCGGCTCCGGGTCAGCGCGCGGTCTTGGTGTGGACGTAGTCGACCAGGCGCGTCAGGGCGTCCGGGTCGGTGGTCGGCAGCACACCGTGGCCGAGGTTGAAGACATGGCCCGGGAGGTCCTTCGCGGCGGCGAGGACCTCGTCGGTCTTCGCCTCGACGGCCTCGGTGGTGGAGAAGAGGACGGCCGGGTCGAGGTTGCCCTGGAACGCCTTGCCGGGGCCGACGCGGCGGGCGGCCTCGTCGAGCGGCACACGCCAGTCGACGCCGACGACGTCCGCGCCGGCCTCGCCCATGAGTCCGAGCAGCTCGCCGGTGCCGACGCCGAAGTGGATGCGCGGGACGCCGTACGACTCGACGGCCTGGAAGACCTTCGTCGAGGAGGGCATCACGGAGCGGCGGTAGTCGGCGGGGGCGAGCGCGCCGACCCAGGAGTCGAAGAGCTGGACGGCGGAGGCGCCGGCCTCGATCTGGACCTTGAGGAAGGCGGCGGTGATGTCGGCGAGCCGGTCGAGCAGGTCGGCCCACAGCTGCGGGTCGCCGTACATGAGCGCCTTGGTGTGCTCGTGGTTGCGGGAGGGGCCGCCCTCGACGAGATAGCTGGCGAGGGTGAAGGGCGCGCCCGCGAAGCCGATGAGCGGGGTGGTGCCGAGCTCGCCGGTGAGCATGCCGATCGCCTCGGTGACGTAGTGCACGTCCTCGGGGGTCAGGTCGCGCAGCCGGGCGAGGTCGGCGCGGCTGCGGATGGGCTCGGCGACGACGGGGCCGACGCCGGGCTTGATGTCGAGGTCGATACCGATGGCCTTCAGCGGGACGACGATGTCGCTGAAGTAGATCGCCGCGTCCACCTTGTGGCGCCGCACGGGCTGCAGGGTGATCTCGGTGACAAGCTCGGGCATCATGCACGAGTCGAGCATCGGGATGCCCTCGCGCACCTTCAGGTACTCGGGGAGCGAACGTCCCGCCTGCCGCATGAACCAGACCGGCGTGTGCGGTACGGGCTCGCGCCGGCACGCCTTCATGAACGGGGAGTCGTAGGTCTGCGTCTGCTGGCCCGACGGCCTTTCGTTGGCACTCACGCCCAGAATCTTCGCATGTGCACGCAAGCGGCTCGGCCGGGCCGGGTGTCCCTCCCTGCGCGCGGCCCGCGTTCCGCCTACTCTTCCCCGCATGGCTGCGGCTCAGGGACAGTTTTCCGATCATTCCGACGGCGTCGAGGGCACGGAGAGTACGGAGCGGGACTCCGTCCCGCCGGTCTTCCGGCTGGCGGTGGACGCGCTGCGTACGGCGCGGCTGCGGCCGGAGATCGAGGTCGACCCGACCCGTCCGCCGCAGCGCCTCGCCCCGTACGCGTACGCGCTGGAGGCGGCGGTCGTCGACGGCGAGGAGGATCTGGCGGACGGACGGCTGGTGCTGCTGCACGACCCGGACGGTCATGAGAGCTGGCGGGGCACGTTCCGGCTGGTGACGCTGGTCCGGGCGGAGCTGGAGCCGGAGATGGCGGCGGACCCGCTGCTGCCGGAGGTCTGCTGGTCCTGGCTGACCGGGGCGCTGGAGGCGCGGGGCCTGGCGTACGGGGAGGCGAGCGGGACCGTCACTCGGGCCGGGTCTCACTATTTCGGTGGACTCGCCGAGCGGCTGCCGGCCACCCAGATCGAGATCCGGGCGTCGTGGACGCCGCGCGAGGGCCGGGGCGGGGCGCCGGACACGGCGGCGCATCTGTCGGCCTGGTGCGATCTGCTGTGCCAGGTGGCGGGGCTGCCGCCGTCGGGCACGGGGGGCGGGGAGCCGGCCGGGGGGCCGGGGGCGGGTGTGGTGTCGCTGCCGCAGCGCCGGGGGCCGCACCAGCCGTAACCGCATGTCCGGGCGACCGGCTCGACCGGCCTACGATGCCGCCGCGGGGCCCTGGCGGGCCTTCCCCCGGCGGCATTCTGCTGCCCGGATCCCCCGCGGACGGCGAGGCTCACTCGTAGGATGATCGATCGCGCGTCCGAATTGCCCCAATTGTTACTCACTAAATCGTGATCTTTCTCTAAAGGCGGACGAGGTACCTGCCGAAGAGGTCAATGACCCCTTCACAGCACGGGTTCGCCCCCCGGCTTCTTCCCCGAGCCGGCTCCGTCCCGCATCCTTCCCAGGAGGCCTGGTGTCCGTTCTCCTCGAGCAGCCCGCAAGCCTGGTCGCCTACCGCCCGAACAAGCCGACGGCCATGGTCGTCGTGGCCGACCCGCGCGTCCGTTCCACCGTCACCCGCCACCTGTGGGCCCTTGGAGTACGTGACGTCATCGAAGCGTCGTCCATCGCGGAGGCCCGTCCCCGCGTCGGCAACCCGCGTGACATCTGCGTGGCCGACGTCCACCTGCCCGACGGTTCCGGGCTGACCCTCCTGTCCGAGACCCGCGCCGCGGGCTGGCCCAACGGTCTGGCCCTCTCGGCCGCCGACGACATCGGCGCCGTGCGCAACGCGCTCGCCGGCGGCGTCAAGGGTTACGTCGTCACCGGCACCCGCACCAACATCGGCCACCCCGGCCGCCCCGGCGCCGCCCCCATCGGCGCGGCCGCCGCCCGGATGCACCGCCGTCCCCCCGGCGCCCCGAGCCATCCGGGCGGCTACCGCGAGCTCTCCGGCCGTGAGGTCGAGGTGCTCCGGCTCGTCGCCGAAGGCCAGTCCAACAAGGCGATCGGCGTCTCCATGGGCCTGTCCGCACTGACGGTCAAGAGCCACCTCGCCCGCATCGCCCGCAAGCTGGGCACCGGCGACCGGGCCGGGATGGTCGCCGTGGCCCTGCGGACGGGGATCATCCACTGAAAGGTTGACGCAACACCGGCGCCTGTCGACGGAACGTTCCGTCGACAGGCGCTTGCCGTTCACAGATACCCTTGACAGGTGACCGACGCCCAAGAGACCGCAGCAGAGTCAGCACTGCGAACCGCCGGGGGCGCTCCCCCGGACGACGGCGTCGCAGGCGTCATCGTCGGGGAGGCGCCCATTCCCCTGCTCGAGCCCCGCGAGGGCATCCCGCCCGTCGTGGCGAGCGGGGACGTCCTCGCCGAGGTGATCGCCGCGTTCGCGGCCGGATCCGGTCCGGTCGCCGTCGACGCCGAGCGCGCCTCCGGCTACCGCTACGGACAGCGGGCCTATCTCGTCCAGCTCCGCCGCGAAGGCGCCGGCAGCGCGCTGATCGACCCCGTCGGCTGCCCCGACCTCTCGGCCCTCGGCGAGGCGCTCGACGGCACCGAATGGATCCTGCACGCGGCCACCCAGGACCTGCCGTGCCTGCGCGAAATAGGCATGGTCCCCACCCGGCTCTTCGACACCGAGCTGGCCGGCCGGCTGGCGGGCTTCCCGCGGGTCGGGCTCGGCGCGATGGTGGAGAGCGTGCTCGGGTACGCGCTGGAGAAGGGCCACTCCGCGGTGGACTGGTCCACCCGCCCGCTGCCCGAGCCCTGGCTCCGGTACGCCGCGCTGGACGTCGAGCTCCTCGTCGACCTGCGTGACGCACTGGAGGAGGAGCTCGACCGGCAGGGCAAGCTGGAGTGGGCGCTCCAGGAGTTCGACGCGATCGCCTCGGCGCCGCCCGCCCCGCCGCGCAAGGACCCCTGGCGTCGGACGTCCGGGATGCACAAGGTCCGCCGCCGCCGGCAGATGGCGGTGGTACGGGAGCTGTGGACGGCCCGGGACGCGGTGGCGCAGCGGCGTGACGTCTCTCCCGGGAAGGTGTTGAGCGACGCGGCGATCGTCGAGGCGGCGCTCGCGCTGCCGGCGAACGTGCACGCCCTGACGGCACTGCCCGGCTTCGGCCACCGCATGGGCCGGCGCCAGCTGGAGCAGTGGCAGGCGGCGGTGGACCGGGCGAGGGCCCTGCCCGACGGCGAGCTGCCCCAACCCGGCCAGCCGGTGACGGGTCCGCCGCCGCCGCGTGCGTGGGCGGACAAGGACCCGGCCGCGGCGGCCCGGCTGTCGGCGGCCCGTGGGGCGGTGTCGGCGCTGGCGGAGAAGCTGAACCTCCCCCAGGAGAATCTGATCACCCCGGACACGGTCCGCAGGATCTGCTGGGAGCCGCCGGTGCTGGCGACGGGCGAGTCGGTCGCCGCGGCGCTGACCGCGTGCGGGGCCCGGCCCTGGCAGGTGGAGCTGGTGACCCCGCTGCTGGTGACGGCGCTGAGCTCGACGGCGTAGCGGTTCCGGCGGCGTTTCGAGGCCGCCGCCGACGGTCATAGGGAAGGGGGCCGGGGGGAAGCCCCCGGCCCCCTTCCGCGTCCGCTCGGGTGTGACCTTCACCGCTCCCGCCGCAGGGACTGGGCAGCATGGTTACCCGCAAGTAGCATGGGGGCAGCAAGCGCACGCTTAGCCGTGCGCCCGCAGCAGTGCCACCCCGCACCCTGGAGGAGAGCCATCGTGCCTCGTACCGTCAGGGACGTCGTCTTCGTCGACGGCGTCCGCACCCCGTTCGGCAAGGCGGGCCCGAAGGGCATCTACCACGAGACCCGCGCCGACGATCTCGTCGTGAAGGCGATCCGGGAGCTGCTGCGCCGCAACCCGGACCTCGACCCCAAGAAGATCGACGAGGTCGCCATCGCCGCCACCACGCAGATCGGCGACCAGGGTCTGACCCTCGGCCGCACCGCGGGCATCCTCGCGGGTCTGCCGCAGTCCGTGCCGGGCTACTCCATCGACCGGATGTGCGCCGGCGCGCTGACCGCCGTCACCTCCGTCGCGGGCAGCGTGGCCTTCGGTGCGTACGACATCGCCATCGCGGGCGGTGTCGAGCACATGGGCCGCCACCCCATGGGTGAGGGCGTCGACCCGAACCCGCGGTTCGTCTCCGAGAAGCTGGTCGACGAGTCCGCCCTCTTCATGGGTATGACGGCGGAGAACCTGCACGACCGCTACCCGACCATCACCAAGCAGCGCACCGACGAGTACGCCGTGCGCTCGCAGGAGAAGGCCGCCAAGGCGTACGCCGACGGCAAGATCCAGCAGGACCTGGTCCCGATCTCGGTGCGTCGCACCAACGCCGAGGCCGGTGAGACCGGCTGGGGCCTGGTCACCGCCGACGAGCCGATGCGTCCGGGCACCACCCTGGAGAACCTGTCCGGCCTGAAGACGCCGTTCCGGGTGCACGGCCGCGTCACCGCGGGCAACGCCGCCGGTCTCAACGACGGCGCCACCGCCTCGCTGATCGCCTCCGAGGACTTCGCCCGGGAGAACAACCTCCCGGTCAAGATGCGCCTGGTCTCCTACTCCTTCGCCGGCGTGGAGCCCGAGGTCATGGGCTACGGCCCGATCCCGGCGACCGAGAAGGCCCTGGCCCAGGCCGGCCTGTCGATCTCCGACATCGGCCTGTTCGAGATCAACGAGGCCTTCGCCGTCCAGGTGCTCGCCTTCCTCGAGCACTACGGCATCGCCGACGACGACGCCCGCGTCAACCAGTACGGCGGCGCCATCGCGTTCGGCCACCCGCTGGCCTCCTCGGGTGTCCGTCTGATGACGCAGCTCGCCCGCCAGTTCGAGGACCAGCCCGAGGTCCGCTACGGCCTGACCACCATGTGCGTCGGCTTCGGCATGGGCGCCACGGTCATCTGGGAGAACCCGCACCACAAGGACGCCGGAGGCAACAAGTGAGCACCACCGCTGAGCTCCTGAAGGGCGCGGCCGAGCTGTTCCCGGACGAGGTCGTCACCAGCGCCCACGTACGTCACTTCGAGCTGCCCGCAGGCGCGGGCCGGTTCGCGCTGATCACGCTGGACAACGGCTTCGACCACACCAAGCCGACCACCTTCGGCCCCCAGTCGCTGGCGAACCTGAACGCCGCCATCGACCAGGTCGAGAAGGAGGCCGCCGAGGGCGCGATCGTCGGTGTCGGTATCACCGGCAAGCCGTTCATCTTCGCGGTCGGCGCCGACCTCAAGGGTGTCGAGCTGCTGAAGCAGCACTCCGACGCGCTGGCCATCGGCAAGGGCGGCCACGACGTCTTCAAGCGGCTGTCGTCGCTCGCCGTGCCGACCTTCGCGTACTACAACGGCGCGGCGATGGGCGGCGGTGTCGAGGTCGGTCTGCACTGCACCTACCGCACCGTCTCCAAGGCGCTGCCGGCGTTCTCGCTGCCCGAGGTCTTCCTCGGTCTGGTCCCCGGCTGGGGCGGCTGCACGATCCTGCCGAACCTGATCGGTGCCGACAAGGCCGTCTCGGTCATCATCGAGAACTCGCTCAACCAGAACCGCCAGCTCAAGGGCGCGCAGGTCTTCGAGCTCGGCATCGCCGACGCGATCTTCGAGGGCGCGGACTTCCTGGAGCAGTCGCTCATCTGGACGGCGTCGGTCCTCAACGGCTCGGTGACCGTCGAGCGTCCCGAGATCGACCGCGGTGAGGGCTGGGACCAGGCCGTTGCCAAGGGCCGGTTCATCGCCGACTCCAAGGTGCACGGCGCGGCTCCGGCCGCGTACCGCGCCCTGGACATCATCGAGGCGGCCAAGGACGGCGACCTGCAGAAGGGCTTCGACGCCGAGGACACCGCGCTGGCCGACCTGATCATGGGCGGCGAGCTGCGCTCCGGCATCTACGCCTTCAACCTGGTCCAGAAGCGCGCCAAGCGCCCGGCCGGTGCGCCGGACAAGTCGCTGGCCCGCCCGGTCTCCAAGGTCGGTGTCGTCGGCGCCGGTCTGATGGCCTCGCAGCTCGCGCTGCTGTTCCTGCGCCGCCTGGAGGTGCCGGTCGTGCTGACCGACATCGACCAGGAGCGGGTCGACAAGGGTGTGGGCTACGTCCACGGCGAGATCGACAAGCTGCTCGGCAAGGGCCGGATCAACCAGGACAAGGCCAACCGCCTCAAGGCCCTGGTCACCGGTGTCCTGGACAAGGCCGAGGGCTTCGCGGACGCGGACTTCATCATCGAGGCCGTGTTCGAGGAGATGACGGTCAAGCAGAAGGTGTTCGCGGAGGTCGAGGCGGTCGCTCCGGCGCACGCCATCCTCGCCACCAACACCTCCTCGCTCTCCGTCAGCGAGATGGCCTCCAAGCTCCAGCACCCGGAGCGTGTGGTCGGCTTCCACTTCTTCAACCCGGTCGCCGTCCTCCCGCTGCTGGAGATCGTCCGCGGTGAGAAGACCGACGACGCCGCCCTCGCCACCGCGTTCGGCGTGGCGAAGAAGCTGAAGAAGACCGCGGTGCTCACGAAGGACGCCCCGGCGTTCGTGGTGAACCGCATCCTGACCCGCTTCATGGGCGAGATCCAGAACGTCATCGACGAGGGCACCTCGGTCGCGACGGCCGAGAAGGCCGTCGAGCCGCTGGGCCTGCCGATGTCGCCGCTGGTCCTGCTGGAGCTGGTCGGCCCGGCGATCGGTCTGCACGTCTCCGAGACGCTCAACCGCGCCTTCCCGGACCGCTTCACGGTCTCCCCGAACCTGAAGGCGGTCGTCGAGGCCGGCAAGCGCGGCTTCTACGTCTACGACTCCGGCAAGCCGGAGCTGGACCCGGAGGTCGCCGCTCTCCTCAAGCAGGGCGACAGCGTCCTGACCGAGGAGCAGGTCCGCGACCGCGTCCTGGACGCGGTGGCGCAGGAGATCGGCCTGATGCTGGAGGAGGGTGTCGTCGCCGAGGCGCAGGACATCGACCTCTGCCTGATCACGGGCGCGGGCTGGCCCTTCCACCTGGGCGGCATCACGCCGTACCTGGACCGTGAGGGTGTCTCCGAGCGCGTCAACGGCAAGCGGTTCCTCCCGCAGGGCGTGGCGAGCGTCCCCGCGTAGTACGTACCGCGCCGGTGCCCGCCTCCACCTCGTGGGGGCGGGCACCCGCTTTTCCGGCCGCCGACGGCCGGATGGCAGAATGGCGGATCTTGTCCTCTTCAGCGGGCCTCTGCCCGCCCCCACAGAACGGCGGCTCCACACCGGCCATGGCGAACCCAGCACCTCGTTTCAGCCGCAGGACCCTCCTTGTCACCGGTGGGGCCGCGGCCGCCGCCCTGGGTCTGGGCGGCGCGGCGGGCCTGGCGCTGTGGGCGGACGAGGAGACCACCGGCCCGCGCGGCGGCGACGAGCACGGAGGCGACCGCAGGGACCCGGAGATGGCCGGCGTCTTCGACATCTCCACCGGTACGCAGGTGTGGCCGCCGACGCCACTGAACGACGTCACCGGCCCGCAGTCGCTCGCCTTCGACGACGTGAACCGACATGTGTACGTGGCGCAGCTCGCCCAGGGCGGTCTTCAGCTGCGCGACGAGGACGAGAAGCTGGACGCCCAGGCGCGCAAGCGGGCCGGGGACATGTGCGTGACCAAGTTCTCCCGCTCCGGTGAGCAGCTGGGGAGGATGTACCTGCGCGGCTTCGGGCACGGCATCTCGATCGGCGTGGAGCCCGACGGGACGAAGGCCCGGCTGTGGGTGGAGTCGCAGGCCAGTGCGCGGACGGGGTACGGCCGGTCGGTGGCCCGCGTCCGGTTCCGTGACGGGGCCGTCCTGGACAGCTCCGCGGAGGCGGTCGAGCATCACAGCCCGGCGCCCGAGGGGGCGACCAAGGTGCATCCGGCGGTGGACATGGCCACCCGCCGGGTCCTGGTCAGTTTCTGGGTGGGCGACGAGCACCGCTATTCGGTGCACCGGATGAAGGATTTCCTCGACGGGAATTACGAGCCGCTGCACACGGTCGGGAATTCGGCCATTCTGGAGGGCGAGACCTTTCAGGGCTGCGCATTGCACGGTGATTTCATCTACCAGCTCACCGGAAATCCGTACAGCAAGCCGGGCGGGCGGAATCCGCGTTCTTCCGGGGGAAATACCTTCGTCTCCGCGATCGATCTGCGGACCGGAAATGCGGCGGGTCGCGAACATGTCACGGTCGATCCCACACTCCGCTTCCGGGAGCCGGAGGGCATTGCCGTCCGTACGTCCCCGGAGCCCTTGCTCTGCATAGGATTCTCGGTCAAATCGCCCGGCCGCCGGAACATCGCGCTCTACGGCTTCGCCCCATGACCAGACACGTGCCGTGACCGGCCGGTGACCCTCGGCCACAATTCCGCAGTCCGGAAGGTCACGTCGTAGACATCTATCGACAACAGTTCCGCAACCATCCGGGGTGCGTTTACGGTATAACCTTTCGCAGTTCACCCCGGGTCTTCCGAATGCATATACTGCGGCGGGCACTTCACAAGTTCCACACGATCCCGCTGTCACGCCCCACCGTGGCGCGCTATGGCGTGACGTGACGTGCATCACGAATTCCCACCCAGCAGGCAGCACAGTCACGCACGGCACGTAGCAGCGTCGAAGGAGGGCCTCACCGGCCATGGGCAAGCAACACCGTCAGGCCTTCCTGGGGATCGTCATCTCCAGTGCACTGGTGCTGAGCTTCGTGGGCATGATGGCCGCGGTGGTCATGGCCTCTCTGAAGATCTTCGCCGTGTCGGCGGCGGTCAGCTATCTCGCGGACCTGATGCTGCACTCCACCCAGTCCGCGACGCTGGACCGGCTGCGGGACTCGCGCTTCGGTCTGACCATCCGCTTCCTCATACGCCAGTTCCTGCTGCTCGCCCTGTGCGGGTCCATAGCGGACATCGACTCGTTCGTGGTGCAGATCACCTCGGTCGGCCTGCTGCTGCTGTTCGTGCTCCAACTCGCCTACGGGGCCGTGCTGAAGCACGTGCGCAAGAAGCGCCAGGACCTGCCCTACACCACCCGGGCCCTGGACCTGGAGTCGCTGGGCATCCGGCGTATGCCGCACCCGTTCCTGATGAACAAGCACGTCCGCAAGACGCTCCACCTGGACGTGCCGCTGGTGGCGGGCGCGATCGGCACGATGGCCACGGACAACTGGCGCTATGTCACCTTCGGCGGCATCATCGCCGTCTCGGTGGCCTATCTGGCACTGCTGATCCTGCTGCCCGGCGCCCGTAACGCCCTGATCCTGCCCACCGCCGACGAGGCGATCGACGAGCTCAACGAGCAGCTGGCCGACTACCGCCCGCAGGTCGCGCTGTACTTCACCTTCGCCGCCGTCTCCCGGGACTTCATGTACCAGGTGAACATGTGGCTGGAGTCGCTGGAGGCGCTGGATCTGCGGCCCATCATCGTGCTGCGCGAGCGGGCGACGCTGCGCTATCTGGACGCCACCGGTGTGCCGGTGATCTGTGTCCCCAAGGCCGAGTACCTGGCCAGGGTCGAGATGCCCGAGCTGCGCGTCACCCTCTACCCCGGCAACGCCGGCAAGAACGTCCACATGCTCCAGCGCGCCGAGGTGAAGCACGTCTTCATCGGCCACGGCGACAGCGACAAGCTCGCCTCCAGCAACCGCGTCAGCAAGGTCTTCGACGAGATCTGGGTGGCCGGCCGGGCCGGCCGCGACCGCTACGAGCGCATCAAGCACGCCGTCAGCCACAACCAGATCGTCGAGGTCGGCCGCCCCCAGCTGATGTCGCTGCACCGCTGGACAGGCTCCGTCGCCCAGCCGATCCCCACCATCATCTACGCGCCGACCTGGGAGGGGTGGACCGACGACGCCTGCTACACCTCGGTCATCCCGGCCGGCGAGAAGCTGATCCAGACGCTGCTCTCGCACGAGCGGCAGCTGCGCATCATCTACAAGCCGCACCCGCTGACCGGCACCCGCTCCCCCGCGGCGGCCGCCGCGCACCGGCGCATCATCACCCTCCTCCAGGAGGACAACGCCCGCCGGTTCGGCCGCAAGGTGACGGACTCCAAGAGCGCCGCCCGCAAGCTGGCCCGGATCGACAAGCGCATCGCCGACCTCTCCGAGCGCGGTGTCCGCTCGCCGTACCCGGACCTCACCGAAGGCGAGCGCACCGCCCGTATCCGCCGCAGCCGCAACCAGGCCGGCGCGCTGTACTGGAGCGCCATCCCGGACGAGGCGCACCATGTGATCCTCGACCGGATCCCCTCGCTCAACGACTGCTTCAACCACTCGGACCTGCTCATCGGAGACATGTCCAGCGTGGTCTCCGACTTCGTGGCGACCCGGAAGCCGTACGCGATCTTCAACCTGGAAGGTCTGCCGGACAACGAGTTCCGCAACGAGCAGCGCACCGCGTACGCGTCGTACCTCCTGGACTCCGAGTGCAACGGACTGAGCGAGGCCATCGACGCGATGCTCTTCCCCGAGCAGGACGTGATGGCGCCTTACCGCGAGCAGTTGAAGGAATACCTGCTGGGCCCGGACTATCCGCCGTCGGTCGTCCGGTTCAACGCGGCGGCGAACGACCTCTACGCGCGCGGCCTGCGGGACTTCCCGATCGAGTATCCGGACACGTCGGAATACCCGCAGACGCCACGCATAAACGCGTAAGCCCTTTCGATTCTTCTCCTTTACGCTCTACACCCTCATCCAGGAGGCCGGACATCTTGACCAGCCGTGCATCGCGACGCCGTACCTGTGCCGTCGTCCTCGCCGGTGGCACCGGGCAGCGGGTCGGGCTCGCGATTCCCAAGCAGCTGCTGAAGATCGCAGGCAAGTCCATACTCGAGCACACGCTGTGCGTCTTCGAGAACGCCCCCGACGTCGACGAGATCATCGTGCTGATGACCGCCGACTACACGGCCGAGGCGGAGAAGATCGTCGCGAAGGCCGGGCTGACGAAGGTCACCAAGGTGCTGGCGGGCGGTGCGACCCGCAGCGAGACCACCAGCATCGCCATCCGCGCGGTCTCCGAGTCGCTGGCCGCGGGCGAGGACTGCAACGTCCTGTTCCATGACGCCGTACGCCCGCTGCTCTCGCAGCGCGTGGTGAGCGAGTGCGTCGAGGCGCTGGAGCGCCACCAGGCCGTGGACGTGGCCATCCCGTCCTCGGACACCATCATCGTGACCCGGACGCACGGCGACGACGGCGAGTTCATCACCGAGGTGCCGGACCGCTCCCGGCTGCGCCGCGGCCAGACCCCGCAGGGCTTCTGGCTCTCCACCATCCGCCGGGCCTACGAGCTGGCCCTGGCCGACCCGGCCTTCGAGGCGACCGACGACTGCTCGGTGGTCATCCGGTACCTGCCCGACGTGCCGGTCCATGTGGTCCTGGGCGACGAGTACAACATGAAGGTCACCCAGCCGGTCGACGTCTTCATCGCCGACAAGCTCTTCCAGCTCGCCTCGCACACCGCCCCGGCCCAGGCCGGCGAGAGCGCCTATCGCGAGGCGCTCGAAGGCCGCACGCTGCTGGTGTTCGGCGGCTCGTCCGGCATCGGCGTGGACATCTGCCGGCTCGCCGAGAGCTACGGCGCCCGGGTGTTCGCCCTCGACGCCGCCACCGGCACCCGGGTGGAGAACCCGGCCGACGTCGAGGACGCCCTCGCCAACGCCTACACGGAGACCGGCCGGATCGACTACGTGGTCAACACCGCGGAGATCCTGAGCACCGGCCGCCTGGCCCTGACCGGCAACGACACCATCCGGGAGGCGACCGCGGTCAACTACCTCGCCCCGGTGAACATCGCCCGCGCCTCCTACAAGTACCTCGCCGAGAGCGGCGGTCAGCTGCTGCTGTTCACCTCCAGCAGCTACACCCGCGGCCGGGCCGAGTACAGCCTCTACTCGTCGGCCAAGGCGGCCGTGGTCAACCTGACCCAGGCGCTCGCCGAGGAATGGGCCGAGGACGGCGTCCGGGTGAACTGCGTGAACCCCGACCGCAGCGCGACCCCGGTGCGTACCCCGTCCTTCGGGCAGGAGCCGGAAGGGCCCCAGCTCTGCTCGGAGTCGGTGGCCCGCAGCTCGCTGGACGTGCTGCTCGCCCCGATGACCGGCCATGTCGTCGACGTACGCCAGCAGGACCCCGCCGACCGGTCCGCCGAGCTCTCGGGCTTCGAGCAGGCGATCGCGTCGGTGCTCAGCCGACCGGAAATACAGGAGCTCTAGGCCCCGCCGCGGGCCCGGCAGTCGAGAGAGAAACATGACTTACCCACACGAGCACTCCGGCCACCGGACCAGGATCTTCCTGTCCGGCGGCTCGGGCACGGTCACCCGCCCGGTCAGTCATCTTCCGATGATGGGCTGGGGGCAGGCCCTCGACCTGTTTCTCACCGACGACGTGGAAGTCGTCAACTGCTCCCGGGGCCGGGCCAGCACGAAGAGCTTCCGGGAGCGCGGACGGCTCCAGTGGATCCTCGACAACATGGCCCCCGGCGACTACCTGATCATGGCCTTCGGCCAGATCGACTGGAAGCCGGACCCGGGCATCCACACCGAGCCGTTCGACGACTTCATGGAGCACCTGCGGGCGTACGTCACGGGTGCCCGGGAGGCCCAGTGCCACCCGATCCTGATGATGCCGTTCGAGCGGCGGCGGATCGACCGGCACGGCAACGTCAGCCGCTTCCTCGGCGACTACCCGCTGGCCATGCGGCAGTTGGCGCAGGAGGAGCACGTACCCCTCGTCGACGTGTACGGGCAGAGCCTGCAGTGGTGGGAGGAGCTCGGCGCGGAGGACACCAAGCACGTCTTCACGTATCTGCGGCCCGGTGAGCCCCTGATGCCGGTCGTGCAGGACGCGGACAATGTGCATCTGCGCGCGGAGGGCGCCATCGAGGTGGCCCGGTTCGTGGCCCGCGCGCTGGCCACCCAGCAGATCATCCCCGCCCACTGGGTCAAGGACCTGGACCGGCGGACCTTCTCGTACGACGAGATGGGCTGGCTCGACGACGCCACCTTCCAGCACCGGACGAAGTCCCGTGTCTCTCCCGTCCGCGACCAGAAGGCCGGAGCATGAACTACGTGATGTGCCGCGGCAGGGCCGTCGGTACCGAGGAGAACTCCCCCGGGGTCGTCCACGCGGCGCTCTACAGCTCCGTCGCCCCCTTCAGCGGGGTCGCCCCGGGCGACATCGTGCAGCTGGGTCTCTCCGTCGCCGTCGAGGGCGCCCCCTTCGGCTACGCGTACCTGCAGGAGAAGTACTTCGCCGACACGGCCGAGATCGTCTCCATCCAGCAGCTGGAGTACTTCCCCCGGCAGCGCTGGTTCCGGGTCCGGGCGGAGCCCGGTGAGGCCGGCACCGGTGTGATGGTGATCCGGGTGAAGCAGCCGAAGAAGGAGCCGCGGCTGCGGCCGCAGATCTCGGTGGCCGTGCCCGAGCGGGAGACCGGCAAGCTGGTGCGCACCGGCAGCCTGCGGGACCGGGCGCTGATGATCCGTACGGCGTTCGCGCCGGGGCTGCGGATCGTCACCGGGCCCGGCGCGCAGGGCTCGGTCAACGTGCTGGCCGCCGTGGAGCCGGGCAGCACGCCGGTCTCGGTGACCCAGCCCCGTTTCGGCAGCGCGCAGCTCGCCCACGACGGCTGGCTGGCCTATCTGCCCCACCACGGCTTCACCGGCTACGACCGGTTCGAGTACACGGTGGCCACCCCGGACGGCAAGAAGATCACCGCGCCCGTGAACGTGCACGTCGGCGGCTTGGACGGCCGGGCGGGTGCGTTCCCCGAGCAGCAGCTCACCACCGAATTCCAGCAGTGGCAGTGGTCCAACCTCACCGGCGAGATGCCGTGGCCCCGGACCCCCGTGAACCCGCAGAACGGATAGGCCCCGCCCATGTACCAGTCCGCACCTGTGCACCCGGGCGACATCCGTGACGTCACCGTCGTCCTGCATGTCCGCAACCACGCCCGCACCCTGCCGGCCTGCCTCGACTCGCTGCTCCAGCAGTCGATCGGCACCGACCGCATGGAGGTCATCGCGGTCGACGACGGCTCGACGGACGACAGCGGCTCCGTGCTCGCCGAGGCCCAGCAGCGGTTCGCCGGCCTGCTGCGCGCCGGGCGGCTGCCGCAGGGGCTGTCCACGGCCGAGGCCCGTAACTGGGGCATGAGCCAGGCCACCGCCCGGTACGTCATCTTCCTGACCGGCGCCGACCGGCTCACGCCGAAGGCGCTGGAGCTGATGGTGGCCTCGGCGGACGCCAACGAGTCCGACGTGGTGCTCGGCAAGCTGGAGAGCTCGGGCCGCCACGCGGTGGCGACGTCGATGTTCCGCAAGACGCAGGCGTCGGCGGATCTGTACACCACGCGGGTGTACTGGTCGCTCACCCCCGACAAGCTGTTCCGCACGAGCATGCTGCGCCGGCGCGGTCTGGAGTTCCCCTCCGACATGCCGACCGGCGAGGACCAGGCGTTCACCGCCGCCGCCTACGTCGGCGCCGACAACATCTCGGTCGTCGCCGACGAGCCGTGCGTGGTCAAGGGCCCGTCCTCGTCCGGTCCCGCGCAGCTGTCGCAGCGGGTCGCCCTGGCGTCCCGGATGATGACGCTGGTCGCCTCGCTGGTGCCGCCGGGACCCAAGCAGGACCTGCTGTTCTCGCGCCATCTGGAGGCCGAACTCGGCAAGGCCACGGGCCCGTTGCTGCTGGCCTCTGACAACCACGCCGAGCGGGAGCGGACGCTGTGGGCCGCCTCCGAGGTGCTGCGCGGCCAGGTCACCCCCGGCGCCCTGGCGCTGCTGCCGCGCCCGCTGGCCGTACGGCTCGCGCTGATCGCGGCGGGACGTTACGCCGAGGCCCAGCAGATGGTGGCGTACGAGGCGGACAAGGCTAGCCCGGTGCCGAAGAAGACCGTGGAGAACGGCCGCGTCTACACGATGCTGCCGTTCTTCCGCGACCCGGCCGTCGGGCTGCCGGACGAGATCTTCGACATCACCGACAAGATGACGGTCAATCAGCAGCTGACGAGCCTGCGCTGGAACGGGCCGCTGCTGCTGCTGGACGGCCATGCCTTCTTCGAGCAGCTCACCACTCGGGAGCGGGCCACCAAGGTGGTGCTGCGGCACCGGCAGAGCGGTGCGGAGGAGCGTTTCTCCGTCACGGCGCGGCGGGACGAGAAGCTGGTCAACTCCAAGGGCAAGCCGCGGGCCATGGGCCGTTTCTCGACCCGGATCAACCTGCGCCAGATGTCCAACGGCTGGCCGCTGCCGACCGGTGTCTGGGACGTCCTGCTGGCGGTGAGCTTCGAGGGCGTCACCCAGGAGGTGCCGCTCGGCCGCAAGCGGGCGCCGGAGGTCGACGTGGTAAGCCGGCCGCCGGTGGTCTTCGCGCCGTCGGCGACCACGGCCGGACACGTACTGGCCGCGACGCCGTTCTACACGCCGGACGGCGACCTGTGTCTGGAGATATCCGAGCGGCTACCGCTGCCAGGGGCCCACTGAGCCGGCGTCGGCGCCGCTGTGCCGGGTCCACCCGCCGAAGGCGAGGCCGTCCTGTGTGAGGTCCTGGCGGGCCACCAGCAGGGCGCCCTCCCTGTCGAGGACGGCGACCACGATCCGGCCGGCGCCGTCCACCGCGACCTGCGGGGCGGAGGCGCCCGGTCCGGTCTCGCCGAGCGACGCCCACCAGGCGCCGTAGCCCTCGTTCTCGGTGACGTACGCGCTGACCTCCACGGCGCCGTTGCCGCCTCGCTGCGCGAGGACGGTGCAGTCGTAGCCGCCGATGGTGGTCCGGGCGGCGCCGGGCCGGCCGCTGCCGCCCGCGCCGCCGAGGGCCATCAGCCCGCCCCGGGCGGTACGACTCTGGGCGCGCCAGGCGACCAGGGAGTCGTCGCCGGGGTAGCGCCAGAAGTACGTGGTGCGCTTCGGGCCGGTCTCGACGGCGGTCTGGGTGCCGTCGGCTATCGGGGTGGTGAAACGATCCCTCAGCTCGAAGCGGCCGCCGCCCGCACTCACCCAGCGGTCCACCCCGGCCCGTCCGACGGCCAGCACCTCCAGCGACCCGTCGGCCGGCATGGCCGCCGCGAACTCGCCGGAGTACGTCTCGGTGGTGAGGTTCTTCCAACGGCCCCAGCGGCCCTCGCCACTGCGGATGCGCCGTACGATCCCGCCGGCGCGCAGCGAGACCAGCACATGCACGCCGCCGGTGACCTGGTTGACCACGACGACGGGCCCGGCGACGACCGTGTCCTCGCCCTCGAAGCCGGGGGCGGCGGGCACACCGAGGTCGTACCAGTCCATCAGCCCGCGGCCGCTCTGGAACTGGGCGCTGACGACGACATGGGCGGGGCCGCCGTCCACCGGCCAGCGAAGACCGGCGAAATGGACATATCCCTCGCCGCTGCGGGCCAGGGTGAGCGGCCCGGCCCAGCGGGGCACCTCGATCGACTCGGGGCCGGTGAAGGCCCCCGACGGGGTCTCGGTCCAGCGGATCAGCCCCTCGGGGCCGGTCGCGTACGCCGTGACGAGACCGTCGCTGCCGGCGAACAGCCAGCGGCCGGAGGGGATCCGGGGCAGCCCGTCAGCCGCGGCGTCCCGGTGTGTGGCCGCGCCGAAGTCCGCACCGCGGCCTCTGTTCCTCCCACGGATCACGACCACATTCCGCCTCTCCGTCTTCCCCCGTCTTCCCGTAGGGTCCGAAGTTTGTCACACGCTTCACCGCGTGTTCACAGGGAAGCAGCCACCCCCAAGGCCCCTCGCGCTATGCGATCTGCATATTATTCACAGCGTCCTGAAGCTGACAGGTGGGCCGGTCCTCTACACCGCCCGTTCCTCTCGCACGCCACGCACAGCGTCCCGACGGAAGGGGCTCGACCAGCCATGACCGACCAGAACACCGCGGTGAAACCGTCCGGTTCGCGCGGCGCGCCGTCCCGGCGCGCTCAGCGCCGCAGCGGCAGGAAGCGCCGCCCGCTGCGCATCGTGCTGCTGGTCCTGCTGGTCCTGGTCCTCGCCGCCGGCGGTGGCGCGTGGTGGATGTACAGCAGCCTGGACAGCAACATCAAGGGTGTCGATCTGGACAAGGCGCTCGGCGACGACCGTCCGCAGAAGCTGCCCACGGCCGGCCAGAACCTCCTGGTCCTCGGCTCCGACTCGCGCGCGGGTGAGAGCGGCGACCTCGGCGGCGGCAAGGGCAAGGTCAGCGGCGCCCGTTCGGACACCGCGCTGGTGGTGCACATACCCGAGGGCCGGACCCGGGCCACCGCGGTGAGCATCCCCCGCGACACCCTGGTCACCCGGCCCGAGTGCACCCAGCGCGACGGCGGCACCTCGCCGTCCAAGGACCGCGTGATGTTCAACTCGGTCTACGCGCAGCACGGCCCCGCCTGTGTCGTGAAGACCGTCGAGAAGATGTCCGGCGTGCGGATCGACCACTACCTGGAGATCGACTTCGCCGGTTTCAAGGACCTGGTGGACGCCATAGGCGGTGTCACGATCGACATCGACGAGCCGATCAAGGGCGGCGCGGGCGGTCTCAACCTGGAGGCCGGGACGCAGAAGCTCGACGGCACCCAGTCCCTCCAGTACGTCCGCACCCGCCATGGTGTCGGCGACGGCAGCGACCTCGGCCGGATCGGGCTCCAGCAGAAGTTCCTGATGGCCCTGCTGACCGAGGTCAAGAGGCAGGACCTGCTCGGCAGCCCCGCCAAGTCGTACAAGATCGCCAACTCCGCGACCAAGGCGCTCACCACCGACTCCTCGCTCGCCTCGCTCAGCGCGCTCAGCGAGTTCGGCCGCAGCATGAACGGCGTCGACCCGCAGAACATGGAGACGATCATGCTGCCGGTCGCGTACGACAAGAAGGACCCCAACCGCGTGGTGGCCGCCGAGCCGCAGGCCACCCAGCTGTGGAAGGCGATCCGCAACGACGAGCGGATCCCCACATCGGCGAAGAAGTCCCCCGCCACGGGCGGCTGATCACCGGCGACCCACGGCGAACGCCCCGGAACTCCGTTGGAGTTCCGGGGCGTTCGCCGTGGTGTGGGCGAGCCTCGCTCAGGCGCGGGTCCAGGTGTCCAGCGCGAGGCCCGACTCGTCCTTCTGCCGCGTGACGCGGAGCGTGCCGTCCGTACCGATCGCCGCGAGGACCACCCGGCCCCGGGCGTCGATCGCCAGGGCGGGCACGCCGACGCAGACGTCGCCGGTGAGCGACCAGTCGACGCCGGTCTCCTCACGCTCGGCCGGGTAGGCGGTCAACGCCGGACGGCCGGTGGCGTCGCGCTGGGCAAGGAGCACGCAGTCGACCCCGTCGACCGGGGTGCGCAGCAGTGAGACGGGGCCGGTGCCGCTCGCGCCGCCCAGCGTGCGCGGTGCGGTGCCGGGCCGCCAGGTCCGTACCTCGCCGGTGTCGGCGTCGCGCCAGAAGCGGGTGACGCTCTCCTTGCCCGTACGTACGGCGGTGAAGGTGCCGTCGGCGACCTCCGCGGCCAGGTCCTCGCCACGGGCGAACTCGGCGCCGGGCTTCGGCTGGCTCCAGCGCAGGACGGTGGTGCCGGTGGGGCCGTAGAGGTCGACGTTGCCTTCCTCGTTGACCGTGGCGGCGACCGTGCCGGTGACGTTCGAGCCCTTGAGGTCGGCCCACTTCGACAGCCAGCGGCCGGTCGGCGCCTGGCTGCGGGCGCACAGACCGCCGCCCGCGTTACGGATCGCGATGTGCAGCGCGCCCACCGAGTCCAGGGCCGAGACGGGCAGGCCGATGTTGGCGGCGTGGTGGCGGTTGCGCGGGGTCGTGTACGGGGTGCCGAGCGCGTGCCAGTCCCGCATGGGGCGGCCGCTCTGGTACTGCACGCCGTAGACGATGTCGACGCTGAGCTGGCCGTCGGCGCCGGGGCGGCGGCGCAGACCGGTCAGATACACATAGCCCTCGGGGCTCTGGGTGATCGACAGGTAGGGCACGAGCCCGTGCGCCGGCAGGAACGTGGCGGTCCATTCGGGGCCGCCTGGCGTGGTCTCCGTCCACCGCAGGACGCCGCCTTCGACGGGGGCGTAGGCGGTGAGCCGGCCGTCCTTGCCGCGCAGCAGCCAGTTGGTGGTGGCGGGCAGCGGGGTGTCCATCGGGACACCGGCCTCCGGCCGGCCGGAGCGGGAGGACGGCGGCGGTTCGGACTTCCGACCCTGTGATTTACGTGCGGACCACACGGCCATGGTCTGTCGGCCACCTTCCCTGACACCCTTGAATCCTGGCGACAATAGCATTGGGAGGCTTCCCGTCATCGGTCGGGAGGACCCCCGACCCGAGGGCAGGACGCATGGCTGAGCGGACCGGACCGGTCCTGATCGTCGACGGCGCCAATGTCGTGGGGTCGGTGCCCGACGGCTGGTGGCGCGACCGCAGGGGCGCCGCCGAGCGGCTGCGCGACCGGCTCGTCTCGGTCGCGCGGACGGGGGTGGAGGGGCTGCCGGGGCCGGTGGAGGTGGTCCTCGTGGTCGAGGGCCAGGCGCGCGGTGTCGCGCCGGTTCCGGAGGTACGGGTCGAGCCGGCGCCCGGCAGCGGGGACGACCGGATCGTGGAGCTGGCCCGGGAAGCGGCCGGCCGGCCGTGCGTGGTGATCACGGCCGACCGGGAGCTGCGGAGGCGGGTCGAGGAGCAGGGGGCGCGGTGCGCGGGGCCGGGCGCGGTGCGCCGGGCCTGAGGCGGCCCTGGGGCGGTTAGAACACGGCGTCCTTGCCGAGCTTGCCGAGACGGCTGTGCCGGCGCCCGTACAGGAAGTACACGACGATGCCGGCGGCCATCCAGACGGCGAACCGGAACCACGTCTCGCCGGGCAGGTTGAGCATCAGCCAGACGGACGCGGCGATGGAGGCGATCGGCAGCACCGGCACCCACGGGGTGCGGAACGCGCGGTGCAGGTCCGGGCGGGTGCGGCGCAGGACCATCACGCCGACGGCGACCATCACGAACGCGAAGAGCGTGCCGATGTTCACCAGGGTGGCGAGCTCGTTGATGCTGGTGAAGCCGGCCACGATGGCGATGACCACGCCGAGCAGGATGGTGGGGCGGTAGGGCGTCCTGAACTTGGGGTGCGTGATGGAGAAGAACCGGGGCAGCAGTCCGTCCCGGCTCATCGCGAAGAACACGCGGGTCTGGCCGAGCAGCAGGATGAGGCAGACGGTGGTGAGACCGACGGCGGCGCCGAAGCTGATCACCCCCGCGTAGAAGGGGTGGCCGACGGACTTGAAGGCGTCGGCGAGCGGGGCGCTGACGGACAGTTCCGTGTAGTGCTGCATACCGGTCACGACGAGGGCGACGGCGACGTACAGCACGGTGCAGATGAAGAGGGAGCCCAGGATGCCGCGGGGCATGTCGCGCTGCGGGAGCTTGGTCTCCTCGGCGGCGGTGGCGACCACGTCGAAGCCGATGAAGGCGAAGAAGACGACGGACGCGGCGGTGAAGATGCCCATGACGCCGAAGTTGGTGGGCTCGTAGCCGAAGATCAGCTGGATCAGGGGGGCGTCCCAGCCGGAGCCGCCCTCGGGGGTGACCGCGTCGGGGATGAACGGCGAGTAGTTGTCGCCGACGACGAAGAACAGCCCCGCGATGATCACGATCATGACGACGGTGACCTTGATGGCGACGACCAGGGCCGTGATCCGGGCGGACAGCTTCATGCCGATGACGAGGATCACCGTGAGGACCAGGACCAGCAGGAAGGCCAGCAGGTCGAAGACGCCGTCGGGCGTGTCCGGACCTTGGATCGCCGCGGGTAGATGCCAGTCGACGTTGTCCATCAAGGACCGTACGTAGCCGGACCAGCCGACGGCGACGACGGCCGTGCCGAGCGCGAACTCCAGGACGAGGTCCCAGCCGATGATCCAGGCCGGCAGCTCACCGATGGAGGCGTACGCAAAGGTGTAGGCCGATCCGGCGACCGGCACGGTGGAGGCGAATTCGGCGTAGCACAGCGCCGCCAGCGCGCAGACGATGCCGGCGGCGACGAAGGCCAGCGCGGTCGCCGGTCCGGCGTTCTCCTTGGCCACCTTGCCGGTGAGCACGAAGATGCCGGTGCCGATGATGACACCGACGCCGAAGACGGTCAGATCCCAGGCGGACAGGGATTTCTTGAGTGCGTGCTCCGGTTCCTCCGTGTCCCGGATCGACTGTTCCACCGTCTTGGTCCGGAACATCGAAGAAGTGCCGTTCGACTGCTGGTCCGTGCTCACCGGCGTA
Source organism: Streptomyces sp. NPDC039465 (assembly GCF_055639315.1). Classification (NCBI taxonomy): domain Bacteria; kingdom Bacillati; phylum Actinomycetota; class Actinomycetes; order Kitasatosporales; family Streptomycetaceae; genus Streptomyces; species Streptomyces sp. NPDC039465. The sequence continues at coordinate 289,271 of NZ_JBVKAP010000003.1, read as the reverse complement.
CCTCCGTACCCATGGCCGTAAAGCCCATGATCGAGAGGGTTACGGGACCGCGCCCGCCAAGAGAGTCCGTTTCACACGAAAGGGCCGGGCGGACCCCCGAAGGGTGGTCCGTCCGGCCCAATGCGCGGGGCGCCGCGGCGGCGGGTGTCAGTCGCGGGCGGGCTCGACGATGCCGGCGTCCTCGGCACCGCTGTCGGCGAACCGGCCGTCGATCCGGGAGACGAGGCCGGTGACCTGGCGGGCGATGTCCGGCGCGGTCAGCCCGATCTCGGCGAGGACCTCGGCGCGCGAGGCGTGGTCGAGGAAGCGCGGCGGGATGCCGAAGTCACGCAGCGGGACGTCGACGCCCGCGTCGCGCAGGGCCTGCGCGACGGCGGAGCCGACACCGCCGACGCGGCTGTTGTCCTCGACGGTGACGACGACGCGGTGGCGGTCGGCGAGCGGGGCGAGGGCCTCGTCGACCGGCTTGACCCAGCGGGGGTCGACGACGGTGGTGGAGATGCCCTGCTGGTCGAGGAGGCCGGCGATCTCCAGGCACATCGGGGCGAGCGCGCCGACCGAGACCAGCAGGACGTCCGGACGCTTGGTGCCGGGCTCGCGCAGGACGTCCATGCCGCCGATACGGCCCACGGCGGGGACGGCGGGGCCCACGGCGCCCTTGGAGAAGCGGACCACGGTGGGGGCGTCGTCGACCTCGACGGCCTCGCGGAGCTGGGCGCGTACCTGGTCGGCGTCGCGCGGCGCGGCGAGCCGCAGGCCGGGCACGACCTGGAGGATCGACATGTCCCACATGCCGTTGTGGGAGGCGCCGTCGGTGCCGGTGATGCCGGCCCGGTCGAGGACGAAGGTGACACCGCACTTGTGCAGGGCCACGTCCATCAGGACCTGGTCGAAGGCGCGGTTGAGGAAGGTGGCGTAGACGGCGAAGACGGGGTGGACGCCGCCGGTGGCGAGGCCGGCCGCGGAGACCGCGCCGTGCTGCTCGGCGATGCCGACGTCGTAGACCCGCTCGGGGAAGGCCTTGGCGAACTTGTCGAGGCCGACCGGCTGGAGCATGGCGGCGGTGATCGCCACGATGTCCTCGCGCTCCTCGCCCAGCTTGACCATCTCGTCGGCGAAGACGCCGGTCCAGTCGGCCCCGGAGGAGGCGATGGGCAGGCCCGTGTCGGGGTGGATCTTGCCGACGGCGTGGAAGCGGTCGGCCTCGTCCTGGAGGGCGGGCTGGTAGCCGCGGCCCTTCTCGGTGAGGCAGTGCACGATGACCGGCCCGCCGAAGCGCTTGGCGCGGGTCAGCGCGGACTCCAGGGCCTCGATGTCGTGTCCGTCGATGGGGCCGACGTACTTGAGGCCGAGGTCTTCGAACATGCCCTGCGGGGCGATGAAGTCCTTCAGGCCCTTCTTGGCGCCGTGCAGCGTCTCGTAGAGCGGCTTTCCGACGACGGGGGTGCGCTCCAGGATGTCCTTGCCGCGGGCGAGGAAACGCTCGTAGCCGTCCGTGGTGCGCAGGGTGGCGAGGTGGTTGGCGAGGCCGCCGATGGTGGGCGCGTAGGAGCGCTCGTTGTCGTTGACGACGATGACGAGCGGGCGGTCCTTGGCGTCGGCGATGTTGTTCAGCGCCTCCCAGGCCATGCCGCCGGTGAGCGCGCCGTCACCGATGACCGCGACGACGTGGTCGTCCTTCTTCAGCACCTCGTTGGCCTTGGCGAGGCCGTCGGCCCAGCCCAGCACGGTGGAGGCGTGCGAGTTCTCGATGATGTCGTGCTCGGACTCGGCCCGGGCGGGGTAGCCGGAGAGGCCGCCCTTCATCTTGAGCCGGGAGAAGTCCTGCCGTCCGGTGAGCAGCTTGTGCACATAGGACTGGTGGCCGGTGTCCCAGAGGACCTTGTCCTTCGGGGAGTGGAAGACGCGGTGCAGCGCGATCGTCAGCTCGACCACACCGAGGTTCGGGCCCAGGTGGCCGCCGGTCTTGGAGACGGCGTCCACGAGAAATGTCCGGATCTCGGCGGCCAGCTGGTCCAGCTGTTCCGGGGAGAGCCGGTCCAGATCGCGCGGTCCCCTGATACGGGTCAGCAGAGCCACCCGTGCCTCCTTGCCTTTGAGCTGGTCGAGCTTGTCGATTTTGCCGAGTCTAATGTTCCGCTCCGGACGATGGTCATCGGGCGGGGCGTTCTGCGTCACTCCGGCGGCCGAATCGATGGTGACGAACCGGTGACGGGGATGGAGACGCGAACGTGCCCGGCGCCGGTTCTCGGCGCCGGGCACGGAGTGGCCGGGCTAGGCGCGACCAGCGGTCTTCTGCGTGCGGCGGGAGACCGAGTCGATCACGACGGCGGCCAGCAGGACCGCGCCGGTGATCATGTACTGGATGGCGTTCGCCATACCGATCATGTTGAGGCCCTGCTGGATCGACTGAATCACGATCATTCCCAGGAGCGCCGACCAGACCTTGCCTCGGCCGCCGAAGAGGCTCGTGCCGCCGATCACGGCCGCGGCGATCACCAGCATCAGCGTGTTGCCGCCGCCGACGCTCTTGGTCGCGCCGCCGGACAGGCTGGCGATGAACAGTCCGCCGAAGGCGCCGAGCAGGCCGGAGAGGGCGAAGACGGTGATACGGACCCGGTCGACGTTGATACCGGCGCGACGGGCGGCCTCGGGGTTGCCGCCGACCGCGAAGACCTGCCGGCCGAAGGTGGTGCGGCGGGCCACGAAGTCGGCGACCACGAGGACGGCCAGGAACAGCACCAGGGCCAGCGGCAGGCCACGGGCGCCCGCGGGCTCGTTCAGGACGTAGGCGACGACGAAGCAGAGCACCGCGACGACCGTCGTGCGCAGCACGATTTCGCTGGTGGGACGGGCGGGCAGGGCGGCGGCCCGGCGGCGCTTGGCGTCCATGAGCAGCGAGGTGGCGTAGGCGAGGACGGCGACCAGGGCGAGGCCGTACGCGGCGGCCTTGTCCTCGAAGAAGTAGTTGGTCAGGTTCTCGACGACGCTGCCGGAGGGGGTGTTGATGGAGCCTTCCCCGCCCATGAGCCAGTCCTGCAGACCGCTCCAGCCGAGGAAGCCGGCGAGGGTGACCACGAAGGCCGGGACGCCGATCTTGGCGAAGAAGAAGCCGTGCAGGATGCCCAGCGCCATACCGGCGAGGACGGCGATGCCGATGGCCAGCCAGTCGTTCATGCCCTGGTTGACGTTGAGCACGGCCCACACGGCCGCTCCGACGCCCGCGACGGAGCCGACCGAGAGGTCGATCTCGCCGAGGATCAGTACGAAGACGATGCCGACGGCCATGATGCCGAGGCCGGAGCTGTAGACCGCGATGTTGGCGACGGAGCTCGCGGAGAGGAAGTTGCTGTTCTGGAGCTGGAAGACGATCGCGATGACGATCAGGCCCAGGACGACCGGCAGGGAGCCGAGCTCTCCGCCGCGGACCTTGCGGGTGAACTCGGTCCAGTAGCCCTTGATGCCCTCCTCGCGGATGAGCAGGCGCGGGTCGACGGCCGGGATGGGCGCGGCGGAGGCCTCGGGGGCCGGCGCGGTGCCGGGAGCCTCGGGGGTCTCGGGGGTCTTCTTGGCGAGGTCGCTCACTTCGCGTCCTCCTTCGTGGCCGTGCGCGCCTGCCGACGGGTCACGGCGTTGTCCGTGGCTCCGGTGATGGCCGCGATGATCTCTTCGTGGCTGGTGGTCTTCACGTCGAAGACGCCGTTGTTACGGCCCAGGCGCAGCACCGCGACCCGGTCGGCGACCGCGCGGACGTCGGCCATGTTGTGGCTGATGAGGATGACGCCGTGGCCGCGCTCGCGCAGCCGCTCCACCAGGTCGAGCACCTGTGCGGTCTGCTCGACGCCGAGGGCGGCGGTGGGCTCGTCGAGGATGACGACCTTCGGGTCGCCGATCAGCGCGCGGGCGATGGCGACGACCTGCCGCTGACCGCCGGAGAGCGCCGCGACGGGGATACGGACGCTGGGGATGCGGATGGACAGGGTGTCCAGAAGCTCCTTGGCGCGCTTCTCCATCGCGATCTCGTCCAGGATGGCGGCGCTGCGCAGCTCGCTGCCGAGGAAGAGGTTGGCGACGACGTCCAGGTTGTCGCAGAGCGCCAGGTCCTGGTAGACGGTGGCGACCCCGAGGGCCTGGGAGTCCTGCGGACGGTGGATGGGCACGGGGGTGCCGTTCCACTCGATGGTGCCTTCGTCGATCGGGTGGACACCCGAAATGGTCTTGACGAGGGTCGACTTGCCGGCGCCGTTGTCGCCGACCAGGGCGACCACCTCACCGGCGTGGATCTCCAGCTCTACGTCCGTAAGCGCCTGGACGGCGCCGAACCGCTTGGAGACTCCGCGCAACGCCAGCACGGGCGTAGCGGACACGTGAATCATCTCCTTCGCCGCCTGACCGGCGGGGATGGTGGTGCATTGTCGAGCACGAGGGGTGCGAGGAAGTCCGGCGCCCCGCCCCCGCTTGCGGGGCGTTGAACGGGGCGGGGCCGCCGGACCGGTACGAGAAGGCTTCCGCTCGGGGCCGGCTACTTGATGCCGGCCGCCTCGCAGGCCGCCTTGTACTCGGCGGTGCAGATGTCCGCGGCCTTGTAGACCTGGTCCTTGATGATCGTGCCGGCGATGTCGGCCTTGGTGACGATCTGGGCGTCGTACAGCTTCGCCGGGATGCCCTTGAACTCGCCGCTGAGGCTGTCGACCTTGGCCGGGGCGAGGTCGTCGATCTTCTCGCCCTTGAGCAGGCGGACGGCGATCTCGGCGGTGGTCTCGGCCTCCGGCTTGATCTGCTTGTAGATCGTGAAGGCCTGGTCGCCCTTGAGGATGCGCTGCAGACCCGCGAGCTCGGCGTCCTGGCCGCCGACCGGGACCTTGATGCCCTGCTTGGACAGGGCGGTGATGATGCCGCCGGCCATGCCGTCGTTGGCGGAGTAGACGCCCTGGAAGCCGCTCTTGCCGAGCGAGTCGATGGCGGCACCCATCTTCTTGTTGGCCTCGTCGGGCGACCAGTCCGGGATGTCCTGCTCGTAGACGACCTTCTTGACCTGCTTGTCGAGGACGCTGTGGGCGCCCTTCTTGAACAGCGGGGCGTTCGGGTCGGTCGGCGAGCCGTTGATCATGACGACGTTCGCGTCCTTGGCGCCGGCGCCCAGCGCCTTGACCAGGCCCTCGCCCTGCAGGCGGCCGATCTTCTCGTTGTCGTAGGAGACGTACGCGGCGATCGGGCCCTCGGCGAGCCGGTCGTACGCGACGACCTTGACGCCGTCGGCCTCCGCCCGCTGCACCCAGGACTTGGTCGCCTTGTAGTCGACCGAGTCGAGGATGATGACCTTCACGCCCTGCGTGACGAGCGCGTCGAACTGCTTCTTCTGGGTCTCGGTGTCCTGGGCCGCGTTGTTGTACTTCACGGTGCAGTCCGAGCAGAGCGCCTTGATCTTCGCCTCGATGATCGGGCGGTCGAAGGTCTCGTAGCGCGTGGTCTTGTTCTCCGGCAGGAGCAGACCGATGGTCTTGCCGTCACCGCCGCCGGACGTCGTGCCCGTCTTCGCGCCTTCGCCCGCCTTGCCGCACGCGGCGAGAGAGAGGGCCATGGACACCGCTGCCGTACCTATGACGACGCGTCGCGTCACTACGTTCATATGGGGTTGCCTCCCTGACGAGGCCGCGTCGTTGCGGCCGAGGTGGCAGGAAGTCAACTCGGCCGCAACCACACCGTCAAGGAGTAAATCCTTAACGAGATGACAACGGTGCCATTCGTTATCTAAGTGAAGGCAGGACTGGAGGCGGACGCCGCGGCCGGCATCGCGCTCTCCAGGAGGGTCGAATCGCCCATTTCACTCAGTGCGAGCGCCAGGGCGCCCAGCACCTCCGCGCGGCCGCCCAGCGCTCCGGGCGCCACCGACAACTGCCGCGCGGCGCTCGGGATCGCGTACCGCGACACCGAGTCCCGGATGGGTCCGAGCACCAGCTCACCGGCCTCCGCGAGGTCGCCGCCCAGGACCACCCGGCTGGGATTGAGCAGGTTGCAGAGGTTGGCGACACCGCTGCCGACATGCCGTCCGACGTCGGCGATCACCCGGCGGCAGCCCGGGTCGCCCTCGCGGGCCAGCTGGACCACCCGCTCCATGGTGAGATCGGTGCCGTGGCTGGGCTGCAGCAGCGGCAGCACGTACCGGGCGGCGGCGAAGGTCTCCAGGCAGCCGCGGTTTCCGCAGCGGCAGACCGGCCCCGACTCGTCGAGCGTGATGTGCCCGATCTCGCCGGCGGTGCCGCCCGGGCCCCGGTAGATCTGCCCGTCGATGACGAGCCCGGCGCCCACACCGCTGGCGACCTTGATGTACGCCAGGTCCTTCACGCCCCGGCCGCTGCCCCAGACCAGCTCGCCGAGCGCGCCCAGGTTGGCGTCGTTGTCGACGTACACCGGCACGCCGAGCCGGCCGGAGAGCTCCTCGGCGGGGTTGATCCCGCTCCAGCCCGGCAGGATCGCGGTGGAGCCGAGCGTTCCGGAGGAGACGTCGATCGGGCCGGGGACGCCGAGGCCGACCCCGATGACCTTCTCCTGGCCGATGCCGGTGGCCCCGATCAGCCGTTTGACCAGCTGTTCCGCCCGGTCGAAGCCTTCCGCGGCGGAGGCGTCGACATCGAGCGGCTCGGACTCCTCGGCCAGCACCTGATGGGCCAGGTTGCCGACCGCGACCCGAAGATGGGTGTGGCCGAAGTCGACCCCGATCACGATCCCGGCGTCCCCGCTGAGCGAGACGCTGCGGGCCCGGCGGCCGCCCGCTGAGGTGGGGGTGACGTCGACCGTTCCGCCGTCCTTCAGCTCGCGGACGATGTTGGAGACGGTGGCCGCCGACAGGCCCGTGGCTCTGGCGATCTCGGCCTGGGTGAGCGACCCGGCCATGCGCACCGCCCGTACGACCCGCTCGAGATTGGCCCGATGCAGAGATGTCTGCGACCCCGGAGTCTCCATCGACTCACTCACTCCTGCCGTTTTCTCCAACATGTGAACTCTAAGGGGAGCCGTTAGGGTGCGACCCCGTCAAGACCTTGAGCGACCGGAGCCTCGGATGAGCGATCACCGTGGGGAGAAATCCGGCATGGACGGCGAAGGGCCCCGGTGAGCGGTGCTCACCGGGGCCCGTGCGCGTATCTACGTCGCCGCGCCTACTTCAGCGCGCCCGCCGTCAGGCCCGCCACGACCTGCCGCTGGAAGACGATGTAGGCGGCGAGGACCGGCAGCATCGCCATCACCAGGCCGGCGAAGAGGCCCGACCAGTCCCCCTTGTATCCCTGGCTGGTGGCGAGCTCGACCAGGCCCTGGGAGAGGACCCGCTTGTCCGGGTCGGTGTTGAGCACGGTCGGCAGCATGTACTGGTTCCACTGCCCCAGGAAGTTGAAGATCCCGACGCTGATCAGGCCCGGCTTGGCCATGGGCAGCATGACCTGGAAGAACGTCCGGGTGTGCGAGGCGCCGTCGATCATCGCGGCCTCGGCGATCGAGGTGGGCAGCGTACGGAAGAACGCCGTCAGGAAGAAGACGGTGAACGGCAGCGAGTACGCGATGTAGACCAGGATCAGGCCGTGGATGGTGTTGAGCAGCCCGGTGTTGTCCAGCACGTAGAAGAGCGGGACCAGCGCGAGCATCACCGGGAAGCTCATACCGCCGACGAACAGGTAGTAGATGAAGCGGTTGCCGGGGAAGTCGAAGCGGGCGAGGACGTACGCCGCCATCGACCCGAAGAGCAGCGTGCCGACGAGCGAGCCGCCGACCACCACGACGGTGTTCAGGAAGTAGTCGCTCATATGGGCCTGGGACCAGGCGCGCGACCAGTTCTCGAAGTGCAGGGTGTCCGGCAGGGCCCAGGGCGAGTTGAAGATGTCCGCGTCGGTCTTGAAGGAGGTCATCACCGCCCACAGCAGGGGCAGGACGACCATGAAGGCCCACAGGATCAGCATGCCGTGGGAGAAGACGTTGAGGACCGTGCCCTCGGTCCTGCTCTCCTTGGCGGCGCCGCCGGCGGGGCCGGCCGCGGTGCGCTGGGCGGGCAGGCCGGTCTTGCCGAGGCCGGCGGGAGGGGTGTCGGTGGTCTTCATCTGGTTCAGAACTCCAGCCGCTCGCGCCGGCCCACCCGCATCACGACGGCCGCGAAGGCCAGGGTGACCACGAGCAGGGCGACACCGATGGTGGTCGCGTAGGCCGCCTGACCGTCCCGGAACGCCGCCTGGTAGACGTACAGCGGCAGGACCGTCGTCGCGTAGTCGGGGCCGCCGGGGCCGACGGACATGATGTGGACGACGGCGAAGGCTTCGGCGCCGAGGGCCAGGATGCCCATGTAGACCCAGCCGGACTGGACGGTGTCCCAGAGCAGCGGCAGGGTGATCCGGAAGAACGTGGTGATCCGGCTGGCGCCGTCGAGCAGGGCGGCCTCGTAGAAGTCCCTGGGGATGGAGGCCATGCCCGCGGAGAAGAGGACGACGAAGAAGCCGACGGTGCACCAGACGAGGACGGCCACGATGCACCACAGGGCGAGCTGGGGGTCGCCGAGCCAGTTCGGCAGGGACTCACCCTCGACGCCGACGCTCTTGAGCAGGCCGTTGATCATGCCTTGGGCGGGGTCGAAGGCGAACTGGAAGAGGATCGCGACGATGGCGATCGACAGGACCTGCGGGACGAAGTACGCGATCTTGTAGAAGCCCGAGCCGCGGACTCCCTGGATGGCGGCGCCCCGGCGACGCCGGCCGCCGACGTTGATCATGAAGGCGAAGAAGAGGGCGAGGCCGAGCGTCACCAGCGGCAGCAGAAGCGCCAGCAGCACGCTGTGCCACAGGGACTTCCAGAAGATGTCGTCCTCGAACATCTTCGTGTAGTTGTCGAAGCCGACCATCTGGAAGTCGGGGCTCAGACCGGTCCAGTCCGTGAACGAGTAGTAGATGGACTGGATGAAGGGCCAGATGACGAAGACGGCGTAGAGCGCCATGGGGATCGCCAAGAACCCGAGAATGAACCGGTACTTACCGTGTTGCATCGTGAGCGACTCCGACCTTCCTGTGCTGCCGCCGCTGGTGACGAGCCATCACTTCTGGTGCTTGAAGTGCTTGATGGACGAGTCCTTCGCCACGGCGTCCGCGTAGCCCTGGATCTTCTTGATGGTCTCGGCGGGGTTGAGCCGTCCGGCCATCATCTCGCCGAGGCCGGCGACGCCGATCTGCTCCTTGTTGAGCTTCACGTACCAGTCCTGGATCCGCGGGTTGACCACGTTCTGTCCGGCCTTCTGGAGGGTGGCGACACCCGACTTGAGGCCGTCGGAGAGCTCCAGGCCGCTGGTGCCGCCGTTGAAGGCGCTCAGTGACTTGGTGGCGGTGGTGAAGCTCTTGGAGGAGGCCTCGCTGAGCATGATGCGCAGCTGCTCCATGCCGCCCTCGACGTTCTTCGCCTGGGCCGGGACGATGAACGGCTCGCTGCCGGAGGCCCAGACGGTGCCGAACGGCATCTTGTCGGACTTGTCGAGGCTGGAGGGGCCGCTCACGGAGAGCTTGAAGTCCTTGGGGATGATGGCGGCTTCCTCGTTCTCGACCCAGGAGCCGTTGGGGATGAAGAGCGCCTTGCCACGGGCCCAGGCGCCCTGCGAGCCGCGGTGGTCGAGGCCCGGGGTGCCCTGGAGGATGTACCCCTTGGCGTAGAGCTCGTAGTACGCCTCGAACGCGGACTTGACGGCGGGGTGTTCCCAGGCCTTCGGCTCCAGGTTGTCGATGGCGTCGAGGACTTCCACGCCGCCGATCTTGGCGATGAAGGGGTAGAGGGAGAACGGCAGGTAGTACGGGTGCTTGCCGGGGTACGTCCAGCCGGCGATGCCCTGCTTCTTCGCCTTGGCGCAGAGCGCGAGCATCTCGTCCCAGGTCTCCGGGTACGTCGCATCGAGCTTCTCCAGGGCGGTCTGCGAGTACCAGACGCCGTACACGGTGTACGCGTAGAACAGGATCCAGAACGGCTCGCCGTCGAACTGGCCCATCTCGATGATGCCGGGCCGCAGCGTGTCGCGGACCTTCTTCGAGGGGTCGTCGATGGACGGCGCGTCCAGCAGCGGGGTGAGGTCGGCGAGCTGCTTCTTGCCGACCAGGACGCCCATGTCCATCTGCTGGGCACCGGAGTTGTCGATCAGGTCCGGCGGGGTACCGCCGTTGAAGCGGGGCTGGAGGACGGACTGGATCTTCTGGGTCTTGGAGAACTTCACCTTCGCCTTGGGGAAGTTCTTCTCGTAGATCTTGTTGGCGTCCTCGGCGTACTGCGTACCGAGACCGCCGTCGAAGATGACGACTTCGAGGGGTGCGGACTCGTTGACGGCCAGCGGGTTCTTGTCGGACTTCGTGCCCTTCTCGACCTTCCCCTTGTCCTCGCCGCCGGAGCCGCTGGCGCACGCGGACAGGAAGCTCATGGTGGGGACGGTGATCAGGCCGAGCGCGGCCGAACGCTTGATCAGATCGCGACGGCCGAGGCCCTCATTGTCGCGGGCGGAGGTGGATCCCATGCTCAAGTCCTCGCCTTCTCCAGGACTCAGGCGGTGTACCGGTCGCCCGTTTCGTCGCCTGAGCGAAGGGCCCCGCCACCGCGTTCCAGTGCAGCTTGAGGTGGTGCGTCTGGTGCGTCGAAAGCTTGGGTCGTGACGTTGGCGTATGGGTGGTGCAGGGTAGTCCGGTCGACCGGACGCCGACAGGTATAGTCCACTTCCCGCCAACTGAGCAAGATCGAAAGCAGTTTTCGGCGGCAGTCTTTCCCGAGTTGAGACCTCCGGGATATCCGTGGCGGTTTTGCGCCCTTCCGGCCACCGGCGAACTCCCTGGAATGGCCGAATCCACCCTTTCGGCGATGCCAACGCCCTTGACATCACCGGTCACTTAACTCCCTACTGGACCCTGCGCATCGCAGTTGACAACGTTGTCTCATCTCTTCGTCAGGAGATATGACTCCGCATGCAGCCCAGACCACAGCCCCCTCACAGACCACGCCCCCCTCTCGGGCACCTTCGCGCGGCCGCCCTCGTGGCGGCCGCCGCTCTGCTCCTCGGCAGCGCCCCGTCGACCGCCCTCGCCCTGCCCGCCCAACCGGACGGTGTGGAGCGGGAGTTCCGTACTTCCTTTGAAGCGGACGAACCCCAGCCGACCTGGCGCAACACCGTCGAAACGGCTCCGGACGGCGTGAAGCGCGCGTCCGGGGTGGACGGCGGCTTCTCCACCGGAATACCGGGCAATGTCACCGATAAGGTCGTGGCGGTCCGGGCCAACGGCGAGAACGCGGGCGCGGGTGAGACCAAGGAGAATCTCGTCGATCTCCAGCCCAGCACCAAATGGCTGGTGTTCGAGCCGACCGGCTGGGCCGAGTTCGACACGGATGAACCGGTCAAGGTGGTGACCTATGCGCTGACCTCGGCGAATGACGCCGCCGAGCGCGATCCCCGGAACTGGACGCTCAAGGGTTCGGCGGACGGCGAGGAATGGACCGTCCTGGACACCCGGGAGGGCGAGACCTTCGCCAAACGCTTCGAGACGAAGACGTATTCGTTCGAGAATTCAACTCCGTATACGCATTACCGGCTGGAGATCACCCGGAACAACGGCGCCGCGGGGATCACTCAACTCGCCGACGTTCAGTTCTCGAACGGCGACACATCGTCCCCGGTGCCGGAGGACATGCGGACGCACACGGACCGCGGCCCCGGCGGCTCCCCCACCGCCAAGGCGAACGCGGGGTTCACGGGCAAGCGGGCGCTGCGGTACGCCGGCCGCCATATGCCGGGCGGCCGGGCCTGGTCGTACAACAAGGTCCTCGACGTGAACACGGTCGTCGCCCGGAACACCGAGCTCTCCTACCGGATCTTCCCCTCGCTGCCCGAGACGGACCTCAACTACCCCGCCACCAACGTCTCCGTGGACCTCGCGTTCACCGACGGCACCTATCTGAGCGAGCTGGGAGCGGTCGACTCCCACGGCGGAGCGCTGACCCCGCAGGGCCAGGGCGCGGCCAAGCGGCTCTACGTCAACCAGTGGAACCAGGTCACCTCGGGGATCGGCACCGTCGCGGCGGGCCGGACCGTCGACCGGATCCTGGTGGCGTACGACTCCCCCAAGGGCCCGGCGGCGTTCCAGGGCTGGATCGACGACCTGGAGCTGCGGCCCAAGGGGCCGGAGCGCTCGCCCGGCCGGCTCTCCGACTACGCGTCGACGACCCGGGGCACCAACTCCAGCGGCTCGTTCTCGCGGGGCAACACCTTCCCGGCGACGGCGGTCCCGCACGGCTTCAACTTCTGGACGCCGGTGACCAATGCCGCGTCCAAGAGCTGGCTGTACGAGTACGCGCGCGGGAACAACGCGGACAACCTCCCTACCGTGCAGGCCTTCTCGGCCAGCCATGAGCCGAGTCCCTGGATGGGCGACCGGCAGACCTTCCAGCTGATGCCGTCGGCCGCGGCGGGCACCCCGGACACCTCGCGTACCGGCCGTGCGCTGCCGTTCCGGCACGAGCGGGAGACCGCGCGGCCGCACTACTACGGTGTGACGTTCGAGAACGGGCTGAAGGCGGAGATGGCGCCGTCGGACCACGCGGCGATGATGCGGTTCACCTATCCCGGCGAGGACGCCTCCGTGCTGTTCGACAACGTCACCGACGAGGGCGGTCTGACGCTGGACCCGGCGAGCAGCTCCTTCACCGGTTTCTCCGACGTGAAGAGCGGTCTGTCGACGGGGGCGACCCGGATGTTCGTGTACGGCGTCTTCGACGCGCCGGTCACCGCGTCCGGCGGGCAGGGGGTGCGGGGCCATCTGCGGTTCGACGCGGGCGTCGACCGTACGGTCACCTTGCGCATCGCCACCTCACTGATCAGCGTGGACCAGGCGAAGGCGAACCTTGCGGCCGAGATCCCGGCGGGTTCACGGTTCGAGCGGGTGAAGGACCGGGCGCAGAACGCCTGGGACGCGCTGCTGGGTCGGGTACGGGTGGAGGGCGCGACCCGCGATCAGCTGGTCACGTTGTACTCCAGCCTGTACCGGCTCTATCTGTATCCGAACTCCGGTTTCGAGAAGGTGGGTTCGGTCTTCAAGTACGCGAGCCCCTTCTCTCCGCAGACGGGCCCGGACACGCCGACGCACACCGGAGCGAAGATCGTCGACGGGAAGGTGTACGTCAACAACGGCTTCTGGGACACGTACCGCACGACCTGGCCGGCGTACTCCTTCCTCACTCCGCGCAAGGCGGGCGAGCTGGTGGACGGGTTCGTGCAGCAGTACAAGGACGGCGGGTGGATCTCCCGCTGGTCGTCGCCGGGGTACGCCGATCTGATGACCGGGACCTCCTCCGACGTCGCCTTCGCCGACGCCTATGTGAAGGGCGTGGACTTCGACGCGGCGGCGGCGTACGAGGCGGCGCTGAAGAACGCGACGGTCGCGCCGCCGAGCCGGGGCGTGGGCCGCAAGGGCATGGAGACCTCGCCGTTCGTGGGCTACGCCTCGACGGCGACGCACGAGGGTCTGTCCTGGTCGCTGGAGGGCTATCTCAACGACTACGGCCTGGCCAGGATGGCCGAGGCGCTCCACCGCAAGACGAAGAAGGAGCGGTACAAGGAGGAGGCCGCCTACTTCCTCAACCGTGCGCGGAACTATGTCACGTTGTTCGACGGGAAGGCCGGCTTCTTCCAGGGCCGGGATCCGGGCGGTGGCTGGCGGGTGCCGTCCGAGCGGTACGACCCGAGGATCTGGGGTTACGACTACACCGAGACCAACGGCTGGGGCTATGCCTTCACCGCGCCGCAGGACTCCCGCGGCCTGGCCAATCTGTACGGCGGTCGCGCGGGCCTGGCGAAGAAGCTGGACACGTACTTCGCCACGCCGGAGACCGCGAGCCCGGAGTTCGTGGGGTCGTACGGCAGTGTGATCCATGAGATGACCGAGGCCCGTGATGTGCGGATGGGGATGTACGGGCACTCCAACCAGGTCGCCCACCATGTGACGTACATGTACAACGCCGCCGCGCAGCCGTGGAAGACGCAGGAGAAGGTCCGCGAGGTGCTCTCCCGGCTCTACACCGGCAGCGAGATCGGACAGGGCTACCACGGCGACGAGGACAACGGCGAGCAGTCGGCCTGGTATCTCTTCTCGGCGCTCGGCTTCTATCCGCTGGTGATGGGCAGCGGGGAGTACGCGATCGGCTCGCCGCTCTTCACCAAGGCGACGGTGCGCATGGACAACGGCCGCACGCTCGTGGTCCGGGCGCCGGAGAACAGCGCGCGGAACATCTATGTGCGGGGTCTGCGGGTGAACGGCAAGCCGTGGCACTCGACGGCGCTGCCGCACGAGGTGATCGCCCGGGGCGGGGTGCTGGACTTCGCGATGGACGACACGACGTCCGCGTGGGGTACGGGACCGGGTGCCGCGCCGGTCTCCATCACCCGGGACGACAAGGTGCCGGTGCCGCGCGCCGATGTGGTGCGGGGCGCGGGGCCGCTGTTCGACGACACCTCGGCGACGGAGGCCCCGGTCGGGTCGGTGGAGCTGCCGGTGCCGGGTGAGGTGCGGGCCGTGCAGTACACGTTGACATCGTCCGACCGGGCGAAGGCTCCGACGGCGTGGGTGCTTCAGGGCTCGTCGGACGGGACGGTGTGGAAGGACGTGGACCGGCGGTCCGGTGAGTCGTTCGCCTGGGACCGGCAGACGCGGGTCTTCACGGTCGGGGCGCCGGGTGCGTACGCGAAGTACCGCCTGGTCGCGGCCGGTCCGGCGACACTCGCGGAGGTCGAGCTGATCGGCTAGCCGACCGTCCGGCCGTGTCCGCCGTCGTACTCCCGGGCGTCAGTGGGGGCGTCCGGGAGTTCGCGGTCCAGGGCCTCGCGATAGCGGACACAGCCGCGGAGGAACTGCGGCCAGGGCGGGACGGCCACGTCGGGGGTGACGGCTTCGGGCAGCAGCCCCCACAGCTGGGGGTGGTGCCAGCACAGGTCGTGGCCGGAGCTGTCCCGGTGGACGCGGATGGCGGCGCGGAGCCGTCGGACCTCGGCGAGCAGCGCGTCGCGGTCGAGCCGGGCGAGGTCGTCGTCGAGGTCGTCGGTGCCCCCGCCGACCGCGCCACCCACAGAGCCCGATTTGTCAGGGTTTTCTGCACTCATGGCGCGCAGGATAGGTGCTTCGGCGGATACGCGACCGGCCGCCACCCCGTGCGGGGGTGGCGGCCGGTGCCATGTGACCGTGCGCGGTGAGCCGCGCCGGTGACTAGCTGCGGATCAGGTTGCGCAGCACGTACTGCATGATGCCGCCGTTGCGGTAGTAGTCCGCCTCGCCGGGGGTGTCGATCCGGACGACGGCGTCGAACTCGACGCCGGTGTCGGTGGTGACCTTGACCGTGCGCGGGGTGGTGCCCTCGTTGAGCTCGGTCACACCGGAGATGGAGAAGGTCTCCTCACCGGTCAGGCCCAGGGCCCCGGCCGAGGCGCCCTCGGGGAACTGGAGCGGGAGGACGCCCATGCCGATGAGGTTCGAGCGGTGGATGCGCTCGTACGACTCGGCGATGACGGCCTTGACGCCGAGGAGCGCGGTGCCCTTGGCGGCCCAGTCGCGGGACGAGCCGGAGCCGTACTCCTTGCCCGCGAGGACGACGAGCGGGATGCCCTGCTCGATGTAGTTGCGCGAGGCGTCGTAGATGAACGACACCGGGGCGTCCGCCTGGGTGAAGTCGCGGGTGTAGCCGCCCTCGGTGCCCGGCGCGATCTGGTTGCGCAGGCGGATGTTGGCGAACGTACCGCGGATCATGACCTCGTGGTTGCCTCGGCGCGAGCCGTAGGAGTTGAAGTCACGACGCTCCACACCGTGCTCGGTGAGGTACTGGCCGGCCGGGGTGTCGGCCTTGATGGCACCGGCCGGGGAGATGTGGTCGGTGGTGACCGAGTCGCCGAGCTTCGCCAGCACGCGCGCGCCGGTGATGTCGGTGACCGGGGTGGTCTCCATCGTCATGCCCTCGAAGTACGGGGGCTTACGGACGTAGGTGGACTCGGTGTCCCACTCGAAGGTGTTGCCGGTGGGGATCGGCAGCGCCTGCCACTGGGCGTCGCCGGCGAAGACGTCCTGGTAGGACTTGTTGAACATGTCCTCGCCGATGGCGTTGGCCACGACGTCGTTGACCTCGGCCTCGGAGGGCCAGATGTCCTTGAGGTAGACCGGGTTGCCGTCGGTGTCGATACCGAGGGCGTCCTTGGTGATGTCCACCTTCATGGACCCGGCGAGGGCGTACGCGACGACCAGCGGCGGGGACGCCAGGTAGTTCATCTTGACGTCGGGGTTGATCCGGCCCTCGAAGTTGCGGTTGCCGGAGAGGACCGAGGTGACCGCGAGGTCGTGCTCGTTGACGGCCTTGGAGACCTCCTCCGGCAGCGGGCCGGAGTTGCCGATGCAGGTGGTGCAGCCGTAGCCCACGAGGTTGAAGCCGACCTTGTCGAGGTAGGGGGTCAGGCCCGCCTTGTCGAAGTAGTCGGTGACGACCTTGGAGCCCGGCGCGAGGGTGGTCTTGACCCACGGCTTGCGGGTCAGGCCCTTCTCCACGGCCTTCTTCGCGACGAGCGCGGCGGCGACCATGACGTACGGGTTCGAGGTGTTGGTGCAGGAGGTGATCGCGGCGACGGTGACGGCGCCGTGGTCGATCTCGTAGGTCGAGCCGTCGGGGGCGGTCACGGTGACCGGCTTCGACGGGGCGCCGTCGGGGTGGTTCGCCGGGGCGTCGGAGGCCGGGAAGGACTCCTTGCCCGCCTCGTCGACGTCGTCGACGTAGTTGCGGACGTCCAGCGCGAACTGCTGGGCGGCGTTCGCGAGGACGATGCGGTCCTGCGGGCGCTTCGGGCCGGCGATGGAGGGGACGACCGTGGAGAGGTCGAGCTCCAGCTTCTCGGAGAAGTCGGGCTCGGCGGACGGGTCCAGCCAGAGACCCTGCTCCTTGGCGTACGCCTCGACGAGCGCGACCTGCTGCTCGGAGCGGCCGGTGAGCTTGAGGTAGTTCAGGGTCTCGCCGTCGATCGGGAAGATCGCGGCGGTGGAGCCGAACTCGGGCGACATGTTGCCGATGGTGGCGCGGTTGGCGAGGCTCGTCGCCGCCACACCCTCGCCGTAGAACTCGACGAACTTGCCGACGACACCGTGCTTGCGCAGCATCTCGGTGATCGTGAGGACAAGGTCGGTGGCGGTGGTGCCGGTGGGCAGCTCACCGGTCAGCTTGAAGCCGACGACGCGCGGGATGAGCATGGAGACCGGCTGGCCGAGCATGGCGGCCTCGGCCTCGATGCCGCCGACGCCCCAGCCGAGCACACCGAGGCCGTTGACCATGGTGGTGTGCGAGTCGGTGCCGACGAGGGTGTCGGGGTACGCCTGGCCGTTGCGGACCATGACCGTACGGGCCAGGTGCTCGATGTTGACCTGGTGGACGATGCCGGTGCCGGGCGGGACGACCTTGAACTCGTCGAAGGCGGTCTGGCCCCAGCGCAGGAACTGGTAGCGCTCCTTGTTGCGGCCGTACTCCAGCTCGACGTTCTGGCCGAAGGCGTCCTTCGTGCCGAACTTGTCGGCGATGACGGAGTGGTCGATGACCAGCTCGGCCGGGGCCAGCGGGTTGATCTTCGCCGGGTCGCCGCCGAGCTCCTTGACGGCCTCACGCATGGTGGCGAGGTCGACGACGCAGGGCACACCGGTGAAGTCCTGCATGATCACGCGGGCCGGCGTGAACTGGATCTCCTGGCTGGGCTGGGCCTGGGAGTCCCAGTCGCCGAGGGCCCGGATGTGGTCGGCGGTGATGTTCGCGCCGTCCTCGGTGCGGAGGAGGTTCTCCAGGAGCACCTTAAGGCTGTAGGGGAGGCGCGCCGAGCCCTCCACCTTGTCCAGCCGGAAGATCTCGTACGACTCGTCGCCCACGCGCAGCGTGCTGCGGGCGTCGAAGCTGTTCGCCGACACGACAGTCTCCTTCATCAATGTGCGCGTTACTACCGCATCCTGCCGCGATGGCTCCTGGCCGATCCGCTAAGGTAAGACTTAGTTAGGTAACCCTTACCGGTGGCGCGGCTGCGGTGCGTCTTTCGGCAGATATCTCGATGTCGAGATAACTCTAGTACATCCCTGCGCCCTGAGACGAGGCACGCACCCGTAGGGCTGCGGGAACGACGATCGGGTGGGGTGTTTCGGCATGCCCGGACCCAGCGAGGCCGGTCCTGGAGGGGTCGGGGGCTCCGGCGAGCTCGACGAGGCGGGCGAGCAAGGTCACGGCCGTGCTCGCGGTGATCTCGGGGTGCAATGTCACCGTACTCACGGGCGGGTCGGTCTCCGCGTACCCAGGATCCTCGCTGGCGCACACCAGACGCAGCACATCCGGTACGGCAAGTCGGTGGCGCCGGGCCGCGGCGAGGAGCTGACGGCCACCGGGGTCGTAGAGGGAGTAGACGGCGTCGGGCCACTCCTCGGGGCTGCGGCGCAGCAGCGGGTCGAAGGCGTGGCCGTCGGTGTCCGACGGATCGAAGTCGACCAGGAGCGGTGGCACGCCCCGCTCGGCGCACCAGCGCTCGTAGGTCTCGGTGGCGGTGTGCGTGTAGTGGTCGCGGCCCCAGCCCGCGTGCAGTGCGACACGGCGCGAGCCGGCCGCCGCGAGGTGGGTGAGGACCTCACGGGTGGTGGCGCGGTGGTCGTTGTCGACCCACACGTCGCCGGGCAGCGCGTCGGCCGGGACGCCGTCGAAGACGAGCGGAAGGCCGCGGGCCCGCAGGGCCCTCAGCACCGGGTCGTCGGCCGGGCTGTCCACGAGGAGCATGCCGTCGACGGCGAGGGTGTGCCAGAGCTCCTCGGCGCCACGCTCCGAGGGGAGGGTGGTCAGGGCATAGCCATGGGCGTGGGCCGCGGCGGTCGCGGCGGTGATGGCGCGGGAGAAGAAGGGGATCCCGGCGAGGTCCCAGGCGACACCGGCGTTGGTGGTGACGGCGAGCCCGAGCGTACGGGTGCGCGGGGCCCGGGACGGCCCGTAGCCGAGGCCGGTGGCGAGGGCGCGGATGCGGCGGCGGGTGGCCTCGGCGATGCGGCCGGTGCCGTTGAGGGCGTGCGAGACGGTGGCGGTCGACACCTCGGCGGCGCGGGCGATGTCGGCGAGGGTGGGTCCGGACACGCGCGTCATCGTACGGATCCGGTGGCGGCGGGGGCAGTGCGCGGAGGGAAATCGCCGCCCCGGGCCCCTTCTGGTTAAGGGGTTAATCACGGAGTGTTCGGCCCACGGCGGGGGGGTCGTGTCTGCAGTCCGTCCCGGCTTGTCCGTTCCGTGCTTGTCCGTTCCGTGCTCTTGTCTGGAGTGGTCCATGAGTTCTTCTGCGTCCCGTCCGTCACGGCGTTCCCTGCTCGCCTCGTCGGGGGCGGTGGCCATGGCGGCCGCGGCCGGTGTGGCCGCGGGCGGGCCCGCCGCGGCGGCCGGTCCGGCGTCGGGGCCCGGGCGGCGCGGGTCCGCCGCGCTGATCGTGCATCACGCGCGGGTGTTCACGGGGCTGCCCGGTGGGCGGCCGGTGGAGGCGGTGGCCGTGGGCCGGGACGGGCGGATCCTCGCCACCGGGCGCGATGGCGAACTGCGGCGGCTGATCGGCCGGGACACCGAGGTCGTCGACGCCCGCGGGGCGACGGTGATGAGCGGGATCCATGACGGGCATGTGCATCCGCTGGCCGCCGGGAAGCGTTCGCTGCGGCCGTCGCTGGAAGGCGCGGAGACGACGGAGACCGAGCTGCTGGGGATCCTGACCGGGTTCCTGGAGGACTCCCCCGCTCAGGAGCCGGACGGCTGGCTGGTGGTGGAGGACTGGAATCCGGTGGGGCTGCTGCCGCAGGGCACCGCGCCGCATCACGCCCTGCTGGACAGGCTGCCGACCCGCCGGCCGGTCGCGCTGGTCGCCGGGGACGGTCACAACGTCTGGGTGAACGGCCGCGCTCTGCGGATCGCCGGAATCGACGCTTCGACGCCGGATCCGGTGGGCGGGAAGATCGTGAAGGGGGCGGACGGGCAGCCGACCGGAGTGCTCAAGGACGACGCCCAGCCGCTCGTGACACGTCACATTCCGGAGCCGGATCCGGCCGAGCTGACCGCCGCGTGCGCCCGGGCGCTGGAGCAGGCGGCCGCCTCGGGGGTGACCACGATGATGGACGCCTGGGTCGGCCGAGGTGAGCTGATGACGTATCAGGCGCTGGCCGCGAGCGGGAAGCTGCCGCAGCGGGTCGTGCCGGCCATCCGGATCGAGGCGGACCAGGCGAAGGATCCGGCGGGCGCGTTGGCGTACGCGAAGGGTCTGAGGCGCGAGTTCAAGGGTGTGCGGGGGCTGCGTTTCGGCATGGTCAAGGTGTTCCTGGACGGGGTGATCGAGCACCCCGCGCAGACGGCGGCGCTGCTGGAGCCTTATCTGGACGGCGCGGGACGGTCAACCGACAATCGGGGCGAACTGTATGTTTCCGGCAAGGACTACGGGCGCCTGACGGCCGCGTTCAACCGGGCAGGGTGGCAGATGCACGCCCATGGACTGGGTGACCGGGCGGTACGGACGGCTCTGGACGGATATGCCTGGGCGCGGCGCACGACCGGGCTGCGCGACACGCGCAACGCGGTGGCGCATCTCCAGCTCGTCGACCCGGCGGATTTGGGGCGGTTCGCCCGGCTGGGAGTCGTGGCGTGTATGCAGCTGCAATGGGCGGCGCGGGACACCTGGACGATGGAGGCGCTGCTGCCGTACATCGGTCCGGAGCGGCACCGCTGGATGTATCCGGCGCGGAGTCTGGAGCGGCACGGCGCGCGGCTTTCGGGCGGGTCGGACTGGCCGGTCGACGCGCTGCAGGTGTGGAACCAGATCCGTACCGCGGTGGACCGGCGTGGCGCGCACGGTGACGGTGAGCTCTACCGCGAGCTGGAGGGCCTCGACCGGGGCTCGGCGCTGCGGATGCACACGTACGGCACGGCGTGGCAGCTGCGGATGGACCGGATGACGGGATCGGTCCAGGAGGGCCGGGCGGCGGATCTCGTGGTGCTCGACCGTGATGTGACGCGCTGTCCGGTAAAGGACATCAGCGACACGCGGGTGGAGCTGACGCTGGTGGACGGGCGGGTGGTGCACGACGCGCGTTCGGAGTCCGGCCGGGCCGCGGCGGCGGGTCTCGCCCGGGCGGCGGAGGGGCCGCGTCCGGCGTCGTACGAGGCGGTGCACGGGGACCGGCACCGGGCGTGCGGCTGCGGCGGGCACTGACATGTCACCGAGTGCGGCGTGACATGCGACACGCCGCACTGGGGGCGGCCCAACCCCCGTACGGCGGCGCAGCGATTGCCGCCGTCGTGGGGGCGGCCGAGGATCGGCCCATGTTCAGTGGTTCACATGTGATCCTCTACACACCCGACGCGGAGGCCGACCGGGCGTTCCTCAAGGACGTACTCGGCTTCGGCCATGTGGACGCGGGGGAAGGCTGGCTCATCTTCAAGCTGCCGCCGGCCGAGGTCGCGGTGCACCCCAGCTCCGGTGAGCCGAAGCACGAGCTCTATCTGATGTGCGACGACATCGCGGCCGTGCTGGCGAAGCTGGCCGAGCGCGGGACGGAGATCTCACAACCGGTCAGCGACCAGGGCTGGGGCCTGCTGGCGGCGATCCGCCTGCCGAGCGGTTCCGAACTGTCCCTGTATGAACCGCGTCACCCCACTGCGCACGGTCTGTCCCTCTAATGACCCAGCCCAACGCGATCACCATCTCATATCTGAGATAGCCTGCGGCCATGGCAGACGACTACCTCGTACGCATCGGCAAGCTCATCCGTGACGCCCGGCAACACCGGGGCTGGACACAGACGCAGCTCGCCGAGGCACTGGCCACCAGCCAGAGCGCCGTGAACCGCATCGAGCGCGGCAACCAGAACATCAGTCTTGAGATGATCGCCCGTATCGGCGAGGCGCTCGACAGCGAGATCGTGTCGCTGGGTTACGCAGGACCCATGCACCTGCGCGTGGTCGGCGGACGCCGACTCTCCGGCTCCATCGACGTCAAAACCAGTAAGAACGCCTGCGTGGCGCTGCTGTGCGCCTCGCTGCTCAACAAGGGCCGTACGGTCCTGCGCCGCGTCGCCCGGATCGAAGAGGTCTTCCGACTCCTTGAGGTCCTCAACTCCATCGGCGTACGCACCCGTTGGATCAACGACGGCGTGGACCTCGAGATCGTGCCGCCGGCCCAGCTCGACATGGAGGCGATCGACGCCGAGGCGGCGCGTCGCACCCGCTCCATCATCATGTTCCTCGGGCCCCTGCTGCACCGGCTCGACCACTTCAAGCTGCCGTACGCCGGCGGCTGCGACCTCGGCACGCGGACGATCGAGCCGCACATGATCGCGCTGCGCCGGTTCGGTCTGGACATCACGGCGACCGAGGGCCTCTACCACGCCCAGGTGGAGGCGTCGGTCACGCCGACCCGGCCGATCGTGCTGACCGAGCGCGGCGACACCGTGACCGAGAACGCGCTGCTCGCCGCGGCGCGCCACGACGGCGTCACCGTCATCCGCAACGCCTCGTCCAACTACATGGTCCAGGACCTGTGCTTCTTCCTGGAGGCGCTGGGCGTACGGGTGGACGGCATCGGCACGACGACGCTGACCGTGCACGGTGTACCGCAGATCGACGTGGACGTCGACTACTCCCCCTCCGAGGACCCGGTCGAGGCGATGAGCCTGCTGGCGGCCGCGGTGGTCACAGAGTCGAAGCTGACGATCCGCCGGGTGCCGATCGAGTTCCTGGAGATCGAGCTCGCGGTCCTGGAGGAGATGGGCCTGGACCACGACCGCTCGGCCGAGTACTCCGCGGACAACGGCCGGACCCGACTGGTCGACCTGACGGTCCGCCCCTCCAAGCTGGAGGCGCCGATCGACAAGATCCACCCGATGCCGTTCCCCGGCCTGAACATCGACAACGTCCCCTTCTTCGCCGCGATCGCGGCGGTGGCGCAGGGCCAGACGCTGATCCACGACTGGGTCTACGACAACCGCGCCATCTACCTCACCGACCTCAACCGCCTCGGCGGCCGCCTCCAGCTCCTCGACCCCCACCGCGTCCTGGTCGAGGGCCCGACCCGCTGGCGCGCGGCGGAGATGATGTGCCCGCCGGCCCTGCGCCCGGCGGTGGTGGTCCTCCTCGCGATGATGGCGGCGGAGGGCACGTCGGTGCTGCGCAACGTCTACGTCATCAACCGCGGCTACGAGGACCTGGCGGAGCGCCTGAACTCGGTGGGCGCGCAGATCGAGATCTTCCGGGACATCTGAGAACCCTTCGCCTGAGACCTCTCATCGGCGCCTGAGGCCCCCGCTCCGCATCGGAGCGGGGGTCTTCCGCCGTGTCGGCAGAGGTCAGGGGACCGGTCCCACCCCGCCCTTGAGGCGTTCGATGTCGGAGGGGCGGACCTGGATGGCGACGAGGGAGATGATCAGGGCGACGACCGCGAAGGCCGCGGCGACGATGAAGCCGGCCGAGACGCCCGAGGTGAGAACCTCGTCGCCCCAGGGTGGCGGCAGTTGGCCGGTCTTCGCGAACAGGGCCTGCTCCACGGGGGACGCCTGGGCGAGGAAGGCGGGGACCTGGTCCTCCGCCTCGTTGCGGCTGACCGTGCCGAAGACCGTGACCAGGATCGACAGGCCCAGCGAACCGCCGACCTGCTGGGTCGCGTTGAGCAGGCCGGACGCCGCGCCCGACTCCTGCGGCTCCACGTTGGACAGGGCCATCAGGGTCAGCGAGACGAACATCAGGCCCATGCCCACGCTGAACACCAGCATCGGGCCGAGGATGGAGCCCGCGTACGTGGAGTGGACGTCGGTCAGCGTCAGCCAGGACAGTCCGGCCGCGAGGCACAGCGAGCCCAGAACCATGAAGGGTTTCGGCCCGAACCTGGGCAGCAGCTGCGAGGTGAAGCCCGCCGCCACCGCGATGACCGCGCTCACCGGCAGGAACGCCAGTCCGGCCTCCAGTGGGCTGAAGCCGAGGACCTGTTGCACGAACAGGGTGAGGAAGAAGAACATGCCGAAGATCGCCGCGGCCAGGCAGAGCATGATCCCGTAGGTGCCCGCCCGGTTCCGGTCGGCGAACATGTGCAGGGGTGTGATGGGCTGCCGCGACCTGCGCTCGATCAGGACGAACGTGACCAGCAGGACCACCGCGACGCCGAACGAGGTGAGGGTCAGCGCGTCCCGCCAGCCCTCCTGTGCGGCGCGGATGAAGCCGTACACCAGCGCCACCATGCCCAGCGTGGACGTCAGCGCGCCCAGGAGGTCGAAGTGGCCGGGATGCCGTTCGGACTCCCGGACGTGGCGCGGCGTGAGGAAGGCGATCAGCAGCGCGATCGGCACGTTCACGAAGAAGATCCAGCGCCAGTCGAGCCATTCGACGAGGACACCGCCGGCCAGCAGGCCGATCGCGCCGCCGCCCGCGGAGACGCCCGCGAACACGCCGAAGGCCCGGTTGCGTTCCGGTCCCTCGTCGAAGTTCGTGGTGATCAGGGAGAGCGACGTCGGGGAGGCGATCGCTCCGCCGACGCCCTGGAGGGCACGAGCGGCGAGCAGTTGCCAGCTGCTCTGGGCGACTCCGCAGAGCAGGGACGCGAGGCCGAACAGCAGCACGCCGAAGATGAAGACGCGGCGCCGGCCCAGGATGTCACCGGTTCGTCCGCCCAGCAGCAGGAGTCCGCCGAAGGTCAGCGTGTACGCGTTGACCACCCAGGACAGGTTGGTGGTGGAGAACTCGAGTGACCGCTGGATGTGCGGCAGCGCGATGTTCACGATGGTGATGTCGAGGACCACCATCAGCTGGCAGGAGGCGATGACGAAGAGGGCGATACCTTTGCCGTCGCCCTGCTCGGGGGCGGCGGTCGTGGCCGAGTTCGTCTGCTTGCGAGTCCTCATGGCGAATCGCGCTCTCGCGGGAGCCTGCGGGCGGGGCCGCCCACCATTCGACCGTAAGCCCCGCCCCTGACCCCCACCAGTCGATCAAGACGCCCCGCGTGCCGCCCCCAGCGTGCGGCGTGGCCTGCGCTCCACCGGTTCGTCTCGGGCCTGCGCCCACAGGGAGCGGACATGGCCGAGATGGCGGGCCATGCAGGCCTCGGCGGCCTCGTCGTCGCCTTCGAGCATCCGGTCGAGGAGCTCGTGGTGCTCCTCGGCGGAGGCGACGAGCAGTCCACGCTCGTCGAGCCCGGTCAGGCCGTAGAGCCGGGAGCGTTTGCGCAAGTCGCCCACTGTCTCGACGAGACGGTCGTTGCCGGCCAGGCCGAGCAGGGTGAGATGGAAGCGCCGGTCGGCGTCGAGATAGCCGATGAGGTTGTGCGCGCGGGCGCTGGTCACGATCTCGTCGGCGATCGGCCGTAGTTCCTTCAGCTGGGCAGCGGTCGCGATCCTGGTCACCCGGCCGACGGTGGGGACCTCGATCATGGCGCGGAGCTCGGTGTACTGGTCGAGATCGCGCTCGCTGACTTCCGTTATGCGAAAGCCCTTGTTCCGTACGGGTTCCACCAGGCCCTCCCGGGCCAGGTCGAGCATCGCCTCGCGGACGGGGGTGGCCGAGATCCCGAAGTCGGTGGCGAGGCCCGGCGCCGAGTAGACCTCTCCGGGGCGCAGCTCCCCGGCGATCAGGGCGGCCCGCAGGGCGTGGGCCACCTGATCGCGCAACCGCTCCTGGACGGTTGCCAGTTGGTGCTGTTTCAGATAGCCGCCCATGGCGCCCTCCGTGGTGTGGTGACGAGTGGACGTACGATCTCACGGAAGGGTGACGGTCCGAATTGTCCTGTGGACAACGCGAGACCGGGGCGGACGAATCCACCCCGGTCTCCGTGCGGTCGAGCAGGTCCTGCGGTCCTCAGCTCAGCTGCGGAGCGGTCCTTCGCAGGTGTACGGGGAGGTGCCGGCCTTGCGGTCGCTCCAGATCTCGACCTCGCCGAAGGAGCAGTTCATGTCGGCGAGATTGGTGGACGCGGCGCCCGCCCGGTCGAGGATGAAGTGGTCGACGGTCTCGGACATGTCCTTGAAGACCCGGTCCGGACTTCCGGCGTCACTGAGGTTGGCGGTGATGCGGCCGGTGCAGATGAAGCGCCGCTTGCCGGTGTCACCGTTCTCGGTGCACTGGGGGGTGCTGTACGTGGCCGTGGCGAACGAGAAGCGCACGGCCGCCACCGTCGAGTCGCGCAGCTGGTCGTTGGGGGTGTAGCGGGTGTTGGGCACGAACAGCTCGTCGACCTTGGCGATCTGGGCGTCGAGGAAGGCGTCGTAGCCGCGCTGGAGTGCGGCGTCCTTGCCGAGCCGGTCCCGCCAGGAGTCGAACGCGGCCGGGTTGTCGGCGCGCAGATGACCGTACATCTCCCGGAGCAGTCCGGGCCGTGCGGTCCACAGGTACTCGAAGAAGGTGCCGGCGTAGCTGTAGAAGCGGAATCCGTCGCCGTCGTACGTGGCGTGCAGCAGCTGGTCGACGGTCATCCGCGGGCCGCCCTGTGCGGTGTCACCGATGACGCTCTTCACCAGCGACTTACGGACGGCGACGCCGTTGTCGCGGGTCGCCCCGTCGAAGAACTCGGCCGTTCCCTCGTCCATCGCGGTGGTGCGGTCGTTCTGGTACCACGGGCCCTCGCCGAAGTAGCCCGGCACGGCGAAACGGCCGTTGAGGTAGTGCACGTACTCGTGGCGGAACAGCTCCTCCAGCGTCAGGGAGGAGTCCTGCGGCACCCGCCGCTGGTACGTGTAGAAGGTGGCACCGCGCTCGATGTAGATGCCGCCGTTGTTGGTGTCCATGCCGGTGAGGATGGGGTGGTAGTTCTCGTAGTCGGCGCGTGAGCCGTACAGCACGATGTTCAGGACGGCGTTGGTGTCACCGGTGAGCGGGGTCTCGGTGCCCAGGACGCGGTGGAACTGCGCCTTGACCTGCTTGCTCGCGTAGTAGAGCTGGTCGACGGTGGCGCGGTCGAGGCCGGTGCGGACCTTGATGGCGCCCTTGTCGTAGGTGTACGTGTACGGGAAGATCTTCCGCTCGATGTCCGCCTTGCAGACGCCGTACGGCTTGCAGGCCTCGTAGACGTTCAGCCAGGACACGAGCTTGGCCCACGGGGCGCTGCCGTGGCCGAAGTCGCGGACGACGGGGCCGAGGAGGGCACCGAGGTCGGCCACGACACCGTCGCGGAGCCCCGCCACCTGCCCGAAGCGGCCGTACTCGGAGAGGGCGTCGCGCACCACCCAGTCGTTGTCGGTGCCCTTGAGGTGGGTGTATCCGGCGAACTGCTTGAACGCCTCGCGGTAGCGCAGGTCCCGGGCGACGGCGGCGTGGAAGGCGGTGTCGCCGTTGCCCGGATAGACGCCGAGGTAGTTCACGGAGAGCGCGGCGAGGGCGGCGTTGCCCCAGGCCCGGTCGGCGTGCTGGTTCGGGTGGTACTGGTCCATGGTGGCCAGGACCTTTTTGATCAGGCCGAGTTGGTGATGGCGCAGGCCGGGCGCCGATCCGGTGTAGAGCGCCTCGCGCAGGGTTTCGGCGTTGGTGCCGGTGACGTCGAAGGTACGGGCCGCGGCGCCGAAGTCGGCGATGGCGCGGCGCAGTACGTCGACGGTGGGCGCGTCGGTGATGTCGATCTCGTCGCGGGAGAAGTCGTGGTACGCGACGGCGTGGAGATAGGTGAACATCTCCAGCAGGTGGGTGCCGTTGCGGCCGTCGTGGGAGGCGGCGCGCGCGGATATTCGGCGGCCGACGGCCTGGACGTGGGCGTCGGACATGACCGGGGTGAGCCGGGCGTCCCAGGTCCAGATCAGATCGCGCAGACAGCCGTTGGCGGTGACGGCCGGGTCGGCGAGGAAGTCGGCGAACTGCTCGGGGCCGAGGCGGGTGATGCCGTCGAGCGTGCACGGCACGGCGGCGGCCCGGGGCGGGGTGGAACGGGCCGCGGCGGAGGACTTGGGGGTCTGCGGGCCCGGGACGCGGGCCGAGGGGTGGCCGCCGGGCGCGGGGGCGGGCTGGAGGGTGCGGTGCGGCGCGCGGGCGAGGCGCTGGACCTCGTCGTGTGGATCGGCCCCATGGGCCCCGGGGGCCCCGGTGAAAGCAGGGGTGGCGGCCGCGGCGGACGCGGGGGCCGGGGCGGCCGTCGGGGCGGATTGCGCCTGGGCGCTCTGGGCGACCGGACCGAGCAGCGCCGCGGCGACGGCCGCGGCGAGCAGGGGTCTGCGCATGGATCTGGACTGGAACACCTACGACTCCTCTGTGGGAGGTGGGGGAAGCGGTGCATGTCAGCGTTACGGGTGGAGCAGAGACAACTCGCCTGCCTCCCGGCTCAGTTGAGGTGAGGGCGGTGTGGCTCCAGCAGTAAAATAGTAATGTGAAATTGCACTGACAACCCCCTGGGCGCTCCCTCTTCTTCACCTCCCCGGAACATTCGTCCAAGACAGGGACCGCCCAACTGGGCGACCGTAGAGGCATGCACAGCCACGAAGCGGGGGCCGTAGCCCCCCGTACCCCCATCGATCGTGACGCCGAGAACGGCTGGGAGGTCGCCCGCCCCGTCGGCGGCCCCTCCCTCGGCGGCGTCCGGATGGCCGGATTCCGTGACCGCGCCGCCACCGGGCTGGACATGCACGTGCTTCCCCAGCCCGCCGTGATCGTCGTCATCGGTCTCGCTGGTGGCCCGGTCACGGTGGAGAGCGCCACCGGGCCCCGCCCCATGAGGAGCCTCGTCGCCTCCCTGTCGCCCGGCCCGGCCCGCATCCGCGGCGAGCGGGTCGAATGCGTCGAGGTGGCCCTGTCACCCCGGGCCGCCTATGCGCTGCTGGGCGTACCCCCGCCCGAACTGGACGGTTCCCTCACCGGACTTGAAGACCTGTGGGGGCACGACGAGCGACGCCTCGGCGAGCAGCTGGCCGACGCCGGGACCTGGCAGGAACGCCTCACACTGGTGGACGAGTTCCTCGCCCGGCGGGCCGCGCGGGGGCCGTCGATGTCACCCGAGATCGCCGCCGCCTGGGACACCATCGTGGCCCGTCGAGGCCGGATACGGGTCGGTGACCTCGCCGCGTCGTACGGATGGAGCCGCAAGCGGCTGTGGTCCAGGTTCACTGCCCAGATCGGCCTCACCCCCAAGCGCGCCGCCATGCTGGTCCGCTTCGACCACGCCGCCCGGGCGCTCGCCGCCGGTGAGAGCGCCGGCGACGTCGCCCTGGCGTGCGGGTACGCCGACCAGCCCCATCTCCATCGTGACGTCCTGGCCCTCGCCGGATGCACGCCGGGCGTCCTGGCCGGCCGGGCGACGTCGGCCGACTGACCCTCAATCAGACCGCAAGAACCGAAGAGATCCCCACACGAAGGAAGGAACCACCTGTGACGAACACGGATGTCCGGGCAGCAGGACCGGCCGACCGCGATCTGATCGCCCGGCTCGCGTTCGGGAGCATGGCAGCCCAAACCCTGCGCGCGGCAGTCAGGTTGGGAGTCGTGGAGCTGATCGGAGGTACGGTACGCCCGGCCGCCGAGGTCGCCGCCGACGCCGGAGCCGAAGCGCAGCCCATGACGCGGCTGCTACGCGCCCTCGCGGGCCTCGGCCTGCTGAAGGAGGACGCCCCCGGGTCCTTCTCGGTGACCCCCGCCGGCGCACTGCTCGACCCCGGCCACCCCGACTCCCTCACGTCGTTCGTGCGGATGTTCACCGAGCCGGCGATCGTACGCGCCTGGGAGCACCTGGACGACAGTGTCCGCACCGGCGAGGTCACGTTCGACGCCGTCTTCGGCACGGACTTCTTCAGCCACCTCGCCCAGGACGCCGAGCTGTCCGCGGAGTTCAACGCGGCGATGAGCCAGGCCGTCGCGGAGACCGCCGCCGCGCTGCCGTACGCCTTCGACTTCGGCCGGTTCGCCACGGTCACGGACGTGGGCGGGGGCGACGGAACCCTCCTGGCCGGTGTGCTCGGCGCGCACCCGGGCATCACCGGAGTGGTCTTCGACACGGCGGAGGGTCTCGCCGAGGCGCCGAAGACGCTGGAGCGGCACGGACTGAACGAGCGCTGCTCCCTGGTCGCCGGGGACTTCTTCCGCTCCGTCCCCGCGGGCTCGGAGCTCTACCTGATGAAGAGTGTCCTGCACGACTGGTCGGACGAGCAGGCGGTCACGATCCTGCGCCACTGCCGCGAGGCGCTGAAGCCCGGCGGTCTCGTCCTGATCGTGGAGCCCGTGCTTCCCGAAGCCGTCGACACAGATGCCGGCGCCGACGTCACCGACGGCGGAGTCACCTACCTCAGCGACCTCAACATGATGGTGAACATAGGCGGCAGGGAGCGCACCCGCGAGGACTTCGAGGACCTGTGCCGGCGCGCGGGCCTGTCCGTCACCTCGGTCACCCCGCTCGCGGATGCCGCACCGTACTCCGTCATCGAGGCCGTGGCCGGCTGACGGACAGACCATCCGAAGGCTTCAGTCCAGGACCGCGAAGCCGTCCAGTTCCACCAGCGCCTGCTCGTCCCAGAGGCGGACTGCGCCGATCACCGCCATCGCGGGGTAGTCGCGGCCCACCAGCTGGTGCCAGATCCGGCCGAGTTCATGGGCGTGGGCGCGGTAGTCGGCGACATCGGTGGCGTACACGGTGACGCGTGCCAGGTCACCGGGCATGCCGCCGGCCGCGTGCAGGGCGGCGAGCAGATTGGTCAGCGCCGTGCGGAACTGTTCCGGCAGGGTCTCCCCCACCACCTTGCCGTCCGCGTCGAGCGCGGTCTGCCCGGCCAGGAAGACCACCCGGGAGCCGGTCGCGACCACGGCGTGCGAGAAGCCGGTCGGTGGGGAGAGCCCGGCCGGGTTGTGACGGTGCAATGTCATCGGTACAGCTCCTTGGCGATGATGGTGCGCTGGACCTCGGTGGCGCCCTCGTAGATCCGGGGCGCGCGCACCTCCCGGTAGAGATGTTCCAGCAGATGGCCGCGTTGCAGCGCGCGGGCGCCATGCAGCTGGACGGCCGTGTCGACGACGTACTGCGCGGTCTCGGTGGCGAGCAGTTTCGCCATGGCCGCGCGCCGGGGGACTTCCGGGTCCCCCGCGTCGTACGCCGCGGCCGCCGCGTACACCAGCAGCCGGGCCGCCTCCGTGCGGGTGGCCATCTCGGCGACCTGGTGGGCCACGGTCTGGAGGTCCTTGAGGACCCCGCCGAAGGCGGTCCGGCGGGCGGTGTGCCCGACGGTGGCGTCCAGCGCGGCCTGGGCCATGCCCACGGCGAAGGCCCCGACGCTGGGCCGGAAGAGGTTGAGGGTGTTCATGGCGACCCGGAAGCCTCGGTCGACCTCGCCGAGCACGTCGGCGGGGCCGACGGGGACCCGGTCGAAGACCAGGGCGCCGATGGCGTGCGGGCTGATCATCTCGAGCGGACTGCCGGTGAGGCCGGGGCGGTCGGCGGGGACGAGGAAGGCGGTGACGCCCCGGGCGCCCGCGTCCGCGTCCGTACGGGCGAAGACGGTGTAGAAGTCGGCCTCGGGGGCGTTGGAGATCCAGCGTTTCTCGCCGCTGAGCAGCCAGCCGTCGCCGCTGGGGGCGGCCTCCAGGGAGAGGGCGGCGGCGTCGGACCCGGCGTCCGGCTCGCTGAGTGCGAAGGCGGCGACCGCCCGTCCGGCGGTCACTTCGGGGAGCCAGCGGCTGCGCTGTTCGGGTGTCCCGGCGGCGGCGACGGGGTGGGCGCCCAGGCCCTGAAGCGCGAGGGCGGTCTCGGCCTCCGTACACGTATGGGCGAGCGCCTCCCGCATCAGACAGAGATCGAGCGCGCCGGCCGTGAACAGCCGCTCCAGCAGGCCGAGTTCGCCGAGCGCGGCGATGAGCGGGCGATTGACGCGGCCGGGTTCGCCCTGGGCGGCGAGCGGGGCCAGTTTGTCGGCCGCGAGGGTCCTGAGCTCTGCACACCAGGCGGTTTGTGCCGAATCGAGCGAGAATACGGGCATCCGTGCCCCCTCTTCATACGCATCTATCGCGGAGCGTTGACTGTCGTCACCTTCACGATACGCTCGATGGGCGACCCCACCACGACAAGGGGGCGGACCATGGAGCTGACACCGTCGGCGCACCACGACACCTTCACCCGGGACCATCTGCCGCCCCTGGAACAGTGGCCGGAGCTGGTCTTCGATCTGCCGGGGCTGCGCTACCCCCGGCGGCTGAACTGCGGGACGGAACTGCTGGACCGTACGGTCGAACGGTTCGGCGCGGACCGGCCCGTCTTCCATGACGCCACAGGCGGCGTCTGGACGTACGGCGAACTGCGCGAACGGGTGGACCGGATCGCCCATGTGCTCACCACCGACCTGGGCGTGGCGCCGGGCAACCGCGTGCTGCTGCGCGGCCCCACCACGCCGTGGCTGGCCGCCTGCTGGCTGGCGGTGATGAAGGCGGGCGCGGTGGCGGTCACCGTACTGGCCCAGCAGCGGGCCCAGGAGCTGGCCGTCATGTGTGACATGGCACGGTGCACGCACGCCCTCTGTGACATCCGCTCCGTGGACGACCTGGTCAAGGCGGAGGTTCCGGGGCTGCGGGTCACGACGTACGGCGGGGACTCCCCGGACGACCTGCTGTGGCTGGCGGCCGGCAAGCCGACGGTGTACGAGGCCGTGGACACGGCGGCCGACGACGTGGCGCTGATCGCCTTCACCTCGGGGACCACCGGACGGCCCAAGGGCTGTATGCACTTCCACCGTGACGTCCTGGCCGTCGCCGACACCTTCTCCGCGCATGTGCTGCGCCCCCGGCCGGACGACGTCTTCGCGGGCAGCCCGCCGCTCGGCTTCACCTTCGGGCTCGGCGCCCTGCTGGTCTTCCCGCTGCGTGCGGGGGCCAGCTCCCTGCTGCTCGAACAGGCCGGCCCCCGCCAGCTGTTGTCCGCCATCGCCCGGCACCGGGTGTCGGTGCTGCTCACCGCCCCGACCGCCTACCGGGTGATGCTGGACGAGCTCGACGGGCACGACACCGGCTCCCTGCGGCGCTGTGTGTCGGCGGGCGAGAATCTGCCGGCGGCCACCTGGCAGGCCTGGCGCGAGCGGACCGGGCTGCGGGTCATCAACGGCATCGGCGCGACCGAGCTGCTGCACATCTTCATCTCCGCCGCCGACGAGGAGATCCGGCCGGGAACGACG
This sequence comes from Streptomyces sp. NPDC039465, assembly GCF_055639315.1. Taxonomy (NCBI): domain Bacteria; kingdom Bacillati; phylum Actinomycetota; class Actinomycetes; order Kitasatosporales; family Streptomycetaceae; genus Streptomyces; species Streptomyces sp. NPDC039465. Next base: position 256,122 of record NZ_JBVKAP010000003.1, on the reverse strand, counting down.
GGGCGGGTGGTGCCGGGCTGGCAGGCGCGGGTGGTGGACCGGGACGGGCGGCCGGTGGCCGACGGCGAGGAGGGCCTGCTCGCGGTCCGCGGTCCGGTGGGCTGCCGCTATCTCTCCGATCCACGTCAGCGGGAGTACGTGCGCGGCGGCTGGAACGTCACCGGTGACACCTACGTACGCGAGCCCGACGGGTACTTCCGCTATGTCGCCCGCGCCGACGACATGATCATTTCCGCCGGGTACAACATCGCCGGCCCCCAGGTCGAGGAGGCGCTGCTCGCCCACCCCGACGTGGTGGAGGCAGCGGTGGTGGGGCGCCCGGACGAACTGCGCGGGCAGATCGTGGTGGCGTACACGGTGGTACGTGACGGTGTACCCCGCGATCACACCACCCGGGAGGCGCTGCGTGACTTCGTGAAGGCGCGGCTGGTGCCGTACAAGTGTCCACGGGAGATCGTCTTCCTGGACGCCCTGCCCCGTACCGCCACCGGCAAGCTCCAGCGCTTCCGGCTGCGCGGTCCGGAGTGATCCCCTCCCCTCCGCGATCTAGAGTGATCACGTGGCCGAGCAGCACACCCCTCGTTCCCTGATCGTCTCCCTGTACGGCGCGTACGGACGGGCACCCGACAACGCCCCGCTGCCGGTGGCCGAGCTGATCCGGCTCCTGGCGGCGCTGGGCGTGGACGCGCCGTCGGTCCGCTCGTCCGTCTCCCGGCTCAAGCGCCGCGGCCTGCTGGTGCCCGAGCGCACGGCGGACGGCGCGGCCGGGTACGCGCTGTCCGCGGACGCCCGGCAGCTGCTGGACGACGGCGACCGCCGGATCTACGCGCGCACCGAGCCGACGCTCGCCGACGGCTGGGTCCTCGCCGTCTTCTCGGTGCCCGAGGCCGAGCGCCACAAGCGGCATCTGCTCCGCTCCCGCCTCGGCGGCCTCGGCTTCGGCACGGCGGCGCCGGGCGTCTGGATCGCCCCGGCACGGCTGTACGAGGAGACCCGGCACACGCTGGAGCGGTTGCAGCTGGTGACGTACGTGGACCTGTTCCGCGGCGATCACCTGGGTTTCGCGGCGACGGCGGAGGCAGTCGGGCGCTGGTGGGACCTGCCGTCCATCGCCAAACAGCACGAGGAGTTCCTCGCGGCGCACGAGCCGGTGCTGCGCGGCTGGCCTGCCGGGGCGCGGCGGCCCGCCGAGGAGGCCTACCGCGACTATCTCCTCGCCCTCGACTCCTGGCGCCGCCTGCCCTACGCGGACCCCGGCCTGCCGGCCGAGCTGCTGCCGCAGGACTGGCCCGGCGCCCGCTCGGCGGCGGTGTTCGGGGAGCTGCACGCGCGGCTGCGGGACGCCGGGGCGCGGTTCGTCCAGCAGGGCGCGTAACGCTCCGGCGCGGACGCGGGCCCGCAGCCGTCCTGCGCGCGGCGTGCGTCACCTGCGCGGCCTGCAACCGTCCAGGGCCCCGGGCCGTCCTTCCCGGGCATGACCGCTCCTTCCGTCTCGCGGCTCCAGAGCCTGTCCTGGGCCGCCGCCGCGCTGGCCGGCGCCGGCGCCGGTTACCTCGCCGTCTCGCTGGCCGCACGCGCGCGTGCCTTCTGCGACGCGGGCTGGGAGGCGGGCGGACGGTTCGAGCTGACGTTGCTGCTGGTGCCGGTGATGGCCGGGTTTGCTCTGGGGGCCCTGGGAGCGGCCGTGGTGGCCCGCAGGGCGAGCGCGCACGGTCCCCGGCCGCTGAGGGCACTGGCCCAGCTGGTCCTGGTGGCGGCCGTACTGGCTGCCCTGACCTGCTGGTTCTTCGCCGGATGGGGGACTCTGGAGGGCTATCCGGGGGATGCCGGCCGCTGTCCGCCGTCCAATGTCCCGCCGTGGTGGCCGCGCTGGCTACCGGCCTGAGCCCGCGGGCGGACCGAGGCTGAGCCGGGGTTTGGGGCCGTCCGTGCGGCCGGTGGGGGGTTTGCGGCTGCCCGCGCGGTACGGGGCGGGCCAGGGCGCGCCCGGGCCGTCGTACCCCTGGTCGGCCGCGGCGTGGAGCGTCCAGTGGGGGTCGTAGAGGTGGGGCCTGGCCAGCGCGCAGAGGTCGGCGCGGCCGGCCAGCAGGAGGGAGTTGACGTCGTCCCAGGAGGAGATCGCGCCGACCGCGATGACCGGGACGCCCGTGGCGGCGCGGATCCGGTCCGCGTACGGGGTCTGGTACGTGCGCCCGTACGCAGGGCGTTCGTCGGGCACCACCTGGCCGGTGGAGACGTCGATGGCGTCGGCGCCGTGCCGGGCGAAGGCACGGGCGATCTCGACGGCGTCCTCGGGCGTCGTGCCGCCCTCGGCCCAGTCGGTGGCGGAGATACGGACCGTCATGGGGCGGTCGTCGGGCCACTGGGCACGGACGGCGTCGAACACTTCAAGGGGAAAGCGGAGCCGGCCCGCGAGGGAGCCGCCGTAGGCGTCGGTGCGCCGGTTGGTCAGCGGGGAGAGGAATCCGGAGAGCAGATAGCCGTGGGCGCAGTGGAGTTCGAGGAGGTCGAAGCCGGCCTCGGCGGCGCGCCGGGCGGCGGCGGCGAACTGGTCGCGGACGAGGGTGAGTCCGTCCCGGTCGAGCTCCTGGGGGACCTGGTTGACGCCGGGGCGGTACGGCAGGGGTGAGGCGGCGACCAGGGGCCAGTTGCCGGAGTCGAGGGGCTGGTCGATGCCTTCCCACATCAGTTTGGTGGAGCCCTTGCGGCCGGAGTGCCCCAGCTGGACGCCGAGCGCGGTGCCGGGCGCCTGGTCGTGCACGAAGTCGGTGACGCGCCGCCAGGCCGCGGTCTGCTCGGAGGTGTAGAGGCCGGCGCAGCCGGGGGTGATGCGGCCCTCGGGGCTGACGCAGACCATCTCGGTCATGACGAGCCCGGCGCCGCCGAGGGCGCGGGCGCCGAGGTGGACGAGGTGGAAGTCGCCGGGGACGCCGTCGACGGCGGAGTACATGTCCATGGGCGAGACCACGACGCGGTTGCGCAGGGTCAGTCCGCGCAGCCGGAAGGGGGTGAACATCGGGGGCGTGCCGGGCGGGCAGCCGAAGTCGCGGACGACGGTGTCGGCGAAGTGGGCGTCGCGCAGCCGGAGGTTGTCGTGGGTGACGCGGCGGCTGCGGGTGAGGAGGTTGAAGGCGAACTGGCGTGGCGGCTGGTCGAGATAGGTGTCGAGCTCCTCGAACCAGGCGAGACTCGCCGCGGCGGCGCGCTGGGTGGAGGCGACGACGGGGCGGCGTTCGGCCTCGTAGGCGGCGAGGGCCTCGGGGAGGCTGGGCTGTTCCTCGATGCAGGCGGCGAGAGCGAGGGCGTCCTCGACGGCGAGTTTGGTGCCGGAGCCGATGGAGAAGTGGGCGGTGTGGGCGGCGTCGCCGATGAGGACCGTACGGCCATGGGACCAGCGTTCGTTGACGACCGTGCGGAACGCCGTCCAGGAGGAGTTGTTGCCGCGCAGGGGGTGGCCGCCGAGCGTCTCGGTGAAGATCTTGGCGCAGCGGTCGGCGGAGTCCTGTTCGTCGCGGGTGTCGAGGCCGGCGGCGCGCCAGACCTCTTCGCGCATCTCGACGATGACGGTGGAGGAGTCGGCGCGGTAGGGGTAGCCGTGCAGCTGCATCACGCCGTGGTCGGTCTCGGCGATCTCGAAGCGGAAGGCATCGAGGGCGAAGTCGGTGGCGAGCCAGATGTAGCGGCAGCGGTGGGTGGTGATGCGGGGGCGGAAGTGGTCGGCGTGGGCCTGGCGGGTGAAGCTGTGGATGCCGTCGGCGGCGATGACGAGGTCGTGGTCGGCGGCGAGGGCCGCGGCGGGCGGGGCCTCGGTGTGGAAGCGGAGGCGGACGCCGAGCTCGGCGCAGCGGCGGTGCAGGATCTCCAGGAGCCGGCGGCGGTCGAGGGCGGCAAAGCCGTGGCCTCCGGAGGTGAGAGTGCGGCCTCGGTGGACGATGTCGATGTCGTCCCACCGGACGAACTCTTCCCGCAGGGCGCGGTAGACCTCGGGGTCGGCGTGCTCGATGCCGCCGAGGGTCTCGTCGGAGAGGACGACGCCGAAGCCGAAGGTGGAGTCGGGGGCGCCACGCTCCCAGACGGTGATCTCGCGGCCGGGATCGAGGCGTTTGAGGAGGACGGCGGCGTACAGCCCGCCGGGTCCGCCGCCGATGACGGCGACGCGCAGGGGGCGGCCGGTCATGGCTAACGGCCCTGCCACTTCGGGGGCCTCTTCTCGGTGAAGGCCGCGTGGAACTCGGCATAGTCCTCGCCGTTCATCAGCAGCGCCTGGGTGGCCGCGTCCATCTCGACGGCGGCGGACAGGGGCATGTCGAGCTCGGCGGTGAGCAGGGCCTTGGTCTGCGCGTAGGCGAGGGCGGGGCCTTCGGCGAGGCGGCGGGCGAGCGCGGCGGCGCGTACGTCCGCCTCGCCCTCGTCGGCGAGTTCGCTGATCAGGCCGATCCGTTCGGCCTCGGGGGCGCGGACCGGCTCGCCGAGCATCAGCAGCCGGGTGGCGTGGCCGAGTCCGACCACCCGGGGCAGGAGGTAGGCGGCGCCCATGTCCCCGCCGGAGAGGCCGACTCGGGTGAAGAGGAAGGCGAAGCGGGCGGAGGGGTCGGCGATGCGGAAGTCGGCGGCGAGGGCGAGGACGGCGCCGGCGCCGGCGGCGACGCCGTGCACGGCGGCGATCACGGGGAAGGGGCATTCGCGCAGGGCCCGTACGACCTGGCCGGTCATCCGGTTGAAGTCGAGGAGCTCGGCGGTGTCCATGGAGAGGGTGGCGCCGATGATCTCGTCGACGTCGCCGCCGGAGCAGAAACCGCGGCCTTCACCGGCGAGGACGAGGGCGCGGACGGCCCGCTCGCGCGAAAGCTCGGCGAGGAGGTCGCGCAGATCGGCGTAGGCGCCGAAGGTGAGGGCGTTGAGCTTCTCGGGGCGGGCGAGGGTGACGGTGGCGACCCCGTCGTCGAGGGTGAGGCGGAGGTGGCGCCATTCCTCGGTGCGGGGCGCGGAGCTGGTAAAGGGGCTCATGGGATGGGGCCTCCCTCAGCGTGGGTGCGGTGGCGGCACCTCTCGCGAGCGTAACACCGATTGGTGACTGTCGTCAGGAGTACGCGATACGCCTCCCGCGGGTCACCTTGCCACGCGCCTGACGGCTAGGCGGCGGTGCCCGCGAGGGTGGCCACGAGCACGGCCTTGATGGTGTGCATCCGGTTCTCCGCCTCGTCGAAGACGACGGAGTGTGCCGATTCGAAGACCTCGTCCGTCACCTCCAGCTCGGTGAGGCCGTGCCGGGCGTGGATGTCCCGGCCGACGGTGGTGCCCAGGTCGTGGAAGGCCGGCAGGCAGTGCAGGAACTTCACGTCGGCGTTGCCGGTGGCGCGCAGGACGTCCATCGTGACCGCGTACGGGGCGAGGGCCGCAATCCGGGCGTCCCAGACTTCCTTGGGCTCGCCCATGGAGACCCAGACGTCGGTGGCGACGAAGTCGCAGCCGCGGACGCCGTCGGCGACGTCCTCGGTGAGGGTGATCCGGGCGCCGCTCGTCTCGGCGGCCTGCCGCGCGAGGGCGACGACCGCCTCGGCCGGCCAGTACTCCTTCGGCGCGACGATCCGTACGTCCATGCCGAGCAGGGCGCCGGTGACGAGGTAGGAGTTGCCCATGTTGAAGCGGGCGTCGCCGAGGTAGGCGAAGGTGAGCTCGGTGAGGGGCTTGTCGCTGTGCTCGGTCATGGTGAGCACGTCGGCGAGCATCTGGGTGGGGTGCCAGTCGTCGGTGAGGCCGTTGAGGACCGGCACTCCGGCGTGCGCGGCGAGCTCCTCGACGGTCGCCTGGCCGTCTCCCCGGTACTCGATGGCGTCGAACATCCGGCCGAGCACCCGGGCGGTGTCCTTGACCGACTCCTTGTGGCCCATCTGGGAGCCGGCCGGGTCGAGATAGGTGGTCGAGGCACCCTGGTCGGCAGCGGCGACCTCGAAGGCGCAGCGGGTGCGGGTGGAGGTCTTCTCGAAGATCAGGGCGATGTTCTTGCCGCGCAGCCGCTGGACCTCGGCGCCCGCCTTCTTGGCCGCCTTGAGCTCGGCGGCCAGGGCGATCAGGCCGCGGAACTCCTCGGCGGTGAAGTCCAGCTCCTTGAGGAAGTGGCGGCCGGTGAGGTCAGTGGCCATGGTGGTGCTCCCGGGTTCCGGATACGACGACCGTGGAAGTCTATACGAACATCAGAATTCTTATACAGAGCCCCTCCCGGCCGTGTCCCGGCACCCTGGCCCGACCGGCACTCACGTCCGACCGCGCTCAGGTCCGTACGGGATCACGCTCCACCGGGCAGCTCATACAGCGCGGACCGCCCCTCCCCCGCCCCAGCTCGCTGCCGGGGATCTCGATCACCTCGATGCCCTGCTTGCGCAGATGGGTGTTGGTGGTGGCGTTGCGCTCGTAGGCGACGACGACCCCGGGCTCCACCGCCAGCACGTTGCAGCCGTCGTCCCACTGCTCCCGCTCGGCGGCGTGCACGTCCTGGGTCGCGGTCAGCACCCGGATCTCGGTGAGGCCGAGGGCCGCCGCGATGGCGCTGTGCATGTGCTCCGGCGGATGGTCGCTGACCTTGAGGCTGCTGCCCGTGTCCCCCGGCTCGATGGTGTACGAGCGGAGCATGCCGAGCCCGGCGTACTGCGTGAAGGTGTCGTGGTCGACCATCGTCATCACCGTGTCGAGATGCATGAACGCCCGCCGCTTGGGCATGTCCAGCGCCACGATCGTGCGGGCCGAACCGGCCGCGAACAGCCCCCGGGCCAGCATCTCCACCGCCTGCGGGGTGGTCCGCTCGCTCATCCCGATCAGCACCGCCCCATGGCCGATGACCAGGACGTCCCCGCCCTCGATGGTCGAGGGATAGTCGGCCTGCCCCTCCGACCAGTGGTGAAACGTCCCTGCCGTGGGGCCGGTGAAGAGCGGATGGTGTTTGTAGATCGCCTCGAAGTGCACGGTCTCGCGCTGCCGGGCGGGCCAGCGCATGGCGTTGATGGAGACCCCGTCGTAGATCCAGGCCGAGGTGTCCCGGGTGAAGAGATGGTTGGGCAGCGGGCCGAGCAGGAAGTCGTCCAGGTCCATCACATGGAAGCGGACGGAGGTCGGCTCCGGGTGGGCGGCCAGGAACTCCCGCTTGGTCATCCCCCCGACCAGCGCCTCCGCCAGGGCGGCGGCGTCCATGGTGTCGAACGCGGCCCGCAGATGGTCGGTGGCGAGCGGCCCGTACTCCTTCTCGTCGAAGACCCGGTCCATGACGAGCGCACGGGCGGCCGGCACCTCCAGGGCCTCGCGCAGCAGATCGCCGAAGAGGTGCACCACCACTCCCCGGTCGCGCAGCACGTCCGCGAATCCGTCGTGCTCCTGACGGGCCCTGCGCACCCACAGCACATCGTCGAAGAGCAGGGCGTTCTTGTTGCTCGGGGTGAGCCGCTTCAGCTCCAGATCGGGGCGGTGCAGGATGACGCGGCGCAGCCGCCCGGTCTCGGAATCGACATGGAATCCCATGTCCTCATCCTCACCGGGCGGCACGCCGTTCACCCCCCGAAACGGCGACCGGATGGTCACAACCGGGGGTCGACCGGCTCCGACTCCAGGGCCAGGACGGCGAAGACCGCCTCATGGACCCGCCACAGCGGCTCCCCGTCGGCCAGCCGGTCCAGCGCCTCCAGGCCGAGCGCGTACTCCCGCAGCGCCAGCGAGCGCTTGTGGTTCAGGAACCGGCCGCGCAGCCGCTCCAGATTCTCCGGGCGCGTGTACTCGGGGCCGTAGACGATCCGCAGATACTCCCGGCCGCGGACCTTCACCCCCGGCTGGACCAGCCGGCCCTTGCAGTCCCTGGCCAGCGCCTGGAGCGGCTTGACGACCATGCCTTCGCCGCCCGCGCCGGTCAGCTCCAGCCACCAGTCGGTCCCGGCCCGCACCGACGCCTCGTCGCCGGTGTCGACGACGAGCCGCCGGGTGGCCTGGAGCAGACCGCCGCCGGATGCGGCGTCCTGCTCGACCAGCCGGTCCAGCCAGGACAGTTGCCGGTCGTGCGGCACGGCCGCCAGCGACCGCCCCTGGACGGCCAGGATCTGGAACGGCGCGAACCGCACCCCTTCGAGCCCCTCCGTCGGCCAGCAGTAGCGCCGGTACGCCTCCGTGAACGCGGCCGCGTCCTCGGCCCGCTCCCGCTGCCGGGTGAGCAGGTCCCCGACGCCGACACCGCGCGCGGCGGCCTGCTCCAGCGCCTGGATCGCGCCCGGGAACACCGCCCCGGCCGCGGCGCCGACCGCCGCGTACTGCGTGCGCAGCAGCCCGGACGCCTTCAGCGACCAGGGCATCAGCTCGCCGTCGAGCAGCAGCCAGTCCGTGTCGAGCTCGTCCCACAGGCCCGCCGCGGTCACGGCGGCGCGCAGCCGGCCGAGGACCTCTTCGGTGACGCCGGGGTCGGTGAAGAACGGCCGGCCGGTACGGGTGTGCAGGGCGCCCGTGGGGCCCTGCACACCGAACCGGTCGCGGGCGACGGCGGCGTCCCGGCACACCAGCGCCACGGCCCGGGAGCCCATGTGCTTCTCCTCGCACAGGACCTGGGCCACGCCGTCCGCGCGGTACTGCGCGAAGGCCTCGGCCGGGTGCTCCAGATAGCCGTCGGTCTTCGAGGTGGGCGTGGGCGCCATGGTCGGCGGGAGGTAGGCGAGCAGGCGCGGGTCGACCGCGAACCGGCTCATCACCTCCAGCGCCGCCGCGGCGTTCTCCTCGCGCACCCCGACGTTGCCCAGCTGCCGGGTCTCGACGACCCGGCGGCCGTGTACGTCCTCGAGGTCCAGCGGGCGGCCCTGGTGCCCGCCCAGCGCCTCGGTCACGAGCGGCTTGACCGGCTCGTACCAGACCTTCTCGGCCGGTACGTCGACCAGTTCCCGCTCGGGCCAGCGCAGCGCGGTCATCCGGCCGCCGAAGACGGCGCCGGTGTCCAGGCAGATGGTGTTGTTGATCCAGGAGGTGTTCGGCACGGGCGTGTGGCCGTAGACCACGGCGGCGCGGCCGCGGTACTCCTCGGCCCACGGATAGCGCACGGGCAGCCCGAACTCGTCGGTCTCGCCGGTCGTCTCTCCGTACAGCGCGTGCGCGCGGACCCGGCCGGAGGTGCGGCCGTGGTACTTCTCCGGCAGTCCGGCGTGGCAGACGACGAGCTTGCCCTCGTCGAGGACGTAGTGGCTGACGAGTCCGTCGATGAACTCCCCCACCCGCGCGCGGAACTCCTCGCTCTCCTTCTCCAGCTGCTCGATCGTCTCGGCCAGGCCGTGCGTGTGCTGGACGCTGCGTCCCTTGAGCCAGCGGCCGAGCTTGTTCTCGTGGTTGCCGGGCACGCACAGGGCCTGTCCCGCGGCGACCATGCCCATGACGCGGCGCAGGACACCGGGGCTGTCCGGGCCCCGGTCGACGAGGTCGCCGACGAAGACCGCCGTACGCCCCTCGGGGTGGACGCCGTCCTCGTAGCCGAGCTTGGCGAGCAGGGTCTCCAGCTCGGAGCTGCATCCGTGGATGTCGCCGATGATGTCGAACGGCCCGGTCAGGTGCCGCAGGTCGTTGAAGCGCTTCTCCAGGACGACCTCGGCGGCCTCGACCTCCTCGGTCCCGCGCAGGATGTGCACCTTGCGGAAGCCCTCGCGCTCCAGGCTGCCCAGTGAGCGGCGCAGTTCGCGTCGGTGACGCCGGATGACGTGGGCGGGCATGCCGGCCCGGTCGGGGCGGGCCGCGTTGCGTGCCGCGCACACGTCCTCGGGCATGTCGAGGACGATCGCGATGGGCAGGACGTCGTACTGGCGGGCCAGACGCACCAGCTGACGGCGGCTCTCCGGCTGCACGTTGGTCGCGTCGACCACCGTCAGCCGGCCGGCCGCCAGGCGCTTGCCCGCGATGTAGTGCAGGACGTCGAAGGCGTCGCGGCTGGCGCTCTGGTCGTTCTCGTCGTCGGCGACGAGACCCCGGCAGAAGTCGGAGGAGATCACTTCGGTGGGCTTGAAGTGCTTGCGCGCGAACGTCGACTTGCCGGAGCCGGTCGCGCCCACGAGCACGACGAGGGACAGGTCGGTGACGGCGAGCGTACGGGTCGGGGTGGTCATGCGGCCTGCTCCTCCTTCGGGATCGGGTCGGTCTTCAGGGTCGGGTCGGTCCGGCGGAAGACCGCCATCTGGGTCGGCGGACCCACCTCGGGGTCGTCGGGGCCGACGGGGGCGTGCTGGACGTCGTATCCGTGGCGTGCGGCGACCTCGGCCGCCCAGCCGCGGAACTCCTCGCGGGTCCATTCGAAACGGTGGTCGCCATGGCGGACGTGACCGGCGGACAGCGTCTCCCAGCGCACGTTGTACTCGACGTTCGGCGTGGTCACGATCACCGTGGCGGGCCGGGCCGCGGCGAACACGGCGTACTCCAGGGCGGGCAGCCGCTCCAGGTCGAGGTGCTCGATCACCTCGCTGAGGACGGCCGCGTCATAGCCGGCCAGCCGCTTGTCGGTGTACGTCAGCGCGCCCTGGAGCAGCGTGACGCGACCGGCCTGCCGCTCCCCCAGCCGCTCCAGACGCAGCCGCCGCCCGGCGACGGTCAGCGCCCGTACGGACACGTCGACGCCGACGATGTCGGTGAACCGCACGTCCTTCAGGAGCGCCTGCACCAACTGACCCTGCCCGCAGCCCAGGTCGAGGACGCGGGCGGCGCCGGTGGCGCGCAGCACGCCGAGGATCGCGTCGCGGCGCTGCTCGGCGAGCGGCACCGGCTTCTCCTCCGTGTCGACGCTCTCGTCGACGGCGTTGTCGACGTCCTCGACCTCCAGGCCGTCGGCCTCGGCGAGCCGGACCAGCTCCAGCCGCTCCGTGGCCTGCCGGGTCAGGCCCCAGCGGCGGGCGAGATAGCGGCTGGTGATCAGCTTCTGCTCGGGGTGGGTGGCGAGCCAGCCCTCCCCGGCGCGCAGCAGTTTGTCGACCTCGTCCGGGGCGACCCAGTAGTGCTTGGCGTCGTCGAGGACCGGGAGCAGGACGTAGAGCTGGCGCAGCGCGTCGGCGAGCAGCAGCTCGCCCTCCAGGACGAGCCGTACGTAGCGCGAGTCGCCCCACTGCGGGAACCGGGCGTCCAGCGGCACCGGTTCGGCCGAGACCGAGGACCAGCCGAGGGGCCCGAAGAGCCGGGAGACCAGCTCCGCTCCCCCGCGGGCGGGCAGGGCCGGGATCTCGATCCGCAGCGGCAGCGGCTCGGCGGCCCGCTCGGGCAGGGCCGCGCAGACACCGCGCAGCGCGGACTTGAAGACCGTGCTCATGGCGACGGAGAACAGCGACGACACGGCGTAGGGACGGTCGTTCACGTACTGCGCGAGCGCCGCGTCGGGCGCGCCGCCGCGGCCCTTGCCCTTGCCGCGCCTCACGAGCGCCACGGGGTCGACCTCGAGGAGCAGGGCGGCCGTGCAGCGCTCCGCGGTCGCCTCGGGGTAGAGGACGTGCGCGGTGCCGTGGGCGGTGGTGAACGTCTGCGCCTTGTCGGGATGCTTGTGCAGCAGGAATCCGAGGTCGGTCGCGGGACGCTCCTGGGTGCCGGTGGTGCTGATCGTCATGAACACACGTCCGAGTATGGTCCGCGCCGGATGGCTCTGACGAGGCATTTTCGACCGCCGCACGACGGTGCGGCTCATGGCGGGCCGTCCGCGAGGGCCCTCGTCAGTTCGGCGATCTGGCCGGGGCCGACCCGGCAGCAGCCGCCGACCAGGCGGGCTCCCTCGGCCGTCCACTCCCTCACCCGACGGGGGTCGTACGTGGCGGCGCCCCGCCAGCGCCCCGCGGTGGCGTCCCACCGCTCGCCGCTGTTGGGATAGACGACCACCGGCTTCCCGGTGACCTCGGCGGCGATCTCCACGGCCAGGTCCACCTCGTCGGCCGTGCAGCAGTTGACGCCCACGGCGGTCACCTGGTCGAGACCCGCCGCGAGCGCGAAGGCGCCCGCCAGATCCTGCCCGGCCCGGGTCCGCCCGCCCTCGACGGTGTACGAGAGCCACACGGGCACCCCGCACCCCTCGACGGCCCGCAGCAGGGCCTCGGCCTCGTCGGTGTCCGGGACGGTCTCCAGGGCGAGGACGTCCGGCCCGGCCCCGGCGAGGACCTCGATCCGGGGCCGGTGGAACCGCTCCAGCTCCCGCACGGTCAGCCCGTACCGCCCGCGGTATTCGCTGCCGTCCGCGAGCATCGCCCCGTACGGCCCGGCCGACGCGGCGACCCACACCTCACGCCCGGCCGGGTCGGCCGCGGCGCGGGCCAGCTCCACACTGCGGGCGAGCAGCCGGGCCGCCTCCTTCCGCTCGGTGCCGCGATGGGCGAAGCCCTCGAAGGTGGCCTGGTAGCTGGAGGTGATGAGGACCCGCGCACCCGCCCGCACATAGGCGGTGTGGGCCGCCTCGATCTGCTCGGGCCCGTCCGCGAGCAGCCGGGCCGACCAGAGGGCGTCGGACAGATCGCACCCCTGGGCCTCCAACTGGTTGGAGAGACCGCCGTCGAGGACGAGGACCTCCTCGGCGAGCGCGGCGGCGAGTGTACGGGCGGGTCTCATGGCTCCTCCTGCGGCGCCGCGGCGGCGCTCAGTTCAGCTGGGACTGGACCTTGGCGGAGATCAGCTCCAGATGGTCCAGGTCGTCGAGGTCGAGGACCTGGAGGTAGATACGAGAGGAGCCGATCGCGCCGTAGCGGCCGATCTTGTCGACGACCTCGGCGGGCGAGCCGGCCAGGCCGTTGGCCTTGAGCTCGTCCACGTCCCGGCCGATAGCGGCGGCACGCCGGGCGACCTCGGCGTCATCCCTGCCGACGCAGACGACCAGCGCGTTGGAGTAGATCAGGTCGCCGGCGGACCGGCCGGCCTCCTGGGCGGCGGCACGGACTCGGCCGAACTGCCGCTCGCTGTCCTCGACCGAGGCGAAGGGGATGTTGAACTCGTCGGCGTACCGCGCGGCCAGCCGGGGCGTGCGGGTGGCGCCGTGGCCTCCGACGAGCACCGGGACCTTGGTCTGGGCGGGTTTGGGCAGCGCGGGTGAGTCGGTGAGCTGGTAGTACCGGCCCTCGTAGGAGAACGTCTTGCCGGTGTCGGTGTCCCACAGTCCCGTGACGATGGCCAGCTGCTCCTCCAGCCGGCCGAACTTCTCCTTGGGGAAGGGGATGCCGTAGGCCTTGTGCTCCTCCTCGAACCAGCCCGCGCCCAGGCCCAGTTCGACCCGGCCGCCGGACATCTGGTCGACCTGGGCGACCTGGATGGCGAGGACGCCGGGCAGCCGGAACGTACCGGCTGTCATCAGCGTGCCAAGGCGGATCCGGCTGGTCTCGCGGGCGAGGCCGGCCAGGGTGATCCAGGCGTCCGTCGGTCCGGGCAGTCCGTCGGCGGAGCCCATGGAGAGGTAGTGGTCGGAGCGGAAGAAGGCGTCGAAGCCGAGTGCTTCGGTGGCCTTGGCGACGGTCAGCAGGGTGTCGTAGCTCGCGCCCTGCTGGGGTTCGGTGAAGATTCGAAGATCCATACCTCCATCCTGCACCGCTGTTCGCGGCTCAACCTTTCCGCCGATGCGGCGGGTGGAACGTCAACCTGTCCGGCTCCCGGGGGCGCCCTCCGGCCCTGTCGGGTGAATATCGCTTCCCGCGGCGGCCCGGGTCCGGTGTGGCCAGTGACCGGCGGCGGGCACCCGTCGTTGGCTCGGGCGGAGCCGGACCGCCCGGCCCGCGCGCCGGCGGCAGTCGTCCGGTGCGTCTTTTTCTCTTGCCGCCTTTCCCCGTGGGGAAGGCCTGGGCCGAGGAGGCCGCCATGTCCCAGGAAGCCGCGCCCGAACAGGCGATGCCCGAGCAGCCGGTGGGGCAGTCCGTGCCCGAGCAGAAGTCCCCCGGCGCCCCGAAAGGGCTGCTGCAGCAGATGGAGGAGCTGATGGCGGCGCTCACCGCCGACCTGTCCCAGCTCGACGCCGACCTCCAGTCCTCGGCCGACCGCACGGACCGCGACGGGTCCGCCGCGGACCGCCCCGCTACCCCTCGGGACCGCGAGGAGACCGCCGAGCGCACCGAGCACGCTCAGCACACCGAGGGCGCCGAGGGCGCGAAGGACCGGACCGGCTTCTGAGCGCGGCCACCGCCGCACCGCCTGCGCCGAGATCATGACGGCCCCGCCGTCGAGTCCGCCGGGTCGCCCCGGCCCCATGCCGCGCCGGGTGACCTGCCTCTCTCCCGGACCGTGAGTCTGCGCAGCATCCCCCGGACCCGGTCGTTCGACTCGTCGGCGGCGTCGATCGCCTCGATGCACTGCCAGTACAACCCCTCCTCGTCGGTGGCGCAGGCGACACCGACGAGGGCGATCCCGACCTCGCCGAGCAGCGCGCTCAGCGCGGTCAGCGCGATACGGGCGTCGCCGACGCCGGCGAGCTGCGCGGCCCGTAACCCGCCCGCGCGCAGGGCGGGATGGTCCAGCGGTCCGCGCGCGCCGCCGATCTCACTGAGCCCGCGCGCCTCGCCCCGCAACTCCTGCGGTCCGCCGAGCGCGAGATGACTTCCCACGGCCTGGGCCAGGGCCTGTGCCTGCCAGGCCTCGGCCACGATGTCCAGCGCGTCCCGGCTCTGGGCCAGGGCATGCCGTCCGACTGCGATGAGCCGCTCCGCTTCCATGTACGCCGCCCCCGTTCGTACGACTGTCTGCTACTCATTCCACTACCCAGAGTGAGTGCGACTGAGCCCAAAAGCCAGGGGAATTCGGAAATCTGTGGACAGGAAGCTCGATGTGAATAAGTCGATCACTCCGAAGAGTGACGATCGGCGCGTGCGGAGCGTCCTGGAGGCCGTCCAGCCGGGAAGCGGAGCTCGTTCCGGTCGATCTTCGCGGAGAGCGCGGCCAGCGGGTCGACCCCCAACGACCCGCAGAACTGGAGCAGATACGCGAGCACATCGGCGACCTCGTCGGCGACGCGGTGGGCGGTGTCCGGGTCGTCCATCACCCGGGCGGCTTCCTCGGGCGTCAACCACTGGAAGATCTCCAGCAGTTCGGCGGCCTCCACGCTGAGCGCGGCCGCCAGGTTCTTGGGGGTGTGGTACGGCTGCCACTCGCGGGAGGCGGCGAACTCCGCCAGTCGGCGTTGCAGTCCCTGAACGTCCATGTCTGTCACGGCTCCAGGTCTACCACTGCCGCCCCGGTGGTCTCCCGGGCGTGTCCGGCGCCCGCGGCGCCGACCGTGCCGACGAGCCTGAGGTGGCCCTCTGCGCAGATGCCGGTGGCGAGCGAGAGCAGGGCCTTGGTCTGGCGGGTGTCGAGGCCGCGGTCGAATCCGTCGGCGAGGACGGTCAGCGTCTGCATGGCGCCGGGCACTTCGGCGACCTGGTCCATCGCGAGCACTCCGGGGCCGGTGAGCAGCACCAGCGCCAGGGCGAGGTAGCGCAGTTCGCCGTCGCCGAGCCGGCCCAGCGGTGTCCCGTGCCCGGACCCCGGCCCGCCGGCCGCCGGCCCGCCCCGGTCCAGCAGGGCCCGTACGGTCCCGTCGCCGAGGAGTTCGACGCCCAGGCCCGCCACCGGTCCGGCGCACCCGGCCCGGGCCATCGCGGCGAGCCTGGCGTGGCGGCGGGTGCAGGCGGTACGGGTGCGGTGGAGCACCTCCGCCAGGTTGTCGCAGCCGCGCCGCAGCCGTCCCGCGCCGAGGGCGACCGGGGCGCGCATGAGCTGCGGCTGCGGATCGCAGGCGAAGACCGAGCACAGGGCGACGACGACCTGTTCGGCGGCGGCGAGGACCCGTAACTGCCCGGGTGTCTTGCCGGCCACCCGCAGTGGGAGCAGGGCGGTGGCGAGCCGGTCGTCGGGCAGCGGCGCTCGGGTGACCGGCGCGCCGCTGCCCGCCGTGTGCCACTCGGCCTGCACGGTGGCGCGTCCGGGGTCCCGCAGCGCCGTGGTCAGCAGGGTCGTCCCGTCGGCGGTGAGGCGTTCGCCGACGATCCGCAGGGCGGGTTCGGCCTGGACGGCGACGTCGAGGCGTACGGTCCCGGCCGGTCCCGCGGTGGTGCAGCCGATCCGGAAGCCGCGCCTGCCTTGGGCGTCGGGCCCGGCCCGCTCCGGTACGCACGCCTGCGCGTCCGGGAAGACGCTCCCGAGCCGGGCTCCCGCGCCCAGGCGCGCGAGCGCCTCGTACGCCTCCAATGCGCTGGACTTGCCGGTGCCGCTCGGCCCCGCGAAGAGTGTCACCGGCCCCAGCGGATAGACGGCCGCGCGATGCGACTTGAAGGCCGAGAGCCGCAGGTGGGTGACGGTGGGGCGGGTCGGGCGGGCGGCGACGGAGTCCATGAGGGGGACGCTATGCAGCGCCCCGATGCGGAACCGTTTTGCCCGGTGGGCCTTCCTACGATTGGGGGACGGCGGCGGCCGCCGCCCCCTCGACCTCGGTGCCCACGGGGGCGAGCAGGAAGACGTTCTTGTCGACGCGGTGCATGCCGCTGCCGAGGCCGAAGACGACACCGCTGCTGAAGTCCAGGATGCGCTTGGCGACTTCGGTGTCGGCGCCGGTCAGATCGAGGAGGACCGGGATCTGGGCGATGAGGTACTCGGCGACCTCGCGCGCGTCCGCGAAGACCTGCACCCGCAGCACGACCATACGGCGCTGCTCGACGGCCTCGTACGGCTCGGGCAGTGTCCGGTGGTCGACCCTGGAGGGCCATTCGTTGCGCCCCCGCAGCGGCAGGACCTGGGCGAGGCCCTCCCACTGCTCGTCGGTGACGTCGTACCTCTCGTACCTACTCATGCACCCATCCTCCCGTTCCTCACCCGTTCGGCCCAACAGCGACACGACCGGGCTGTCGAGCGCAACAAGATCATTGGAAGGGCGCCACTGTCACCTCGGGCGCGCCCCGGGGCGGGCGGTGGGCGGATCCGGGCCCGACCCGTGGCGGTGGACACCCGGCGACCGAACGGATAGACCTGCCGGGTGCACCCGGATGAGGCCCATGTCTGGCAGCTCGACCCCACCCGTGTCGCGGGCCGGGGGCCGACCGAGGCGCGGGCGGCGCTGCTGTCGCCCGAGGAGAGTGCCCGGCTGGCCGCCCACCGCGACCCTCGGGCCGGACACACGTTCCTGGTGGCGCGCAGTCTCCTGCGGTGCGCGCTGTCCGAGCTGGAGCCCGAAGTCGCCCCGGCGGCCTGGTCGTTCACCCGTGGACCGCACGGCCGCCCGGAGATCGCGGCCCCGCGGCGCCACACGTCCGTACGCTTCAACGTGTCCCACACCCGCGACCAGGTGGTGTGTGTGGTGGTACGGGACGCCGACTGCGGGATCGACGTGGAGCCGGCCGGGCGGACCGTCGACGTGCCGCTCCTGGCGGGCGACGTGCTGGCCCCGGCCGAGGCCGCTGTCCTCGCCGCGGCCGGGCCGGGGCACCGCTCGGAGGTGTTCCTGCGCTACTGGACGCTCAAGGAGGCCTACGCCAAGGCGCTGGGGTCCGGGATGCGGCTGCCCTTCGCCGGTCTCGTCTTCGGCCCGCCCACCGCCGGTGCGCCACGGCTGGACCCGGCCGCGCATCCGGAAGGCGCCGACTGGCAGTTCGCGCAGTGGGTGACGGCTCCGGGCCCGGCCGGGCAGGGGTGGGTGGTGTCGCTGGCGCTCAGCCGGCCAGGCGGGCGTGAACTGCGGATCGTACGGCACGATCGGTGGCCCACATGTCCGCCATCGCCCGCGCGAGGGGGATCCGTGGACGCCAGT
Organism: Streptomyces sp. NPDC039465; assembly: GCF_055639315.1. NCBI lineage: Bacteria > Bacillati > Actinomycetota > Actinomycetes > Kitasatosporales > Streptomycetaceae > Streptomyces > Streptomyces sp. NPDC039465. The sequence goes on along the minus strand of NZ_JBVKAP010000003.1, from coordinate 238,403 downwards.
CGAGCAGCCGGCCGGCGAGGGTGATGTCGGCCTGCGTCCAGCCGCCGCCCTTGCTCTCCACCCGCGCCGACCGCTCCCTGACCGCGTGCGGCGGTATCCCGGAGGCGGACACCAGCAGGGAGACCAGTTCCCGCATGCTCACCGCCTCGCCCCGCCCGATGTTGATCACCTGCCCGACAACCGGGGCGCGGGCGGCCCGGACGACGGCGTCGGCGAGGTCGCGGACGTCGATGTAGTCACGCCGGGCGTCGGCGATGGTCAGCTCCAGGCCCTCCGGCTCGGACGCCTCGGCCAGCTTGGCCATCACCGTGCCGAGGAAGCTCGCCCGGGTGGTGTGCGGCCCGCACACATTGACGGCGCGCAGCACCACGCCGTCGGCCTCGCCGGCCCGGGTGGCGGCGAGCACCGCCTCGGAGCCGGCGTGTTTGGTGCGCGCGTACGGCGTCGTCGGGTTCGGTTGGACGTGCTCGTCGATGGGGACGCCGTCGGGGACGAAACCGTACTCGTGGATCGTTCCCACCTGGACGATCCGGGGCCGTCGGGGCATCAGAGCGGTGGCCGCGAGGAGCCGGTCCACCAGCTGGACATGGGCGTGGTGCATCGCCTCCTCGGTCGACACCCAGCCTCCGGTCGCGTTGACGACCACCTCCACGCGCGCGGTGGTGAGCAGGGCCGCGAGTGCGGCCGGGTCGGCCGCCGCGACGTCGAGGGCGTGGAAGGCGTGCGGGGCGAGGTCCGGCCGGGGCCGGCGGGCCACGGCGAGGACGTCGTAGCCGGCCCGGCCGAGGGCGGCGCACACCTCCCGGCCGACGCAGCCGGTCGCGCCCAGGACGGCGGCCGTGGGCAGGGAGTTCAGGGCGGTCATCGGTTCTTCACTCCTTGGCGAGGGCCGCGGTGTGCGGCGGTGAGCCGTTCCAGTACGGGGACGAGGTCGGCCGGGGCCGGGGCGGCGAGGGACTCGGTGCGCAGCGCGGCGGCGGCCCTGGTGAAGGACGGATCGTCCAGGACGCGGACGAGCATCGTGCGCAGTTCGGCGGCGGAGAACTCCTCGGCCGGCCGGACGAGTCCGGCGCCGGAGTCCGCGACCCGCCGGGCCTTGGGGATGTTGCACCACATCCGGGCCGGCAGCATGATCTGCGGCACGCCGTGGGCGAGGGCCGTGGCGACGGTGCCCGATCCTCCGTGGTGGACGATGGCGGCGCAGCTGGGCAGCAGGATGTCCAGGGGGACGAAGTCCACCACCCGGACGTTGTCCGGGACGTCCGTCAGATTGTCGAGCTGGCCGGCGGTGAGGGTCGCCACCACCTCGACGTCCAGGTCGCCGACGGCGTCGAGGAGGGCGCGTACGGAGGCCCGGTCGCCGCCGACGATCTCCCGGAAGGAGCGGCCGAGGGTGAGACACACCCGCGGGCGGGCGGGCGGCTCGCGCAGCCAGTCGGGGATGGCCGACGGGCCGTTGTACGGCAGGTAGCGGACCGGGACGTAGGGATGGTCCACGGGCAGGCGCAGGGAGGTGGGCAGGGGGTCGACGGTCCACTGGCCGAGTACGGCCTCCTCGGCGAACTCGCGGCCGTGCTCGGCGAGAATGGGGCCGAGCCACTCCTCGAACGGGTCCTCGTGGAGCGCGGCCGGGCGTCGCGCGAGCAGGTCGTGGTAGTGGGCGCGCATCCAGCCCATGAGGTCGAGGCCGAACATCAGGCGAGCGTGGGCGGCGCCGGTGGCCATGGCCGCGACGGCACCGGCGTAGTACATCGTGTCCCACACGACCAGGTCGGGCCGCCAGTACCGGGCGAAGTCGACCAGTTCGGAGATCACCGGGCGTGGATTGGTGGCCTGGTGGACGACATGGCTCCAGGTCGTGAGCACCCCGTGGACGTAGTCGTAGGTCAGCTTCTCCGGGCGCAGCTCGCCGATGTCGAGGACGTCGAGCCAGGAGTCCTCCGCCTGGTCCTGCCCGGACGGGCCGTCCGGCTCGGGTTCCTCCTGCTGGTTCATCTTGGCGCCGACGTCGAGCACTTCGCCGACGGGAACCGCCGTGAGTCCGGCGGCGAGGATGTCCTCGTGCACGTCCGGCTGGCTGGCCATCCGGACGTCATGGCCCGCCGAGCGGAGCGCCCAGGCAAGCGGCACCTGCGTGTTCACATGGGTGGTGGCGGGGAAGGGGGTGAACAGCACACGCATCTCGTCATCCGCCCTCGCGGCTCAGGTGTTCCCAGTCGGTGTAGGCGCGCAGGCGGTTTCGTTGGTCCGCGACCACGTCGTCGTACGCCCGGTCGCCGAGCACGATCCGGCGCGGCGGGCTGTCCGTGCGGGAGAGCGCCAGGACGACCGCGGCGGCCGCGGCCGGGGAGGCCGGCGGCGGGGACGCGGCCCAGGACGCCTCCAGGGCGGTGCGGGCGTCGTCGTAGGCCGGGTGGGGGGTGGTGGCGGTCGTACCGAGGTGGCCTAGGCCGGTGTCGTAGCCGCCCGGCTCCAGGACGGTGACGTGGATGCCGAAGGGCTCGACCTCGGCCGCGACGGCCTCGCCGACCGCCGCGAGCGCCGCCTTCCCGGCGCCGTAGAGCCCGGTGCCCGCCGCGCCGCCGCCCGCCCCCATCGCGGTGACCTGGAAGAGATGGCCGGAGCCCTGGGCGCGCAGGACGGGCAGGACGGCCTGGGTCACCCACAGCGCGCCGAAGAAGTTGACGTCGAGATGGGCGCGGGCCTGCTCTTCGGTGGCCTCCTCGACCATGCCGAACAGGAGCTGCCCCGCGTTGTTGACGACGACGTCGAGCCGGCCGAAGGCCGCCGTGGCGCGCTCCACCGCGGCGAAGACGTCCGCCCGGCGGCTCACGTCCAGGGGCAGGGATATCAGGCGCCCGTCGTGCTCGCGGCCCAGGACGTCCAGGGCGGAGATGTCACGGGCCGCGGCGACGACCCGGTCTCCGGCCGCGAGCGCGGCCTCGGCGAAGGCGCGGCCGAGCCCACGGGAGGCTCCGGTGATGAACCAGACCCGGCTCTCGTGGGGCGGTTCGGGGACGGGGAGTTGAGTCATCCCACCACCGTGGCCGAGGGTCATCGAGTTTGCGTTGAGCCGCGCTCGAAGGGAGTCGTCCACGCTACGCACGTCACGCCCGCCGCAGCGCACGCGTGCCCGCACCCGGACCGACCGGTGCGGTGGCCGGCCCACCGATCGAGGGAGCCTCCCGATGAACACCGCAGACCACGTCCTGGACCGTCTTCTCGCCCCCGGGCAGGACGATCCGTACCCCCTCTACGCCGAGCTGCGTACCAACGCGCCGGTGCATTTCAGCCCCCAGCTGGGCAGTTACGTCCTCACCCGGTTCGAGGACTGCGAGCGGGTGATGAAGAATCCGGCGCTGTTCCCGGCGCCCGACCCCGCCTCCTTCGCGTCGTTCATGCCGGAGCACAGCACGTACGACGCGTTCCGGGTGCTGGTCAGCTCGATCGTGAACGCCAATCCGCCGGAGCACACCCGGCTGCGCCGGCTGGTGAGCCGGGCGTTCACCGCGCGGCGGGTGGAGTCGCTCAAGCAGGGGGTGATGACGATCGCCGCCGACCATGTCGACAAGGTCGCCGCGCGCTCCGTCGACGGGGCCGTCATCGACTTCCACGACGAACTGTCCGTGCCCGTACCGCTCCAGGTGCTGGCCCGGCTGATCGGCCTGCCGCTGGAGGACGACCAGCTGCTCGCCGGGCTGATCCCGCGGATCATCAACGTGGTCGATCCCAGCAGTGACACGGCGGCGCTGCGCGACGCGGACCAGGCCCTGCACACCCTCCTCGACCGGCTGTGGGAGCTGGTCGAGCGGCGCCGTGCCGAGCCGGCCGACGACCTGGTGTCGGCGCTGGTGGCGCCGGCGACCGGCCGCGGTGAAGGGGCGGAGGCGCTGACCGACGACGAGTTGAAGGCGGTGTTCGTGGCGCTGCTGACCGCCGGGTTCGAGACCTCGGCGACGGCGATCGACATCAGCGTGCACACCCTGCTCACCCATCCCGAAGAGCGGGCTGGGCTCGCGACCTACGAGGGGGCTCTGCGGTTCGTCGACGAGGTGCTGCGGTGGGACGCTCCGGCGGCGATGTCCGCCGGGTTCCGGTATGCGGCGCAGGACGTCGAGTTCGGCGAGTACCGAGTGCCGGCCGGTTCGCCGGTACGGGTACTACTCGGCGCGGCGAACCGGGACCAGGAGGCCAACGCGGATCCGGACCGGTTCGACCCGGCGCGGACGGCGCCCCGCACCCTGGTCTTCGGCGGGGGTGTGCACCACTGCCTGGGCATGAACCTGGCCCGGATGGAGATCGCCGCGGTGCTGATGGCGATGGCGCACCGGCTCCCCGGGCTGCGGTTCGCCGAGGAGCCGGTGCGCCGACGGTCCATGCCGCTGCGTGACTTCGCCTCGTTCAAGGTGCGGCTGGGCGACTGAGGGAGCGGCCTGGGACCGGCTCAGGGACGGTCGTCGCGGGTGACCCGCCGCTCCTTCACGAGCAGTTCGCCCTGTTCACGGACGAGCACGTCCTCGCAGACGCACATCAGGTGCAGCCGCGGCTGACCGCCCCGCGGGGTGGCGAAGATCTGCGCGTAGCTGCGGACCGCGAGGGCGCCGTCGTCGCGCGGGTCGACATGCACCATGGACAGCACATGCCGGTGGACTTCCGCGGCCTCGGCGAGGCCGGCGGCCGACGCGCGTACGCCTGCGGCGAGTGCGGCGCGGCCGCGGACCGGTTCGGGGAGCGAGGGCGGGGCGAAGACCCCGTCCTCGGTGAACGTACGGGCCCAGCCGTCGGCGTCCCCGGCGTCCAGCAGCTGCATATGGCGTGCGTAGAACTGCTGGACGTCGGCGACCACTTGTGCGGACACGGCGTCTGACACGGGCGCTCTCCTCGATGCTCGAAGCTGGTGGGGGGTGGGAGGACGATCCCGCACCGGCTTCGAGATCCGTTCAATGCGCCGCCCCAGCCATCCTCCATCGAGCCTCGCTCCGCTGCGCGGACGATCGCAACGCCCTTGCGTTCCGGCGGCCCGAAGGTGATGTATGCGCCTGATCGATCTGTCCTCACCCGTGGATTCCTCCTTCGTCGAACCCGACCCGGTGGTCCATGACGTCCTCACGCCGCGTCAGGGTGCCGAGCACATGAGCGCGGAGATGCGGGAGCACTTCGGCATCGACTTCGATCCGGACGAACTCCCGGACGGCGAGTTCCTCTCCCTGGACCGGATCTCGCTCACCACTCATACCGGCACCCATGTCGACGCCCCGTCGCACTACGGCTCGAAGGCCGCGTACGGGACGGGAGTTCCCCGGCACATCGACGAGATGCCGCTCGACTGGTTCCACCGCCCCGGGATGGTCCTCGACCTGACCGACGCGCCGACCGGGGTGGTGGGAGCGGAGCGGCTGGCGAAGGAGTTCGCCAGGATCGGGCGGGAGCCGGAGCCGCTGGACATCGTGCTGCTGCGGACGGGCGCGGACGCCCGGGTGGGCACGGCGTCGTACTTCACCGACTTCGTGGGACTCGACGGGCCCGCCGTGGAGCTGCTGCTCGACATGGGAGTGCGGGTGATCGGGACGGACGCGTTCAGCCTGGACGCCCCGTTCGGCGACATCATCGCCCGCTACCGCGCCACCGGGGACCGTTCGGTGCTGTGGCCGGCCCATTTCGCCGGACGGCGACGGGAGTACTGCCAGATCGAGCGGCTCGCCGGCCTGGACGCGCTGCCCGCTCCGTACGGCTTCCAGGTGTCCTGCTTCCCCGTGAAGATCACCGGCGCGGGGGCGGGCTGGGCCAGAGCAGTGGCCATCGTCGAGGACTGAGCCGACCGATCCGACCGACCCCAGGGAGAATGATGTACGGGCAGGAACTGGCCAAGGTCTACGAGATCTTCTACCGCAGCCGTGGCAAGGACTGGACGGCGGAGGCCGAGGATGTGACGCGGCTGATCCGCGAGCGGATGCCGCAGGCGAAGACGCTGCTGGACGTGGCGTGCGGCACGGGGGCCCATCTGGCCACGTTCCGCGAGCGGTTCGAGGAGACGGAGGGGCTGGAGATCGCGCCGCCCATGCTGGAGTTGGCGCGGCAGCGGCTGCCCGATGTCCCCCTGCACCAAGGAGACATGCGCGACTTCTCGCTGGAGAGCACCTTCGACGCGGTGGTCTGCATGTTCTGCGCGATCGGCTATCTCGGCACGGTCGAGGAGATGAGGGCCGCTGTACGGGCGATGGCGGACCATGTCTCGCCCGGTGGCGTGCTGGTGATCGAACCGTGGTGGTTCCCCGAGGACCACGTCGAGGGCTATGTCGCCGGCGACCTGGGGCGGGAGGACGGGCTGACCGTCGCCCGGATCTCGCACTCGACGCTCCAGGGGCGGGCGACCCGGATGGAGGTCCGGTTCCTGGTCGGCGACGCCTCCGGCATAAGGGAGTTCACCGAGATCGACGTGCTGACGCTGTTCACCAAGGACGAGTACACCCAGGCGTTCCTGGACGCCGACTGCTCCGTCGAGTACCTGCCCGGCGCACCGACCGGCCGGGGACTCTTCGTCGGCGTCCGCCGCTAGCAGAGCACCACCGACCTACCAGAAGGGCCCGACCAGCAATGACCACCCATGTGTGGGACTACCTGCCGGAATACGAGACCGAACGCGACGACATCCACGACGCGGTGGAGACCGTGCTGCGCTCCGGGCAGCTGGTGCTCGGCGGCAGCGTCCGCGGCTTCGAGGAGGAGTTCGCCGCCTACCACGGGCTGGCGCACTGCGTCGGCGTCGACAACGGCACCAACGCCATCAAGCTGGGGCTCCAGGCCTGCGGCATCGGCCCCGGCGACGAAGTGATCACGGTGTCGAACACCGCGGCGCCGACCGTCGTCGCCATCGACGGCACCGGTGCGACCCCGGTCTTCGTGGACGTGGACCCCGACACGTACCTCATGCGGGTCGATCAGGTCGAGGCGGCCATCACCCCCCGTACCCGGGCGCTGTTGCCGGTGCATCTGTACGGGCAGTGCGTCGACATGGCGCCGCTCCAGGCGCTCGCCGAGCGGCACGGCCTGGTGCTCTTCGAGGACTGCGCCCAGGCGCACGGCGCCCGTCACCACGGGCAGCTCGCCGGCACGATGGGCCGGGCCGCGGCGTTCTCCTTCTACCCGACCAAGGTGCTGGGGGCGTACGGCGACGGCGGCGCGACGGTGACCTCCGACGACGAGGTGGAGCGGAATCTGCGCCGGCTGCGCTACTACGGCATGGAGGAGCGCTACTACGTCGTGCGCACCCCCGGCCACAACAGCCGCCTGGACGAGCTCCAGGCGGAGATCCTGCGCCGCAAGCTCACCCGGCTCGACCGCTATGTCGAGGGCCGGCGGGAGGTGGCCCGCCGGTACGCGGAGGGCCTGGGCGACACCGAGCTGGTGCTGCCGGCGATCGCGCCCGGCAACGACCACGTCTACTACGTCTACGTGGTGCGCCACCCGAGGCGCGACGCGATCATCGAGGCGCTCAAGGCCTTCGACATCTTCCTCAACATCAGCTACCCGTGGCCGATCCACACGATGACCGGGTTCGCCCACCTCGGGTACGAGAAGGGCGCGCTGCCGGTGACCGAGAGGGTGGCCGGCGAGATCTTCTCGCTGCCGATGTATCCCTCCCTGTCCCCCGACACCCAGGACAAGGTGATCGGCGCGCTGCGCGACGTACTGGCCGCTCTGTGATGGAGGCCCGCCGCGGCCCGTTGCGGATGGGCGTGCTGGGGTGTGCCGACATCGCGCTGCGCCGGATGCTTCCGGTCCTCGTGGAGGAGGAGTGCGCCGAGCTGGTGGCGGTGGCCAGTCGGGACCGGCACAAGGCGGCCGCGACGGCGGACCGCTTCGGATGCGACGGCGCCGTCGGCTACGACACGCTGCTGCGGCGGGACGACATCGACGCGGTGTACATCCCGCTGCCGCCGGCCCTGCACCACCGCTGGGTCACCGAGGCGCTGGCGGCCGGGAAGCACGTGCTGTGCGAGAAGCCGCTGTGCACCTCCTACGCCGACACCCTGGACCTGATGAAACAGGCCCGGGCCCGTGGTCTGGTCCTCGCCGAGAACTTCATGTTCCTGCACCACTCGCAGCACGGTGCGGTGCGGCGGCTGCTCGACGAGGGCGTGGTGGGGGCCGTGCAGGTGTTCAGCAGCTCCTTCGGGGTGCCCCCACTCGACCCGGCCGGCTTCCGCTACCGGCCGGAGCTGGGCGGCGGCGCGCTGCTGGACACCGGGGTCTACCCGCTGCGCGCGGCTCAGCTCTATCTCGACGGTGAGCTGGAGGTGCTGGCGGCGACGCTGCGGATCGACGAGCGCACCGGCGTCGACGTGGCGGGGACGGCGCTGCTGTCGGCCGTCGACGGCACGGCGGCGCAAGTCTCCTTCGGGTTCGACCATGCCTACCGGTCGCACTACGCGCTGTGGGGCAGGTCGGGCCGGGTGACGGTGGAGCGCGCGTTCACCCCGCCCGAGCAGTTGAAGCCGCCGGTGCGGATCGCGCAGCAGGACCGGGTCACCGAACTGGCGGTCGCCGCGGACCATCAGGTGCGCGGCGCGGTACGGGCCTTCGCCGCGGCCGTCCGCTCGGGCGCCGAGGGCCCGCTGGACGAGGAGATCACCCTGCGTCAGGCGCGGCTGGTCGAGGAGGTACGTCTGCGGGCCCGGCGGTTCCCCCACCGGGCGGGGCGGTTGTGAGCACCGGCCGGAAACGACGGGACGGCAGGAGGAGGGGACGGACATGAAAGGCATCATTCTGGCCGGAGGCTCGGGCACCCGGCTGTACCCGATCACACTCGCGGTGTCGAAGCAGCTGATCCCGGTCGGCGACAAGCCGATGATCTACTACCCGCTGTCGGTGCTGATGCTGGCCCGCGTCCGCGAGATCCTGATCATCGCCACTCCGACGGATCTTCCGCAGTTCCGGCGGCTGCTCGGGGACGGCTCGCATCTCGGTCTGGAGATCGACTACGCGGAGCAGGCCCATCCAGGCGGCCTGGCCGAGGCGTTCATCATCGGTGCGGACCACATCGGGTCGGATTCGGTCGCACTGATGCTCGGCGACAACATCTTCCACGGCCACCGGTTCTCCGACGTCCTGGCGGAGAACGCGGGCGACGTGGACGGCTGCGTGCTGTTCGGATACGCCGTGCACGATCCGCACCGGTACGGCGTGGGCGAGACGGACGCCGAGGGACGACTGCTGTCCATCGAGGAGAAGCCGGCCCGGCCGAAGTCCAACCGGGCCATCACGGGCCTGTACTTCTACGACAACGACGTGATCAACATCGCCAAGAACATCACTCCTTCGCCCCGCGGCGAGCTGGAGATCAGCGATGTGAACCAGGTCTATCTGGAGCGGGGCAAGGCCCGGCTGATCGACCTGGGGCGGGGGTTCGCCTGGCTGGACACGGGCACCCCGGAGTCCTTGCACGAGGCGACCCAGTACGTGAGCACCCTGGAGCACCGCCAGGGGATCCGGATCGCCTGTGTGGAGGAGGTCGCCCTGCGCATGGGGTTCATCGACGCGGAGGCGTGCCACGCGCTGGGGGAGCGGATCGCCAAGTCCGACTACGGGCAGTATGTGATGACGATCGCACGGGAGTTCGCCGGCTGAACGGCGCCGGAACGGCGGAAGGGGCGGGCCCACCGGGTGGGCCCGCCCCTTCCGCGCGAGGAGACTACGGCTCCGGCACGCCGGGGCAGCTCGTCCGCGGGGCCGTCCGTGCCTCCGGCTGCGCCAGATGGCGGTCGACCTGGGCCCGCACGCAGTCGCTGATCCAGTAGCTTCCGTGGCCCCAGCCCTCGTAGCTGAGCAGCCTGGCCTTGGGGAAGGCCTGGGCGGTGACCCGTTCGGCCCAGCGGTGCGGCATGGAGGGGTCGTGGCGGCTGTTGGTGAGCAGCACCGTGGGCGCCTGGCCGCCCAGGCGCAGCGGCCGCTGCGGGTTCCTGGTCTCGCCCGTCATGCCGAGGCAGTCGGTGACGGCGCCCCAGGCCACGGCGGTGAGCCTGGTGTGCGGGGCGTTGGCCAGGGCGACCTTGCGCAGCCGCAGGACGTCGGCGACGCCGTTCACCGGCATCCGGTAGTCCGCGCAGAAGGCGGCGCTCTGCGGGTGGTGGAGCGTGGCCGGCGGGGTGGCCACCGTGGCCGCGCCCTGGTCGCCGCCGCCGAAGAGGCATCCGGTCCGGTCGGCGTCGACCTGGGTGAGGCAGTCGGACAGCTCGGCCCAGCGCCGCTGGAAGAAGAAGAACGACACCTGGGTGCTGAGCAGATATCCGTCGAGGGTGAAGGGCGGCGCGCCGGGGACGGTGGCCGTCAGCTCGCCCCGCTCCGCCTTGGCGTGCAACTGGTCGTACCAGCGGGCCGTTCCCCCGGCTCGCTGGGGGCAGCTGGGGGTGCGGTCGCACCAGTCGGCGAAGCCCCGGAACGAGTCCTCCACGGCCGCGGACCGGTCGGCGACCCAGCGGGAAAGGTCCGCGGTGTGGTCCAGGTTGCTCTCCCAGACCGCGGTGCGCAGCCGGGCGGGGAAGAGCTCGGCGTACGCCTGACCGGTGAGCGTCCCGAAGGAGTCGCCGTAGAAGGAGAGCTGCCGCTCGCCCAGGGCCGCCCGGACGGCGTCCATGTCACGGGCGACGCTGCGGCTGTCCATGTGGTCGAAGACCGGTCCGGTGAGGGTGCGGCACGTGTCCGCGAACGCGCGGTGTGCCTCGACCGCGCGGGCGAACTGGGCGGCGGTGGCCGGGACGGCGGGCACGCCGCCCGGGTAGGCGGCCGCGTCGCACAGGACCGGGTTGCTCCGCCCGGTGCCGCGTACGTCCATGGCGACGAGGTCGAAGCGGCTGCTCGTCCCGGCCGAGAAGAGCTGTGGATTGTGCAGTACGGCGTCGACACCGGAGCCGCCGAGTGCGCCCTGGCCGTGGAAGAGGACCCCGATGCGCCGGGACGGATCGGCAGCGGCCCGTCGCACGAGCGCGAGGTCGAGGGTGGGACCGTCCGGGTCGGCCCAGTCGACCGGGACGGTGATCCGGCCGCACCGCAGTGCGGGGTCCTCGGGCGCTTCCTGGCAGGCCGCCCAGGCGATGCGCGCGCCGGGCGGGTTCTGGGGCCGCGCCTGAGCGGGGCCGGGCAGCGCGAGGAGGCCGAGCAGGGTGGCGGCGAGGGCGCCGAGTGCCGTGAGCCGCCGTCTCATCGACCGCCCCTTCCGCCGCCCCATCCGGCCTCGTCGACCGGGGCGCGGTCCAGGAGCGGCTCCCACCAGGAGCGGTGCTCGGCGTACCAGCGGACGGTCTCCCGCAGCCCTTCGGTGAAGTCGACGCGGGGGCGCCAGCCGAGTTCGTCGCGCAGGGTGCTCCAGTCGAGGACGTAGCGGCGGTCGTGTCCGGGCCGGTCGGGCACGATGGTCTTCAGGGTGGACGGCAGTCCGAGCTCGTCGAGGACGAGGTCGGCGATCTGCTCGATGGACGCCTCGACGCCGGTACCGACGTGGTACGTACGACCGATCTCGCCGTGTGCCAGGACGGTTTCGATGGCTCGGCAGTGGTCCAGGACGTGGATCCACTCACGCCGGTTCTCGGTCTGGGCGTACAGCTTCAGCGGTCGGCCGTCGAGGGCGGCGGTGGTGAAGGCCGGGATCACCTTCTCCGGGAACTGGTGGGTGCCGTAGTTGTTGGCGCAGTTGGAGATGGTGACCGGCAGGCCGAAGGTGTGGTGGTAGGCACGGACCGCGTGGTCCGCGCCGGCCTTGCTCGCGTTGTAGGGGGTGCGCGGCCGGTAGGGGCTGGACTCGGTGAACAGGTCGGTCGTGTCCAGGTCCAGATCTCCGTAGACCTCGCAGGTGGAGACATGGTGGAAGCGTGCGACGCCGATGCGCCGGGCGGCCTCCAGGAGGGTCTGGGTGCCCAGCACGTTGGTCCGGAAGAACTGTCCCGGCTCCAGCAGGGCGTACGAATTGTGGGACTCAGCCGCGAAGTTGACGATCACGTCGACGCCATGGGTGCGCAGTACGCGCTCCATGGCGACCGGGTCGTCGATGCTCGCGTGCTCGAAGACGATGTCGTCGCGGAGGTCGTCGAGGTTTGCGGTGTTTCCGGCGTAGGTCAGCGCGTCCACGACAATGACGCGGTCCCCCGGATGGGTACCGCGCCAGTGCCTGACGAAATGCGATCCAATGAATCCGGCCCCGCCGGTGACCATGAGGGTGCCCATGCGGGCCACAGTAGGAACGGCCGGTGGTGAACGGACCGGATACCGCTGGAGGCTATGGCCGCCAGCCGCCGGCCTCCGGCCAGGGGTCACCGAGCTGGCGCAGGGTGCCCTGGAATTCCGGCCAGTCCCGGTGGTCGCGGATCTTGCCGTCCACGAAGCGGAACAGATGCACCTGCTCGCCGGCGAACCGCCGGCCGGTGGGCGCCATGCCGACCAGGTTGCCCACGTGCCGGCCGTAGAGGACGAGGTACGCGCGGACCCACTCGCCGTTCTCCTCGATCTTGACCTCTTCCAGGTGGGCCTCCTCGGAGAAGGTCGCCTTGACCCACTTGACGATCATGGCGAAGCCGGCGGGGCCCGGCGGAATGCCGTGCTCCAGCACGGCGGGGTTCAGATACTCCTCGTGGAGGTACTCGGCGGCATCGTCGGCGTTTCCGGTGTTGAAGGCGTTGATCACCCGTCGCACGGCGTCTGTCTGATGGCTCATCGGCGGCGCTCCTGGCCTTTCTCCTCGGCGGGCAGGTGCGTGCAACGTGACATCCGGTGGTCGCCGACGCGTCGACTTCCGCTCGACGGCGTCCAACGCGCCCCCAGCCGACCGCGAGAGGCGTCGCCCATGCTGGCCCGGCCCAGTCGAAGACCTTGCAGAGGGGTGTGTGTCGCACATGACCGTTCAGGAACCCGGTGACGGGGTCACCTTCGTCAACACCTTCACGCTGTCCGCCTCACCGGCCGAGTTCGAGGAGGCGTTCGCCCGGACGTCGCAGTACATGGCACGGCAGCCGGGATTCATGGAGCACACGCTCGTGCGGCACACGAAGGATCCGGGGCGGTACGTCAACATCGCCCGCTGGCGGGACGCCGGGTCGCTGCAGCGGGCGGTCGCCCGGCCGGAGTTCCAGGAGCACGCGGCCGCGCTGCGGGCGCTCGCCTCCAGCGATCCGCAGCTGTACACCCCGCTGCGTACGGTCCGCCCGGCGCCGGCCGAGGACGGGCCGGTCGTCGTGGTCACCGGCGGCGGCACCGGTATCGGACGGGCCACCGCGCACGCGTTCGCCGAGCAGGGCGCCCGGGTGCTGGTCGTGGGACGTACGCCCGAGAGCCTGACGGGCACGGCCGAGGGGTACGACTCCATCCGCACGGCCGTGGCCGACCTGACCGCCGAGGGCGCGGCCGAGGAGGTGGTGGCCGAGGCGCTGCGCGTCTTCGGCCGGATCGACGTGCTGGTGAACAACGCGGCGGTGGCGCTGCACGGCACCCTCGCCGACCACTCCCGCAAGCACGACGAGACACAGGTCGCCACCAATCTGCTGGCGCCCATCGCGCTGACCCGGGCCGCGCTGGAGGCGCTGGAGGCGAGCGGCGGCACCGTGGTCAATGTCAGCACCTCGGGGTCCCTGGGGCTGCGGACCTGGCCGGGAGCGAGTGTCTTCGGAGCGAGCAAGGTGGCCCTGGACTTCCTCACCAGGACCTGGGCGGTGGAGCTCGCGCCGCGCGGGATCAGGGTCGTGGGCCTGGCTCCGGGTGTCGTCGACAGCGGGATCGGGGTGCGGATGGGCATGTCGCAGGAGCAGTACGCCGGTTTCCTCGCGGAGATGGGGTCCCGGGCGCCGGCGGGCCGGGTGGGCACGCCCGCAGAGATCGGCTGGTGGATCACCCAGCTGGCCCGGGACGAGGCCGGCTACGCCAATGGAGTGGTGGTGCCGGTGGACGGCGGCCTCTCGCTCACCTGACGGCCGTGACGCGGGGGCGCCTGTGCAGTGCGGTCAGGCGCTCCAGCGTCGGCACCAGATCGCTCGGTGCGGGGGTGGCCAGCATCTCGTCGCGCAGCCGCGCCGCGCGGTGCGCGAACGAGGGTTCGTCGAGGACCCGGGCGAGCAGCGCGCGCAGCTCGGCGGCGGAGAAGCGGTCCACGTCGGTGATCCGCAGTCCGGCTCCGGCCGCCTCCAGCCGCTGTGCCTTGCGGGCGGTGTCCCAGATCATGTCGGGAACGAGGATCTGCGGTACGCCGTGGGCGAGCGCGGTCTGGAACGTGCCGGCCCCGCCGTGGCTGATCACCGCCGCGCAGCTGGGCAGCAGCGCGTCGAGCGGGACGAAGTCCACGACCCGGACGTTCGCCGGGAGCGGGGCACCGAGGGCGGCCACCTGTGCGGCGTTGAGGGTGGCCACCACCTCCACGTCGAGGGCGGCGACCGCGGCGATGATCTCGGCCACGGAGGCCCGGTCACGGCCGAACACCTCCTGCTGGGAGACGCCGAGGGTGACGCAGACGCGCGGCCGGGCGGGCGGCTCGTGCACCCAGGAGGGCACGATGGAGGGTCCGTTGTAGGGGACGTAGCGCATCGGGACGCGGAGACCGCCGGTGGGCAGGGCGAGCGAGCCGGGTACCGGGTCGATGGTCCACTGTCCGGTGACGGCCTCCTCGGTGAAGTCGAGGCCGTGTTCGGCCAGGGTCCAGCCCAGCCACTCGGACATGGGGTCGTCCCGCAGCGGGGCCGGCCGGCTCGCCTGGGCGGCGAGATGGTGCCCGCGCATCCAGCCGACCAGGTCGAGACCGAACAGCATGCGTGCGTGCGCGGCGCCACTGGCCAGTGCGGCGACCGGGCCGGCGAAGGTGAGCGGGTCCCACAGGACCAGGTCCGGACGCCAGTTGCGGGCGTACCGGACCAGGTCGTCGGTCATCTGCCAGGAGAAGTAACGGAACAGCAGCGGGGCGTAGGCCGCGAACACGCCTTGGGTGTGCTCGGGGGTGAGTCGTTCCGGGGCGGTCTCGGCGATGTCGAGGAGTTCGGGCCAGGTGGCCATGTCGACCGCGTGCGGGTTCGCCTCCGCCTCCGCCTCGGTCCAGTCCCAGGCCCGGTCGTCGACGACGGCCGCGTCCTCGGCCTGGTTGAGCGGTTCACCGACCGGGACCGCGGTCAGTCCCGTGCGGGTGATGTCGTCGGCCAGGTCCGGCTGGCTCGCGATCCGTACGTCGTGACCGGCTGCCCGCAGCGCCCACGCGAGGGGCACCTGGGCGTACAGATGTGACCGTGCCGCGAACGTCGTGAACAGGACCCGCATCCCCAACTCCTCTGCCGTGACCGTCCGTTCGCCGCTCACCGTAGGTGCGCGGCGGTGGATTCGGCTCGTATCGCGCTGGAGTGCCCCCTGGCGGGGGCACCGGGTTCAGCGGAAGTCGGCGGCGTGGTCGCGGGCCCATTCCGTATAGGGCCTCGCGGGGCGTCCGGTGACCGCGTCGGCGGTGACCGTCCCCGGGGCCTGCTCCGGTTCGGCCTCGGCGAGGGCGGCGGGCTCGGCGGGTGCGGATTCGACGCCGGAGTAGTCCTCGTAGCCGAGCAGGAAGTCGGCGTTGGCCGCCGCCCAGCCGCCCTGACGGTGGTAGAAGGCGCGCGCCTCGGCCACGCCGAGCTCCTCGATGCGGATGTCCTCGCCGATGGCCGCGGCGATGGCGGCGACCTGTTCGCGCTGCGTCAGCGTCTGGGGGCCGGCCAGCGTGTACGCGGTGTTGACGTGCCGGTCCTCGACGAGGGCGGCGGCGGCGACGTCGGCGATGTCCCACTCGTGGATGGGAGTGCTGCTGCGGTCGGGGTAGGGGTCGACGACGCTGCGCGTCGCCCGGATGGAAGGGCCCCACATGTGCAGCGAGTTGACCGCGAACTCGCCGGGCCGGACATGGGTCCATTCGACACCGGACGCCTCTACGGCCAGCTCGACCGGAAGGTGGTACTCGGTGTCGTAGCCGGCGGTGACGGTCGCGGAGGAGAGCAGCACGATCCGCCGCACCCCCGCCGCCACGGCCAGGTCCACCACCTCCCCGGCCGCCTCCAGGACGGGGAAGAGGAACATCTTCTCCACCCCGTCCAGCGCCTGCGGCAGGGTCTCGGGCCGGGCCAGGTCGCCGGCGACGACCTGCGCCTCGGCGGGCAGGCCGGCCGTCCCGGGCGAGCGGGTCAGCGCCCGTACGTCCTCACCTGCTTCCACCAGCCGGCGGACCACCTGGCGTCCCACGTTTCCGGTCGCCCCGGTCACCAAGATCGTCACAACACACGTCCCCTCAAGTCTGTGCTCGGATTCCGTTCTCGAGCATGCGGATGACCGCGGCCGCGACGCCGTGCCGCGGCAGAACGCCGCGGCTGGCCGAGTCGCAGCCGGTGTAGACGAGCGCCCAGAGCGTGTCCTGGATCCACTCCACCGCGACCGTGGGGTCGAAGACGCCTTCGGCCTGGCCGCGCCTGATCAGATCGGTCACCATCTGTGCCACGGAGTCCGGTTCGTCGCCCGCGTCGAAGCCGTCGAGGACGCGAGGGTCGCCGTAGAGGAACAGCAGCCGCTCCCCCGTGTCGACCAGGGCCGCGACCAGTCGGCGCAGGGCCTCCAGCGGCGGCCCGTCACCGACCGCCGCGTCCTGGACCGACTGCTGGATCACCAGATAGGCGTCGGCGACCGCGGCCTGGACCAGGACGTCCCGGTCGGGGAAGTAGCGGTGCAGCGTGCTGCGTCCCACCTGGGCGGCCTTGGCGATCTCGGCCAGCGTCGCGGCGCGGTCCCGGGCGAGCACCTCCGCGGCCGCACCCAGGATGGCGCGGCGGGTGCGACTGCGTGTTCCGGACTCCACATCTGCACTGCCCATGTGCCAAACGTAGCAGATGATCACCCATCAATGGTCACCCGTCTGCTATTTTGGGACATCGATGTTCCATTTAGATGCTCTGATGTTCTGGAAGTGGATCGAGAGAGGGGCGGCGACATGAGCGTGGAGGGCATGGTCTTAGGAGGCGCACCCGCCGGGAGCCCCCCGGTGCGGTTCGCCAACACGCGGGTGCTCTGGTCCTTCGTACGGCCGCACCGCTGGACGCTGCTGGTGGCCTTCGCCCTGACGGCCGTGACCACCGGGACCATGCTGGCCACCCCCATGGCCACCAAAGGCATCCTGGACGGCCTGGCGGACTCCGCTCCCCTGGCCCGGGCCATCTGGATCCTGGTCGGCCTGCTGATCGTCGGTTCGGCCCTGGGGTGGATCCGGCTGATCATGCTGGGCCGCCTCGCGGAGCAGGTGGTCCTGGACGCCCGCGTCACCATGGTGCGGCGACTGCTGCACGTACCGGTCGGCGGACTGGGCCGGCGCTCCCCCGGAGAGCTGGTCACGCGCGTCACCTCCGACACCCTGCTGCTGCGGGAGGCCGCCTCCTCCACCGCACTGGAGTTCTTCAGCTCGATGATCATGGTGGTCGGGTCATTGGTGCTGATGGCGGCGCTCGACTGGGTGCTGCTGCTCGTCATGGTCGGCACGATCGTCCTGATCGCCGCGGTGATCGGCCTGGTCATGCGGCCGCTGGCGGCGGCCCAGCAGGAGGCGCAGGCGGCGATCGGGCGGCTGGGCGGCGTCCTTGAGGGCGCGCTGCGGGCGATCCGTACGGTGAAGGCCAGCCGCTCCGAGACCTGGGAGAGCGACCGCATCCTGCGCGAGGCGCGTGAGTCGTTCCGGCAGCGGATGCGGGCGGTGCGGATCGAGGCGCTCAGCTGGACGCTGACCGGCGTCGGTTTCCAGGGCGCGATCCTGGTCATCCTGGGGGTGGGCGCCTGGCGGGTGAGCCTGGGCCAGCTGACCGTCTCCGGGCTTGTCGCCTTCCTGCTGTACGCGTTCCTGGTCGTCGACCCCGTCACCAAACTGAGCCAGTCGGTCTCCCTGCTCCAGTCCGGCCTCGCCGCGTCCGCGCGGATCCGCGAGATCCAGGACCTGCCGGTGGAGGACACCCGGGCGGTGCCCGAGCGGACCACGGCCTCGATCGCCGGCGTCCACTCCCCCGTGCTGTCCTTCCGTGAGGTGACGGCCCGTTACGCCCCGGGCACCAGGAGGGCGCTGAACGGCGTGAGCATGGACATCCCCCGCCGCGGGCACACCGCGGTGGTCGGCCCGTCCGGCGCCGGGAAGACCACGCTGTTCTCGCTCGTCCTGCGCTTCCTGGAGCCGGAGGACGGCACTGTCGCCCTCGACGGCGTCCCGCTCGCCCAGTATTCGCTGGACGAGCTGCGCCGGCGGATCGTCTATGTCGAGCAGGACACCCCGCTGGTGCCGGGCACCCTGCGGGAGAACCTGCGCTACACCAACCCCGAGGCGGACGACGAGGCCCTGTGGGCCGTACTGCGGGCCGTCCGGCTCGACGAGAAGGTCAGCTCCCTCCCGCAGGGCCTGGACACCCCGATGGACGGCACCGTCGTCTCCGGCGGCGAGCGCCAGCGCATCGCACTGGCCCGGGCCCTGGTGAGCGAGCCCGAGATCCTGCTGCTGGACGAGGCGACCGCCCAGCTGGACGGGCTGACCGAGTCCGCGATCCATGACGCCGTGGTCGAGGTCGCCGCCCGCGGCGCCGTGATCACCATCGCCCACCGGCTCTCCACCGTCGTCGACGCCGACCAGATCCTCGTCATGGAGGACGGCTTGTGCCGGGCCACAGGCAGCCATGACGAACTGCTCGCCACCGACGACCTGTACCGGGATCTGGTGGCGGCGCTACGGATCGCGACGATCAACCAGGGGGCCCAGGGCCGGGACACGGCCGTCGCCGGCTGACCTCCGGACACGAGACGGCCGGGCGCCCGGTCCCGCACGGGCGTCCAGCCGTCGTCGATCGGGCTGCGAGGGCCGCCCACCACGCTTCGGGGCGGAAGCAGAGGAGAGCTGTGATGCGGGTCCTGTTCACGACCTTCGCCGCCAAGTCCCACCTGCACATCCAGATCCCGCTCGCCTGGGCGCTGCGCTCGGCCGGCCACGACGTGTGTGTCGCGAGCCAGCCGGATCTCGTCGAGTACATCTCCCACACCGGTCTGACGGCCGTGGGGGTCGGCGAACACCTGGATCTGGATGTGCAGATGTCCGGGGCCAACCGGCGGCGGGACGACACCGAGGAAGTGGCCGGCGACCCGGACTTCCTCACCCATGCCGATCTGTCCGGACTGCACCCGGAGCGCCGTACCTACGGCTATCTGCGGAACGCCTTCGCGCTGATGGCGACCCATGTGTATCCGACGCTCTCCTCCGCGTCCACGATCGGCGACCTGGTCGGCTTCGCCCGGCGGTGGAAGCCGGATCTGGTGGTCTGGGACACCCATACGTTCGCCGGGGCCGTCGCCGCGACGGTCACCGGCGCCGCCCATGCCCGGCTGCTGTTCGGCGCGGATCTCCTGGGCCACTCCCGGCAGCTCTTCCGCCAGGAGCACGACCGGTTGCCGGCCGGTGAACGCTCCGACCCGCTGGCCGAGTGGCTCGGCGGGGTCCTGGACGGGTACGGCCGCCCCTTCACGGAGGAGGTCGTCACCGGGCACTGGACCATGGACGGGCTGCCGGCCGCGATGCGGCTGCCGGTACCCGGCCAGCACCACGTACCGGTGCGGTTCGTCCCGTACAACGGCCCGTCCGTGCTGCCCGACTGGCTCGCCGAGCCGCTGGAGCGGCCCCGGGTCTGTCTGACCCTGGGCTCGTCCGGCCGTGAGGTGCTGGGGGCGGACCGTGCTTCGGTGGCGGATCTGCTGGAAGCGGTCGCCGACGTGGACGCCGAGGTCGTCGCCACCCTGTCGGCGGCACAGCTGGGCGAGGCGGGGAAGGTGCCGGACAACGTCCGGGTGGTGGACTTCGTCCCGCTGGACGCGCTGCTGCCGAGCTGCTCGGCCGTCATCCACCAGGGCGGCGCGGGGACCTTCCAGAACGCCCAGCTGCACGGGATACCTCAGATCATCGTCCCGGACCTGCTCTGGGACTCCCCGTACAAGATGCGCCACCTCCGGTCGACCGGCACGGGCCTGGCCGTGGCCGATGTCGACCGGTTCACCGCGGCCCAGCTGCGGGACATGCTCGTCCGCGTGCTGGACGACCCCTCCTTCGCCCGGAACGCGGCCGGTGTCCGCCGGGAGATGCTGGGCATGCCCGCGCCCCGCGACATCGTGCCGGTCCTGGAACGCCTGACCGCCGAGTACCGCTGAATACCGCTGAGTTCGGGAGAGACGGACAGATGACCTTCACCATGCAGTCACGCAAACTCGCCGTCGACGGCGCCTACGAATTCATTCCCCGGGTCTTCGACGACGAGCGCGGATCCTTCACCTCTCCGTACCAGGAGAGCGCCTTCGTCGAGGCGACCGGGCACTCCCTTTTCCGGGTGGCCCAGACCAACCACAGCACCTCCCAGCGGGGGGTGGTGCGGGGGCTGCACTTCACCGTGTGCCCGCCCGGCATCGCCAAATACGTCTACTGCGCCCGGGGCCGGGTGCTGGACATCGCCCTGGACATCCGGGTCGGCTCACCCACCTTCGGCGCCTCCGACAGCGTGGTCCTCGACCCGGCGAGCTGCCGCGCCATGTACTTCCCCGTCGGGGTCGCGCACGCCTTCGTCGCGCTGGAGGACGACACGGTCGTCTCGTACATGCTCTCCGGCGAGTACGTGAAGGAGGACGAGATGGCCCTGTCGGTCCTCGACCCCGCGCTCGGGCTGCCCATCCCCAGCGACATCGACATCGACCCGATCATGTCCGAACGGGACACCCAGGCACCCACGCTGGCCGAGGCGCAGGCGGCGGGCATGCTCCCCGACTACGACAAGTGCCTGGAGATCGACCGGGCGCTGCGGTCGTGAGGACGCTCCACGGTTTTACCGACACCCCGCTGCGGCTCGCCGAGTCGCTGGCCCACGGGTCCGGCGATACCCCCATGGCCGAGCGGGTGGCGGACGTGCAGCGGTGGTTCACCGAGTTCGGCCGGTACGCCTACACCGAGGTGGCTCCGATGCCGCTCGACGGGCTCAGTGGCTGGCACCGCGACCCGGACACCGGCGACATCCGCCACGACAGCGGCAAGTTCTTCACCATCGAGGGTCTGGCGGCCAAGGTGCCCCAGGGGCCGGTTCCCGAATGGACCCAGCCCATCATCAACCAGCCGGAGATCGGGGTGCTCGGCCTGCTGGTGAAGGAGACCGACGGTGTCCTGCGCGCCCTGGTCCAGGCGAAGGTCGAGCCGGGCAACCGCAACGGCCTCCAGCTCTCCCCCACCGTGCAGGCCACCCGCTCCAACTACACCCGGGTCCATCAGGGCCGCGCCGTGCCGTATCTGGAGTACTTCCGCGACCACCACGCCCATCATGTGATCGCCGATGTGCGCCAGTCGGAGCAGGGCGCCTGGTTCTACCGCAAACGCAATCGCAACATGGTGGTGGAGACCACGCGGGAGGTCGAACTCCGCGACGGGTTCACCTGGCTGACCCTTGGCGAGCTGTACGCGATGCTCGCCGAGGAGGACCGGGTCAACATGGATCTGCGTTCGGTGCTGTCCTGTCTGCCGCTGCCCGCGCGCGGTCTGGACACCGTGCTGCGCTCCGACGGTACGGGCTTCCGTGGGGCCCTGGTGCGTTCCTGCCAGCCGTCGGCCGGTGCCCGGCACTCGCTCGGGGAGCTGCTGAACTGGCTCACGGACACCCGTGCCGGCATCGACGTGCTCACCGAGCGCATCGCGCTCGACGGGCTACGGGGCTGGCGGCGCACCCCCGAGACGATCACGCACGAGAGCGGGCGGTTCTTCTCGGTCATCGGGGTGGACGTGACCGCCGGGGGCCGGGAGGTCGCCCACTGGACACAGCCGATGATCCGGCCCCAGGGTCAGGGCGTGATCGCGCTGCTGGTGGCGCGGATCGACGGTGTGCTGCACGCGCTGATGCACGCGCGCGTGGAGCCGGGCTATCTGGACGTGGCCGAACTGGCCCCGACCGTGCAGTGCATCCCGGACAGTGTGGAAGTGCTGCCTGCCGCGGCCCGGCCGCCGTTCCTGGACACCGTGCTGTCGGCGGCCCCCTCCCAGCTCCGCTACGACACGGTGCTCTCGGAGGAGGGCGGGCGCTTCTACCACGCCCTGAGCCGGTACATGATCGTGGAGACGGACGCGGAGGGGATCGAGCATCCGGAGTTCCGCTGGATCGCTGTCCACCAACTGATGGAGCTGCTGCGGCACAGCCACTATCTCAACGTCCAGGCCCGCAGTCTGGTGACCTGCCTGCACAGTCTGCTCGCCGCACCGGCGACGGCCGCCCCGGCCATGCCCTCGGTGGCGACCGGCCCGAGCACAGCGGGAGTCGAGGGAAGCTAGAGCGGCCCGGCCTACTTTCGGCCGCATGATTTCCACCAAGACCGACAGCGAGCTGGGTCCCGAGCTGATGACGCTCCGCGGCATGCAGTGGATCTACGGCATCAAGGACGACCCGTACGCCCTGCTGCTGCGGGCCGAGAGTGACGACCCGCACGAGCTGGGGCGACGTGCCCGGGAACACGGGCCGTTGATGTGGAGCACCGCCGAGAGCTGGGTGACCGCGCGGTATGCCACGGCCGCCGCGCTGCTGGGCGACGCGCGGTTCGGGGTGCGCTACCCGAAGCCGCAGGCACCGGACGGTGAGGAGGCGTCCTTCGCCTGGCAGATCCCCGCCCTGCACGACGTCCTGCCCCTGGACGACGTGTTCCTCGCCCTGGATCGCGAGGCGTACCAGCGGCTGCGCGGGGTGACCGTGGCAGCCGTCGGTACGGACTCGGGCTTCTCGGCGCGGGTGGCGGAGCGGGCCACCGTGCTGCTGGACCGGCTGGGCGACACCTTCGACCTGATGACCGACTTCGCGCATCCGCTGGCCGCGCACGCCCTGGCCGGGATGGTGGGGACGGGGGTGGACCCCGGCCGGCTGGCCGCGCTGTGCGCGCAGGCGGCGCCCGCGCTGGACGCCACCTTGTGCCCGCCGCGGATGTCCACGGCCCGTGAACTGATCACGGCCGCCACGGAGATCCGCGATCTGATCGCGGCGGTGACCCCCGGCGGGCCCGGGGACGACCTGTTCGCGTCGCGGATGCTGCTCGCCGTCGCCGGCGTGCAGCTGGCCGCCAACCTCACCGCGCGGACCGTCTCCGCGCTTCTGGACGCTCCCGACGCGGTGGCCGCGGTCCGCGAGGACCCGGAGCTGGTGGCGGCGGCGGTACGGGAGACCGTGCGCCACGCCCCTCCGGTGCGGCTGCAGAAGCTGTTCGCCTACGAGGACGTGGAGGTGGCGGGCGTGCCGCTCGCGGCCGGTGCCGAGGTGACCGTACTGGTGGAGGCCGCGCAGCGGGACCCGGAGGCGTTCGCGGACCCGGACCGCTTCGATCCGG
This sequence comes from Streptomyces sp. NPDC039465, assembly GCF_055639315.1. Taxonomy (NCBI): domain Bacteria; kingdom Bacillati; phylum Actinomycetota; class Actinomycetes; order Kitasatosporales; family Streptomycetaceae; genus Streptomyces; species Streptomyces sp. NPDC039465. The sequence goes on along the minus strand of NZ_JBVKAP010000003.1, from coordinate 215,018 downwards.
GGCGGGAGCCCGGGCCGGGGACGCTGGCGTTCACGGATGGCCTCCCCACGGGGGTGCTGGAGCCGTTCGCCGTGCCTCTCGCCACCGCGGCGGTGGCGGCAGTCACCGGCCGGCTCGGGGCGCTGCGCCGGGCGGAACCCGAACTACGGCGGCTGCGGGCCCCGGTCACCGGCGGTGTGCTGTATCTGCCCGTCACCACGACGGCCGGCTGAGGGGGGTCCGATGCGGGTACTGATGACGTGTTTCGCGGAGGAAAGCCACTTCAGTGGGTCCGTGCCGCTGGCGTGGGCGCTGCGGACGGCCGGTCACGACGTGCGGGTGGCGAGCCAGCCCGCCCTGACCGACGCCATCGTCGGCGCCGGACTGACGGCCGTTCCGGTGGGCGGTGACCCCGCCCTGCACACGGTGCTCGGGGCGGTGGGCGGCGACATCATGACGCTGCACGACCGGGCGGACTATCTGGAGAAGCGCCACGAGCGGCTGCCGTTCTCCTTCCTCAAGGGCCATGACACGGTCATGGCTTCGCTCTTCTACTCCTGGATCAACAACGAGTCGATGATCGACGAGCTGGTCGCGTTCGCCCGCGACTGGCGTCCCGATCTGGTGATCTGGGAGCCGTTCACCTTCGCCGGGGCGGTCGCCGCCCGCGCGAGCGGAGCGGCCCATGCGCGGCTGCTGTCGTTCCCCGACATGTTCGGCAGCACGCGCCGGCTCTTCCTCGACCGCCTCGCGGCGGGGGCGGCCGCCCACCGCGACGACACCCTCGGCGAGTGGCTGACCTGGACGCTCGGCCGGTACGGCTGCTCCTTCGACGAGGAGATCGTCACCGGACAGTGGTCCATCGACCAGATGCCGCCGAGCGTCCGGCTGTCCCTGGGGCATCCGCTGGTGCCGATGCGGTACATCCCGTACAACGGGCAGGTCCCGACCGTGGTGCCGGGCTGGCTGCGCGCAGAGCCCGAGCGGCCGCGGGTCTGTGTGACGGCGGGGATGACGGCCCGGGACACCGGTGCCCCCAACGCCGTCCTCGCCGACGACGTCTTCGCGGCCGTGGACGGTCTGGACATCGAGGTGGTGGCGACGCTGAACCCGGCGGAACGTGAGCTGATCGGCGCCACCCCGGACAACGTCCGGGTGGTCGACCACGTCCCGCTGGACGCGCTGCTGCCGACCTGTGCGGCGATCGTGCACCACGGCGGGGCGGGCACCTGGGGGACGGCCACCGCCCTCGGGGTGCCGCAGATCTCGCTCGGCCGCGTGTGGGATGCCGTGTACCGCTCGCAGCGGATCGAGGAGCTGGGGGCCGGGCTGCATCTGCCGGCCGGCGGGGTGTCGGCGCGGAGCCTGCGGGCCGGGCTCGTCCGGCTCCTGGAGGAGCCGGAGTTCCGGCGGCGGGCTGGGCTGATACGCGACGAGGTCCGGACGGCGCCGCACCCGAACGAGGTGGTGGAGACCCTGGAGCGGCTCACCGCGCGCCACCACGGCCGGGTGGCCGCGGCGCGCTGACCCCGCGGCTGGGGCGGGGCTGCGGTCAGCGCCGGTGGGCCGCAGTCAGCCGCTCCAGAGCGGGCACGATCTCGCGGGGCGAGGGCGTGCCGAGCATCTCCCGGCGCAGGGCGCCCGCCCGGAGGGTGAAGGACGGCTCCTCCAGGACGCGTACGAGCAGGTCGCGCAGCCCGGCCGCGGTCAGTGCACGGACGTCCCGTACATACAGCCCCGCGCCGGCCTCCTCCACGCGCCGGGCCTTGAGCAGGTTGTCCAGCATCAGCGCGGGCACGACGACCTGCGGGACCCCGTGGGCCAGCGCGGTCTGGGTGGTGCCCGAGCCGCTGTGGTGGATGATGGCCGAGCAGCTGGGCAGCAGCGCGTCCAGCGGGACGAAGTCCACGGCACGGACGTTGTCCGGGAGCCGGGGCAGCTCGGCCAGCTGGGCGGAGTTGAGCGTGGCGACCACCTCGATGTCGAGTTCGGCGACCGCGTCGAGGAGTTCGGCGACCGAGGCCCGGTCGCCGCCGAGCAGTTCGCGGAACGACCGGCCCAGCGTGAGGCAGACCCGGCGCCGGCCGGCGGGGCGGCGCAGCCAGCCGGGGACGGTGGCGTGTCCGTTGTACGGCACGTAGCGCATCGGCAGATACGGATGGTCGACGTCGAGCCGCAGTGAGGTCGGTACGGGGTCGATGGTCCACTGGCCGAGGACGGCCTCCTCCGCGAACTCCCGCCCGTGGCGGCGGAGCAGCGGGCCCAGCCACTCCTCGAACGGGTCCTCGCGGTGCTCCGGCGGTCGCTCGCGCAGCGCGGCGCGGTAGCTCTGCCTCATCCGGCCGATGACGTCGAAGCCGAACATCAGCCGGGCGTGGGCGGCTCCGGTGGCCATGGCGGCGATCGCACCGGCGAAGGTCGTCGGATCCCAGATCACCAGGTCGGGCCGCCACCGGCGGGCGAAGGCGACCAGGTCGTCGACCGTGCCGGGTGAGGAGGTCTGCTGGAAGCTGTGGCTGGTCCAGGCGGTGAGGACGCACTGCATGTAGTCGTAGGTGAGCCGCTCCGGGCGCAGCTCGCACAGGTCGAACAGCTCCCAGGCGATGCCGCCCTGGGCGTTCCAGATGTTGCCCTCGACCCGCACCTCCTGCTCGGTCAGCGGGGAGACGTCGGTCCACTGTCCGGGGTCGAGGGCCTGTCCGACGGACACGGCGGTGAGGCCGGAGCGGACGATGTCGTCGGCCAGGTCGGGCTGGCTGGCCACGCACACCTCGTGTCCGGCGGCGCGCAGCGCCCAGGCGAGGGGCACCTGGGCGTGCAGATGGGTGGCGGCGGCGAGAGTGGTGAACAGGACGCGCATCAGCGGGCCTCCGGGGTCATCGGAAGTCCGCCCGGTGGTCGGCGGCCCACTGGGCCAGGGTGCGGGCGGGTTTGCCGGTGAGCCGCTCGACCGTGTCGTACACGGCGGCGGGCCGGCCCACCCAGGAGGCCTGGAAGGCCAGGATGTAGTCGGCGATCGGCTCGGGGAGGCCCTGTTCGATCATGTCCGCGCGGGCCGCGGCCGGGGTGACCTCCTCGAAGCGCAGCTCACGCCCGAGTCCGGCGGCCAGGGACCGTACCTGCTCGCGTACGGTGAGCGCCTCGGGGCCCGAGACGCTGTGCACGGCCCCGGCGTGGCCGTCCTCCAGGAGTGCCGCGGCGGCGACCGCCGCCACGTCGGCCTCGTGGACGGGGGCGCCGACGGCGTCGGGGTAGGCGGCGCGCACCACGCCGCCGGTGGCGATGGAACTGCCCCAGACGCTCAGCTTGTTGGCGGCGAACTCCCCCGGCCGGACATGGGTCCAGTCGAGGCCGGTCCGCTCGACGGCCTCCTCGACCGGGCGGTGGTGGTCAGGGTCGCTGCCCTCGGTGACGGCGTCGGAGGAGAGGACGACGATCCGCCGTACCCCCGCCTGGGCGGCGAGCCGCGCGACCTGAGCGGCGGTGGACGGCTCGGGGAACAGATAGAGCCGTTCGACACCCGTCAGGGAGGGCAGCAGGCTGTCGGGGCGCAGCAGGTCTCCTGCGACGACCTCGACGGCGTCGGGGAGCGCGGCGCTGTCCGGGGTGCGGGTCAGGGCGCGTACGGGCGCCCCGGCCGCCACCAGGAGGTCGACCACATGGCGGCCGACGCTGCCGGTGGCTCCGGTGATCAGAAAGGTCACGGGGGTGGGTCCGTTCGGTCGGGGCGGGGTGCGTCAGTCGCGGGTGGCCAGGACCAGATGGACGGTGCCGCCGGTGTACACCCCGAACTGGGAGATCTCGGAGCGCAGCCCGTGCTTGGCCATCAGGGCGGTGATCTCGTCGAGGCGGCCGTCGATGTCGTGGACTTCGAGCAGGACGCGGCGCACCATCGGCCAGTGCTCGTCGTCGAGACCCTTGAGGACGTCCAGCTCGCCGCGCTCCACGTCCACCTTGAGCAGCCCGATGCGCTCGACGCCCTGGTCCCGGATGATTCCGCTGAGCGTGCCGACGTCCACCTGGACGGTCTGCCGTACGTCGAACATCCGCCACACGACCTGCCGGGTCTGCTGGTCGGCGTCGATGTTGTCGAGGTTGGCCTCGATGTTGCGGACGTTGTCCTCCTCGTCCTCGAAGAGGGTGGAGGAGGACGGGATGTACGGGTGGAAGATCAGTTCGGCGGTGCCGGGCTCGGAACCGAGTGCCATGTTGAAGGCGGTGGCGCCGGGCAGGTGTTCGGCGAGATTGGCCGCGAGGCAGCCATGGGTTTTGGGCGCCGGTTCGAAGGCCAGGACGCGGGCGCCGGGGGCCTGGGCGGCGAAGCGGATCGCGGCGAGTCCGACGTGTGCGCCGACGTCGACGATCACCTCGTCGGGGCCGAGACCGGCGGCCGCGGTCCGGTAGAACGGCGCTTCGGTGAGCTCCGTCCAGAGGGTCTGCGCCTCGGCCTCGTTCATGGCCTGGACCGTGGGCCCGTCGGGCAGCGCGCAGCGCACGGTCGGCGGGGCCGGAGGCAGGTCGGCGGGGAGGTTCCAGTAGTCCACCATGCGGTCCACGATGGGGCCGCGCCCATGACTTCCCCCCGCAGACCGCTGGAGCCGCGGGCGCCGGGCGGGTCGACCGGTTGTCGGTCGCCGCGCGAGATCGTCCTGACACGCTCGCCGGAGCCTGCGCCCCGGCCGCCCGGAAGCCGTCGGCGCACTTCGTCGACAGGGGAACCATGCGCGCGCTGTTCGTCACATCTCCCGTACTCAGCCATATCTTTCCGACGGTGCCGCTGGCGCACGCGCTGCGGGCGGCGGGGCACGACGTGCGGTACGCCGTCGGTGACGCGCTGGACGCCGTCACGGCGGCGGGTCTGCACGCCGTCGACATCACCCCCGGCCTGGACTACACCAAGGTCTGGGTGCCGGACGGCGCCGAGGATCCGATGTACGTCGAGGACGCAGGGGTGGAGTTCCTGGCCGAGCTGTTCGGCCGGGTCTCCGGGGTCGAGGTCGACGGGACCTTGGAGGTGGCCCGGTCCTACCGGCCGGATCTGATCGTGCACTCGGCCGCGCAGGGCGCCGGAGCGCTGGCCGCCGCAGCGCTGGGGATTCCCTGCGTGGAGCTGCCGTTGGGCCCGGCGGACAGCGATCCGCGGCTGGCGGGGCTGCTCCGCGAGGCCATGAAGGGCGACTACGAACGCCATGGGATCCCGGGGACGCCGCCCCGGACCGTGCGGATCACCTCCGTCCCCGAGCGGCTCGTACCGCTGCTGCCGGGCGGGGAACGACCCGAGCACGAGTGGTCGATGCGATACGTCCCGTACAACGGCGGCGCGGTGCTGCCCGACTGGCTGGCCCGGCCGGCCGACCGGCCCCGGATCGCGGTCACGCTGGGGTCGATCGGGGCGCAGTGGGGCGGCATCACCGTCCTCGCACCTCTGATCGCGGCGGCGGGCGAGGTGGACGCGGAGTTCGTGCTGACCCTGGGCGGCGGAGATGTGGAGCTGCTCGGTGAACTGCCGCCGAACGTCAGGACGGTGGAGTGGGTGCCGCTCGCGCCGCTGCTGGAGACGTGTGCCGGGATCGTGCACCACGCGGGGTCGGGGACGCTGCTGACGGCGATGACCCTGGGGGTGCCGCAGTGTGTGCTCCCGGACGGCGCCTACCAGCGGGCCAACAGCGATCTGCTGGTGAGCAGCGGGGCCGGTTTCGCGGTGGACGCGGCGGAGATCGGCGCGGCCGAGTGCCGGCGGCTGCTCGAGGACCCGGCGCTGCGGACGGCGGCCCTCGGGCTGCGCGACGAGCTGCGCGGAACGATGCCGAGCCCGGCCGCGCTGGTACCGCGGCTCGAGGAACTGGCGGCCTGAGACGTGCCGGTGCCGGGCCTCTCGTACGGACGAGGGGCCCGGCACCGTCGTGCGTACGGAGTCAGAGGCCTTCGGGGACCTTGCCCAGGGCGCGGTAGAGGGGCGAGAAGTTCATGACGTCCCAGTGCTCGACGACCCGGCCCTGGTCGTCGAACCGCAGTTCTTCGAGGTAGTGCCAGGTGACCGGCTGTCCGGTGGCGGGCACACCCATGAAGTCACCCTTGTGCGTGGCGGTGACGGTGATGCGGAGCATGACCCGGTCGCCCTCGGCGACGATGCTCTTCGCCTCCAGGTGAAGGTCGGGGAAGGACGTCAGGGAGCCGCGCATGATGTCCGCGATCAGGCCGGCGGGCATGGACCGGCCGTCCTCGTCGTAGTGGACGGCGCCGGGGGCCCAGAAGGCGATGACCCCGTCGGGATCGCCCCGGTTCCAGGCGGCCACCATCTCCAGGGCGCGGCGCTTGTTGTCGGCGGGTGACATGGCTACTGCTCTCCTTGCGGCTGGGGGCTGAAGACGTGCGCGGTGATGGCCTCGGCGAGGGGTGCGTGGACGGCGCCGGGCAGGGCGTGGCCCATGCCGGGGATCTCCACGAGCCGGGCGCCGGGGATGAGTCCGGCGAGGTGGCGTCCGTGCGGGGGCGGGGCGATCGGGTCGTTGAGGGCCTGGACGACCTGGGTGGGCACCCGGACCTGGGCGAGTTCGGTGGCACGCTCGCGGGGGTGGGACGGGAGCATGTGGTGGGCGGTCGGTTCGGTGGCCGTGCCGGCGTGGTCGGCGGCGTCCTGCTCCCAGCGGCGGAACTCGTCCGCGTCGAAGGGGAGCTGGTCGCCGGAGAAGATCCGGGAGCGCTCGACGCGCCGGTCGAGCTCGGCGCCGGCTCCGTCGACGGGCTGCGACATCAGCTCCAGGGCGTCCAGGAGGGCCGGTCCGGGCAGGGGAAGTCCGTCGGCGGAGGGTTCGCCCTTGAAGAGGCGTTCGATGTTGCCGTCGAAGTCGACGTCGAGGCCACCGCCGAGCATGAGGGTGAGGCTCAGCAGCCGTCCGGGGTGGTCGAGGGCGAGGAGCTGACCCATGATCGTGCCCATGGACATGGTCACCACATGGGCGGCGGGGATGTCATGGGCGTCGAGGACGGCGACCGCGTCCCGGGTCAGCTCCGTGTACGTGTAGGGATGGGCGGCGAAGTCGCGGACCGTGGAGCGGCCGGTGTCCCGGTGGTCGTAGCGGATCACCCGCAGCCCGCGTGAGGTGAGCTGGTCGACGAAGTCACGGGGCCACGCGCGCGAGGACTGGTTGCCGCCGGCGATGAGGAGCAGCGGGGGATGCGCCGGGTCTCCGAGAGCCTCGCTCCACAGTCGTACGTCTTCGCTCCGGACGATGCACTCGGTCATACGGGGCTCATTTCGATCAGGCAGAAGTCGAAGGGGACGACCGGCGAGCTGATGGGTGTCACCAGGGAGGTGACAGCCAGTCCGGCGGAGGCGGCCAGGGCGCGCCACTCCTCGGTGGTGCGGACCCGCCCGCCGAGGAAGACCAGCATCCGCATGTCCAGGACGCTGAAGTAGCGGTCGGAGGTGGAGACGTCGGGCCCCTCGGCGGGCTCGGCGCGCTCCCGCAGCAGGATGCGGCCGCCCGGTTCCAGGGCGTCGCGGCAGCGTTCGAGGATGCGCCGGGCGTCGTCGTCCTGCCAGTTGAGCAGCACCATGGAGAGCAGGACGAGGTCGGCGCGGACGGGGAGTTCGTCGAAGAAGTCGCCGCCGAGCACGTCGATGCGGCCGTCCATCCCGGCGGCGGCGATCCGCTCGCGGGTCCGGCCGGCCGGGCCGGGCAGGTCGAGGACGGTGCCGCGCAGATGCGGTGCGGCGCGCACCACGGACTGGAGGAATCCGCCCGGGGCGCCGCCGACGTCGAGCACATGGCGCACCCCGCTCCAGTCGTAGGCGGCGATCGGCGCGGCGTGGACGGCCTCCTCCTCGGTGGCCATCAGCCGGTCGAAGGCCTCGCCGAGTTCGGGGACGGCCGACAGGTCCTCCCAGAAGGGGCGCCCGTACAGCGCCTCGTAGGAGGGCCGGCCGGTCCTGACCGCGTCGAGGAGGCGGGTGAACGCGAGGTCGGCGCGGCCGACGGGCTGGTCGAGAGCGAGCCAGTGGCGCTGCTGCACAGGGTGGTCGTCGGCGAGCAGCAGCCCGACGTCCGTGGGCTCGAACCGGCCGGGGGAGGTCTCGCGGTACACCCCGACGGCGGCGAGATGGCGGACGAGGCGGTGCAGCGCGCCGGGATCGGTGCCGGTGGCGGCGGCGAGGTCCTTGGCGACGGTGGCGCCGGAGAGCATGTGGTCGGTCAGCCGCAGCGTCGCCGCGACCCGCAGCGCCATCGGAGTCACCAGGTCGCACATGCTGATCAGGACGTCCATGGGGGTGCCGTCGTGCTGTCTGCTGGAACTGCTCACGTGGGCTTCTCCCGGATCCGCCGGCCGGCCCTTGTCCCAGCCGTTTGCCCGGCGAGTATGCGGCCCTCCTCTCGCAAGGCTCTCGATGATCACTGGGCCGGTTCCGGACGGCCCGGACGATCGGGTCCAGTGGGGTACGAGGCTCCGCTGGCAGCCTGGGCCGCCGGACCACTGGTGAGGGGGATGGCATGACAAGTCAGGATCAAGGCGTCGCCGTGGTGACCGGCGCGACCAGCGGAATCGGTGCGGCGGTCGCGGAGCTGCTGGCCGAGCGCGGCCACCGGGTCTTTCTGTGCGCACGTGACCGGTCCCAGGTGGACGCGACGGTGGAGCGGCTGCGCAAGGCGGGCCATGACGTCGACGGGCAGACCTGCGACGTCCGTTCCGCGGACCAGATCCGCGCCTTCGTCACCGCGGCGAAGGAGCGTTACGGGCCGGTCGGTGTGCTGGTGAACAACGCGGGCCGCAGTGGCGGCGGTACGACCGCGGAGATCACCGACGAGCTGTGGCGCGATGTGATGGAGACCAATCTCGACGGCGTCTTCCGGATGACCCGGGAGGTGCTCACCACCGGCGGGATGCTGGAGAGGGGCCACGGCCGCATCGTCAACATCGCCTCCACCGGCGGCAAGCAGGGCGTGATGTTCGGGGCGCCCTACTCGGCCTCCAAGCACGGAGTCGTCGGCCTCACCAAGGCGCTGGGCCTTGAGCTCGCCAAGACCGGGGTGACCGTCAACGCGGTCTGCCCCGGCTATGTGGAGACGCCGATGGCGCAGCGGGTGCGCCAGGGCTATGCGGCGTTCTGGGAGACCTCCGAGGAGGAGGTGCTGAACCGGTTCGAGGCGAAGATCCCGCTGGGCCGGTACTCCACGCCCGAGGAGGTCGCCGGCCTGGTGGGCTACCTGGTCACGGACACGGCCGCGTCGATCACCGCGCAGGCGCTCAACGTCTGCGGCGGGCTCGGCAATTACTGAGCACGGACCGAGGGAGACGCAATCCATGACAAAGCCGGCGACGCACCGCACCGAGCACCGCATCATCGTGGCGGCCGCGCCCGAGGTGGTGTTCGGGCTGATCGAGAACGTGGCGGACTGGCCGGTGATCTTTCCGCCGACCGTCCATGCCGAGCAGGCCGAGCGGACCGGGGACACCGAGCGGATACGGATCTGGGCGACCGCCAACGGCGAGGTGAAGGGCTGGGTCTCCCGGCGTGAGCTGGACCGGGCGGGCCTGCGCGTCCGCTTCCGGCAGGAGGTCTCCCGCTCCCCGGTCGCCGCGATGGGCGGTGAGTGGGTGATGGAGCCGCGGCCGGAAGGCGGCACCCTGGTCCGGCTGCTGCACGACTACCGCGCGGTCGGCGACGATCCGGCGCATGTGGAGTGGATCCGGCAGGCGGTGGACCGTAACAGCGACAAGGAGCTGGCGGCGCTGCGCGACGCGGCCGAACAGCGCGAGCGGCGGGCCGAGCTGCTGCTGTCGTTCTCCGACACGATCCCGGTCGACGGTGCCGCCAAGGACGTGTACGACTTCGTCGACCAGGCCGACCGGTGGCCGGACCGGCTTCCGCACGTGGCCCGGGTGGAGCTCACCGAGGACGTCCCCCAGCAGCAGATCCTGGAGATGGACACCCGTACGGCGGACGGCTCCACGCACACCACCAGATCGGTGCGGATCTGCTTCCCGTACGAGCGAATCGTCTACAAGCAGCTGCTGACCCCCGCGCTGATGACCGCGCACACCGGTGAGTGGACGATCCGGGAGGACGGGGCACAGACGCTGATCACCAGCACCCACACGGTGGTGATCAACCCGGAGCCGATCACCCGGATCCTCGGCGCGGACGCCGGGGTCGCCGAGGCGCGGACCTTCGTCCGTGAGGCGCTCGGCCGCAACAGCACCACCACCATGCTGCATGCGAAGAAGTACGCCGAGGACATCGCACGCGGCTGAACCGGAAAGGCAACGCCATGCGGGTCCTGTTCACCTCGTTCGCCGCGACGTCCCATGTGCATACGCAGGTTCCGCTGGCATGGGCGCTGCGCGCCGCCGGGCACGAGGTACGTATGGCCAGCCAGCCGGACGCGGTCGAGCACATCCGGCGGGCCGGCCTCACCGCCGTACCTGTGGGCGAGCCGCTGGATCAGGAGTCGCTCGTCCAGGAGCTTGACGAACGGCGGTCCGAGGCGCAGGAGGAGGGCGGTACGGGCCCCGGGGCGCTGGACTTCGTCGCGCTGACCGACATCAGTGAGCTCCGCCCCGAGCGGATGACGTATCCGTACATGCAGGCCAGGCAACTCGCGCTCACGATGGGGGCGTTCCCCACCCAGTCGGACCCGGGCACGATCGACGATCTCGTGCGATTCGCCCGGTGGTGGCGGCCGGACCTGGTGGTCTGGGACACGATGACCTTCTCGGGCCCGGTCGCCGCGATGGCGTCCGGCGCCGCCCACGCCCGGCTGCTCTTCGGACTGGACCTGATCGGATGGCTGCGCGGCCACTACCGGGCCGAGCTCGGCTCCCGGCATCCCCTGCTGCGGGACGACCCGATGGCCGAGTGGCTGGGCTGGACACTCGACGCGTACGACTGCGCGTTCGCGGAGGAGGCGGTGGTCGGGCAGTGGACGGTCGATCCGATGCCGGCGTCGCTCGCCCTCGCGGTGCCGGGGATCCGGGTGCCCGTGCGGTACCTGCCGTACCACGGGCCGTCGGTCGTACCCTCCTGGGTGCACGAGCCGTCGGCGCGGCCGCGGGTGTGTCTGACCCTGGGCCTCTCCCAGCAGGAGGTGTTCGGTCGGGACAGGGCGTCCCTGACCGAGATCCTGGCCGCGGTCGCCGAGCTCGACGTGGAGGTCGTGGCCACCTTGAACGCGGCCCAGCTGGCCGCACTCGGCGGTGATCCACCGTCCAACGTACGGGTGGTGGGGTTCGTTCCCCTCGACGCCCTGCTGCCCACCTGCGCGGCGGTTATCAGCCATGGCGGCGCCGGGACGTTCGGCACCGCGCTCACCCATGGGGTCCCGCAGGTCATCGTGCCCGACCTGCTCTGGGACACCACCCGTAAGGCCGAACGGCTCGAAGCGGCAGGCGCCGGCCTGAGAGTCGCCGACCCCGAACGGTTCACCGCGGCCGAACTGCGCGGCCTGCTGGCCCGGGTCCTCGGCGAACCGTCGTTCACGGCGGCGGCCGCCCGCGTCCGCGACGAAATGCGGGCCACCCCCGCCCCCGCCGACATCGTGCCCACCCTCGAACGACTTACGGCCGAATTTCGACGGTGACAACCCATCACTCATCGTTCCTTTATACGGGACACCTCGGGCGAATCCCCTGACCGCGCACTCGTCAAACCATTTTTGCCCGCGCTTGGGGAACACTTTTTTCGCCATTGACAGAAGCGTCCTTGAAACCTAAAGTCAAGATCGAGTTTCGACAGCGGCTTGACCAGCCGCTGAACAAATGGGGGCACGCCATGGATTTCCGGGTTCTCGGACCTCTAGAGATGCTCGACAAAGGGCAGAATGTAGCGCCGACGGCACCCAAGCCGCGGCAGGTCATCGCCCTGCTGATCATGCGACGCAACGCCGTGGTGCAGACGAATGAATTGATCGACGAATTATGGGAGGAAGGCCCTCCGGCCAGCGCCCTGACCACTCTCCAGACCTATGTGTACAAGCTCCGGAAAATACTTGTTCGGCACGGCGGAAAAGGACTCCTCCATACCCGCCCCGGTGGCTATCTGCTGGAAATCCCGAACTCCTCCATCGATCTCCACCGGGTGGAAGGAGCAGCCGCCGAGGGACAGGCGGCGCTGGAGGCCGGAAATCCGGCCCGGGCCCGCGACATTCTGACCCAAGCGCTTTCGACCTGGCAGGCGCCGGCGCTGGTCGACGTGGACCAGGGGACCCTGCTCTCCTCGTACGCGACGCGGCTCGAGGAGTTCCGCTCCCGCATCCTGGAGCTGCGTATCGAGGCGGACCTCCAGCTCGGCCACCACCGGGAACTGGTGAGCGAGCTGAAGTCCCTGGTACTCACCCATCCCTTGCACGAGCATCTGCACGGCTCCCTCATGATCGCCCTGCACCGCTCCGGGCGACGCCATGAGGCCCTGGAGGCGTTCCGGGTGCTGCGCCGCAACATGATCGAGGATCTCGGTCTCGAACCGGGCGAGGAACTGCGCCAGTTGCACCAGGCCCTCCTCGGCGACTCCCCCGTCGGTCCGCCGTTCGAGGCCCGGCAGACCCCGCGTCCGGCCCCCGCGCCGCTGGGCGCGCCGGTGAGCGCGCCACACGTCGAGCCCGCGCCGGCCCCGGCCGACGACGTCGCCCCCGAGCCGGCCCGGCAGGAGACGCCGGCACCGGAACGAATACCCGTCACCACGGCCCGGGCGGCGCCGGAGCGGCACGCCACCGCCACACCCACGTCGCCGGTGCCCGTACCGGCCGAACTCCCGGCGGACGTACCGGACTTCACCGGACGCGCCGGCGCTCTCGACGAGATCACCGCGCATCTGACCCCCGACGAGCCGCACGGCAACGCGACCCGGGTCGTGGTGATCGCGGGCATGCCCGGGGTGGGCAAGACCGCCCTCGCCGTCCATCTCGCGCACCGGCTGCGCCACCGGTTCGAGGACGGGCAGCTCCATGTCGAGCTGGCCGGCTCCTCGGACACACCCCGGGACATCATGGACGCCCTCCATGAGGTGCTGCACTCCCTCGGGGTGCCGCACACGCACATTCCGGAGGGTCTGGAGGAGCGCAGCAAACTGCTGAGGTCGACCACCGCGTCCCGACGGCTGCTGCTCGTCCTCGACGACGCCTCCTCGCTCGCCGACGTACGCCCCCTGCTGCCCGGCGGGCCGCACTGCGCGGTGATCCTGACCAGTCGCCGCCGACTGCACGGTCTGGCCGGGGCGCAGAACGTCGATCTTCAGGTGTTCGCCTGCCCGGAGGGCCTGGATCTGCTCGCCTCGCTCATCGGGCGGCAGCGGCTGGAGCAGGAGTCGGAGGCCGCCGACCGGCTGGTGGCCCTGTGCGGAGGGCTGCCGCTGGCGCTGCGATGTATCGGCGGCCGGCTGGCGGCCATGCCCGGGCTGCCGCTGGCCCGGGTCGCCGACCAACTGGCCAGGTCCCGGGACATCATGGCGGAGCTGAGGCTGGGCGAGCTGGATGTGAAGTCCGGCTTCGACGCCGTCTACGGCCGGCTGTCCCACTCCGACCGCGCCGCGTTCCGGCTGCTCAGCATGTTGCCCGTGGACTCCTTCTCCACCCCGGCCGCGGCCGAGCTGCTCGGCTGCGAGGTGCCCGTGGTGGAGCGGGTGCTCCAGCGCTTCGTCAACATGTATCTGCTCCAGATCGTCCGCTACGACCATGACGGCATGCACTACGCCTATCCGTCGCTGACCTGGCGCTACGCCCGGTCTCGGCTGGATGCCACGCTCACCCGGCCGGCCCGTGACGGGCGGTCGGCGCGCGGACCGCAGGGCGACCGGTCGGAGCACGCGCGCGCCGCGGAGCTGGACAACGCTGTCACTCACAGCGGCGGGCACGCCGCCGTCTCCTGACGGCACCCGGACGTGCGTGTGGCGAGGGAGGCACTCCCTCGCCACACGCACGCGCTCAGACCACGTGGACATGCGGGACGTAGAGGATCCACTTTCCGCCCGCGTCCCGGAAGCGGGTCTCCTTGGCGATGATCTCCTCGGCGTGGTTCCACGCGAAGAGCAGCGCGTAGTCGGGATACGGATCCTCGAACGCGGCCCGCGGGCGCACCGGTATGTGCGAGCCGGGGGTGAGCCGCCCCTGCTTGTTGGGGGTGGTGTCGGAGACGAAGGACACCAGATCGGGGCCGATGCCGCAGTAGTTGGCCACGGTCGCGCTCTTCGCGGTGGCGCCGTATCCGACGACCGTGCGGCCCTCCTCCTTGAGCCGCCTGAGCAGGCCCACGAGGTCGTCGCGGGACTTCTCGACCTTTCCGAAGAAGGTCCGCAGGGTCTCCAGGTCGGCCAGGCGCCTGACCTTCTCCTCGGTGAACAGCGCGGCCACCGACGGGTCGGGTGTGCGCCGGCCCTTGCGGGCGATGGTGTAGCGGACCTCGCCGCCGTGCACCGCCAGCCGCTCGGCGTTGACCAGTTCGAAGCCGAACCGGTCGGCCATGGCGGAGACCGACGTGACGCTGAAGAAGTAGTAGTGCTCGTCGTAGATCTGGTCGTAGGAGGTCTTGTCGACGATGTCGGCGAGGTACGGGTCCTCGAAGACGAACACCCCGTCCTCGGCGAGCAGGGCGTCCACCCCCCGGAAGATGGAGTCCATGTAGGGGATGTGGCAGATGGTGTTGGCGGCGTAGATCAGCTGCGCGGGTCCCTCCGCCGCGCGGATCTCGGTGGCGGTGGACTCTTGGAAGAACTCGGTCGATACCCGGATGCCGAGCCTGCGGGCGATGTCGGCCACGCTCTCCGACGGCTCCACACCCAGGTGCCGTACGCCTGCCTCGGCGAGGGCCTTGAGCATGATGCCGTCGTTGCAGCCGAGTTCGACCACGAACGAATCGGGGGACGTCAGCTCGGTTCGCAGGAAGTACTGAGCGGTCTGCTCGAAGTGCTTCCTCATCACCGACGACCCGGAGGACAGATACGGGTAGTGCCCGTTGAACATCAGGTGCCGCGGCACTTCCTCCATGAGTTGGACCATGCTGCACGAGGCGCACACGCCCAACGCGAGCCGGAAGAAGTACTCGTCCCCGATGTAGTCGGGCTCGAGAAACCCGCTGGACAGCGGCTGCGTGCCGAAATCACCGAACTCGTGAAGTCGGCCGCCGCAGATACGGCAGCTCGTCATGGTGAACAGCCTTCCGTCCCGCTCTCGCAGCCATGTCGACGACGGCTCGACGCCGACCGGCTCCAGCGGGTCTCGGCGGGCCCTCTAGCCGGCGTTCCGACGATGAGGACACGCGAGGGTCGGGCGAACAGTGGGGAGTCGCTTTGTACGGCGCCGAGGCCAGCGAAATTTACGAGCTGCTGCACCAGGGCAAGGGGAAGGACTACGCCGCCGAGGCGGCCGAGGTCGCCCGCCGGGTCCGGGCACTGCTGCCGGACGCCGGGTCGCTGCTGGACGTGGCCTGCGGGACCGGGGCCCATCTCCAGTACTTCCGCAAGGAGTTCGAGCGGGTCGAGGGACTGGAGATGTCCGCACCGATGGTGGCCGCCGCCCAAAGACGGCTGCCCGGGGTGCGGGTGCACACCGGGGACATGCGCGACTTCGCGCTGGGCTCCGCCTTCTCCGCGGTCACCTGCATGTTCGGATCCATCGGCTATCTGTCGTCGGCGGCCGAACTGGACGCCGCGCTCGACCGGTTCGCCCGCCACCTTCATCCCGGAGGGGTCGTCGCGATCGACCCGTGGTGGTTCCCGGAGACCTTCCTGGACGGCTATGTGTCCAGCGGTACGGCCACCGAGGCAGGGCGGACGCTGGCCCGGGTGTCGCACGCGGTACGCGAAGGCGACACGTCACGGATGGAGGTGCACTACCTCGTCGCGGACTCGGTCGCGGGCATACGGCACTTCAGCGAGACGCATCGGATCACGCTGTTTACCCGGGCCCAGTACGAGGCGGCCTTCACCGCGGCCGGCCTGAGCGTCGACTACGTGCCGGGACTCCACGGCGGCCGGGGACTGTTCATCGGTGCGCTCACCCGACCCCGCGCCCTCTGACCGTGCTCCACCTCAGCTGGATCAAGACCCGAAGGAGACCGTCACGTGCCGCCCCTGAGCGAGCTGACCACCCCCGAGAATCTGTCCGAGGACACCGTCCGCCGCTACCGTGACGACGGATTCGTGCACATCCCCCAAGTGCTCTCCGCCGAGGAGGTGGCCACCTACCGCGCGGCCGCCGAGGCCATCCTGGAACGGGACATGGAGATCTGGGCGGGCGGCGAGGACGGCGGCCAGGTCGAGGTCAACTACGTGACCCAGGCCTGGCGCAAGGACGAGACGCTGCGCTCGCTCGCGCTGCATCCGAGCCTGACCGGGATCGCCGCCCGGCTGGCCGGCGGCCCGCTGCGGCTCTACAGCAGCGAGGTCCTGGTGAAGGAGCCGCGCAAGGCGCTGCCGACCCTGATCCACGACGACGAGGCCGGCCTGCCCATGGACGGCCTGTCGCTGACCCTGACCGCCTGGGTCGCCTTGGTGGACGTGCCCGTCGAGCGTGGCTGCCTGAGCTATGTGCCCGGCTCCCATCTGCGCAAGGAGTCCGAGCGGCTGGTCCACATGACGAGCTTCGAGCACTTCCGGTCGGCCGAGGAGGTGTGGCCGGACTTCCCCTGGCAGCCGCGGGTCACGGTGCCGCTGCGCGCCGGTGATGTGGCCTTCCACCACTGCCGTACGGTCCATATGGCGGGGCGCAATGACACCGACGAGCGACGGATCGGCCATGGCGTGATCTTCATGGACGCCGGTGCCACGTATCTGCCCGGCGTCATGGACGAGTACCTGTCCCACATGCGCCCGGGGCAGCCGCTCGACGACGAAAAGCTGTTCCCGCTCATCAGCGGCTGACCGCGACACATGGAAGGGCCCCGGGAGGCGTTGCTCGCCTCCCGGGGCCCTTGTCCGTGCGGCCGTCCTGCTCAGGACTCCAGGTCCAGCGCGTGGGCGCTCAGATGGTCGATGGCATCCGCGTATGTGAAGGGCTGCATGAACCACCCGGCCCGGACGTCCCGGTAGCGGCGGGACAGCGGGTGCCCGGCGGTGAAGGAGGCGCCGCCGGTGAGCGTCATGCAGTCCTCGACGACGGCCGCGGCGGTCCGGTTGACCACGAGCTTGGCGTACTGGAAGGGGGCGATCATCCGCAGTCCGCGTTCGGCCGGGTCGTCACCGGTCCGGCCGGCATGGTGGTCGGTGTGCAGCAGGGCGGCGCCGAGCGCGGTGCGAAGGGTGTACAGCTTGACGTCCATCTCGGCGACGAGGGTGCGTACGGCCGCGGCCGGGTCGCCGCCGCGGCGCCTGATCCCGGCGACCGCGAGGTCCCGGGCGGACTGCGCGATGCCGGCGTACACCCCGAGCAGTCCGATGGAGCTCACCGTCTGCCCGGCCATCGCGGCGTGGTTGACCTCGCCGACCGGCCCGCGCAGGAAGAGGTCCGCCTCCGGGACCGGGCAGTCGTCGAAGACCACTTCGGAGCTGGCCGAGGCTCGCATGCCCATGCCGTCCCAGTTGTCCGGGACCGTCAGGCCGGGGGTGTCCGCCGCAAGGAAAGCGGAGGCCAGCCGGGCCGGGCCGGTCGCCGGCCGGGTGCGGGTGGCCACGACGAAATGGGTGGCGACCGGGGCCATGGAGACGAGGATCTTCCGTCCGGAGAGCAGCCAGCGGCCGGCCCCGTCCGGGCGCAGTTCGGTCGCCGGGCCCGCGTCCTTGAGGGCCCCGCCGATGACCGCGTCGTCCTTGCCCATCAGCCACAGGACACGTTCCGCGAGAGCCTGCCCAGCGGGGTCGGCATGGCGGAGCTCGTACGACATGGTGATGCCGCGGCACAGCTGCATATGGAGGCAGAGCGCGGTGGCGGCGTCGGCCTCGGCGACCCGCATGACGGCCAGGGCCACGTCGTGGACGCTGCTGACGCCGAGGCCGCCGAAGGTGCGCGGGACGGTGGCGGACAGCACGCCGTCGGCGGACAGGGCCCGGAACACCTCGCTGGGGAAGGTGCCTTCGCGGTCGTGGGCGGCGGCGGCCTCCGCGATACGCGGCAGATGTCCGCCGAGGATGTCCAGGAGCCGCGCTCCCTCCGGGGAGACCGGGGCGCTGAGGTCCGCCAGCTGCGGAAGCGTGACGCCGGCTTCGCTGATCATGGGTCCTTCTCCTCAGGATGTCGGCCCGGCCTGGAGGCCGGCCGGGTTCGGTTGCGCGGCGAGATACCGGTCGATGGCGCTGCGGAAGTAGCCGGGACCGAATCCGCGCAGGGCGGCCTCGGGCACGAGGCGGTGGAGTTTGGCCACGGAGGGGCAGTGGGACACCGTGTGTCCGGCGGCCAGCCGTTCGGCGCGGGTACCGAGACGCAGTTCCAGGTGGTCGAGGATGTCGGTGACGGCCGCGCAGTTCCCGGAGGCCACGTTGACGGTCTCGTTGTCGACCCCGGTGCGCAGGATCTGGTCGAAGAGGCCGACGAAGTCCTCGACATGGAGCAGGTCGCGGCGGGCGCCCTCCTGGACGGCGACCTGTCCGGCGCGCAGCCGCCGGACCAGGACGGGCAGCAGCCGGTACTCCGGTTCCCCCGGTCCGAGGACATAGCCGAGCCGCAGGATCAGATGGCGTACGCCGGAGTCGCGGACCAGGGTCTCCAGGTCGAGTTTGTGCTGTCCGTACGGGAGCGCCGGGGCCACCGGCTCGTCCTCCAGGCCCCGGCAGCCGGGTGCTCCGTACATGGAGACCGTGGAGAAGAAGACGAGCTGGTGGCCGTCGGCGAGGCAGCGCTCGACGGTGTCCTTGACGAGCAGGCGTTCCCGCTCATGGGCGGAGTCCGGCAGCGGGTGGCGTGGAACGCCGGCGGCCAGGACGGTCACCCCGGGGTGCGCGCCGCTCAGGGGCCGCAGATGGCGGGCGAGGAACCCGCTGCCGATGAGCTCCACGGTCGGTGTTCCCTCCTCAGGCCTGCGGACGGACGGACAGCGCGTGGTGGAAGACGTTCCGGGGGTCCCAGCGGGCCTTGATCCGCTGGAGCTGGGGGTAGTTGTCGCGGTAGTAGAGGGTGTGCCAGGGGACGCCGGAGGTGTTCCACTTCGGGTCGGCGAGATCGGTGTCCGGGTAGTTGATGTAGCAGCCGCTGTTGGCGTCGTTCGGGACGGGGACGCCGCCGGTCTCCGCGTACACCTCCTGGTAGAAGCGGCGGATCCAGTTGATCTCCTCGCGGTCGGCGGGGTCGGCCCAGTAGAGGTCGTAGGCCACGCTGAACAGCGCGTCGCGGTGCGGGAAGGCGGTGGCGGAGGGGGCCGCGGTGTTGATCCGGCCGCCGAAGGAGGTGACGTAGACGGAGGCGCCCCAGCGGGTGTCGCCGTCGGTGAGGTATTTATGGACGACCCCGATCTGCCGGTCGGTCCACCGCCTGCGCAGGAAGGCGGCCTTGGACTTGAAGGGGGTGCCGCCCGCGTAGGTCGCGGCGCCGAGGGTGGCGGTGAGCCAGGGCTGGTTGCTGCGGGTGGTCTCGGGGGCGACCCCGACGCCGGCGGTGACCTGCGCGAGGTACTCGTCCATCAGCCGGTCGGCGTCCGGCTGTTCGCCGCTGACACCCACCAGGAGCTGGAACGATCCGGTGGCCTTGTGGGTCAGCGCGAGCGAGCTGGCGACCTTGGCCTGCGGATGGCGTTCGTGCCAGCTGCCGTGGTTGCGTACGAGAGTGGTGAAGGCCCGCTCGTCGATCTGGGCCCACTGCCAGGTCGCTGCCAGGCCCGGCACGGTGGCGGGCGGCTTGGGCAGCAGGCCGGCCGGGTCCTTGCCGCGGGCCTGCGGGGAGCGCAGCAGATAGCGCAGGACGACGCCGAAGTTGCCACCGCCGCCACCGGCGTGGGCCCACCACAGGTCCCGGTTCGGGTCGTCGGCGCGGCGGGTGGCGACCACCCGGCGGGCCTTGCCGTTCTTGTCGACGACGACCACCTCGACGCCGTGGAGATGGTCGACGACCATGCCGTGCTCGCGCGAGAGGGTGCCGTAGCCACCGCCCGCGGCATGGCCGCCGATGCCGACGCTGGGGCAGCTGCCGCCGGGGATGGTGACGCCCCAGCCGTAGTACAGGTCCTTGTAGACCTTGCCGAGGGTGGCGCCCGCCTCGACGGAGAACGCCTGGTGCTCGGGGTCGAAGGTGACGTGGTTCAGCGGGGAGACGTCAAGGACGATCCGGACGTCGGGTCCGGTGACGAAGTCCTCGTAGCAGTGTCCGCCGCTGCGGACGGCGATCCGCTTGCCGGTCCGTACCGCCTCTTCCACCGCCTGGACGACCTGCTCGCCCGAGTAGACGGCCCGGACGGCGTCGGGGCGTGGCGTGAACCGTCCGTTGTAACTCTTGTTGAGGCTCGCGTACCGGGTGTCGTCGGGGCCGACGGTGACCGGGCCCGGTATCGGGTGACAGCTCGCTCCGGTCCGCCCGGCGGCCGTCGCGGTGGTGCCGGTGAGTCCGGTCAGGGCGGCGGCGCCGCCCGTGGCCGCCGTCCCCCACAATATGTGACGTCGTGTCAACTCTGCCATGTGAACATCGTTCCTTCCCCCGTGCGGTGACCGGCGAGTGGCGCGCGCCCACGCTAGGCACGGCGGCTGTCGGTTGCCTCGGCTTCCGCTGTAGGGGCGGTGGAGCTCGCTTCCACTCGCCTGCGAGAGGGGCGCGAGAGGACGGCCGCACGCTTCGCCGTATGGCAGCGAAGAGTGATGGCAAGGTCGACGACACGGCGTACAAGACGGAGGTCACCCGGGCATTCGACCGGGCGGCGGCCCACTACGACCGGATGGGCGTCGAGTTCTTCAGCCCGATGGGCCGGCGGCTGGTCGAGCGGGCCGCCCCCCGGCCCGGCGAGCGGGTGCTCGACGTGGGCTGCGGGAGGGGCGCGGCACTCTTCCCGGCGGCCGCGCTGACCGGGCCGACCGGTTCCGTCCTGGGCATCGACATCGCACCGGCGATGATCGAGGAGGCGCGGCGGGAGGCGCTGAAGCAGGGCGCGGGCCATGTGGAGCTCCGGGTGATGGACGGCGAGCGGCCCGAACTGCCGCCGCGCTCCTTCGACCTGGTCCTCGGCAGCTACAGCGTGATCTTCCTGCCGGACGCTCCGGCGGCGCTGGCCCGCTATGCGGAGCTGCTGGCCGACGGCGGTCGGATCGCCTTCACCAGCCCCGTCTTCACGGACGACACGTTTCCGTTCCTGCCGCCGGTGTTCACCGAGCTGATTCCCCGGTCGCTGCTGGCGAACCTGCCCGCCGAGTGGCAGCCGGAGGCGCTCCAGCGCCGTTTCAACAGCTGGCTGGGACAGGTCACGGATCTGCGGCGGACGATGGAGAAGGCCGGATTCACCGAGGTCGAGGTGGTCGACGAGCCGGTCGAGCTGGTCGCCACCTCGGGCGAGGCGTGGGTGGACTGGTCGCACACGCAGGGGATGCGGCTGCTGTGGACGCATCTGCCCGCGGAGGAAAGCGCCCGGCTGCGGGAGCGGCTCATCACCGCCCTCGACGCGATGCGGGACGGTGACGGGCCGCTGGTGATCGACACTCCGGTGCGCTATGTCACCGCGACCGTGCGCCGATGAACCCGTGCTCGGCGAGGCTCTCCCGGGCGGCCGCGACCGAGGCGCGGTCCCGCTCCGGAGGGCCGGGGCGGGCCGGCAGCAGCGTCACGACGGCGCTGGTGCCGGCCCGTACGGCCGGGTGGCGCCGGGCGAGCTGGGCCAACGTCTGCCCCGGTCCCGCTTCCACCAGTACGGCGTCCCGCCCGGTCAGGACGGCGTCGAGGGCGGGCCAGAACAGCACCGGGGCGACCGGCTGCGCCGCCCAGTAGCCGGGGTCGCCGGCCTCCCGGTGGGTCAGCGGCCGCGCGGTGTAGCAGGAGTGCAGCGTCAGCGCCGCCGGTGTGACCGGCAGCGCCGCGATCGCCCGCTCCGATCCGGCGACGGCCGGGGCGAGCACCGGGCTGTGGAAAGGGCTGAGTGAGGGCAGCCGGCGACAGGTGAACTCGTGCTCCGTCAGGGCCTTGTGGACGCGTTCGAGAGCGGGATCGGGTCCGGCGAGGACCGTCTGCCGGGGCGCGTTGACCGCGCCGACGACGACGTCGCCGCCGCCGCCGCCGCCGCCGAGGAACGGTTCGACCTCGCGCACGGACGCGGCGACGGCGAGCATCCCGCCGGGCGGGCCGTCGGCGAGCAGCCGGATCCGGTCGAGGACGAGCCGCGTCGCGTCCCGCAGGGTGAAGATCCCGGCGAGTACGGCCGCGGCGAGCTCGCCGATGCTGTGGCCGAGCAGGACGTCGGGGCGACTCCCCCAGCTCAGGACGAGCCGGCCGAGGGCGTGGTCGACGGCGAACAGCAGCGGCTGGGAGCGGGTGACATGGTCGAGGTCGACGGCGGGTCGGTCGGTCAGCCAGTCGGCCCGGAGCCGCTCCCCCTCGCCTTGGGCGTACGCCTCGACGGTGTCGAAGACCTCGTCCATCGCTGCGGTGAACACCCGCTCGGCGCCGTACAGCCCGGCGGCCATCCGTAGGTGCTGCGCCCCCTGCCCTGGCAGGAGTAGCACCATCGCCCGACGTTCCCCCATGGTCCCCATCCTCCGTATGCGTTCGGTCGTCCGTTCATGGCCGCTCCGCCCACGCCGGGCGTTCGAGCATTTCGATCACGGCGCAGGACCAGGTGAACCCGGCGCCCACGCTGACCAGCAGGCACGTGTCGCCGGGGCCGAGCGCCCCGGAGGCGGTGAGGTGATCGAGTCCGGCGAACGGGTCACCCGCCCCGAGGTGGCCGACCCGCCGGCTCCAGGGCCAGGTCGTGCGCTCCGGATCGATGGCGAGCGGGCCGAAGTACGCCGCCTGGAGCCGGCGCCGCCCCAGATGGGGCAGGGCGATCCAGTCGATGTCGGCGAGGTCGAGCTCCGCCTCGGCGAGGGCTTGTTTGAGGACGGCCTCCTGGGCGGCGGCGACCTTGGACACCGCGTAGGAGACGCCCGTGGTGGCGAGGAAAGCCCGCTTGCACGCCTCCAGGTCGACCTGGGGGCGGTGGGTGAACGGCGCGTCCTGGAACGGGTCGTCGCCCCGATGCATTCCTTCCAGCTCCGGTACGGAGACCGTGACGAGGCTGCGGATCCGCGCGAAACCTGTGCGGCGTGAGAGGACGAGAGCGGTGGCGCCGTCGCCGTACACCGTGCCGGGGTCGCTGTGCCAGCGGTCGAACCCGGGCGGGCAGAACTTGTCCCCCGTGGTGATCAGCGCGGCCGAACGCCCCGGGTCGACGGAGAGGTAGGCCGAGGCGAGTTCCAGCGCGGCCATGCCGCCGTTGGAGACCTGGCGGACCTCCATCGCGGGGCAGTTGTTGCCGACGGCGGCCCGCTGCACGTAGGACGCGGGGGCCCACAGGTCGTGGCCCTGATGGAAGAAGCTCGCATGCAGGACGAGGTCGATGTCCGGGCCGTCGCTCCCGGCCCGCGCCAGCGCGGTGCGGGCGGCGCGGGCGGCCATCTGCGGCGCGGACTCCTCCCCGGCCACGGCGACCGAGAGACTGCCGGTGCTCCGCGCGAGGGACGCGGAGCACCGGCCGTCGGCGACGGCGTCCTCGGTGCTCACCCGTGGGGGCAGCCAGCTGCCGGTGGCGGCGATGAAGAGCCGGTCCATGGCGGTGGCCCCGTCAGTGGGAGGGCCGGGTCCCGGCCGAGGCCAGGGTCTCGTTGACGGCGGTCACGAACTGGTTGAGGGTGCGGATCTCTGCGAGGGCGTCGTCGGAGAGTTCGGCGCCGAACTCTCGTTTGACCCGGCTCGCGGCCTCCATCAGGGCCAGCGAGTCATAGCCGAGGTACTCCAGTTCGACGTCGCCGACGTCCCCGCCCTCGGCGGCGACGGCTTCGTCCTCACCGGCGCATTCGCGCATGATGTCGATCAGTACAGGCAGCGTGAGCTCACTCACTGGTGTCCTTTCCTCGCCCGCGCAGTACGAGGGCGCTGTTGAATCCGTTGTGGCCGCGGGCCAGGACGAGCGCCGTGGTGCCGTGGAACGGCCTCGGCTCGCTCACCAGGTCGAGCGGATGTCCCGGGGTGACCCCGGGAGTCGGGGGGATGACGCCCTCGCTCAGGGCGAGCAGCGCGAGAACGACGTCGAGCGGCGCACCGCCGGAGTAGAGGCGGCCGATCAGGATCTTGGGTGCGGTGACCGGGACTCCGTACGGGCCGAAGAGCCGGACCAGCGTCTCGGCCTCGACGCGGTCGCCCTCGGCGGAGCCGTCGGCGTCGGCGAAGACGACGTCGATGTCGCCGGTGGTGAGCCCGGCGTCGGCGAGGGCGAGTTCGGCGGCGCGGCCGAGGTTGGCGGGGCGTCCGGAGTGCGGCGGCGGGTCGAAGGTGGCGCCGTAGCCGGCGATCTCACCGAGTACGGTCGCGCCGCGCGCCCGCGCGCGTGCCTCGTCCTCCAGGACGAGGATCGCGCCGCCCTCACCGGGCACGTGGCCGCTCGCGGCCGGATCGAAGGGCAGATAGGCGCGCTCGGGGTCGTCGCTGGTGGACAGCCGGCCACTGGCGATCCGGGCGGCCATGCCGTAGGGGCTCAGGGAGGATTCCATGCCGCCGGTGAGCACGGCCGTGGCGCCGCCGCGCAGGGCCCGTCGGGCCTGGGCGATGGCGTCGATGCCGCCGGCCTGTTCCGCGACGACGACCCCGGTCGGGCCGCGCAGATCGTGCTTGATGGAGATCTGGCCGGTGTTGACCGCGTAGAACCAGGCGAAGGACATGTAGGCGCTGACGTGGTCGGGGCCGCTGCCCCAGAGGTTCTGCAGTTCCCGCTGGCCGAAGTCGAAGCCGCCGGCCGCGGCCGCCGTGATGACGCCCAGGTCGGTCCGGTCCAGGTCGCTGGTGTCCAGGGCCGCGTCCGCCAGCGCCCAGTCCGCCGCGGCGAGCGCGAACCGGGTCATACGGTCGGTCTGCGGCAGGAGTCTGCTCGGCAGCCGGCCGGCGGCGTCGAAGTCGCGCACCTGGCCGGCCAGCCGGCTGGGGAAGGCGGTGGTGTCGTACCCGTCGATGGGCGTGATGGCGGGCCGGCCTTGCAGGGTCGCCGACCAGAACTCCTCCGTCCCGAGGCCGTTGGGGGCAACGACGCCGGTTCCGGTCACTACGGCCGTGGTCACGCGGCCCTCCTGTCCCTGTGGTTGAGCACCATGGCGCTCTGGAATCCGCCGAAGCCGCTGCCGACCGTGAGGACGGTGTCCAGCCGCCGCTCCCGGGCGGTCAGCGGCACGTAGTCCAGATCGAGTTCGGGGTCGGGCCGGTGCAGATTCGCGGTCGGCGGTACGACTCCGTGCTCCAGCGCCAGCGCGCAGGCGGCGATCTCGATCGCGCCGACCGCGCCGAGCGAGTGGCCGATCACGGACTTGATGGAGGAGACGGGCACGGCGTGCGCGTGGGCGCCCAGGCTGCGCTTGAAGGCGGCGGTCTCGTGCCGGTCGTTCTGCTGGGTGGCGGTGCCATGGGCGTTGATGTAGTCGACGGCGGTCGGATCGAGCCGGGCCCGGTCCAGCGCCGAGGTGATGGCTGTGGCCATCTCCCGCCCGTCGGAACGCAGCCCGGTCATGTGGTGGGCGTTGCCGTGCGAGGCGTATCCGGCGATCTCGGCGTAGACGTGGGCGCCGCGCGCCCGGGCACGTCCCAGCTCCTCCAGGACGAGGACCGCGGCGCCTTCACCGAGCACGAAGCCGTTACGGGTCCGGTCGAAGGGGCGGGAGGCGGAGGCGGCGTCGTCGTTGCGGGGCGAGGTGGCCTTGATCGCGTCGAAGCAGGCGACGGTGATCGGGGCGATGGGGGCATCGGCGCCCCCGGTGATCATGATGTCGGCGCTGCCCTCACCGATGAGTGCGCAGGCGTGGCCGATGGCGTCGATGCCAGAGGTGCAGCCCGCGGAGACGACGGAGTTGGGGCCTTCGGCCCCGGCGAACCAGGCCACCTCCGCCGACAGCGAGCTGGGCACGAAGTAGTCGTAGAGATGCGCGGAGGCCGCGGCCGGGTCGACGACCCACTCCCGGCCGCCGTCGCTGACGGCGAGGTACTCGCGCTCCAGCATCTGGGTGAGGCCGACGGCGTTGCCGATGCTGACCCCGGTCCTGTGCGCCTCCTCGGGGCCGATCCGCGGCTCGCTGTCGGCGAGCGCCTCCCGGGCGGCGATCATCAGCATCTGGGCGGCCCGGTCCAAGCGCTCCGTGTCCGCCTCGGTCAGTCCGCCGGCGAGCGGATCGAAATCGCACTCGGCGGCGATCCGGGAACGGAACGGGGCCGGGTCGAAGGCGGTGATCCCCCGGGTCGCCGGCCGGCCCGAGGTGATGCGCTCCCAGAACGCCTTCGTCCCGGTGCCTCCCGGCGCGACCACACCGATCCCGGTGACGGCGACGCGACGCTCCCCCATGACGACCCCCTGTCTCACCAGCGAAAGTGCTTACCGGCTTCGACGATGAGCCGCTCTGGTCGCAGGGGCGTCGAGGACGACTGGACGGTGAGCGGGGCGGCGTCGACCGGCCTGACGCCGAGCACAGCCGGCTGCACATCCGGTCGATCGCGGCTGGTCGCGGCGGCGGGGACGGGCGCGGGTCATCCCGGGCGCAGGAAGCGGCGCAGTCGGCCCAGCGGCCAGGTGTTGATGACGTCCTCACCGGTCAGCCAGCCGCGCTGGGCCATACCGACGCCGTAGCGCAGATACGGCAGATGAGTGGTGGAGTGGGCGTCGGAGTTCACCGCGAATTTCACCCCGTACGTCTTGGCACGCAGGATGTCGTCGTCCCGCAGATCGAGGCGCTCGGGGTGCGAGTTGATCTCCAGGGCGGTGCCGGTGCGGGCGCAGGCCTCGAAGACGGCGTCGAAGTCGGCGTCCAGGCCGGGGCGCTTGCCGATCCGGCGGGTGGTGGGGTGGCCGATGACCGAGACGTACGGGTTCTCGGCGGCGCGGACCAGTCGGCGGGTGAGGCGGTCACGGCTCTGGTTGAAGTGGGAGTGGACGGAGGCCACGCAGATGTCGAAGCCGGCGAGGAATTCGGCCGGCCAGTCGACCTCGCCGTCGGGTCCGATGTTCAGCTCGGTGCCGTGCAGCAGCCGCATCCCCCGGTGCGCGCGGTCGAGTTCGCGGACGCGGGCGCGCTGGGCGAGCATCTTCTCCTCGGTCATGCGCTGCATGGCGAGGTCGGGGGCGTGGTCCGTGACGGCGAAGTAGGCGTAGCCGCGCGCCGCGGCCGCCTCCACCATCGCCTCCAGCGAGGACAGTCCGTCGGTGAGGTCGGTGTGGGTGTGCAGATCGCCGCGCAGCGCCTCCTCCGTGACCAGGTCGGGCAGTTCGCCGCGCTCGGCGGCCGTGATCTCGCCCCGGTCCTCGCGCAAAGTGGGCGGGATCCAGGGCAGTCCGATCCGTTCGTAGATCGCCTCCTCGGTCTCTGAGGTGATCTTGCGGCCGCTCTTGGCGTGGAAGAGGCCGTACTCGGAGAGCTTCAGCTTTCTGCGGACGGCGATCTCGCGGGTGCGGATGTTGTGCGCCTTGGAGCCGGTGAAGTACTGCAGTCCGGCGCCCCAGGAGCCGGGCGGCAGGACCCGCAGGTCCACCTGGAGGCCCTTGGCGGTGCGGATGGAGGTCTTCTTCTCGCCGTGCGCGAGGGTCTCGGCGGCCTCCGGGAGCGCGACGAGCGCGGCCATGAAGGGGGCGGAGGCCTCGGCCGCCACCAGGATGTCGACGTCGCCGATGGTGTCGCGCATCCGGCGCAGCGATCCGGCGTAGGCGCAGCGTTCGCAGCCCGGGAGGGCGGAGAGCTCGCCGACGATCCGTTCGGCGACCTCCATCGCCGCGTCGACGAGGATCCGCCCGCCCGACGCGCGCAGCAGCTCGATGCCGTGGAGGATGTTCTGCTCGGTCTTCTCCCCGAATCCCTTGAGGTCGCGCAGGCGTTCGCCGTGGATGGCGTCGACGAGCGCGTCGACGGAGGAGATGCCGAGCTCCTGGTGGAGGAGCATCGCCTTGCGCGGGCCGAGCTGGGGGATGGCGATCAGCTCGCGGACGCCGGCGGGGATGTGTTCGCGCCGCTCCTCGACGGCCGAGACCTGGCCGGAGCTGAGGAACTCCACGATCTTCTCGGCGATGGAGCGGCCGACGCCGGGGATCTCCCGCAGCTCCTTGACGTCCAGGCCGGCGACGTCGGCCGGGTGCCCGCCGACCGCCCGGGCGGCCTTCTCGTACGCGCGTGCCTTGAAGGCGTCGCCGCCGCTGATCCTGACGAGGTCGGCGTACTCCTGCAGGAGCGCCTGGACCTCCGCGTTGGTCCGGGGCATGGTTCCAGGGTGCGCGCCGCGCCCCTCCGTCGCCACCACGCGGGCCGCCCCATGGGGCCACGCTGCGTGAACTATCTTGGGCTCGACGGGACACGAAGGAGGCACCCCGTGCCATCAGGGCAGCAGGCGCGCGCACAGGCCGCCGCGATCACGCCGGGCAGAGGCTCCGCCGAACCGACGGCGGCCCCCGCGGACCGGGTCCGGGCGCTGTTCGGCGGGCACCGGCTGTCCCCGGCCCAGCGGCGGATCGCCCAGTACATGATCGACCACCTCACCGAGGCCGCGTTCCTGTCGATCACGGATCTCGCCGAGCGGGTGGGGGTCAGTCAGCCGTCGGTGACGCGGTTCGCCACCTCGCTGGGTTTCAGCGGCTTCCCGGCGCTGCGGGAGGCGCTCCAGCCGATCGCGCTGAGCGCGGTGGCCGGCTCCCCCGACGTACGGGAGGACCGGCGCAACGAACTCCAGGCCGCGGTGGACGCCGAGATCGACAATCTGGAGTCGCTGCGCCGGGTGCTCGCCGACACCGACCAGGTCCTCGACGTGGGCCGGGAGCTCGCCCGGTCCGTGCCGCTGACCATCCTGGGCCTGCGGATCTCGGTCTCCCTGGCCGAGTACTTCGCGTACGCGGCCCGCCGGATCCACCCCGACGTACGGGTGGTGACCCGCGGCGGCAGCGTCTCCTACGACGCGCTGCTGCAGTCCCGGGAGGCGGGCGGGACCTGGGTGCTGGCCTTCGCGATGCCCCGGCACGCCCGCGAGACGCTGGCTGCGATCCGAGCCGCGCGGGGCGTCGGGCTGAAGGTCGCGCTCATCACCGACCTGGCGCTCGGGCAGCTGGTGGAGGAGGCCGACGTGGCGTTCACGGCGGGTACGGGGTCGCGGCTGGTCTTCGACTCGTACGCGGCGCCGCAGTTGCTGTCCGCCTCGCTGCTGCAGGCGATGGCGGACGCCGATCCGGAGCGGACGCAGCTGCGTCTGGAGGGGTACGAGCAGGCCGCCGAGCAGCACAATTTCTTCCTGGAGGACTGACACCGGGGCCCCTGGCACCCGGTCTTTTTCATGCCCCGCGTCGCATGAAATTTTTCATACCCTTGCTTACTCGACGGTATATATATTTACTGCTGGTGTGCGCCCGGGCCCCTGCCGACCCCTCCTCCTCATGTCGGCCCCTGGTGTTCCATCCGCGGCGGTCTTGGTCAACCCCTGGGCCGGGACCGCCGCACCCCCTCCCATCAGGTCATTCATCTTCAGGTCATCTTTCTGGAAGCGACAACGATGTCCCCGACCTACTCCCCCGTCAGCGCCGACTGGCCGTGCCAGGTCAGGACTCCCGGCAACCGCGACTGGGAACGCACGGCAGCCCGCTGGCTGCGTGATCTTCTGCCGGCCCGCTACGCCGGTTACTCCCCGCTCACCCGCCACCCGGTGCTGCTGGCGCGCCATGCGCAGCTTCAGATACAGCACGAGATACGCGCGGTGCGGGTGGCTCTGCAGACCTCTCGGGCGGAGCTGCCCACGCTCGGGGTGCCCGAGCCCACGATCGAGAACGCAATCCAGATGTACGCCGTCGAGCTGGAACAGCTGGGACGGCTGGCGCGCGGCGTCCGCCTCGTGACGGAGGCGCTGCTCGCGGCCGGTTCGGCCCGGGACGGCGGGCCGGTACGGGGCGGTGCCCGTCAGGCGGCGCTCACGCCGCGAGCCGCAGCTCCTGGCGCACCACGATCGCGTTGAGCCGGATCGCGTACGGGGCGATGTCGTCGGTCTTGAGGACACCGGCCCGGGCCTTGTCCAGGCCGACGGTGACGTCGACACAGAAGGCGATGGCGTACATGTGCTCCCCGGTCTCCTCGTCCTGGAGGGCGAAGAGCAGGTCGCGGTAGTAGCTGGTGCGGTCCTCGCCCTCGGCGTAGTACGAGAGCCCGCGCTCGCCCTCCTGTGCGGCGAGGCCGGTGAAAGCGCGCACGAGCTCCTGCTCGATGGTGCCCCAGAACGAGGCGGCGGCGAACGTCTCGGGCAGCGCCTGGCGGACGGCCTCCTTCAGGGACTCCACCATGACCTGGACCGGGGCGGTCTCCTGAAGACCCCAGCCCCGGACCATCTTCACGATCGTGCTGTCCGGGATGGCGGCGGCCGCCTCCCGGATGTGGCCGAAGTCGAAGTTGACGGTCGCCGGGGCGATCGCCTCCTGGAACGTCCGGTCGAGGCCCCGGGCCTGGTCGAGATGGGCCGGGCCCACCTCGATGACCGTCCTGAAGCTGGCAGCCATGACTCCTCCTGCGGGTGTCGCGGTGATCGGGAGGGGTCAGTATGCCCAGCCGCCTGGGCCCGGGGCGATCGTGTCTCAGATCAGTGCGCCCCGAACGCCGCCAGGATCCGTTCGGCGGCCAGCGTCGGGGTCAACTCACCCTCGCGGACCTGGCGTTCCAGCTCCGGGGCGAGGTCCCGTACCTCCGGGTGGGCCCGCAGCCGGCCGAGCAGCTCGTCGTGGACCATGGCCCAGGCCCAGTCGACCTGCTGGTCGCGGCGTTTGGCGGCGAGCCGGCCGCCCGCGTCCAGGAGCGTACGGTGCTGCTCCAGGCGGTCCCAGACGGTGTCGAGGCCGGTGGACTCGCGGGCGCTGCAGCTGAGCACCGGCGGGGTCCAGGCCGCGTCCGCGGGGTGCATGAGGCGCAGTGCGCCCGCCAGTTCGCGGGCGGCGCCGCGGGCGTCGCGCTCGTGCGGGCCGTCGGCCTTGTTGACGGCGATGACGTCGGCCAGTTCCAGGACGCCCTTCTTGATGCCCTGGAGCTGGTCGCCGGTGCGGGCGAGGGTGAGCAGCAGGAACGAGTCGACCATGCCGGCGACGGTGGTCTCCGACTGGCCGACGCCGACGGTCTCGACGAGGACGACGTCGTAGCCCGCCGCCTCCATCACCACCATGGATTCGCGGGTGGCCTTGGCCACCCCACCCAGGGTGCCCGCGCTCGGCGACGGCCGCACGAACGCGGCCGGGTCGACGGCGAGCCGCTCCATCCTGGTCTTGTCGCCCAGGATGGAGCCGCCGGTACGGGTGGAGGACGGGTCGACGGCGAGCACGGCGACCCGGTGGCCGAGGCCGGTGAGCATCGTCCCGAAGGCGTCGATGAAGGTCGACTTGCCGACCCCGGGCACCCCGCTGATGCCGATCCGCCGGGCGTTGCCGGTGTGCGGCAGCAGCTCGGTCAGCAGCCGCTGGGCGAGGACGCGATGGTCGGGGCGGGTGGACTCGACGAGGGTGATCGCGCGGGCGATCCACGCCCGTTTCCCGTCGAGCACCCCCTTCACACAGGTGTCCAGATCGATGCGCATGCGCGGCTACAGCTCGTCGTGGCCCAGTGTCGCGGCGAGCCGCGTCACCAGGTCGTGGGCCGCGTCCGGGATCACCGTGCCGGGCGGGAAGACCGCCGCGGCCCCCATCTCCAGGAGCGTGGGCACGTCCTGCGGCGGGATGACCCCGCCCACGACGATCATGATGTCGTCGCGGCCCTCCTCCGCGAGCTGCTCGCGCAGCGCGGGGACGAGGGTGAGATGGCCCGCCGCCAGCGACGAGACGCCCACGACGTGCACGTCCGCCTCGACGGCCTGCCGGGCCACCTCGGCCGGGGTCTGGAAGAGCGGGCCGACGTCGACGTCGAAGCCCAGGTCGGCGAAGGCGGTGGCGATGACCTTCTGGCCGCGGTCGTGGCCGTCCTGGCCCATCTTGGCGACGAGGATGCGCGGGCGGCGGCCCTCCGCCTCCTCGAAGCGCTCGACGAGGGAGCGGGTACGTTCCACGGAGGGGGATGCTCCTGCCTCGGTGCGGTACACACCGGAGATCGTACGGATCTGGCTCGCGTGGCGGCCGTACACCTTCTCCAGGGCGTCGGAGATCTCGCCGACGGTGGCCTTGGCGCGGGCGGCGTTCACCGCGAGGGCCAGCAGGTTGGACTCCAGGCCCGGGCCGGAGCCCCGGCCGGCGGCCTCGGTGAGCGCGCGCAGCGCGTCCTGGGTGGCGTTCTCGTCGCGCTCCTCGCGCAGCCGGCGCAGCTTGGCGATCTGCTGGGCGCGCACGGAGGAGTTGTCGACCTTGAGGACGTCGATCTGCTCGTCGCTCTCGACGCGGTACTTGTTGACGCCGATGACGGGCTGGCGGCCGGAGTCG
The DNA here is from genome assembly GCF_055639315.1 of Streptomyces sp. NPDC039465. NCBI lineage: Bacteria > Bacillati > Actinomycetota > Actinomycetes > Kitasatosporales > Streptomycetaceae > Streptomyces > Streptomyces sp. NPDC039465. The sequence continues at coordinate 182,576 of NZ_JBVKAP010000003.1, read as the reverse complement.
ATACGGGCCTGGGTGCGGGCGGCCGCCTCCTCGACGCGCATCTTGGGGATGCCGGCGTCGATGGCCTGGGCCATGCCGCCGGCCGCCTCGACCTCCTGGATGTGCTGCCAGGCGCGCCGCGCCAGGTCGTAGGTGAGCTTCTCGACGTAGGCGCTGCCGCCCCAGGGGTCGATGACCCGGCAGGTGCCCGACTCCTGCTGGAGCACCAGCTGGGTGTTGCGGGCGATCCGGGCGGAGAAGTCCGTCGGCAGGGCGAGCGCCTCGTCGAGGGCGTTGGTGTGCAGCGACTGGGTGTGGCCCTGGGTGGCGGCCATCGCCTCGACGCAGGTGCGGGTGACGTTGTTGAAGACGTCCTGGGCGGTCAGGGACCAGCCGGAGGTCTGCGAATGGGTGCGCAGGGAGAGCGACTTGGCGTTCTTCGGGTCGAACTGCTTGACCAGCCGGGCCCACAGCAGCCGGGCCGCGCGCATCTTGGCGATCTCCATGAAGAAGTTCATGCCGATGGCCCAGAAGAAGGAGAGCCGCGGCGCGAACGCGTCCACGTCGAGGCCCGCGTCCCGGCCCGCGCGCAGGTACTCCACACCGTCGGCCAGGGTGTACGCCAGCTCCAGGTCGGCGGTGGCCCCGGCCTCCTGGATGTGGTAGCCGGAGATGGAGATGGAGTTGTAGCGCGGCATCTTCTGCGAGGTATACGCGAAGATGTCGGAGATGATCCGCATCGAGGGCCGGGGCGGATAGATGTAGGTGTTGCGGACCATGAACTCCTTGAGGATGTCGTTCTGGATGGTCCCGGCCAGCTTCTCGGGCGGTACGCCCTGCTCCTCGGCGGCCACGATGTAGAGGGCGAGGACGGGCAGCACGGCGCCGTTCATCGTCATCGACACGGTCATCTTGTCCAGCGGGATGCCGTCGAAGAGCTGGCGCATGTCGTAGATGGAGTCGATGGCGACGCCCGCCATGCCGACGTCACCGGTGACGCGCGGGTGGTCGCTGTCGTAGCCGCGGTGGGTCGGCAGGTCGAAGGCGACCGACAGGCCCTTCTGTCCGGCGGCGAGGTTGCGTCGGTAGAAGGCGTTGGACTCCTCGGCGGTGGAGAAGCCGGCGTACTGCCGGATCGTCCACGGCTGGTTGACGTACATCGTCGGGTACGGGCCGCGGAGGTACGGCGCGACGCCCGGGTACGTACCGAGGAAGTCCAGGCCCTCCACGTCACGGCCGGTGTACAGCGGCTTGACGGCGATGCCTTCCGGGGTGTCCCAGACCAGGTCGTCGGCGCTGCTGCCGGTCGACTCCTTGACGGCCGTGCGCCACTGCTCCTCGGTGGTGTCGGCCGGCGTGCCGGAGTCCAGGGGGACTTCGGAGAAGTCCGGAATGTGCATCACGCCGCCACTCCCATGCGGTCCAGGACGGAGGACAGGACGCCGACGGCGTCGCAGCCCGCGAAGATGTATGCGTCGACGCCGGTGTGCTCGGCGGGCCGGCCCGCGAGGAACACCCACTTCGCGCCCGCCGACTTCAGCGCCTGGGCGACCTCGGCGGCCTGCTCCTCGTAGAGCGCGTCGCTGGAGCAGAGGCAGGCGATGGTGGCGCCGCTGGCGGCGAAGGCCTCGGCGGCGGTGGCCGCGTCCACGGAGACGGGGTCATGGACGGGCTCGACGCCGCCGGCCTGGAAGAGGTTGGCGGCGAAGGTGGCCCGGGCGGTGTGCGCCGAGGCCGGGCCGAGCGCGGCGAGGAAGACCTTGGGGCGGGCGCCGGTGGCGGCGAGGTGGGCGTCGGAGCGGCTGCGCAGCTCCTCGTACGCCTCGTCGCGGCGCACCCGCGGGAGTCCGCCGGCCGGCGGGAGCGGCGCGGGCTCGCGCTCGACGGGCTTCTCCGCCAGGTGCGGGAACTCGCTGACGCCGGTGATGGGTTCGCGCCGCTTGGCCAGCTTCTTCTTGCGCGCGTCCCAGGTGGCGGCGATCCGCTCGCCGAGGAGTCCGGAGCGCAGGGCCTGCTCCTGGCCGCCGGCGCGCTCCAGCTCCTGGAAGAACTCCCAGGCGGCGTGGGCGAGTTCGGTGGTGAGGCGCTCGACGTACCAGGAACCGCCGCCGGGGTCGGCGACCCGGCCGAGGTGCGACTCCTCAAGGAGGATGGAGGAGGTGTTGCGGGCGATGCGGCGGGCGAAGGCGTCCGGCAGGCCGAGCTCGTGGTCGAAGGGCAGCACGGTGACGGCGTCCGCGCCGCCGACCCCGGCGCCGAGGCAGGCGATGGTGGTGCGGAGCATGTTCACGTACGGGTCGCGGCGGGTCATCATGACCGGCGAGGTGACGGCGTGCTGGCGCTGCGCCCCCGCCCCGGGCACGCCGGACGCCTCGGCGATCCGGGCCCACAGGCGGCGCGCCGCCCGGAACTTGGCGATGGTGAGGAACTGGTCGGCCGTGGCCGCGTAGCGGAACTCCAGCTGCCGCAGGGCCGCTTCGACCGGCAGTCCGGCGTCGGTGAGGTGGCGCAGCGAGGCGACGGCGGTCGCGAGCGAGGCGCCGAGCTCCTGCGCGGCGGAGGCGCCGGCCTCGTGGTACGGCAGCGCGTCCACGGTCAGGGCCCGCAGCCCCGGGTACTGGTCGTGGCAGCGCCGGGCGAGCGCCGCGGTGTCCTGCCAGTCGACCGGATGTCCGGTGCGGGCGGCGAGGGCGAGCGGGTCGGCCCCGAGGTTGCCGCGGGCCGCGCCGGAGGCGACGCCCTGGGCCTCGTACAGCCGCAGCAACTCCTCGGCGGCGGCGGTCGTTTCGGCTCCGGCGTCGAGGACGACCGGCGCCAGGTCGAGGTAGACGCCGTCGAGGGACTGGGCGAGGCCGTCGACCGGCACGCCGAGCTCACCGACGGTCAGCCACAGCGAGGTGACCCCGTTCTCCAGGTCGCCGAGCACCGCTTCGTTGGTGCGGGCGGGCTCGGACCGGCCGTGCCGCTGCCGTACGTCCCAGCCGCCCACGGGGCGGCCGCCGCGTACGTACGGGGCGAAGCCCGGGTATCCGGTGTCCGCGACGGCGTCGCGCGGGGTGTAGAGGGGGCGGGCGACGAGTCCGTCGTCCAGCGCCGTCGTGAGCGCTTCCTCGGCCGCTTCGCCCGAGACGTCCTTGCCCGACTTGCGCAGCACACCTTCGACAAGGCGCTGCCACTGGTCATGGGTGGCGTCCGGGAACTCGGCGGCGAGCGAAAGCCCGTCATCGGGGAGAACCGTCATGCGGGGGATGCTAGGCCAGCGGCACGGATGAGCAGCAGGGGCTACAGCTGTGACGTTGCCCTCGCCAGACCCCACCCGTACGACCCCCCTGACCTCCGCTCACGGGTGGGGAGGGGCCCTTCCCACTCCCAGGTCATGTAGTAGGCGTGCTACGGTTTTGATAGTAGACCTGCTACGAGAAAGACAACTGCTTTGATCGTTATGGACGAACTCGCGGGCGCGCGCGGGCGCACCGCAGGAGTCCGCGTGGCACCCCCCGGGGCCCGCGGCCCGCGCATGCGATACGGATCACAGGGCGGGCGCGATGAGTGACACCGTCCACAACAGAATCGCCATGCTCCGCGCGGAACGGGGCATCTCGCGCCGGCAGCTCTCCGAGGCCCTGGGCATCCACTATCAGACGGTGGGTTACCTGGAGCGGGGCGAGTACAGCCCGAGCCTGTATCTCGCCCTGCGGATCGCGCAGTACTTCGACGTGCCGGTCGAGGTGGCCTTCTCGACCGAGCCGTTCCCCCGGCTCGGAAGCGGTGAGCGCTCAGGGTGACGTACCGCTCGGAGTGAAGCCGGCACACCTTGACACTGCCGCGCCCCGAAATTACCTTCACCATAGAGATACTTAATGATGGAGGAGCCTTGAACGCGCCGGCACAGACAGAAACCCCTTCCCGGACACGGTGGTTAGGCCTCATCGCCTTGTCCCTGGGCGTGGCCCTGATCGTCGTGGACCTCACGATCGTCAATGTGATCCTCGCGCCGATCATCGAGGACCTCGCGATCGACTCCGTCGAGGCCCAGTGGATCCAGGAGTCCTACGCGATCGTCTTCGCGGCGCTGCTCCTGTTCACCGGACGCCTCGCCGACCTGCACGGCGCCCGCAAGATCTTCCTGATCGGTCTGGTCGTCTTCGGTGTGACGAGCCTGGTGGCCGCGATCGCGCCGAGCGGCGGTCTGCTGATCCTGGCGCGGTTCGTGCAGGGCGTCGGCGGCGCCATGATCCTGCCGACCTCGCTGGCCCTGGTGAACGCGACCTTCACCGGCAAGGCCCGCGGGCAGGCCTTCGCCATCTGGGGTTCGACGATCGGTGCCGCGGCGGCCGTCGGTCCGCTGCTCGGCGGCTGGCTCGCCGACTTCTCGTGGCGCTGGGCCTTCGGCATCAACATCCCGCTGGTGATCGTGATCATGGCGGGCGTCCTGATCTATCTCGACGCGTCGCCGCGCACCCAGGGACGGATCGACATCGTCGGCGGCATCATGTCCGCGATCGGTCTCGGCTTCCTGGCGTTCGGGCTGATCGAGGGGCGCAGCTACGGCTGGATCGTCACCATCGAGCCGCTGAAGATCAGCGGGTTCACGTGGAGCGGCGGCCCCTCTCCGGTCCTCGTCTCGTTCGTCATCTCCGCTCTGGTGCTCATCGCCTTCTGGCGCCGGCAGGCGGCGCTCGGCCGTAAGAACGCCGAACCGCTGGTGGATGTGCGGCTCTTCTCGATCCCGTCCTTCCGCAACGGCAACGTGGTGACCGTGATCGTCGGCCTCGGCGAGTTCGGCATCATCGCGGTGCTGCCGCTGTGGCTCCAGTTCGCCCTGGACTACAGCGCCTTCCAGGCAGGTCTCGCGCTCGTCGCGCTCGCCGTGGGCAGCTTCTGCGCGACCGGCGCCAGCTTCAACATGGCCGCCTCCGCGCTGGCTCAGGTACGGATCGGTCTGCTCCTGGAGGCCGTCGGCCTGGTGCTCCTCGGGCTCATCGCCGCCACCGACAGCGCCTGGTGGCTGATCGCGATCGCGCTGTTCATCTACGGCATCGGTGTCGGCTTCGCAACCGCGCAGGTCACCAATGTCGTCCTGGTGGACGTGCCGGTCGAGAGCGCCGGACAGGGGTCCGGCATCCAGAGCGCGGCCCGCGAGCTGGGTTCCGCGCTGGGTATCGCCGTCCTCACCACGTTGTTCTTCAGCTCGCTCACCTCCAACCTGAAGGACCGCCTCACCGAGGCGGGACTCCCGGGCAAGGACGCCGAGGAGCTGAGCGGAGTAGTGACGGAGAGCGCCGGATCCGTGATCCCGTCCCTGGCGGCCGATCCGAAGAGCGCGTCGGCGGCGGACGCCGCCCGGGAGGCGATGTCCCTCGGTCTGGAGCTCTCCAGCTACGTCTGCGCCGGCCTGCTGGTGCTGGCCCTCGTGGCCACGGCGGCCATCAGGGTCCGGCGGTGATGCTCCCTCATGACGTTGCCTCCATGACGTTGCCTCGCCGCGTAATATCCCCGAGGACATATGAGCGAGATACGCGGGGGTCAGGTCGATGGCTGACGAAGAGCTGGCGCGGGTGTCGGCGCAGAGCGTCCGAATCGTGAACGAGCTGCGTTCCTGGGGTGCCAACTACACGGAATTCACCCGACGTTTCGCCAACCATCTCGGACTGCATTCCACGGACGCCGCCGCGCTGGTGGAAATCCTCTACGCGGAGGACCAGAACGCGCCGCTCTCGCTGGCCCGCCTCAGCGAGCGCGTGTCGCTGACGTCGGGCGCGACGACCGCTCTGGTGGACCGGCTCGAAAAGGCCGGACACATCGTCCGTACGCGCGGCGAACACCCCGACCGGCGAGTCGTGACCCTGCGCAGCAGCCCGGCGATCGCAAAGCCGGCCTCCGAATTCTTCCAGCCCTTCTCGGACCGGCTCACGGCGATGATGGCGCAGTATCCGCCGGAACTCATCGAGCAGTTCGAGGAATTCCTCACGGACATGCGCTCCACACTCACCTCACTGCTCGGCGACGAGTACCGCGAGACCCGGGGCCGAGAGCGGGCGTGACGACGATCAGACGCTGATGTGCAGGATGCAGATGTCGTCCCGGCGCGTGTCCGGGCGTACGAGCGCGTCCAGGATGCCGTCCAGGGGCCGCACGCTGCCGCTGCACGCCGCGGCCGTACGGGCCAGTCGGGCAAGGCCGTCGTCGAGCTCCTCGCTCGGAGCCTCGACCAGACCGTCCGTGTAGAACAGCAGGTGGTCGCCGGGCAGCAGGCGGATGGTGGACGAGTCGTAGCGCGGAGCGGTCGTGGCGCCCAGGAGGACACCGTGCGGCGACGCCAGGTAGCGGGCCTCGCCCTGGCGAAGGAGCAGGGGCGGCAGGTGGCCGGCCCGCACCCAGGTGAGCAGTCCCGCGTCCGGCTCGTACCGCGCCATGATCATGGTGGCCGTGCTGAAGCCCCGGTCGGAGCTGTGCCACAGAAGCGTGTTGAGCCGGCTGAGGATCGCGGCGAGAGGGGTGCCCGTGACGGCCATGCCCTTGGCGGTGAAGCGCAGTTGGGCCATGGTGGCGACGGCGTCGAGGCCGTGGCCCGCCACGTCGCCGACGACGAGCAGTGCGCTGCCGTCAGGCAGTTCGATGGCGCTGTACCAGTCGCCTCCGACGTTGAGCCCCTCCTGGAGGGGCTGATACGCGACGTCGACGGTGAGGCCGGCCAGTCGCAGGGACTGCTGGGGCAGCGGCAGCAAAGCGTCCTGGAGCCGGGCGGCGAGGCTGCGCTCGGCCGCCAGCATGCCCTGCTGGGCCAGGGCGGCCCGCTCGTGCTGGAGCAGCTGCTCCTCGGCCCGTTTCGCGGCGGTGAGGTTCTGGAAGAAGCCGTACACCTCGACCGGGTCCCCGCGTACGTCCGTCTCGGCCTCCGCGACGATCCGGACGTACCGGACCTCCTCGCCAGGCGTGAGGATGCGGAAGGTGTGATCGATCGGCTTGCCGCGCCCGAGGAGGCGCCGCACGGCCCTGCTCAGGGCCGGAAAGTCCTCGGTGACGGCATGCCGGGGCAGCTCCTCCAATGGCGTCGGGCCGAGCGAGGGGGCCCTGCCGAAAATGCTGTAGACCTGCTCGGACCAGGTGGTGGTGGCGCGGACCAGGTCCCAGTCCGCCCAGCCCATGTTCCCCAGGCGCTGCATCACCGCCAGGCGGCGCTGCTCCCGCTCCCCGTTGTCCAGTCGGACCCAGGAGACGATCAGCCCTCCTTGGCACGGCGCCGCCCGGACGGCGAACCGGGACAGCCGGGGAATGCCGCCGAGGGCCTCCTCGTACTCGAACGGCTCGCCTTCGTAGCGGGTGCCGGTCGCCAGCGCTCCGAGGTACCCGTCCCACAGCACGGTGCCCCGCACGGTGGGATACGTCTCCAGGAGGCTGAGCCCCACCAGTTCCTTGCCCCTGCGGCCGGCTACGTCCAGCGCGTCGGGGGAGGCCGCCGTGATCCGGAAGTCCTGGATGTCGCCGTTCGCCCCGGGCGACGGCACGAGGAAGATCACCGAGCCGGCCAGGCCGTCCAGCAGCTCCTGCACCGCGGACACCGGCAGGGCGGGGGCCCGCTCGTCTTGGGCCGTGCGCTGTCGACGGGGTACGTAGCGGCTCGACGCGAGGACGGCGTCACGGGTCGCGCCGGAGGCCGCGGCGGCTCCACCGAGGCTGCCGGTACTCGACTCAGGCACGTCCGCCTCATCGCGGTTACCCGTCATAGGACGAGCATGCCACGGATGGGCACAGCTGCCCCCGGCGCGGGAGGCTGGGCAGTAGGGAGTACCCGCTCAGCGTTCCGTTCGGCAGGTCGAAGGGTGGTAGCCATGGACGCACCGGTGCCGGGTGTGGGCGAGGCGCCCGAGGACCCGTTCGCGCTGCACAGCTCGGCCTCGGCGGTACTGGACGACCACGGCAGGATCGTCGGCTGGAGCGAGCGCGCGCGGCAGCACCTCGGCTACCCGCCCGAGGAGGTGCTGGGCCGGGCGGCGGTCGAATTCCTGGTCGGCGCCGGCGACCGCGAGGCGGTCCTGGACGCGGTGGCCGCGTGCGAGCGCGACGGCGGCTGGTCCGGGGTCCTGCCTGTCCTGCACCGCAGCGGGCGACGGGTGGAGCTGGGATTCCGCGCCCGCTCAGTCATCCGCACCGGCTCGGCCCGCGAGTGGTTCCTCGTCGCCGCCCCGGCAGAGGAGGTGCTCCAGTGGGAGACGGACCGTTCGGTCCTGGACGGTCTGTTCCGGCGCTCCCCGATCGGACTGTCCGTCCACGCCCCCGACCTGAGCGTCCTGCGGGTCAACCGGGCGCTGGCCCGGTTCGCGCAACTTCCGGCGGCGGAGGTCCGGGGCCGGCGCACCGGCGACTTCCTGATCGGTCCGGACGTGGAGACCATCGAGACCCGGCTGCGCCGGGTACTGGAGACGGGCGAACCCCTGATCTTCACCGAGCAGACCTGTCGCCTGAGGAGCGACCCCGGCCACGAGCGGGTGGTGTCGGTGTCGGCGTTCCGGATGGAGGACCCCTCCCGCGGGATCCTCGGAGTCACCCAATTGGTGGAGGACGTCACCGATCGCCACCGGGCCCGGCGACGGCTCGCCCTGCTCAACCGCGCGAGCGCCCGCATCGGGACCACACTGGATCTCGACCGGACCGCCTGGGAGCTGGCCGACGTCGCGGTCCCCGACCTCGCCGACGCCGTCTCGGTGGATCTGCTGGAGCCGGTGGCCCGCGGCGAGGAGACCGCCGAGGAGACGATCGGACCGGTCCGCAGGATGGCCGTCCACTCGGTCGTGGCGGAGGCGCTGCGGGTGATGTATCCCGCCGGAGAGGTCTTCCGCTTCGACCCTCGTACCCCACAGGCCAGGTGCCTCGCCGAGCGGCAGCCCATCCTCGAATCAGTGCTTCAAAGCAGCCCCGGCTGGTACTTCCAGGAGCCGGAGCGCGCACGGCGCGCACTCGGCCTGGGCGCTCACTCGCTGATCGTCGTACCGCTGACCGCCCGCGGTGTGCTCCTCGGCCTGCTCAGCCTGTGGCGGGCCAGGTGGCCCCAGCCCTTCGAGGAGGACGACCTCACGCTCGCGGAGGAGTTCGCCGCGCGCGCCGCCCTCTGCATCGACAACGCCCGCCGCTACACCCAGCAGCACCAGGCGGCGCTGACATTGCAGCGCAGCCTGCTGCCGCGGGAGCTGCCCGAGCACAGTGCGGTCGAGGTCGCGTACCGCTATCTGCCGGCCGATCCCGCCACCGGCGTCGGCGGCGACTGGTTCGATGTCATCCCCCTCTCCGGAGCCCGCGTCGCCCTCGTGGTCGGCGATGTCGTGGGCCATGGCCTGCACGCCGCGGCCACCATGGGCCGCCTGCGCACAGCCGTACACACCCTGGCCGGCCTGGACTACGCGCCGGAGGAGGTCCTCTCCCACCTGGACGACCTGGTCAACCGTCTGGCCGCTGAGCAGGAGCCGGCCGAAGGAGGCTCGCAGGGCCGGCAGATCGTCGGCGCGACCTGCCTCTACGCGGTCTACGATCCGACTTCCCGGCGCTGCACCCTGGCCCGCGCGGGCCACGTGCCCCCCGCCCTCGTGACCGCCGACGGCGAGGTGAGCCTGCCGGACCTTCCCGAGGGGCCGCCGCTGGGCCTGGGCGGACTCCCGTTCGAGTCCGCCGAACTGGAACTCGCCGAGGGAAGCCTGCTGGCGCTGTACACGGACGGCCTCGTCGAGGCCCGTGGCCACGACCTCGACGAGGGTCTTGAGCGGCTGCGGGAAGCCCTGTCCCGGCCCGGCCGGTCACTGGAGGAGACCTGTACGGCGGTGCAGGAGGCCCTGCTGCCCGAGCACCCACACGACGACGTCGCACTGCTCCTTGCCCGCACCCGCGTGCTGGCGCCGGAGCGGGTCGCCTCCTGGGAACTGCCCGCGGAGCCGACGGCCGCCGCCCGGGCACGGGACCTGACGAGGGCCACGCTGACCGACTGGGGCCTGGGAGAGCTGGCCTTCACCGCCGAACTGGTCGTCAGTGAACTGGTCACCAACGCCTACCGGTACGGGGGCGGCTCGCCGGCGACCCTGCGGCTCATCCGCGACCGCAGCCTGATCTGCGAGGTCTCCGACAGCAGCAGCACCGCTCCGCATCTACGGCGGGCGCGCACCACCGATGAGGGCGGGCGCGGTCTCTTCCTGGTGGCCCAGCTCACCGATCGGTGGGGCACCCGCTACAGCCGGGACGGCAAGACCGTCTGGACGGAGCTTCCTTCGGCCACAGCGGCGGAGGGGCACTCGGCGGCTGGGGCGAGCCCGGTCGGCCGCTGATCGCGAAAAGCGGCCGCGTGGACCCGGCTTTCGCATGCGCCGGGGTTCACGGAGGTCCGTGGTCATCGCTTCGCCGCTACGGCGTCGAGGGAGGCCAGGAAGTTCCGCTGGTCGGCCAGGAAGCCCTCGGCGAACAGGGCCCGCGGCACGCACAGCGCGGTCAGGGTGAGACGGACCGACGAGTTCTCGACGTCGTGCTTGACCAGGCCGTGGGTGGCGTCGGGGTAGCGGGCGACGCGCAGTGCCGGTCCCGGGAGCAGGCGGCGGTAGGCGGCCTCCGTATCGGCGGTGTCCACGTTCACGTCGTGCCCGGCGAGCACCAGCAGGACGCGCAGCCCGCGCAGCGCGGGCAGGTCGCCGCTCGCGTCGGCGGTGTGGTTCATGGAGACGAACCGCCACCGGGCGGCTGTCATGCCCCGGGCGTCGCCGCCCATGGCCCGCACGTACTCCTCGTACGGGGCGCCGCGCCCGAGCAGCTCCAGGCCGGTCTCCCGGCGGCGCAGCGCCGCGGCGACTTCGGCCCCTGAGGCGCCGTCACGGCGCAGCTCCTGGAGGAGGTGGTAACGGCCCTGCTGATGCCAGTTGACGGCCGGTGAGACGGCGATCGCGAACCGCACTCCGCGGTCCTTGGCCGCGATCTTGGGCAGCACCCAGCCTGCCTGGCTGGCGCCCCACAGCCCGATCCGCCGCCCGTCGATGTCCGGCCGCTGACGGGCCCACGCGATGGCATCGACGGCCTCCGCGGCCCGGTCGTCCATGGTCTGGTCGAGCCAGTCGCCCGGCGAGCCGCCCACACCCGGCTTGTTCCAGGACAGCGAGGCGTATCCCGCGCGGGCGAAGGACTCCCAGATCGGCCGGTAGAAGGTGTCGTGCGTGGCGTCGACGGGCCCGTCCCCGTGCACGAAAACCACCAGCGGGAAGGGTCCCTTCCCCTGCTCGGGCAGGGCGAGTACACCGTCCAGGGTCCGGCCGCCGTGCCGGACCGTCACCGCCTCCTCGCGCAGGTCGTAGGTGTTCTGCCAGACCACAAGCCCGCCGAGGCCGGCCGCCAGGACCGCCATCGCGGCCAGCGTCCCGAGCACGGCCCGCACCACCCTCCGGCCACGCCCCGTTCTCGTGCGTATCGCGCCCATCGGCATCCAACCCCCAAGGAACTATCATTTCTGAAACGCTCGTTTCTCATCCGACCGTACTATGCTTGTCCACACAACACGAGGAGCCATCGTGAACGCAGGAGTCGTCATCCAGCACGGCGTACCGCACGGAGCCGAGGCGCGGGTCGCCGAGCTGTACTGGGAGGCCTTCGGCCGCAAACTCGGTACCGCCCTCAACCCGCCCGAGCGCGGGCGCGCCTTCATCGCCCGCCACCTCCACCACGACCGCGCCGCCGTCGCCCTCGCGCCCGGCGGCGACCGCGTCGTGGGCGTGGCCGGCTACCAGCTCGGCGGACGCGGCCTGACCGGCGGTGGTGTGCGCGACATGCTCGCCGCCTACGGACTGTTCCGCGCCCTGCCCCGGCTCGCCGTGCTGGCGCTGCTCGAGCGCACTCCGCGGCCGGGGGAACTCGTCATGGACGGCATCGCCGTCGACCCCGCCCACCGGGGTTCGGGCATCGGGAGCCTGCTGCTGACGGAGATCGCGGCCGTCGCCGCCGAACACGGCTGTTCCCGGGTCCGCCTGGACGTCATCGACGTCAACCCGCGCGCCCGCGCCCTGTACGAGCGGCACGGCTTCAGCGCCGTACGCACCGAGCAGACCCCGTACCTCCGGGGCCTGATGGGCTTCGGCGCGGTGACTACGATGCATCGCGCCGTCCCGGCCCGCCCGGGAGACGACGTATCCGGCGCCGCCGAGGAGCAGCGATGACGACCAGCAGGCCTGCGGCGGAGCCCGCCGCGCCCGAGATCGGCACCCGGACCCTGGTGTTCGCCCTCGTCCGTGAAGACGGCACCGTCGACGCCGGCGAGTTGTACGCCGTCGCCGAGGCCCTCGGCATGACCGACCAGCAGGTCCGGCTCTGCGTCAAACGGCTGGTCGCGGAGGGCCGGTTCACCCAGGAGGGGCGGGGCCGCAAGGCCCGGCTGCACGCCACCGCCGACGCCACCGGCGCCATCGCACCGGACGTGGAGTACGTCCGCCACGCCTACCGGCAGGACCAGGGACTCGCTCCCTGGGACGGCACGTGGCACGTGTTCGCCTTCGCCATCCCCGAGACCGCCCGGCAGGCCCGTGACGCCTTGCGCGACACGCTGCTCCACCTCGGCGCCGCGCCCCTCCAGGGCGGGCTCTACGTCAGCGCCAACGCGATCGGCGACATCGTCGAGGCCCACGCCCGCCACCTCGGCGTCCTGCCCTCCCTCACCCGCCTGACCAGCCGGGACCTACGGGTCGGGGACGAGGACGACCCGGCCCGGCTGGCCGCCCTGCTGTGGCCGCTCGGGGCGGTCGCGGAACGCCACGAGGCACTCGCCGCCCTCGCCGCGGCCCGGCTGTCCCAGCTGTCCGCACCGGCCCGGCCCACCGCAACCGAGCGGCTGACGTACGCGATCGAACTGGCGACGGCCTTCACCACCGCCATGGAACCCGACCCCCTGCTCCCCCTCGAACTACTCCCCCACCCCTGGCCCGGCACCCGCGCCCGCACCCTGGCCGCTCACTGCTGGCAGACCCTCACCGACGAGAACACCCAGCCCCCTGTCCGCCTGAGGCTGTTCCGCCTCTACGCCGACGCCCTCACCGCCACAGCGCCCGCGGACTCCCCGGCAGGGGCTCCCCCGGAGCCGGGCCGGAACTGACACACATAGACATCCTGGGGGCCGCTGACCGTGCGGCGCCGGTCTTTCCACGCCGTGGTCAGCGGCTCGACCAACCGCCCCTGCCCATCGGCACGTCGCCCGGGCATGGCTTGCGTTCAACACCCAAACGCTCACGGACCGCCCTCTTGACCTCCGCCCGCATGAACACCGGCCTGCCCTGGCACCGGCCTTCACCCTTTGCACGACCGAAGTTGACGGGTTCTCACCGGCCGTAGCAGGGCCAATTCGGCTCGTAGTAATTAGATGAATCCTCGACTGAATTGCCGTCAATAAGGGCTCAGAGCTTATCTCGATTCGATAACGAGATCACCTAAAAGGCCTGGACCATCCCCGGTGCAGTCGACTAACTCCCCTAATTTTAAAGGGAACTGACTGTTCATCAAATAGATAGGGCGAGGTAACGGTCAGATATCTTGAGCCTAATTCCCGTTTGCCCGAAATCTCCACCGCACCCGTCTGGCAGGCTTCCGCTCACCCACTCCTTCGACCAGGGATTTGAGGTGCACATGACGAGTCATCGTCGAAAGAGACGTGAACATCGGCGCAGACCGCGTAGGTTGATACTTCTCACCGCCGCCATGGCTTCGGCAGCGGTGATAGCGGGGGGTATCGCCTACTCCGGTCTTGGTGACCACGCCGAGGCGGGAACGCCTGCGCAGGCCAGACCTGCCGAGAACGCCCTGTCACCGGCCGCCGCACCGGCCCGTGAGGCGGAACCGGAGCCGATCGCGGGCAGACCCGCCAACGACACGGCGCGCGGCATGGTCTTCGACGGCCTCAAGGCCGCGCCGAAGGGCGATCATTGCGTCGGGGTCTACCGCACGGCGGCTGGGCACTGCAGCCACGGTCCCGACGCGCCGCCCAAGGGCGTCGACATCAAGAAGGACGTTCCCCCGGCTGTGAAGACCCGGGCCGTGGCGTCCGATCCGGCCAAGCCCGAAGGCGGCGCCGCGACGGCGGAAGGCAGCGGGCGTCCTCAGGACGCGCCAGCCGCCGACGCGAGCACCGCGAAGACTCCGGCCTCGAAGGCCCCGGCCCCCGCAAGCGACAGCCGCCAGGCCGTCGCCGCCGGGCCCGCAGGCCAGACCGTCCAGTGCGACGGTGACGGCAGCTCCGGCAACCGCGTCCAGGTGGTGTACGTCCACGGCCCCGGCCAGGACCGGTACGCCGAGTACGTCGCTTCGTTCCGCAAGTGGGCGGCCGACGCCGACCTCATATACTCGGCGAGCGCCCAGGAGACCGGCGGAGTACGCCACATTCGCTACGTCACAGCCGCGGACTGCACCCCCACGGTGCTCAACATCGAGGTCCCGGCCTCCGCCCTGGCCGAGTTCAGCGCGACCAACAACGCGCTCGCCGCCAAGGGCCTCGACCGCCGTGACCGCAAGTACATGATCTTCGCCGACAGCAAGGTCTACTGCGGCATCGGCACCTTCGCCGGCGACGAGCGTCCCGGTCAGGCCAACCAGAGCAACTTCGGCCCCTCCTACGGCCGTACGGACTCCGGCTGCTGGGGCGGCCACACCGCCGCCCACGAACTCGGCCACAACCTTGGTGCGGTCAACAACAGCGCCCCCAACACCAGCCGGGGCGCCCACTGCACCGACGAGTTCGACGTCATGTGCTACTCGGACACGCCGTACTACCCGCAGATGCGCAACGTCTGCACCAACAAGGCGTCCGAGAACATCCTGGACTGCAACCACGACGACTACTTCCACACCAGTCCCAAGGCCGGAAGCTACCTGGCCACGCACTGGAACATCGCCGACAACCAGTTCCTGATGAAGACCAAGGGCGGCGGCGTCGATCCGGGGCCCGGCCCCAACCCCAAGCCGACCCCCAGCCCGACCCCGACCAAGAAGCCCACCGACGGGCTGACGGTGACGGTCGGTCAGATCCAGTCGAACTCGGCCGTGGCCAGCTGGCCCAAGGCTGACGGCGCCGCCTGGTACCAGGTCCTGCTGAACGGCAAGCACCTGACGTGGGTTCAGTCGCAGGCAGTGCGCATCTACAACCTCCAGCCGGGCACGGAGTACAAGGTCGCCGTCTCCGTGCGTGACGCGTCCGGGCGCGACAGCGGACCCGGCAAAGCCACCACCTTCCGTACGGCGGGCGCCGACGACCGCACCACTCCTGGCGCCCGCTACACCCTCAGCAACGGCAGCACCGGCATGGCCGCCGAGCTGTGGGGCGGTCGCAGTGCCGACGGCACGGTGCTCGTCGGAGCGCGCGCCAACGGCTACGCCCACCAGCAATGGCTCTTCGAGGATGCGGGCGGCGGGCTGGTCCGCATCAAGTCCGCGGTCTCCGGCAAGTGCCTGCAGACGGGCGGCGCCCCGGCCCAGGGCACGTGGATCGCGCAGCAGCCCTGCGGCAACGGCTCCACCCAGCGGTGGAAGCTGAACACCAAGGGCGGCACGACCACCATCACGGACCCGAGTGGCGGATACGCCCTGACGGTCAGCAAGCGCCCGTACTACGGCGAGTGGCTGCTCGACCTCCAGCGCGCGGACGACCGCGCGACCCAGATCTGGACGGTCCAGAAGGTCGGCTGACCTTCCTCCGGCCGGCATCCCCACCGGTCGGCCGTCCACCGGCGGGCGGCTGCCCCAGGCAGCCGCCCGCCGGGCCCTCGGATCCCAGCGCACCAGGAAGCACACCACAACGATGCGTACACGCCACGCCTTTCCGGTCCGCACCGGACTCGGAGCCCTGTTCCTGTTCCTCGCCCAGCCGCTGGCCCTGGCCGTGCCGACGGCGGCCCACGCCCACGGCGACACCGTCAAGGTCGTGGTCACCGGGCAGCGGGAGGGCCACGTCACCACCGAGATCACCTGGGAGAACGACGGGGACCCCATCGACGAGGCGGTCGCCGGCACCGTGAACGCGACCAGTGTGGACGGCACCCGCACGATGGGGCCCTGGCGGCTGGTCCGCGATGCGGGCAGCAGCACGCGCAAGGGCTGGAGCACGACGGAGGTCCTACCGGCCGGCACCTGGAAGGTGCATGTTCACGTCGGATTCCCCTCGCTCGGACAGGGCGAGAGCGAGGTCGCCGTACCGGTCGTCGATCCGGTTCCGCCCACCGGACAGGTCACGCCCACCGCCCCTGCTACAACCGGCCCCTCGGCCGCAGTCGTGCCATCGGTCAAGGCCCCAGCGCCCACCGGCACGTCGGCGTCGCCTGCCCCGGCCGGCGACAGGAGCCACAGCACCTTCCCCTGGGTTATGACGGGCATGGCTGTGGCCGTCCTCATGGGGGCGGCCGCCGGGGTGGTGCTCATCCGGCGCGCCCGAGCCCGCCGGCCGTAACAAAGCGACGGGGCGGTCGAACCGCATCGAGCCGTGTGAACTTCGCCCGCTGCCCTGGAGTGACGGCGCACTTCAGGGGCGGACAGCGCCTGACTGACTGGCCATCAGTTATCGAATCAACGCCGAACCGAGGGGCCGCAGCCGCAGCCCCCAGCATCTGCGCCGCAGCCCCGGACGACCGGGTTGCTGGGCAAGCAGGTTCCCCCACATTTTCGGATCAAGGAGCATGATGCACAGACGTCGCACGTCCCGCCGCAAGAAGGCGCTGATAGCCGCGGTCACCGCCGCAATCTCCGGCGGTCTGCTGTTCGGCTTCGGTGCCCTCGCCCAGGCCGATACGGTCACCGGCACGGTCATCGGCGGGCCGAACAACTACAAGGCCATCAACCACCGGGCCAAGCCGTCCCTCTCGGCCCAGGTGAAAGGCTCCTCGAAGGTCGGCGACAAGATCCAGATGTCCTGCCGGACCACCGGCGACACCGTGGAGAACAACCCGCGGTGGATCTACACCGGCTCGTACTACATCGCGGACGCCTTCATCAAGGAGAACACCACCACCCTGCCGGTCTGCGGTTCGAGCCGACCCACCCCCACGACCGCGAAGACGATCAACATCGACATGCAGAAGCAGGTCAGGACCCAGTGGTGCTGGGACGCCTCCGGCGTGACCATCGCCAAACACTGGGGCTACACCGTCAGCCAGGAGCGGTTCTGCCAGCTCGCCGCCCAGGGCACCTGGGTGAACTGCAACAACCAGCCCGCGACGCTGGAAGACATGGCCAACGGTCTGGCCAAGCTGGGACTGGGCAACAGCGGCCGCAGCCTGTACCGCAACGCCTCGTTCAACGAGTCCGCCGCCGAGATCGCCGCAGGCCGGCCGTTCGCCGTCCGGTTCGGCTGGCGCACCGGCGGCGGTCACATGAACGTCATCTACGGCTACGACAGCGCCACCAACATGATCGCGGTAGGCGACCCGTGGCAGACCACCCAGACCTACACCTGGTGGAACTACTCCACTTACGCGAACAACAACTCGTTCCAGTGGACCCACTCCCGCATCGGGATCCAGGGCTGAGGAGAAGACCGACCATGCAGACCATGCGACGCACCAAGCGCGCGGCCGTCCGGGCCGCCGTCCTCGCCACGACCACGCTCGCCGCCGTCTTGTGTGGAAACGTTTCCGCACAAGGCGCGGAGGGCGACGGCATCGCGGGCTACCAGTCCGCCCAGCACACCCTCCGCAGCGACCAGCTCCGGGACACCGTCTCCCGCTTCCTGGTCTCGGCGCGACAGCGCGGCACTGCGGCCGCCGCGGACGGCGGCACCGTCGGCGCACCCAAGAACGCACCCGCCGCGGACTCCGCGCCACCCGGGTTCGAACTCAAGGACCCGGTGCCCATGTTCGAGATCAGCCCTGAGCTCGTGGCCGGCAAGACCCGGGCCACTCCGCAGACCGCGCTGCGGCTCTCCTACCTGGCCTCCCGGGTGACCGCCTCCGACGGCAAACACGCCGCCGTACTGCTCGCACCCAAGGGAAACGCCACCGCGACGGGAAGCGGCCCGCGGAACGTCGGCGCCGAAGGCTGGGAGCTGGCCGGCATCCGGGACGGGGATAACGATGTCAGCCTTGCCGAACGCGGCACCCCGCAGGCCCGCACCTTCATCGAACCGCAGATCCACGCCTGGTACCGGCTCACCGCCAAAGGCATGATCGAGCCGCTCAACAAGGAGGCGACCAGCGGTCTCGGCGGAAAGCGCTCCATCACCCTCGCCGCCTACCAGAAGCTGGTCACCGCCCGTTACGGTGACAAACTGCCCGGCTCGAAGTACGACCGCAAGGGCATGGCCGGCGGGTACGGCGGCCTCGTGGAGGACCAGCCGGCCCAGGCCGCCGCCGTGTCCGCGAGACCGGCAGCCGAGGCGTCCTGGCAGCCGATAGCCGGTACCGCGGCCGCGGCCCTGGCGGCGACCGGCGGTGCGGTGGTCTTCGCACGCCGCCGGAGGACTGCCGGCGTGCGCTGACCTGACCCCGTGAAAGGCCGGGCCCCTCCCGTGCACAGCCTGACGACTTCCCTCGTCGGATACGCATGGGCGCGGGAGGAGGCCCGGCCGTACGGTCCGGACGGCAACCAGACCCGTTGAGTTGCGAAAGGGCCTGATGAGACACAGAACGATCGAGCGCTGTCGCCGACAGGTCGCACAGCACCACAGCCTCGGTACCCAGGGAGCACGATGATGACGATCAAGCCCACGAGGGGCCCCGTGACCGGCAAGGTGATCGCCGTCTGGGTAGGAGCCGTGGCGGCAGCAGCGTTGCTGACGAGCGGGTGCAACGGCGGTGGCGAGTACGGGCGGGACGACCGGGCTGCCAAGAGCCCGTCGGCGCCGGCCTCGGCGACAACGGGTCCGGGCGGGATGGACGCTGACGAGACCCCGCCGGGCCCCAAGGTGCCGAAGCCCGAACTCACCCCCGCCACCGGGTCCTTCACCAAGGGACAGAAGGAGTACCTGACCGAGCGGGTGCCCGAGGGCACCGACCCGGCAGCCATCCTGGAAGCGGGCCAAGAGGTCTGCGAGCGCATCACCCTCACCACCAAACACGACCGCAAAGCTGCCATCGACGCAATCCGGAGTGGCGGGATCACCGGCGCCCGGGACGCCATCACTCACCTCTGTCCAGAGCACAAACCGCTCCTGGAAACAGCAGGGAAAAAGACCACGGGGTGACGGAACTCCCCATGGCCGTCGCGATACCGACCACGAACGAGGCCGAGAACATCGGGCATCGGTCGACGTGGATGTGCCGAGGCTTGAGACGAAATGAGCCGGGCTCCGTATCGACGGACGACCACTAACGATCAACTGGATGATTGGTGTAGGTGCAATGGTGCCGATCAGGTCACATGTGTTCGGGGCGGTAGCGCTACGCCGCCGTGACACAGGATGCAAGAAGAGGTCAGGGCGGCGTATTCGCTCGGTGGGGGCGTACACGGCCGCTCTGGCGGTAGCGGCCGGGTCGCTGGTCGGGGTGGCGACGGCGCCATCAGCGGCCGCGCGGACCGCGCCGGTTGCCATGACGGCGGACGAGCTGCCGGCGTGGCAGACCAACGGCATCGTGTGGGCGATGGCCCATGCCGACGGGGTCGTCTTCGCCGGCGGCACCTTCTCCACCATCAGACCGCCCGGCGCACCAGCCGGCAGCAAGGAACAGCAGGCGGTCAACTTCGTGGCACTGAACGCGGCGACCGGGAAGCCCACCTCCTGCAAGCTGTCGTTCACCGTCCGTTCCGGACTGGCGACGGTACGGGCACTGGCGGTGTCACCAGACCAAAAGACCCTCTACGCCGGCGGCCGCTTCGGCGCCGTCAACGGCGTCGGCACCAGCAACGTGGCCGCCATCGACATCGCCACCTGCAAACCGAAGACGAACTTCAGGCCGGTGATCAATGCCACTGTCCGAGCCCTGGCCGCCACCGACGACGCGGTCTACCTCGGTGGCGACTTCACCACCGTCGCCGGCCAGACCCGCCGCCACTTCGCCTCCCTCACCAGCGCATCCGCCGCACTGCGTCCCTGGACGGCGAACGCCGACGAGCCGGGCCGGGCAATCGAGGTCACCCCGGACGGCCGGAACATCATCCTTGGCGGCGACTTCTTCACCGTGAACGCGGCCGACTCCAAAGCCCTCGCCGTCGTCAACAGCAACAGCGGAACTCTGACCAAGGCTTACCCGCTGGGATTTCTTGCCGGCAACATGAGGGTGAAGGACATCACCACCGACGCCACCGGCTTCTACACCGCCATGGAGAACTACGCCATTCCACCGGGTGGCCGTCCCGCCAACGCAAACGACCCCATCGCATATGACGGCCGAATGGCCTTCGATCTCAAGGGCTTCAAGCAGCGCTGGCGGGACACCTGCTTCGGTGCGACCCAGGCGGTCGAGGTCTACAAGGGTGTGCTCTACTCGGCCTCGCACGCGCACGACTGCCGCGGCATGGACGAGTTCACAGAAATATGGGAGCGCCAGCACCTGCTGGCCCAGCCGGTGGACGCCCCCGCCCCCTTCTTCGGCTGGTTCCCTGACACCAACGACGGGCTCGGCGAGGGGATCGGGCCACGAGTGATAGCCACCGCCTCCAGGAACGGCACCGACTACATGTGGGTGGGCGGCGAGTTCACCAAGGTCAACGGCAAGCCGCAGCAGGGGCTGACCCGGTTCGCCGGCGCCCCGGACACGCGTGCACCCTCAGCCCCGCAGGTGACCGCCGCCAGCACCACGCCCGGCAAGATCGATGTGCGCTGGCAGTCCAGCCTCGATCTCGACGACAGCAAGCTGACCTATCGCGTCTACCGCAACGGCTCCAGCACCCCCATCCACACCGTCACCGGCTCCTCCCTGCTCTGGAAGCGCCCCCAGCTGACCTTCACCGACACCAACGTCACGCCCGGGTCCACGTATACGTACCGGATCACGGCGAGTGACGGCAGCAACAGGAGCGCGCTGTCCACGCCCGCCAAGGTCACCGCGACCGCACGAGCGAGCCAGTACGCGCAGCGCGTCGTGGCCGACGGCGCCAACCTGTACTGGCGGTTCGAAGAGACCGCCGGCACCTTCGCCGCCGACACCACTGGCACCAACAACAGCGGCATCCACAAGGGCGGCCCCACCCGCGGCGTGACCCCCGGCGCGGTACCGGGATCCACCGCGGCCATCGGCTACCTCGGCATCGACGAGTACACCTACGGCGACCGCCCCAGCCGCACCCCTTCCGCATACTCAATCGAAACCTGGTTCAAGACCACCACGACCTCGGGCGGCAAGCTCATCGGCTTCGACAGCAGCAACTTCATGCTGGGCCGCGCCTACGACAAGCACATCTACATGGGCAATGGTGGCCATCTGTGGTTCGGGGCGTACAACGGTGCGGTCCAGACCATCCACAGCAGTGCGCCCCTCAACGACGGCAAGTGGCACCACGTCGTCGCCACCCAGGGCCCCGGCACCGGAATGCGTCTGTACGTGGACGGAACCCTGCAAGCGAGCAACCCGCAGGTGACCACCAGCGCTGACTACACCGGCTACTGGCACGTGGGCGGAGGCAGGCCGGGCGGACTGGCCGGCTGGCAGGTCGGTTCCGGTAACCCGTCGAGCGAGTCCTTCAACGGGCAGATCGACGAAACGGCCATCTACCCACACGTGCTGTCCCCCGCACAGGTGGCACAGCACCACAGCCTCGGCACCCAGGGGGCACCATGACGAGGTCAAACGCCCCGGAACCCAGCCTTGGGCGATTGCGCCGTCCGTAGAAGAAGGTCAGGTTCTCGTGGTGGGCGTCCGTCAACGCTCTTCGCCCGCCTCTTGTCGCGGCAAACAGGGCCGCCACCGGGCTGCCCACCCCGGCACCCGATCCGCCGGGAACGCCCCGTTTCCGAGAATCGCTCACAGTCGGGCGGGTGACTCCAGCGACTTGTGCGACATCTGGTGAGTTCCCCTGAGGCCTCGCCCCCGTGGCGCGGCGGATCTTCCTCAGTCGTTGAGTAGCCGCCATGCGGTGAGGGCGAGCCTGGCCCGTGTCAGTCCGGTGGGGTCGGTGAGTTCGATGCCCAGGGTCTGTGTGATCTGTTCGAGTCGACGGGCGACGCTGCTGTGGTGCAGGTGGAGGAGGTCGGCGGCCTGGCGTAGGGAGCCGGTGGCGCAGTAGGCGTCCAGGGTCTCCAGGTCTTCCGGGCTGCCGGCAGTGCGGGCGATGGCGGCCACGTCGGCGTTGTCGCGCGAGGCGTCCTGGGGTATCTCGGCCAGCAACGCCAGCGCGCCCAGGTCGTCGTAGGAGACGACCGTCTGGTACGGGGTGGTGAAGCGGAGGGCGGTGCGGGCCTGCCGCCAGGAGCGGTCAGGGCTGTCGGCGGCACCGATGCCCGCGCGTACGCCTGCCGGAAACCGGGCAGAGTCGATGGCGGTGGCCAGGATGACGCCCACGTCGGCGAGCGCTGCCGCCTTGACCAGGCGGGCCGGGCAGACCAGGCCGCCGACTTGGTCGAGCGGGAGCTGCGAGCGTACGGCGACGACGCGGACCTGCAGGTCGGCGGCGAAACCCAGGAGTCGTAGTGCTCGGGCTCTGGCCGCCTCGTCGCTGTCGGAGCTGATCACCAGTTCGACGAGGGCGGGGTCGGCCATGGTGGTGAGGGCCGGGCCGTACCGCTCGGCGACGGCCGCGGCGGCGATGGCGAGCCGGTCAAGCAGCACGTCGTCGAGTGCATTCGGCAGATCGGGGCGTTCCAGCCACACTGTGCCGATCTCCTCCGCATCGAGCGTGATCGGCACAGTGGTGGACGCGGGTGCCGGCGGGGCGGACGCTTGCCGGCCGTCGGGCGAGACGCGGATCACCCGCCCCGTGCTGTGGAGGCGGATCCCTGCCACGCACTCGGCCAAGCCCGCCGAGGCCCGGGCGAGGGCCGGGAGATCCACCCGACGGCGCATCAGCGTGTCGTAGAACGCGACGATGCGCATCGCGCCGTCGACGTACGGATCCAGTCCCGACAGCCGTACGGCCAGTGCTTCCATGGCCGAAGGATAGACGGACAGGGGCGCGCCGAGCGGTGCGTGATCAGGCCGGGATGCGCGACGAATGGCGGACGATCCCTTGGGTCGCGGCCGTGAGGATGGTCGTCATGGATCCCGAACTTGAAGCATTCATCCCGTTCCTCCCGAAGATCGACATGAACGACCCGGTCACCGCGCGCAAGAACTTTGCCGAGCGTGCCGCGGCGGCGCCGGCGCCGGACACCACGAACCTGGAGGTCGAGGACCGCACGGTGTCCGCCGATCCGGACGTGCCGGTCCGGGTCTACCGTCCGCGCCAGGCCCAAGGCGCCATCGTCTGGCTGCACGGCGGCGGCGGAGTCTTCGGTGACCTGGACACTGAGCATCCGTGGGCCGCCCGGATCGCGGACTTCTCCGGGGCGATGGTGATCTCGGTGGGCTACCGCCTGGCACCCGAGCACCGGTTCCCGGCCGCCCTGGACGACGCGTACGCGGTACTGACCTGGACGGCCGAGCACGCAGCCGAGTTCGGCATGGACCCGGCGCGGATCGCGGTCGGAGGGCACAGTGCCGGCGCGAACCTCGCGGCTGCGGTGGCCCTGCGGGCGCGTGACAAGCAGGGGCCGCCGATCCGCTTCCAGCTGCTCAACCAGCCGGGACTGGACGACCGGCAGAGGACGTGGTCGGCGCGGAACTTCACCGATACCCCCTGGATGACTCGCCAGCAGATCGCCGCATCGTGGCGGCACTACTTGGGCTCCACGCCCGCCTCGCAGTACGCCGCCCCGTCCCATGCCGCCGATCTGTCCGGGCTGCCACCGGCCTACATCTCCACCGCGGAGTTCGATCCGAACCGCGACGAAGGCATCGAATACGCGCTGCGCCTGATGCGGGCGGGTGTGTCGGTCGAACTGCACCAGTGGCCTGGCACCTTCCACGGATCGCAGGCGATCCTGTCCGCCGAGGTCTCGCAGCGGCAGAACCTCGAACTCGGCGCCGCGTTGCGCCGCGCTCTGGCCGAGTGACCGTGGATACCCAAAGGGCACGGGGAGAGTCCCCGTTGCACTCATCGATCACGAAAGGACGGATGTCATGAAGATCCGACTGATGTTAGGTGCAAGCGTGGCCGCGCTGAGTGTGTGCGCCGGCACGGTGGCGGCAGCTCCCGCGCTCCCTGAGACAAAGGCCGTGCCGGCCGGCAGCACGAGCCCGTCGACCGGCTTCGATCCCGCGGAGCTGAAATCCGCTCTGGACGGTGTCCACCGCGCGGGCATACCGGGGGTGTACGCCGAGGTGCGCGAGGCCGGCCGGACGTGGCGCGGCGCTTCCGGGGTCGCCGACGTCACCACCGGCCGTCCCGTCACACCCGACATGCGCCAACGCGTCGGCAGCATCACCAAGACCTTCACCGCCGCCGCGGTCATGCAGCAGGTGGAACAGGGCCGGGTCCGGCTCGACGCACCGATCGGCGGCTATCTGCCGCACCTGGTGCCGGGAGAGCGCGGCATGAAGATCACGGTCCGGATGCTACTCAACAACACCAGCGGCATCCCCGATTACATCCCCTACGCCTTCCCGTCCCTCCAGGCGTTCCCTTCCCTGCCGGACGTCTCGCCCAAGAGCCTGGACGACAACCGGTTCAGGCAGTTCCGCCCGGCCGAGCTGATCGAGATGGGGCTCGCGGCGCCTCCCGCCGGCGAGCCCGGAGCCCCTACAGGGGTGTACTCCAACACCAATTGGCTGCTCCTCGGCCAGCTACTGCAGCAGGTGACCGGTACTCCGGCCGAGGAGTACATCACCCGCAACGTCATCGAGCGTGCCGGCCTCCGCCACACCGGGTTTCCGACCGGGCCGCGCATCAGGGGACCGCACTCGCGGATGTACGAGGCCTTCTACGGATTGATAGACCCGCCGCGCGACTACAGCGTCTACAACATGTCCTGGACGGGGACGGGGGCCGCTCTCGTATCGACCATGGAGGATCTCAACCGTTTCTACACCAAGCTGCTCGACGGCAAGATCGTCAACCGGTCGTCGCTGGCGCAGATGCAGCGCACGGTCCCGGTCCGCGCCCTGGACGGCACGATGATCGAATACGGCCTTGGCCTGCACAAGGTCGGCACGGCCTGCGGCACGTTCTGGGGCCACGACGGCACGGTCTGGGGGGCCGGGACGATGTCCCTGACCCGGGCCGACGGCAAGCGCCAGATGTCCGTCGCGGTCAACCTCCAGAGGTGGAACAAGCCGGACTCCTCGGGGAAGCCGCAGCCCCACCCCATCGACTACGCGCTGAAGGCGCTGTACCGGCAAGCAATGTGCGGTGAACGAAACGCCGAGGCCGAGAATGCCTCGCAGGTCCCGGCGTTCGTCCCTTAGCCGGAGTGCCGCACGCCCGCTGACCAAGGGCGCTGGATGAACGGCGGCAAAGTCGCCGCGGTGTGGCGGCACTACCTGGACTCCGCGCCGGCCTCGCCGTGCGCCGCTCCGGCTCGGGCCGCCGACCCGTCCGGCCCACCTCCCGCCCTACGTCGCGACCGCGGAGTTCGACCCGAACGGCGACGAAGCATCGACTACGCGCTGCGCTTGCTGCGCCCTCTGTCCACCTTCACCAAGGCGGAAAAATTCATGCCGAGAAAAGAACAATGGGCTCCGACCATGACGGCGGGCAGCTGATGGCCTTCCATGCGAAGAGCGACGTCCACGCCAACCACTGGCAAGTCCGCCCCGAGGCCGACGCGGTCGTGTCCTGCCTCATCGGGACGGTATCCCTCTCCCTCCGTCCGGAGCGGCCGGGACAAATGGAGGAAGAGATCTGGCCGGCGGCCAGAGCCGCCGCCATCGTCCCGCGCGGGCGATGGCAGTGCATCAAGCTGGACATCCCCAGCACCATCATGGCCGTCACGCTGCCGTGTGGCAGCCGGCTGGAGAAGCGGCTGGAAGGTCACAGGGCACGATGAAAACGGAGCAGGCGGAACCTTCGGACGCCGTAGGTCTCGGGGAGTTGCTGCGCCCCGTCCGGCCGCAGCTGGGCACGGCGATCGGCCTGCAGGCTGTCGGGGCTGTGGTTGCCGTAGTGCCGTTCGCCGCAGTGGCAGAACTGGCCAGGGTGCTCATGGTGGATGGCCCAGTCAACGAAGGCCCGGCATGGACGGTTGCCGCGTTCGCGGCGGGCGCGCTGGTGGTGTGGCTGGCGCTAACCACCGCGGCAGGAGCGATCGCCCATGCCGCGGATCTGGATTTCCAGTTGTCGGTGCGGCGACGCCTGGTCGACCGGCTCGGCCGGCTGCCACTGGGGTGGTTCACCGACCGCGGCGCGGGCGGTATCGGTAAGGCGGTCCAACACGATGTGGACACGATGCACCACCTGGTGGCGCACTCACTGCTGAACCTCACCGCGAGTGTGGTCACGCCGCTCGTGACGCTCGTCTACCTGTTCTGGGTGGACTGGCGGATGGCGTTGATCCTGATGATCCCGCTGGTGATCGGAATCTCGCTCTTCATCAGGATGGCCATGAGCCTGGATGCGGAGACTGCCGCCTACGAAGCGGCCCAGGAGCGCATCGTCGCGAGTGTCATCGAATTCGTCGAGGGCATCGCCGTGGTCAAGATGTTCGGGCAGGCCAAGCGCGCGCACCGGCAGTACGCGCAGGCCGCCGACGACTTCACGACGTTCTTCATCGCCTGGATCTCGAAGGGCTACCGGGCCACCGCCGCCTCGGCGCTGGTGCTCGGGCCGGTCACCATTCTGCTCACAGTGCTGGTCGGGGGCACGGCGCTGGTCTCGTCCGGGTCGCTGGACGCACTCGATCTGCTGCCGTTCGCGATCCTCGCTCTGGGCGTGGCCGCGCCCCTGCAGGCGCTGGACTTCCACGGCCACGACATGGAGATGGCCGGTGCGGCGGCCAAGCGCGTGGGCGCGCTGCTCTCGGCGCCGGAACTGGCGGTCCCCGCCGAACCGCGACGGCCGGAGCTCGACGGCGGCGTCCGCGTGGAGTTGTCAGGTGTCGAATTCGCCTACGACGCGAACCGGCCCGTGGTGAGCGGCATCGACCTGGCACTAGAGCCGGGAACGGTGACGGCCCTCGTGGGTACGTCGGGTTCGGGCAAGACGACACTGGCGAAGCTGTTGCCGCGGTTCTTCGATCCGACCGCGGGCACCGTCACGATCGGCGGCGTCGACCTGCGCCACATCGCGCCGGACCAGCTGTACCGGCTGGTGTCGTTCGTCCTGCAGGACGTGCAACTGCTGGACGCCAGCGTGCGCGACAACATCCGCCTCGCCCGTCCCGACGCGGACGAGGAAACGGTGCGCAGCGCCGCTCGGGCGGCGGCCATCGACGAGCGCATCAGTGCGTTGCCGCGCGGCTACGACTCGCTGGTCGGCGGTGATGTCCGCTTCTCCGGCGGTGAGGCGCAGCGGCTGTCCATCGCACGGGCGATCCTCGCGGACACTCCGATCGTCGTCCTCGACGAGGCGACCGCCCACGCCGATCCCGAGTCGGAAGCGCTGATCCAGGACGCACTGTCGGAGCTGGCGGCCGGGCGGACCGTGCTCGTCGTCGCCCACCGGCTGGCTTCGGTGGTCGGCGTCGACCGCATCGTCGTACTCGAACAGGGCCGGATGGTCGAGCAGGGCACGCACGAGGAGCTGCTCGCCGCCGACGGACGGTACGCGCGGATGTGGCAGCTGCAGGATCAGGCCGGACCCCCGGACGCAGACGACCACGATGCCTACGCCGGAGCCGGCACGGCGAAGGAGGAAGGCCGATGATCCGCCGACTGTTCACCGCACTCGGCTCGCAGCACGACCGAGCCCTACGCCGACTGCTCAAACTGTTCATCGTTGCGGCGCTGCTGCAGGGCGTGGCGTTCGTCCTGCTCGTCCCGGTCCTGCGCGAACTGCTCGGCGACGAACCGGAACAGGCCTGGCCGTGGGTGATCGCGCTGGCCTTGCTGTGGGCCGGTTTCGCGGCAGTGAGCTATCCGGCGACACTGGCCGGCTACGGGACCGGGGCCGACATGAGCCGCGATCTGCATCACCGGATCGGTGACAAGGTCGCACAGCTTCCGCTGTCCTGGTTCACCCCCGACCGCGTCGGCGGACTCGGGCGCCTGGCCTCGCAGCGCGTGGTCGACATCATGGGCGTGCCGGCGCACCTGCTTCGGCAGTTGGTCGACACCTTCGTCACACCCCTGGTCGTGGTGGTGGGGATGTTCCTGTTCGACTGGCGGCTTGCCGTTTCGCTGGCCTTCGCCGCGGTCGCGGTGGCGCTGGTGTACCGAGTGGCCGGCCGCGGCATGGCGGCCGCCGACCAGGAGGCAGACCGTATCCACGCCACCGCCGCCGGACGGATCGTGGAATTCGCCCGCGCCCAACCGGTTCTGCGCGCCTTCGGCCGCACGGTGCAAGGGCATGCCCAGCTCGATCAAGCGCTCACCGCACAGCACGCGGCCGGCCGCCGGATGCTGCGCGCCAGCATGCCGGGCCTCGTCTCGCTCGCCTTCATCGCGCAGGCGTCCTTCATCGTACTGCTGGCTCTGGGCACCAACCTGGCCCTCGACGGCTCGCTGGAAACAGCCGAGCTGATCGCGTTGCTGGTGCTGGCGGCCCGGTTCGTCGAACCAGTCATGCTCACCGCCGAACTCGGTGGCGCGATCCGTGTCGCCGAGAACGCGCTGACCGAAATCAACGAACTGCTCGCCACCGAAACGCTGCCCGAACCGGAGACGCCACGGCGGCCGGACGGCGCCGACATCGAACTCGACGACGTGCGCTTCGGCTACGGGGGCTCCGCGGTGCTGGACGGATTCTCGATGCGGGTGCCGCAAGGCCGGATGACCGCACTGGTCGGTCCATCCGGTGCCGGCAAGACGACCGTGATCAAGTTGATCGCGCGGTTCTTCGACCCCGACGCAGGCACGGTCCGGGTCGGCGGCGTGGACGTCCGCGAGATGCGGACGGAGGAGCTGACGTCGGCCATCTCCGTGGTCTTCCAGGACGTCTACCTCTTCGACGGATCCATCATCGACAACGTGCGCCTCGGCAGGCCCGACGCCACCGACGACGAGGTCTACGCCGCGGCCCGCACGGCGCGAGTCGACCAGATCGCCGACCGTCTGCCGGGCGGCTGGGACGCGCCGGTAGGGGAGGGTGGCAGCCGCCTCTCGGGCGGTGAGCGACAGCGTATTTCCATCGCGCGCGCCCTGCTGAAGAACACCCCGATCGTGCTGTTCGACGAGGCAACCTCAGCGCTGGACGCCGAGAACGAGCACGCGTTGCAACAGGCGATGGCGGCCTTGTCGCAGGAGCGCACCGTTCTGGTGATCGCGCACCGGCTGAACACCCTGCGCGAGGCGGACCACATCGTGGTGCTCGATCAGGGTCGTGCCGTGGAAGAGGGTGTCCACGACCGGTTGCTCAACCGCGATGGCCGATATGCCCACTACTGGCGGGAACGCCGCCGGGCGCACGGTTGGCGCCTGGCCGCGCCGGCCACGGTTCAGGGCACCCTCGGATAGGCGCGGCGCCATGCTCTGCGCCACCGCCCTCGCCCAGCCGGGCCGCGTCACGATCCTGACGTCCGACGTCGAGGACATCACCATGCTCACCACCGACCATCCACGCGTGACCGCAGAGAAGATCTGACTTGCGACACCAAACCGGGCTCTTGCGCCGCCTGTTTCCCGGCACCTCCGCCTGGGTCTGTGACGGTGGGGGTCGCCCCCGCGAAACAGGCGCACGCCCTCGCTGCCCAAGCCTTCGGCCAACGCAGAGAACCGTTACTGCGCCGCGCGGTCAATCACGGAGCGTGTCCGACCTGGGGCTCGCTGGCACGGTCATGGGTGCTGAGCACTCGGTCTTGTCTCTCTCCCTCCGCGGACAGAGGGGGACCAGTCGCCGCTCGGGCAAGCGGTGCTGCCGCCTCCACGTGGCCCCGGCTCGCGGCTCCGCTTCTCAGCGGAGCGTGCGGCTGTGGCGGCCGGAGCGCCGTAGATGCATCCCCAGATACACCAGGGCCGCGACGAACACGACGATGCCGATGATAAGGAGGTAGAGCAGTCCTTCGGCGACGGCGCCGATGATGCCCAGCACGATCGCGGCGATGACGAGTATCAGGAAGAGCGTCATGACGTGGGCACCTCCTCGGTGGGTGGGTCAGCGGCGGGCGAGCTGCCGCTCGCTGTTCGCGCCGGGCTGGTAGGGCAGGCCGTAGTGCGCGAAGACCGCGGCCTCGTCCTCGGCGGGCAGGACATCGTCCGTGCCGATCGCGGGGCACTTCTTCACCAGCGACTTGTCGTAGTCGACCTTGACGTACCCGGGCCCCACGGTCGCGCCGTTCAGTGGGACGAAGACCAGGTGGTGGCGGGTGGGCAGGCCGACCTGGACGGTTGCCATGGCCGGCTCGTCGGTGCTGGTGTCCACGTATACGGCTTCCAGCGTGCCGATCTTGTGGCCGCCCGCGTCGATGACGTCGTGGGTCCGCCACTCACGGATGTCTGCGGTTCGGATCATCCCGGGTTTCCCTTCGCACGGTGGTGCGCCCGAGCTCGTGCATTTCTCAGCCTGCCTCGCCGAGCCGGCCCGCGCCAGCCTGGAGATGCGTCTCTGCATCCCCCGCGGCCGGTCGCGATGGTGCTGGGGTGATGGTGCTGCAGGTGTTGGGGCCCGCGGGCCGGCAGGCGGAGCGGGGCCCCAACAGTCCTCTTATCCCAGGAGGACGCTCGAGGTTCCACGCGCGCACTGAAAGACCCCCCGCGTGGCCGCACGCACGGAGCGTCGCGGTCGCCGCGATCACCGCGGTCCTCTTCACGCTGGTCGCGGTGATCGGACCGATCCTCACCGCGCTCCTGGGTGCCCCGTCATCCCCGCCGCCCGGGAGAGGACACAAGACCCGCCTCCCCATCCGGCGCCCTCCTGAGACTCCTGCAGCGCGGTGACACCAGGGGCTGCACACGTTCGGTACGGGGCGGGTGACCAGCGCGTCAGTGGGCTGTGCGACGGCGGCGGGCCACAGAGCGCACGCCGAGGTAGAGCACGTCGGCGATGAGGAGCAGTACGCCGGCGGACAGCAGGTACATCGTGCCGTCGACGGTCGCGCCGACGACGATCAGCACGATCGCGACCATCAACAGGGCATAGAAGAGGAGCATGGTGTGATGCCTCGGTTCGCGGGTGCGCGCGCCGGAGGCACGGCACGACGGATGTGACGGCTGTGGCGCACGCACTCCCATCGTCGGAGGGGCATGCGGGTCCCCTGCTTCCAGGGTAGGTCCGCCCTTGGGTGGTGCCTTCCGGGCGGGACAGTCCTACCGTGGGGAGAGAACAGACCTTTCCGTCGCCCTGCTCGGGCTGAGGCTTCTTCATCGGCGCTCGACGTACCCCTCGCCGCGGCCACGATGCCCACGACTGACGAGGGTGGCCCACCGAGCGTCGGCCGAGTGGCCTGCGCGCCTGCAGGTCGGAGGCCGCGATGTCCAGGCCAGGGGCAACACCGAAGACGCGCGGCGAGGCCAGGCACGGCTTCGAGCGACCACGGCGCCGTCTTGGCCCCGGGCGGGCTGTTCGGTGTGATCCGGCACACGGAGGTGTCAGGTATGGACATCAGCAAGGGCGGTGCCGCAGAGCCCAAGTCCAAGGGGAAGCGTGTGGCCGACAGCCGCGCGGTGGAGGTCGCCTCCAGGGTCGGGCTCTGCGCCCGGGGAGTGATCTACGTGCTGGTGGGGATCCTGGCCGTGCGGATCGGTCTCGGCGGTGACAGCGGCGAGGAGGCCGACCGGTCGGGCGCGGTGCAGACCCTCGGCGAGCAGCCGTTCGGCCGGGTGCTGCTGTGGGCGCTGGTGGTGGGGCTCGCGGCGATGGCCCTGTGGCGGCTGTCCGAGGCCGCGTTCGGGCAGACGGTGGCAGGCGGGGAGAAGTGGACTCGTCGCCTGGGTTCTTTGGGGCTGGCGGTGTTCTACGCCGTGATCTGTGTCGGCGTGGTGCAGACGGCGCTGGCCGGCGGTTCCCCCGGTACCCGCCCCGGCGACGAGACATCGAAGGAGTACACCGCGCGCGTGCTTGACTGGCCGGGCGGGCGGGTACTCGTCGGCGCGTTCGGAGCCGTCCTGGTCATCGTCGGCGTGGTGATACTGGTGCGCGGCCTGATGCGGAAGTTCGAGAAGAATCTCCGGACGGACGAGATGAGCCCGGCGACACGGCGGGTCGTCGCGGTCCTGGGCGTCGTCGGCAGCATGGCGTGCGGAGTGGTCGCGGCGGTGACCGGCCTGTTCGTCCTGCTGGCCGCGGTACGGTTCGACCCCAGCGAGGCCAAGGGCCTGGACGAAACGCTGCGTTCGTTCGCCGAAACCCCCGCCGGACCCGTACTGCTCATAGCCGCCGCGGTGGGCCTCGTGCTGTTCGGCCTCTACTCGTTCTGCGAGGCCCGCTGGCGCGAGGCCGCTGAGCACGGGGAGCCGGCGGAGCGGCCGGCCGGGGCTGCGGGCTCGGGGACACGCCCCAGTGCGCCCTAGAAGGGGAAGCTCGTCCGGCGCCGCCGTGAGCGGTTCGTCTCTGTTCGGGCGGCTGCGCCGCGTGATCCGCCGTGTGCGGGCCGGGCGCTGGTGGGGGCGGGTCGTCGATCTCGACCTGTGGCAGCGTTCGCTGGGCTTCGCGGCGCTCGGTTTCCTGACCCTGGTGCCGCTGCTGATCGTCGTGTCCGCGGCGGATCCGGCGAGCGGGCGGGGGTTCGCGCAGTGGCTGGGGGACGGCCTCGGCGTATCGGAGGCCGCCAGGGAGGACATCGAGCGGTTGTTCGCTCTGCCGGGCCAGACGCTGCGGACGACAACGGCGTTCGGCCTCGCGGTTCTAGCCGTGTTCGGGGTGTCGTTCGGCGCGACGGTGCAGAGCGGCTACGAGAAGGTCTGGGATCTGCCCCCGGCCCGCTGGTGGGCTCGGTGGCGGCATGTGGTGTGGCTCGCCGTCCTGATCGGAATCCTCTTCCTGTCCGCGGTCACGCCGCTGTGGCGCACGGCCCCGGCCCGCGGGTTGATCACGGTGCTGGCCGGCGTCCTGTTCTTCTGGTGGTCCCAGCGGATGCTGCTCGGCGGCCGGGTCCCCTGGCCCGCCCTGCTGCCCGGTGCGGTGACCACCATGGCCGGGCTGCTCGGCCTCCGGGTCTTCTCCCGGCTCGTCTTCTCACCGCTGATCGCATCCAGCGCCGTCACGTACGGCCCGATCGGAACCGTCCTGGTCATCCAGTCCTGGCTGGTCGGGGTCGGCGTCGTCTTCTTCGGCGGCGCGCTGGCCGGCCGTCTCCTCCACGAGCAGCTCCCCCGCGTGGCACATGCCCTGAAACGCCGAGGATGAGGGCCGTCCCGCAGCCGGACGGACAGCCCTGCTGCGCGCTTCCGGCAGTTGCGGACGATCCGCGGAACGGTGACCTCACCGCTCGCGCAAGGGAACTTCTGCGGCGCGTTCACGGGAGCCATCCCGGCCCGCCGCCCCCCTCGTACGCGCCGCAGGCGATCTTCGACTACCCCGGTCCCGCGCTGAGCGTGCTGTACGGCATGACCGGCTTCGAGATCGAAAAGATCGAACCGGCCCAGGACAAGACCAAGTCCCGATCCCCGGCCGACCAGTAGCCACTGCCGCAAGGGATCGAGCTCGTCTACGAGGTACGTCATGCCTCAAGCAGATACCAATGCCGACACCACGCCGGGCAGCGCCACACCGGCGGCCATGCGGCGTGGCCGGGCGCCGACCGGCCGGGACGATCACGGACCTTCCGGAACAGGTCGCCTCGCGCCGCACGGAGTTCTCCCGCTCCCGCACGTCCCAGCCGCCTCGACCCCCTGCTGCCGGGTTCCCCGTCTACAGAGATGTCCTCGACTACATCCAAGGCCACCGCCCTCGCCATCGCCGTGGGAGCCAAAGCCGGCGGGAGAAGCGGCCCGGCTCACCCGTCACGTCCCCCGTCCCGGCCGCACACGGTGGGCGGCCGGGACCGGGGAACGCTGGGCGTCCGAGCGACGGCCGGACCCGCTCAGGACACGGCCAGACCCGGTACGACTCTTCCGAGCTTCCCTG
This sequence comes from Streptomyces sp. NPDC039465, assembly GCF_055639315.1. Lineage (NCBI taxonomy): Bacteria > Bacillati > Actinomycetota > Actinomycetes > Kitasatosporales > Streptomycetaceae > Streptomyces > Streptomyces sp. NPDC039465. The sequence goes on along the minus strand of NZ_JBVKAP010000003.1, from coordinate 148,547 downwards.
CGGACAACACGCCCTCCCGTACAAGGGCCGGGGTACGGCCGGTCAGGTCGACGATCGAGAACGACACCGGCCCGGAGGTACGTCCACCGTCGAGGTACACCGACACGGAGTCCCCCAGCATGCGGAGGGCCGCGTCACAGTCCTGCGGCGAGGGCTGGTCGGTGAGGTTCGCGCTGGAGACGGCCATCGGGCCGGCCGCGCCCAGCAGTTCGAGCGCGAGGGGATGGTCGGGCATCCTCACCGCCACCGTGCCCCCGTCTCGCCGAGGTCCCAGGAGCGTATGTGCTCGTCGATGATGTCGCTGTCGTCGGTCAGGCCCGCGGCTCGAGCGGCCAGGATGCTCGGCGTGACGCGTTCGACCACGTCGCGGACGAATCCGTTCGTCGACAGCCCGTCATCCACGGCGGCGCGGGCCGCCGCGACCGGGATCAATGCGGTTCTCATCGTCCACGTCCGCCGGGCCGACCATGAGGCGCGCCCGGCCGGCGCCACCCAACGGATGGGGGTGGCACGGAAGCCCTCTGGCCCGATGACCACGTCGGCATCGCTGCAACACCACGCGGCCTCGCCGAACCACTGGGAAGACATCCTGCGGGATGCGGCCCCTGAGGCTGTCGGCGGACGAGGGGCCACTCACGTCGTACGTCACACCTGCCCTTCGAGCGAATCCCGTCGCAAAGCGCCCGTCGTCGACTGCCAAGGCTGACAGCATCCGTTCGTCGAACGTCAACCACCCGTCGAAGGGAGGCCATTGGAGCGGCAGGTCAACGAACGTCAGCTTGCGGTGCTGCAGTGGGTGGGGGCCGGGTGCCCTGCCGGCGTCTGGGAGTCCAGCTCCTACAAGACCACCTGTCAGGCACTGCAGAACCGGGGCCTGGTCACGGTCTCCCGGAAGGCCGGGCGGTGGAGCGTCGCCCTGACGAGTGCAGGCCAGCACTACCTGGCGCACGGCACGTACCCTCCCCGCGGATCGCGCCCGCTGAAGAACAAGGCCGCCGCTCCACGACCCCAGTCCACCCGAGCGCAGGAGACCCCGGCCGCCGGGCGGAAGCCAAACCCTCCATCACAGCCTCGCGTGACGTTCACGGAACAGCTGCTGCAAGAGCTCGCGGAGGCGGGCGGCAGGATCGTCAAGAGTGGCAGCGGTCCGGACTTGGAGAAGTGGCCGTCCCGCGTCGCCGCCGCACGCAGGTCCGGAAGGATCCCGAAGACGAAGGAGCTGTAGGGGGGCTGGTGCCGTGGCGGTTACGAGATCAAGCTCGTCGACATCCCCGCCTGGCGCCTTGCCAGCCTCGAACCCGTCCCTGTCCCGGCCCGGGCCGACACCTCCACACGCCCGCTCGAAGACCAGCTCGCCGAGATCGCCCAAGAGGTCACTCTCCGCGGCGAAGCCGCCGAACGCAGACACCTGGACGAGATCGAAGCGGCACGCCAGAAGCGCATCCGCTGGGAAGACGCCATGGAAGAAGCCCGAATCCGGAACGCCGAGGCGTACCGCGTCAGGCACCTCGAGGCGCAGGAAGCGGCATGGCGCCACGCCACCCGCCTGACCGAGTACGTGGGCGCCGTACGCACGCGAGTCAAGGCCATGCCTCCAGGGAAAACCAGGACCGAAGCCGAAGCATGGATCAGCTGGGCAGCAGCCACCGTGGAGCTCGACCCACTGAACACACCGCCCAGGCTGCCCGAGATTCCCGAACCACGGGCCGAAGACTTGAAGCCCTTCCTCGGCGGCTGGAGCCCCTACGGGCCCTGACACACCGCTCGGCTGAACGGACCCCGTTCCGACTGAGCCCCGACGCTGCCAACGGCCCCCGAATTCACACCAAGAGACGGTAAAGCAGATCCCTGTGCAGGCAGCGCTCCACCCACCGCCACCTGCACGAAAATCGACCTGACGATCCATCAGAACCAGCGTCATTTGAGCGTCACGAGCGTCATTTCAGCGTCAAGATATCGCCCGTAACGCCCACACCGCACATATGGCGCACGCACAAAACGGCAGGTCAGGCGTCCTTCTTCACCGGCTCCAGAATCGCCACGCACTCCACATGATGCGTCATCGGGAACAGGTCGAACGCCCGCAGCGTCCGCGGCTTGTAGCCCGCCTCGCGGAAGTACGCCAGGTCCCTCGCCAGGGCCGCCGGGTCGCAGGCGACGTAGGCGATGCGGCGGGCGCCCAGGGTTGCGAGGTGGTGGACCGTCTGCTTGCCGGCGCCCGCGCGGGGTGGGTCCAGGACGATCAGGTCGACCTCGGTGATGCGGGTCCGCGGGAGGACCGATTCCACCTTGCCCTGTTCGATGCGGACGCGGTCGAAGTGCTGGAGGTTGTGGCGGGCGTCCTCGACGGCGCGCTTGCCGGATTCGATGCCGAGGACCGCGCCCGCGTCGCCGACCCGGTCCGCGAGGGCGCCCGCGAAGAGGCCGACGCCGCAGTAGAGGTCGAGGGCCGTGTCGCCCTTGCGGGGCAGCAGGCCCTGCATGACCGCGCGGACCAGGGTCTGGGCGGCCTGGGGGTGGACCTGCCAGAAGCCACCGTTGCCCACGCGGTACGTGCGGTCGTCGGCGCGTTCGCGGACGAAGGGGCGGCCGTGGACGCGGTGCACGCCCCCGTCCTTCTCCTCCACGCGCAGCACCGAGACCGGCTTGTCGAGCTCGACGATCGGGAGCCGCGCGCCGGGGCGCGGGGTGAGGATGACCTGGCGGTCGCCGGAGCCGGAGGCCGCGATGGCCTCGATCGACGCCATGCCCGGCCAGGTGCGCTTCTCGATGCCGAGCTCGGAGACGCCGGGCGCGGCGATCATGCAGTGGTCGATCGGCTCGACCTCGTGCGAGCGGTGACGGCGCAGGCCCGCGTGGCCCTCGGCGTCGACGGCGTACTGGACTCGCGTCCGCCACGCCGGCACCTCACCGGCGGGCAGCTTGTCGCCCTCGGCCGGCATGACCGTGCCGTCCCAGCCGGCCTCCTCCGGGGTGAGGCCCGCCAGGCGCTGGAGCTGCTCGGCAATGACCTCGCCCTTGAGCCGGCGCTGGGCGCCGGGCTTGGCGTGCTGCCAGTCGCAGCCGCCGCACTTGCCCGGGCCGGCGAAGGGGCAGGGCGCCGCCACCCGGTCCTTGGACGCCTCCAGTACGGTCACCGCGTCGGCGCGCAGGAAACGGGAGGTCTCCTCGCCCTCGGTGACCCGGGCCACGACCTTCTCGCCGGGCAGCGCGTGCCGTACGAACAGCACGCGCCCCTCCTCCGTGCGGGCGATGCAGTGGCCGCCGTGGGCCACGGGGCCGACCTCGACCTCGTACTCCTCCCCGATCAGCGAAGACTCAGACGCGTTCTGCATGACGGGGTGGCTCCAGAGAGATCGAGAGAGGTGAGGTGGTGAGGTGAGGCAAGGTGAAACAGCAGCCCACCAGTCTACGTGCTCCGCAGAGCCCCGGAGGCCTCAGCTCTTCGCCGTCGGCTCCTTGGGGCGCTCGTTCACCGGGCCGCGGCGGACCGAGCCGGGCGCGTTCCACTCCTGGCGCTTCCTGGCCCGCTTCTTCGCGAGCTCGGAGGACTGGAGCTGGTACGGCACCGAGGTGACCATGACGCCCGGGGTGAACAGCAGGCGCCCCTTGAGGCGCAGGGCGCTCTGGTTGTGGAGCAGATGCTCGTACCAGTGGCCGACCACGTACTCCGGGATGATCACGCTGACCGCGTCGCGCGGGCTCTCCCGGCGCAGGTTCTTCACGTAGTCGATGATCGGCCGGGTGATCTCGCGGTAGGGCGAGTCGAGGATCTTCAGCGGGACGTTGATGCCGCGCCGCTCCCACTCCGCCTTGAGCGCCTTGGTCTCGGCCGGGTCCACGTTGATGCTGAGCGCCTCCAGCTTGTCGGAGCGCATCAGCTTGGCGTACGCGACGGCCCGCAGGGTCGGCCGGTGGACCTTGGAGACCAGGACGATGGAGTGGACGCGGGACGGGCGGACGGTGTCGTCGCTGGGCTCGTCGGGGGCGGCGATCTCTTCGGCGACCCGGTCGTAGTGGCGGCGGATCGCGCTCATCGTCACGTAGAAGATGACCATGCCGAGCAGCGCGACCCAGGCCCCGTGGGTGAACTTGGTGACCAGCACGACGACCAGGACGAGGCCGGTGAAGAAGGCGCCGAAGGTGTTGATCGCCCGGGAGCGGATCATGTGGCGGCGCCTGGCCGGGTCGGTCTCGGTCCTCAGGTGGCGGTTCCAGTGCCGGACCATGCCGGTCTGGCTCAGCGTGAAGGAGACGAAGACACCGACGATGTACAGCTGGATCAGCTTGGTGGAGTCGGCTTCGTACAGCCAGACCAGGAGGATCGCGGCACCGGCGAGCAGCACGATGCCGTTGGAGAAGGCGAGCCGGTCACCGCGGGTGTGCAGCTGCCGGGGCAGGTAGCGGTCCTGGGCGAGGATCGAGCCGAGCAGCGGGAAGCCGTTGTACGCGGTGTTGGCCGCGAGGAAGAGGACGAGCGCGGTGGCCGCGGCGAGGACGACGAAGAGGAACGTCCCGTCGCCGAAGACGGCGGCCGCGACCTGGGAGATCACCGGGTGCTGGACGTAGTCGCCGCCGACCGGGACGCCGTTCAGCAGCAGGTCCTGGCCGGGCTTCTCGGCCATCTTCACGTCGGTGGCCATGGCCAGGCCGATGATGCCGCAGAACATCGTGACGGCCAGGCCGCCCATGAGGAGCAGGGTCGTCGCCGCGTTCTTGGACTTGGGCTTGCGGAAGGCGGGGACGCCGTTGCTGATGGCCTCGACGCCGGTGAGCGCCGCACAGCCGGAGGAGAAGGCGCGCAGCAGGAGGAAGAGCAGCGCGAAGCCGGCCAGGCCCTCGTGCTCGGGCTTGATCTCGAAGTCGGCGGTGGGGGCCTTCATGGTCTCGTCGAGGACGATGCCCTTGAACGCGCCCCAGGCGATCATGATGAAGACGCCTGCGACGAAGACGTAGGTCGGGATGGCGAAGAGCTTGCCCGACTCCTTGACGCCGCGCAGGTTCATCAGCGTCAGCAGCACGATGATGCCGATGGCGCACATGACCTTGTGCTCGACGACGAAGGGGATGGCCGAGCCGAGGTTCTCGACTCCGGAGGAGATGGAGACGGCGACGGTCAGGACGTAGTCGACGAGCAGGGCGCTGGCGACGGTGAGTCCGGCCTTCGGGCCGAGGTTGGTGTTGGCGACCTCGTAGTCGCCGCCGCCGCTGGGGTACGCGTGCACGTTCTGCCGGTACGACGCCACGACCGTGAACATCAGGACCACGACGGCGGCCGCGATCCAGGGACTGAAGTGGTACGCCGACACACCCGCGATGGAGAGGACCAGCAGCACCTCGCCGGGCGCGTACGCCACCGAGGAGAGCGGGTCCGAGGCGAAGACGGGGAGCGCGATGCGCTTGGGGAGGAGGGTTTCTCCCAGCCGGTCGCTGCGCAGAGCCCGTCCGATGAGGATCCGTTTGGGCACGTCGGTCAGTTTGGACACGCAGAGGATCGTAAGCCGTTCATATGTCCGGCGCTGACGCACCACCCCCATCATCACCGAATCTCCCGTCGATGGATCCCTGGCCGTCGTCCGCCCGCGGCAGGCGGGCCGGGCCGCATCGGCATGGAGCGCCCCACCTACCGATCGTTCGTGATGTGAAGCTTCCTTCACCGCGCTGTAGGCTACGGACGGCGCCGCCACCCGCCGCTGTCCTCCCTCCCCGGAGAGCCCATGCCCCCGCCCGGACCAACGAAGGCACCGTCGAAGGCACCGACAAAGGCATCGACGACGGCCTCGACGGACGCGCCCGCCGAGGCGGTCACCCCGCTCATGCGCGGCATCGGTGTGCTGCGCCGCCTTACCGACGCCGGCGGCACCCTCAGCCTCGGCGACCTCGAACGGGCCACCGGCCTCGCCCGCTCCACGGTCGACCGGGTGACCGGCACCCTCTCCCGGATGGGCTACCTCCGGCTCGACGGCCGTGACGCCACCCTCGCCCCCCGGCTCATGGAGCTCGGCAACGCCTATCTGGCGTCGATCCGGCTCCCCGGGCTCCTCGGCGGGCTCGCCGACGCCCTCGCCGAGGAGCTGGACGAGTCGGTCTCCCTCGCGGTGCCCGACGGGGACGGCATTCGCTTCGTCCAGCAGGCGACCCGCCCCCGCGCCATGTCGCTGAGCTTCCGCATCGGCGATCTGCTGCCCGCCGAGCGGACCGCGCCCGGCGCCCTGTTCGCCGCCGACTGGCCCCCAGAGCAGTGGGAGCGCTGGGAGCGGCGGATCGCTGCCGACCCGGACGACAGCGGCTTTCCCGCCGTACCGCCGCGCGCCGGCCCCCGCCGGGGTACGGACTTCCGCCGCTGCGCCGCCTACGCGGCCCGGCACGGCTGGGCCGTCGACGACCAGCTCATCGAGCCCGGCCTGATCGCCCTCGCCGTCCCGGTACGCGACGCGGCCGGGCGTACCGTCTGCGCGGTGAGCGTGGTCAGCCACACCAGCCGGCACAGCGCCACCTCCCTGCGCACAGCGGCCCTGCCCCGGCTGCACCAGGCCGCCCGGGCCATGGAGAGCCGGCTGCGGCAGGCCGGTCCGCCTGCCGACCGGGACCGGCCCACCGCTCTCGCCGCCTGGACGGCCGCCTCCAAGCAGGAGCTGGGCCGGGAGTTCATCGAGTCGCTGGCGCGCGGGCTGACCGTGCTGACCGCGTTCGGCGAGGGCCGCGACGAGCTCACCCTCAGCGCTGTCGCCGAGGCCACCGGCCTGGCCAGGGCGACGGCCCGGCGCGCCCTGATCACCCTTGAGCACCTCGGGCTCATCAGCTCGTACGAGCGCAGCTTCCGCCTCACCCCCCGCGTCCTGTCGCTCGGCTTCGCCCCGCTGTCGCGCACCACGCTGGAGCAGATCGCCGCGCCCCATCTGGCGGCGCTCACCAGCCGGGTACGCGACTCGTCCTCCCTCGCGGTGCTCGTCGGCGACGACATCCAGTACACGGCCCGGGTCGCCACGGGCAGGATCATGAGCGCCGACATCGCCGTGGGCACCCGCTTCCCCGCGTACGCCACCTCCATGGGACGGGTGATCCTCGCCGATCTCCCGGCCGGCGAGGGGGCCCGGTACCTCGCCCGTACCGAGCGGACGCCGCTGACCCCGCACACCGTCACCGCGGCGGCGGAGCTCGCGACCGTCCTGGAGCGGGTGCGGCGGGAGGGGTACGCGCTCGTGGACGAGGAGCTGGAGGAGGGCCTGCGGTCGATCGCCGTGCCGGTACGGGACCTCGGGGGCAAGGTCGTGGCGGCGCTGAACGTGGCGATGCACAGCACCCGCCGCGGGATCGAGGAGTGTGTCTCCGAGGTCCTGCCCGAGCTGCGGGCCACGGCCGCCCGGATCGAGGCCGATCTGCACATCGCCGGCCGGTTCACCCGCGTCGGCCGGTGAGGCTCACCCGGGTCGGCCGGCGACGGTTCACTCGTGTCGGCATGTGACGGTTCGCCCGGATGGCCCGGCCGGCCCGGTGAGCGTGCGGTGAACACTCCGTGAGACGCAAGTGAGGAACCGGCCAGGCCGCTCCGGCCATCCCTACGGATGAGGGCAACGGCCCCTTCGCGGCTTAAGCTCGTGTCCGGGCAACACCGCACACTGTTGCCTTCAGGATTGCCCATGCGGCCGGGCGCAGGCTGAGAGAGAAGAGTGAGCAGGGTGTTTTCGCAGGTCAGCGGGGCGACCAGGAGCGCGGGGTAGGTTCAGGTGCATATCGTCATCATGGGCTGCGGCCGAGTGGGAGCCGCTCTGGCGCAGACCCTGGAGCAGCAAGGCCACACCGTCGCCGTCATCGACCAGGACCCGACGGCTTTCCGCCGTCTGGGCTCCGGCTTCGGCGGACGCCGCGTGACGGGTGTCGGTTTCGACCAGGACACCCTGCGTGAGGCGGGCATCGAGGACGCCGGCGCCTTCGCCGCCGTGAGCAGCGGCGACAACTCCAACATCATCGCGGCCCGGGTGGCGCGCGAGATGTTCGGCATCGAGAACGTCGCCGCCCGGATCTACGACCCGCGGCGCGCCGAGGTCTACCAGCGGCTGGGCATCCCCACGGTCGCGACGGTCCGCTGGACCGCCGACCAGATGCTGCGCCGGCTGCTGCCGTCCGGCGCCGAGCCGCTGTGGCGCGACCCGAGCGGCGGCGTGCAGCTCGCGGAGGTGCACACCTCCCCCGCCTGGATCGGGCACAAGGTCAGCAAGCTGCAGGACGAGACCGGGGTGCGGGTCGCCTTCCTCACCCGGCTGGGTGAGGCGATGCTCCCGACGTCCCAGACGGTGCTGCAGGAGGGCGACCTCGTCCACGTGATGATGCGTACGGACGAGATCGAGAAGGTCGAGGCGGCCTTCGCCGAGGGCCCCGAGGAGGGCGGTCACTGATGCGGGTCGCGATTGCGGGCGCGGGTGCGGTGGGCCGTTCCATCGCGGGCGAGCTCCTGGAGAACGGGCACGAGGTGCTCCTGATCGACAAGGCGCCGACCGCCATCTCGGTGGAGCGGGTGCCGCAGGCGGAGTGGCTGCTCGCCGACGCCTGTGAGATCACCTCGCTGGACGAGGCCGCGTTGCAGCGCTGCAACGTGGTCATCGCGGCGACCGGTGACGACAAGGTCAATCTGGTCGTGTCGCTACTCGCCAAGACCGAGTACGGGGTGCCGCGGGTGGTCGCCCGGGTGAACAACCCCAAGAACGAGTGGCTGTTCAACGAGGCCTGGGGCGTCGATGTCGCCGTCTCGACGCCGCGCCTGATGTCGGCGCTGGTCGAGGAGGCGGTGAGCGTCGGCGACCTGGTCCGGCTGCTGCGCTTCAGCCACGGCGACGCGAACCTGGTCGAGCTGACGCTGCCGCCGGAGTCGGCGATCGCGGGCACCCAGGTCGGCGCGGTGGAGTGGCCGCAGGACACCTCGCTGGTGACGATCATCCGCGGTTCGCGGGTGCTGACGCCGAGTGCCGAGGAGACGCTGGAGGCGGGCGACGAGCTGCTGTTCGTGGCGGCGCAGGCGCGTGAGGAACAGCTGGAGGACCTGCTGTCGGTGCGTCGCGAGGACGCGACGAGCTGACCTCTTCCTGGTACGGCGCGGGGCCCGGAGCCGGGGACGGCGCCGGGCCCTTCCTCGTCGGACCGGGCCGTACGGCGCCGGCCATACATACGAACGCGGGGCCCGGAACCTGAAACGGTTCCGGGCCCCGTTGCGTCCGGTACGGCGTACGGGCGTCCCTACGGCGTACGGCGCCGTCGGAGAGGACGAGGGTCGGGCTACGCCTCGCGCTGCCGCGCCGCGGCGTTGCGCTCCTTCTCGGCCCGCTCCTCCGCCTCCATCTCGGCAAAGACGTCGATCGGCGGCGGGGCCTTCGCCAGGAAGACCCACGTCAGATAGACCGCCAGCAGGAACGGCGGGATCTTCAGGGCGACCAGGACCCAGCCGAGCTGGGTGGTGTCGGCCCACCAGTAGAGCGGGAAGAGGATCGCGCACTTGCCGAGGAGGATCAGGCCCCACGCCCAGCTCGCCTTGGCGTAGGCCTTCTTGCGGCCGGGGTTACGGGTGCGCCAGGAGAGGTTCTCCTTGAAGACCGGACCGAGGAGCAGACCGATCAGCGGGACTCCCGCCAGGGTGGTGGCGATGTAGGCGACTGCGAGCCCGAGGGTGTAGAGCATGCCCGGCAGGTAGAAGTCCTTGGCGTTGCCGGTCATCATCGCGAAGACCACACCGAAGGCGACGCCGAAGACCCCGCTGAAGGCGTGCTTGACGGTGTCGCGGCGGATCAGCCGGACGGCGACGAGGAGCAGGGAGACCGCCAGGGCCGCGATGGCCGAGATGTGCAGGTCCTTGTTGATCGTATAGATCGTCACGAAGAGCAGGCCGGGGAGGACCGTCTCCACCATGCCGCGCAGCCCGCCGAAGGCCTCGAAGAGGGCGGCCTCGGTGACCGCCTTCGTGTCGTGGTCCGGCTGCTGGGTGTCGTGCTCGGTGGTCGGCTTGTCGAGTGACGTCACCGGCTACTCCTGTCCGAGGGGTCGGAGCTCGTATTTGGGGTTGAAGAGGACCCGGCGGCCGTGGCTCAGGGAGATACGGCCGGAGGCGATGAGCTTACGGCCCGGTTCTATGCCCGCGATGGACCGCCTGCCCAGCCACACCACATCGAGGGGGGCCGTGCCGTCGAACAGCTCCGCCTCCAGCGCCGGCACACCGGCACGGGGACGCAGGGTGACCGTGCGCAAGGTACCAGTCACCTTCACTATCTGGCGGTCGTTGCAGTCGGAGATCGGGGTGCACCCCGACGCCTGCGCGTCTTCCTGGAGCTCTTCGGACTCCAGGTCCTCCTGGGAGGACGACAGGCGGTCGAGCATCCGGCGGAAGCGCCCGGCCGGCTTCTCTGTACGCGGTGCAGCACTCATACAGAAAGCGTACCGGGCCCCTCTGCCATGGGATCCGTGCCGTGTGACCGGGCCTCGGACGCCGTTCACCGCACGGGCCGAGGGGGCTCGGTCGCGGGGCCGAGGGGACTCAGTGTTCGAAGCGGTAGCCCATCCCGGGTTCGGTGACGAAGTGCTTCGGGTGCGAAGGGTCGACCTCCAGCTTGCGCCGCAGCTGGGCCATGTAGACGCGCAGGTAGTTGGTCTCGGTGCCGTAGGAGGGGCCCCACACCTCCTGGAGGAGCTGCTTCTGGCTGACGAGGCGGCCGCTGTTGCGTACGAGCACCTCGAGCAGGTGCCACTCGGTGGGGGTGAGGCGGACGTCACGGCCGTCGCGGTGGACCTTCTTGGCGGCCAGGTCGACGGTGAACCCGTCCGTCTCGACCACGACCACCCCGTCCTCGCCGCCGCCGACGGGCTCGGCGCGGCGTACGGCGGCCCGCAGCCTGGCCAGCAGCTCGTCCATGCCGAAGGGCTTGGTGACGTAGTCGTCGGCCCCCGCGTCGAGGGCCTCGACCTTCTCGTCGGAGGTGTGGCGGGCGGACAGGACGAGGATCGGGACGCGGGTCCAGCCGCGCAGGCCCTTGATCACCTCGACGCCGTCCATGTCGGGCAGGCCCAGGTCGAGGACGACGACGTCGGGGTGGCGCTCGGCGGCGAGCTTGAGGGCGGTGGCGCCGTCGGCCGCGGCGTCCACCTCGTACTTACGTGCCTTCAGGTTGATCACGAGGGCGCGTACGATCTGCGGCTCGTCGTCGACCACGAGAACCCGGGTCATGGTTGCGGACCTGCTTTCTGTCGGGGCGGAGGGGTCATGAGCCGGCTGGAGGTCATGACGTGACCTGGGCGGGGAGAGCGGCGGAGGCCGGCGGGGCGTGGCCGGAGGCCACGCGGAGGGTGAGGACCATGGTGAGACCGCCGCCGGGGGTGTCCTCGGCGGTGATGGTGCCGCCCATCGCCTCGACGAAGCCGCGGGCGACGGCGAGTCCGAGGCCGACTCCGGCGCCGCGCGGGGCGTCCCCGTAGCGCTGGAAGGGCTCGAAGATGCCTTCCTTGCTCTCGTCGGGGACGCCGGGGCCGCGGTCGACGACCCGCAGCTCGACGCGGTCGCCCAGCGCGCTGGCCGCGACCACGACCGGGACGGGCTCGGGGCTGTACTTGACGGCGTTCTCGACGATGTTGGCGACGGCCCGCTCCAGCAGGCCCTTGTCCACCTCGACCATCGGCAGTGTCTCGGGGATGTCCAGTTCGGCGCTGCCGTCGGGGACTCCGCCGAGCGCCAGGGGGACGACCTCGTCGAGGTCGACGGCGCGGATGAGCGGGGTGACCGTGCCGGTCCGGAGCCGGGACATGTCGAGGAGATTGCCGACGAGCAGGTCGAGGCGGTCGGCGCCGCTCTCGATCCCTTCCAGCAGCTCGGCCCGGTCCTCGTCGGACCACTCCACGTCGTCGGAGCGCAGCGAGGAGACGGCGGCCTTGATGCCCGCGAGCGGTGTACGGAGGTCATGGCTGACGGCGGCCAGCAGGGACGTACGGATCTGGTTGCCCTCGGCCAGCTTGCGGGCCTCCTCGGCCTCGTCGACCAGCCGTCGGCGGTCGAGGACGACGGCGGCCTGGGCCGCGAAGGCGCCCAGCACGCGCCGGTCCTCGGCGGGCAGCACCCGGCCGGAGAGGGCGAGGGCGAGCCGGTCCCCGACCGGCATGTCGACGTCGGCGTCCTCGGGGCGGGTGGCCTGCCCGGGCCCGACACCGGCCACACACGTCCAGGGGTCGACGTCGCTCGCCCGCTCCAGCAGGGCGACGGACTCCATGGAGAACGTCTCGCGGACCCGTTCGAGCAGGGCGTCCAGGCTTGTTTCGCCGCGCAGCACGCTGCCCGCGAGGAAGGAGAGGATCTCCGACTCGGCGCGCAGCCGGGCGGCCTGGTGGGTGCGGCGGGCGGCCAGGTCGACGACCGAGGCGACGGACATCGCGACGCCGAAGAAGACGGAGATCGCGACGATGTTCCGGGGGTCGGAGACCGTGAACTGGTGCAGCGGCGGCGCGAAGTAGTAGTTGAGCAGCAGCGAGCCGAAGGCGGCGGAGGCCAGCGACGGCAGGAGCCCGCCGAGCAGCGCGGAGGCCACGGTGAACGACAGGAACAGCAGCATGTCGTTGGCGAGGCCGAGGTCGGCGTCGACATGGGTGAGCAGCAGCGTGAGCAGCGCCGGGCCGACGACGCCGACGAACCAGCCCCAGATGACCCGGGGCCGGCCGAGCCGGGTTCCCCGGGCGACCGGCAGTCCCCGCCCCTTGGCGGCCTCGTCGTGGGTGACGATGTGGACGTCGAGGTCGGGCCCCGACTCGCGGGCGACGGTCTGGCCGACGCCGGGGCCGAGGACGTACTGCCAGCTCTTGCGGCGCGAGGAGCCGAGGACGATCTGGGTGGCGTTGACGCCGCGCGCGAATTCGAGCAGCGCGGAGGGGATGTCGTCGCCGATGACGTGGTGGAAGGAGCCGCCGAGGTCCTCGACCAGGGTGCGCTGAACGGCGAGCTCCTTCGGGGAGGCGGCGGTCAGGCCGTCGCTGCGGGCGACGTAGACGGCGAGGACCTCACCTCCGGCGCCCTTCTCGGCGAGACGGGCCGCGCGCCGTATGAGGGTGCGGCCCTCGGGGCCGCCGGTGAGACCGACGACGATCCGTTCGCGGGCCTGCCAGGTGGAGCGGATGTTGTGCTCGCCGCGGTACTGCTGGAGGTATTCGTCGACCCGGTCGGCGGTCCACAGCAGGGCCAGCTCCCGCAGGGCGGTGAGGTTGCCCGGCCGGAAGTAGTTGGAGAGGGACGCGTCGATCCGGTCCGGTGTGTAGATGTTGCCGTGGGCCATCCGGCGGCGCAGCGCCTGGGGCGACATGTCGACCAGCTCGATCTGGTCGGCGCGGCGGACGATCTCGTCGGGGACGGTCTCGCGCTGCCGGACGCCGGTGATGGACTCGACGACGTCTCCGAGTGACTCCAGATGCTGGATGTTGACGGTCGATACGACGTCGATGCCGGCGGCGAGCAGCTCCTCGACGTCCTGCCAGCGCTTGGCGTTGCGGGAGCCGGGGACGTTGGTGTGGGCGAGCTCGTCCACCAGGGCGACGGCGGGGTCGCGGGCGAGGACGGCGTCGACGTCCATCTCGGTGAAGGCGGTGTCGCGGTACTCGATCGCCCGGCGCGGGACCGTCTCCAGGCCGTGCAGCATCACTTTGGTACGCGGTCGGCCGTGGTGCTCGACGAAGGCGACGACGCAGTCGGTGCCGCGCTCGACTCGACGGTGTGCCTCGGAGAGCATCGCGTACGTCTTGCCGACGCCCGGTGCCGCGCCGAGGTAGATCCGTAGCTTGCCGCGTCCCATGGGCACGACCTTACGTCCAGCGAAAAGGACATTCCGTACGTGGGTTCGGGGTCCAGGGCTGTCTTGACGGGATTCTGATGAGCCCCGTCCCCCGGGACCAGTGCTCGATCCGGTGCTCGATCCGGTGCTGGCTGATCTCGCTCTAGTTCTCGATGATCTCGCCGTCGCTCAGCTCGAGGACGCGGTCGGCGAGGCCGAGAAGCTGGGCGTCATGGGTGGCGACCAGTGCCGTGACGCCCTCCCCGCGCACCACCGCGCGCAGCAGCTCCATCACGGCGAGACCGGTCTCCGCGTCCAGCTGGCCGGTCGGCTCGTCGGCGATCAGCAGGGCGGGCCGGTTGGCCAGGGCGCGGGCGATCGCCACCCGCTGCTGCTGGCCGCCGGAGAGCTCGCCGGGCCGCTGCGCGGCGTGGTCGGCGAGGCCGACCATGGCGAGGAGCAGCGCGACGCGCTCCTCGCGCTCGCGCGGATCCGTCTTGCGCAGCCGCATCGGCACGCCGACGTTCTCGGCCGCGGTCAGGATCGGGATCAGCCCGAACGACTGGAAGATGAAGCCGACGCGGTCGCGGCGCAGTGCGAGCAGCCCGTTCTCGCCGAGGCCCGCGAGGTCGGTGCCGTCGACGGTGATGGTGCCCTGGTCCGGTGCGTCGAGTCCGCCGACCAGATTGAGCAGGGTCGTCTTGCCCGAGCCGGAGCGGCCCTTGAGGGCGACGAGCTCACCGCGGGCGATCTCGAAGGAAACCCCGCGCAGGGCGTGGACGGCGCCGGGACCCGTACCGTACGAGCGGCGCACGTCGGCGACCTTCACCATGGGGCCCTCGGAGAGTGGCTCGACGAGGGCCGCCCCGGGCTGGGTGCTGCTGCTCCGGCTCATTCAGATCCCCCGTCGCCAGTCCGTCGTCGATCTTGTGCCGCGCCAGTATCCGTCACGTACGCCCGGCGGGACAGCCCTGTGTAAAACGCCGACGGGCCGCACCCCGTGCGGGAGTGCGGCCCGTCGGACCGAATGCGGCGACGGCCGGGTCAGCGGACCTCGGTGATCTCCGGGCCGCGCTGGAGCTGGCCCATGCCTCCGGAGAAGCGCGAGCCTTCCTGCTCCTCCTGCTGGACGCCCTCGGGGACCATCTGGGCGTCGTTGGGCAGCTTCAGGACGATCGGGTCGCGCGGGGCCATCGGACCCTCGCCGCGGACCACGACGGTGTCCCGGACGATCTGCTCCAGGAGACCGGCGGCCTCCGGCTGGACCGCGCCCTGGCCGGAGATGACACCGCGCAGGAACCAGCGCGGTCCGTCGACGCCGACGAAGCGGACCAGCTGTACGCCTCCGGTGCCGTCGGGCAGCTGCACCGGGACCTGGGCACGCAGCTCCCAGCCCAGCGGACCCTCGACCTCGTCAATGATGCCGCCCTGCTGGGTGATGCCGGAGGCGATCTCCTCGCGGACCTCGCCCCAGATACCTTCCTTCTTCGGCGCCGCGAACGCCTGGAGCTGTACGGCGCTGTCGCGCAGCACGACCGTCGCGGCGACGATCGCGTCGCCGGCGACCTCGACCCGCAGCTCCATGCCTTCGACGCCGGGCACGAACATGCCGCCCAGGTCCACGCGGCCTTCTTCGGGCCTGGTGACCTCGGAGATGTCCCAGGGACCGTCGGGCCGGGGCGCCGGCGGAAGGTTCACCCGGCGCGGCTGGTCCGCCGCGTCGGTGCCGGTCTCGTCGACGACCTGCTCGGCCTCGCCCGCTGCGTCCTCAGCGGCACCGCTCTTCTTGCGACGTCCGAACACGTCACTGTCCTTCCCGGTCGGATACGACCGAAGCGTATCGATTCCCACCCGTAGAGCCGTCCACGGCGGCATGACCGCCGGTGGACCCGAAGCCCCCCTCGGCCCGCGCCGAGCCGGGAAGCTCCGCCACCTCGTGGAAGCGCACCTTCTCGACCTGCTGGACAACCAGTTGGGCAATCCGGTCGAACCGTTCGAACCGCACACTCTCGCGCGGGTCCAGATTGACCACGATCACCTTGATCTCTCCACGGTACCCGGCATCCACCGTCCCCGGGGCATTCACGAGGGCGACGCCGCAGCGGGCGGCGAGACCGGAGCGCGGGTGCACGAAGGCCGCGTAGCCGTCGGGCAGCGCGATCGACACCCCGGTGGGCAGCACGGCGCGCTCGCCGGGGGCCAGCTCGGCGGCCTCGGTGGTCACCAGATCGGCGCCCGCGTCGCCGGGGTGGCCGTAGGCGGGCAGCGGCACCTCCGGGTCCACGCGGCGGATCAGTACATCGACAGGGGTACGCATCAGGGGTTCACCTCGAAGGCGCGGGCGCGCCGGACCTGGTCGGGGTCGGCCATGGCCGCCTGGATCTCCTCCGGGCGTCCGTTGTCGATGAAGTGATCGACCTTGACCTCGATGAAGAGGGCGTCCGCGCGGACCGCGACGGGGCCGTCGGGCCCGCCGATCCGCCCGGTCGCCGTGGAGTAGATCTTGCGCCCCGCCACCGCGGTGACCTCGGCCTCCAGGTGCAGCACCGTTCCCACGGGCACCGGGCGGGCGAAGTCGGTCTCCAGCCGGCCGGTCACCGCGATGACCCGCAGCAGCCAGTTGAGCGAGCCGAGCGTCTCGTCGAGCGCCGTGGCCAGCACGCCGCCGTGGGCGAGACCGGGCGCGCCCTGGTGGTCCGGGGTCACCGTGAACTCGGCCGTGACGGTCACGCCCTCGCCGGCCCGCGCCGCCAGGTGCAGTCCGTGCGGCTGGCCCCCGCCGCAGCCGAAGCAGTGCGCGTAGTGCGCGCCGAGGAGCTCGCCGGGGGCGGGCGCGTCGGGGTGCCGTACCGGCCGTATGGCGTCGGAGGGGGGCGTCAGAGCAGTACTCACAGGCGCAGACCTTACCCGCGGGACAGTCCGCAGGTCGCGCCGTGCCAAGCTTGGATCCATGCAGTCTTACGAAGAGCGGCTGACCGTTCCCGGTTCCTGGTGGCTGATCGCGTTCGCGGTGGGGATCTCGGGCGGCCTGATCCTGCTGCCGCTGGGGACGGTGCCGATGCTCGGCGGGCTGATCGGCGCGGCTGCGCTGGCGGCGGCTGCGGTCAGTTCGTACGGCTCCGCCCGCATCCGGGTCGTGGCGGGCTCGCTGGTCGCGGGCGAGGCCCGGATCCCGGTCTCGGCGCTCGGTGCGGCGCACGAGCTGGACGCCGAAGAGGCCCGGGCCTGGCGGACGCACAAGGCGGATCCGCGGGCCTTCATGCTGATGCGCAGCTATGTGCCGACGGCGGTAAGGGTCGAGATCACGGACCCGGCCGATCCGACGCCGTACGTCTATCTGTCGACGCGGGACCCGAAGGGTCTGGTGGAGGCCCTGGAGGCCGTGAAGGCCTAGGAAGCCCTGGGGGCCCCGGACGGGGAGACCTAGAAGCCGATCTGCTTGGGGTTCTCGGGCTGCTCCAGCGGGGGCAGCTCGGTCAGCGCCTCCCAGGGGATCTGGCGGCTGCGCAGGTCCTTGCGGATGCGCTCGGCCAGTGCCTTGGTGTCGCGCCGGTTCATGACGGCGCCGACGGCCGCTCCGACCATGAACGGCATCAGGTTGGGCAGGTTGCGGACCATGCGCTTCGTGATCTGCTGGCGCAGCTGGCGCTTGAACTGTCCGCCGAGGGCGGCGTTGATCGTGGTGGGTCGGGTGAGGTCGATGCCGCGCTCCTCCGTCCAGGAGGTCAGATAGGCGGTCGACCGCTGGGTGAGCGTGCCGGGGGGCCGCATGCCGTAGACCTCGTGGAGCTCGGCGATCAGCTTCAACTCGATCGCGGCCACGCCGGTGATCTCCGCGGCGAGCTCGGCCGGCATCGCCGGCGGTACGGGGAGCATGGCGGCCGCGCCGATGCCCGCGCCGACCGTGGAGGTGGCGTTGGCGGCGCCGGCGACCAGCTTGTCGGCGAGCTGCTCGGGGCCGAGGCCGGGGAACTGGGCGCGCAGGGTCGCCAGGTCCCGGACCGGGATCCGCGGGGTGCTCTCGATGATGCGGTCGGCGAGATACGCGACACCTGCCCGGGCGCGCTCGCCGCTCTTGCGCAGGCCGCGCCGGACTGCGGCCAGTTTGGTGGACCGGCCGGGCTCACCCGCGGCTTCGAGCGAGGCCGGTAGGCCTCGCTCGTCGTCACGTACGCCGGGGGAGGGCAGGAGGGCGGAGTCCTCGGCGTCAGGGGCCTGGTGGGCACCCTGCGCCGGGTCCGGACCGCCCTGGTGCGTCTCCGGCGTCCTGGGGAGCCGGAAACGCCGCTTCCTGAACGGGTTGTCGCCTGCCACGGCCTGCCGGACCTAGTCGCAGTCGCGGCAGATCGGCTGACCGTTCTTCTCCCGGGCCAGCTGGCTGCGGTGGTGCACCAGGAAGCAGCTCATGCAGGTGAACTCGTCGGCCTGCTTCGGCAGGACCCGTACGGCCAGTTCCTCGTTGGAAAGGTCCGCGCCGGGCAGCTCCAGGCCCTCTGCGGCCTCGAACTCGTCGACGTCCACCGTGGAGGTGGACTTGTCGTTCCGGCGGGCCTTCAGCTCTTCAAGGCTGTCCGAGTCGACGTCGTCGTCGGTCTTGCGTGGGGTGTCGTAATCCGTTGCCATGTCGCTCTCCCCCTCTGGGTGGTTGCGGTGTCTCCAGCGCACGTAACGCGTGAGAGGCCGGACTTGTGCCCGACCCGAGGCGGAGATTTTGCCTCACATCAAGGTCTGTTACTCAATCGACACCCAACCGGACCCCTCAAGAGTGATCGAGTTTGGGTGGCGAACGGGACCGTACACGGTCCGTTGCCGCACTTCACGGGCGTCACCCCGTGTACTTCCCGTGATCCGGACCCCCGGAAACCCGGACTTTTACCGGTTTTCCGACTGGTTCGTGATCACGGAGAGTATATGGCCGGAAATTCGCTCTTGTGATCGATCACACACGGAAAACCCAGGACCAGGTCCTGAAAATTCCGCGCAAGGCAAACTTCTCGGACGGTTCGGGCATGCGTGGTCACACAGGAAGGGTGACACGCATCACGAGTCCGCCGCCCTCGCGAGGCTCCGCGATGATACGGCCCCCGTGGGCCCTCGCGACCGAGCGGGCGATCGACAGGCCCAGTCCGACGCCCTTGTCGCTGCCGGTCCGCTCCTGCCGCAGCCTTCTGAACGGCTCGAAGAGGTTGTCGATCTCGTACGCGGGAACCACTGGTCCCGTGTTCGAGACCACCAGGACCGCCTGGCCGTGCTGGGTCTCGGTGGTGACCTCCGCCCAGCCGCCTTCGGGGATGTTGTACCGCACGGCGTTCTGGATCAGGTTCAGCGCGATCCGCTCCAGCAGGACGCCGTTGCCCTGGACGACGGCGGGTTCCCGCTCGCCGCGGATCTCGACGCCCTTCTGCTCGGCCTCGCTCCTGACCTGGTCCAGCGCGCGCGAGGCGACCTCGGCGAGGTCGACGGGCTTGCGCTCGACGATCTGGTTGTCGCTGCGGGCGAGCAGCAGCAGGCCCTCCACCAGCTGCTCGCTGCGCTCGTTGGTGGCCAGCAGGGTCTTGCCGAGCTGCTGGAGCTCCACCGGGGCGCCCGGGTCGGAGAGGTGCACCTCCAGGAGCGTGCGGTTGATCGCCAGCGGGGTGCGCAGTTCGTGCGAGGCGTTGGCGACGAACCGCTGCTGGGCCGTGAAGGCCCGCTCCAGCCGCTCCAGCATCTCGTCGAAAGTGTCCGCGAGCTCCTTGAGCTCGTCGTCCGGGCCGTCCAGCTCGATGCGCCGAGCGAGGTCGGACCCGGCCACCTGCCGGGCGGTGCGGGTGATCCGGCCCAGCGGGGACAGGACCCGGCCGGCCATCCCGTAGCCGAAGGCGAAGGCGATGATCGACAGGCCGAGCAGGGCGAACAGGGAGCGCCGCAGGAGGTCGTCCAGGGCCAG
This sequence comes from Streptomyces sp. NPDC039465, assembly GCF_055639315.1. Classification (NCBI taxonomy): domain Bacteria; kingdom Bacillati; phylum Actinomycetota; class Actinomycetes; order Kitasatosporales; family Streptomycetaceae; genus Streptomyces; species Streptomyces sp. NPDC039465. Next base: position 128,834 of record NZ_JBVKAP010000003.1, on the reverse strand, counting down.
GTCGCGCTGGTGCTGGAGGCAGATCGACACCGCGCGGTTGAGCTCTTCGCCGGTGCTGGAACCGGGCAGCCGGCACCATTCGGTGGTCGGCTGGACCTCGCCCCTGACCACCTTGAACGGCAGCTCGGAGAAGTTGTTCATCACCTGCGCGGTGAAGAGGTAGATGATCGACAGCAGCAGGATGCCGGCGATCAGGAACATCCCGCCGTACAGCAGCGTGAGCCGTATGCGGATCGTCGGCCGCAGCAACGGCCGGACCGGGTCCCTGGGATCCCAGGTGGGTTTCGGGGGCGCCTGGGGGTGCGGCGCCGGAGTCGCGGCCACCGGCGTCAGATCCGGTAGCCGGAGCCCGGGACGGTGACGATCACCGGCGGCTCGCCCAGCTTGCGGCGCAGGGTCATGACCGTGACCCGTACGACGTTCGTGAACGGATCGGTGTTCTCGTCCCACGCCTTCTCCAGGAGCTGCTCGGCCGAGACGACAGCGCCCTCGCTGCGCATGAGGACCTCCAGGACGGCGAACTCCTTCGGCGCGAGCTGGATCTCCCGGCCGTCGCGGAAGACCTCGCGGCGGTTGGGATCGAGCTTGATCCCCGCGCGCTCCAGGACGGGCGGCAGCGGCACCGTCGTACGCCGTCCGAGGGCCCGCACGCGGGCGGTGAGCTCGCTGAACGCGAAGGGCTTGGGGAGGTAGTCGTCGGCACCCAGCTCCAGGCCCTCGACGCGGTCGCTGACGTCGCCGGAGGCGGTCAGCATGAGGATCCGGGTGGGCATGCCCAGCTCGACGATCTTGCGGCACACGTCGTCACCGTGGACGAGCGGCAGGTCACGGTCGAGGACGACGACGTCGTAGTCGTTCACCCCGACCCGTTCCAGAGCGGCGGCGCCGTCGTACACGACGTCGACGGCCATGGCCTCCCGGCGCAGTCCGGTGGCCACCGCATCGGCGAGCAGCTGCTCGTCCTCGACGACGAGTACGCGCACGTCGCTGTTCCTTCCTACGGGCCCGGTTCCGGGCAGATCCTCGGCACTGACTGTGCGTGTCCATCCTGCCCTTTACGGCCGTAAACCGGCTGTAAGACGGCGGTGCGGGGGCCTTCGGCGGCGCCGGGCCGGGGCGGGCGGCGCCAGGAATTCATCGGGAATCCGGGTCACTTGAGGTTTCCCTGAGGAAAGGTCTGGGGAGGACGACTGCACACCCGAGATCACGCCCTGTATGTGGCACGCCACCAACCGCTCTGTCCCCCCACAGGTTGCGGTGCGTGATCGACCCCATCCTCGGCACACCCCCGTGCCACCGACCCACGACGAGGGGGCGCACGATGGACGCTTTCACCGCAGGACTGCTGCAGCGCATAAGGACCACCGAGACCGACCTCACGCGGGCGCGCGACGAGGGCGACGACTTCCTGGCGGAGGTGGAGCAGGCGGAGCTGGAAGACCTGCGCCGGCTCGCCGCCGAGCACGGCGTGGAGGTCGGCGTCGCGAGCGCCTGACAGGACGTTGAAGGGCCCCGGCGCCATCCCATGGCACCGGGGCCCTTCTGCGTGTCCGGAGCCCTCCCAGGGCCCGTCAGGGCCCGCCGGAGGTGGTCCGGGGCGGCTGTCAGTCGTGCCAGGCGCCGAATTCCTCCAAGAGGGCCTGGAGGGGCTCGAAGACGCCCGGCGAGGCGGCCACCGTCAGCTCCCGCGACGGGGGCTCGCCCGGCCGGCCGCCGGTCAGGGCCCCGGCCTCGCGCGCGATGAGGTCGCCCGCGGCGAGGTCCCAGGGGTGCAGCCCCCGTTCGTAGTAGCCGTCGAGGCGGCCCGCGGCGACGTCGGCGAGGTCGACGGCGGCCGAGCCGCTGCGCCGGATGTCGCGCAGCTTCGGGATGAGCCGCTGGGCCACGTCCGCCTGGTGGGCGCGGACCTCGGCGACGTAGTTGAAGCCGGTGGAGACCAGCGCCTGGTCCAGCGGCGGGGCCGGGCGGGCGCTGAGCCGCCGGTCACCTTGGAAGGCTCCGGCGCCGACGACGGCGTGGTACGTCTCGCGGCGCATCGGAACCTCGACGACCCCGACGACGGTGCGGCCCTGGTGCTCGGCGGCGATGGAGACCGCCCAGGTCGGCAGCCCGTAGAGGTAGTTCACGGTGCCGTCGAGGGGGTCGATGACCCAGCGGACGCCGGAGGTGCCGGAGGCCGATGCGCCCTCCTCCCCGAGGAAACCGTCCTCGGGGCGGTGCTCGGCGAGGAAGCCGGTGATCAGCTTCTCGGCGGCGAGGTCCATCTCGGTGACGACGTCGATGGGGCTGGACTTGGTCGCGGCCACGGCGAGGTCGTCGGGGCGGCCGTCGCGCAGCAGCGCACCGGCCCGGCGCCCGGCCTCCAGGGCGAGATCGAGCAGCTCGGCGTGGAGGGGGTCGGTCACGGCGTCCTGGGGGACGTACGGGTGGTGGGTGCCGCTGACACGGCCGGCGCGGCTCATGCGTACGGGCTGTCGGCACCGGCGGCGGCCGGGCGCTCCGTGCGCGCGGGGCAGCAGCCGATCGGACAGAGGTCGTGGGAGGGGCCGAGGGAGCCGAGGGCGCAGCGCTCGACGACGGTGCCGCGCTCGGTGGCGGCCCGCTCCAGGACGAGGTCGCGGACGGCCCGCGCGAACCGGGGGTCGGCGCCGACCGTCGCCGAGCGGCGGACCGGCAGCCCGAGCTCGGCGGCCTTGGCGGTGGCCTCCGTGTCCAGGTCGTACAGGACCTCCATGTGGTCCGAGACGAAGCCGATCGGGACCATGACGACCGCGGGCGCCCCGGCGGCGTGCAGCGTCTCCAGGTGGTCGCAGATGTCCGGCTCCAGCCAGGGGATGTGCGGGGCGCCGCTGCGGGACTGGTAGACGAGCTCCCAGGGGTGTTCGACACCGGTCTCGCGGTGGACGGCGTCGGCGATCAGCCGGGCCACGTCGAGGTGCTGCCTGACATAGGCACCGCCCGCGCCGTGCTCCTCGGCGGGGCCGGAGGAGTCGGCGGCGGAGTCCGGGATGGAGTGCGTGGTGAAGGCGAGGTGCGCGCCGGCGCGGACGGACTCGTCGAGCTCGGCGAGGGACTTCAGGACGCCCTCGACCATCGGCTCGATGAAGCCGGGGTGGTTGAAGTAGTGCCGGATCTTGTCGACCTTGGGCAGCGGCAGGCCTTCCGCCTCCAGCTCGGAGAGCGCGTCGGCGAGGTTCTCGCGGTACTGCCGGCAGCCGGAGTAGGAGGCGTAAGCGCTGGTGGTGAGGACGGCGATGTGGCGGCGGCCGTCCGTGACCATCTCCCGCAGGGTGTCGGTGAGGTACGGCTCCCAATTCCGGTTGCCCCAGTGGACCGGCAGGTCGAGACCCGCCTGGGCGAAGTCCTTGCGCAGCGCGTCGAGGAGCGCGCGGTTCTGGTCGTTGATGGGGCTGACGCCGCCGAAGAGGAAGTAGTGCTGCCCCACTTCCTTGAGCCGCTCCTTGGGGATGCCTCGGCCGCGGGTCACGTTCTCCAGGAACGGCACCACGTCGTCGGGCCCTTCCGGACCGCCGAAGGAGAGCAGCAGCAGAGCGTCGTACGGGGCGGGATCGCGCTGATCGGACATGGCTCGATCCTCCCACCCGGCACTGACACACGGCGGCCGGGCCCGGCGCCGAATCCCGGTCCCGATCGTCCTCCCGGGCGCCCGTGGGAAAGCCGTGGCGGCGTTCACTTCAAAGCCGTAGGCTTTACCTATTAATTGACACGTGTTGAACTGACGCCGGAGAGCTCCTTGCCCAGTCCCTACCGCGCGATCTTCGCCGCCCCCGGCACGAAGGCGTTCTCCTTCGCCGGCTTCATCGGCCGGATGCCGCTGTCCATGATGGGCATCGGCATCGTCACGATGATCTCGCAGCTCACCGGGCGTTACGGGCTCGCCGGCGCGCTCACCCTCACCCTCGCACTGTCCGCCGCCGTGCTCGGCCCGCAGATCTCCCGGCTGGTCGACCGCTACGGCCAGCGCCGGGTGCTCCGGCCGGCCACGCTGGTCTCCGTCGCCGCCGTGTCGGGCCTGCTGCTCTGCGCCCAGCAGGGCGCCCCCGACTGGACGTTGTTCGTCTTCTGTGCCTGGGTGGGCTGTGTGCCGAGCGTCGGCGCGATGACCCGGGCCCGCTGGGCGGAGATCTACCGCGGCTCTCCGCGCCAGCTGCACACGGCGTACTCCTGGGAGTCGATCGCCGACGAGGTCTGTTTCATCCTCGGCCCGATCATCTCCATCGGGCTCTCCACCACCTGGTTCCCGGAGGCGGGCCCGCTGCTCGCCGCCGTCTTCCTGGTCGTGGGCGTCTTCACGCTGACCGCCCAGCGCTCCACCGAGCCGACACCGCATCCACGCGAGGAGCACGGCGGCGGCTTCGTGCTGCGCTCCCCCGGGCTCCAGGTCCTCACCCTGGCCTTCGTCGCCACCGGCGCGATCTTCGGCTCGGTGGACCTGGTGACCGTCGCCTTCGCCGAGGCGGAGGGCGAGAAGGCGGCGGCCAGCCTGGTCCTCGCCGTGTACGCGCTCGGCTCCTGCCTGGCCGGAGCGGTCTTCGGCCTGCTGCACCCCAAGGGCGAGCCGTCGCGCCGGTGGCTCCTGGGTGTCTGCGCGATGGCCGTGAGTATGATCCCCCTCCTACTGGCCGGGAACCTGCTGTTGCTGGCCGTGGCGCTCTTTGTCGCGGGCCTGTCCATCGCACCGACGATGGTGACCACCATGGCCCTCGTCGAGACGCACGTACCGCGCACCAAGCTGACCGAGGGCATGACCTGGACCGGTACCGGCCTCGCGATCGGCGTGGCGCTCGGCTCCGGGGTCGCCGGCTGGGTCGTCGACGCGCACGGGGCCGCGGCGGGGTACGCGGTGCCCGTCGTTTCGGGAGCGCTCGCGGTCCTGGTGGGGATCCTGGGGTACCGCCGGCTGCGCAGGCCGGCGCCGACTCGGGAGGGGCAGCGTGAGCACGAGCACGAGAGCGGGGAACAGCAGCACGTGGCGTAACTGGTCCGGTACGGTCACGGCCCGGCCGGTACGTGAGGCCACGCCGGCCTCCGTCGACGAGCTGGCCGAGACCGTGCGCCGGGCCGCCGAGGAGGGGCTGCGGGTCAAGACGGTCGGTACGGGGCACTCCTTCACCGCGATCGCGGCCACCGACGGCCTGCTGATCCGCCCCGAACTGCTCACCGGCATACGGCACATCGACCGCGACGAGATGACCGTGACCGTGGAGTCCGGCACTCCGCTGAAGCGGCTGAACATGGCACTGGCCCGGGAGGGCCTGTCGCTCACGAACATGGGCGACATCATGGAGCAGACGGTCGCGGGCGCCGTCTCGACCGGCACCCATGGCACCGGCCGTGAGTCGGCGTCGATCGCCGCGCAGATCCGGTCCCTGGAGCTGGTCACGGCGGACGGCTCGCTGCTGACCTGCTCGGAGAAGGAGAACCCGGAGGTCTTCGCGGCCGCCCGGATAGGCCTCGGCGCGCTGGGCGTGATCTCGGCGGTCACCTTCGCCGTCGAACCGGTCTTCCTGCTCACCGCGCGCGAGGAGCCGATGAGCTTCGACCGGGTCACCTCCGAGTTCGACGCGCTGCACACGGAGAACGAGCACTTCGAGTTCTACTGGTTCCCCCACACGGGCAACTGCAACACCAAGCGCAACAACCGCAGCGCCGGTCCCGCCGCCCCGCCCGGCCGCGTCAGCGCCTGGATAGACGACGAGCTGCTCTCCAACGGCATCTTCCAGATGGCCTGTTCCCTCGGCCGTGCCGTCCCGCGGACGATCCCCACGATCGCCAAGCTCTCCAGCCGGGCCCTGTCGGCCCGTACGTACACCGACATCCCGTACAAGGTGTACACGTCACCGCGCCGGGTCCGCTTCGTGGAGATGGAGTACGCCGTGCCGCACGAGGCGGCCGTGGCGGCGCTGCGCGAGGTGAAGGCGATGATCGAGCGCTCACCGCTGAAAATCAGCTTCCCGGTGGAGGTACGGACCGCGCCGGCCGACGACATCACGCTCTCGACCGCCTCCGGCCGCGAGACGGCGTACATCGCCGTGCATCTTTACAAGGGGACGCCTTACCGCGGGTACTTCACCGCGGTGGAGCGGATCATGACCGCGCACGGCGGCCGACCGCACTGGGGCAAGGTGCACACCCGGGACGCCGCCTACCTCACCGAGGTCTATCCGCGCTTCGGCGAGTTCACGGCGCTGCGCGACCGGCTCGACCCGGACCGGGTCTTCGGCAACGACTACCTGCGGCGGGTGCTCGGCGACTGAGACCGCTCACGGCGCCGCCTGCCCGCTGCCCTGAACACCCTGGGCGCCCGCGCCCTGTTCACCGCCGCCGGTGGACGGGGTGGGGGTCGGTGTAGGAGTGGGCGTCGGGGTCGGGGTGGGCGTCGGGTCGTCGCCGTCGGACCGGGACGGGGACGGGGACGGATCGGGATCCGGCGAGTGACCGCCCCGGCCATCGCTCGGGTCGGGATCGGGGGAACTCCCGTCCCCCGGGTCCGTCGTGGCGCCCTGCCCGTCCCGGGTGCCGCCCTGCTGCTTGTCGCGTCCGCCCTGGCCGTGCCCGGGCGGGTCGTCCGACGGCTTGTCCGCGCCGGAGTCGCCGCGTACGACCGAGGAGATCGTCGTTCCCCTGCCTCCGCTGAAGTCCTGACCGGAGATCAGTTCGTAGCCGGTGATGCCCGCCATCGTCACCAGGAAGACCACCCCGGCGGCGACGGCCGAGCGCTTCCACCCCCGTACGCGCGTGCCGTGCGTGGTCGCCTCGCCGAACTCCCCGTCGAGAGTGGCGACGCCGTCCGCCGACGGCCTGGGGCCGTCCCCCGGGGCGGCTGAACGCGGGGGTATCTGGCGGCCCTTCGGGCGCGCGGCCTGGACCGTCACCTCGCGTATCTGTTCACCGGTGCGTCTGAACACGTGCTGGAAGACCGAACCGCCGCAGGTGCGATGACACTGATCACGCCCGCGCCCAGGATCGTGCCGTACACCCCGAAACTGGAGGCGAGTTTGGCGGCCACAACCGCGGCGACGGCGCTGCCCGAGACCTGCGCCATGCTGAGATCGAGCCGTTTTTTCTTTTTCTCTTCTGTCCCGGCGTCCGGCTTCCGATCCATCCCCAGCCCCTGCATACCCATCTGTCCCACTGTGCACCCAGAAGGGACATATAGACGAAGGAAATGGTTCCGTTTCTGTCGATTCTGTGAAGGACGACACGTGCCACCGACACGGGGGCCCGTCCAACTCCCGTACCCCCGGAGAAGTTGGGCGGCGCGGCGGTCCACCCGGGTGGCCCGAATGGAGTACTGTGGCGAGCCCTGGGTCCGGACTCCCTCACGGGTGCCCGGGACGACGGGAGGGGGCCGAAAGCGGCACTCGAACCGGCGGCGCCGCGGCATCGCACGGACGCCCGCTGCTCAGAGTGACGGTCGGTCACTCTGCGTTGCAAACAGGTAACCGTGCCATAACGGCGTTCCAGGGTCCATGCCCGACACGCCGGGCAACTCGGCAAGGTTGTGGCAGGCTGCACCCGGGCAGGCCACACTCGACTAGCGGAAGCAGCGACGCACGTGACGTCGGCAGGCACCACCCGGGAGGTCCCCATGCCCGAACTGCGTGTCGTGGCCGTCTCAAACGACGGCACACGACTGGTGCTGAAGGCTGCTGACAGCACGGAGTACACGCTTCCGATCGACGAGCGGCTGCGCGCCGCCGTGCGCAACGACCGCGCGCGTCTCGGTCAGATCGAGATCGAGGTGGAGAGCCACCTCAGGCCCCGGGACATCCAGGCGCGGATACGTGCGGGCGCCTCCGCGGAAGAGGTCGCCCAGCTGGCGGGCATTCCTGTGGACCGGGTGCGGCGTTTCGAGGGCCCGGTGCTGGCCGAGCGCGCGTTCATGGCCGAGCGCGCCCGTAAGACCCCCGTGCGCCGGCCCGGCGAGAACACCGGGCCGCAGCTCGGTGAGGCGGTGCAGGAGCGGCTGCTGCTGCGCGGCGCCGAGAAGGACACCGTGCAGTGGGACTCCTGGCGCCGCGACGACGGCACCTGGGAGGTGCTGCTGGTCTACCGGGTCGCGGGTGAGGTGCACACGGCGAGCTGGACGTACGACCCGCCGCGGCGGCTCGTCCAGGCCGTCGACGACGAGGCGCGCGCGCTGATCGGCGAGACCGACGACACCCTGGCGGCGGCGCCGGAACCGAGCTTCCCGTTCGTGCCGCGGATCGCCCGGCTGCCCCGCGACCGGCCGCTGGACCGCGCCCTCGACCGGCAGTTGGAGCGTCCGGCGTCTCCTCCTCCGGAGGAGGAGACGAGCGAGCGGGACTCGCTGACGAGCCTGCTGGAGGCGGTGCCGAGCTTCCGGGGCGACATGGTCGTACCGGACCGCCCGACGACCGAGCCGTCGGCGGAGCCCGACCAGGACCCCGAGGCGGAGGAGCCCCCGGCCCCGGCCGCCTCGGCGGGCGCGGGCGCGGCGTACGCGGACGTCCTGATGCCCCGCGCGGTCAGCGGCCACCGCGACCGCCTGACCGGCACGACGGACCGCCAGGCGGAGGCGGACGGCGTCCGCCCGGGCCGCCGGGCGGCGGTGCCGAGCTGGGACGAGATCGTCTTCGGGACGCGGCGCAAGAAGCAGGAGTAGGCGACGCGTGTCCGTGCCCCCGGTGTTGGGGGCGCGGGGCGCGTGTCCGGGCGCTCAGGCAGGCGTGAAGCGGGTGTGCCGGTGCGCGGTCGCCACGACCGGATGACCGGCTGACTGGCACGACGGACCGCCAGGCAGAGGCGGTCCGCCCAGGCCGCCGGGCGGCGGTGCCGAGCTGGTACGAGCTCGTCTTCGGGACGCGGCGCGACGCGGGGCACGGACGGGCGCCGTCGCGTCGCGTGCTCAGCATCGCGCCTGCGGACTTCACGCGACAGGCGCGGGCGCGGGTCCCGCCGGCTGGGCCGCTTGATGAACCAGCCCGGCTCCTGGGCCCCAGCGCGCGCCTCGCGTGGGGGGACTCCAGTCGGCAGGGGTGCGCCCCGGCGGCTGCGCGGCGCCACACACCCAGCCCCGCTCCCAGGCCCCAGCGGCGCACCACGCACGAGGGGCACCTCTCCCCCACGGCGGCGCCCGCCACCACCCGCTTCGGAGACGCCCGCACGCTCGCGACGCTCCGACACCGGGATCCCGAGGACCACAGCCCCCGGGGCACGCCGCGCCGCATGGCTTCGCCTCGGCCTCCGGGTTCCTGGGGCCCGCGCCCGGACGCGGCCCTGCACCGCCCTCCGGCACCCCCCGCGCAGGCCCCGCCCCGGCCGCGCACCGCGCCCGTGTCCGGCCGCCCCGGCGGCGCGCCGCCCTCGTCCCTACTGCGGGTCCGGGCCCGTCGCCACCGGGCGGGATTCGTCCTGGGTCCATTCCGACCAGGAGCCCGCGTACAGCGACGCCGGGATGCCCGCCACCGCCAGGGCCAGCACCTCGTGGGCGCCGGAGACGCCGGAGCCGCAGTAGACGCCGACCTGGGTGTCCGGGGAGGCGCCCAGGGCGCGGAAGCGGTCGGTCAGGGCCTGCGGGGGCAGGAAGCGGCCGTCGGGGGCCACGTTCTCCGTCGTCGGGGCCGAGACCGCGCCGGGGATGTGGCCGCCGACGCGGTCGAGGGGCTCGACCTCGCCGCGGTAGCGCTCCCCCGCGCGGGCGTCGAGCAGCAGACCCGAACGGGCCAGCGCCGCCGCCGCGTCGGCGTCGAGCAGCCCGGTGCCCGGTACGGGCTTGAAGTCGCCCTCCTCGGGCGTCGGGATGTCCGTCGACAGCGGGCCGGTCCAGGCGGCGAGGCCGCCGTCCAGGACGCGTACGTCCTGGTGGCCGGTCCAGCGCAGCAGCCACCAGGCCCGCGCCGCCGCCCACCCCTGACCGCCGTCGTAGACGACGACCGGCACGTCCGCGCGTACCCCGGCCCGGCGCATCACCGCGCCGAAGGCGTCCACGTCCGGCAGCGGGTGGCGGCCGCCCGCGCCGGGGGTCCCGGCGAGCTCGGCGTCCAGGTCGACGAAGACCGCGCCGGGGATGTGCCCGGCCTCGTACGCCGCCCGCCCGTCGAACGGCGCGGCTCCGGCCGCCTTCGCCGTGCTGAGCTGCCAGCGGATGTCGAGCAGGACCGGCGGCCGAGCCCCGGCCGACTCGCTGAGGAGTTCGTCTGCGGAGATGATGAGGTTCATGGGTGCCATCCTCGCGCAGTGAGGCCAGTGAGGGACCGCGCCGGCCGGGGCGTCAACACCGCCACCGGCACTGTCACCGACGCAAAATCGGATGGATCTTGACTTTACGGGCAACAACTCCGCTGGATCGCGCCAAAAGCGGCGCGGCCGGGGAGCGGTTGGCGCCGGGTGGTGGAAGCATCTGCTCGGGACACGCGCCGTGCCGAACGACGGCGCGGTCCGGTCCCCCCGCACGGCCACCACGATGGTCCGAGGAGAGTGACGAATGACCGAGGCGACTCGGCGCGCGCCCGGCACCCCCTGCTGGGTGAGCCTGATGGTGCACGGACTTGAGGCGACCCAGAACTTCTACGCGCAGCTCTTCGGGTGGGAGTTCCGCCCCGGGCCGCAGCAGCTGGGCCCGTACGTCCGCGCGCTCCTCGACGGCCGGGAGGTCGCCGGGATCGGTCAGCTGCCGCCGGACCAGCATCTGCCGGTGGCCTGGACTCCCTATCTGGCCTCGGACGACGCCGACAAGACGACGGAGGCGATCCGGGCCTGCGGCGGCACGGTCGCGGTCGGCCCGCTGGACGCGGCGGAGGCCGGCCGGATGGCGATCTGCTCCGACCCGACGGGTGCGGTGTTCGGGGTCTGGCAGGCGGCCGAGCACACCGGCACGGCGGTGGCGGGCCTGCCCGGCACCCCGGTCTGGAACGAGCTGCTGACGCACGAGACCTCGATGGTCTCCACGTTCTACGAGACCGTCTTCGGGCATGAGGCCGAGGCGGTCGTCTCGGCCGACTTCGACTATGTGACCCTGCACGTCAAAGGACGCCCGGTGGCCGCCCTGCACGGCGTGGGTCACGCGGTGCCGCACGACCGGGGTGCCCACTGGATGACGTACTTCGAGGTGACCGACCCGGACGCGACCGTCACACTCGTCGAGGAGCTGGGCGGTCAGGTGCTGAAGCCGCCCCGGGAGGGCACCAGCGGCCGCGTCGCCACGGTGGCGGACCCGGAGGGCGCGGTGTTCACGATCGTACGGTCGCTGCCCTGAGCGTCGACGAAGCCGACGTCAGGCCGAGGTGACCGGCAGGACGTCCGGGGAGAGGGCGCCCGCGTGGGCGGCGGCGCTGGTCATGCGGCGGCGGTGGTGGCGCCGGCACAGCACCTCGTAGCCGACCTCCTCCGCGGGCCGGTTGACGTCGCCGACGACGACCTGCTCGCCCTCGACGACCATCTCGCCGCCGACCGTACGGGCGTTGTGCGTGGCGCGCGCCCCGCACCAGCACATGGCCTCCACCTGGAGCGTCTCGATCCGGTCCGCCAGCTCGATCAGCCGCTGCGAGCCCGGGAAGAGCTTGGTGCGGAAGTCGGTGGTGATCCCGAAGGCGAAGACGTCGAGACCCAGGTCGTCCACGACCCGCGCCAGCTGGTCCACCTGCCGCGGGGCGAGGAACTGCGCCTCGTCCACGATCACGTAGTCGACCTTGCCGCCCTTCGACATCCGGTCGACGAGGTAGCCGTACAGGTCCATCCCCTCGGCCGCCTCGACCGCGTCGGTGACCAGGCCGAGGCGGGAGGAGAGCTTGCCCTCGCCAGCCCGGTCGTCGCGGGTGAAGATCATGCCCTGCAGGCCGCGGGCGGAGCGGTTGTGCTCGATCTGAAGAGCGAGGGTGCTCTTTCCGCAGTCCATCGTTCCGGAGAAGAACACCAGCTCGGGCATGGGAAGGTGACGGCCTTTCGGGTCTGGTCGGGTGGAGGGTGCGAGTGGAGTGTGCTCGGTGTCAGGAGCGTACTTCGAGCAGGGGGACGAGCTGCTCGGCGGGCGTCATGGAGCCGTGGTTGCCGACCATCTGCGACTCGTTCGGCTCGTTGACGGAGGCGATGATGACCACGTCGTCGCAGGCCGCGGCGACGACGTCGCCGATCCGGCCGTGGACGCGCTCGTCGACGGCCTCGCCGAACCAGCCGAGGGAGATGGCCTCCTCACGGCTCGCCACCCAGAACTGCTCGCCGAGCACCTCGCGCCAGCAGGTCAGCACGTCGGCCTCGGCCCCGGGGACGGCGTAGACATGGCGGGCCCGGCCCTCGCCGCCCAGCAGGGCGACCCCCGCGCGCAGCTCCCAGTCCTCGTCGAAGTCGATCCTGGACTGCTCGTCGAAGGGGATGTCGACCATGCCGTGGTCGGCGGTGACGAAGAGCGCGGAGCGCGGGGGGAGCTGTTCGGCGAGCCGCTGGACGAGCCGGTCGACGTGCATCAGCTGGCCGCGCCAGGCGTCCGAGTCGACGCCGAAGCGGTGGCCCGCGCCGTCGAGTTCGCTGTAGTACGTGTAGACCAGCGAGCGGTCGGCGGCGGCGAGCTGCTCGGCGGAGGCGTCCATCCGCTCCTCACCGGAGAGCCTGCCGTGAAACGTTCCGCCACTCAGCGCGATCTTGGTGAGCGGGGTGTCCCGGAAGGCCGGGGAGGAGACCTGCGCGGTGTGCACACCCGCGTCATGGGCCAGCTGGAAGACGGTCGGGTACGGCTGCCAGACCTTCGGTGACGTCCAGGGCCTCCAGCGGAGCTGGTTCATCAGCTCGCCGGTGTCGGGGTTGCGCACGGTGTAGCCGGGCAGGCCGTGGGCGCCGGGATGGCGGCCGGTGCCGACGGAGGCGAGCGAGGTCGCGGTGGTGGCCGGGAAGCCCGCGGTGATGGGCCGGCCGGTGCCGCCGCGCGAGGTCGCGAGGAGCGAGGTGAGGTACGGCGCCTCGTCGGGGTGCGCCTTGATCTGGTCCCAGCCGAGACCGTCGATCAGGAAGACGCAGTTGCGCTCGGCTGCGGTCAGCTCGGCGATCCGCGAGCCGCCGAGTTCGACGCCCTGGCCGGCGACGAGCGTCGGCAGCAGTTCGGCGAGGGATCCTCCGGCGTATTCGGGGACGGGTGCCGTGCGGAGGTCGAGGGGCTCGGGGTCCTGCCAGGCAGCGGGCTGCGCCATCAGCGGCCGGCTGCCGTCGCCGCGGTGGCCTCGGAGAGCGCCTGCGCGAAGGCGAGCGTCTGGCGCACGGTGTCGGGGCCGTCACCGGCCTCGCTGACCCGCAGGCTGAGGTCGTCGGCGGTGGAGTTGCCGGTGTAGCCGTGGTCGGCGTCGCAGTTCGGGTCGCCGCAGGCGGCGGGCTCCAGGTCGATACGGGAGACGGCGCCCCAGCCGATGGTCAGGACGACCTCGCGGGGCAGGGTGCCGGGGGTGTACGACTCCGGGTTGGCGACGACCCGGCTGACCACGACGGAGGAGATCCGGTCGAGCTTGACCGACTCGGTGGAGGTCGTGGCGTACGGCGTCGGGGAGGAGGTGTCCGCGTTCTGCTCGTCGGTGTGGCTGACGATGAAGCGGTTGGCCGTCAGGACGAGGACCGTGACATGGCGGCGGACCTCGTTGGCGTCGAAGGTGGTCTCCTGGTGCACCAGGTACGAGGCGATCGGCTCGCCGCCGACGGCGGCCTCCACCGCCTCGGCCACGAGGGCCGGGTAATAGCCGCTGCGCTCGATCGCCGCGCGCAGCCCCTGGGTCGTCGTACCGGTCTTCGCCATGGACTCCATCCTACGGGGCTGCGGGGCCTCGGCTGCCCTCGCTGCCGTCAGTAGCTGGGCAGCGTCCTCGGTCCGAGGTCGGTACGGGCGGGGGGCGGGGCGAGCCGTACGGTCGCGCCGAGCACGGACAGCCCCTGGGGCGCGACGACCACCGGTTCGAGGCCGATCGCGACGATCTCCGGGTGGTCGTCGACCAGCCGGGAGACGCGCAGCAGCAGCTCTTCGAGGGCGGCGGTGTCCACGGGTGCGGAGCCGCGCCAGCCGAAGAGGAGCGGGGCGGTCCGCAGGGACCGGATCTGTTCGGCGACGTCCCGGTCGGTGGCCGGGACGAGCCGGTGGGCGGTGTCCCCGAGCAGCTCGGAGGGGGCTCCGGCGAGCCCGAAGGAGAGCACGGAGCCGACGGCCGGGTCGATGGCGGCGCGTACGACGGTGTCGACGCCGCGCGGGACCATGGCCTGGACGACGGGCTGGAGCTCCTCGGCCTTGCCGAGGGTGTCGGTCAGCTCGGCGTACGCGGTGCGCAGTTGCTCCTCCGTGGCGAGGTCGAGCCGTACGCCGCCGAGGTCGGGCCGGTGCCGCAGGTGCGGCGCGGTCGTCTTGAGCGCGACGGGGAAGCCGAGCCGGGCCGCGGCGGTGACGGCGGTGTCGGGGGTGGGCGCGGGCAGGGTGGGCAGCACGTGGATGCCGTACCTCCGCAGCAGCTCGTGGGCGGCCTCGGCGGTGAGCGTGACGCCCCGCTCGTCCGGCGCGCTGCCGAGCGCCCGCTGGATCTGGGCGGCGGCCCCGGCCTCGTCGATCCCCTCGTACTCCGGCACCCGCCCGGGCTCGGCGACCTGCCGCCGCCACTGCCCGTACCGCACGGCCTCGGCGAGCGCCCGCACGGCCCGCTCGGCGGCGGGGTAGGCGGGGATGCGGGCGTCCCGGGGCGGGGCGGGGGGTTCGGCGGACGGGCCGGGGGGCGGGGAGGCCGGGGCGGGCGGTGCCTCTGTGACCCGGGGGACCTGGTCCTCGGGGGCCGGAGCGGTGGCGGGTGGTGCGGGGGTGGCCGGGCCCTCGGCCGTAGCGGCGGGCGCCGGGGTTCCCGCACCGGGCGCCCCCGGGGCCGTGCTCGTCGCCGCCGCCAGGGCCTCCGCCAGCTCGCCCATCTCCACGTGGACCACCAGCACCGGCTTGGCCGGGGACGTCGCGGCGGCGGCGCGCAGCGCCGTGGCGAGGACCTCGCCGTCGCCGGACTCGGTGACGCCGTTGTCGCCGACCCAGGGGATCGCCGTGACGACCACCGCGTCGCAGGCCTCGTCCGCCAGCGCCTGCGCGAGCGCCGCGCGGAAGTCGTCGGGGGTCGCCGCGGTCGTGAGGTCGCGGGGGCGCAGCGGGCGCAGACCCTCGGTGAGGCAGGCGTCGTACGTCAGCAGGCCGAGGGACTCGGAGTTGCCGAGGATGGCGACGCGCGGGCCGGCCGGCAGGGGCTGGCCGGCGAGGAGGAGGCCCGCGTCGACGAGTTCGGTGACGGTGTCGACGCGGATGACGCCCGCCTGCCGCAGCAGCGCCGCGACGGTGGTGTGCGGGATACGGGTGGTCGGGACGGCGTGCCCCGGCGGTTCGCTGCCGCTGTGCCGGGCGCCCTTGACGACGACGACCGGCTTCGCCGCGGCCGTTCGCCGCGCAAGGCGGGTGAACTTCCGCGGGTTGCCGATCGATTCGAGGTAGAGCAGGACGACGTCCGTGTCCGGGTCGTCGTACCAGTGCTGGAGCAGATCGTTGCCCGAGACGTCGGCGCGGTTGCCGGAGGAGATGAACGTCGACAGCCCCGCGCCGCGCCGGTGGAGCCCGGCCAGCAGGGCGATGCCGATCGCGCCCGACTGGGTGAAGAGGCCGATCCTGCCCGGGGCCGGACTCTCGGGCGCGAGCGACGCGTTGAGGCGGACGCCGGGCGCGGTGTTGATGATCCCGAAGGCGTTGGGGCCGATGATCCGCATGCCGTACGAGCGGGCTTGGCGGACGAGTTCGCGCTGCCGTTCGCGGCCTTCGGCGCCGCTCTCGGCGTAGCCGGCGGACAGGACGACCAGGCCCCGCACGCCGTGTTCCCCACAGTCGGCGACGGCCTGTGGTACCCGTTCGGCGGGGACGGCGACGACGGCCAGGTCGACCGGGTCGCCGATGTCGGCGACCGAGCGGGAGGCGGGGACGCCGTCGAGTTCGGTGACGTCGGCGGGCAGCGCCGCGTTCACGGCGTACGTGCGGCCCGTGTATCCGGCGGCGAGGAGGTTGCGCAGGACCGTGCGGCCGACCCCGCCGGGCGCGCGGCCGGCGCCGATGACGGCGACGGCGCCGGGGTTGAGGAGCCGCTGGACGGAGCGGGCCTCGGCGCGCTGTTCCCGGGCGCGCTGCACGGCGAGCGAGCGGTCGGTGGGCTCCAGGTCGAGGTGGAGGCGTACGGCGCCGTCCTCGAAGCTGCGCTTCTGGGTGTACCCGGCGTCCGTGAACACCTTGATCATCTTCTGGTTGGCGGGCAGCACCTCGGCCGCGAACCGCCGGATGTCCCGCTCGCGTGCCACCGCCGCGATGTGTTCGAGGAGGGCCGAGGCCACTCCCCTGCCCTGGTGCGCGTCCTGGACGAGGAAGGCGACCTCGGCTTCGTCGGCGGGGGCGCTGGCGGGCATGCCGCGCTCGTCGATCCGGTCGTAGCGGACGGTCGCGATGAACTCGCCGCCCACCGTGGCGGCGAGGCCGACCCGGTCCACGAAGTCATGGTGGGTGAAGCGGTGCACGTCCTTGGCGGAGAGCCGGGGGTAGGGCGCGAAGAAGCGGTAGTACTTCGACTCGTCGGAGACCTGCTCGTAGAAGCTGACCAGCCGCTCCGCGTCGTCGGCGGTGATCGGCCGGATCCGCGCGGTGCCGCCGTCGCGCAGCACCACATCGGCTTCCCAGTGGTCGGGATAGGCGTGCTCCGGCTGGTCCGACGGGGTCTGCATGGGCCCAGCGTACGGTGGAGGAACCGGTCGGGACACCGGTCGCGGAGCCTTCCTGGGCCGTGCAGGGTAGGGACCATCGCGCCGTGGTCCGGTCCGTTCCGACGGTCGGCAGGAGCACCCCGCAGCACATGAGAGACTGGTCTAGACAACCCGCTGAGACTCGAAGGGCAACACCATGGCTGAGCGCCGCGTCAACGTCGGTTGGGCCGAGGGCCTGCACGCCCGCCCCGCCTCCATCTTCGTCCGTGCCGCCACGGCCTCCGGCGTCCCCGTGACGATCGCCAAGGCCGACGGCAACCCGGTCAACGCCGCGTCGATGCTCGCGGTGCTGGGCCTGGGCGCACAGGGCGGCGAGGAGATCCTGCTCGCGTCGGACGCCGAGGGTGCGGAGATCGCGCTGGACCGTCTGGCGAAGCTGGTCGCCGAGGGCCTGGACGAGCTCCCCGAGACCGTCTGACCCCTTCGAGTCGTACGGACGCCGGTACGGGCGCCGCATGTGGGGCCCACACGGACGCCGTACGGACGTCATATGGATGGTCCGCTCCCGGCATGACCGTCTCGTAGGAATTCAGGTCGAGCCGCACCGCCGATTCAATTCGGCAGTGCGGCTCGATCGCTTTTTCCGGACACCTTTCACACCCGAGCCCGGGGCGCCGGAAATCAGCTCCCCCCGCCTTTGCATTTCTTTGTATACGGCCCCGCCGTTAACCCCGGGCGCTCGCGGTGTTTACAGCATGTTGCGAAGTCCTCACACGGGCCGCCCGCGGGCGGTGCAGCGGCAGCGACCGCTCGGCGTGCGCCGCAGTGAGCGCCCGGGCCCGCTCCGCGTCGCCGCGGGCCACCGCGTCCACGATCGCCCCGTGCTCCGCCCATGCCTCGACCGGCTCGGCCGGGGTCTCGACCGCGTACATCCAGGCGATCTTGTGCCGCAGCTGGGTGAGCAGCGCGGTCAGCCCGGGGCTGCCGGATGCCTGCGCGAGCGTCTCGTGGAACCAGCTGCCCAGCGAGCGCAGATCCTCGCCCTGGCCGCGCCTGGCCCGCTCCTGGCCGAGCCTGACCAGGCCCCGCAACACCTTGAGATGGGCCTCCGTGCGGCGCTGGGCTGCGCGGGCGGCGCCCATGGGCTCCAGCAGCAGACGCATCTCCAGCAGGTCGGCGGCCTCCTGTTCGGTGGGCTCGGCGACACAGGCACCGGCGTGCCGGCGGGTGACGACGAACCCCTCGGACTCCAGGGTGCGCAGCGCCTCGCGGACCGGGACGCGGGAGACTCCGTAGCGGCGCGCGAGCTGCTCCTCGGTCAGCCGGCTGCCGCGCTCGTGTACACCGGAGACGATGTCGTCACGGATCGCCGTGCATACCGAATGCGCGGGAATGCGCATGTTCAACCTCCGCTTTGATCCGCGCGAAACCCATCTATTGACGTCTGTCCGGTGACTCTATTGCAGCGGGCCGGAATTTCCGATGCCCGGCCGGAATTCATGGATATCTTTTGGCCGGAACGCGCCGGAACGCGCCGGAACGCGCCGGGAGCAGACGGCACGGACGGCGACACGGACGACAGCGACACCGACGACGGCGGTACGGACGACCGAAGGCCCCGGCTCGATGATGACGAGCCGGGGCCTTCGGACGCGGGGCGGGCGCGTCAGACGTTGACGCCCTTGGAGCGCAGGTACGCCACGGGGTCGATGTCGGAGCCGTACTCCGCGCTGGTGCGGGCCTCGAAGTGGAGGTGGGGGCCGGTGGAGTTGCCGGTGGAGCCGGACAGGCCGAGCTGCTCGCCGGGCATCACGGACTGGCCGACCGAGACGCTGACCGAGGAGAGGTGGCCGTACTGGGTGTACGTGCCGTCGTTCATCTTGAGCACGACGTTGTTGCCGTACGCGCCGCCCCAGCCGGCCTCCACGACGGTGCCGGCGCCGACGGCGACGACGGTGGAGCCGGAGGCGGCGCGGAAGTCGACGCCGGAGTGGCTGCCGGAGGACCAGAGGGAGCCGCCGGTCTTGTAGCCGGTGGTGACGAAGGAACCGGCGATGGGGAGGCGGTAGGCGTTCAGGCGCTTGCGCTCGGCCTCGCGGGCGGCCCGCTCCTTGGCCTCGCGGATCTCCTTGGCGCGGGCCTCGGCCTTGCGCTTCGCCTCGGCCTCGGCCTTCGCCTTGGCGGCGGCCTCGAAGGCCTCCTTCTCCTGGGCGGCGGCCTGGGCGTCGATGCGGTCGGCCAGCGAGTCGGCGGCGACGGCCTGGGTGAGGCCGGTGTCCCCGATGGGACGGTCCGTGTCGGCGGCGAGCGCCGGGGAAGCGAGGGAACCGATGACGCCGGTGGTGGCGAGCGCCGCGACGGAGGCGGCCTGCGCGCTCTTACGGCTCAGACGGCTCGGGGCACGGTGCTTCCCGGTGGCACGGGTGAACGCCATGAAGTGGCTGGTCCTTTCCTTCCTTCTCGCCTACCGGGTTAGCTGACGGGTTCGGAGCAGGAAGGTCTCCTACGGTCCCCCTCTGGCGAGGCGGTCCGATTCACCCCAGGGACTGACTGGGTCCCCGGCTCCCCAGGCTCGCGCCTGACGGGGACTCGGCGATGGCTGTCCGATGCCGCGGGTGCGGCACGTGCAACTGGCGGACAGCGCCCACGACGCTAAGCGGACCGTCTTTCAATCACCAAACAGACACGCTCTTTTGTAGTGCACGCCACAGGGCAGACAGGCAGCGTCACCAACAAAGCGGACAAAGAGGAGGACCCCGACGTAACGTGACGTCGGGGTCCGCCTCGAAGGACAAACCCAATCAGCCTGTGACCACGGTCACTTCGCCGATGCCGAGCGCCCGCACCGGCTCGGCGATCTGCGACGCGTCACCGACGAGGACCGTCACCAGACGGTCCACCGGGAAGGCGTTGACGACGGCCGCCGTCGCCTCCACCGTCCCGGTCTCCGCCAGCCGCGCGTACAACTGCGCCTGGTAGTCGTCCGGCAGGTGCTGCTCGACCTGGTCGGCCAGGGTGGCCGCGACCGAGGCCGCCGTCTCGTACTTGAGCGGGGCCACACCCACGAGGTTCTGCACGGCCACGTCACGCTCGGCGTCGGTGAGCCCGCCGGCCGCCAGGGTCCGCAGCACCTTCCACAGATCCTCCAGCGCGGGGCCGGTGTTGGGGGTGTCGACGGAGCCGCTGATGGCGAGCATCGCCGCGCCCGTCACCCCGCCCGCGGTGGCCGGGTCCGCCGAGCGGAGCACCTGGCCGAAGGCCCGTACACCGTAGGTGTACCCCTTCTCCTCGCGCAGGACCCGGTCCAGACGGGACGTCAGCGTCCCGCCGAGGCAGTACGTGCCGAGGACCTGGGCCGCCCAGACGCGGTCGTGCCGGTCGGCGCCGATGCGGCCGATCAGCAGCTGGGTCTGGACCGCTCCGGGACGGTCGACGACGATCACGCGGCCGGTGTCGTCCGCGGTGATCGGCGGCATGGGGCGCGGCTCGGCGGTGTTGCCGGTCCAGGCGCCGAGCGTGTCGGCGAGGACCGCGTCCACGTCGGTGTCCGAGAGGTCGCCGACGACGACCACGGTCGCCGTGGCGGGGCGGACATGGGCCTCGTAGAAGGCCCGTACGGCCGCCGCGTCGATGGCGGCGACGGTCTCCTCGGTGCCCTGGCGCGGCCGGGACATGCGCGAGGCGGCCGGGAAGAGCTCCTTGGAGAGCTCCTTGGCCGCCCGGCGGGCCGGGTTGGCCGTCTCGTGCGGGATCTCGTCCAGGCGGTTGCGGACCAGCCGCTCGACCTCGGTGTCGAGGAAGGCGGGCGCGCGCAGCGCATCGGCGAGCAGGGCGAGCGCCTTCGGCAGCCGGGAGACCGGGACTTCGAGGGAGACGCGGACGCCGGGGTGGTCGGCGTGCGCGTCGAGCGTCGCGCCGCAGCGCTCCAGCTCGGCGGCGAACTCCTCGGCGGTGTGCTTGTCGGTGCCCTCGGACAGCGCGCGCGCCATGATCGTGGCGACGCCGTCCAGGCCCTTGGGCTCGGCGTCCAGGGGGGCGTCGAGCACGATCTCGACGGCCACCACCTGCTGGCCGGGGCGGTGGCAGCGGAGCACGGTCAGGCCGTTGTCGAGGCGGCCGCGCTCGGGGGCCGGGAAGGCCCAAGGCGTGGCCGTGCCCGGCCGGGGCTGCGGGTGGAGCGTCATGTTGGTCAACGACGCGGCAGTCTCGCTCACTGGTCCGCCCCCTCTTCCTGGTCGTTCTCGTGCTGCTCGGCGGTGACGGGTTCGTAGACCAGCACAGCCCTGTTGTCGGGGCGCAGCCGGGCCTTGGCGACCGCCTGTACCTCCTCCGCGGTGACCTCCAGGACCCGCTGGACGGCGGTCAGGGCCAGCTGCGGGTCGCCGAACAGCACCGCGAACCGGCACAGTTCGTCGGCGCGGCCCGCGACCGTTCCGAGCCGGTCCAGCCACTCGCGCTCCAGCTGGGCCTGGGCCCGCTCCATCTCCTCGGCGGTGGGACCCTCGGCGGCGAACCGGGCGAGCTCCTCGTCGACCGCGGCCTCGATCTCGGGGACCTCGACACCGCCGGACGTCTTGACGTCCAGCCAGCCCAGCGAGGGCGCCCCGGCCAGCCGCAGCAGCCCGAAGCCGGCCGCGACGGCCGTGCGGTCGCGGCGTACGAGACGGTTGTGCAGCCGGGAGGACTCGCCGCCGCCGAGGACGGTGAGCGCCAGGTCGGCGGCGTCGCACTCGCGCGTGCCGTCGTGCGGCAGGCGGTAGGCGGCCATCAGCGCGCGGGCCGGGACCTCCTCCTCGACGACCTCGCGCAGCTGCTCGCCGATGATCTCGGGCAGGGAGCCCTCGCGCGGCGGCTGCTTGCCGTCGTGCGCCGGGATCGAGCCGAAGTACTTCTCGATCCAGGCGAGGGTCTGCTGCGGGTCGATGTCACCGACGACGGAGAGGACCGCGTTGTTCGGCGCGTAGTACGTACGGAAGAAGTTCCGGGCGTCCTCGAGCGTGGCCGCGTCCAGGTCGGCCATGGAGCCGATGGGGGTGTGGTGGTACGGGTGGCCCTCGGGGTAGGCCAGCGCGGTCAGCTTCTCGAAGGCGGTGCCGTAGGGCACGTTGTCGTAACGCTGGCGGCGCTCGTTCTTGACCACGTCGCGCTGGTTCTCCATGGACTCGTCGTCCAGGGCGGCCAGCAGCGACCCCATGCGGTCGGCCTCCAGCCAGAGCGCCAGCTCCAGCTGGTGGGCGGGCATCGTCTCGAAGTAGTTGGTGCGCTCGAAGCTCGTCGTGCCGTTGAGCGAGCCGCCCGCGCCCTGCACCAGCTCGAAGTGGCCGTTGCCCTTCACCTGCGCGGAGCCCTGGAACATCAGGTGCTCGAAGAGGTGGGCGAGGCCCGTGCGGCCCTCGACCTCGTGGCGGGAGCCGACGTCGTACCAGAGGCAGACCGCGGCGACCGGGGTCAGGTGGTCCTCGGAGAGCACCACGCGCAGGCCGTTGGCCAGCCGGTGCTCGGTTGCTGTCAGGCCGCCGGAGCCGGCCTGGGCTGTGGCCGTGTGACCCATGGGCATGTACGTCCCTTCGATCGCGATCTGGAAAAGTGCTGCCACTGTATGCAAGCGCACCGACACCTGGCGAAGTTCCCAGGGCTTCCCGCGGTCCCTCGTCCGGGTCGCGGTCGGCGATGTCAGTGCGACGGTCCACAATGGTCCGCGTCAGATCAACCTTGTTGGTGAAGGAGCCGCAGCCGCGATGGCCCGCCGCAGCACGAAGACCGCGCCGCCCGACGACTTCGAGGAGAGGATCCTCGACATCGACGTCGTCGACGAAATGCAGGGCTCCTTCCTCGAGTACGCGTACTCGGTGATCTACTCCCGGGCCCTCCCGGACGCGCGCGACGGCATGAAGCCGGTGCACCGGCGGATCGTCTACCAGATGAACGAGATGGGGCTGCGCCCGGAGCGCGGCTTCGTGAAGTGTGCCCGTGTCGTCGGCGAGGTCATGGGCAAGCTGCACCCCCATGGCGACGCGTCCATCTACGACGCGCTGGTCCGCATGGCCCAGCCGTTCTCCATGCGGCTGCCGCTCGTCGACGGCCACGGCAACTTCGGCTCGCTCGGCAACGACGACCCGCCGGCCGCCATGCGGTACACCGAGTGCCGGATGGCCGACGCGACGTCCCTGATGACCGAGTCGATCGACGAGGACACGGTCGACTTCGCGCCGAACTACGACGGCCAGGAGCAGGAGCCGGCCGTCCTGCCCGCCGCGTATCCGAATCTGCTGGTCAACGGCGCGTCCGGAATCGCGGTCGGCATGGCGACGAACATGCCGCCGCACAATCTCGGCGAGGTGATCGCGGCCGCCCGGCACCTGATCCGGCACCCGGGCGCCGACCTCGAGACGCTGATGCGGTACGTCCCCGGCCCCGACCTGCCCACCGGCGGCCGGATCGTCGGACTCTCCGGGATCAAGGACGCGTACGAGAACGGCCGCGGCACGTTCAAGATCCGCGCTACCGCCACCGTGGAGACGGTCACGGCGCGCCGCAAGGGCATCGTCGTCACCGAACTGCCCTTCACCGTCGGCCCCGAGAAGGTCATCGCCAAGATCAAGGACCTGGTCTCGGCGAAGAAGCTCCAGGGCATCGCCGACGTGAAGGACCTCACGGACCGTGCGCACGGCCTGCGCCTGGTCATCGAGATCAAGAACGGCTTCGTGCCGGAGGCCGTCCTTGAGCAGCTCTACAAGCTGACGCCGATGGAGGAGTCCTTCGGCATCAACAACGTGGCGCTGGTGGACGGGCAGCCCCTGACGCTGGGCCTCAAGGAGCTCCTTGAGGTCTATCTCGACCACCGCTTCGAGGTGGTCCGGCGGCGCAGCGAGTTCCGCCGCAGCAAGAAGCGCGACCGGCTGCACCTGGTCGACGGCCTGCTCATCGCCCTGCTCGACATCGACGAGGTCATCCGGCTGATCCGGTCCAGCGACAATTCGGCGCAGGCCCGCGAGCGGCTGATGGGACGCTTCTCGCTGAGCGAGACGCAGACGGTGTACATCCTGGACACCCCGCTGCGCCGGCTCACCAAGTTCGACCGGATCGAGCTGGAGAGCGAGCGCGACCGGCTCAACGGCGAGATCGACGAGCTGACCGGGATCCTGGAGTCCGACGCCGAGCTGCGCAAGCTGGTCTCGGGCGAACTGGCCGCGGTGGCGAAGAAGTTCGGCACCGACCGGCGTACGGTCCTGCTGGAGTCGGCGGGCGCGCCGGTCGCGGCGGCCTCCCTGGAGGTCGCGGACGACCCGTGCCGCGTGCTGCTCTCCTCGACCGGTCTGCTGGCCCGTACGGCGACGGCGGAGCTGCCGGCCGCCGACGACGGCAAGCGCGCCAAGCACGACGTGATCGTCTCGGCGGTGCCGGCGACCCAGCGCGGTGACGTGGGCGCGGTGACCTCCACCGGGCGGCTGCTGCGGCTGGCGGTGATCGATCTGCCGCAGCTCCCGGACACCCACGCGGCGCCGAACCTCTCGGGCGGGGCGCCGCTCGCTGAGTTCCTGACGCTGGAGAAGGACGAGACGGTCGTCTGCCTCACGACGCTGGACGAGTCGTCGCCGGGTCTGGCGATCGGCACGCTGCAGGGCGTGGTCAAGCGTGTGGTGCCGGACTATCCGCCGAACAAGGACGAGCTGGAGGTCATCGCCCTCAAGGAGGGCGACCGGATCGTCGGCGCGACCGAGCTGCGGACGGGCGAGGAGGACCTCGTCTTCATCACCTCCGACGCCCAACTGCTGCGCTTCCAGGCCTCGCAGGTGCGTCCGCAGGGACGCCCGGCGGGCGGTATGGCGGGCATCAAGCTGACGGCGGGCGCCGAGGTGATCTCGTTCACGGCCGTGGACCCGGCGGCGGACGCGGTGGTGTTCACGGTCGCCGGGGCCACCGGGACGCTGGACGCCTCGGCGGGTACGTCGGCGAAGCTGACCCCGTTCGACCAGTACCCCCGCAAGGGGCGGGCCACCGGCGGCGTGCGCTGCCAGAGGTTCCTCAAGGGCGAGGACGTCCTCGTCCTGGCCTGGGCGGGGGCCGCGCCGGCCCGCGCCGCGCAGCGCGGCGGCGCCCCGGCGCAGCTGCCGGAGATCGACCCCCGCAGGGACGGCTCGGGCACGCCGCTGCCGGGCCCGGTCTCGGTCCTGGCGGGCCCGGCCTCGTAGGACCCGCCGCTACTGCGGCTCCTGCTCCGTCTGCGGTACGTACCGCAGGACGCCCCACATGCTGTGCTCGTCGGGGGCGTCCTGCGGGCCGCCGACGCGGCAGGCGGCGAGCTGCTCCCGCAGGGCTCCGCCGTCGACGGCGGAGCCGATGAGGACGAGCTGGGTGCGGCGCTCCTCGCCGGCCGGCCAGGGGGCGGGGTAGAAGCGCAGGAAGCGGCCGACGGCGTGGACCGTGTAGCGGTTGTCCGGGTCGGCCGCGCCGAAGTCGACGAAGCCCTTGATGCGGTAGAGCCCCTCGGGACGGGCGTCGAGGAAGTCCATGAGGCGCCGCGGGTGCAGCGGCACGTCGGCGTCGAGGGAGACGGTCTCGTAGGCCGCGTGCGGGTGGACGTGGTGCTCGTCCTCCTCCTCGGCGCGCAGATCGTCGAAGGAGAGCTGCCCCTCGATCTCTCCGTCGGGCACCACCCGGTCGAAGAGGACGTCGGGGTCGACCCGACCGTAGGCGGCCCGGAGCACCACGGCGCGGTCGGTCAGCCCGGCGACGATGTCGTGGACGGCGGTGAGCTCCTCGGCCGCGACGCGGTCGGACTTGTTGAGGACGACCAGGTCGGCGATCTTCAGATGCCGGTCGGTCTCGGGGTGCCGCTCGCGGGTGGCGTGGAACTCGGCGGCGTCGACGACCTGCACCAGCCCGCCGTACACGATCCGCTCGTTCTCGCTGGCCAGGACCATACGGACGAGTTCCTGAGGCTCGGCGAGGCCGCTCGCCTCGATCACGATGACATCGAGGTTGGCGGCGGGGCGGGTGAGCTTCTCCAAGTACTCGTCGAGTTCGCTCGCGTCGACCGCGCAGCACAGACAGCCGTTGCCGAGCGAGACGGTCGAGCCGACCTGGCCGGCCACGGACATGGCGTCGATGCCGATCGAACCGAAGTCGTTGACCATGACACCGATACGGGTGCCGCGGGCGCTGCGCAGCAGATGGTTGAGCAGCGTGGTCTTGCCTGACCCCAGAAATCCCGCGAGGACGACGACGGGAATCTGCTGCGTGCTCAAAGCGGGGGCCTCTCTCGGTCCGTGGTGGTGCCTGCGGCGTCCGTGGTGGCTGGCATCCGTGGTGTCTGCGGCTTGTCGGCGTCCCAGGATAGGGGCGGCGGGGGCGGCCGCCGGGCGGTGATTTCGAACCGGGGGCGGCTCCACGTACCGTCGTACGCATGCGTTCCGCACCGCCGTCCACCGCGCGCGTGCCCGGGCGGCGCCGACGGTTCGGCTGGCCGCAGCGGGTCTTCTCGCAGGTCCTGCTGATGCAGCTGGTCATCGCCACCGGCGTCACCGTGCTGGCCACGGGCCTGTTCCTGGCGCCGCTCAGCGCCCAGCTCGACGATCAGGCGATGCGCCGGGCGCTCGCCATCGCGGAGACGACCGCGTCCCCCGAGGTCGCCGCCGAGCTCAAGGGCTCGCCGCCGTCCGCGGACGGGCCGGTGCAGGCCGAGGCGGAGCGGATCCGCACGGCGACCGGCGCCGAATATGTGGTGATCATGGACCGGTACGGTGTGCGCTGGTCGCACACGGACGCCGCGCAGATCGGCCGGGTCGTGTCGACCGATCCGAGCGAGGCGCTCGCGGGCCGGGACGTCATGGAGATCGACAGCGGCACGCTGGGGCGTTCGGCCCGCGGCAAGGTGCCCTTGCGGGACGACGACGGACAGATCGTCGGGGCGGTGTCGGTCGGTATCGAGTACGACAGCGTGCGCGACCGGCTCCTGGGCGCGATCCCAGGGCTGCTCGCGTACGCCGGCGGCGCCCTGGCGGTCGGCGCGCTCGCCGCCTATCTGATCTCCCGCCGTCTCCAGCGGCAGACCCATGACCTGGCCTTCTCCGACATCTCGGCGCTGCTCGCGGAGCGTGAGGCGATGCTGCACGGCATCCGCGAGGGCGTGGTCGCGCTCGACGGCGCGGGGCGGATCCGGCTGATGAACGACGAGGCGCAGCGGCTGCTCGGGCTCGGCCCCGAGGCGAACGGCCGCCCGCTGGAGGAAGCCCTCGGTCCGGGCCGGACCACCGAGGTGCTGGCCGGCCGGGTGACCGGTGAGGATCTGGTGGCCGTACGCGGCCAGCGGGTGCTGATCGCCAACCGGATGCCCACGGACGACGGCGGCGCGGTGGCGACCCTGCGCGACCGGACCGAGCTGGAGCAGCTCGGCCGCGAGCTGGACTCCACCCGGGGCCTGATCGACGCCCTCCGTGCCCAGGACCATGAGCACGCCAACCGCATGCATACGCTGCTCGGTCTGCTGGAGCTCGAGATGCACCAGGAGGCCGCGGAATTCGTGACCGAGGTGGTCGGCGTGCACCGTGCGACGGCCGAGCAGGTCACCGAGAAGGTGCACGACCCGCTACTGGCCGCGCTGCTGGTGGGCAAGGCGACGGTGGCGGCGGAGCGGGGCGTCTCGCTGCGGATCGCCCCGGGCAGTCTGCTGCCCGACCGGCTGGTCGACCCGCGTGAGCTGGTGACCGTGGTCGGCAATCTCGTGGACAACGCGGTCGACGCGGCGGCAGGGTCGCCGGACGCGCGCGTCGAGGTGGGGCTGCGGGCCGAGGGGCGTACGGCGCTGCTGCGGGTGGCGGACAGCGGGCCGGGGGTGCCGCCCGGCGACCGTGAGGCGATCTTCACCGAGGGCTGGTCGACGAAGGAGGTGCCCGCGCACGGCAAGCGCGGCCTGG
Organism: Streptomyces sp. NPDC039465; assembly: GCF_055639315.1. Lineage (NCBI taxonomy): Bacteria > Bacillati > Actinomycetota > Actinomycetes > Kitasatosporales > Streptomycetaceae > Streptomyces > Streptomyces sp. NPDC039465. The sequence goes on along the minus strand of NZ_JBVKAP010000003.1, from coordinate 101,211 downwards.
GGCTGGCGCTGGTGCGGCGGCTGGCCGAGCGCCAGGGCGGGAGCGTACGGGTCGACGAGGCGGCGGACGGCGGGGCGGAGTTCACGGTCGTCCTGCCGGAGGCACTGACCGGGATCGACGAGCAGGTGGCGCCGGACGCGCTCGACGAGCCCGAGCCCGAGCCTGGCGGCGCGGTGGCGCCGGCGGGCGAGCGGGCGGCCGGGGAGCCCGTGGGTGAGTGGCGGACGGCCGACGGGCGGGTGGTCTCATGAGCGACCGGCCGATCGACGTCCTGGTGGTCGACGACGACGTACGGGTCGCGGAGATCAACGCGGCCTACGTCGCCAAGGTGCCCGGCTTCCGGGTCGCCGCCCAGGCCCACTCGGCCGCCGAGGCGCTCGCCCGGATCGAGGAGCTCCCCGTCGACCTGGTCCTCCTGGACCACTATCTGCCCGACGAGAACGGCCTGGCGGTCGTGCGTGAGCTGCGCCGCCTCGGCCACCAGACCGATGTGATCATGGTGACGGCGGCGCGTGACGTGGCCACCGTCCAGGCGGCGATGCGCCATGGGGCGCTGCAGTACCTGGTGAAACCCTTCTCCTTCGCCGGTCTGCGCACCAAGCTGGAGGCGTACGCGCTGCTGCGCCGCACCCTGGAGGGCGGCGGCGAGGCGGAACAGGCCCAGGTGGACCGGATCTTCGGCGCCCTGTCGGCGAGCTCCTCCCAACCTGACCTGCCCAAGGGGCACTCCCCCACGACCGCGGAGCTCGTACGGCAGGTGCTGCTCGCCGCGGACGGGCCGCTGTCCGCCCAGGAGATCGCCGAGCGGGCGGGGGTGAGCCGGCAGACCGCCCAGCGCTATCTGAAGCTCCTGGAGCGGGCGGGACGGGTGCGTCTGTCGCTGAAGTACGGCGAGACGGGCCGCCCTGAGCACCGGTACGCCTGGGCCACGAGCGGCGAGCCCTCTCGCTAAGCCGTCCCCGTCACCCTTCAGACCGCTCCCGCGCCGGTCAGCGCCCGGACCTCCGTCTCGGCGTGCCGCGCCTCGTCCGGCGCCTCCGGTGAGATGACCGTGCCGAGCCAGCCGGCCAGGAAGCCCAGCGGGATGGAGACGACGCCCGGGTTCTGGAGCGGGAAGAGCTGGAAGTCCACCCCGGGGAACAGCGCCTCCGGGCTGCCCGAGACGACCGGCGAGAGCACCACCAGCACCATCGCCGGGACCAACCCTCCGTACACCGACCACACCGCTCCGCGGGTGGTGAAGTTCCGCCAGAACAGCGAGTAGAGCAGCACCGGCAGATTCGCGGAGGCGGCGACCGCGAAGGCCAGGCCGACGAGGAAGGCCACGTTGAGATCGCGGGCGAGCAGTCCGAGCCCGATCGCGGCCGCGCCGATGCCGACCGCGGCGACCCTGGCCACCGCGACCTCGCTGTACGGCTTCGGCTCCGCCTTCCGGCGCCATCCGCGGCGCCGTGTACCCGCGGACCCCTCCGCCCGCACGCTCCCCCGGCGCCCGCTGCGCCCGCTGAAGGAGGCGTACAGATCGTGGGCCACGGAGGCCGACGAGGCCAGTGTGATCCCCGCGACGACGGCCAGGATCGTCGCGAAGGCGATCGCCGCGACGACCGCGAAGAGCACCGCGCCGCCGGTCGAGCCCGCGCCGCCGCCGAGGTCCAGCGCGAGCAGCGGTACGGCCGTGTTGCCGGCCGCGTTGGAGGCGCGCACGGCGGCGGTGCCGACCACCGCGGCCGCGCCGAAGCCGAGCACGATCGTCATCAGGTAGAAGCCGCCGATGAGACCGATGGCCCAGACGACCGAGCGGCGGGCGGCCCGCGCGGTCGGCACGGTGTAGAAGCGCGACAGGATGTGCGGCAGCCCGGCCGTACCGAGGACGAGGGCGATACCGAGGCTGATGAAGTCGAGACGCGCGGTCCAGTCGCCGCCGTAGCGCAGGCCGGGGCCGAGGAAGTCCCGGCCGTGGCCGCTGCGTTCGGCCGCGGTGGTGAGCAGCTGGTTGATGTCGCCGTGGAAGCGCAGCAGGACGAGGACGGTGAGCGCGACGGTGCCCGCCATGAGCAGCACGGCCTTGACGATCTGGATCCAGGTGGTGGCTCGCATCCCTCCCAACGACACATAGACGACCATCAGCGCGCCGACGCCGATGACGGTCCACGAGCGCGCGGCCTCGCTCGTACCGCCGAGCAGCAGCGCGACCAGGCTGCCGGCTCCCACCATCTGCGCCACCAGATAGAGAACGGAGACGGTGACCGAGGAAGTTCCCGCCGCGATCCGCACGGGCCGCTCGGCCATGCGGGCGGCGACGACGTCGGCGAGGGTGAACCGGCCGCAGTTGCGGACGAGTTCGGCCACGAGGAAGAGGACGACCAGCCAGGCGACCAGGAAGCCGACCGAGTAGAGCAGTCCGTCGTAACCGAAGAGGGCGATGAGCCCGGAGATGCCGAGGAAGGACGCGGCGGACATGTAGTCGCCGGCGATCGCGAAACCGTTCTCCATGGGTGAGAAGAGGCGCCCGCCGGCGTAGAACTCCTCGGCGGAGCCCTGGCGTCTGCGGCTGACCCATGTGGTGATGGCGAGGGTGACCGCGACGAACGCGCTGAACAGCAGGAGTGCCAGGGTCTGGTGGTCGCCCGTCAACGCCCGCTCCCCCGCGTCGCTTCCCTGCCGCCTTCCTGGCCGCGTTCCCAGCTGCGTTGCCGGATGTGTTCCTGGTCGAACACGCTCCAGCGCAGCTCGAGCGCGGCCCGGTCCCTGCGGAGCCGGGCGTGGCGCGCGTAGGCCCAGGTCAGCAGGAAGGTGGTGAGGAACTGCCCGAGCCCGGCCAGCATCGCCACATTGACCGCCCCGGCGACGGGGCGGGCCATCAGCCCCGGCGCGAGCGTGGCCGCGACGACATAGACCAGGTACCAGAGGAGGAAGACGAGGGTGGCCGGGACGACGAACATCCGGTAGCGGGCGCGGACCTCCTGGAAGGCGGCGCTGCGGTGCACCTCCAGATAGATGTCCAGGGCGCCGCGTCCGTCCGGTGAGGGCTCCGGCGGTGGTACGGGGGCGTACGCGGAGGCGCCCGTACCGTCCAGCTCTCCCCACCCGGAGGCCAGCGCGTCGTACCACGGGTCCTCGATCCGGAGCCCCGCCGCGTCGCGTCCTTCCTGCTTCTCCACCGGTCAACTCCCCTTGCTCGGCGAACCGTTTCAGCCGCGTGCCAAGCATGGACAGAGCGGGAAGATCCAGGACTCTTCTCTCCCCCCTCTTCACCCCATCAGGTGATGGAGTCTCCGGGTGGCGCGACGAGCCCGTGCTGATAGGCATACCGGACGGCCTGGGCGCGGTCACGGACGCCGGTCTTCGCGAAGAGATGGTTGATGTGGGTCTTGACCGTGGCGGTGGAGATGCGCAGGGCGTCGGCGATCTCCGGGTTGGACAGTCCGTCGGCGATCAGGGCCAGCACCTCCGCCTCACGTGCTGTGAGCCCGGCCGGCAGCTCGCGTGCGGCCGGTCGCTGAGCGGTCTGCGGCTCGGCGGTCGGCCCCTCGGGTGGGCCGTCGACCGCCATCACCTGGTCCAGCAGGCGCCGTTGGACGGCGGGCGAGAGCCCGGCGCGGCCGCCGAGGACGTCCTGGATGGCCCGTACGATCTCCTCACCGCCCGCGTCCTTGGTGAGATAGCCGCGCGCGCCCGCCCGCAGCGCGGGGAAGAGCGAGTCGTCGTCGGCGTAGGTGGTGAGGACGACGACTTCGGTGCGCGGATGCGCGGTGCGGATCAGGCGGGTCGCCTCCACCCCGTCGCAGCGCGGCATCCGCAGATCCATCAGCACCACATCGGGGGCCAGTTCGGCGGTGAGGGCGACGGCCTCCTGCCCGTCCTTCGCCGATCCCACCACCTCGACGCCCGGCAGCAGCCCCAGGAGCATCACGATCCCCTCGCGCACGATCGCCTGATCGTCGGCGACGACGACCCGCGCCACGCCTCCGCGGCTCATGCGGGCACTCGCAGCCGCACCACGAACCCCTCGCCCTCCGGGCCCGCGTCCAGGGTGCCGCCGAGCAGTTCGGCCCGCTCCCGCATGCCCAGCAGCCCGTATCCGGAGCCGGACGAGGCGAGCTCGCCGTCCGCGCCGGGCGCCCTCGAGTTCCGTATCTCCAGCGCCACTTCGCTCCGCTCGTAGGCGAGCAGCACGCGCGCGTCGGCGCCCGGGGCGTGCTTGCGTACGTTGGTCAGGGCCTCCTGCGCGACGCGTCGTACGGTCTGGGACGCCTCGGCGCGCAGGGGGCGCCGCTCGCCGGTCACCTGCACGACGGCGCCGTCGGCCTGGGACAACTCCCGCAGGTACTCCTCGACCGGGAGGACCTCGCCACGCAGCGCGGAGAGTGCCTGCCGGGTCTCGGCGAGGCCCTCCCGCGCCATGCCCCGGGCGGCGACCACGCGCGCCAGGATGTCGGCGCGGTCGGCCCCGGCCTCGATCTGCAGCCGGGCCGCCTCCAGGTGCACCATCTGGGCGGAGAGGCTGTGGGCGAGCACGTCGTGGATCTCGCGGGCGATCCTGGCCCGTTCGGTGAGAGCGGCGGAGGCCGCCTCGGCCTCGCGGGCGGCCCGTTCCTGGGCGAGCAGCAGGAAACCCGCGCTGCGGGCCTGCGCGTCCAGCCGGAGCGAGTAGCCCGTGAGGAGCACGGCGCCGGTGGTCACCGAGGCTCCGGCGAGTCCGGTGTCGTCGACGCCGAGGAAGCCCACGGACAAGGCGGCCACCACGGCCAGTCCGGCGGCGAGCGGCAGCCGCTCCATGGCCATGACCGCGCACACGATCCACAGCAGTGTCGCGGGGACCGGGGCCCCGGCCAGCTCGGCCCCGAGTCCGACGGCCGCGATCACGGCGAGCAGTCCGACCGACGGGAAGAACCGGTGGGCGAGGGTGGTCTGGTGGTAGCGCACGGCCGCCGCGACGCAGACGGCCACCGCGAGCGGGGGCACGACCCCTTGGGCACCGGGGAAGGCTCCGGAGAGGTGGGCGCTGATGAGCACCCAGCCGGCGAGACCGGTGAGGACCACCCGGTCCAGGACGATTCGGCCCCGCGGCAGGCCGACCAGCGTCAGCGCCTCCCGCGCCGGCCACGCGGTCCATCGGTTGCTCAGCACGTCCGCCCCCCTCCGTCGGTCCGATGCTACGGAGCCCGGCCGGTCCCGTGATCGCCGCAGGGGTGGAGCTTTCGGCTCCACCCCTGGGTGGACGGGCGGCACTGCCGGCGGCGCGGCGCAGCGCTCAGGCGTCGATGCGCGAGCGGTCCAGGGTCGCGGCCGAGCTGGTGATGAACTCCTTGCGCGGCGCCACGTCGTTGCCCATCAGCAGATCGAAGATCTGCTCGGCTGACTCCAGGTCTCCGATGTTGATCCGCCGCAGCGTGCGGTGGCGCGGGTCCATGGTCGTCTCCGCGAGCTGGTCGGCGTCCATCTCTCCGAGGCCCTTGTAGCGCTGGATGGAGTCCTTGTAGCGGATCCCCTTGCGCTGGTACTCCAGGAGCGTCTGGCGCAGTTCGTTGTCGGAGTACGTGTACACGTACTTGTCCTGGCCCTTCTTGGGCTGGATCAGCTCGATGCGGTGCAGCGGCGGCACGGCGGCGAAGACCCGGCCCGCCTCCACCATCGGCCGCATGTAGCGCTGGAAGAGCGTGAGCAGCAGACAGCGGATGTGCGCGCCGTCGACATCGGCGTCGACGAGGAGGACGATCTTGCCGTACCGGGCCGCATCGAGGTCGAACGTGCGGCCCGAGCCGGCTCCTATGACCTGGATGATCGCGCCGCACTCGGCGTTCTTGAGCATGTCCGAGACGGACGACTTCTGAACGTTGAGGATCTTGCCGCGGATCGGGAGCAGCGCCTGGAACTCGCTGTTTCGGGCGAGCTTGGCGGTGCCGAGCGCGGAGTCACCCTCGACGATGAAGAGCTCACTGCGCTCCACGTCGTCGCTGCGGCAGTCGGCGAGCTTGGCCGGCAGCGAGGACGACTCCAGCGCGGTCTTCCGGCGCTGGGCCTCCTTGTGCTGGCGGGCGGCGATACGGGTCCGGGCCGCGGCGACGGCCTTCTCCAGCACGGCGCGGGCCTGCGCCTTGGCATCCCGCTTGGTGGAGGTGAGGAACGCCTTGAGCTCCTGGGCGACCACGTTGGCCACAATGCGGTTGGCCGCGGAGGTGCCGAGGACCTCCTTTGTCTGGCCTTCGAACTGCGGCTCGGCGAGCCGTACGGTCACGACGGCGGTGAGGCCCTCCAGGGCGTCGTCCTTGACGATGTCGTCCTCGGCGACGCGCAGCAGCTTGGCCGAGCGCAAAACCTCGTTCATCGCCTTGGTGACGGAGCGCTCGAAGCCGGTCACATGCGTGCCGCCCTTGGGGGTGGCGATGATGTTCACGAAGGACTTGACCGAGGTGTCGTATCCCGTGCCCCAGCGCAGGGCGATGTCGACGCCGAGCTCGCGGGTGACCTCGGTGGGCGTCATGTGGCCGCGCTCGTCGAGGACCGGGACGGTCTCCTTGAACGTGCCCTGACCGGTCAGCCGCAGGACGTCACAGACGGCCTTGTCCTGGGCGAGGTACTCGCAGAACTCGCTGATGCCGCCGTCGAAGCGGAAGGTCTCCTCGGTCACCCCCTCGCTCTCCACGCCACGCTCGTCGCGGACGACGATGGTCAGGCCGGGCACGAGGAAGGCGGTCTGGCGGGCGCGCTGGTAGAGCGTCTCCAGGGAGAGCTTGGCGTCCTTGAGGAAGATCTGCCGGTCGGCCCAGTACCGCACGCGGGTGCCCGTGCGGGTCTTGGGCACGCGCTTGCCCTTGAGCAGGCCGTTCGCCGGGTCGAAGGGGCTGTCGGGGCCCTGCTCGGTGAAGATGCCGGGGACACCGCGGCGGAAGCTGATCGAGTGGGTGGCGCTGTTGCGGTCGACCTCCACGTCGAGCCGCGCGGACAGCGCGTTCACCACGGAGGCGCCGACACCGTGCAGACCGCCGGAGGCGGCGTAGGAGCCACCGCCGAACTTTCCGCCCGCGTGCAGCTTGGTCATGACGACCTCGATGCCCGACAGGCCGGTCTTGGGCTCGACGTCGACGGGGATGCCGCGGCCGTTGTCGCGGACCTCCACCGAGCCGTCGTCGTGGAGGATCACCTCAATGTGGTCGCAGTAGCCACCGAGCGCCTCGTCGACGGAGTTGTCGATGATCTCCCAGAGGCAGTGCATGAGACCACGGCTGTCGGTGGACCCGATGTACATTCCGGGACGCTTGCGAACCGCCTCGAGCCCCTCGAGGACGAGCAGGTGCCGCGCGGTGTAGTTGGAACCGTCACGGTCTGCGGTCAGCAGCGCACTGGACGGCACGGACGTTTCGGCGGTCACGCGGTTCGCTCCTCGCTGAATTTGAAATCTGGCCCGATGGGTAAAGGCCCGGCGTCGGTCGCCGGTCAGAGGGTACCGAGGCCTGGTAGAGCGGTTGTCACGCCACCCTCGTGATTTCTCATGCTAGACCAGCGTCGCATGGGTGTTCGATCCCTCGATGGGGTGACGTGAACATCACGTTCCCTTCCACGCATGAACCATTTAGGCTCCGGGCACGTCCTCATGAACAACCGGCAACCCGCCGGGGAGGGCGCAACCGAGACAAGCAACGCGAAACCGTAAAGCGAAGCAATACGGCTCATTCGCCGCCAACCGGCAGCAGACAGCCACCTCGGGAAGAAGTTTCGAGGAAAAGCCACGAGCGGGAACGTTTTCGGCCTGGTTGGATGTTGACCCTGGTACGACAGCTCGTCGAGCTAGAGAAGAGGCGACGTGACTACTGTTCTGACCCCCGCGAGCCCGCTGACGGCCGCTGACCGCTGCGACCGCTGCGGCGCCCAGGCATATCTGCGCGTCGTCCTGACAAGCGGCGGTGAACTGCTCTTCTGCGCCCACCACGGACGCAAGTTCGAGCCGGAACTCAAGAAGATCGCCGCGGAAATACAGGATGAGACGGACCGGCTCACCGTGCCGGCCACCACAGTCGAAGAGGAACGCTGACACCTCGCATCCACGACGAGCCATGGGCTGGTCCAGGACCGGCCGACGGGCGGCCGCCTCTGCCGATCAGAGGCGGCCGCCCGTTCTCGTAGCTCCGCATCCGTCCGCACCGCCCGTCACAGGGCGTCGGCGGGGAGCACCCCGGAGATCCTGGTGTACACACCCGGGCTCTCCGCCTGCCCGCAGCCACTGCCCCAGGACACCAGTCCGATGAGCTTGCCGCGGGCCACCAGTGGCCCCCCGCTGTCTCCCTGGCAGGCATCCCTGCCGCCCCTCGGGTCCCCCGCACACAGCATCGTGGCCTCCTGGTACGTGCCGTCCGAGCCGCCCGGATAGGCCCGCTCGCACACCGCGTCCGCGAGCACACCGACCGTGGCCGCCCGCAGTGACGTCGCGTAGGTGCCGATGCCCGTGGTGTCACCCCAGCCGTAGACGGACGCGCTCGTGCCGGCCGCGTAGGCCGGATCGCCCTTCGGGGCGACCTTGATCGCGTATTCGGCGGGCAGCGGCGTCCCCAGCGTGAGGACGGCCAGGTCGCCCGCGTTGGTCGCGGGGTCGTACGAGGGGTTGGTCCAGGCGGACGTCACCCGGATCTCCCGCCCGCCCGTACCCACCAGCGCCGAGCGTCCGGCGATGACCCTGAGGTCGCCGAGCTCGCCCGCGGGGGTACCGAGCACGTCTCGGCCCAGGCAGTGCGCGGCGGTGAGCACCTTGTCCGGCGCGACGAGCACTCCGCCGCAGAACTGGCCCGCCCGCGTACCCCCGAACCGGTCACGGCTGGAGAGGGCCACCACCCACGGCGATTCGTCGATCAGAACCGGCTGCCCACCTATGATCACGCTGTCGGTGGACGCCCGCGCTCCTGAGGCCAGGGGCCAGGCCGCCACCGAGAGCAGGCCCAGGAGCCCGGCCACGATTCCGGCGATGGGACGACGCATGGAGCCTCCTGACTCTCCGATGACCTCGGTTCACCCAGGGTCGACCAGATGGCGGCATCCCGCACCCCCACACGCTCGTCCACGCACCGGAGCCCGGCTCCCCACCTGGGGGAACCGGGCTCCGGTGTCGATACGGCGATCGGGTCTCGGATCAGTCGAGGTAGTCGCGCAGCACCTGCGAACGCGAGGGGTGACGCAGCTTCGACATCGTCTTCGACTCGATCTGGCGGATCCGCTCACGCGTGACGCCGTAGACCTTGCCGATCTCGTCCAGGGTCTTCGGCTGGCCGTCGGTGAGACCGAAGCGCATGGAGACGACACCGGCCTCACGCTCGGAGAGCGTGTCGAGCACGGAGTGCAGCTGCTCCTGGAGGAGCGTGAAGCTCACCGCGTCGGCCGGGACGACCGCCTCGGAGTCCTCGATCAGGTCACCGAACTCGCTGTCGCCGTCCTCGCCCAGCGGGGTGTGCAGCGAGATGGGCTCACGGCCGTACTTCTGGACCTCGATGACCTTCTCGGGGGTCATGTCGAGCTCCTTGGCCAGCTCCTCCGGGGTGGGCTCGCGGCCCAGGTCCTGGAGCATCTGGCGCTGGACGCGCGCGAGCTTGTTGATGACCTCGACCATGTGCACCGGGATACGGATGGTGCGGGCCTGGTCGGCCATGGCGCGGGTGATCGCCTGACGGATCCACCAGGTGGCGTACGTGGAGAACTTGTAGCCCTTGGTGTAGTCGAACTTCTCGACCGCGCGGATCAGACCGAGGTTGCCCTCCTGGATCAGGTCCAGGAAGAGCATGCCGCGGCCGGTGTAGCGCTTGGCCAGCGAGACCACGAGGCGGAGGTTGGCCTCCAGCAGGTGGTTCTTGGCCCGGCGGCCGTCCTCGGCGATGATCTCGAGTTCGCGCTTGAGCTTCGGCGCCAGCTTGTCGGAGTTCGCCAGCTTGTCCTCGGCGAACAGACCGGCCTCGATGCGCTTGGCGAGCTCGACCTCCTGCTCGGCGTTGAGCAGGGGGACCTTGCCGATCTGCTTCAGGTAGTCCTTGACCGGGTCGGCCGTGGCGCCGGCGACGGCGACCTGCTGCGCCGGCGCGTCGTCCTCGTCCTCGTCGGAAAGGACGAAGCCCTTGTTCTCGCCCTCGGCCTCTTCGTCGTCCTTGCCGGGCTGGACGTCGTCGAGCAGCTCCTCGCCCTCGAGAACCTCGTCGGTGTCCTTCTTGGCGGCGGTCTTCTTGGCCGTCGTCTTCTTCGCGGCGGCCTTCTTGGCCGTCGTCTTCTTGGCCGCGACCTTCTTGGCGGCCGCCTTGGGGGCAGTGGCTCCGGTCTCGTCGACCGGGATGTCCGCGCTCTCAGCCGCCGGAGCCGCCGTCGAGGCCGCGACGGACTTCGTCACGGTCGTCTTGGCGGTGACGGTCTTGGTGGCGGTGCGCTTGGCCGGGCTCTTCGCAGCGACGCTCTTGCGGGCGCGCTTCGGCGACTCCGCTGCACTGACCATCAGCGTCACACCCTCTTCCTCGAGGATCTGGTTGAGGCTGCGCAGAACATTCTTCCACTGGGTTGGCGGAATCTGGTCAGCCTCGAAGGCCCGACGCACGTCATCGCCGGCGATCTGCCCATCAGCCTTTCCCCGCTCGATGAGCGCCATCACAGACTCGGACTCGGCGATCTCCGGCGGGAGCGTACGGGATGTGCTGGCCGACACGAACAACCTCTCGGAACGATGGAAAACGGCTTCCGGCCCCGCCCATGATCGGGCCGGAGCCGACGACCGCCGGCTGGGAATGTGCCGACGGCGCGGGCTGAACCTCAGAGCTGCACAGCGCCTCCTACGGCAGCTGTATTCCCTCCTCGGCTGTCACCTCTTAAGTCATCGCACTGTTCCGAGGAGTGTTACGCCCAATCCGCGTGGCCCGAGTCACACCCCATATGCGACGAACCGGCCAGAACGGGATCAAATGGAGCGATCGGTGCCGCCGGACCTCTGGGGCGCCCGTCCCGGCACCTCCTCGGGCGCCTTCCGGGTCCGGCGGCACGCGACGTGCTCGACTCCGTACACCTGGTCGCGGCCCGGAGTGTCAGTTGCCGCGCGGGGCGGGCACGACCCGCTCCACCTCGGGGTGGACGGTCAGCAGCTGGCGCATGGCCGTCTCGGCGGCGTGGGCGTCCCCCGCGGCGATGGCGTCGACGATGCGGGCGTGCTGGACGAGGCACGCCTCTCCGGGTCGGTCACAGCTGGTCGTGGGGGCTCCGGAGACCTGGAGCGCGGCGGCGACGATGCCCGAGAGGTGCTCCAGCATGCGGTTGCCGGCGAGCTGGATGAGGAGGGAGTGGAACTCGGTGTCGGCCCGGGAGAAGGTGATGCCGTCCCCCTGGGAGAGGGCGTGGCCCATGATCTCGACCATGTCGCCGAGGCGCTGCTGGACGTCCTCGCGGCCGTGACCGACGGCGAGCCGGGCGGCCAGCGGCTCGATCATCCAGCGGAGCTCGTTCAGCTCGCGGCGCTGGTCGTCGCGCTGCGGCCCGAAGGCGCGCCATTCGATGATGTCGGGGTCGAGCAGGTTCCAGTCGCTGACGGGGCGGACCCGCGTGCCGACGTTGGGGCGCGCGCTGACCAGACCCTTGGCCTCCAGGACGCGCAGGGACTCACGGACCACGGTGCGGGAGACCTCGAAGCGCTGGCCGATCTCCTCGGGGACGAGCGGCCGGTCGGCGCCGAGATCGCCGGAGACGATCATCTGACCCAGCTGCTGGACGAGTTGGCCGTGCAGCCCTCGGCCGCGACTGCCCGCCGCCCTGCGGCCGACCCGGCCCAACTCCGTTTCGGTCGGCTCCCAGGACGGCGGGCCGACGCGGTCGGCGCCGGGGGCCTCCCCGTAGGAGTAGCGGTCGAGGTCGCCCGCGCCGGCGAGGCCGGACTCGGAGGGGCGAGCGGTCATCATGGAATGCGCAAGGGTACTCACGCATCCTTTGTCGGCGCGCCTCTCGTGCCCCTTGAGGTCTTTGGTGAAAAGCACACGAAAGGGTGATCGGCGCCCCCTACACAATTGACGCTTTATCGGAAGGAACCGGGCATTCTTCGGGGAGTTGTGAACGAGACCCGTCCGATACCGGGCTTCCCACCCCCGATCGGCTCACCAACGGGCCCTGCGGCGCAGGCCGGTGAGCACATAGGCGCCGAGCAGGGCGGCCAGTGAGAGCGCCAGCGCCGCCCCGACCGGCTGGGCGATCACCCGCAGCCCGCCCATCAGCCAGCGGTCGACCGCCTGGGGCCAGTCGAGCCAGACGAGTTCGCGCAGTCGGCCGGGGAGCCCCGCGACGGAGCGCAGGGACGTTCCTTCGAGCGCCTTGCGCAGCAGCGGTACGACGAGCACCGGCACAGCGAGGACGGCGGCCACGCCCGCGGCGGCCACCCGGAAGACCCCCGCGGCCAGCAGCCCCGCCCAGGCGCAGCCGACGGCGAGCCCGAGCCAACTGGCGGAGAGTGTGGGCCAGTTCCGTGGTACGGGGATCAGGTCACCGCCGTACACCACGCGCAGGGCCTCCAGGTCGACGACCACCACGGCCACCGCGATGAGCAGGGCGCAGGCGCCCGTCACCGCGAGCTTGGCGAGGAGGAGCCCCAGGCGGCGCGGGACGGCGCCGCGGCCCGAGAAGAGGGTCGGGTAGCGGTACTCGTCCCCGAACGAGAAGGCGCCGAGCAGGCCCGCGCCGAGGGCGGCGGGTGGCAGCGGCGAGAATCCGGGCCAGCCGGCGAGGGCCGCGGGCATCGGCGTACGGCCGTCGCGCGCGAGGAGCAGGGCGAGCAGGGCGGAGCAGACCAGGACGGCCGCGACGACCAGCGGGGTCGCGGGGACGCTCGCGAGACGGCGGATTTCGTACCGCAGGGGCTGCAGAGGGGTGCGCGGGGGGCGTGGTGCGGGCGGGGGGTCCTCCTCGGCGGGGCGGGAGGCTCTGGGGGTCGGCAGTACCCCTGTGCCTTGAGTGTCGCTTGGGGGCTCTGGGGCCTGTGTTGCGTCGCTGGTCTCGTCGGCGAGTTGGTGGAGGAGGACCCCGTGCCGGAAGGCCGCCTCACCGATCTCGGCGCGGTCGCCGCCGTAGACCGAGAGCCGGTTGCCGCCCTCCTCGACGACCTCGACGGAGCGGCGTGCGGCGCGGGCCTCGCGGGTGAGGACGGCGGCGAGCCGGGCCGCGTGCGGGGTACGGACGGCGACGCGGGGCCGCAGCCGGGTGCGGGCGAACTCGGTCGCGTCCTGGTCGGCGACGAGACGGCCGGCGTCCAGCACGACGACGCGATCGGCGGTGCGGGCGGCCTCCTTGGGGTCGGTGGTGGTGTAGAGGACGGTGCCGCCGCGTTCGGCGTGGGTGAGGAGGAGTTCACGCACCAGGGCGGCGTCCGGTGCCGCCAGGCCGGCGGTGGGCTCGTCGAGCAGGAGGGTGTGGGGGTCGGCCAACAGGGCGGCGGCGAGGCCCAGTCGGCGCTCCATGCCACGCGAGAGGGTGCCGAGCCGCTGACCTTCGAGGCCCGCGAGTTCCACGGCCCTGAGCATGTCGTCGGCCCGTGTGGCGGGCACTCCGGTCGCGGCACAGAGCAGCCGCAACTGGCCGCGCAGCGTGCGCGAGGGGTGGCCCGGCACGTCTCCGAGCAGCACGCCGACCTCGCGGGCGGGGTGGGCGATCCGGTGGAGGGGACGGCCGCGGAAGTACGTGATGCCGCGGCCGGGCTCCAGCTGGAGCATCAGCCGCAGGGCGGTGGTCTTGCCGGCGCCGGGGGCACCGAGCAGTGCGGTGACGCGGCCGGGCCGGGCCTCGAAGGTGAGGTCGTCCACCGCGGGCGGACGGTCTCGACGGGGGGCGCTGGTGAGTCCGACGACCTGGAGCATCGCTTCTCCCGCGGTGGTTGAGACCGCTCTGCGGCGGGGCGCGTACCGCAGCAAGATAACGCGACATTTCAGACTTTTGACGCAAGGTTGGCTTCAGCCGGGCCGTCGCGGGAGGCCGGTCAGACTTCCGGACGCAGCATCGGGGGGTTCAGGAGCGTCGCCGTTCCGGCGCGGAAGAGCTGCGCCGGACGGCCTCCCTGACGGGTGGTCGTGCCTCCGGCCGGCACGAGGAAGCCCGGCGTACCGGTCACCTTGCGGTGGAAGTTACGCGGATCGAGGGCGACGCCCCAGACGGCTTCGTACACCCGCCGCAGCTCGCCGACGGTGAACTCGGGCGGGCAGAAAGCGGTGGCGAGGGAGGAGTACTCGATCTTCGAGCGGGCCCGCTCCACACCGTCGGCGAGGATCTGCGCGTGATCGAAGGCGAGCGGCGCGGGCTGTTCGTCGTCGCGGTCGAAGCCGCCCTCCTGGTCGAGCAGGGCCTCGACCGGGGCCCACCGGGCGCCCTTCGCGTCACCGCCCGCGCGGGGTGCGGGAAGGTCGGGGGCGAGGACGAGGTGGGCGACGCTGACCACCCGCATGCGGGGGTCGCGCTTGGGGTCGCCGTAGGTCGCCAGCTGTTCCAGGTGCGCGCCGTTGCCCGGCAGTGGAACACCCGCGACCGGGTCGTGCGCGGACAGGCCGGTCTCCTCGGCCAGCTCCCGGGCGGCGGCCGCGCTCAGGTCCTCGTCGGCGCGGACGAAGCCCCCAGGCAGCGCCCACCGGCCCTGGAACGGCGGCTCTCCCCGGCGTACGACCAATGCGCACAGCGCATGGCGACGCACGGTGAGCACGACCAGATCGACGGTGACGGCGAAAGGCGGGAAGGCCGACGGGTCGTAGGGAGACATGCCCGTGATCATAGTCGTCTCCCTGACGATAAACACGTCTCTCGCCGCCACCGGCCGCTACTTCTTCCAGCAGGCCGCCGCCGGGCCGTACCCCCTCACACCCCAAGCTGGAGGCCGTCGGCGGCCTCCTCGACCATGCCGAGCCCCAGCCGGCTGACCCGGACCGCGAAGGGCTCCCCCGCGACGCGCAGCCCTGACAGCTGTACGGCGCCGAGCGGGGCGCTGCTGAACGGGTGCAGGGCGACCGTGCGGCCGGGCGCGTCGGGCCGCACTCCGGCGACGGCGACGAGGAGCTGGACCCCGGAGGCGGCACCGACCGCCGCCGGACGGCAGGCCGCCGGATGCGGCACGGGCGCGCTGCCGGCGGTGCGCTGCTCCCCGGCGTACATCTCGGGCAGCCGGTGCCCGAACGACTCGGCGGCGTCGAGCACGCCTCGCAGCAGGGAGACCGCCTCCTTCTCGAATCCGGCGGCCGCCAGGCCGGTGACGGCGACCGCGCTCTCGTGGACGCGGACCGCGCCCGCGCGGTGGCCGAAGGGGTTGTGACCGGGTTCCTTGGCGCCCAGGCTGCGCAGGCCCCAGCCGGAGTCCAGCGGTGGGGTGCCGAGCAGCCTGGCCAGCTGCTCGGTCTGCGACTTGTCGAGGAGCCCGGGTGCCGTCCGTCCGCCGCCGAGGAGTCCGGTGTCGAGGAGGTGAGCGGCGCCGCCGCCCAGCTGAGGCACCGGTCGGCCGTCGGGTGTGCAGGCGGCGGCGGGGCGCCCGCCGGAGCGGTCGTCGAGCCAGAACGCCTCACGGAAGCGGTGGCGCAGAGCCGCCGCCCACTCCCGCCAGCCGTCGGCTCCGGGGCGTCCGCAGGCGTCCAGCAGGTCGGCGCCGAGGACGGCGGCGCGGTGGGCGTGCGCCTGGGTCTCGGCCCGCGCCGGGCCGGCGGGGGCCGGGTCGGGCAGCAGCCCGTCGTCTCCGACCGCGGTCCGCAGCCACTGGAGGCAGCGTTCGGCCGCCGGGAGGAGCTCGGCCACGTCCTGCTCGGGCAGCCCCCAGCGCCGTGCCTCGGCCAGGACCACGGGGAAGGCGAGGGTGGCTTCGATGCCTGTGCAGCGGGGCGGCAGATGGGGCCCGGCGTCCCGCAGGGGACCGGGGATCCGTCCCGAGTCGGGCCCGGCACCGGTGAGTTGGGTGCGGGCGAGGGTCCGTAGCGTCGACGCCGCGAGCCGGGTGCCGAGCGGCAGGGCCATCCGCGCGGCCCACAGGGATTCGGCGGTGGCGGGTCCGCAGCGCCAGGGGACCCCGGCAGCCGGGTAGAGGTCGGCCGGGTGGGCGGGGTCGCGGAGCAGCAGGGCGCGCAGATCGTCGACGGAAGCGCGCAGGAGGGGACCGATCCGCGGGTCGTCCCCTTCGGCGCGGGCCTCCGCGAGGGGGTGGGCGCCCGCCTGTCCGGCCGGACGGACGGAGCGGTCCGTACGGACCCGCAGCTCGATGGTCCGGCTCCCTCCGGGAGCGAGGTCGATCTCCCAGCGCAACAGTCCGGCAGCCGCGAGGGCGTCGGTGGGCGGCGGGTCGGCGGCGACGATCGCGTACCGCCCGCCCGGCGCGGACCAGCGCATCCCGGCGTCGTGGACGCTGGCGGGCAGTTCGGGGCCGGGGCGGCCGGAGGCCACTGCGGCGAGATCGGCCAGATCGGTACCGAGCGAGAGCTCCACCGGAAGCCGCAGCGGCCGCCCCGCCGAACTGCGCAGGGTGATCCGCTCGGTGCCTTCGGCGTCCCGCGTGCGCTCGACGGCGACGGCCGGGTCGGGGCCGGTGTCGCCGGGGATGCGCGCCACCGCCACGAACCGTGCGCGGTCGGCTCCGTCCATCCGCCCTTGCAGAGCGACGGGTTCGCGTCCGGCGATGCGCAACTGGCAGCGGGCGAGCAGTCGGCGCCCTGACCGGTACACGCCGTGCAGGCCCTGGCCGGTGAGCTGGCCGTCGCGGGCGCAGACGGCGAGGCCGGGCAGTGCGACACAGACGAGGGTGTCGTGCACGGAGGGCAGCTCACCCGGTCTGGGGGCACCGGGCGGGGGCGCGAGCCCGGCGGCGGACGTCGCCACATGAGCGCCGCCCGGTGTGGCCGGGGAGACCGTGGAGGAGGCTGCGCCAGGGACGCCGAGGGGCGTGAGGCTGCCGGTACCGGGCGGGGGAACGGTGGGGGCCATGGGTCGTGTGCTGTGCCTTCTGTGCGCTCCGGACAGCCGCTGAAGGTACGGCGGCACGGGTCGTACGACTCCGCCACCCAGCTGAACGCCGACACGCGTGACCGGGTCACGGCCGTCATCGGCCACTCCTGGATCCGCGCTGCCCGCTGCGCCGGGGCCCGCCGCCACGGCACTGAGGCCGGGACGTGCCGGGCCGGGTGGTACCGCGCGTGTGCGGCTTCCTCGTGGCCGGTGGGCGCACGGCGCGGGGCCGGGTCGGCCGGGCGGTGCTCCGCCGGCTCTTGGCGGCGGTGCGTGCCCGGCGCTCGCCGCGCAGGCAGCTGCGCAGCGCCTCGGGGTCCAGCCCTTCGTTGCACGCCTGGTGCAGCAGCCTGGCGAAGAGGTAGTCCGGGTCGGCCTCCAGCGCCATGGAGAGGGCGACGCGGGCGCTGGGCTCGTCACCGGTCGACCAGGCCACCCAGCCCGCGAGCGTGAGCGGCGCGGCGGCGTGCTCGGCGTAGGGACCGACACAGCGGCGGGAGAGCGCACGCCACAGCCGCAGCGCCCGCTCCGCTTCGGGCCCCTCCATCCACTCGGCGGCCTGGTCGCGGGTGTCCCGGTCCTGGAGGCCGAGGACGACCGTCGCGGCCTCGTCGTTGCCGATCAGTCCGTCGTCGGTGGCGTCCGATTCACTCCTGCTTGCGCCGGGCGCCACCGCGGCCAGCCGCTTCATCAGCCGTCGCGCCGTCCTCAGCGTCTGGGCGCGAACCTCCTCGCGTGCGTTGCCCGCCAGGATCTTGGGGACGACGACGGCGGCCGTCCGGTCCAGCGCCTGTCGCTGCTCCTCGGCCCTGGGCCCCGTCCAGGGCCTCAGCCGCGCCTCCATGTCGCGCAGCGAGCCGCGCACCTGAATGCCCGCGTACGCGGCCGCGGCCGCCATCACCGAGGTGCCCTGGAGAGCGAGCGGGGAGCCGTCGGGCGGGCAGCAGCGCACATCGGGGCAGCAGTAGGACCAGAAGCGCCCGTCAGAGATACAGAGGGCTTCGTACACGGGCACGTCGAGGGCTCCGCAGGCGGTGCGCAGGCGTTGGGCGAGGGGGCGCAGCCGTTCCATCACCTGGCGTCCCGTCTCGCCCTCGGCGGGGTCCTGGCAGAGGAAGGCGACGATGCCGTCGGGCCGGGCGCCGCGCTTCTCGCTGCCTTCGATCAGACACTCCGCGACCTGCTGCGCGACGGGTGACCATTCCCGCGGCGAGCGGGGAATTCCGAGCCTGAGCCGACCGCCGAAGCGGCCGCGGTCGCCGTGGAGCGCGACGAGGACGATCGAGTCGGTCGGCTGGAAGCCGAGGACGTAGGGGAGCGCGTCGGCCAGCTCGGCGGGGCCGCGCAGGGTGATCTGCTGCTCGTCGGACGGTCCGGTGGATGCGTGGTGCTTGTTCATGGTCGAGACGGTCCCGCAGCAACCGCCAACTCCGCGACCCCTGTGGATAACGTTGTCCACAGGCTCGGCGGCTCGTTCGCGCAATGTCCGACCCATCGGGTTGCATGGAGGCATGACCCACGCTCCGCACGGAAACACCGTCGAAGACCGCGCCGCCCTCCGCGCCGCCGCCGATGCCGTACTCACCCGCCTCGTCTCGGACGCCGGCGGGACGGCGCGGCTGCGCGAGGACCAGTGGCGGGCGATCGAGGCGCTCGTCGCCGACAAGCGAAGAGCGCTGGTCGTGCAGCGGACCGGCTGGGGCAAGTCCGCCGTGTACTTCGTGGCGACCTCGCTGCTGCGTGAGCGCGGCAGCGGTCCGACCGTGATCGTGTCGCCGCTGCTGGCGCTGATGCGCAACCAGGTCGAGGCCGCGGCACGGGCCGGTATCCGGGCGCGCACGATCAATTCGTCCAACACAGAGGAATGGGAGAGCGTGCAGGCCGAGGTGGCGGCCGGTGAGGTGGATGTGTTGTTGGTGAGTCCCGAGCGGCTCAACAACCCGGACTTCCGCGATCAGGTGCTGCCCCAGCTGGCCGCGGCGACGGGCCTGCTGGTGGTGGACGAGGCGCACTGCATCTCGGACTGGGGCCATGACTTCCGCCCCGACTATCGTCGGCTGCGGACCATGCTCGCCGACCTGCCGGCCGGTGTCCCGGTCCTCGCCACCACCGCGACGGCCAACGCCCGGGTGACGGCGGACGTGGCCGAGCAGCTGGGGACGGGCGCGGGCACGGACGCCCTCGTCCTGCGCGGCCCGCTGGACCGGGAGAGCCTCAGCCTCGCGGTCCTGCGGCTGCCCGACGCCGCGCATCGGCTGGCCTGGCTGGCCGACCATCTCGACGAGCTGCCGGGCTCGGGCATCATCTACACGCTCACCGTCGCGGCGGCCGAGGAGGTCACGGCGTATCTGCGTCACTGCGGGCACACCGTCGCCTCGTACACGGGCAGGACGGAGAACGCCGACCGGCAGCAGGCGGAGGAGGATCTGCTGGCCAACCGCGTCAAGGCGCTGGTCGCGACCTCGGCCCTGGGTATGGGGTTCGACAAGCCGGACCTCGGGTTCGTCGTCCACCTGGGCTCGCCGTCCTCCCCCATCGCCTACTACCAGCAGGTGGGCCGCGCGGGTCGTGGCGTGGAACATGCCGAGGTGCTGCTGCTGCCGGGCAAGGAGGACGAGGCGATCTGGCAGTACTTCGCGTCGGTGGCCTTCCCACCCGAGGAGCAGGTGCGCCGGACGCTGGACGTGCTGGCGCAGGCGGAGCGGCCGCTGTCGCTGCCCGCGCTGGAGCCCCTTGTCGAGCTGCGGCGCACGCGGCTGGAGACGATGCTCAAGGTCCTCGACGTGGACGGCGCGGTGCACCGGGTCAAGGGCGGCTGGACGAGCACGGGGCGGCCGTGGGTGTACGACACGGAGCGGTACGCCTGGGTGGCCCGGCAGCGCGCGGCCGAGCAGCAGGCGATGCGGGAGTACGCGTCGGCGACGGGCTGTCGGATGGAGTTCCTGCGCCGGCAGTTGGACGACGAGGAGGCCGCGCCGTGCGGCCGCTGCGACAACTGCTCGGGGCCGAGGTTCGACGCCAAGGTGTCCGACGCAGCGCTGGACGCCGCCAAGGGCGAGCTGGGGCGGCCCGGTGTGGAGGTGGAGCCGCGCAAGATGTGGCCGACCGGGCTGACCGCCGTCGGCGTGGACCTCAAGGGCCGGATCCCCGCCGGGGAGCAGTCGTTCACCGGCCGCGCGCTGGGGCGGCTGTCCGACATCGGCTGGGGCAACCGACTCCGTCCCATGCTCGCGCCTCAGGCCACCGACGGTCCGGTTCCGGACGACGTGGTGCAGGCCGTGGTGAGCGTCCTCGCCGACTGGGCGAAGGGGCCTGGGGGTTGGGCGTCGGGGGCGGCCGATGCTCCAGGGCGGCCGGTGGGCGTGGTCACGGTCGCCTCGCACAGCAGGCCGCGGCTGGTGGACTCGCTCGGCCGAAGGATCGCCGAGATCGGCCGGATGCCCCTGCTGGGTGCCGTCGAGTACACCCCAGAGGCCGCTGACCTGCGGATCTCGCGCACCAACAGCGCGCAAAGGGTGCTGGGGCTGCACCGCGCGCTGACCGTTCCGCCGTCGCTGGCCGAGCAGTTGACGGCGGCGGGCGGTCCTGTGCTGCTGGTCGACGATCTTTCGGACAGCGGCTGGACGCTCGCCGTGGCGTCCCGGCTGCTGCGCCGGGCCGGAGCAGAGGGGGTATTTCCGCTGGTGCTCGCAGTCCAGGGATGACGTGAGGCTTGGTCAGGTGACCTGGTGGGCAGGGATATGAGTGTCATTCCGGCCCAATCCAGTCAGCGTCCGCAATTGCTCGTTGCCGCCCGCGCACGCGACCGCAAGAATTGGATGCGCCCCCCGCACGGCCCGTTCGCGGTCCGGAAGGGCTGTGCCGGTGCGCGCCCTCACTCGACCCTGCCCGCACTGTGGGCGCGTATGCGAAGGGAGGACCGTGACCTTCGGATTCGCTCCGTCCGCAGCCACCTCGATCGCCGCCTCGGCAGGCTCCGCCAGCCGCCTCGCCAGGATGCTCGAACCCGCCGAGTGGACGGCGGCCGGGATTCCGCTGCTGCGTAATCCCCGGGAGGTCGTCGCGGGCCTGCACTCCCGTCACCGGCCGTCGCCCGCCACCGCTGTCGTGGCGGTCCTCGACCATGAGGAACGGCTGGCAGCCAGTGCCTCGTTCACCCGCCGTTCCACCCCGGCGGACGGCTGGGAGTTCCGCAACGCGTTGCTGGCCCAGCTGCGCCGGGTCATTCCGCATGATCTGCGCCGCCGCACTCCCGTGCGTACGGCCGTCCTGCTCTACTGCCGTGAGGGCGACGAGCGTTGGACGGAGGAGGACGGGGCGTGGATGTGGGGCCTGCGGGACGCCTGCACGCTCCATGGGCTGCGCTGCGGCGCCTACATCACGCTGACGCGGGGCGGCTGGCAGGTCCTCGGCGAGGGCCGGGGCGGGCGGCGGCCCAGCTCGACCTCGCGCCCGACGGCCCTGGGGGATGTCCCGGTCGATCCGGAGTCGCTCGCGCCGCGCACGGCGAGCGGGGCGGCGGAGCCGCTGCGCCGCACCGCGGCCCGCTGAGCGGACGCCGTCCGGCTTCGCCGGCGCGCAGGCGTGTCACGGCCCGGCCGCCCAGGTGCGGGCAGCCGGGTCACGACCATGTGCCGTGTTCCGTGCCGGGCGGGGCCTAGGAGCCGTACAGCTCAGACACCCGCACCGAGCGCGGCGTTGATGCGCTGCGGGTCGCCGCAGACGATCAGGAGCGCGGTGGCACGCTCCCTGGCGAGGGGCAGCGCCTGGGCGGCGGCACCCTCGTCGTCTCCATTGACGGCGACCACGACCACGGGCCGGGCCGATGCCCGGCCGACGGCGGTGGCGTCGGCGAAGAAGACGTCGTCACGGGCGTCGTGTTGGGCCCAGTAGGCGGCGTCCCCGAAGGACAGCTCGTGCGCCGCCCAGGGGTGCTGCTCACCGGTGGTGAGGACGAGGATGTCGCCCGGCGCGTGGCCCGTTTCGAGCAGCAGGTCCACCGCTTCCTCGGCGGCGTCGAGCGCGCCGTCCGCCGGGGCGGGGATCAGCTGGATCTGCGGCGCGGAACGATTCTCCGACCGGGAGGGCGTGGTTTGCGCGGCACCGGGCTGCGGGCGCGGCACCGGCGGCGTGGGCCTGGGCGGACCGGGGTGTCCCGGCCGCGGGGAGGCCGCGGAACGCGGACCGGGTACGGGACGGGGGATCGGCGCGGGGCCGGCGGCCGGAGTGGCGCGGGGACCCTGGGCACTCTCGTGAATCTGAGGCTCCTCGGGGATGAGAGGCATAAATGGATGTCTATCAAACGCCGAGGCAAGAAGCATCGGCGGGTGGGCACAAAAGTGCGATCCAGGCAGATGTGAGCCCGGCAGTGCCCTGTGGTTCACCGGCAGTTCAGAAATCGAAGCCGAGCTGGCCCCCGCTTTCCAGTGCGGCCGCCTCGGCGGAGACGCGGACCTTCTTGAGGTGCCGCCACTGGGGCAGCGCGTCGAGGTACGCCCAGGAGAGCCGGTGGTACGGGGTGGGGCCCCGCTCTTCCAGAGCCGCCTTGTGCACTGGCGAGGGATAGCCCGCGTTGGCGTCGAAGCCGAAGGCGGAACACCCCTCCGAGGTGATGCCCAGTTCGGCCATCATCATGTCGCGGTGCACCTTGGCGATGACCGAGGCGGCCGCGACGGCGATGCAGGACTGGTCGCCCTTGATGACCGTACGCACCTGCCAGGGACTGCCCAAGTAGTCGTGCTTACCGTCCAGGATCACCGCGTCGGGCCGCACGGGCAGCCCGTCGAGCGCACGGACGGCGGCCAGTCGCAGCGCAGCGGTCATGCCGAGCTCGTCGATCTCCTCCGGGGACGCGTGCCCGAGGGCGAACGCGGTGACCCACTTCTCCAGCTCCCCGCAGAGCGCGAGACGGCGCTTGGGGGTGATCAGCTTGGAGTCGGTGAGCCCGGCGGGCGGTCGGCGCAGTCCGGTGACCGCGGCGCACACCGTGACCGGCCCGGCCCACGCCCCTCGTCCTACTTCGTCGACCCCGGCAATGATCTTGGCGCCGGTGGTGGCTCGGAGCGAACGCTCGACGGTGTGGGTGGGTGGTTCATACGGCATGGCGCCTGACAGGTTACGCCGATGGGTGCCGCCCGCGATAGCCGGATTCCCCTTACACGGCGGAGGTCGCCGTCGGGCAGCGCCGCGGGCCGACCGGCGGGCCATACCCCTGGTCCGCCGGCCCCTCGATGCCGACCTCCCGCCCTTCACTCACGCACACCACACAGGAGTACGTCACCTTGGCCGAAACCCGTCGAAGACCAGGTCATCGAGGGCATACGGCCGGGGCGTCGCCGCACCTGGAGAGGGCGGATGGCTCCGCCGCATGCGAAACGATCAGGCCATGGTGGCGCTGGACGCCCTTGCTGTCGCATTCGCGAAGCACGGCTCAGCGCGCATCCGGAGGCGCTTCTCTGGTGCGCGCCTGCGCCCCACGGCCGAGCGAAGTCGACAGATCGACATCCCGGCACGCCGCGCACGCCGACCGCGCCGCTGGGCTGCCGCGCTCGTCAAGGGCAATCAGGAGGCCCGGTCGTCAACGAATGCGGCCACCCCGACGGAAGCGCTCAGTGGGCCGCCGTGGCCGGGAGCCAGCCGGGCAGCTCCTCGGTCGTGGCCAGCCAGTCGGCGGGCGGCGCCCCGCCCTCGCCGGCGGCCACCACGCCTCCCGCGATCGCACAGGTCGTGTCGACATCGCCGCCGACCTGCGCGGTGGTCCAGAAGGCCCGCTCGTAGTCGCCCAGGGCGCGGGCCGCCGACCAGAGGGCGAACGGCACCGTGTCGTGGGCGCTGGTGCGCCGCCCGCAGCCGAGCACGGCGGCGACCGTGACCGCGTCGTCGTAGTCGAGCATGTCCCGCGCCCGCCGCAGCCCTGCCCCGACCGCGCTGCGCGGCACCAGAGCGACGACGCCGTCGAGAAGGGCGGTGGGGGTGGGCGGCCCAGCAGGGTTGGCGGCGAGCGCGGCGGCCGCCGCCACCGCCATGGAACCCACGACCGCCTCGCGGTGCTGGTGTGTGGTGTAGGCGGAGATCTCGGCCTGGTGAGTGGCCTGTTCCGGGTCGTCGGCGTACCAGGCCCCGAGCGGCGCGATCCGCATCGCGGCGCCGTTGCCCCAAGATCCCTGCCCGTTGAAGAGGTCGGCCGCCAGCTCGCGCCAGTCACCGCCCTCCCGGATCAGCCGGAGCATCCGGTTGACGGCCGGGCCGTAGCCGCGGTCGAAGTCATGGTGCTCGGCGAAGGAGCGCGCGAGCGCGTCCTGGTCGATCCGGCCGTGCTGCCCGAGCACGGCGAGCACGGAGCACGCCATCTCGGTGTCGTCGGTCCACTGCCAAGGGCCGGGCGGCAGCTCGCGCCGCTTGAGCAGGGGATAGTTCGAAGGTACGAAGAACTGGGAGCCCAGGGCGTCTCCCACGGCCAGTCCACGCAGGCTGGCCAGAGCGCGTTCGAAGCGCCGGTCGAGAGAGGAGTCAGCGGTCATCGCCCTGCCACTCTATCCGGTGACGCCGTACGGCTCGGGGGTTCGCCAGCGTTCGAAGGGCCGGTCCAGCGCGTACCTCCCGTCCTCCCCCAGCCGAAGTGTCCTGGTCTCGGCGTTGCCCGGGTTGGACAGCGACTCGAAGTCGGCCACCGTCCAGTGGAACCAGCGCATGCAGAACAGCCGCATGGTGAGTCCGTGGGTGACCAGGAGGACGTTCGGCGGGTGGTCGGGCGCCTCGAAGCTGCGGTACAGGCTCTCCAGGAACGCGCCGACCCGGTCGTAGACATCCGCGCCGGACTCTCCCTGGGCGAAGCGGTAGAAGAAGTGCCCGTAGGCGTCCCGGTAGACCTTCTGCAGCCGCACGTCGTCCCTGTCCTGCCAGTTTCCCCAGTCCTGCTCCCTCAGTCGCGGCTCCTCTCTCACCCGCACCAGATCCGGATCGAGCCGGAAGGCGCGGAAGGTTTCATGGGTGCGGCGGTACGGCGAGACATAGACGCTGACGCGTTCGTTGCCGAACAGTTCCCGCAGCCGCTCCCCCGTCTCCTCCGCCTGCCGCCAGCCGGTCTCGGTGAGCCGCAAGGCGTGGTCGGGCTCCCGTTCGTACACCGTGTCATCGGCATTGCCCTCGGACTCTCCGTGCCGGACGAGGACGATGCGCCGCGGTCGTGCCATATGAAAACCCTAGAGGGGGCTCCGTACGCCGACTCAGTCGAGGAGGCGCCCGGAGTCCATCCGGCGTATGCGGCCGGTGAACCGACGGCGCAGCTGCCGGTCGTGGGAGACGACGACCAGCGCGCCGGTCCACTGCTCCAGGGCCTCTTCCAGCTCCTCGACCAGCCCGAGTGCGAGGTGGTTGGCGGGCTCGTCGAGCAGGAGCAGGTCGGCGGGGCGGGCGAGGAGGCGCGCGAGTGCCAGGCGCCGGCATTGTCCGGCGGAGAGCGATCCGACCGGCACTCGGAGGTCGGCCGGCCGGAACAGTCCGTACGACAGCAGCAGGGCGGCCTGCTCGTCCTCGGTCAGCGCGAGCCCCTTGCCGAAGACGGCGAGGACCCGCTGCTCGGGTCGGTGCACCGGTATCTCCTGGGCGAGGAAGCCGATCCGCCCTCTGCGGACGACCTGTCCGGCGTCCGGCTCGAGCAACCCCGCGACGGCCCTGAGGAGCGTGGACTTGCCGGCGCCGTTTCCTCCGTGGATCAGGAGCCTCTGCCCGGCATCGACGGTGAACTCGTCGACGGCCAGCCGGTCGCCCACCCGGACGTCCGTCAGGGTCGCCAGGGGCCCCTGGGCCGATCCGGAGACGGGCCGGGCGGCGAAGGCCAGAGGCTGCGGCGGCTGATGGACGGGCTCCGCATGGAGTCTGCGCAGCCGCTCCTGGGCGTTGCGGACCCGGCCGGAGACGGATGCCTGGACGCGGCCCCCCGCCCGGTCGTAGGCCATTTTGTTGTTGTCCTTGATCGCCCGGCCGGCGGCGACGCCATGGGCGGCGCCCCGTGCGTACTCCTCCAGCCTGGCGGTCTCCTTGCACCACTCCTCGTAGGCCTGCTCCCAGCGGCGCCGGGCCGCTGAACGCGCCTCCACATATCCGGCGTAGCCGCCGCCGTACCTGACGACCGTGCGGCGGTCCGCGTCGACCTCGAGCACGGTGGTGGCGACTCGCTCCAGGAAGACCCGGTCGTGAGAGACGGCGACGACCGTGCCGGAGTGGGAGAGCAGGGCGTCCTCCAGCCAGTCGAGCGCCCGCTCGTCCAGGTGGTTGGTCGGCTCGTCGAGGAGCAATACCTCCGGCGCGGCGGCTATCAGACAGGCGATGCCGAGCCGGGCCTGCTCGCCGCCCGACAGACTGCCGAGCGTGCGCCGGCGGTCGATGTGTGCGAGTCCAAGGGCGTGTGTCGCCTTGTCGATGCGCGCGTCGGCCTCGTACCCGCCGCGCAGCTCGAATGCGGTGAGGAGGTCCCCGTAGGCGGCGAGCGTGGGTTCGTCCGCCTCACCCAGGGCGGCCTCCCACTCCCGCAAGCGCGCCTCCATGGACCGCAGTTCGGCGAGCGCGGCGTCGATCGCGTCAGCGACGGTGTGATGCGGAGGCAGATCCGGCGTCTGCGTGAGAAGTCCTGCTCCACGCTCGGCGACCGTGATCACCTCGCCTTCGTCGGGCCGTTCACGGCCGGCGAGCAGATGAAGGAGCGTGGACTTCCCCGCGCCGTTCTCGCCCACGACGCCGATTCGCTCTCCGGGGCGCACGGTGAGCGAGACGTCGTCGAGAAGCAGGCGGTCGCCGCGGGAGACGGTGACGGAGTGCAGGGAGATCTGGGTGGGCAAGGGGCGCCTCCATAGGTCGATCAACAGGGAAAGTAAATGCAACCCGAGTCGCATTACGAAGAGTGTGGCACACTCGGACCCACTAACGCAACGGGAGTAGCAATTGAGCGAGTCGACCGACCAGAAGCCCGACGCGGCGCCCGGCACACGTCGCCCCGGCGGCCGCACCGCGCGCACCCGGGCAGCCGTCCGCGACGCGGTCCTGACCGGCCTGGCCGCCCACGGCTACCCGGGCCTGACCGTCGAATACGTGGCCGAGCACTCGGGCGTGCACAAGACCACGCTCTACCGCCGGTGGGGCGGGCTCGAAGGGCTGGTCGCCGACGCCCTCGCCCTGGCCGGCGAGGACAGCTGGACCCCTCCGGACACCGGCGGCCTCGAAGGAGACCTGCGCGCGCTGGCCCATGAGGTGAGCGACGCGTTCGCCGACCCGAGCGCCGCGGCCGCGCCGACCGCCTTCGTCGGCGCCGCATTCCAGTCGCCGCGCGCGGCCGAAGCCCTGCACGACTTCTACGTCGAACGGTTCTCGCGCTGCGAGGTCGTGGTGACGCGGGCGGTCGAGCGCGGCGAAGCGCCGGACGGCACCGACGCCGCCGCGGTGGTACGAGCGGTCTCCGCTCCCCTGTTCCTGCGGCTCTTCATCACGCGCGAGCCGGTGGACGAAGCCCTCGCCGATCAGGCGGCCCTCGCCGCTCTCGCGGCGGTACGCGCCGGCGCGTTCACCACGCCGGCGGGGTGATCACACGATCCAGGACGGCTCGAGCTCCACGACGTCACCGGTCAGTGCCGCCACATCGGCCTCGGTCTGCGCCCGCAGCGCGAGCCGTTCCACCCGCTCGGTGCGGTACTTGCCGTGCTCGGCGGCCGATCGCCACATCGACAGCACCAGGAACTCGTGCCCCGGCGCCTCCCCGAAGACACCACGCAGCATCCCGGGCGATCCGGCCATCGCCGGGTTCCACACCTTCTCCTGCATCAGGGCGAAATGCTCGACCCGGTCCTCGTGGATCCGGCAGTGCGCGACCCGCACCACATCCGCGTCGGTGAACCGGGGCTCGAAGCCGGTCTTCACATCGAAGCGGTGGTCGAAGAGCTTGACCTCGATGTCCTTGTACGTGCCCGTCTGCGCGGCGGCCAGCCGGTCGTGCGAGCGCGCCATGAACGAGTCGTAGAACGCCCGGCTCTCCCAGAAGGCGAAGACATGGGCGACATCGGGGCGGCTCCTGCTCCACCCGCCACCCTGTCCCCGGAATCCCGGCTCACCCAGCAGCCCCGCCCACTTCCGCTGCCCCCGCTCGAACCCCCGACGGTCCGTCACATGGCAGCGAATCCACTTGACCAGCACCGCGCCATCGTACGGCCCCGGAGCGACGCCGGTCACACCACGGATCAGGACCACCCCTGTCAGGGCCACCCCTGTCAGGGCCACGTGACACGATGAGCAACACACCCGGAGTCACGGGCAGTTGCCAGGACGGCACGGAGAGGGGATTGCGGTGAACGGTCTCAACAAGGGGGTCGGCAAGGTCGAGGTGACGCTCAAATGGGACCCGAGCCCCCTCGGCGCTCCGGCCCACGACCTCGACATCATCGCGGGTGTCTACACGGCGGACGATCCGTACGGCCGGGCGGCCTATCTGGTCCACTTCGACAGCCGCTCACCGGACGGCACCATCACACTCAACCGGGACAGCCGTACGGGCCAGGGCTTCGGTTACGACGAGGCGATGACCCTGGAACTGGAACGCCTCGCACCCACGTACGCGCGCGTGGTGGTGGGCGTCGCCATACAGCAGGGCGGCGGGCGACGGACGTTCGGCGACATCGCCAACGCCGGATTCCGTATCCGCGAGGGACACGTGGACCTCGCAGAGGACGACTTCACCGCGTACCCCGACGCCACCGCGGTGACGGTGGTGGAGTTCTCCCGGAACGGCACCGGAGGCTGGGAGTACCGCCTGGTCGGCCGGGGCTTCGACACCGATCCCCAGTCCTTCACGACCCTGATGGGCGCGAAGCACGCCTGAGCGGCGCCGCCACGCGCGCGTGAAGCGGGGCGGCGGGCGACCTCCGCCCACCGCCCCGCTTCAGGACCGTCTACATGCTCAGCTGCAACCGCTGGTCGAGCCGCAGCCCTCACAGATGTAGCAGGAGCCGGCCCGCTGCATCTTCGTACCGCAGGAGAAGCACAGCGGCGCGTCCGCGCTGATGCCGAGCTGCATCTCCACGAGCTCCGCCGAGGTGTGCGCCTGCTTTGGGGCCGGGATCTCCGCCTTCGGCGGGGCGACCACCTTCAGGGTCTCCTGCTCACGAGGGGCGGACTGGGCCAGGCCCTCGACGTCCATGTCCTCGTCGGCCGGCTCGTAGGAACCGGTCTCCAGGTGCCGCTGACGCTCCTCGGCCGAGTGGATGCCGAGCGCCGAGCGGGTCTCGAAGGGCAGGAAGTCCAGCGCCAGGCGGCGGAAGATGTAGTCGACGATCGACTGGGCCATCCGCACGTCCGGGTCGTCCGTCATACCGGCCGGCTCGAACCGCATGTTGGTGAACTTGGAGACGTACGTCTCCAGGGGCACGCCGTACTGCAGACCGACGGAGACGGCGATGGAGAAGGCGTCCATCATGCCGGCGAGGGTCGAACCCTGCTTGGACATCTTCAGGAAGACCTCACCGAGACCGTCGTCCGGGTAGGAGTTGGCGGTCATGTAGCCCTCGGCGCCACCGACCGTGAAGGAGGTGGTGATCCCCGGGCGGCCCTTCGGTAGACGCTTGCGGACCGGGCGGTACTCGACGACCTTCTCGACCGCCGCGCGGATGGTCTCCTCGGCCTTCGTGGTGACCTCGGCCTTCTCCGCCTCCTTCTTCTTGGCGGAGAGCGGCTGGCCGACCTTGCAGTTGTCGCGGTAGATCGCGAGCGCCTTGACGCCCATCTTCCACGCCTCGAAGTAGATCTCCTCGACCTCCTCGACGGTCGCCGACTCCGGCATGTTGACCGTCTTGGAGAGCGCGCCGGAGATCCAGGGCTGGATCGCGGCCATCATGCGGACGTGGCCCATCGCGGAGATGGAGCGCTCGCCCATGGCGCAGTCGAAGACCTCGTAGTGCTCGGTCTTCAGGCCGGGGGCGTCGATGACATTGCCGTGGTCGGCGATGTGGGCGACGATCGCCTCGATCTGCTCCTCCTGGTAACCCAGGCGGCGCAGGGCCTGCGGGACGGTGCCGTTGACGATCTGCATCGAGCCGCCGCCGACCAGCTTCTTGAACTTGACCAGGGCGAGGTCGGGCTCGAGGCCGGTGGTGTCGCAGGACATCGCCAGACCGATGGTGCCGGTCGGGGCGATGACGGACGCCTGGGAGTTGCGGAAGCCGTTCTTGGCACCGAGGCGGATCACGTCCTGCCAGGCCTCCGTGGCGGCGGCCCAGATCGGCGTGTCGAGGTCGTCCATGCGGACGGCCGCGGTGTTGGCGTCGGCGTGCTGCTTCATGACCCGCTGGTGCGGCTCGGCGTTGCGGGCGTAGCCGTCGTACGGGCCGACGACCGCCGCGAGCTCGGCGGAGCGCTTGTACGACGTACCGGTCATCAGGGAGGTGATGGCGCCGGCGAGCGCACGGCCGCCGTCGGAGTCGTAGGCGTGGCCGGTCGCCATCAGCAGGGCGCCCAGGTTGGCGTAGCCGATGCCGAGCTGGCGGAAGGCGCGGGTGTTCTCACCGATCTTCTGGGTCGGGAAGTCGGCGAAGGAGATGGAGATGTCCATCGCGGTGATGACGAGCTCGACGACCTTGGCGAAGCGCTCGACGTCGAAGGACTGGTTGCCCTTGCCGTCGTCCTTGAGGAACTTCATCAGGTTCAGCGAGGCGAGGTTGCAGGACGTGTTGTCCAGGTGCATGTACTCGCTGCACGGGTTCGAGCCGTTGATCCGGCCGGACTCGGGGCAGGTGTGCCAGTGGTTGATCGTGTCGTCGTACTGAATGCCCGGGTCAGCGCAGGCCCAGGCGGCCTCGGCCATCTTGCGGAAGAGGGACTTGGCGTCGACCTCCTCGATGACCTCGCCGGTCATGCGGGCACGCAGGCCGAACTTGCCGCCCGTCTCCACGGCCTTCATGAACTCGTCGTTCACGCGGACCGAGTTGTTGGCGTTCTGGTACTGGACGGACGTGATGTCGTCGCCGCCCAGGTCCATGTCGAAGCCCGCGTCACGCAGGGCGCGGATCTTCTCCTCCTCCTTGACCTTGGTCTCGATGAAGTCCTCGATGTCGGGGTGGTCGACGTCGAGGATGACCATCTTGGCCGCGCGGCGGGTGGCGCCGCCCGACTTGATCGTTCCTGCGGACGCGTCCGCGCCCCGCATGAAGGAGACCGGGCCGGAGGCGTTGCCGCCGGAGGAGAGCAGCTCCTTGGAGGAGCGGATACGGGAGAGGTTCAGGCCGGCGCCGGAGCCGCCCTTGAAGATCATGCCCTCTTCCTTGTACCAGTCGAGGATCGACTCCATGGAGTCGTCGACGGCCAGGATGAAGCAGGCCGAGACCTGCTGCGGCTGGGGCGTGCCGACGTTGAACCAGACCGGCGAGTTGAAGCTGAAGATCTGGTGCAGGAGGGCGTAGGCCAGCTCGTGCTCGAAGATCTCCGCGTCGGCGGGCGAGGCGAAGTAGCCGTACTCCTCGCCGGCCTTCGTGTAGGTCTTCACGATCCGGTCGATGAGCTGCTTGAGACCGGTCTCGCGCTGCGGGGTGCCCACAGCGCCGCGGAAGTACTTGCTGGTGACGATGTTGACCGCGTTCACCGACCAAAAGTCGGGGAACTCGACGCCACGCTGCTCGAAGTTGATCGAGCCGTCGCGCCAGTTGGTCATGACGACGTCACGAAGCGCCCATTCCACCTCGTCGTACGGGTGCACGCCGGGGGTGGTGTGGATGCGCTCGATGCGCAGACCCTTGCTCGCCTTGGTTCCCTTGGCGCGGGAACCACGTGCCGGGCCGCTCGCCGTCTCTGTCATGCCGCCTCCCATATACGGGCAAAAACGCCCTGAAGTGCCCAGATCTTCCCGGGGCACAGTCTCTGTCTGTTGCCGTGAACACCGCGCTCAGCGCTCACGACAGGTCTTGTGCCGCCCGCGACCGACGCCGGGCTCTCGCCCGGCGGGTCGGTCAGTCGGCGGCAGTGGCGGGCACGGGGACCTCTGGGGTCGCGCCGCGCCCGCATTCCTCAGCGGGAGGCCGCTCGCGGAGCTCCGCGATGGCGGCCTCGAAGTCTTCGAGTGTGTCGAACGCCCGGTACACGGACGCGAAACGCAGGTACGCGACGAGGTCGAGTTCCTGCAGGGGGCCGAGTATGGCCAGCCCGACGTCATGGGTGGTCAGTTCGGCGCTGCCGGTGGCACGCACCGCCTCCTCGACCCGCTGGCCGAGCTTGGCGAGGGCGTCCTCGGTGACCGGCCGCCCCTGACACGCCTTGCGCACGCCGGAGATGACCTTGGTGCGACTGAAGGGTTCGGTCACGCCGCTGCGCTTGATGACCATCAGCGAGGCGGTCTCCACCGTGGTGAATCGGCGGGAGCAGTCGGGGCACTGGCGGCGGCGGCGGATCGACGTTCCGTCGTCGGTGGTGCGACTGTCGACGACACGGCTGTCGGGGTGCCTGCAGAAGGGGCAGTGCATGGCTTCCGACCCTCCTTCACAGCACGACTGAATAGCCTCGACAGCCCCGTGAAGGGCCCCTCGAAGCAGCCACAAGCATAGGCGATGACCTAGGTCCCGGCAGACCAGGGACCACAACTTCTGGGCGGTCGGATCAATCCAACCACTAGATCTGGGGTTGGGTCGCTGTTTCGGCACCTCGCGCGTGTCGCGCGCCCGGTTCACGGACGACCGGCCACGAGGGTACGGGACGTGCGTGCCGCGACGGATTCCGGGGCCTCGGATGCCACACTGGAGGGGCACCCTCCACATGTCGTGTCGGCGGTGAAGGGTACCGTAATGGACCGAATTGCCACTGGACGCCTGGCCTGCGTATACACCCAGCCGAACAGACGCGTAAGACAATCTGCGATTTTTCACTCGAACGTGTGTTTGGCGCAACCTTTCGAAAGCCACTACCGTTGTCCAGCTAGGGAGAACATCTCGAGAGGGGCCGACGTGACCACCACCGCAGACAGTGCCATCATCACTGCCCAGGACCGCTCCCAGAGCCGACTCGAGCCGGTGCATGCCATGAATGACGCAGCCACGAACCCGGAGGGCCCCAAGCCCACGCGCGCGCTGCCCGGCCGACCTCCAGGCATCCGCGCCGACAGCTCGGGCCTCACGGACCGGCAACGGAGGGTGATCGAAGTCATCCGCGACTCCGTGCAGCGGCGCGGATACCCGCCGTCGATGCGGGAAATCGGCCAGGCGGTGGGGCTCTCGAGCACGTCGTCGGTCGCACACCAGCTGATGGCGCTGGAGCGGAAGGGTTTCCTCCGTCGCGACCCGCACCGCCCGCGGGCCTACGAAGTACGCGGCTCGGACCAGCCAAGCACCCAGCCCACGGACACGACCGGCAAGCCCGCGGCCTCGTACGTACCGCTCGTCGGCCGGATCGCGGCCGGTGGCCCGATCCTCGCCGAGGAGTCGGTCGAGGACGTCTTCCCGCTCCCCCGGCAGCTGGTCGGTGACGGAGAGCTGTTCGTCCTGAAGGTCGTCGGAGACTCGATGATCGAGGCCGCGATCTGCGACGGCGACTGGGTGACCGTCCGCCGCCAGCCCGTCGCCGAGAACGGTGACATCGTGGCCGCCATGCTCGACGGAGAGGCCACGGTCAAGCGCTTCAAGCGCGAGGACGGCCACGTCTGGCTGCTGCCGCACAACGCGGCGTACCAGCCGATCCCTGGCGACGAAGCGACCATCCTGGGCAAGGTCGTGGCGGTGCTGCGGCGGGTGTGACCTCCCCGCCGGCTCTGACCGGGCCCCGGGACCCACTGCGCCGGTCCCGGGGCCCTGCTGTATCCCTACGTCGCCGTATGCGCCGTATCCCTCGTGCCCTACTTCCCGTCCGCCTTCGCCGCGGCGTCGATCGCGGACAGCGAGCGCCGGACCTGATTACGGTCCGTGGTGTACCAGAAGTCGGGCAGTGAAGCCTTGAGATAGCTGCCGTAGCGCGCCGTGGCGAGCCGCGGATCCAGTACGGCGACGACGCCCCGGTCGCCGGTGGCACGCACCAGACGGCCGGCGCCCTGCGCCATCAGCAGGGCCGCGTGGGTCGCGGCGACCGCCATGAAGCCATTGCCGCCGCCTTCCTCCACCGCCTTCTGGCGGGCGCTCATCAGCGGGTCGTCGGGGCGGGGGAACGGAATCCGGTCCATGACGACGAGCTGGCAGTTCGGGCCGGGCACGTCCACGCCCTGCCAAAGCGAGAGCGTGCCGAACAGGCAGGTCTGTGGGTCCCCGGAGAACTTCTTGATCAGCTCGCCCAGGGTGTCTTCGCCCTGGAGCAGGATCGGCAGATCCAGTCGGCCGCGGAGCTCCTCGGCAGCGGCCTGGGCCGCGCGCATGGACGAGAACAGGCCGAGCGTACGACCGCCGGCCGCCTCCATCAGTTCGGCCAGCTCGTCCATCATGTCGCCGCGGCTGCCTTCGCGGCCGGGCGTCGCCAGATGGCGGGCGACGTACAGGATCCCCTGCTTCGGGTAGTCGAACGGGGAGCCGACGT
Source organism: Streptomyces sp. NPDC039465 (assembly GCF_055639315.1). Classification (NCBI taxonomy): domain Bacteria; kingdom Bacillati; phylum Actinomycetota; class Actinomycetes; order Kitasatosporales; family Streptomycetaceae; genus Streptomyces; species Streptomyces sp. NPDC039465. Next base: position 66,741 of record NZ_JBVKAP010000003.1, on the reverse strand, counting down.
CGATCCCCTTCCACACCGGCAGGTCGTCACCCTCGGTGCCCTCCGGGGCGAGCCCCAGGGAGGCGCCCACTCCGTTGAAATCACCACCGAGCTTGAGGGTCGCCGATGTGAGAACCACGGAGCGTTCGGCGAAGAGCTTCTCGCGCAGCAGTCCGGACACCGAGAGCGGGGCGACGCGCAGCGAGGCACCGAAGCGGTCGTGGCGCTCGTACCAGACGACGTCGTACTCGGAGCCGTTGACGATGCGCTCCGCCACGCCGTGGATGGTCTCGACGGAAGCGAGGGCCTGCTTGCGGACGGCGTCCTCGTCCTGGACGGACTTGTCACGCGTCGAGCCGAGGGCGGAGATGACGTTGCGGGCCGCGTCGCGCAGGGCCGCCAGGGCGTATCCGAGATCCTCGGGGATCTCTTCGAGCCGTCCGGGGAGCGCCAGCTCCATCAGCCGTTCGAAGCCTTCGGCAGCGGTCTGCAGCTCGTCGGCGGTCTTCTCGTTGACGAGCTTGGCAGCGCGGCGGACTGCACGGTTGACCTGGCCGGGGGTGAGCTCACCGGTGGCCACGCCGGTGACCCGGGAGACCAGCTCATGGGCCTCGTCGACGATCAGGACCTCGTGCTGCGGCAACACAGGGGCCCCCTCGATGGCGTCGATGGCGAGCAGGGCGTGGTTGGTGACGACCACGTCGGCCAGCTTGGCGCGCTCGCGGGCCGCCTCGGCGAAGCACTCGGGGCCGTAGGCGCACTTGCTCGCCCCGAGGCACTCGCGGGACGAGACGGAGACCTGTGCCCAGGCGCGGTCGGAGACGCCGGGGGTGAGATCGTCCCGGTCCCCCGTCTCGGTCTCGTCGGCCCAGTCCCGCATGCGCAGCAGATCCTGGCCGAGCTTGCTGGTGGGAGCGGCCGCCTCGAACGGGTCGAAGAGACCGTCCTCCTCGTCCTGGGGCACACCCTCGTGGAGACGGTGCAGACAGAGGTAGTTCGAGCGGCCCTTGAGCATCGCGAACTGCGGGCGGCGGCGCAGCTGCGGATGGAGCGCGTCGACCGTGCGGGGCAGGTCGCGCTCGACCAGCTGGCGCTGAAGGGCCAGGGTCGCCGTGGCGACCACCACCCGCTCCCCGTGGGCCAGTGCGGGCACCAGATAGCCGAGGGACTTTCCGGTGCCGGTGCCGGCCTGGACGAGGAGGTGGGAGCCGTCGTCGATGGCGTCGGCGACGGCGGTGGCCATGGTGACCTGGCCAGGCCGTTCCACACCGCCGACGGCGTCGACGGCGGCGTGGAGGAGCTCGGGGAGGGATGGCTTCGTCATAGCCCGTCCAGCCTACGGGGCACCACTGACAGTGCGATCACGGTCGGCGCAGCGATCACGCCAACGGGTTGGGGATGGTGCCGTGCCTGGCCGCGTGGGGCCGGTCGGGCCGGTCTCGGTAGCCGTCCAGGTGCAGACGGTTGCGGTTGAGACAGAGGCGTTCAATGCGGGGTGTGAGCAGGTCAAAGAGTTCGAAGCGTTCCTTGAGCTCGGGGAATCTGGCGTGGTGGCGCAGGATCTCGGCGCGCGCGAGTGACCAGAATTCGTCCTCTCGAACACCGAGCTGCTCCTCGCACAGGGGTGCCAGGTAGCGGAAGACACCGACGAAGAGTCCGGAGTGGATGAACTGGGTGAGGAAGCCGGGCTCCTCGGTGAGCAGGACCGCCCGGACGTCGGCGGGCATCGTGGCGTGTTCGGGCAGCGAGTGCGCGCTCACGTTGACGTCGTCGACGAAGTCCTTGATCGCCATGCGTACGGGCACGTCGTGCTCGTCGAAGACAACGACGGCGTTCTCGCCGTGTGGGGAGAAGACGGTGCCGTAGCGGTAGAGGAAGTGGAGCAGCGGGGGCAGGAGAGCGGCGAAGAGGCGCTGGAGCCAGGCGGTGGGGGTGAGCCCCGAGCGTTCGACGAGCTCGGCGGTGAAGGAGCGGCCGTGCGGATCGACGTGGAGGAGGGCTGCGAGGGTGCGGGCGCGCTCGCCCGGAGGGAGCCGGAGGGGTTCGCGCCAGATGGCACCGAGCAGTTCCTTGTACTGGTACGGGACTTCGGGGAGTCGGTCGTAGAGCGGGTGCTCGACGGTGACGGAGGCTACCTCGCCGAGGAGGATCACCCCGCACTCGTCACGGAGGAAGGGATCCGCGTCGCGCAGGCCGTGGACCCAGGAGGTGACGGCGGGGGCGGCGAGGGTGCGTTCCGTCGGAAGTCCGCGCCAGACGAGGGTGTTGAGGATCGACAGGGGCAGCTTGACCGTGTGCCGGTCGGGTCTGGTGGTGTTGAGGAAGGTGCGGATGGACTGCTGCGGTAGCCGGAGGTCGGCGTCGGCGGAGAGCGGGACGATCTCGCCCTGGGCGATCGCGGGGGCGTAGAGAGGGAGCAGGACCTCGTCCCACTGCCACGGGTGGACGGGCAGGAGGAGATAGGTGTCGGGGTCGAGTCCCCGGACGCGCAGCTGGGCACGGAAGGCCTCGTGTACGTCGGGGTCGAGTTCCCCCGCGTAGAGGTCGTCGGGGGTGTCGAGTCCGGTGACGCCGCGGTACCGCGCGAGTGTGGTGCTGACGGCGATCCACGGGAGACGGGTGGGGTGGCGGGCTTCGGGTGCCCAGTGGGCGGTGTCCGTGGTGGAGAAGCCGATACGGCCTTTGTTGAGGACGATCCAGGGGTGTCCGGTCTGGTGGCCTTCGAGCTCCGCGTAGCCGAGGTCCGCGAGCTGGGCCGCGGTGAGCGCGGTGCGGTCGAGCCGGGCGTCGGCGGCCAGCGTGGTGGTGAGTTCTCGGAGCAGATGGCCGAGGGTGGCGCCGTCGAGTGCGAGCTGGTGCCGGGCGCGGACGAGGAACCCGAGGGGGTCGGCGTAGGGCCGTCCCTCGCAGGCGATCGAAGGGGCGTCGACGCGCCAGCTGCCGTACGCGCCGCGACGGGCGGTGAAGGTGAGGGGGGAGCTGTCGTCGAGTGCGAGCGTGTAGTGGCCGGCAGGTGCGCCGGGCTGCGGGAGAGGCTCGACGATCTCCTCGTAGGCGAACTCCCCGATCATCTTCGCGAGCAGGCGGCCGGCCGCTCGGGTCCAGTCCGCCGGGTTCAGCTCGGGCGGGGCGAACAGCGCCGGTGAGGCGTGCTGATCGGCGGAGTCATGAAGGGCAGGGGGCTTCGGCACAGGGACTGACTCCTCGGGGTGGAACCGATTCGGGTCGAGCGGTGTATCTAAAGCAGCAGGTCGTTCACAGGACATGGCGCAGGGTGCGATCGCGGACCATCAGGGCGGCTCGTTTGTCGGGGAGGTCGACCTCCGCGGAGAAGCGGAAGCCGGCCCGGAGGAAGGCGGAGACGGAGGGGGTGTTGCGTACGTCCGGTTCGGCGATGACTCGCGTGCAGCGCGGGCGGTGGTCGAGGACGAGATCGGCGACGGCTCTGAGGAGGGTGGTGCCGATACCCCGGCCGCGGTCGGCGACGCCTCCGACGAGGAGGTGGATCCCCGTGTCGTGCGGCCGAGCGGGGTAGTGCCGGGCGAGCAGGTCGAGGTCGGCGCGGTAGATCTCGAAGTAGCTCATGGGGGTGCCGTCGAGGACGCCGAGGCAGGGGACGCTGCGTCCGTCGCCGTCGAGTTGGGTGCGCAGGTGGTCGGCGGTGACGCTGTCGGGGCCTTCCAGTTCCCAGAAGGCGGCGACGGCCGGGTCGTTCATCCAGCGGGCGACAAGCGGGAGATCGCGCTCGATGCGTACGGGTACGAGCTGGAAGTCGCCGACGGGGGTGGTGGCGGGACCCCAGGCGGCGACGGTGTCGAGGAGATCGAGCTCCGTTGCGCCAGTGTGGGGGCGGGCGTCACCGGGTGCTGCGGGGGCGATGGCTCCGCCCGCCGTGAACTGTGCGATGAGGTCGTCGGGCAGCCTCAGGTCCAGGGTGTCCTCCGCTTCCCCGTCGGGGCGGGGATGGGGGCCTGTGCCGGTGTCGGTGCTCGCGTCGGTGGGAGGCACGGGGGCGCTCTCCTCTCAGCGGTTCGGGCGGGCGGGCTCTGTCAGATGGTCATGGGTGGAGAGGGTTGGCGATGGTGACGTAGACGGACTGGGTGTCGACGGGGCCGACGAGTTCGTCGAGGCCGTGCAGTCGGGTGAGGAGGTTGGCCTTGCAGCGCAAGGTCGCGGAGTCCAGCAGGTGACCGGGGAGGGGGGAGCCGAGTGATGCGGCCGAGGTGAGGAACTGCCGCAGGGCGGCCAGCAGGACGCGTTCGTCGGCGAGGCGTTGGGCTCCGAAGGCGCCGATCAGGCCGAGGACGTTGTTGATGCCGACGTAGTAGGCGAAGCGTTCGTCGGTGACGTCGTCGGCGACGAAGGTGTCGCTGGTGGTGCTGATGCCGGGGAGCCGCTTCTCCAGGGCGGTGCGGTGGGACTCGCGGAAGTAGTAGCCCTGGTTGTCGCGGTAGCGGCCGCCGATGGGCCAGCCGTCGGCGTCGAGGAGCACCAGGGTGTTCTGCTGGTGGGCTTCGAGGGCGATGCCGGCCGTGCCATCGAGCCAGAGGATCGGACGGACGACCTGGTCGAGGTAGCGCAGGAACCACTCGGCGGCGACGGCTCCGACGGGGCGTCCCGTGCGGCCGGCGAGGTTCACCACCGTGTCGGCGAGACGGGAGCGCATGGTGGGGTTTCCGGGCCAGGGGCGCGGGGCGGTGAGTCCGGCGATGCAGACGGCGTCGTCGGTGGGCCCGAAGGGGTTGTGGCGGAGCATGACGTCGAGGCCGGGGACGGGTTCGCCGTCAGGGGCGTCGACGGCGAGCCAGGCGGGGTCGCGGACGATGTCGAAGCCTGGGTGGGCGGCCTGCCACTGTTCGGACAGGCCGGTACGGAGCAGCCGGTGGACCTCGACGCCGCGGTGGAGTTCCTTGCGGAGGTTCTCCCGCCGGGAGTTGGTGATGCGGACGCCGAGCGAGAGCTTCAGCATCGCGGGGGCTCCGGGGCGGTGCACGGTGCGGACGGAGGAGGTGGGGTGCCAGGGGTCGCCGTACGGGCCGAGGTCGTGGAGGAGGCCGGCGTCGAGGAGGGAGGTGACGGCCGGGCGGTGCCGCAGTTCGCGGGCCTGCCAGGGGTGGAGGGGCAGGGGCACGGTGTGGTCGGGCAGGCGGAGGCCCTGGGCGAGTCGGGTGGTAAGCCGGCCGGCGGGGAGGGGGCGGCCCTGTTCCGTCCAGGCGGAGTCGGTGGCGAGGACGCTGCGGTCGACGGCGATCCAGTGCAGGGGGAAGGAGCCGTACAACTCGGGTGAGTAGATGCGCGCTTCGGCGTCGGAGAGGCCCTCGCGGCTCTTGGGGGTCGGGTGGAGCGGGTGGCCGAGGAGCAGGGACTGCTCGGCGGTGAGGAAGAGGTCCGCGTCGGGGGCCGGGGCGGGGTCGCGGCGGCGCTCGGTGATGAAGTCGGCGGTGCGGCGGGCGGAGTCGGCGACGCGGCCGACGAGTTCGGTGCCTTCAGGGCGGCCGGATTCGCGGCCGATGAGGGCGGCGACCGTGACGGCGTCGGCGGGCGGGGCTCCGTGGGGGCTGCCTTCGAGGACAGGCGGACCGAAGCGGTGGTGGCCGGTGGGTGACCAGTAGCGGACGGGGACGAGGAGGGCGGTGCCGCTGGCGTCGAGCGGGATGCGGAGGGTGGTGCCTGAGGGAGCGGAGAGGTCGTTCTCCCTGACCCAGCAACGCAGCAGGCTCTCGGTGGTGGCGCCGTCGGCGGCCCGGTGTGCGTCCGGGTGGTCGAGCGGGTCGGCGCTCGGCTCGGCGGTGTCGGCCCGTGAAGGCTGCTCGGCGGGAGGGACGGGCCCGGCGGCGGGCGCGGTGGGCCGTGTCCGGGGGCCGGAGGGGTCGGGTGTGGGGAGAGGCAGGGTGTCGTACGGGCCCGTCAGCTGGCGGGGGACGGTCACCGCTTCGACGGTGGCGGCCGGGACCCGGGGGGCGGCGGGTGCGGGGTGGTCGTCGGTGTGGGGGGTTTCGGAGGTGGCGTTCACGGGGGGACTTCCTTGTGATGGGGTCCGGTCGGTCCGGGGTCAGTGGGACGGTCCGGTGCCGTACCGGTGGTGGTGCGCGGTGCGCTCGGCGGCGGCCAGGGCGTCGGCGAAGCGGTCGAGGACGGCCGTGACCTGTTCGTCGGTGACGGTGAGCGGCGGCAGGAGGCGCACGACGGCGTTGTGGCGGCCACCGAGTTCGACGATCAGGCCGCGGTCGAGGCAGGCCCGTTGTACGGCGGCGGCGAGGGCCGGGGCGGGCGGCGGGATGACGGCGTCGGGGGCGGTGGAGTCGGGGTCGACGAGTTCGACGCCGATCATCAGGCCGCGGCCTCGTACGTCCCCGATACAGGGGTGGGCGGCGGCGAGTCCCTGGAGTCGGCCCATGATCCGGGCGCCGAGGGTGGCGGCGCGTTCGGCGAGCCGGTTCTCGCGGACGTGGGCGAGGGTGGCGGCGCCGGCCGCCATGGCGAGCTGGTTGCCGCGGAAGGTGCCGGCGTGGGCGCCGGGCTGCCAGGCGTCCAGTGCGGAGCGGTAGACGATCACGGCGAGAGGGAGGGAACCGCCGATGGCTTTGGACAGGACCATCACATCGGGGACGACCCCGCTGTGCTCGACGGCCCAGAAGGCGCCGGTGCGGCCGACGCCGGTCTGCACCTCGTCGGCGATGAGGGGGATGGAGCGGGCTTCGGTGATCTCCCGCATCCTGCGCATCCAGGTGTCCGGGGCGGGGATCACGCCGCCTTCGCCCTGGACGGGTTCGACGATCATCCCGGCAGGGGTGGCGACTCCGCCCTTGGGGTCGTCGAGGAGGTTCTCGGTCCATCGGGCGGCGAGCTCGACGCCTCGTTCCCCGCCGACGCCGAACGGGCAGCGGTAGCCGTGTGGGTAGGGCAGCCGGGTGACGCGTACGTCCGGGGCGCCGCCGGAGGCGTCCAGGGCTCCGGAGGTCATGCCGTGGTAGGCGCCGGTGAAGGCGAGGAGCCCGCTGCGGCCGGTGGCCGTACGGACCAGTTTGAGGGCCGCCTCGACGGCGTCGGTGCCCGCCGGGCCACAGAACTGGATGCGTGCGTCGTCGGCGAGTTGCCGGGGCAAAGTGTGAAACAGCTCTGTGGTGAAGGCGTCCTTGACGGGCGTGGCAAGGTCGAGGACATGGAGGGGGGCGCCGGAGTCGAGGACCTTCTTGATGGCTTCGAGGACCACGGGATGGTTGTGTCCGAGGGCCAGCGTGCCCGCTCCGGAGAGGCAGTCCAGATAGCGGCGGCCGTCGGCTCCCTCGATCGTCAGGCCCCGTGCCCGTACCGGAACGATCGGCAGTGAGCGCGCATAGGTGCGGGCGGCCGACTCGCGCAGCGACTGGCGGCGCAGGATGCCCTCATGGGCGGTCCGGTCCTGTGCGGTCCCCTCGCGCAGGGGCGTCGTCGTGGGGGGAAGTGCCGCTGGAGCTGGTTCGGTCACGGCCACGGCGTGGTGTCCTCCCGCTGTGAGACTGCGAGGGCAAAGGGTGCCAAAGGGCGCCCTCGCGATAACAGTTGTGTTGCACATCGGTGCGTTGCCCGTCCCCCGCACGGCGGGGCAGCAGGCTGCCCGTGTGTCCCCCGTCCGTACCAACGACGGTCGAAGCCCGGGATCACGGGCTGTCGGAAGATCGTTGAGTGGTACCCGTCACGGGCTGATCACGGTCGGAACCGCGGACCTGCCGCGTGCCGTCCCCATGGGCACCGGCATAGTGGGGGCCGCACTCCGGTGCCGAGTTGAGAAGTGCTGAGCGGTTCCGCTGCTCACCACCGCGTTTCACAAGTGCATTTGCAGACGTACTCCCAGGGGGATCACCACATGCGACCCATTCGCCCACTGCTGGCCGCGGCTTCCGTCGCCGCCGCGCTGGCGCTGACGGCTACGGGCTGCGGTCCGACCGAGGACATAGCGGGAGACAAGCCCAGCGCCACCGCGAGCCAGCCGTCCGACGGAAAGATCACGATCCCGGACGATCTGAAGGAGCGGCTCAAGGAGCACGGGATCGATCCGGACAAGTGGAGAAACGGCGAGTGGAAGAACTGGGACAAGGACAAATGGCTGCGTGAGGCCAAGGACTTCGTCAACCCGATCATCGAGGACCTCTGGGACCCGGACCGGATGCGGGATGCCCAGCAGCCCGAGCGGCCGGTCGAGGAGGAGGACATCTCCGGTGACAAGGGGGTGACCGACCCCACGCCCCGCCCGGTGAAGGCGAAGAGCGTCAAGACGCAGTACCACGCGAGCGCGCCCGAGGCCGGGAAGGTCTTCTTCGACGGTCCGCAGGGCTCGATGGTCTGCTCGGCGACCGTGGTGAAGGACCCGGCGAACCCGGGCAAGTCCAACATGGTCTGGACGGCCGGTCACTGCGTGCACGCCGGCAAGAGCGGCGGCTGGTACCGCAACATCGCGTTCGTGCCCTCGTACAACAACAGCGGCAAGCCGACCTCCGAGTTGGAGAAGGCCGGCCGTGAGGAGATCGCTCCGTACGGTGTGTGGTGGGGCGACTGGGCGCAGACGTCCGAGCAGTGGATCTCGCAGGGCGCCGCGACCGGCGGCCAGGGCGCTCCGTACGACTTCGCGGTGATCCATGTGACGCCGGAGAAGGGCGGCAAGGGCAAGTCCCTCGAGGAGACGGTCGGTTCGGCGCTTCCGGTCGACTTCAACGCCCCGGCCGCGCCCAAGCTCTCGAAGATCACGGCCACCGGCTACCCGGCGGCGCCGCCGTTCGACGGCCAGAAGATGTTCCAGTGCGCGGACAAGGCGGGTCGCCTGTCGCTGAAGGCCGACCAGCCGACGATGTACCGCATCGGCTGCACCATGACCGGTGGTTCCTCCGGTGGTGGCTGGGTCGCGCAGGGCAAGGACGGCAAGCCCGCGCTGGTCTCCAACACCTCCATCGGCCCGGTGACGTCCGGCTGGCTGGCTGGTCCGCGGCTGGGTACGGAAGCCAAGGGGATCTTCAACGAGGTCAGCAAGAAGTTCGCGGGTCGCTGACCCCGACGCACCTGCCCCTCGACGCGCCTGACCTTAGGCGTGCCAACACGCTCGACACACCATCGCGCTCGACACACCATGAGGCTCGGTGTGCGGGGCGGGCGGCGACTCGCCGCCCGCCCCGTGCGGCCTGGCCGGTTTCATTCGGCATACTGTGCCCGCTCATATGACGTGCCCACGGCAAGCCCTGCCGGGGTGGTGCGTCATGCAATCGCACGTACATCAGGGGGAATCGTTTTCATGCGTTCCATACGTCCGATACCGGCTCTCGCCGGCCTGGCCGCGGCGCTCGCGCTGACGGCCACCGCCTGCGGTCCGACCGAGGACACGGCGGCGTCCAAGCCGGCCGCGTCCAGCCCCGCCGCCGCCGACGGCGGCCAGGGCGGCGACAAGCTTCCCGGTGAGCTCGCGGACAAGCTCAAGCAGCACGGCGTCGACCCGGAGAAGTGGAAGAACGGCGAGTGGAAGAACTGGGACAAGGAGACCTGGCTCCGTGAGGCCCAGGACTTCGTCAACCCGGTGATCGAGGGCCTGTGGGACACCGAGCGGATGCAGTCGGCGAAGAGCCCCGATCCGACGATCGCCGCGACGGCCGGCACCGCCGGGGCCACCGACCCCACGCCGCGCCCGGTGCGGGCCCTGCGGGAGAAGACCCCCTACACCCGTAACGCCGCCCCCGTGGGCAAGATCTTCTTCGACTCGCCGCAGGGCTCGATGGTCTGCTCCGGCACGGTCGTGAAGGACCCGCGCCGACCGGGCAAGTCCAACCTCGTCTGGACCGCGGGCCACTGCGTGCACGCCGGGCAGCGCGGCGGATGGTTCCGCAACATCGTCTTCGTCCCCGCGTACAACAACCTGGGCAAGTCGGCGGCGGCGCTGCGCAACGCCAAGCAGCACGAGATCGCGCCGTACGGCACGTACTGGGCCGACTGGTCGGTGACGTCGGGCGAGTGGATCAACCGCGGTGGCTCCAACGCCGCCTGGCCGTACGACTACGCCGTCCTGCATGTGAAGCCCGAGCGGGGCTCGAAGTCCCTGGAGGAGACCGTCGGGGTCGCGCTGCCGATCGACTTCTCCGCGCCGACGGTCCAGCAGGCGGGCACCATGGGCGCCTGGGGTTACCCGGCGGCCCCGCCGTACAACGGTCTGATCATGCACAAGTGCATCGACCGGCCCGGCCGGCTGTCCCTGGCGCCGGGCACGCCCACGATGTACCGCATCGGCTGCACCATGACCGGTGGCTCCTCCGGCGGCGGCTGGATCCGCACGATGTCCAACGGCAAGCCCGCTCTGGTGTCCAACACCTCGATCGGCCCGGCCGGCAGCAACGGCTGGCTGGCCGGTCCTCAGCTGGGACGCGGCGCCAAGGCCGCCCACGAGATGGTGAGCAAGAAGTTCGCCCGATAGCACGCCGGTAGCCGCTCGCCCCTGGCGAGGAGGTCCCGCGGACGGACCGAAGGCCCGCCCCTTCGTCAGGAGGGGGCGGGCCTTCGGCCGTTGTCCGTCGCGTACGACGTCAGTGCGCGGCGGGTACGTACGGTGCCAGGAACGCGGACAGTTCCTCGTGCACCCGCGCCTTGAGCAGCGTGCCCTCGGGGGTGTGCTCCTCGGCGAGCACCTCACCCTCGGCGTGCACCCGGGAGACCAGGCCGCCGTGGGTGTACGGCACCAGCGCCTCGATCTCGACCTGCGGCCGCGGCAGCTCGTCGTCGATCAGGGCGAGCAGCTCTTCCATGCCCGCGCCCGTGCGCGCCGAGACCGCGATGGCGTGCCGCTCGATGCGCAGCAGGCGCTGCAGTACGAGCGGGTCAGCCGCGTCGGCCTTGTTGATGACCACGATCTCCGGCACGTCCGTCGCGCCGACGTCCCGGATCACCTCGCGCACGGCGGCCAGCTGCTCCTCCGGCGCCGGGTGCGAACCGTCCACGACGTGCAGGATGAGATCGGACTCGCCGACCTCCTCCATCGTGGAGCGGAACGCCTCGACGAGGTGGTGCGGCAGGTGCCGTACGAACCCGACGGTGTCGGCCAGGGTGTAGAGCCGGCCGCTGGGCGTCTCGGCTCGGCGCACGGTCGGGTCGAGGGTGGCGAACAGTGCGTTCTCCACCAGCACACCCGCGCCGGTCAGGCGGTTCAGCAGGGACGACTTGCCGGCGTTGGTGTAGCCGGCGATCGCGACCGACGGCACCTTGTTGCGCCGGCGCTCCTGCCGCTTGATGTCACGGCCGGTCTTCATCTCCGCGATCTCACGGCGCATCTTCGCCATCTTCTCGCGGATCCGTCGCCGGTCCGTCTCGATCTTGGTCTCACCGGGACCACGCGTGGCCATACCGCCACCGCCGCCGCCACCCATCTGGCGGGAGAGCGACTGACCCCAGCCTCGCAGCCGCGGCAGCATGTACTGCATCTGCGCGAGCGCGACCTGCGCCTTGCCCTCTCGGGACTTGGCGTGCTGGGCGAAGATGTCGAGGATGAGGGCGGTCCGGTCGACCACCTTCACCTTGACGACGTCTTCGAGGGCGATGAGCTGGCCGGGGCTGAGCTCACCGTCGCAGACGACGGTGTCGGCGCCGGTCTCCACGACGATGTCGCGGAGCTCCCGGGCCTTGCCCGAGCCGATGAACGTGGCCGGGTCCGGCTTGTCGCGGCGCTGGATCACGCCGTCGAGTACCAGCGCACCCGCCGTCTCGGCGAGTGCGGCGAGCTCCGCGAGGGAATTCTCCGCGTCCTGAACCGTCCCCGAGGTCCAGACGCCCACCAGCACGACGCGCTCCAGGCGCAGCTGCCGGTACTCGACCTCTGTGACGTCTTCGAGCTCAGTGGAGAGGCCCGCCACGCGCCGTAGCGCCGCGCGCTCGGAGCGGTCGAACTGGTCGCCGTCCCGCTCTCCGTCGATCTCGTAGCTCCAGGCGACGTCCTCTTCCATCAGGGCATCGGCCCGAAGGCTCTCGGTGCGGCTCGTCTCCGCGAAGCTCTGCTCGTCCTGGGAAGGGGATGAAGAGGAGGTCATTGGATCCTTACGTCGATACGTCGATGTCGTTACGCCGGTCACAACGCGTGGTGGCCCGCAAAGATTCCCGGGCCCGGCCGCGCCGCCGACCTGATGATGGTGACACGGTCGGGCAAGGCCCGTCATCCGGGTTTCGGGGCGTTCACGGCGCGGCTGCGCCAGTCCGGATGCCCCGGCATCGGCGGGGTCTTCTTCGCGTACAGCCAGCCGGCGAAGAACGACGTGAGGTCCTTGCCGGAGATCTCCTCGGCGAGGCCGGTGAAGTCGGCGGTGGTCGCCGTGGAGTCCCGGTGGTCGCTGACCCAGCGGCGCTCCAGCTCCTCGAAGGCGGCCTTGCCGATCTCCTGGCGCAGGGCGTAGAGGATGAGGGCGCTCCCGTCGTAGACGACGGGACGGAAGAGGCTGATCTTGTCTCCCGGCGCGGGCGGGGTGGGCGCGGCGGGGGGGCCTCCGGCGGCGCGCCAGCTGTCCGACATCGTGTACGCGGCGTGCATCCGGGTCTCCAGCGACTTCTTCGCCTTCTCCTCCGCGTAGAGCGCCTCGTACCAGGTGGCGTGTCCTTCGTTCAGCCACAGGTCGGACCAGGTGCGGGGCGAGACGCTGTTGCCGAACCACTGGTGGGCCAGCTCGTGCACCATGACCGAGTCGACGTACCACTCGGGGTAGGAGGCGCGGACGAACAGGGACCGCTCGAAGAGCGAGAGGGTCTGCGTCTCGAGCTCGAAGCCGGTCTCCGCATCGGCGACGAGGACGCCGTAGGTCTCGAAGGGGTACGGGCCGACCTTGGCCTCCATCCACTCCAGCTGACCGGGGGTCTTCTTCAGCCAGGGCTCCATGAGCGTCCGGTCGGCGGTGCGTACGACGTCTCGTACGGGCAGCCCGTGCGGGCCGGTGCGGTGGACGACGGTGGAGCGGCCGATGGAGACCTGGGCGAGCTCGGTGGCCATCGGGTGGAGGGTGCGGTACTCCCAGGTGGTGACCGCCGCCTGGCCCCCCGCGCGGGGCAGCGGCAGGGGGCGGGTGCGCGCGACCGGAAGCCCGTTGGCGACGACGGTCAGGTCGCTGGGGGCGGTGACCCGGAAAGTGAAGTGGGCCTTGTCGGCGGGGTGGTCGTTGCCGGGGAAGACGCGGTGGGCGGCGTCGGCCTGGTTGGCCATGACAAGCCCGTCGCCGGTCCGTACCCAGCCGCCGGTGTCCTGGGCGCCGGAGGGGTCGCTGGTGTGCTCGACGGCGATGTGCAGGGGTGCGCCCGCCTCGGCCGCGGTGGCGGGGGTGACGACGAGGTCCTCGCCCTTGGTCACGAACTCGGCCGCGCGGCCGTTGACCCGGACGGCGCGGACCGTGCCGTGGGTGAAGTCGAGGTTGACGCGGTCGAGCCGGTCGGTGGCCCGCGCCTCGATCTTCGTGAGCGCGTCGAGCGGCTTGGTGTTGTCACCTCCGTAACGGAGGGTGATGTCGTACGTGAGGACGTCGTATCCAGGGTTGCCCAGGTGGGGGAAGAGCGGGTCGCCGATGCCGAGGGGGGTGGGGGCGGGCAGGGTCGCGGCGACGAGGCCCGCGGAGGCGGCGACCAGGACGGCGGCGCGCAGGCGCCTGGCGGCACGGGAGCCGGGTCGTGGGGAGAGCAGCATGAGCAACCGCTACCAGGGGACTCCGCCCGCGCACCGCAGACGCGCTCCGTTCCCACTCGAAGGGGTCATGTGCCACCCGAGCGGGTCGCGGCCGCCTGCCACGGGTGCTCAGCCGGTCGCCGCGGGGTGCTGGGCGCGGCTGACGTCGTAGACGCCCGGCACCTCTCGCATGGCCCGCATGAGGGCGGGCAGCTCGGCCGCGTCGGGGAGGTGCAGCGTGTACGTGTGGCGTACGCGCTGCTCCAGGGGCGGTTCGACGGTGGCCGAGACGACCGCCGCGCCGGCGGTGGCGATGGCTTCGGTGAGGTCGGCGAGGAGCCGGGGCCGGCCGAAGGACTCGGCGACGAGGGTGACGCGGCAGTCGGGGGCATCGCCCCAGCGCACGGCGACGGGTGAGCGGCCCAGCGCGGTCATGCGGGTGACGCCGGGACACTCCTCGCGGTGGACCGTGACCATGCCGCCGCGGACGGCGAAGCCGGTGATCGGGTCGGGGGGTACGGGGGTGCAGCAGCCGGCGAGCCGTACGGTTGCGCCCGGCAGGTCGGCGACCGCGACCGCGCCCGCGGTGGAGCGGCGGGCGGCGACGACGGCGGCGAAGGGGCGGGGGGCGGCGTCGGGGGTCCCGGGGCCTTCCGGGTGGGCGTCCAGCCAGCCCCGGATGGCGATGCGCGCGGCTGGCGTACGGGCGTGCTTGAGCCACTCGGGGGAGGGTCCGGAGGCGGTGTCCCCGGCGAGCAGCAGCTGGACGGTGTCGCCGTCGCCGAGGACCGTGCTCAGGGTCGCCAGGCGGCCGTTGACGCGGGCGCCGACGCAGGCGTGGGCGGCCGCGCCGTGCTGGGCGTAGGCGGCGTCCACGCAGGTCGCCCAGGCGGGCAGGCCGAGGGTGCCGCCGTCGGCGAGGAAGACGGTGATCTCCCGGTCCTGGGCCAGGTCGGCGCGGAGGGAGGTCCAGAAGGTGTCCGGGTCGGGGGCGTTCTGCTGCCAGTCGAGGAGGCGGGAGAGCCAGCCGGGGCGGGTGGGGTCGGCGCGTTCACCGTCGTCGTCCGGTTCGGCGGCGCCGGGCGGGGTGGCCTCGGCCGAGGCGGGGTCCGCGGGGGTGGCCTCGGCCGGGGTGTGGGCGTACGGGTTGCCGAGGGCGATGACGCCCGCTTCGGCGACCTTGTGCATCTGGTGCGTACGGATGAGGACTTCGGCGACCGAGCCGTCGGGCGCGGCGACGGCGGTGTGCAGCGACTGGTAGAGGTTGAACTTGGGAGCCGCGATGAAGTCCTTGAACTCCGAGATCAGCGGGGTGAAGCAGGTGTGCAGCTCGCCGAGGACCGCGTAGCAGTCGGCGTCCTCGGCGACCAGCACGAGGAGGCGTCCGAAGTCGGTGCCGCGGAGCTCGCCGCGTTTGAGCAGACTACGGTGGACGGAGACGAAGTGGCGGGGGCGGACGAGAACTTCGGCGCTGATGCCGGCCTCGCGCAGCACGGTGGAGACCTGCTCGGCGACGGCAGCCAGGGCCTCTCCGGCGGTGGGGTTCCCGGCGATGAGGGCGCGGGTGTTCTCGTACTCCTCGGGGTGGAGGATGGCGAAGACCAGGTCCTCCAGCTCGGTCTTGAGGGCCTGCACGCCGAGCCGTTCGGCGAGGGGGATGAGGACGTCGCGGGTGACCTTGGCGATACGGGCCTGCTTCTCGGGGCGCATCACGCCGAGGGTGCGCATGTTGTGCAGGCGGTCGGCGAGTTTGATCGACATGACGCGGACGTCGTTGCCGGTGGCGACGAGCATCTTGCGGAAGGTCTCGGGCTCGGCGGCGGCGCCGTAGTCGACCTTCTCCAGTTTGGTGACGCCGTCGACGAGATAGCAGACCTCGTCGCCGAACTGGTCCCGCACCTGATCGAGCGTCACCTCCGTGTCCTCCACGGTGTCGTGGAGCAGGGAGGCGGTCAAGGTCGTGGTCTCCGCGCCGAGTTCGGCGAGGATCAGGGTCACGGCGAGCGGATGGGTGATGTACGGCTCGCCGCTCTTGCGGAACTGGCCGCGGTGCGAGGTCTCCGCGAGGACGTACGCGCGGTGCAGCACGGCCAGATCGGCGTCGGGGTGGTGGGCGCGGTGGGCGTCGGCGACATGGCCGATGGCGTCGGGCAGCCGGTCCCTGGTCGTGGGGCCGAGCAGGGCGGCACGGCCCAGTCTGCGAAGGTCGATCCTGGGGCGGCCGCGCCTGCGGCTGGGGGCATCGGGGTTGGTGGCCTCTGCGCTCATGGGGCACCTCCGGCGGCGTCGACCGGCGGTGGGCGGGCAAGGCGTGTCCGCCGGGCCGGTGCTTGATGCTACCGACCCCACCACGTGGCGCAGTCCCGCTCTCGCCCAGCGTGAAACGGATCACCCATTCGAGGGAAGCGTCAGGCCGAGGCCGTTACGTTTCCGGCGGCGCCTCCCGCCAGCCAGTCCGGGTCGACCGTACCCTCCGCGACGATCACGGCCGGGCCGGTCATCTCGACCGCGCCGTCCGGGTGCTCGGTGATCAGCAGCGTGCCGCCGAGGACGTCGACGGTGTACGTGACGGGGGCCCCGGTCTCGGCGGGGTCGGCACCGTCCCGGCGGGCGGTGGCGACGGCGACCGCGCACGCGCCCGTGCCGCAGGAGCGGGTCTCGGCGGCGCCGCGCTCGTGCACGCGCATGGCGACGTGGCGGGGGCCACGGTCCACGACGAACTCGATGTTCACCCCGTCCGGGTAGACCTCGGCGGGGCTGTACGGCGGCTCGGCGTACAGGTCGCCCGCGTGGTCGAGGCTGTCGACGAACGCGACGGCGTGGGGGTTGCCCATGTTGACGTTGCGGGCGGGCCAGCTGCGCTCGCCGACAGTGACGGTGACGCCGTCCTCGGGGAGCGTGGCGCGGCCCATGGAGACGGTGACGGAGCCGTCCTTGTCGAGGTGGACGCGCTTGACGCCGCTGCGGGTGGCGACGGCCACCTCGCCCGCGGTGACGTGTCCGGCGTGCTCGAGATAGCGGGCGAAGACCCGGACGCCGTTGCCGCACATCTCGGCGACGGAGCCGTCGGCGTTGCGGTAGTCCATGAACCACTCGGCCTCGTCGGCCATGGCGCGCGCCTCGGGGTGCGCGGCGGAGCGCACGACGTGCAGCACTCCGTCGCCGCCGATCCCGGCGCGGCGGTCGCAGAGCCAGGCGACGACGGCGGCGGGCAGATCGATGCCGTTGTCCGGGTCGGGGACGATCACGAAGTCGTTCTCGGTGCCGTGGCCCTTGAGGAAGGCGATCGGCGAAGTCTGCGTGCTGGTCACGAATGCCATCGTACGGGGCAGGTACGACAGCGCACCGTACGGAGGCCGCTCGGCGGGATGCGGACCGGGCGCGAGCGGCCGGGCGACGCGGGACCGGAGCTGCCGGCCGCACGGCTGGGGGCGGTCAGTGGAGTCGGAGCCGCCGGCCGCACAGCTGGGGGCGGTCAGCGGAGGCGGGCCACGCGCCAGATCGCGAGGGCTACGAGGCCGCAGCTCACCGCGGCGTACAGCGCGAGCACCCGCCAGTTCGGGCGCTCGCCGGAGCCGCGGGCGGGCATTCCCGGCCAGGTGTGGCCGACGCGGCGGGCGGCCATCATGCCCCAGCCGGCGGCGCAGCCGCTGATCAGCAGGCCGAGCATGGCGACGACGGCTCCGCCGTCACCGGAGCCGAAGGCCAGGGGGAAGGCGAACATCAGCGAGCCGAGCGCGGCGAGGCCGACGATCGGGGCGAGCTGCCAGATCCGCAGGCGGCGCTGCGGGCGCAGCTCGACCTCCACCTCGTCCGGAGTCATCTCCGGGGGCCCGTCCTGGTCCTCGTCGGGACCGTCGGGGCTCAAGCGCGGTACGTCGTCCTGCGCTTGCCGTTGCTGTTCTCTGTCGCGAGGGCCGGCCTCCATCGCCACGCGCCCTCCCAACTCGGACTCCACGGTGATCGATGCTCGATGATGGCACGCCGCCGGGCGCCTCGATGACGGGCAGTGCGTCCCGATGCCATCACGTGATCAGGCTGTAACCGCTCGTTCGACCAACGCCAGGGCCCGACCGGGGAGTTCCGCCCGGTCCTGGAGGGCTCCACTGAGCCAGTGCACGCGCGTGTCGCGGCGGAACCACGAGTCCTGGCGGCGGGCGAACCGCTTGGTCGCGCGGACGGTCTCGGCGCGCGCCTCGTCCTCGGTGCACTCCCCCGCGAGCGCCGCGAGCACCTGCTGGTAGCCGAGCGCGCGGGCGGCGGTACGGCCCTCGCGCAGCCCGCGGGCCTCGAGGGCGCGGACCTCGTCGACCAGGCCGGCCTCCCACATCCGGTCCACGCGCGCGGTGATCCGTTCGTCGAGTTCGGGGCGGGCGACGTCGACGCCGATCTGCACGGTGTCGTAGACGGAGTCGGGGCCGGGGAGGTTGGCGGTGAACGGTTTGCCGGTGAGCTCGATCACTTCGAGTGCGCGGACGATGCGCCGGCCGTTGCTGGGCAGGATCGCCCGGGCGGCTTCGGGGTCGGCGGCGGCGAGCCGGGCATGCAGGAAGCCGGAGCCGCGCTCGTCGAGCTCGGTCTCCAGGCGGGCGCGGACGGCGGGGTCGGTGCCGGGGAATTCGAGGGCGTCGACGGCGCCGCGCACGTAGAGGCCGGAGCCGCCGACGAGGACGGGGGTGCGGCCGGCGGCGAGCAGCCGGTCGATCTCGGCGCGGGCGAGGCGCTGGTACTCGGCGACGCTGGCGGCCTCGGTGACGTCCCAGATGTCGAGGAGGTGGTGCGGGATGCCGCCGCGCTCCTCGAGCGTCAGCTTGGCGGTGCCGATGTCCATCCCCCGGTAGAGCTGCATCGAGTCGGCGTTGACGACTTCGCCGCCGAGTTGCTGGGCGAGGAAGACACCCAGATCGGACTTTCCGGCCGCTGTGGGACCGACGACGGCGATGACCCGCGGGGCGGGAGCTGCAGTTCTCACCGCACCAGTCTCGCAAACCTCAGCGGACCTCCCCGAACGAGCGACGTGACGGGCCGGATCCGAGGTCGTTGCCAGTTGGAGGTTCCGACCGCCGGTTTTCTGGACCGGCCTCACCGGGCGACGTAATGGAGCGCCCTGGACGACGCGGAATTTCGCCCACACGAGTAACCTATGGAGTAGATATGGGCGTTTTTGCAAGGTTTCTTCGGAAGGGGAAGGACACTTCCGAGGTTTCCGAGGCGTCAACGGAGGCGGCGCAGGACGTCACTCCGGCGGACGAGCCGGAGGCGGAGGAGTCCGGTTCCGCCGCGCCCGAGGCAGCCGAGGCCGAGCCCGCCGGCGATGGCGAGTCCGAGGCCGTGGAGGTCGTCGAGGCCGTGGAGATTCCGAAGCAGCAGTCGGCGGAGGAAGCGGCGGACAACGAAGCCGGCGAAGGCGCCCGTAAGTAGTCACGTCGCAGGCGTTCCGTACGGACACATCCGAGGGAAGGTGACCCATGGGCCTCCTGGATTCTTTCAAGGCCAAACTCGCCCCGGCCAAGGACAAGGTCTCCGACCTCGCGCAGCAGCACGCGCCCAAGATCGACCACGGGCTGGAGAAGGCCGCGAAGCTGGTCGACGAGAAGACCAAGGGCAAGTACAGCGACAAGATCCACTCGGGTACCGGCAAGGCCAAGGAGGCCCTTGACCGGATCGCCCACAAGGACAGCGGCGCCCATAAGGACGACGGCACCACTCCGCCGCCGGCCGCCTGACGCCTCGGTCGTCACCTGAAGGTCCCTCCGCACGGCGGACGGCCGCGAAGCATGACGCTCCGCGGCCGTCCGCCGTTTCGGGTCATGCGCCCGTGAATCGCCGGGGTGGCCTAGAACCAGGACGCCACGAAGTAGCCCACGCCGTACGGCGCGTCCTCGTACAGCAGCCGGCCGTCGAGGTCCCGGCCCTCCGCCGCGCCCGCCAGGACCTGCCAGGGGGCCCGGCCGGCCGCCTTCAGCTCGTGCGCGAGCTGTTCGTCCAGCGTCAGCAGCGCCGTGGGGTCCGCCGTGCCGAGGGCGCGGGCCACGCCCTCGTCGAACCCGGCGGCGCGCTCGTCGAGGTATCCGGGCGCCTTGAGCGTGCGGCAGGCGCTTCCGTCGCCCATGACGAGCAGCGCGACCCGCCCGGCGGCCGCGGCCAGTTCCCGGCCGGTGGCGGCGCAGGCGGCGGCGTCGAGGCGCTCGTCGACGGCGAGCCCCTCGACGGGGGCGTCGGCCCAGTCCGCGCGCGCCAGGAGCCAGGCGGCGACGGCGAGGGGGGTGGGCAGGGGGCCGCGGGCGGCCTCCTGCGGCTCCTCGGAGGAGCCGCTGCCGAGCCGTACGGGAAGATCCACGCCGAAGCCGTGGAAGGAGCCCTCGGCGCCTTCCAGGTACCGCCCCTGGGCCGTGTCGTCGCCCGCCGCGACCGGGGCGACCACGACCAGCCGGTCGGGCCGGGAGGCGGCGAGCACACCGAGGGCGTCGAGACAGGCGGTCCTCGCCTCGTCGAGCTCGGCGGCCGCGCCCGCGGCGACCTCGGGAACCAGCAGCGGCGGACAGGGGCAGACGGCGGCGGCGACAAGCATGATCCGGAGCCTACTCGGCACCGGCGCCGGTCACGCGTCGTACGGGCACCGCGCGCGGCGCCGCCGTGACCGTGCGCCCGGACTCACGTACGGGCACCGATGACGCCGACACCGTAGGGGCACGTGCTCCCGTCCAGCCAGCGGGGTGGGCCGGCACCGTACCGGCGCGTGCCCCCGTCCAGCCAGCCGGGTGGCGGCGCCGTACCGCCCGTGCTCCCGTCCACCCCGCCGGGTGGCGGCGGCTCAGTCGACGGCGCAGCCGTTCGTGACCGCGGGCAGCGGCGCGGGTACGCCGATCTTGGGCAGGCCGAGCATGACGCCCGGGCCCTGCTGCGGGGCGGCGTTGCGCTTCTCCCAGGCGTCGCCGGCGCGGGTGCGGCGCACGGACGTGGTGGGGCCCTCGGCGAGCAGGTGGTGCGGGGCGGCGTAGGTGATCTCGACGGTCACCACGTCACCGGGGCGGACCTCCGCGTCCGGCTTGGTGAAGTGGACGAGGCGGTTGTCGGGGGCGCGCCCGGAGAGGCGGTGCGTGGCGCCGTCCTTGCGGCCCTCGCCCTCGGCGACCATGACCTCCAGGGTGCGGCCGACCTGCTTCTTGTTCTCCTCCCAGGAGATCTCCTCCTGGAGGGCGACGAGGCGCTCGTAGCGCGCCTGCACGACCTCCTTGGGGATCTGGCCGTCCATCTCGGCCGCGGGGGTGCCGGGCCGCTTGGAGTACTGGAAGGTGAAGGCGTTGGCGAAGCGGGCCTCGCGGACCGTGTGCATGGTCTGCTCGAAGTCCTCCTCGGTCTCGCCGGGGAAGCCCACGATGATGTCGGTGGAGATGGCCGCGTGCGGGATGGCGGCGCGGACCTTCTCGATGATGCCGAGGAAGCGCTCCTGGCGGTAGGAACGGCGCATGGCCCTGAGCACCGTGTCCGAGCCGGACTGGAGCGGCATGTGCAGCTGCGGCATCACGTTCGGGGTCTCGGCCATCGCGGCGATCACGTCGTCGGTGAAGTCGCGCGGGTGCGGGGAGGTGAAGCGGACCCGCTCCAGGCCCTCGATCTGGCCGCAGGTACGCAGCAGCTTGCTGAACGCCTCGCGGTCGCCCAGGTCGGAGCCGTAGGCGTTGACGTTCTGACCGAGGAGGGTGATCTCCGAGACTCCCTCGGCGACCAGGGCCTCGATCTCGGCGAGGATGTCGCCGGGGCGGCGGTCCTCCTCCTTGCCGCGCAGCGCCGGGACGATACAGAAGGTGCAGGTGTTGTTGCAGCCGACGGAGATCGAGACCCAGGCCGCGTACGCCGACTCACGGCGGGTCGGCAGCGTGGAGGGGAACGCCTCCAGGGACTCGGCGATCTCGACCTGCGCCTCCTCCTGGATGCGGGCGCGCTCCAAGAGCACCGGCAGCTTGCCGATGTTGTGCGTGCCGAAGACCACGTCGACCCAGGGGGCCTTCTTGACGATGGTTTCGCGGTCCTTCTGGGCGAGGCAGCCGCCGACGGCGATCTGCATGCCGGGGCGGCGGGTCTTCATCGGGGCGAGCCGGCCGAGGTTGCCGTACAGCTTGTTGTCGGCGTTCTCGCGGACCGCGCAGGTGTTGAAGACGACGACGTCGGCGTCGCCGTCGGAGCCCTGGGGGGCGCGGACGTATCCCGCCTCCTCCAGCAGACCGGAGAGCCGCTCGGAATCGTGGACGTTCATCTGGCACCCGTAGGTGCGTACCTCGTACGTTCGCTGGACGTCCACTGCCTTGCTCCGGTCGCTGATGGTCATGGGAACAAGGGTAGGCGGTGTCCGGAGTACGTCCGGCCGTGCCTGACCGCCCGCCCCTCGCCGCCCGCGCCGGGGGGCGAGGGTCTGCCCGGGCGGCGGGGCTCAGGCCGGTGCCGGGGCGCTGACGAATCGCTCCTTCGCCATGCCGTGGAGGCGGCCGGGGGGCAGTTTGCGGCCGAAGGCGACCAGCAGGAGGTCCTGGGCCGCGCCGGTCAGGGGCGTACCGGTCCCGAAGGACCAGTCGAGATCGTCGGCGCGCAGGGCGACGCCGCTCAGGTCGGCGCCGAAGAAGCGGAGGCTGCGGGCGGTGATCGACTCCAGGACGGGACGCAGGCGTTCCTCCGGGATCCGTCGGTCGAGGCCGAGCGGGACGGTGATGTCCAGGCCGTGTACGACGTCGTGGCCGAGCGCTGCCGGGAGGCCGCCCGGGGGCGTCCAGGGGTGGTGGGCGTTGTCCCGGAGCGCCGCGGCGAGTTCGGCGGGAGCGAGGACGGCGGCGTCCCGGCGGGCGAGACGGTCGGTCGTCCGGTGCAGGCTGCCCCGGGCCTTCACGAGCTCGGCGACGATCTTCGGCAGGGAGTGGCGAAAGCCCATGGACATATGGGCGGCGACCTCCCGCACGCGCCACCCCGCGCAGAGGGTCGGGGCATCCCAACGGTCGGCGGGAAGGGAGTCGAACAGGTCCGCCAGTTCCCGGCGTTCGGCGGCGATGAGTGTGCTGATCGGAGTCCTGGTGTCGGCCATGGCTTCAGGGTGGGCGGGCCAAGCACCATAAGTCCAAGAGATGGATCTTCTCGCTCCTAGACTCGGTGCTTATGGAACTGCGTCAGCTGCGGTACTTCGTCGCGGTGGTGGAGGAGGCCAACTTCACTCGGGCCGCCGCCCGTCTGCATGTGGCCCAGCCGGGGGTGAGCGCGCAGATCCGGCAGCTGGAGCGGGAGTTGGGGCAGGCGCTGCTGGACCGCTCCGGCGGTTCGGTGACCCCCACGGAGGTGGGCGAGGCGGTGCTGCCGTACGCGCGGGCCGCGCTCGCCGCCGTAGAGGATGTCCGGGGGACGGTGGCCGAGTTCACCGGGCTTCTGCGGGGCCAGGTGACCATCGGGATGATCTCGGGGGCGGCGTCCGACGAGTTCGACGTGGCGGCGCTGCTGGCCGACTTCCACGATGCGCATCCGCGGGTGGAAATCTCGCTCACCGAGGACACCTCGGAGCGCATGCTCGCCGCGGTCCGCCGGGGCGAGCTCGACCTCGCCTTGCTGGGCCTGGCGGGCGGGACTCCGCCACCGGACCTCTGCCTGCAGGTGGTGATCGACGAGCCGCTGGTCGCCGCGGTGGCGCCAGGAGACCCACTCCTCGCGCGCGTGGCGGGTACGAGCCTGCCGCTGGCGGCCCTCCACGACCGCCCGCTGATCAGCCTGCCCCGGGGTACGGGCGTACGCGGCGTGCTGGACCGGGCCTTCGCCGGGCACGGCATACGGCCGCGGATCGCCTTCGAGGCGGCCACGCCCATGGTGCTGGCACGGCTCGCGGCGCGGGGCCTGGGGGTGGCGGTCGTGCCGGACCTGCCGACCGGGGCCGCCGACGCGCTCGGGCTGCGGATCCTGAGGCTGACCGACCCCGAGCCGAGGGGGCGGGTCGCCCTGGCCTGGCGGCGCACCGGCCCGCTCTCCCCGGCGGCCCGTGCGCTCCTGGCCCATCTGCGGGCGGCGCTCCCGGAGCCGGCAGGGTAGGCGGCGGCCCGGCGCTGCTGGAGGTGCACGAGCCGAGTCGCCCAGGGCCCACGCGCGCGTGGAGGCCCATCCCCGTCGCCCCCGCCCCCCGCGCGCGTGCCGCACGTGACGTACCTCCCGCCCGCCCCTCAGGCCTGGTCTTCACCGGGAGTGAGCTGGCAGGATCGCGGCCATGCGCCCCGCCCTGCCCCGAGTCAGCCGCCGCCGCGCCCTGCAGGGCTCCGCGGCCGTGCTGGTGGTGCTCGGGCTGCTGGCGTGGTGGATGTGGCCGGGGCGGCCGGTGCCGAGCGGGCAGGTCACCTTCAGTACGGGCGTACCGACCGGGGTATACCAGCGGTACGGCGCGCTGCTGCAGCAGGCGCTCGCCCGTGATCTGCCGAAGGTCTCCGTCCGGCTGACCGACAGCGAGGGCTCCCAGCAGAACCTCGCCCGGCTGGCCTCCGGCGAGGCCGACTTCACCGTGGCGACCGCGGACGCCGTCGCCACGTACCAGCGCAACCTCAAGCCCGGCGCGGACCGCCTGCGCGGCTGCGCCCGCCTTTACGACGACTACGTACACCTGGTCGTGCGCAAGTCTTCGAAGGTGGAGAGGCCCAGCGATCTGCGCGGGCTGCGGGTGGGCGTCGGCCAGGAGGGCTCGGGTGTCCGGTTGATAGCGGACCGGCTGCTGACCGCCGCCGGTCTCGACCCGGCGAAGGACATCGTGCCGGTGTCGGCGGGCATCGACACGATGCCCGGGATGCTGGAGCGCGGCGAGCTCGAAGCGTTCTTCTGGTCCGGCGGCCTGCCCACCGCCGCCGTGCAGGACCTCTCCGAGCGGCTGCCGATCCGTCTCGTCGAGCTGGACGAGGCACTGGTGGACACGTTGCACTCAGCCGGCGAGAGCACCCGCCACTACCGCTCCGCCGTGGTACCCGCGGACGCCTACACGCGCGCCCAGGACGGTAAGCGAGTGGAGACGGTGGCCGTAGCGAACCTGCTGGTCACCACCGACCGCACCGACCCGGCGCTGGTGGAGGGCTTCACCCGTACGGTGATCCGGAGCCGCGACCTCATCGGCAGCAAGGTGCACCCGGCCCAGCTGGTGGACCTGCGCACCGCGATCTTCACCGAGCCGCTGACCCTCCACGAAGGGGCCAAGCGCTACTACCGCTCGGTCAAGCCCTGAAGCCCTGAAGGCCCGAAGGACCTGGTCGCCTGAGGGCGGCCCGTTCGGGCTCAGGTGCCGTGCGGGGCCGTACGGGGCAGGGTCACCGTCACCCGCAGTCCGTGCGGCTCGTGCGGCGCGTAGGCGATGGAGGCGCCCCCGGCGGCGAGCAGGGCGCGTGAGATGGACAGGCCCAGGCCCGAGCCCTTGACGTTCTGGTGGCGGTTGCTGCGCCAGAAGCGGTCGCCGATCCGGGTCAGCTCCTCCTCCGTCAGCCCGGGGCCGCGGTCGCACACCACGACGGTGCAGGTGTCGCCGGTGGAGGCGGCCGTGACGGTGACCTCCTCCCCTTCCGGCGTGAACTTCAGGGCGTTGTCGATCACCGCGTCGAGGGCGCTGGAGAGCGCCACCGGGTCGGCCCAGGCTGTCACAGCGGCCAGTTCGCCGGTCAGCCGTACGCCCTTCTCCTCGGCCAGCGGGCGCCAGGCCGCGACACGTTCGCAGGCCAGCGCGCCGATGTCGGTGAGCTGGAGGTCGGCGGCGGCGTGTTCGGCGAGGGCGAGGCCGAGGAGGTCGTCGAGGACCTGTGCGAGCCGTTTGCCCTCGGTGCGGACGGAGGCGATCTCCTCGTTGCCCTCAGGGAGTTCGAGGGCGAGGAGCTCGATCCGAAGCAGCAGCGCGGCGAGCGGGTTGCGCAGCTGGTGGGAGGCGTCGGCGACGAAGGCGCGCTGCTGTTCCAGGACCTCTTCGACGTTGTCGGCCATCTCGTTGAACGAGCGGGCGAGCCGGCGCAGCTCGGGCGGCCCGCCGGTGGCGGCGACCCTGGAGTTCATCCGGCCGGTGGCGATGTCGTGGGTGACCGCGTCCAGGACGCGTACGGGCCGTAGCACCCAGCCGGTGAGCCGGAAGGCGGCGCCGACGGCGAGCAGCATCGCCGCGGACTCGCCCGCCACGATCAGGAGCCAGCCGTGCAGGATCCGCGAACGCAGCTGTCCGGTGGGCGAGTCGGTGACCACGACGGCGACGACGTCGCCGTCCCGTACGACGGGGGAGGCGACGGCGAGCCGGGCGTGCGGCTGCCAGGGCCAGACCTGGGGCGGGTCATGGCTGCGCCGGCCGGCCAGGGCCTCCCGGAACGCGCGGTACTCCTCCCCCGTCCGCGGTATGGCCCAGCCCGCCGGGCTGGTGGCCATGGCACGGTGATCGCGGTAGAAGACACCGGCGCGTATGTCGTAGACCTCGTGGTAGCTGGCGAGTTCGCCCACGAGGGTGGAGCGGCGTTCGTCGATGCCGGGTTCGTTCTCGGTGACGAACTGGGCGAGCGCCGCGAAGCGGGCGGCGTCGTCGATCCGGTCGACGACGACCCGCTGCTGTTCGGCCGCGGCCAGGCTGACGGCGAGCGGGAAGCCGAGCGCGAGCAGCACACCGGCCATCAGCACGATGAGGAGCGGAAGCAGACGGGTGCGCACGCGGTGGGCTCGTGGGGTTAGGCGGCCGGGGCGACCAGGCGGTAGCCGACGCCCCGCACGGTCTCGATGAGGGCGGGCATCCGCAGCTTGGAGCGGAGCGAGGCGACGTGCACCTCAAGGGTGCGGCCGGTCCCCTCCCAGCTGGTGCGCCAGACCTCACTGATGATCTGCTCGCGCCGGAAGACGACGCCGGGCCGCTGCGCGAGCAGCGCCAGCAGGTCGAACTCCTTGCGGGTGAGCTGGACGGTGGCGCCCTCGACGCTGACCCGGCGGGTGGGCAGCTCGATGACGACGGAGCCGAGGGTCAGGGCGCTGTCGGCGCCCGTGCCGGACTCCTCACCGCCGGCGGTACGCCGGCTGACGGCGTGGATCCGGGCAAGGAGTTCGCCCGTGTCGTACGGCTTGACGACGTAGTCGTCGGCGCCGAGGTTGAGGCCGTGAATGCGGGAGCGTACGTCCGCCCGCGCGGTCACCATGATCACCGGCGTGGTGGTGAGCTTCCGGATCCGGCCGCAGACCTGGTAGCCGTCCTGGTCGGGCAGGCCCAGGTCGAGCAGGACCACACCGAAGGGCGGCTTGTCGCCGTGTGCGGCCGGCAGGATCGCCTGGAGGGCCTCCTCGCCACTGCGGGCGTGGGTCACGGTGAAGCCGTGCTTGGCGAGCACCGCCGACAGGGCGGCGGCCACATGGTCGTCGTCCTCGACGAGCAGCAGTCTCATGGCCCCCCTCCGGTCCCTCGCGTCGGCGTGTGCACCACCGCGTGATCATCTCGTGTCTCTTTACGTACCAGGGCATGAACGCCGATGGTCGAGGGGCCAGTCAAGAGCCTGCCCCCCGGAGCGCGGTTCTGTTATGCACCCGGTACTCCGGCCCGCGCCCCGTTCACGCGGAGTGTCCGGTTGCAGCCGGATCGTTATGCTCAAGTTCCGCTCAGATGTAATGACGATGGTCGCGCGCCGTGCTTAGTGTCCTCTCCAACCGAGGAGGACGGAGCAAGAAGCCGATGAGCGGAGTGTCAGTGACCAAGGGCGAGAACGCCGGGGCGGCGTCGGGCGACCTGGTCGTACTGAGCAACGTCAACAAGCACTTCGGCGCGCTGCATGTGCTCCAGGACATCGACCTGACGATCGCCCGTGGCGAGGTCGTGGTCGTCATCGGGCCCTCCGGGTCCGGCAAGTCCACGCTGTGCCGCACGATCAACCGACTGGAGACGGTCGATTCCGGAGCGATCACGATCGACGGGAAGCCGCTGCCCCAGGAGGGCAAGGAGCTCGCCCGGCTCCGTGCCGACGTGGGCATGGTCTTCCAGTCGTTCAACCTCTTCGCGCACAAGACCGTGCTCGAGAACGTCATGCTGGGCCAGGTCAAGGTCCGCAAGACGGACAAGAAGGTCGCGGAGGAGAAGGCCCGCACCCTGCTCGACCGCGTGGGCGTCGGCTCGCAGGCCGACAAGTACCCGGCGCAGCTCTCCGGCGGTCAGCAGCAGCGCGTCGCCATCGCACGGGCGCTGGCGATGGACCCGAAGGTCATGCTCTTCGACGAGCCCACGTCGGCGCTCGACCCGGAGATGATCAACGAGGTTCTGGAAGTCATGCAGCAGCTGGCGCGCGACGGCATGACGATGGTCGTCGTCACGCACGAGATGGGCTTTGCCCGCTCCGCCGCCAATCGCGTGGTGTTCATGGCCGACGGAAAGATCGTCGAAGAGGCCACGCCCGACCAGTTCTTCAGCAGTCCTCGCAGCGACCGGGCCAAGGACTTCCTGTCGAAGATCCTGCACCACTGATCCCTGCGTCCGGCGGCTGACGACCGACGATCTACGCGACCATCGACCCACGAGTAAAGGGATGTTCACCATGAAGCTCCGCAAGACGGCCGCTGTGGCCATTGCCGTGCTCGCGCTGACCGCGACCGCCTGTGGTGGCAAGGAGGGCTCCGCCGGCGACAAGCCGACCGGCATCAAGCCGGGCTCCTCCAACGCGCCGCAGCTCCCGAAGTACGTCGTCGCCACGGACGTGAAGCTGGACGCCTCGGCCACCTTCAAGAAGGCCAAGGAGCGCGGCAAGCTGATCGTCGGCTCCAAGGCCGACCAGCCCTACCTCGGCTTCGAGGACCAGGCGACGAAGAAGCGCTCCGGCTTCGACATCGAGATCGCCAAGATGATCGCCGCCGACCTGGGCTTCACCGAGGACCAGATCGAGTGGAAGACGGTCGACTCCAAGCTCCGTGAGACCGCGATCTCCACGGGCCAGGTCGACTACTACGTCGGTACGTACACGATCAACGACAAGCGCAAGGCGCAGGTCGGCTTCGCGGGTCCGTACTACAAGGCCGGCGCCGACCTCCTGGTCCGCAAGGACGACGACTCGATCAAGGGCCCGAAGTCCGTCAAGGGCAAGAAGGTCTGCTCGATCACCGGCTCCACCCCGCTCCAGGAGATCAAGAAGCCGGAGTACGGCGCGCAGACCACCGAGCTCGCGAAGTACTCGGACTGCGTCCAGCAGCTGCTGACCAAGCAGGTCGACGCCGTCACCACCGACGACTCGATCCTCAAGGGCTACGCCGCCGCCAACTCCGGCAAGCTCAAGGTCGTCGGCGAGCCGTTCACCGAGGAGCCCTACGGCGTCGGCATGAACAAGGACGACAAGGCGCTGCGCGAGGCGATCAACAAGTCGCTGGAGACGCACATCAAGG
Organism: Streptomyces sp. NPDC039465; assembly: GCF_055639315.1. Taxonomy (NCBI): domain Bacteria; kingdom Bacillati; phylum Actinomycetota; class Actinomycetes; order Kitasatosporales; family Streptomycetaceae; genus Streptomyces; species Streptomyces sp. NPDC039465. The sequence goes on along the minus strand of NZ_JBVKAP010000003.1, from coordinate 37,751 downwards.
ACGGCACGTACAAGAAGATCTACGAGGCGACCCTGGGCCTGTCCGGCTCCGCCTTCGTCGAGCCGCCGGCGATCGTCCGCTACTGATCAACCCTGATCATCACCTGATCGCCGCCTGATCACCGGCGTGGAGTCGGCGCCCCGTACCGCGTACGGGGCGCCGCTCCCCCTGCCCCGATCCCACTGTCCGTAAGCCGCTGACCGCCGACGCGGAGACCTCATGAACGTACTGCTCGACCATTTCCCGGAGTTCCGCGACGGCTTCATAGGAACCGTGTCGATCACCGCCGTCAGCTCGGTCATCGCGCTGGTCCTCGGCGTCGCCGTCGCCGGCTGCCGGGTCTCCCCCGTGCCGCCGCTGCGCTTCTTCGGCACCGCCTGGGTCACCCTGCTGCGCAACACCCCGCTGACGCTGCTGTTCCTGGTGTCGTTCTTCGTGGTCCCTGAGATCCTCTTCCCGGGGATGAGCCCGTTCGTGCTCGGCTCCCTGGCGCTCGGTTTCTACACCTCGGCGTTCGTCTGCGAGGCGGTCCGTTCCGGCATCAGCACGGTGCCGCTCGGCCAGGCCGAGGCCGCCCGCTCCCTCGGTATGACCTTCTCGCAGACCCTGCGCATGATCGTCCTGCCGCAGGCCACCCGGACCGTGCTGCCGCCGCTGAGCTCGATCTTCATCGCCCTGACCAAGAACTCGGCCATCGCCGGCGCCTTCAGCGTCACCGAGCTCTTCGGCTGGCAGACGCTGATGAGCGAGCAGGGCTACGCCATCGGCCCCATCTTCGTCTGGGTGGCGATCGCCTACCTCGTCGTCACCTTCACCATCAGCGGGATCTTCCGTGTCCTTGAGCGCCGCATGGAGGTCGCCCGATGAGTGCCAGTGTTCTCTTCGACACCCCGGGCCCCAAGGCCGTCGTCCGCAACCGGATCTACGCCGTCCTCGGCACGCTCGCCATCGTCGCGCTGATCGCCGTCAGCGTCGTACGGCTCAGCGAGAAGGGGCACCTCGCCCCCGAGATGTGGGACATCTTCAACTACGCGGGCATCCGGCAGAACATCGCCGACGCCGTGCTCGCGACCCTGAAGGCGTTCGGCATCGCCGCCGTCGGCTCGCTCGTCCTTGGTGTGCTGCTCGCCGTCGCCCGGCTCTCCGACCACAAGCCGGTGCGCTGGCTGGCCACCGGCTTCATCGAGCTGTTCCGCTCGATCCCGCTGCTCATCACGATCTACGCGGTGTGGGTCGGCTTCCTCACCGAGTACTCGATGTGGGCGCTGGCGCTCGGCCTGTCGATCTACAACGGCTGTGTGCAGGCCGAGGTGCTGCGCGCCGGCGTGAATGCGGTGCCCAAGGGGCAGCGTGAGGCCGCCTACGCGCTCGGCATGACCAAGACTCAGGTCATGACCACCGTCCTGATGCCGCAGGCCATCCGCGCGATGCTGCCGACGATCATCAGCCAGCTGGTGGTCACGCTGAAGGACACCTCGCTCGGCTTCGTGATCCTCTACCCGGAGCTGCTCCAGACGGCCCGTCTGATCGCCTCCAACACGCAGGTCAACGGCCAGTACCCGTACGTCTCGACGATCGTGGTCATCGGCACGATCTACATCGCGATGTGCCTGGTGCTCTCGGCTCTGGCCACCTGGATCGAGAAGCGCGGCCGCCGCGCCAAGACCGGGATCAAGGTCGCCACGGCCGACGCGCCCGCGGCGGACGCGGTCGGCAACGCGGCCGCGACCACGACGCTGATGAGCGGGGGCGGCGACGGGTCCGGCGGAGCTGGTACCTCGTAGAACTGACGGCATGTGACATCATCCGGGGGCAGTGGCAGTCGCGCCGCTGCCCCCGTCGCTTGACGCACGCACCCGCAGTGGGTTGCATACGTTCTGTGACCACGCACCGGGCTCCCGCCACACTGTTCCGTGCATCCCGCATGACCCAATGTGCTTCAGGAGCCACTCCGTGGACCCGGTGATCGTCGTCGGCGCGGGGCCCGTCGGCCTCGCGCTCTCCCTCGCTCTGGCTGCCCAGAACGTTCCCTCCGTCGTACTGGACGAGGGTGCGGGCAAGGAGGACACCCGCCCCGCCCGTACGGTCGTCCTGCGCGCCGACATGGCGGCCCTGGTGGAGCGGCTGGGCTGTGCCACCCTGCGTGACGAGGGACTCCGGTGGGTCGGCTGGCGATCGGTGCGCCGCAAGCAGCTGATGCGCCACATCGAGCTCCGTGTGACGGATGGGGACGACGGCACCCTCGCCCCCACGGCGCCGCTGCACATTCCGCAGCACGCGCTCTCCCGCGGCCTGCGGGACACGATCGCCACCGAGGACCTGATCCAGCTCGTGCCGGACAGCCGCCTCGACTCGATCGAGCAGGACGACCGGGGCGTCACCGCCCACACCCGCGGCCCGGGCGCGAACTGGTGGCGCGGCAGCCATCTGGTCGGCTGCGACGGCGCCCGCTCCACCGTCCGCAAGCTGCTCGGCATCCGCTTCCCCGGCCGAACGGCCGTGGAACGCCACGCGGTCGCAGCGCTGCGCACCGAACTCCCCTGGCCCGACGAGGCCGTGCTGCACCGCCAGCCGCCGTGGCGTGGCGCGGGCGAGGAGATCATCGCCCGCCCGCTGCCCGACGGCGCCTGGCGGATCGACTGGCTGCTGCCGGCGCGCGGCGAACTGGTCACTCCCGACGCACTGGTCGCCCGGATCCGCGACACCCTGGCCGGCTGGTGCGGTGAGACACCGCCGTACGAGCTGATCGACACCGGGGTCCACACGCTGCACCACCGGCTCGCCCGGCGCTGGCGCGACGGGCGGGTCCTCCTCGCCGGCGACGCGGCCCATCTGCTCGGCGCGGTCGGCACCCAGGGCCTGGACGAAGGGCTGCGGGACGTCGACAACCTGGCCTGGAAACTGGCCCACGTCTGGCACCACGGCCCCTCGGACACCCTCCTGGACAGCTACCAGACCGAGCGGCGCACCGCCGTCGCCTCCCGGCTGCGCGCCGCCGACCAGTCACTGCCGGTGCTGCGCGGCGGGGGGGGCTTGCGGACCTATCTGCCGGGCAGCGCCCGGGGCCATGACGCCCTGCTGACCGACGGCCATCTGGGGCGCGGCCCGCTGGGGGCGCCCCCCGCGTACCCGCACTCCCCCCTGGCGCCTCCGTACGCCGACGGGCAGACCGCGGTGGGTACGCCGATGGGCGCCCCGGTGGACGACGTGCTGGTCACGGCGCCGGACGGCACGACCGTACGGCTCCGGGACCGGCTGGGGCGGGGGCGGCTGCTGGTCGTCCTGGTCGCGCCGGGGACCGGGGTGTGGGAGCGGCGGCACTGGATGAGCGCCGGGCTGATGCCGCGGCTGGCCTCGGCGGTCTCCGCGCTGCCGGCCAAGGCGGAGCTGCTGGTGACCGAGGCGTATCCGGGCGCGCCCGCGCACACGGTCCTGCTGGTCCGGCCGGACGGCCATCTGGCCGCGGCGTTCGAGGGTGTGCGCCCCGCCGAACTGCACGAAGCAGCCGACGCGGTGCGCGGGGGTGTGCAGGTGTCCACCGACAGCGACCGTACGGCGGACATCAATTGACCGTCGTTGACGGTCATGGTCTACTCGCGACCATGACCGACACCGATGTGCGCCTGTGGCGGAGGGTCCATATGGACCTGGTCCGCTATGCGGGCTGCGTGTGTCGACCGTCCTGCTGAATTCGCCTCCCTTTTCTTTCTTCGTACGCGCTGCCGCGCCTTGGTGCGCCCGCGCGCGTCTGAGCGAACTCCAGGACGGTTTCCCATGTCCCCCTCCCTTTCCCGGTCTGTCGTACGGCCGTTGGCGCCGACCGCCGCGGAACTCCTCGACTTCGTCCGCCGCACCGCCGCCGACAGCACGCTGATCGCCTCGCTCCCCCTCGATCCCGAGGGCCGTACGTGGGTACGGCTCGACGGCCCCGGCGGCAGCGAGGCCTGGCTCATCGGCTGGCCGCCCGGCACCGGCACCGGTTGGCACGACCATGCCGAGTCACTCGGCGCCTTCGCCACCGCCCGTGGCACGCTGAAGGAGAACTCCCTGTCCGTGCGGCTGCCCGCCGACGGCTGGAAGGCTCTGGAACTCCATGAAGGCGTCGACCGTGAACGGACGTTGACGGTCGGCAAGGGCCGCGCCTTCGGGCAGCACCATGTGCACGAGGTGCTCAACGAGTCGACCGACGAGCACGCCGTGTCGGTGCACGCGTACTACCCCCCGCTGCCCTTGATCCGGCGCTACAGCCGGTCGGGCGCGGTGCTCCGGCTTGAGCAGGTCGAGGGTCCGGAGGACTGGAGTTGAGTTCCTTTCACGCGACCCCGGCGCCGCGCACATCGGTCGACGAACTCCTTGAGGCCACGCGCCGCGGTCTCGACCGGATCTCGCCGCGGGACGCCTTCACGGCCTTCGAGGCCGGGGACGCCCTGCTCGTGGACACCCGCTACCAGGCGCAGCGGGAACGAGACGGGGTGATCCCGGGCGCGGTCCTCGTCGAGCGCAACGAGCTGGAGTGGCGCCTCGACCCGCAGGGCAGCCACCGGCTGCCGCAGGCGACGAGCCACGATCTGCGGGTGGTGGTGCTGTGCAACGAGGGTTACGCGTCCTCGTTCGCGGCGGCCTCCCTGCGGCAGCTGGGGCTGCGCCGGGCGACCGATCTGATCGGCGGCTTCCAGGCCTGGAAGGCGGCGGGGCTGCCGGTGCGGGAACCGGGGGCCTGAGGCCTGGGCCTCGGCCGCCCGGACGCCGGGGCGGGAGAGGCTTGCCCAGCCCTGCCACGGCGCTAGAAGCTCGTCCAGACTCCCCCCGGGGCTGGAAGGGCTTGCCCAAACCCTCCGGCGACGGTGGAAGGGCTTGCCCAAACCCTCCGGCGACGGTGGAAGGGCTTGCGCAGGCCCTCCCCTCTGGCTGGAAGAGCTTGTCCAGGCCCTCCCCGGGACTGGAAGAGCTTGTCCAGGCCGGCCGCCGAGGACGCGGCATCGGGTCGGCCCCCTCCCCCGAGGGCTAGAAGGGCTCGTCCAGGCCCTCGGTGTCCTCGCCCTCTTCCTCCAGTGCATGGCGGACCACCCGCAGGGCCATGCCCTCCGGGTATCCCTTGCGGGCGAGCATGCCGGCGAGTCTGCGCAGTCTGCGGTCCCGGTCGAGCCCGCGGGTCGCCCGGAGCTTCCGGGCGACCAGGTCGCGGGCCCGCTCCTCCTCCTGTTCGGAGTCGAGCCGGTCCACGGCCTCCTGGATGAGCGCGGGGTCCACGCCCTTGGTGCGCAGTTCCCGCGCGAGCGCGCGCCGGGCGAGGCCCCGGCCGTGGTGGCGGGACTCCACCCAGGCCCCCGCGAAGGCGGCGTCGTCGATCAGACCGACGTCCTCGAAGCGGGAGAGGATCTCCTCGGCGACCTCGTCCGGGATCTCCCGCTTGCGCAGCGCGTCCGCGAGCTGCTTGCGGGTCCTCGGGGTCCCGGTGAGCAGGCGCAGGCAGATGGCCCGCGCCCGCTCAGCGGGATCCTGGGACGACAGCTCCTTCTCGGCCCTCGACGAGTCGGCGCTGTCGCCCGGCCATTCGGTGCGGCCGGTCACGGGCTAGCCCTTGGCCGTGGTGGCCTTGGTCGCCTTGGTGGCCTTGCTCGCCGGGGCCGGGACGGACTTCCCCGCCTCGTCGGTGGCGCCGGCTTCCGTCGCCGCGTCCGCGCCCGGCTCGGCCGCGGGGGCCTCCGGCCGGACACCGACGCCCAGCTTCTCCTTGATCTTCTTCTCGATCTCGTTGGCGAGGTCGGGGTTGTCCTTCAGGAAGTTGCGGGCGTTCTCCTTGCCCTGGCCCAGCTGGTCGCCCTCGTACGTGTACCAGGCGCCGGCCTTGCGGACGAAGCCGTGCTCGACGCCCATGTCGATCAGGCCGCCCTCGCGGCTGATGCCCTGGCCGTAGAGGATGTCGAACTCGGCCTGCTTGAAGGGCGGCGCGACCTTGTTCTTGACGACCTTGACGCGGGTGCGGTTGCCGACCGCCTCGGTGCCGTCCTTGAGCGTCTCGATCCGGCGGATGTCGAGGCGCACGGAGGCGTAGAACTTCAGCGCGCGGCCACCGGTCGTGGTCTCCGGCGAGCCGAACATCACACCGATCTTCTCGCGCAGCTGGTTGATGAAGATCGCCGTGGTCTTCGACTGGTTCAGCGCGCTGGTGATCTTCCGAAGGGCCTGGCTCATCAGGCGGGCCTGGAGACCCACGTGCGAGTCACCCATCTCGCCCTCGATCTCGGCGCGCGGGACGAGCGCGGCGACGGAGTCGATGACGATGAGGTCGAGCGCGCCGGAGCGGACCAGCATGTCGACGATCTCCAGCGCCTGCTCGCCGTTGTCCGGCTGGGACAGGATGAGATTGTCGATGTCCACGCCGAGCTTCTTGGCGTACTCGGGGTCGAGGGCGTGCTCGGCGTCCACGAACGCGACCTGGCCACCGGCCTTCTGCGCGTTGGCGACGGCGTGCAGGGTCAGGGTCGTCTTACCGGAGGACTCCGGGCCGTAGATCTCCACCACACGACCGCGCGGCAGGCCACCGACGCCGAGCGCGACGTCGAGCGCGGTCGAGCCGGTCGAGATGACCTCGATGGGTTCCTTGGACCGGTCGCCCATGCGCATGACTGCGCCCTTGCCGAATTGCCGTTCAATCTGTGCGAGCGCGGCGTCCAGCGCCTTCTCGCGGTCGGTTCCTGCCATGGGTTCCACCCGATTTGCTTGAGTCGATCGCTTCACGTGAAAGACGCTAACCCCTGCCACTGACAATGGGCCCCGGCGTCCCTCCAGCCTGTGGACAACTCCGTCGACAACTCTCTACCGACAGCTTGCCCCACACCAGGCCACCCCCGGGAGAACACCGGGCCTGGACCCCATAAGAATGGATGTTCGATTTTGGTGTCAAGCGCGCCACCGCACGCCTGACACCGACCTGTGACTGAGCGTTCTAGTTGGCCACGGAGCGTTGTAGCCCGATCCGCCGACTACGCCACGGATTCGAGGTACCAGCGCTGGTTGGTCTGGGCGGTGCCGAGGCAGGTCCACTGGAAGACGTCGGCGCCGTCGCGCGTGGAGGATGTGCCGCCGGCGACGTCCAGGCACTTCCCGCTGTGGCGAGCTTGGATGTAGAACGTGCCGTTCCCGGCGTCGGTCAGGTACCACTGCTGGTTGGTCTGGGTGGCGCCGAGGCAGGTCCACTGGAAGACGTCGGCGCCGTCGCGCGTGGAGGATGTGCCGCCGGCGACGTCCAGGCACTTCCCGCTGTGGACCGCGCGGATCCGGAAGGGTCCGGAGGTGGACTGGGCTGAAAGCGCCTGCGGGGCACCGGAGACCGTTCGAGGCCCAGCGGGGTCCTGTTGCGGGGCGGCGTCAGCTGTGGGCGCGAGCAGCAAGCCGCTGAAGAGCAGGGCCGCGGCGACGGTTGCCGCCCTGCGGATCGTGGTGGCCATGTTCGTGTTCCTCTCGTAGATGGTGAACGAACGGGTCACCCCGGTGGCTTGGGGTGCGAGGTCGGAACCGAAGTCGTGCTGCCTCCGCTTGGTCACGACTCGAACGCTCGCCTGGTGATGGTCGAGTACAGAGACTCGGAGGGCGGTCGGCCGGGGGCTGACCGTGGCAGCAGTTCCACTGTGAGGCCGACGGCCCGTGAGGTCCTCAGCGTGGAGCGCGGGTTTTCTTGGCACCCAGCGCATGCGTGCGCACCTCGCTCGGAGGGACTCCATAGGCGGTGCGGAAAGCACGACTGAAGTCGGCAAGGTTGCGGAAACCCCATCGCAGCGCGATCTGGGAGATGTTGAAGTGTCGCAGCCGCAGGTCGGAGAGGTCCGCGTGACACCGCATCAGGCGAAGCCGCCGGATGGTGGCACCGACCGTCTCCGGCTCGGTCCGGAACAGCTGATGGAGGGTGCGTAAGGAGATGTGATGGTGGGCGGCGATGGCCGCCGGACGCAACTCTGGGTCGGCCAGGTTGCTGTCGATGAATGCCTTGACCCGGGCCAGCAACACCGCTCTTCGTGTGTCAGCGGGCACTGCGTCCGTCGAGCCGAGCTGCCGTGCCAGTACCGTCACGGCCAGGTTCACTCCGATCTCGCCCAGCGAGGCCAGCTCCGTCCGTTCACTGTGCCGGGCGGCCTCCGGCAGCCCGGCCAGGTACGAGCCGAGCAGGGCTGCCGGACCCGCTCGCTCCCTCAGCGGCTCCGCCAGCAACCGGTCTGCTCGGCCGCCTGCCAGCGGCAACATGGTGCGCGGCAGACGGAGCAGCGTCAGACGCGTCTGGCGGCCGTGGTCGAGGAAGTCGCAGAACAGCGGGTGTGATGTGGAGAACAGGGCCATCTCGCCGCTGCCCAGGCACGCCACGTGCCGGGACTGCTCCAGCCTGATCGGGCTGCCGCGGACCAGGACCACGTAGTACTCCTCCGGGTCGTGGCAGCGGATGTCGGAGGCGGACCGGCGGGCGGTCATCGGGGAGAAACTGAACGCCGCCACCTGACTGTTCGGCAGCTCCACACTGTCCACGGTGCCCCGGAAGGTAGCCGCTCGGGGGCTGCGGACGATCACGGGCATGACCTCCTGGGCGACCATCTCAACCCACCAGTCGAACCGCTCCGAAGCCAGAAGGGCATCCGTGCTGGCCGACACTACCGGCCCTGTGGCCGCGCCGGCCTGCCGTGCCGGATCATCGATGTTCGGCATCCCACAATGTTCCCTGCCGACCAAGGGCACGAACAGATGTCCACCGGTCACTGGCGCTCTCCTCCTGTGACGGAGCGGCGGTACGGGGACGGTCAGGCGTCGTCCGTGGGCGGCGCCTGGTCCTTCTTGGCGTTCAGCGCCCGCTGCACGCGCGCGAGGACCATCTCGCCGTACCTCCGGTGGCCGTGCACGCGTGGATCGTCCGTCACCGCGTACCGCTTCACATAGGCGCCCAGGAAGGCCTGGAGCGTGGCGACGGCGGGGATCGCGATCAGTGCGCCGACCGCACCGAGCAGGGCGGTTCCGGCGATGACCGAGCCGAATGCCACTGCGGGGTGGATGTCGACGGTCTTCGAGGTCAGCTTGGGCTGGAGGACGTAGTTCTCGAACTGCTGGTAGATCACGACGAAGGCGAGCACGTACAGCGCATACCAGGGGTCCTCGGTGAAGGCGATCAGCATGGGCAGGGCGCCCGCCAGATACGTGCCGATCGTGGGCAGGAACTGGGAGACGAGTCCGACCCAGACGGCGAGGGCGGGGGCGTACGGCACGTCGAGGATCTGCAGGAGGATGTAGTGCGCCACCCCGGAGATCAGCGCCATCAGCCCGCGTGAGTAGAGGTAGCCGCCCGTCTTGTCGACGGCGATCTCCCACGCCCGCAGCACCTCGGCCTGGCGGGCGGGTGGTAGTACGGAGCACAGGGCCCGGCGCAGCCGGGGCCCGTCGGCGGCGAAGTAGAACGAGAACAGGAAGATCGTCAGCAGCTTGAACAGCCCGCCGAGCACGGTGGCGGACACATCGAGGACACCGGTGGCGCTGTTCTGGACGTATTTACGCAGCCAGTCCGAGCGCAGCAGGCTGTCCTGGACCTCGACCCGGGACAACTCGGTGTTGAAGGTGTGGTTGCTCCAGCTGATCAGCGAGTCGAGGTACTTGGGGAACTCCTCGACCATCCCCACGATCTGTCCGGCCAGCATCGAGCCGAGCAGGACGACGAAGCCGACCGCGACCACCATGATCGTGAAGAAGACCAGGAACGTGGCCAGGCCCCGGCGCATCCCACGGGCCGCCATGCGGCCCACCGCCGGCTCTATCGCGAGCGCCAGGAAGAAGGCGATCAGGATGTTGATCAGCAGGCCGATGAGCTGGTGGAAGGCCCAGCTGCCGAGCTGGAAGCAGGCGTAGAGGGCGAGGGCGAGGATCAGCGCGCGGGGCAGCCATCTGGGCATCCGCGCGGACGGGGCGGCGGGGGCCGCGGAGCCGCCGGCGGGGGCCGGCTCGGCGCCTTCGGGGCGGCGAGGACCGCCGTCCGGGCGGCCGGTGACGGCGGGGCCGTCCGCCGGGGGCGCCGCCATCACGGCAGGGTCGGTCGAGGTCGTCTGGGTGCGCTTCTCGGTCTCGTCAGTCGGGGCCACCCGGCCAGTCTCGCGCACGGCACCGACAACCGGCCGAGACCCCCGCAGGTCACGGCCCGTGGTCAGCCGCGCCCGCCTGGCCACAGGTCGGCGCCTGCCTGCGGGGCGACGCAGGTCAGCGTTTGTCGGCGGGGATGTCCACTGCCGCGCAGACCGCCCGCCACACGTCCTTGGTCTCCCAGCCGGACTCCAGCGCTTCACGTACCGTCCGGCCGCCGAGCTCGGACATGACGTGGTCCCGCGCGAAGGACTCGGCGTACGACTCACCGAAGTGGTCCGCCATCCGTTCCCAGAAAATCGTCAACCGCATGACTTCAGTATCCCGCCCCTGAGAGTGCAGCCCGGCCCGTAGGGCTTGTCCGGCGGCCGACGCCCCCTACGGTCGATACATGGCTGGAACTCCCCTCGCACGAGCCGAACACTTCATCTGGCTGACGGCCCGCGTGCTCGAACAGCGGCGGTTCGCGTACCACTTCCTGCGCGGCGGCGCCGACCCGGTCGAGGCCGCGCTCTCCGCCTACCTCAACGAGGACGGCGGCTACGGCCACGCCCTCGAACCCGATCTGCGCGGCCCGGTCAGCCAGCCCCTGCACACCGCTCACGCCCTGCGCGTGCTGGACTCCATCGGCCGGTGCGGCGGGCTGCGGGTGGAGCGGATCTGCCGCTACCTCACGGACGTGTCCACGCACGAGGGGGCGCTGCCTGTGCTCCACCCGTCGCTGCGCGGCTATCCGTACGCGCCGTTCCTCACCATCACGGATCACCCGAAGGGTGATCTCCTGGCGACCGGCCCGGTGGTCGGGCTCCTGCACCGCAACCAGGTGTGGCACGCCTGGCTCTTTCGGGCCACGGACTTCTGCTGGGCCGCCATCGACGCGATCGACAAGTCCCATCCGTACGAGATCCAGGCCGCCGTCGCCTTCCTGGACGGCGTCCCGGACCGGGCCCGGGCCGAGGCGGCCGCGGACCGGCTCGGCCGGCTGGTGCGCGAGCAGCGGCTGGCGGTCCTCGCCCCGGAGCGGCCCGGTGACTACCCGGTGGCGCCCGGCTACGCCCCGGGCGAGCGGCACTACCCGCACGACTACGCGCGCGTGCCGGACTCCCTGGCCCGCCGCTGGTTCACGGACGAGGAGCTGACCCGCTCGCTCGACCATCTCGCGGCCGAGCAGCGCGAGGACGGCGGCTGGCCCGTCAACTGGCGGGAGTGGGCGCCGGGGACCGCCCTGGAGTCGCGCCCGATCGTGACCATCGAGGCGCTGCGGACGCTCAGGGCGCACGGCCGCACGATCAGCTGACGCGGGCCGCGCGGGCGCGTACCGGGTGCCGCGGCCCCCTCACCACGGGACGCACGGTTACGCCGGGCGCCCGGCCCCGCCGCCCCGGGACCGCGTCACCCCCCGATGGCCCGCACCCCCGCGGTGACGACCACGGCCGCGCCGACGACGACCAGGAACGGCGCCCTCGCCACGAGCGCGAGGGCCGCGGCGCCGAGCCCGGCGGCGCGGGCGTCCAGGACCAGGGCGCCGTCCAGGCTGAAGGTCTGCTGGGCGGTGAGCGCGGCCAGCAGGGCGACCGGCAGCAGCGCGGCCAGCCGCTGGACGAGGGGACGCTCCAGCGCCCCGTCCGGTACGAGCAGCCCGACGAGCTTGACGAGGTAGCAAGCGGCGGCGGTCAGGGCGATAGCGATCCAGATGTTCACCGGCCGGCCCTCTCTTCCTCGGTGGTGGCGGTCCGGCGGCCCTGGAGCCAGAGCACGGCCGGCGCGGCGAGCGCCGCCACCAGCACCGGCACCCCGGCGGGCAGCACGGGCAGGAATCCGAGTCCCAGGGCGACGGCGAGCGCCGCGACGATCCGCTCCGTGGTCGTGCGCAGCATCGGCGCGAGCAGGGCCAGGAAGACGGCGGGGCCCGCCGCGTCCAGCCCCCAGGCTGCGGTGTCGCCGATCGCCTCGGCGCCCAGCGCGCCGAGCAGGGTGGTCAGGTTCCACAGGGCGTAGAGCGTGAGGCCGGTGACGGTGAACCCGAGCCGGGCGGCCCGCCGCGACGGCTGGGCCAGCGCGACGGCCGTGGTCTCGTCGATGACGAAGTGCGCGGCGAGCGGCCGCACCGCGCGCGGTACGGCGAGGAGCTGGGAGAGCCGCAGCCCGTAGAAGGCGTTGCGGGTGCCGAGGAAGAAGGCCCCGGCGGCGGCCGTAAAGGGGTTTCCGCCCGCCGCCAGCGCGCCGACGAGCGCGAACTGCGAGGCGCCGGTGAAGACGAGCAGGCTGAGCGCGCAGGTCTGGAGCACGCTGAGCCCGGCCCCCGCCGAGGTGACGCCGAAGGCGAAGCCGGAGAGCCCGACGGCGATGCCGACGCCGAGCGCGTCACGCACGACGGCGCGGTCGGGTTTGGCCGCGGGTTCGGTTCGTATCTCTGCTGTTGCTGTCTGTTCTGCCACGTCAGGGACGCTACGGCGGGCCGCCGCACCCGGTCTTGTACGTTCTTGCGCCCGGCCCGGAAGCCGGCCGGGCCGGGGGGCACGACGGCCCTACTCCTACCTGGCCCGTTCCCGCTGGTAGGCGCCGGGCGGGACGCCGACGATGCGGGTGAAGTGCCGGTTCAGATGTGGCTGGTCGGTGAAGCCGACCCCGACGGCGACGTCCGCCGGCGCCGTCCCCGAGTCCAGCAGATGGCGGGCCCGGCGCACGCGCGCGTCGGTCAGCCAGGTGTGCGGAGGCATGCCGTACAGGTCACGGAAGGCCCGCAGCAGTGCGAAGGGGCTGGTGCCGAGCTCGGCGGCGAGGCGTTCCAGGGTCGGCGGGTCGGCCATCCGCTCCTCCAGCAGGGCACGCGCGCGAAGCGCGTTGCGGGCCCCGGCCGAGCGGGGCATGAGCGGCTGGAGCCGACCGCCGTGGCTGCGCAGCATCCGCGCCGTGACCAGGCGCAGCAGACTGTCCGCGGCGAGCGCGTTGCCCTCCTCGGCGGCCCGGTGCACGCCGATGACCAGCTGCGCGGCCCGCGGGTCGTCCACGACCGGATCGGTGAAGCCGACCGCGCCGCGTACGGCGATGGCGTCGGCGGCGATCGACTGGATCAGGTCGACCGCCGGGTAGATCGTGCGGTAGGTCCAGCCCTCGGGGACCCCCGCGTGGCCGGTGTGCGGGGTGTCGGGATTGACCAGGGCGATCTGCCCGGGGCCCGCGTGCACGAGGGCGTCGCGGTAGTGGAAGGCCTCGACGCCCTCGGTGATCGCGGCGAAGACGAAGGTCTCGTGGGTGTGGCGGGCGAAGGCCTTGCGGACGTAGTGGGCGTGCAGCAGGTCGACGCCGGGCAGCTCGGCGTACTGCCAGTACCGTGCCCTCTCCGCGGTCGCCATGGCTCCATTCTGCGCCCGCCACCGCGGCCCTCACCTGGGCGTCCACGTGCCGGACACGCGTTGTCAGTGGTCGGGTGCACGATGGGTGGCATGGCCGGAACCGCACTCGACTCGTTCTCCCCCGCGACCCGTGGCTGGTTCACGGGCGCCTTCAGCGCGCCGACCGCCGCTCAGGAAGGCGCCTGGCGGGCGATCGGGGAGGGCTCGGACGTCCTGGTCGTCGCCCCGACCGGCTCCGGCAAGACGCTGGCCGCGTTCCTCGCCGCCCTGGACCGGCTCGCGTCCGTTTCGCCGCCCGCGGAGGCGAGGAAGCGCTGCCGGGTGCTGTACGTGTCGCCGCTGAAGGCCCTCGCGGTCGACGTCGAGCGCAATCTCCGCAGCCCTCTCACGGGCATCCGTCAGGAGGCGATGCGGCTCGGGCTGCCCGAGCCCGAGGTGCGGGTGGGGATCCGGTCCGGCGACACCCCGGCGGCCGAGCGCCGCGCGCTGGCCACCAGGCCGCCGGACATCCTGATCACCACCCCCGAGTCACTGTTCCTGATGCTCACCTCCGCGACCCGGGACGCGCTGTCGGGGATCGAGACGGTGATCCTGGACGAGGTGCACGCCGTGGCGGGGACGAAGCGGGGCGCGCATCTGGCCGTGTCCCTGGAGCGTCTCGACGAGCTGCTGCCGCGCCCGGCGCGCCGGATCGGCCTGTCGGCGACCGTACGGCCGGTGGACGAGGTGGCCCGCTATCTCTCCCCCCAGCGGAAGGTGGAGATCGTCCAGCCCGCCTCCGGCAAGGAGTTCGACCTGTCGGTGGTGGTTCCGGTGGAGGACCTGGGCGAGCTGGGCGGCTCACCCGCCACCGACGCCGATCCCGGGGAGAAGCCGTCGATCTGGCCCCATGTCGAGGAGCGGATCGCCGATCTCGTCCAGGCGCACCGCTCGACGATCGTGTTCGCCAACTCCCGTCGTCTGGCGGAGCGGCTGTGCAACAGGCTCAACGAGATCGCCTACGAACGGGTCGTGGGAGAGGCCATGCCGGAGGGCGCTCCGCCGGCCGAGATCATGGCCCAGTCGGGTGCGGGGAAGGGCGCCCCGCCGCTGCTGGCCAGGGCACACCACGGCTCGGTCTCCAAGGAGCAGCGGGCGCTGGTCGAGGAGGACTTGAAGGCGGGTCGGCTGCCGGCCGTCGTCGCCACCTCCAGCCTGGAGCTGGGCATCGACATGGGTGCGGTGGATCTGGTGGTCCAGGTCGAGTCGCCGCCGTCGGTCGCCTCCGGGCTCCAGCGGGTGGGGCGTGCGGGCCATCAGGTGGGCGCCGTGTCCACCGGTGTCGTCTTTCCCAAGTACCGCGGCGATCTGGTGCAGGCGGCCGTGGTCACCGAGCGGATGCGCAGCGGCTCCATCGAGTCCCTGCGGGTCCCCGCCAACCCGCTGGACGTGCTGGCCCAGCAGCTGGTGGCGATGGTGGCGCTGGACACCTGGCAGGTCGACGACCTGCTGGCCGTGGTGCGCCGGGCGGCGCCGTTCGCCTCGCTGCCCGAGTCGGCGTTCACGGCCGTCCTGGACATGCTGGCGGGGCGGTATCCGTCGGACGCCTTCGCCGAGCTGCGGCCCCGCGTGGTGTGGGACCGGGTCGCCGGGACGGTCACCGGCCGCCCGGGCGCGCAGCGCCTCGCCGTCACCTCCGGCGGGACCATCCCCGACCGGGGGCTCTTCGGGGTGTTCCTGGCCGGCGCCGATCCGAAGAAGGGCGGCGGCCGGGTCGGTGAGCTCGACGAGGAGATGGTGTACGAGTCCCGGGTCGGGGACGTCTTCACGCTCGGGACGACCTCCTGGCGGATCGAGGACATCACCCGCGACCGGGTTCTCGTCTCCCCCGCCCCCGGGGTGCCCGGCCGGCTCCCGTTCTGGAAGGGCGACCAGCTGGGCCGGCCGCTCGAACTGGGGCGCGCGGTGGGCGCGTTCCTGCGGGAGGTCGGCTCGATGGCCCCGGAGGAGGCCCGGCCCCGGCTCCTCGCGGCCGGCCTCGACGACTGGGCGGCGGGGAACGTCCTGGCCTATCTGGACGAGCAGCGCCGCGCCTGCGGCCACATCCCCGACGACCGCACGATCCTCGTGGAGCGCTTCCGCGACGAGCTGGGCGACTGGCGGGTCGTGGTCCACTCCCCCTTCGGCGCGCAGGTGCACGCCCCGTGGGCGCTGGCGCTCGGTGCCCGGCTCGCCGAGCGGTACGGCATGGACGCCCAGGTGATGCACGCCGACGACGGCATCGTGCTGCGGCTGCCCGACGCGGACCTGATGGGCCTGGACCTGCTCGACCAGGACCCGGCCGCGCCCGGCCTGGAGTACGACAGCGAGCAGGCCCCCATCGGGGCGGCGGACGTCGCCTTCGACAAGGGCGACGTGAGCCAGATCGTCACCGACCAGGTGGGCGGCTCGGCGCTGTTCGCGGCCCGGTTCCGCGAATGCGCGGCCCGCGCCCTGCTGCTGCCGCGCCGTAACCCCGGCAAGCGGACGCCGCTGTGGCAGCAGCGCCAGCGCGCGGCCCAGCTGCTCCAGGTGGCCAGCGAGTTCGGTTCCTTCCCGATCGTCCTCGAAGCGGTCCGCGAGTGTCTCCAGGACGTCTTCGACGTCCCGGGGCTGACCGAGCTGATGGGCGACATCGAGTCCCGTCGGGTCCGTCTGGTGGAGGTGACCACCCCGGAGCCGTCGCCGTTCGCCCGCTCGCTGCTCTTCGGTTACGTCGCCCAGTTCCTGTACGAGGGTGACTCACCGCTCGCCGAGCGGCGTGCCGCCGCCCTCTCTCTGGACTCCCGGCTCCTGGCCGAGCTGCTGGGCCAGGCGGAGCTGCGTGAGCTGCTCGACGCCGACGTCCTGGCCGAGCTGGAGAGCGAGCTCCAGTGGCTCGCGGAGGACCGCCGGGCCAAGGACACCGAAGGTGTCGCCGATCTCCTGCGCGTTCTCGGTCCGCTCACCGACGCCGAACTGGCCGAGCGGGGCGCGGAGCCCGGCTGGGCCGAGGCCCTGGGCGCGGCCCGGCGCGCCATCCGGGTCCGTATCGCCGGGGCCCACCACTGGGCCGCCGTCGAGGACGCCGGACGGCTGCGGGACGCCCTGGGCACGGCCCTCCCGGTCGGGGTCCCGGAGGCGTTCACGGAGCCGGTGAAGGACCCGCTCGGCGACCTCCTCGCCCGGTACGCCCGTACGCACGGCCCGTTCACCTCCCCGCAGGCGGCCGCCCGCTTCGGCCTCGGCACCGCCGTCACCGACGGCGCGCTCCAGCGCCTGGCCGCCGCCGGCCGGGTCGTCCAGGGCGAGTTCCATCCCTCAGGGATCGGCCAGGAGTGGTGCGACGCGGCGGTCCTGCGGCGGCTGCGCCGCCGTTCGCTCGCGGCGCTGCGCCATGAGCTCGAACCGGTCGCGCCGGCCGCGCTCGCCTCGTTCCTGCCCCAGTGGCAGCACCTCGGCGGCAGCAGCCTGCGCGGCATCGACGGCCTCGCCCGGGCCGTCGAGCAGCTTCAGGGCGCGCCGGTGCCCGCCTCCGCGCTGGAGAAGCTGATCCTCCCGTCCCGGGTGAGGGACTACTCCCCCGCGCTGCTCGACGAGCTGACCACCACCGGCGAAGTGCTGTGGGCGGGCGCCGGCGCCCTGCCGGGCAAGGACGGCTGGGTGTCGCTGTATCTGGCCGACGCCGCGCCGCTGCTGCTGCCGCAGCCCCATCCCCTGGAGCTCACCGCGGTGCACGAATCGGTCCTGACCGCCCTGTCCGGCGGCTACGGGCTGTTCTTCCGCCAGATCGCCGACCAGGTCCGCGCCACCACCCACCCCGACGCCACGGACCCCCAGCTCGCCGACGCCCTGTGGGACCTGGCCTGGTCCGGGCGGCTCACCAACGACACCCTGGCCCCGCTGCGCTCCCTCCTCGGCTCGGGGCGTACGGCGGGCTCGACCGCTCACCGCGCGCGCCGTACGGTCCCGCGCGGCCGGTACGGCACGCTGACGGCGGCCGCCCGCCCGGCCTCTCGCAGCGGCCCGCCGACCGTGAGCGGCCGCTGGTCGCTGCTGCCCGCCGCCGAGCCGGACCCCACCCACCGCGCCCACGCGCTGGCCCGCACGCTGCTCGACCGGCACGGTGTGGTGACCCGGGGCGCGGTCGCCGCGGAAGGCGTCGAGGGCGGGTTCTCGGCGACGTACCGCATCCTGTCCGCCTTCGAGGACAGCGGCCAGGCCCGCCGCGGCTATGTCGTGGAAGGGCTGGGAGCCGCCCAGTTCGCGATGGACGGCGCGGTCGACCGGTTGCGGGCCGCGGCCACGGCCCGCGACCGCGAAGAGCGGACGACGGCCCCGCGCGCGGTGGTCCTGGCCGCCGCGGACCCGGCCAACGCCTACGGCGCGGCGCTGCCCTGGCCCGAGTCCCCGACGACGGCAGGGCACAAGCCGGGCCGGAAGGCGGGAGCCCTGGTCGTCCTCGTCGACGGCGAGCTGACCCTCTACATGGAGCGCGGCGGCAAGACCCTGCTCTCCTGGCCGCTCGACCCGGACGCCCCGTCCCTCCACGCGGCCGCCGAAGCCCTGGCCGCGGCCGCCCTGGCGGGCTCGCTCGGCACGGTCACGGTGGAGCGGATCAACGGCGAGACCGCCTTGACCTCCCCGCTCGCCCGCGCCCTGGAGACCGCCGGGTTCCACGCCACCCCCAGGGGACTGCGGCTGCGCGCCTGACGCGCCGCCGAAGGGGGCACCGGAGGCGGCGCGGGCATGATGGAGGCATGCCCGAGGGAGACACCGTCTGGAGGACCGCCCGCCGTCTGCACGCCGCTCTCGCCGGGGAGGTCCTCACCCGCTCCGACCTGCGCGTGCCGCGGTTCGCCACCGCCGACCTCACCGGCCGGGCGGTCCTCGACGTGACACCGCGCGGCAAGCATCTCCTCACCCGTATCGAGGGCGGTCTGACCCTCCACTCCCATCTGCGGATGGACGGCGCCTGGCACGTCTACGCCCCGGACGAGCGCTGGCGCGGCGGCCCCGCCCACCAGATCCGGGCCATCCTCGCCAACGCCGCCCACACCGCCGTCGGCTACCGCCTCCCGGTCCTCGAACTCCTGCGCACCGCCGACGAGTCCACGGCCGTGGGCCACCTCGGCCCCGATCTGCTCGGCCCCGACTGGGACCCGCGGGAAGCCGTCCGCAGGCTCACCGCCGATCCCTCCCGCCCGCTCGGCGAGGCTCTCCTCGACCAGCGCAATCTGGCGGGGATCGGCAACGTCTACAAGTCGGAGCTGGCGTTCCTGGCCGGGGTCACGCCCTGGCTCCCGTTCGGCGAACTCGCCGCGGGCGTGCCCGAGCGCCTTGTCGCGACCGCACACCGCCTGCTGGAGGCCAACAAGGAGGGCTCGGAGCGCCGTACGACGACGACCCGGCACCCCGCCCACCGCCTCCATGTCTACGGCCGTGAAGGCCGCCCATGTCTGCGCTGCGGCACCGCGGTCCGTAAGGCGGACCAGAGCGACGACCGGGTGTCCTACTGGTGCCCCGGCTGCCAGTTCGGCCCCTCGCCCGCCCCGTAAGACCGCACGACCCGGCACCGCTCCAGCAATTGACGTACCATCAGATCTGGTCGTACGGTCCCGCCATGCCCCTGTCGGCGTACGACCTCACCGGCCGCACCGCGTTCGTCACCGGCGCAGCGAGCGGCATCGGCCGCGCCTCGGCCGTCCTGCTCGCCCGCGCGGGCGCATACGTCCACTGCGCCGACCGCGACGAGGAAGGTCTGGCCGGCACCAGGGAGCTGGTCGCCGGGCAGGGCGGCACGGCCCGCGTCCATCTCCTCGACGTCACCGACCGCGCCGCTCTCACCTCGGCCGTGGCCGGCGCGGGCCCGCTCCACATCATGGCCGCGGTCGCCGGTGTGATGCACAGCAGTACGGTCCTGGAGACCCGGGACGAGGATCTCGACCGCGTCTTCGCCGTCAACTTCAAGGGCGTGCTCCACGCCTGTCAGGCCGCCGCACGCTCCATGATCGACGCTCAGATCCGCGGCTCCCTCGTCACCATGGCCTCGGGCGCGGTGGACGCGGCCAACGCCGGCCTGCTCTGCTACAGCGCGGCGAAGGCCGCCGTCGTCCAGCTCACCAAGACCCTCGCCACCGAACTCGGCCCGTACGGCATCCGCGTCAACGCGGTCGCCCCCGGCTGGATCCGCACACCGATGACGGACGGTCACAGTGCTGAGCTCCAGCAGCGGATCGAGGAGACGATGGTCCGCGTCTCACCCCTGGGCCGGGTCGGCGAGCCCGAGGACATCGCACACGCGGTGCTTCATCTGGCGTCCGACGCCTCGTCGTTCACGACGGGTCAGATCCTGCGCCCGAACGGCGGCGTGACCATGCCCTGGTAGCCCGGCGCATGGACCGGCGCCGGGCCCAGGCGGACCGGCGACGTCCGGGCGCGGCGGCCACATGGACCGGGAGCAGACTCAGCCCCCAGCCACTCGCCGCCATGGCTCCTTCGACGAGCCCCGAGCGCTCCGGTACGAAGGCGAGCCGCAGCACCGCCCACCACCACAGCCCTCCGACCACCAGCGCGAGCGCCAGCAGCGGGACCCGTCGCCGTACCATCGCCGCCTCCTCCGGTCGACGCTAGTGCGGCGCGTTCAGCAGGCGGCAGGGCGCACCGGAGGCGCCCCGGGCGCACAAGGACGCAACGCGAGGCACGGGTTCCTACGCGCTCTCCGCCTGGAACATCCAATGGTGCTTCTCGAGGTCGGCGGTCAGCCCGATCAGGATGTCCTGGGTCACCGGGTCCGGCTTCTCGGTGACGTCGATACGCTCCCGCATCTTGCGGATCACCGCGCCGAGCGCCTCCACCAGGATCCGTACGGCGTCGACGTCCTTGATCCAGCCGTCCGGCACGGTCCCGATCGCGCTGCTGGCGGCCACCGTCGCGGCGCGCCCGTCAGGGTTGACGCCGATGGCGGAGGCCCGTTCGGCGACGACGTCGGAGTGCTGGCGCGCGGTGACGACGACGTCGTCGAGTTGCAGATGGACGGAGCGGAACCGCGGCCCGACCACGTTCCAGTGGACCTGCTTGGCGACCAGGGACAGATTGACGAGATCGACCAGGGCGCCCTGCAGGGCTTCACCCACGGTCTTCAGGTTGTCGTCGGACAGCGAACTCTTCACGACAGACATGCACATTCTCCCAGCAGTCGTACGTTTCCCCCACCATGCACGACTGACCGCGTGCGGGCATCTCAAACGCCTTGCCACGTCACCCGGCTGAAAGCGGCCGCACGACCGGACCCGGAAAAGACGAAAGCCCCGGTCGGCCTGTCAGGCACCGACCAGGGCTCCGCCCACATCACGGTTCAGGCGGCGACCACGTCGACCGCCTCCGCGGGCGCCTTGATGGTCACCCGCTCCGTCGGCACACCTGCCACCGACGTCACCGAAACCGAATTGAGCATCGGCCGTACCGGTGCGGGCACCGGCTCGCTCGCCGCTGCCGACTCGGCCAGTTCGGCCAGCGACAGCTCGTCGCTCACTTCCCGCATGAGCTCGGACATCCGTACGTCAAGCGCGTCGCAGATCGCGGAGAGCAGCTCGGAGGAAGCCTCCTTCTGCCCCCGCTCCACCTCGGAGAGATAGCCGAGCGAAACTCGGGCGGACGAGGAGACTTCGCGCAGAGTACGGCCCTGGCGCTGGCGCTGCCGACGCAGCACGTCACCCAGCAGGCGACGGAGCAGAATCATCGGTGGCTCCCTCCTCGGACCGCGTAGCCGCATCCTTCACGCCCCACCGTACCGCCTCGCGCTGCGGCCGTGCGGGGAGCGATGTCGTGTTCACTCAGGGCTGCAAACATCAATTCCCCCCGTTCTGTTCCGTATCCTGTGCCCGCGCATTCCCGGAGAGTTCGTCTGCGAGCAGTTCCAGCACGCTCCGTACACTCTCTCTACGGATTTCCGCGCGGTTGCCGTTCAACCGCAATGCGGCCACTTTCCCCGCCCCGACCGGTCCCGCCACGGCGACGTACACCGTGCCGACAGGTTGACCGTCCTGGGGTTCCGGGCCGGCCACGCCGGTGGTGGAGATGCCCCAGTCGGCCCCCAGCCGGTCCCGCACACCGGCCGCCATCTGCAGCGCGACCTCCGGATCCACCGCCCCGCGCTCCGCCAGAAGGGTCCGGTCCACGCCCAGGACGTCCTCCTTGAGGGCCGTGGCGTACGCCGTGACGGACCCGCGGAAAGTGTCCGAGGCACCAGGGACGGCAGTGAGCTCCGCGGCCACCAGACCGCCCGTGAGGGACTCCGCGACCGCCAGCGTACGACCACGCTCCGCGAGCAGACGCAGCACACGGGCGGCGGTGTTCATCGCGCGGACCCGGCCGAGGGTTCCGCCTGGGCGGCGGCCCGCTCGGCCGCGAGACCCTTGCGCCGTAGCACGACGGCCTGGCGGATGTAGTCGAGACCGGTGACGACCGTCAGCACGACGGCCACCGCCATCACCCAGAAGCGGAGGGTGGCGAGCGGTCCGGTGAGGGCCAGGACGTACATACCGACCGCGGTCCCCTGCGCCAGGGTCTTCATCTTGCCACCGCGATTGGCCGGAATGACTCCATGCCGGATCACCCAGAACCGCATGAGCGTGATGCCGAGCTCACGGAAGAGGATCACCCCGGTCACCCACCAGGGCAGGTCACCGAGCCAGGACAGACAGATGAGTCCGGCGGCCATGATCGCCTTGTCGGCGATCGGGTCGGCGATCTTCCCGAAATCCGTGACCAGGTTGTACGCCCGGGCCAGATGTCCGTCGAAGACGTCCGTGATCATGGCGACTGCGAAGGCCGCCCAGGCCCAGGCGCGCCAGACGGGGTCGTACCCGCCGTCCTGGAGGAGCAGGACCACGAAGGCGGGGATCAGGACCAGCCGGATCATGGTGAGGATGTTGGCGATGTTCCACAGGCTCGCCTGGTTGACCGCCGCGGCACCCAGCTTGCCGCCGGGCGCCGGCCGGCCCGTCCCGCCCGCGGCGGACGCCGGCACTCCGGTCATCTGCCCGCCTCCTCGAAAGCCTCCGGAAGGTACTCCGCCACCAGGTCGACGCCTTCCGTTCCCACGACCTTGGCCCTGACCACACGGCCGACGGCGAGTCCCTCGCCGCTGGTGAAGACGACCTGACCGTCGGTCTCGGGGGCCTGGTGGGCGGCGCGGCCCACCGCGGCCTCGTCGCCGTCCTCGTCGTCGACCGACTCGACCAGTACCTCCAGGGTCTCTCCAAGGCGCTCCTCCGCGCGCTGCGCGGTGAGCTCCTCCGCGAGCCGGGACAGATGCGCGAGGCGCTCGTCGACGGTCTCCTGGTCGAGCTTGTTGTCGTACGTGGCCGCTTCGGTGCCGTCCTCGTCGGAGTAGCCGAAGACGCCGATGGCGTCGAGACGGGCGTGCGTGATGAAGCGTTCCAGCTCCGCGAAGTCCTCCTCGGTCTCGCCGGGGAAGCCGACGATGAAGTTGGACCGGGCACCGGCCTGCGGCGCCTTGCCGCGGATGGTGTCGAGGAGCTCCAGGAAGCGGTCGGTGTCGCCGAAGCGCCGCATCGAGCGCAGCACGGCCGGCGCGCTGTGCTGGAAGGACAGGTCGAAGTACGGGGCGACCTTCTCGGTCGAGGTGAGGACGTCGATCAGGCCCGGGCGCATCTCGGCGGGCTGGAGGTAGCTGACCCGGACCCGCTCGATGCCGTCGACGGCGGCGAGCTCGGGCAGCAGGGTCTCCAGGAGCCGGATGTCTCCGAGGTCCTTGCCGTAGGAGGTGTTGTTCTCGGAGACCAGCATGATCTCCTTCACGCCCTGCTCGGCGAGCCAGCGCGTCTCGCCGAGGACGTCCGAGGGCCGCCGCGAGACGAAGGAGCCGCGGAAGGACGGGATGGCGCAGAAGGAGCAGCGGCGGTCGCAGCCGGAGGCGAGCTTCACCGACGCGACGGGGCTGGTGTCCAGGCGGCGGCGGAGCGGGGCGCGCGGTCCGGAGACCGGGGCGATGCCCTCGGGAAGGTCCTCGGGGGCCTCGGTGAGGCCGGCGCCGTGTCCCGGCAGGGCGACCTCGGCCGCGGCGCTCTGCCGCTCGACGGGGCTGAGCGGGAGCAGCTTGCGCCGGTCGCGCGGCGTGTGGGCCTCCACGCTGCCGCCGCTCAGGATGGTCTGGAGGCGGTTGGAGATGTCGGCGTAGTCGTCGAAGCCGAGCACGCCGTCGGCCTCGGGGAGCGCGTCGGCGAGCTCCTTGCCGTACCGCTCGGCCATGCAGCCGACGGCGACCACAGCCTGGGTGCGGCCGTGGTCCTTGAGGTCATTGGCTTCGAGGAGTGCGTCGACGGAGTCCTTCTTGGCGGCTTCGACGAACCCACAGGTGTTGACGACGGCGACGTCTGCGTCGGAGGCGTCCTCGACGAGCTCCCAGCCGTCCGCTGCCAAGCGGCCTGCGAGCTCCTCCGAGTCCACCTCGTTACGGGCGCAGCCAAGAGTGACAAGGGCGACGGTACGGCGTTCGGGCATGGACTCAAGACTACTTCGTCCCGACCGTGCCCCCGCCGCTCAGGGGTTTGCTCAGGCCCCGCTCACCCCTCCTCGGGGTCTCCCTTGGCGTACGAGAGACGCTCGACCTGCCCCGCTTCGAATTTCTCCTCGACCTTCTTGCCGTTGACGTAGAGCTCGATGGGGCCGGCGTTGCCGAGGATGAGGTCGATGCGCTCGTCGTCCTGGAAGGTCTTGGACTCGCCCTTGAGCAGCAGCCCGTCGAAGAGGAGCTTGCCGTCGTGCGCCTTGGCCGAGATCCAGCTCTTGTCGTCGGTGGCGGTCATGGTGACGGTGACCTTGTCCGCTGGGACGGCGGCGATGGCGCTCTCGGAGGGCGCGGGCGGCTTGGGGGCGGGCGGCTTGGGCTTCGGTGTGGGGCTGGCCTTCTTCTGCGGCGCTGGGCCCTCGGCCACCTGACGCGCCCGGTCGCTGCCGTCGCCGTCGCTGAACATCGTGAAGCCGACGAAGCCGATCACGGCCACGATCGCCGCGACCATGGCGGCGGTCCAGTTCGGGCGGCGGCGCTCGGGGCGGATACGTTCCGCCTCGAAGAGGGGCGCGGCCGGCGTGGGCTCGGGCCGGCCGCCGTGCTCGGCGTCGTACTGGTCGACCAGCGGCGCCGGGTCGAGGCCGACGGCGCGAGCGAGCGTACGGATGTGACCGCGGGCGTAGACGTCGCCGCCGCAGCGCGAGAAGTCGTCCTCCTCGATCGCGTGCACGATCGGGATGCGCACCCGGGTGGACGTGCTGACCTCGTCCACGGTCAGCCCGGCGTCGATACGGGCCTGCTGCAGCGTGCGACCGATCGGCGGCCGGGCGTCGGCCGAAGGCCGTTCGTCGGCCGGGGAGTTCCGGTCGTCTTCGGGGAAGTTGCCGATGGACACGAGGGCGCCTTTCGAGCGTGTAACCACCTGCTGGACGTTCAGTCTATGGGTGGTACGAAAGGGTGGGGCAACCGGGCGGATGCAGTTTGTACGCCATCGGAATGGCCGTACGCCGGCACCCCGACACAGTGATGATGGGACACGGTGTTGTCCCACTGTCCAACTTGACGTACGGCCAAGGGAAACGGTTGCCCGCTGTTCCCTTACGAGTGAGCCTCGATGCGCCCAGAAGGCCCCTTCCGACCCGCTACGCCTCGGCTTCCCCACGGATCACGGCGAGCACTCCATCCAGTTCGTCCGGTTTCACCAGAACGTCCCGGGCCTTGGATCCCTCGCTGGGGCCGACGATGTTGCGCGACTCCATGAGGTCCATCAGCCGGCCGGCCTTGGCGAAGCCGACCCGCAGCTTGCGCTGGAGCATCGACGTCGAGCCGAACTGCGTCGAGACCACCAGCTCGGCCGCCTGGCAGAGCAGGTCGAGGTCGTCGCCGATGTCCTCGTCGATCTCCTTCTTCTGCTTGGAGCCGACCGTGACGTCGTCCCGGAAGACCGGGGACATCTGGTCCTTGCAGTGCTGGACGACCGCCGCGACCTCGCTCTCGGTGACGAAGGCGCCCTGCATACGGATCGGCTTGTTCGCGCCCATCGGCAGGAAGAGCCCGTCGCCCTTGCCGATGAGCTTCTCGGCGCCGGGCTGGTCGAGGATGACCCGGCTGTCGGCGAGCGAGGAGGTTGCGAAGGCGAGCCGGGACGGCACGTTCGCCTTGATCAGACCGGTGACGACATCGACCGAGGGCCGCTGGGTGGCCAGCACCAGATGGATGCCGGCCGCGCGGGCCAGCTGGGTGATCCGGACGATGGCGTCCTCGACGTCCCGCGGCGCGACCATCATCAGGTCGGCCAGCTCGTCCACGATGACCAGCAGGTACGGATAGGGCTGGAGCTCGCGCTCGCTGCCCTCGGGCAGCTTGACCTTGCCGTTGCGGATGGCCTCGTTGAAGTCGTCGATGTGCCGGAAGCCGAAGGCGGCCAGGTCGTCGTAGCGCAGGTCCATCTCCCGCACGACCCACTGGAGCGCCTCCGCGGCCCGCTTGGGGTTGGTGATGATCGGGGTGATCAGGTGCGGAATGCCCTCGTACGCGGTCAGTTCGACCCGCTTGGGGTCGACCAGGACCATCCGGACGTCCTCCGGGGTCGCTCTTATCATGATCGACGTGATCAGGCAGTTGATGCACGAGGACTTTCCGGAGCCCGTGGCGCCTGCGACCAGGACGTGCGGCATCTTCGCCAGGTTGGCCATCTCGTAGCCGCCCTCGACGTTCTTGCCGAGCGCCACCAGCATCGGATGGTCGTCCTCGGCAGCTGCGGCGAGCCGCAGCACGTCCCCGAGGTTGACCATCTCGCGGTCGCTGTTGGGGATCTCGATGCCGACCGCGGACTTGCCAGGGATCGGCGAGATGATCCGCACGTCCGGGCTGGCCACGGCGTACGCGATGTTCTTGGTCAGCGCGGTGATCCGCTCGACCTTCACGGCCGGGCCGAGCTCGACCTCGTACCGCGTGACCGTCGGGCCGCGGGTGAAGCCGGTGACGGCCGCGTCGACCTTGAACTCCATGAAGACGTTGGTCAGCGAGTCCACGATCGCGTCGTTGGCCGCGCTGCGGGTCTTCCCGGGGCCGCCGCGCTCCAGCAGGTCGAGCGAGGGCAGGGAGTAGGTGATGTCCCCGGCGAGCTTGAGCTGCTCCGCGCGCGGCGGCAGCCCCTCGGAGGCCTCCGGCGCGGGCTTGGTCAGATCGGGCACGACCCCCTTGCCGTCCGGCCGCTTCGCGTCCTGCCCGGATTCGCGCGCGGTCGGTACGGATCCGGCCGCGGCGGCCGCGATCTCGGCTGCGCGCCGCCGGTCGGCGGTCAGGTCCCGGGTGAGGTCCGCGACGACCGGGGAGGGCGGCATGCCGTTCAGTACGGCCCCGTCCAGCGCCGCGGCGGCCGCGGCGGCGACGTCCACGGCGTCCATGGGCCGGTCGAAGTCGGGCTGCGCGGTCTTGCGCGGGCGCTTGCGCCGGGTGAGCGCCTCCTCCTCGGCGCTCTCGGCGTCGTACGCCTCCGGGGGCGTGGCCCGGCGCCGGGCGCGGGCGGGGCGGGCCTCACGCCACTCGTCGTCGTACGCCTCGGCCTCACCCTGATCGGGCTCGTACGCCGGTTCGACGATGCCGAGCTTGGCACCGAGGGCTCGCAGCCGCTGCGGGATGGCGTTGACGGGGGTCGCGGTGACCACGAGCAGCCCGAAGACGGTCAGGAGCACCAGCAGGGGGACGGCGAGGACCTCGCCCATCGTGAAGACCAGCGGCTTGGAGGCGGCCCAGCCGATGAGCCCGCCGGCGTCCCGCATCGCCTCGGTGCCGGAGTCGCGCCCCGGTGAGCCGCACGCGATGTGGACCTGGCCGAGGATGCCGAGGACCAGCGCGGACAGGCCGATCACGATCCGACCGTTGGCCTCGGGCTTCTCGGGGTAGAGGATCAGCCGTACGGCGACGGCGCCGAGGAGCAGGGGGACGAGCAGGTCGAGCCGGCCGAAGGAGCCGGTGACGAGCATCTTGACCAGATCGCCGACCGGGCCGCGCAGATTGGACCAGGTGCCGGCCGCGACGATCAGGGCGAGGCCCAGCAGGAGCAGCGCCATGCCGTCCTTGCGGTGCGCGGGGTCGAGACCCTTCGCGCCGCGCCCTATGCCACGGAACATCGCCCCGACGGCGTGTGCGAGGCCGAGCCAGAGCCCGCGCGCGAGCCGGAACACGCCCCCGGTCGGGGACGGGGCCGGCTTGGGAGCCGCCTTCTTGGCGGGCTTGCGGGCCGGTGCCTTCTTCGCGGGCGCGCTCTTCCTGGCGGCCGCGGTCTTCTTCGCGGGTGCTTTGCCGGGCGCCGCCTTCTTCGCAGCGCCAGTCGTACGGCCGGCGCGCGGCTTCGCGGTGCCCGCCGTGCCCTGGGAACCCTTGCCGGACGTACGTGAGGCCATGGTGGTGAGGTTACCGGTGTGGCGCGCGGCGGACACGCGTGCGTACCGCTTCACCCGTTCGTGTCGCCCCGGGGGCAGACGGAAACTGACGGCACGGCAAACGTGGGGCACGCTACGGCATGAGCGGGCTGACGGGCACTCACGGACACTCAGCCGACCGGACCAGCGCCGGTCGGCCCATCAAGGCCGCCGGCCTTCCGGGACCGGGCCTGCGGGGTCAGCTCTGGGAGGGCAGCACGGGTGTGCTGCTGCCCGTGCCGGGCTCCAGCGCGTCCAGCGCCCGCCGCAGCCCGGTGAGCTTGCGCTCCAGATGCGCGGCGGTGGCAACGGCCGCAGCGTCCGCGGAGTCGTCGTCGAGCTGTTTGGAGAGCGCCTCGGCCTGCTCCTCGACCGCCGCGAGCCGGGCGGAGAGTTCGGCGAGCAGCCCGGCGGACTCCTTGGCCACGCCGCCCGCTCCGCCGTTGCCCTCCAGCTGGAGGCGGAGCAGCGCGGCCTGCTCCCGCAGCTGGCAGTTCTTCATGTACAGCTCGACGAAGACCGAGACCTTGGCACGCAGCACCCAGGGGTCGAACGGCTTGGAGATGTAGTCCACCGCGCCCGCGGCGTAGCCCCGGAAGGTGTGGTGCGGGCCGTGGTTGATCGCGGTGAGGAAGATGATCGGGATGTCCCGGGTCCGCTCCCGTCGCTTGATGTGCGCGGCGGTTTCGAAACCGTCCATTCCCGGCATCTGGACGTCCAGCAGGATGACCGCGAAGTCGTCCGTCAGCAGCGCCTTGAGCGCTTCCTCCCCTGACGATGCCCGCACCAGTGTCTGATCGAGCGCAGAGAGGATGGCCTCCAGCGCCAGCAGATTCTCCGGCCGGTCATCGACCAGGAGGATCTTGGCCTTCTGCACCATGCCCCGTCCTCCTCGCCCCGGCACGGACTCTCCCCGGCTCGTCGAGCCGGAGGTAGCACCGGGCGCCGCCCCAGGGGACGACTCCCTTGCGCCGTCCGTCCTTGTGCCGGTCATGGTAGCCGCACCCCGCCTGTCGCCACACCCTGTCACCGCGATGTCACTGTGCACGTAGCAGAAACGCGGCGAGAGACCAGAAGGTTCCCCGAATACCGTCGTCCCACACCCCTTCGAGCACACTCAGTCAACAACTCGCCGCCGGGTGAGCGCCCGTCGATCACTCCCCGCGCATCCATTGCTCCATCACCGACAGCAGATGGTCGGGGTCGACCGGCTTGGTGACGTAGTCGGAAGCGCCGGACTCGATCGCCTTCTCCCGGTCGCCCTTCATCGCCTTCGCGGTCAACGCGATGATGGGCAGCCCGGAGAACTGCGGCATCCGGCGGATCGCCGTAGTCGTCGCGTATCCGTCCATCTCCGGCATCATGATGTCCATCAGGACGACCGTCACATCGTCGTGCTGCTCCAGCACCTCGATGCCCTCCCGGCCGTTCTCCGCGTACAGCACCGCAAGGCCATGCTGTTCGAGGACGCTGGTCAGGGCGAAGACGTTACGGATGTCGTCGTCGACGATCAGCACCTTCTCGCCGTGGAACTCGAAGGTCCGCCGCGGCTCCGGCTCCTCCTGTCCCACGGCCGCCGCCCACGCCTCCTGTGTCCCCTGCGCGCCCGGCTGGCCGGGCAGCGAGGGCCGCTGCTCGGTGCGGCCCAGCGCCTTGCGGCGGTGTCGGAACAGCGCGCCGCTGCCCGCCCTGGAGTCCGCCGAGAGGGGCGCGGGGGCGTACGAAGGCATCTGGAGGACCGCCTCCGCCGCGTCGTCCGCCTCGCTCTGCTGCCGGTCGGCGGAGCCGGGCGCCAACTGCCCGTACCCGTGCGGCGGAAGCTCGCTCGGGTGCAGCGGCATGAAGAGCGTGAAGGTCGAGCCGCGGCCGGGTTCGCTGGCCGCGTAGATCTCACCGCCGAGCAGCCGCGCGATCTCTCGGCTGATCGAGAGCCCCAGGCCCGTTCCGCCGTACTTCCGGCTGGTCGTGCCATCCGCCTGCTTGAACGCCTCGAAGATCACCCGCATCTTGCTGGCCGCGATGCCGATCCCGGTGTCGGTCACCGAGAAGGCGATCAGCTCCGCGTCCGGATCCCGCAGCGAACCCGCCTCGAGGAGCTGCTCCCGGATCGACTGCGGCACATCCGTCCCGGCCGGCCGGATCACCAGCTCGACCGCCCCGGTGTCGGTGAACTTCACCGCGTTGGACAGCAGGTTGCGCAGCACCTGAAGGAGCCGCTGCTCGTCCGTGTGCAGCGTGGCGGGCAGCTCCGGCGACACCCGTACGGAGAAGTCCAGGCCCTTCTCCGCGGTCAGCGGGCGGAAGGTGGCCTCCACGTAGTCCACGAGCTGGACCAGGGCGATCCGGGTCGGACTGACGTCCATCTTGCCCGCCTCGACCTTCGACAGGTCAAGGATGTCGTTGATCAGCTGGAGCAGGTCCGAGCCCGCCCCATGGATGGTCTCGGCGAACTCCACCTGCTTCGGCGACAGGTTGGCGTCGGCGTTGTCGGCGAGCAGCTTCGCCAGGATCAGCAGCGAGTTGAGCGGGGTGCGCAGCTCGTGCGACATGTTCGCCAGGAACTCGGACTTGTAGCGCATGGAGACGGCGAGCTGCTCGGCCCGCTCCTCCAGCACCTGCCGGGCCTCCTCGATCTCGGTGTTCTTCACCTCGATGTCGCGGTTCTGCCGGGCCAGCAGCTCGGCCTTCTCCTCCAGCTCGGCGTTGGAGTCCTGCAGCGCCTTCTGCCGGCTCTCCAGCTCCGCCGACCGTTCCCGCAGCTGCTCGGTGAGCTCCTGCGACTGCTGCAGCAGCACCTCGGTCTTCGTGTTGACGCTGATGGTGTTGACGCTGGTCGCGATCATCTCGGCGATCTGGTTGAGGAAGTCGCGCTGGATCTGGGTGAACGGCTGGAAGGACGCCAGCTCGATCACGCCCAGGACCTTGCCCTCGAACAGCACCGGCAGCACGATCACATGCGCCGGGGACGCCTCGCCGAGCCCCGAGGAGATCTTCAGATACCCTGGCGGCACATTGACCTGGATCGTCCGCTTCTCCTCGGCCGCCGTCCCGATCAGGGTCTCTCCGGGCCGGAAGGACGTCGGCATCGACCCGGCCGAGTAGCCGTAACTGCCGCGCATCCGCAGCTCGTACGGGCCGTCCCCGTCCGCGAGCTCCGCCCCGCCGGTGGGCATCGCCACGAAGAACGCCCCGTGCTGCGCCGAGACCACCGGCGTCAGCTCGCTCATGATCAGCGACGCCACGTCGTCCAGATCGCGGCGGCCCTGCATCAGACCGGAGATCCGGGCCAGGTTGCCCTTCAGCCAGTCCTGCTCCTCGTTGGCGAGGGTCGTGTCCCGCAAGTTGACGATCATGGTGTTGATGTTGTCCTGCAGGGCCTGGATCTCGCCCGCCGCGTCCACCCCGTCGATCTTGAGGTTGAGGTCGCCGCGGGTCACCGCCGTCGCGACGGCCGCGATGGCGCGCACCTGCCGGGTAAGGTTCCCGGCCATCTCGTTCACCGACTCGGTCAGGTCACGCCAGGTGCCGTCCACGTCACGCACGCGTGCCTGCCCGCCGAGCTGGCCGTCGGTGCCCACCTCGCGGGCGACCCGGGTGACCTCCTCGGCGAAGTTGGACAGCTGGTCGACCATCGTGTTGATGGTGTTCTTCAGCTCCTGGATCTCGCCCCGGGCGTCGATGTCGATCTTCTTGGTGAGATCGCCCTTGGCGATGGCGGTGGTGACGGCGGCGATCTGGCGCACCTGACCGGTGAGGTTGTCGGCCATGCCGTTCACCGAGTCGGTCAGGTCCTTCCACGTCCCGGACACCCCAGGCACGCGCGCCTGGCCGCCCAGGATGCCGTCCGTGCCCACCTCGCGGGCGACCCTGGTCACCTGCTCCGCGAACGACGACAGCGTCGTCACCATCGTGTTGACGGTGTCGGCGAGCTCGGCGACCTCGCCGCGCGCCTCCACGGTCACCTTCTTCGTCAGATCGCCGTTGGCGACCGCCGCGGAGACCCGGGAGATGTTCCGCACCTGACTCGTCAGGTTGTTGGCCATCAGATTGACGTTGTCGGAGAGGTCCTTCCACGTACCGGTCACGCCACGCACGCGTGCCTGGCCGCCGAGGATGCCTTCCGTGCCCACCTCGCGGGCGACCCTGGTCACCTCGTCGGCGAAGTTCGACAGCTGGTCGACCATCGTGTTGACGGTCGTCACCAGCTCCAGGATCTCCCCCTTGGCGTCGACGGTGATCTTCTTGGACAGGTCGCCCCGGGCGACCGCCGTGGTGACCTCGGCGATGTTGCGGACCTGAGAGGTCAGGTTGTTCGCCATGAAGTTCACCGACTGGGTGAGGTCCTTCCAGGTGCCGGAGACACCCTGCACCTCCGCCTGGCCGCCCAGGATGCCCTCGGTGCCCACCTCACGGGCCACCCTGGTCACCTGGTCGGCGAAGCTGGAGAGCTGGTCGACCATCGTGTTGAGGGTGTTCTTCAACTCCAGGATCTCGCCGCGCGCGTCCACGTCGATCTTCTGCGACAGGTCACCGCGCGCGACCGCCGTGGCGACCTGCGCGATGTTACGGACCTGGGCGGTGAGGTTCCCGGCCATGCCGTTCACCGAGTCGGTCAGGTCGCGCCAGACACCGGCCACGCCCGGCACCTGCGCCTGACCGCCGAGCCGGCCGTCCGTACCCACCTCACGGGCCACCCGCGTCACCTGCTCGGCGAACGCGCTCAGCTGGTCGACCATCGTATTGATGGTGTTCTTCAGCTCCAGGATCTCGCCGCGCGCGTCCACGTCGATCTTCTGCGACAGGTCACCGCGCGCGACCGCCGTCGTCACCTGCGCAATCTGCCGCACCTGGGACGTCAGATTGCCGGCCATGAAGTTGACGGAGTCGGTGAGCTCCTTCCACGTACCGGAGACACCGTCGACCCGCGCCTGACCGCCGAGGCGGCCCTCCGTGCCCACGTCCCGCGCCATGCGCGTCACCTGGTCGGCGAAGGACGACAGCTGCGACACCATCGTGTTGACGGTGTTCTTCAGCTCCAGCATCTCCCCGGCCACGTCGACCGTGACCTTCTGCGACAGATCGCCGTTGGCCACCGCGGTCGTCACCTGCGCGATGTCCCGCACCTGTCCGGTGAGGTTACGGAACGCGGTGTTCACCGAGTCCGTGAGGTCCTTCCAGGTCCCCGCGGCGCCCGGCACCTCCGCCTGCCCGCCCAGGCGCCCCTCGACACCAACCTCGCGCGCGACCCTCGTCACCTCGGAGCCGAAGGCGGAGAGCTGGTCCACCATCGTGTTGACGGTGTTCTTCAGCTCCAGCATCTCCCCGGCCACGTCGACCGTGACCTTCTGCGACAGGTCGCCGTTCGCGACCGCCGTGGTCACCTGAGCGATGTCCCGCACCTGGGTCGTGATGTTCCTGAAGACCGTGTTGACCGAATCGGTCAGGTCCTTCCACGTACCCGCGGCGCCCGGCACCTGCGCCTGCCCGCCGAGCAGACCCTCGGCGCCGACCTCGCTCGCCACCCGCGTCACCTCGTCGGCGAACGTCCGCAGCGTCTCGGTCATCTGGTTGATCGTGTCGGCGAGTTGAGCCACCTCACCGCGGGCGCTGACGGTGACCTTCTGGGACAGGTCGCCGTTCGCCACCGCCGTGGTGACCTCGGCGATGCCCCGCACCTGCGAGGTCAGATTTCCCGCCATCGTGTTGACGGAGTCCGTGAGGTCCTTCCACACACCCGCGACGCCCGGCACTTCGGCCTGGCCGCCGAGCTCGCCCTCCGTGCCCACCTCGCGCGCGACACGGGTCACCTCGGAGGAGAACGACGACAGCTGGTCCACCATCGTGTTGACGGTGTTCTTCAGCTCCAGCATCTCGCCGGCCACATGCACGGTGACCTTGCGGGACAGATTGCCCTTGGCGACCGCCGTGGTGACGAGAGCGATGTCACGTACCTGCGCCGTCAGCCGGTACGCCATGGTGTTCACGGAATCCGTGAGATCTCGCCACGAACCAGACATACCGCGCACTTGTGCCTGGCCACCGAGCTTGCCTTCGGTACCGACCTCCAGTGCGACCCGCGTCACTTCGTCCGTGAACGCGGACAGCTGGTCGACCAGGTTGTTGACCGTACGCGCGACCTTCAGGAACTCACCCCGCAGCGGCCGCCCCTCCGGCCCCTCCGAGCGCAGCTCCATCCGCTGCTCCAGGTCGCCCTCCGCCACCGCGGACAGCACCCGTCCCACCTCGGAGACCGGCCGGGTCATGTCGTCCACCAGCGCGTTCGCGGCCTCGATCGCCGCCGCCCACGCTCCCTCGCTGGCGGCGGCCTCAAGCCGCTCCGACAGCTTGCCCTCACGGCCGACCATCCGTCGGACCCGCGACAGCTCGCCGGTCAGATGCAGCTGCCGGTCGGCGACCTCGTTGAAGACGGCCGCGATCTCCGCCATCACGCCGTCGCCGGACACCGTCAACCGCCGACGGAAATTCCCGTCCCGCATCGTGACGAGCGCCGACAGCAGCCGTTCCAGCGCCGCCGCGTCGACTTCGACCGTCCCACTGCTCCGGGACCGTCCGCTTTTCGTACGCGTGCTACTGCCCCGCGCCGTCACGCCAGACTCCACCGTGTCCCTCCCGCAGGGGTTGACCGTAGTGCTCGGGTTGTCTCTGGAAGCTTTCCCAGTGTTTCACCGCAGCCGAACCAGGCCATAACACTTCGGCAGCTTGGCATAACGTCCCCGCCCTCGGGGGACGGAAACAGCGGTGACCGGCATCCGCTCGGACAGTGAAGGTAAGTAACCTGGCATCCGGCTGTCCAACCGCCCCGTCCGCCCGGCGGGGGCGGCCTGGGCGCGAGACGGACGACCGGGCACCGGGAGGGGCAGGGCCAACCATGGCACAGCCGGGCGTCGAGACGCGTACGAGGAGTTCTGTGATCACCGCGCGGGCGGCCGCCACCTTCGACCCTGTCGGGAGGTCCGTCGCGACCGCCCGGGCCTTCGTCCGGGACACCCTGCACGGCTGGGGGTACGCCGATGTGGTCGACGACGCGGTCGTCCTCACGAGCGAACTCGTCACCAACGCGGTGATCCACGCCGGCACCGCCGCCGACGTCCTGTGCCTGCGCACGGACGACGGCGTACGCGTCGAGGTCGCCGACCGCTACCCCGAGCGCGAGATCCCGATCCAGAGCACCGGCCCGCGCCTCGCCGACCACGACAGCGAGAACGGCCGGGGCCTCCTCCTGTGCGCCGCGCTCGCCACCCGCTGGGGCGTCGAGTACTCCCCCACCCGCAAGCAGGTCTGGTTCCAACTCGACCTCCCCCAACGCCCGGTGGGCACCCGCTCCGCCGGCCCGGTACTCCCCGTCGACCTGCTCCCGATCGCCGACGAACGGGTCCGCGTCGCCGTCGTCCAGATCGACCGCGGCGCCTCCATCACCTCTTGGAACGAGGACGCCGAGCAGCTCTTCGGCTACGGTGCCGAGCAGGTCGTCGGCAAACCCCTCGGCGACCTCGCCGCCTGGCCCCACACCCCCGGCATCGGCACCGGCATCGCCGAGGCCCTGCAGCTCTCCCGCTGGGAGGGCAGCTACGGCATCCGCGACGCCCTCGGCCGCGTCGTCCCCGTCTACGCCTCCCACCTGCGCGTCCGAGACACCCACGGCGAACCGTCCACGGTCTGCCTGCTCGTACGGGACCACGAACGTGCCGTCCTGCAGACCCCGCAGCGCACCCCCGTCTCCGACGGGGGCGGGGAGAGCCGCAGCACGGACCCCTTCGAGGTCTTCATCGGCTCCCCGGCCCCCGACGACCTCGACGGCCTCCTCCAGCGCACGGTCGAACGCGCCCGCGACATGCTCGACGGCGACTCCGCCTTCCTGCTCCTGGCCACCGACGACGAGACCGAGCTGGAGGTACGGGCGACCACCGGCCTCCCCTCGGCCCGCCAGCGCTTCGCCCGCGTCCCCGTCGAGGCCGGCACCGGACGGTACGGCTCGGCCCGGATGCCCGCCGTCCACGACGATCTGGCCGCCGTCCCCGGAGCCGTACCGCTCCTCAACGGCACCGGCATGCGCTCGGTCGTCACCGTGCCCCTGAAGGTCGAGGGCCGCCTCACCGGCTCCCTGGGCGTCGCGGCCGAGGCCCCGGGCCGCTACTCCAACGAGGAGGCCCTGCGCCTCCAGTTCGCCGCCGACCGCATCGCCCTCGCCGTCGAATCGGCCCGCCTTGGCGAGCTGGAGCGGCTGCGCCGCGGCTCCCTGAGCTTCCTCGTCGAAGCCTCCGACCTGCTCGCCGGCACCCTCGACCGCGACCAAACGCTCGCGCTGATGGCCCAGATGACCGTCCCGACGCTCGCTACCTGGTGCGCCGTCTACACGATCGCGGACCAGTCCTCCGAGCCGTACCTCTCGTACGTCCTGCACGAGGACGAGGACCGGATCGACGGCCTCAAGGCCCTGCTCTCCCGGATCGACCCCCCGGACCCGGTCCCCACCCCCGGCGCCCGCGTCTGGACGGCCCCCGCCGACGCCGCCCACCAGGCGGCGCTGCGGGTCTCCCGGCGCGAACTGGGCCTGACCAGCACCCCGCTGTCCTCCGGCATCGGCTCCACCCTCGCCACGGCCTCAGCGGTCGGCGGCGAGACGGTGGTCCTGCCACTGGTGGCCCGTAACCGCGTCATCGGCATGCTGACCCTCGGCAAGCCCTCCGACGACCATTTCCGCCAGGAGATCCTGGAACTCGCCGAGGACCTCTCCCGCCGCGCGGCCCTGGCCCTGGACAACGCCCGCCTGTACTCGGAGCGCATGGCCATCAGCCAGTCCCTCCAGCGCAGCCTGCTGCCCCCGGGCCTCCCCCAAATCCCCGGCGTCGAGGTCGAGGTCATCTACCGCGCGGCCGGCGAGGGCAACGAGGTCGGCGGCGACTTCTACGACCTGTTCCCGATCCGCGACGGCGCCTACGGCTTCGCCATCGGCGACGTCTGCGGTACGGGCCCGGAGGCCGCGGCCGTCACCGGCCTCGCCCGCCATGCCCTGCGCCTGTTGGCCCGCGAGGGCTTCGGCGGCCCGGCGGTCCTGGAGCGCCTGAACGCGGCCATCCTCGACGAGGGCGCCCGCAGCCGCTTCCTGACCCTGCTGTACGGGGAGATGTGGCCGCAGGAGGACGGCTCGGCCGTCCTCAAGGTCGTCTGCGCGGGCCATCCTCTGCCCCTGCGCCTGCGCCAGGACGGCACGGTCTCCCCGGCGGCCGAGCCCCAGCCCCTGCTCGGTGTGATGGACGACCTGGAGCTCTACGAGCAGACGATCACCCTCGACCCGGGCGACGTGCTCCTCTGCGTCACCGACGGCGTCACCGAGCGCCGCGAGGGCACCCGCATGCTCGGCGACGACGGCCTGATCGACGTCCTGACCACGTGCACGGGCCTCACGGCCGGCGCGGTGGCAGCCCGCGTCCTGCGGGCCGTCGAGCGCTTCGCGGCCGAGCCGGCCTCGGACGACATGGCCATCCTGGCGATGCGCCTCCAGGAGCCGCTGAACGGCGCCTGAGCACGGCGCCCGAGGGCCGGGCGGGTCCCCGGCCCTCGGGCAGCCGGACGTCTTTTGCCATGTCGAGGAAAACAAAAAAGGCCCCCGCCATTGGCGGGGGCCTTCTTCGATGGAGCCCTTTAACGGAATCGAACCGTTGACCTTCTCCTTACCATGGAGACGCTCTACCGACTGAGCTAAAAGGGCGGGTTGTTCGGCGGCGTCCTACTCTCCCACAGGGTCCCCCCTGCAGTACCATCGGCGCTGAAAGGCTTAGCTTCCGGGTTCGGAATGTAACCGGGCGT